>JAHHIH010000030.1 GCA_019358835.1 Tildeniella torsiva UHER 1998/13D
TCGCGGTGTCTTTCAACAACACCTTGAGGCTATCGGTTAACGCTAGAGGGGCAACATCCATCATCGAAGCTCGACAACAACACAGCTCTCTCCTAATCTAATGGATAGTTATTTGCTTGGGATACTCCTAGGCCTCTCCCCACTGGGGGGTAGATTCTGACCTATCTCGACACTCTCAACCCTCGCTCTTGACGACTGCCCATGGCTAGCCCCACCCCCCTCAACGGCCCCGACGATCGCTTCTACTACTTTGCCTACGGCTCTTGCATGTGCCCCGTAGACCTCAAGCGCTCCCTGGGCGAAAGCACCCACGCCTACGTGATTGGGCCAGCGACGCTAGATGGGTATCGGCTGGGGTTCTTTCGGCGATCGCGCCTGCGCAACTGTGGCGTCCTGGACGTGGTTCCCGATCCTGACTTCACCGTGCAGGGCGTGCTCTACCACCTGCCCTGGCGACTCAGCCCCGCCCTCGACCTGCGCGAAGAAGGCTACTGCCACGAGATGGTCACCGTTACTGCCAACGGGCAGCCCTACGCCCAGACCCGCACCTATTCGGTCATCAGCAAGACCCACGAAGAAATTGCCCCCAACGAGTGGTATTCCAGCGTGGTCATGCGGGGGGCGGCCACCTGCGGCCTGCCAGAACAATACTGCTGGGAACTGTTCCACCACATTCATTCTCTCCAGCGACGGCAGGCTCCAGAGCCCCTGCGCCGGACTGCCTAGCATCGGGTCAGGCCATTATCTATAATGGGGGCACATTCTAACCCTTCACCTAGCCGCCACCGTGACCCAAACGCCGCTCTCGCCTCGCCCCGCCGTCACCGATGCTCGCCCCGATGCCCTGGGCCGCTTTGGTCAGTTTGGCGGCAAGTACGTGCCCGAAACGCTCATGCCCGCGCTCTTTGAGCTAGAGCAGGCGTTTTATCAGTACCGCGACGAGGCTGGCTTTAAAGACGAGCTGAACGGCCTGCTGAAGGACTATGTTGGTCGGGCCACTCCCCTTTACTTTGCTGAGCGGCTTACCGCCCACTACCGCCGCCCCGACGGCAACGGCCCCGACATTTATCTCAAGCGCGAAGACCTCAACCACACTGGCGCACACAAGATCAACAACGCCCTGGGGCAGGTGCTCTTGGCCAAGCGCATGGGCAAGCAGCGCATCATCGCTGAAACCGGAGCCGGGCAGCACGGCGTCGCCACGGCCACGGTGTGCGCCCGCTTCGGCCTCCAGTGCGTTATCTATATGGGCGTGCAAGATATGGAGCGCCAATCGCTGAACGTTTTTCGCATGCGGTTGATGGGGGCTGAGGTGCGCGGCGTCACGGCGGGCACCGGCACGCTCAAGGATGCGACTTCTGAGGCGATTCGCGACTGGGTGACCAATGTAGAAAATACCCACTACATCCTCGGTTCCGTGGCGGGGCCGCACCCCTACCCAATGATGGTGCGTGACTTCCACGCCATTATTGGCGAAGAGACCCGCGCCCAGTGCCAAGAGAAGTTTGGCGGCCTGCCCGATATTTTGATGGCCTGCGTGGGCGGTGGCTCCAACGCGATGGGGCTATTCCACGAATTTGTGAATGAGCCGACGGTGCGGATGATTGGCATTGAGGCGGCGGGCAGCGGCGTGGCCAGCGGCAAGCATGCGGCTACCCTGACCGAGGGCCGGGTTGGCGTGCTCCATGGGGCGATGAGCTACCTGCTGCAAGACAGCGAAGGTCAGGTGATCGAGGCCCACTCGATTAGCGCTGGTCTGGATTACCCTGGCGTTGGCCCCGAGCACAGCTTTTTGAAGGATGCGGGCCGAGCCGAATATTACAGCGTCACCGATCAGGAGGCCTTAGATGCCTTCCAGCGAGTGTCGCGTCTGGAGGGAATTATCCCCGCCCTCGAAACTGCCCACGCCTTTGCTTACCTCGAAACGCTGTGCCCTCAGCTGACAGGCAACCCCCGCATTGTGATCAACTCCTCGGGCCGGGGCGACAAGGATGTGAACACCGTGGCCAAAGCGCTGGGTGGCCTGGAGTAGAGCTTACCTCCGCTAGATTGTCCAACTCGCAGATTCAATCAGAGGAGGAGTCGCAGATGAGCACCGAAACCGATGTCAAACCCAAGTCGTTGTACGACCGGGATTACCAGCTTTGGCTGGACGATACGGTTGCTCATCTGAAATCTCGCAACTTTGATGCGGTTGATTTGGAGAACCTGATCGAGGAAATTGAAAGCTTGGGCAGAAGTGATAAACAGTCGCTTAACAGCTATCTAAAACGGCTCTGCGAGCACTTGCTAAGGCTTAGCTACTGGGAAACTGAACGCGATCGGTGCTTCTCGGGCTGGGACAGGGAAATTGAAAATTTTCGCCAAGAAATTCAGGAAATTTTGGATGATAGTCCCAGTCTGAAAAATCGGCTTAGAGCGCGCTACCCTGCTGAGTACGTCAAAGGTAGAAGGTTGTTTCTGAAGGTCAGCAAACTAGACTCTAAGCGAATTCCTGAAAGTCCTTGTTTCTCGTTGGAGCAAGCCCTTGATGACGATTGGTTGCCTTGGCGACCCGACTCAGAAACTGTTGATTAGGAACTCCTATGGCCGATGGTTTTGAAATCTGCGATCGCGACCTCACCCCCGATCTCCTGACCCGCTACAGACAAGCCAGCGCGATCGCCTGCGATACCGAGACAATGGGGCTGCTGCCTTGGCGCGATCGCCTTTGCTTGGTACAGCTCTCCGACGCCGACGGCTATGTGTCGGTCGTGCGCATCGAACTCGGCCAAACAGAAGCGCCCCTGCTCAAAGAGCTGTTAGAGGCCCCAAACATTCTCAAGCTGTTTCACTTTGCTCGGTTTGATCTGGCCACGCTCAAGCACAACCTAGGCATCACCGTCGCCCCTGTGTTTTGCAGCAAAATTGCCAGCAAATTGAGCCGTACCTACAGCCCCCGCCATGGACTCAAAGAGCTGGTCAGAGAGCTAGAGGGCATCGAACTCGACAAGACGGCTCAAAGCTCTGACTGGGGCAACGCTATGCACCTGTCTGAGGAGCAGCTTCGCTACGCCGCCAACGACGTGCGCTACCTGCATAGCATTCACCAAACCCTGACCGCCATGCTCAAACGCGAGGGCCGCTGGGAGTTAGCGCAGGATTGTTTTAACTGTTTGCCCACCTTTGTCGCCCTAGACTTGCTTCAGTATGTGGGGGTGTTTGAGCACTGATGGGCCATTCTGCGGCGCTGGCGAGGGGCCAACTGTTGCGATCGCAAGACGGGTAAGATGGGCTTATCCACCTTGAAGATTGTTCTACGAGGAGAACGACCATGAGCGTTGACAGCAAAGACTTCCAAGACGAGCTGCAAAAGGCGATCGACTACGCCCACCAGATCACCGCCGAAAAGGGCGAAACCTCCTCTGAAGCGGCGGTTGCCTGGGATGTGGTTGAAGAAATGCGGGCCGAGGCCTCCCACCAGCACCAGAAGCCCAAGAAAACCGGCTTTGATCAGTACCTAGAAGACAACCCAGAGGCCCCCGAAGGCTTGATGTACGATACCTAAGGGGGGGGCTACCGCTAATCAGCCTAGGCCTCCCCGACTGGCGGAGCGCGATGTTAAAATAGTCTTTGGTTAGTTTTCGGTAGATTTCGCTTGTTTCATTTCATTTTGATTTCCGATACAGCTTTGTCTCCGTTTACTCACTGCATTTTGTACAGTCCGGAGACAATCCTATGTCACTCTATGTTGGTAACCTGTCCTACGATGTCACCCGCGAAGATCTAGAGCGGGTGTTTGCTGAATACGGCGATGTGAAGCGGGTGAGCCTGCCCACCGATCGCGAAACGGGTAAGCCTCGGGGCTTTGCCTTTGTCGATATGGCCGCTGAAGCTCAAGAAGACGCCATCATCGAATCCCTCGATGGGGCTGAGTGGATGGGTCGCGAAATGCGGGTCAACAAAGCTCGCCCCCGCGACGATGCCCGCAGTGGCGCAAGCGCAGGGGGCGGCAATGGCGGCAACTACCGCCGTACCGGCTTTTAGATTCGTTTAGTGAGCGCAGTTAGAGCTAAATAGTTTGTAGGGTAGGTCGCAGTGGCCTACCCTTTTTTGCGTCAGCCTAAAACTGCTCGCGTTCGGCCACCACTGGGGAGCGATCAACCTCTGACTGGGGTCTACCGCTGGCATCGAGATAGCCCAGTTCTTGCAAAAAGGCGTAGAGGGCGGTAGGAAAGTCGGCATAGACTTGGGTGGCCTCGCCGTCGTCGGTGTAGGTGGAGAGACCCCAGTCATCGGTGCGATCGTAGTGGGAGAGCATGAACAGCCAGGCTTCCCGGTAGCGCCCCACACGAATATTTTGGGCCACATAGCCCGCTAGCACACCGTTTTTGTCGCCGCGATCGGCAAACTCTGGATCTTCTACCGTAAACCGCATCCCGGTAGCTGTGTCTGCGAGATAGTTGGCGAACTGGGGAGTGGTGTCGCGGTACTCGCCATTTTCGTAGGTGAGAATGACGCTGGGTGGGTACGACCCGGCGTAGGAGCTAAAGCTGTAGAAAAAGGCATTGTCGAGGGTGACAAACTCCATCAGGCCATCGTCGTTGAGGTCTTTAAATTCGCCGCCGCCGCCGTCGAGGTAGCCAAAGTATACGGGGTTAAACTGCTCGCTTTGCCAGGTGTAGGTGGTAATGGCCAGACAGCAGTGGGCACCGCCAGTAAAGGTCTGTACCACCACTTCGGGGGTGCCGTCGCTGTCGAGATCGGTCAGCTCAATGCCCGCAAACATGGCGGCGGTGTCGGTGGTAGATAGCTTTAGCTCGTCGTTGTAGAACAGCTGAAGCGTCAGGTTGTTGCCAACTTCATCAGCGTCGTAGTTGATGGGGGTGTAGCTGGCGACGACCCGAATCGGCCCCTGGGCGATCGCCTGATCGCTCAGAGCTTCGGTGTCGTAGTCGATCTCGATGCGAGGGTTTTCAGCTAGGGCGGGCAGGCCGAGGGTCAATAGGCTACCGACAAGCAGGCTTTGGAGGATGGCTTTCATCGACTGTTCTGGGTCTCAATGACAGTGTTTACATGGTTTGCTCAGCTTGCCCCGGTTGATTCTGCGGCTACCAGCGTCGCCAGTGGCGTTTGCCCACCACAAAAATGCCCAACAGCACGCCTACCAGCAGGGTGTAAGACATCGTCACCAGCGCGGCGGGAATGGGCAAAAACCCTTTGATAAATAGCACCAGGGCGATGCAGGGCACCAGCGCCCAGAGCACGCCAGTGTCGATATACACGGTCTTAAACCAGCGTTCCAAAATGGTGAGGCCCAGGGCACCAATGCCAAAGCCAGCGGCAATGGGCAGCGCCATGAACAGCAGCTGCATCAGGGGAAGTAGGCCACTGCCGACGTTGTCTAGCAGGAGGGCTAACCCCTGGGCTAGCAGCAGGTCGGCGGCGGTGGCGATCGCCACCGCCGCCAGCGCCACCTGAAGCAAAATCGCCCAGGGCAAAGACTTGAGCCGCCAAAAGGGATTACGCATAGCCGCAGCAATAGGAAGTCACGCCCATTATTGCGCCGAATTCTGAATCTGGCTGTGGGGATGGCATCAATCTTCAGGCTCGGCCAATGTTCTGCCCCCCTCAAAAGCAGAGGTGATTGCTGTAATAAGTAAATCTTTGCGGTGCTGAGACCTTAGATATGGGATAACAATATATGCGGGTTCAGGCGATCGCCTGGATCTGGTGTGCCCTAACTTCCTGTGTGATCTATGGAAAAGCTGCTGCAAGGTCTGCGTGAGTTTCAGGAAAACTATATTCCCGACCACCAGGAGCTGATTCAGCAGTTGGCCAAGGGTCAGCATCCTCGGGTATTATTTATCGGCTGTTCCGACTCGCGGGTAGACCCCACCATCATCACCCAGGCGGATATTGGCGATTTATTCATCATCCGCAACGCGGGCAACATTATCCCGCCCTACGAAGCCACCAACGGCGGCGAAGGGGCCACCATCGAGTACGCCATGGAGGCCCTGGATATTCGCCAGGTGATTGTCTGTGGCCACACCCAGTGCGGGGCGATGAAGGGGCTATTGCAAATTGGCGAACTCGAAGAAAAAATGCCCTTGGTCTACCACTGGCTGCGCCACACCGAAGCCACTCGCAAGCTGGTCGAAGATCACTACAGCGACTTGCCTAAGCAAGAAAAGCTCGATTTGCTGGTGGCCCAAAACGTCCTGACCCAGATTGATAATCTGCAAACCTACCCCTCGGTACGCTCTAAGCTGCACGCGGGCACCCTGGCCATCCACGGCTGGATCTACAAGCTCGAAACCGCCGAGCTTCTGGCCTACGATGAGGATTCTAAAGCCTTCATACCGCCCCACAGTAAAATCTACGCCGACTTGGAGAATGCTAAATCGGTTAAGCCTGGCGGGCTTTCTCTAGAGTTTAACGACACCGTAAGGCCAGGGGCCGGTGCCCCCTCTGTCGCCCTCCCTAAATTTTCTGAGCCGGTGCAGCCCTACTGGCCAGGGGCCAACCGCCTTAGCCCCGAGCAGGCCGCCCGCATTTACCGAGGGGCTGGGGTGTAGGGGAGTAGTCGAGTGGATGGGTAGGTGTGTGTTAGAGGGCAAGGGCTATCCTGGGAGTAGGCTGTTTAGGTGTTGGCCCCATGACTCAGACTCCGCAGCGGCTAGCGCTCTACGAGGGCGACTTTGCGCTTTGGCTTGAGGATGTGGCGGCCAAGCTGCGATCGCGCGACTTTGACCACCTCGATATTGACAATCTGGTTGAGGAGATTGAGTCGTTGGGGCGCTCAGATAAAAAAGAGCTAAAAAGCCGCCTAGTTACTCTCATGGCCCACCTGCTCAAGCGGCTCTACATCGACAGCGCCTACGACAATCGAGGCTGGGAAATCACCATCCGCGAGCAGCGCAAAGAACTGCTGCTGCTGCTCGAACAATCCCCTAGCCTAGGGGGGTATTTTGCAGAAGTATTTGATGGGGCCTATGCGATCGCCCTTGCAGAGGTGCGCGAAGACTACACCAAAGTCACCTTCCCCGATCGCTGGCCCCTAAGCCAGTTGGTGGCTGACCTGTTGAGCAATGCCTATTGGGCTGACTAGCTGGTGCGCTTATCGGTAAGCCTGGTTCCCTAGTGGGCACTGCCCCCCTACTCCCCACCCCCTACCCATCCACCCCGTTACCGATCAAAACTCGCAATCCGCCTCGCCGCCCCAATACTCTGCTCCCCCGGCCCAAAGGTAACCTCTAACGCCTGCTGGTCGGCAAACGCCTCGGAGGCTTCGCGGTAGACGGTGCGGGTAGTGGGCAGGGTGCGCCGCTGGCCGTTGTAGTCAAAGGTGATGGCGTAGTCAACTTCCCTCAAGATCGCGGGGTCAGTGCGCTGCTCGATGGGTTCACGCTTGCGACTGTCTAGATCGGCGGCGGTGGGGCGAGGGGGCAAAGACGGCCAGTACACCCCCTCATCGTCGGGGCCGGTGGCGGCACCCTCGGGGCGCACCCCGTTGCGGTTGACCAAAGAATTAGACTCAAAAACTTCCATGTGAACGGTTTGGCGGCGGTCAAAGCTGCGGGCGTACTCGGCTCGCCAGGTTTGGGTGACGGTGGCGGTGGCTTCGTAGGTGCCGGTGGTAACGGTGTTCCCCGTGGCGGGGTAGTTTTCGCACCCGGCGATCAGGCCTAGGCCCAGGGCGAGGGAGCCAGCCTGGAGCCAGCGGGGTACTGAAAACCGAGAGGTCAGCGTAGGCATGGCAGCGGTCGATGGGTGATCTAAAAGTTATCTGTGTATAGACGCTACCAGTGCTTTATATAGAGCGCATATGGAAAGCGGCAGGGAGTGAAAGTGGCACAGTGGGGTGGCCGAATTGAGGCATGGCTGCCGACCGGGATGAGGGTGGCCAGTTGACTTAGAACTTATCCGGAAAACCACGTTCCTCAAGCTGCAAAGAGCTACAGGGCGTTTTTGGATGGATTCTTAGTGACGTTTAACCCGGAGTTATCGTTGGGAGGACGCCTGACGGCTTAGCATGGGGCAAACCGCTCAGGATACCGAGGCAAAATTACGTTCTGTATCAATGTGCTGCATCCAGCGATCGCAGCCCAGCGTATTTGCTAAATCTGGTAGTTAACCTTCTGCTGCGGTTTTCCAACAGTTGGCCGGGTGGCCACTGTGCGTTCTCCAGACTAGCCCATGACCCAAACGTCGTTTTCGATTCAGCAAACTTTTCAGTCTCTGGAGCCCTTTGACCGGCTGCCCGCCGAGGCGCTACAGCAGCTCTTGCAAACGGCCCAGCCGCTGAGGTACCGCGTGGGTCAGCCGCTGCTGCGGCGGGAGGTGCTGACCCAGCAGGTGATTGTGATTTTAGAAGGGCAGGCCCGGCTGCTGGGCTACGACCCTCGCACCCAGCAGCCCGTTACCCTAGGGCGCTTTAGCCGGGGCAAAATGCTGGGGGTGATCAGCCTGATTCGGGGGGTGTCCTGCGAAACGGTGATTGCCTCTAGCGAGGTGCTGGCGCTAACGCTGCCCTCGTACACCTTTTTGGGCCTGCTAAAGGAGTACCCAGAGTTTGGCGGGATGGTGTGCGATCGCGTCTATGCGATCGAAGCCTTTGATCTGGTGGCCGAGCACGCCAAAGCCCACGCTCTCGACGTGGGCGATCTGAAGGCCAAGGCGCAGATTGTCTGTGACGAATCGGCGATCGTCACCCTGCCCACCGGCCCCAATGACCTGACCCAGCTCGATCGCGCCCTCGTCTGGGTGCTCAGCGGCGGCACCGTGCTGAATATTCCCGTCGGATCAACCTTGGCGCTCGATCGGCCTGTGGAGATCCTCAGCCCCCAGGGGGCGCGGGTGTTGGGCATGACCCCAGCGGTGCTGGCCGAAACCCTGCCCGAACCCGCTGAGCTAGAGCCCGAGGCCGTCGCTCGCTCCGTGGAGGTGCTGGATGTCAACAACATTCCCTACGCCACCGAGGCCGATCTGGTGCCCCGCGCCCAGCCCTCGGCCCTAGAGAAATCCCCCAGCCGCAGCTACCCCTTCGCGCGGGGTCGGGGCGAGGTCGATGGGGCGCTGGCCTGCTTCGACATGCTCAGCCAGCAGTTCTCCATGCCCTTTCGCAAGGACGTTATTCGCCGCATTTTAGCTAACCAGCACGAGCGCATGGGCCAGCTTTCGCTACCCATCTGCGGCTCGGTGAGCGAAATGATGGGCCTCAAAACCCAGCTGGTGCGTGTGCCGGTGGGGGCCTTTGGCCGCCTCAACACCCCCTGCCTAATCCGCTGGCAGGAGAGCTTTGCGGTACTCTACGAATCCAGCGAAAAAGCCTATATTTTGGGTGACCCCGCCGTGGGCGTCATTCGCCGCACCCCCGAGAGCTTTGCCGAAGCCTGGGGCGAGAGCGGTGAGGTATTGCTGCTCGAACCCACCCGCGAAACCCCCCAGCAAAAATTTGGCCTCCAGTGGTTCTGGCCCTCGATTCAAAAGTACCGCTGGGTGCTGATTGAGGTGTTTGTGGCCTCGTTCTTTGTGCAGCTGTTTGGCCTGGCCAACCCGCTGATGGTGCAGATCATCATCGACCGGGTAATTGTGCAAAACAGCGTCGATACCCTGCAAGTGCTGGGGGTTTTCTTGGTGGTGGTGGCCATTTTTGAGGCCCTGCTCACCAGTTTGCGCACCTACTTGTTTGTCGATACCACCAACCGCATCGACATGGCCCTAGGGTCAGAGATTATCGACCACTTGTTTCGCCTGCCCCTGCGCTACTTCGACAAACGCCCTGTGGGCGAACTCTCCAGCCGCATCAATGAGCTAGAGAATATCCGCCAGTTTCTCACCGGCACGGCGCTGACGGTGGTGCTCGATGCGGTGTTTTCGGTGATGTACATCGTGGTGATGTTCATCTACAGCTGGCTGCTGACCCTGGTGGCCCTGGCGACGATTCCGCTGTTTGTGCTGGTGACGGTGCTGACGGCCCCGATTGTGCGTAAGCAGCTGCGCATCAAGGCCGAGCGCAACGCCGCCACCCAGTCGCTGCTTGTCGAGTCGCTGTCGGGCATTCAAACTGTCAAGGCGCAGAATATTGAGCTACGCACCCGCTGGAAGTGGCAGGAGCGCTACGCCGAGTACGTCAGCGCCGGGTTTAACACGGTGCTCACCTCCACCACGGCGAATTCCGCCAGCAACTTTCTCAACAAACTCTCGGCCCTGCTGGTGCTGTGGGTAGGGGCCTACCTGGTGCTGGAGGGCCAGCTCACCCTGGGGCAGCTGATCGCCTTTCGGATTATTTCGGGCTACGTGACCGCGCCGATTTTGCGCCTGGCCCAGCTGTGGCAAAACTTTCAGGAGACGGCGCTGTCCCTGGAGCGGCTGTCCGACATCATCGACCATCCCCAGGAGACCGACGCCGACGAGGCCAACCAGATCCCGATGCCCGAGATTACTGGGCAGGTCACCTTTGAAAATGTGGCCTTTCGCTTTGCCCCCTCGGGGCCGTTGCAGCTGGCCAACGTCAGCCTGGAGTTTCCGGCAGGAATTTTTATTGGTGTGGTGGGCCAGAGCGGCTCGGGGAAGAGCACCCTGATGAAGCTGCTGCCCCGCCTCTACGAGCTAGAGTCGGGCCGCATTTTGATCGACCACTACGACATCAGCAAGGTGGATCTGCACTCGCTGCGGCGGCAGATTGGCATCGTGCCCCAAGATAGCCTGCTGTTTGAGGGCACCATTCAGGAGAATATTGCCCTCACCAACCCCGACGCCGAACCCAGCGTGATTATTCAGGCGGCAAAAACCGCCTGCTGCCACGACTTCATTATGGATTTGCCCCTGGGCTACAACACCCGCGTCGGCGAGCGGGGCTCGACCCTCTCGGGGGGACAGCGGCAAAGAATTGCGATCGCCCGCACCATCCTGCAAAACCCGCGCCTGCTGATCTTAGATGAAGCCACCAGCGCCCTCGACTACGACACCGAGCACCAGGTCTCGATGAACCTCAAAGGCTGGGCTGAGGGCCGCACGGTATTCTTCATTACCCACCGGCTCAACACCATTCAGCAGGCCGACCAGATTTTGGTGATGGAGCAGGGCTCAGCGGTCGAGCTAGGCACCCACGCCGAACTGATGGAACTCCAGGGGCGCTATTTTACTCTCTACCAGCAGCAGTTAAGTGGCGTTTAAGGAACGATTTATGCCCTATACCCACAGCCCGTAGGGTGCATTAGCGCAGCAATGCACCGTCCCCTCAGCAAAGAATTTGTCCCGAAAAATGTCCTCAACAATCGGAGATTGCCTCTTGTCCCCAATGCTCTAGCGGTGCGTTACGGCCAGCCCAGAGCTAGCCTATCTGCACCCTTATCGCCCTGTGGCCTAACACACCCTACCCGTCCCCATCTAACCCACACACCCACACACTCCACACACCCTACTCACCCATGGTTCGCATCAACAGCATTCCCCCCACCCCACCGCAGACCCCTGACCAAAACGGTGACGCTGTACTGGCCAACCTGCCCTCGCGGCAAAAGGTGCAGTTCGACAAGCCCGTGATTCTGCGCCAGTCGCCTCGGTGGTCGCGGGCGGTGGTGTGGAGCCTGGTGGGGGTGACGGCGTTTACCCTGGCCTGGGCCTGCCTGGCCAAGTTTGAGGAGGCCATACCGGCCCAGGGCAAGCTGGAGCCCAAGGGCATGGTGCAGCCGGTGCAGGCTCCGGTGGGCGGCGTGGTGCAGGAGGTATTGGTCACCGAGGGGCAGGCTGTGGAGGCGGGCGACCCGCTGCTGCGCTTTGATCCTGAAACTACCCAGGCCCAGCTCACCTCGCTGGAGACCATTCGCACCAAGCTGCGGGAAGAAAACGCCTACTACAAATCGCAGCTGGCCGATGACCTCGACGCCAGCGCCCCGGTGGATATTGCCCCGGGCCTGGTGCAGCTGACCAGCAACCGTGCCGCCCTGGTGGCCGAAAACGCCCTCTACCGCGCCCAGCTAGCGGGGGATGTGACGGGGGAAAGTTTGCCGATTGCCCAGCGCGATCGCCTGCGGGCCTCTAACGCTGAACTCAACTCGCGCCTCAGCATTGCCAACCTGGAGGTCGATCAGCTGCGCCGCCAGCTCACCCAGACTGAGGCCCAGCTGACCAACGCCCGCGATGCCCTGCGGGTGAATCAAAATATTCTCGATCGCATTCGACCCCTGTACGAGGCGGGGGGCATCGGCGAAATTCAGTACCTTCAGCAGGAGCAGGAGGTGAATAATCGCCAGACTGAGGTGAACCGCCTGGTGGAGGAAGGGCAGCGGCTGGAGCTGGCGATCGAGCAGGCCCAGGAGCAGTTTCGCAATACCTCCATTGCCTCTCAAGACGAGTTGCAGCAGCGGATTGCCGCCAACGACAACCAGATCGCCACCCTCGACAGCCAGCTGACCAAAACCATTCTCGAAAACGACAACCGACTGCAAGAGCTCGACAGCCAGATTGCCCAGCTGCAGCAGACCCTCACCTACCAAGAGCTGCGCGCCCCGGTGAGCGGCACGGTGTTTAACCTCAAGGCCAACCAGGCGGGCTATGTGGCCAACTCCACCGAGCCGATTCTCGAAATTGTGCCCAGCGATGCCCTGGTGGCGCGGGTGTTTATTACCAACCGCGACATTGGCTTTGTGCGCGAGGGCATGGAGGTCGATGTGCGCATCGACTCGTTCCCCTATAGCGAGTTTGGCGATGTGAAGGGCACCCTGACCCAGATTGGCTCTGACGCGCTGCCCCCCGACCAGATCAACCCCAACTTTCGCTTTCCGGCAGAAATTACCCTGGGCGATCAGGCGATCGCCATTGATGGGCAGCCGGTGAAGCTGCAATCGGGCATGTCGCTGAGCGCTAACATCAAAACCCGGCCTCGGCGGGTGATCACCATTTTCTCTGACCTGTTTGTACGCAAAATCGACACGATTAAAACGGGTGGGTAAAGGGTTGATCGGATGCTCCTCAGCAAAAAAGACAAGCCAAACTCAATAGATCGAAAACAGTCTCTTCTGACGAGATCTAGACCCTCACCCTAAATCCCTCTCCCAAGCTGGGAGAGGGACTTTGAAAGGTTTTCCGGCTCCCCACTCCTCCCTGGGAGAGGGGCTGGGGATGAGGGCACGGAAACTCTACTTTTTGTAGACGCTTGTGGCTTCCCGCATGGTTAGACGGGAGCGGGGGTATTGTTGTCGCGATGATCGGGAATTTCACCCTGCCCATAGTCTTTTATAGGGAAATCTGGCTCGTGGTACTTGAGCCTTTTACCCCAAAGACCGTCGCACTCCATAGAAAAAACAACCGAAGTGATGTGAATTTGATAGAATGGCGTCTATGCAAAAGCGCCGTTGCTTGATTGGGGAGGTTATCCGGTGATTCACGCTACGCTGCACCAGCTTAAGGTCTTTGAGGCAACGGCCCGCCACGGCAGCTTTACCCGCGCTGCCGAAGAACTATACCTCACCCAGCCCACGGTGTCGATTCAGGTAAAGCAGCTGACCAAGGCGGTGGGGCTGCCCCTGTTTGAGCAGATCGGCAAGCGCCTCTACCTCACCCAGGCGGGGCAGAAGCTGTTAGAAACCTGCCAAGAAATTTTTGACGGCCTCGACCAGTTTGAAATGGCGGTGTCTGACCTCAAGGGTCTCAAGCAGGGCCAGCTGCGCCTGGCGGTGATTACCACGGCCAAATATTTTGTGCCCCGGCTGCTGGGGCCATTTTGCCAGCGCTTTCCCGGTATTGATATCTCGCTGAAGGTGACGAACCACCAGCAGATTCAAGAGCGCATGGCCAACAACGACGACGATCTCTATATCATTAGCACCCCGCCCGAGCAGCCCGACCTCAAGGTCTACCCTTTCCTCGAAAACCCCCTGGTGGTGCTGGGGCCGCAGGATCATCCGCTGGTGGGCAAGGCGCGATCGCCCATTAGCGCCCTCAATGGTGAGCAGTTCATCATGCGTGAGCCGGGGTCGGGCACCCGCCACGCGGTGCAAAAGCTGTTTGCCGAGCACGATATCGATGTCAAGGTTCGCCTAGAGCTAGGCAGCAATGAGGCGATCAAGCAGGCGATCGCCGGCGGTCTGGGCATCTCGGTGCTGTCGCTGCACACCATTATTTCTGAGGGCACCAGGGGTGAGTTTGCCATTCTCGATGTGGATCACTTCCCCATCGATCGCCACTGGTATGTGGCCCATCTGGCGGGCAAGCAGCTCTCCGTAGTTTCCCAAGCGTTTTTGAACTACCTGCTCGAAGAAAGCCACACCCTGGTAGAAAATCTGCTGCCAGGAATTAGCCGGGCACCAGCTGCGATTGACTCCAAGGGCGCAGAGCTGTTGAGCAAGGTCTAGCCTAACTAGCTTTGCGCTACGTTGGGAGAAAACCAGGAGTAAGCCATGGCAGACAAGACTTCTCCCAAGACGGGATGCTGTAGATGCGGGCAGGTTCAATTTGAGGTAAATTCAGAACCTCTGATCACTATGGCCTGCCACTGCACCGGCTGTCAGCAAATGACATCCAGCGCCTTTTCGCTGAGTGCCCTCTACCCCAGCGAAAGCTTCAAAATTACATCGGGTAGCCCGGTGATTGGCGGCCTGCACGGTGCGACCCGCCATTATTTCTGTGGCCACTGCATGAGCTGGCTTTTTACCCGCCCCGAGGGTCTGGATGACTTCGTTAACATCCGTGCCAGCCTGATGGAAAATGCTCAATCGTTCAGCCCGTTCATTGAAACCTATACTGACGAAAAACTGCCCTGGGCGACAATACCAGCCACCTATAGCTTCAGTAAATTTCCGCCACCAGAGCAGTTTCCGACGCTACTTGCAGAGTTTGCAAAGTGATGTGGGTATGCAACAAGCGAATCTTGGTTATCTTTACTCAGCTAAGGACTGAGATGACAAGCGCAGCGCTACCGTGTAGGATGGGCGCTGAGATTTTTCTCGCTGGGTTTTGACCAGACGAAAATCTTGGTCGATATACAGATGGTCGAGTCGAGGGCGAGCCTGGGCAATTTGCTCGTACTGCTTTGTCGTAACGCGATTCTTACCCTGGGTGGGCTTAGCGGTTTGTGGCTGAGAGGCAGGATTCTTTTGATAGTTGGCTACGGTTTGATCAAACCAAGCCTGAGCCGCTTCAGCACCAAAGGAAGGCGAACCAAAGCGCAAAATTTGCCGGATGCAGACATTTTGAATCTCCCAATAGTCTTGCCCTAGTTGCCCTGGGGCTGAGGGGTGATCGGCCTCGGTCAGCGTTTGAATGCCGTAGCTCTGCATGATCATAAAATCGTAGCTGAAAAGCCAGCGAGAGACCCAGCTCAAGATTGGGGTTTTACGGCCCGGTTTGTAGCGGGCTAAATTGGCGTAAAAACCATTGTCGTCAAAGATTTGATAAGACTCGTGATGCACCCGACCAGGGATGATGTCTTGAAACGGAATGGTAGACCAAATTGGCAGCCAAATTCCTTTTAGCAGCGGGATTTGTTGATTCAGGTCGGGGGTAGGGTTGCGGCGTTCTAACTCGTCGAAAAATGGCAGCAGGGTCTCGTTGGCGAAACGAACTTTTTTGGCCATTGGCTCGGCCTCCCGCCCGTCTACCTGGTTCCGCAGGCTAGCTTTTAAGGTAGAGGTGCTAGCCGCCGCCAGGGCAGCGGTTTCAAAGGGAGGGGTGAGTAAACCAGAGTCCATAACTTAGATTTGCCTTGTGCAGTAAGTCTCAGGGCGCGATCGCCTGAACAAGTCCTTGCCCACTCCCCTGCTAAGCAAAGGCTGAATCGCCCAGGGATGGGGGCACATCCTGCCACCGCCCGTTGCCCACCGCCCGCACGGCTTCTTTGAGGCTGACATCCCCCGTGTAGAGGGCGCGACCGACAATGACGCCGGTGACTCCCTGGCTCTCTAGGGCCAGCAGACTGAGCAGGTCGCGCAGGGCACCGACGCCGCCGGAGGCGATCACGGGGATTGACACGGCCTCGGCCATGGCTCGCATGGCGGGAATGTTGGGGCCTTGTAGGGTGCCGTCTCGCTGGATGTCGGTATAGATCACCGCCGCCGCGCCGCGCTGCTCCATTTGCTGGGCCAGGGCGATCGCATCCACTTCCGAAGTCTCAAGCCAGCCTCGCGTGGCCACCTTGCCGTCGCGGGCGTCAATGCCAACGATGATCTGGCCCGGAAATTCGCCAGCCAGATCGCTGACCAGCTCCGGGTTCTCGATCGCCGCCGTTCCCAAAATGGCGTAGCGCACGCCAATGGAGAAGAGATCGGTGACGCGGGCGCGATCGCGCAGGCCGCCCCCCACTTCGATAGGAATATCGACCGCTTTGGCAATGGCTGCGATCGCTTGCCAGTTCTCGGGCTTACCCGACTTGGCCCCATCGAGATCGACCAGGTGCAGTCGTGTGGCCCCCTGGTCTACCCACTGCCGCGCTACCTCCACCGGATTGTCGTTAAACACCTCCGTTTGGGCATAGTCGCCCTGGTATAGCCGCACACAGCGACCCTCAATCAAATCAATAGCGGGGATGACTTCCATGGGTAGTGGAGATGTAAACGTTAGGTGGGCTTGTAGGATTGCGGGGTTTGATCCCCTCTGCCCCCCTAAAAACAGGGGGGTACGACTGCCTTGGCATGTAATCTGCCCCCTTTTTAAGGGGCGACGAGGAATATCTTGGCCGAGAGCATCCGGGGGAGCTTATCCTGGGCAACCGTCAATTCAACACGCAGAATTCTGTGTGCCAAGCCTACCCATTCTATCGGGCTATACCCTATTCACTGGCCCCACATTCCCGTAAACTCCTATATGCGAATCACCACCGCCCAAACGTAACGACACCATGCTAGACCTGACCGGTAAAAACGCCCTGGTAACGGGTATTGCCAACAATAAGTCCATTGCCTGGGGCATTGCCCAACAGCTCCATGCCGCCGGGGCTAACCTGGGCATCACCTACCTGCCCGACGAGCGGGGCCGGATGGAAGGCAAGGTCAAAGACCTGGTTGACCCCCTCAACCCCAGTCTGTTTTTGCCCTGCAACGTGCAGGATGAAGCTCAGGTCGAGCAGGTCTTCAGCACCATTGGCGAGAAGTGGGGCAAGCTCGACATTTTGATTCATTGCCTGGCCTTTGCCAACCGGGATGACCTGACAGGCGATTTTAGCAACACGTCTAAAGCAGGCTTTCAACTGGCGCTCGATGTCAGTGCCTACTCGTTAGTCACCCTGGCCCGCGGGGCCAAGCCACTGATGACCGACGGCGGCAGCATTGTCACTCTCACCTACCTGGGCGGGGCGCGAGTGGTGCCCAACTACAACGTCATGGGGATTGCCAAGGCGGCGCTGGAGATGAACGTGCGCTACTTGGCTTCAGAGCTTGGCCCCCACAATATTCGCGTCAACGGCATTTCCGCTGGCCCCATTCGCACCCTGGCATCGTCGGCGGTGGGCGGCATTCTCGATATGATCCACCATGTGGAAGAAATTGCCCCCCTGCGTCGCACGGTGACCCAGACTGAAGTGGGCAATACGGCGGCGTTTCTGTGCAGCGATTTATCGACAGGCATGACTGGGCAAATTCTCTACGTCGATTCTGGCTACTGCATCATGGGCATGTAGGGGGCGCAGATCCCAGGGTTCTTCCATGACAGGCAGACCTGGGACAAAGCCCAAAAGAACCCTGGGATCTGGCGGCTGGAGATGGCTGAGTCGGGCTAGCTAGAATAGAGCCTAGAATTGCAGGGAAGAACTCGACAACAGTATGACGAGAGCATTCCTTCGGCCTAGGCTGTGGACGGTGGTGGGTCTGGTGGCCTTGGGTGGGCTACTGCGGGTTTCAGTCGATTGGCGACTGCTGGGGCGATCGCTCACCTACCCCGACACCCCCATCACCTCGGCTGATTGGTATCAGCCTCAGCAACTTGTCCCCGGCGTTGGCCCCCAAGCCCCGCCGCTAGCGAAGGCCGAGACGACGGAGATTCCTCCCGAAGCGCTGCAAACGGCGCTGAAATTTGCTGAAGTGCAGAATTCGGTGGCGCTGCTGGTGATGCACCGCGATCGCCTGGTGCTAGAGCAATACTGGCAGGGCCACAAAGCCAGCGACCCGGTCAACTCAATGTCGATGGTGAAAACCCTGCTGGCGCTGCTGATCGGTGTGGCGATCGACGAGGGTCACATTGGCTCCATTCAAGACCCCGTCGGCACCTACATTTCAGAATGGGCCGACGACCCTAGGGGCGACATCACCCTGGCTGACCTGCTCTATATGCAGTCGGGCCTGCGCAACGACAATCGCACCGACACCCTGCGGTCTGACTTGGTGCAGCTCTACGGCGGGTCAGATGCCCAAAAACTCGTGCTGAAGATTCCGTTAGAGCGCAATCCTGGTGAGGCGTTTGACTACAGCAACTTCAACTCGCAACTGCTCGGCCTGGTGCTGGAGCGGGCTACGGGCGAATCCTTTGGTGACTATCTGAGCAGCCGCCTCTGGCAGCCCCTGGGTGCGGGCGACGGCTTTCTCTGGCTTGACCGTCCGGGGGGCAGCGCTAAGCCTTTTTGCTGTTTCTTTGCCACGGCCCAAGACTGGGTGCGGCTGGGGCAAATGCTGCTGCACGGGGGTAACGAGGGCGATCGCCAGGTGATTCCTGCCCCATGGATTCAGCAAATGCTAGAAGAGTCGCCCCTAGAGCCCACCTTTGGCCTGCACATCTGGCTGAAGGCCCGCACCGCCGACTATCCCCAGGTGAATTTCGCTTCGTCAGCCCCCTTTGCTGCTGCCGACACGTTTTATCTCGACGGTCGCCACCACCAGCGGGTCTATGTGATTCCGTCAGAGGAGCTGGTTGTTGTGCGCCTGGGCGAAGACCCCCCCGCCTGGAACGATGCGGTGATTGTCAATGCGATCGTGGAGGGGCTGCGGAGGCCATAAAGCGAGGTTAGGAATGTTTTCTTTGAGTCTTACAATGCTGTTTTGCGGTATTCCTGTATTAGATTGAGTGGCCCAGCATTTAGTGGACACCTTTGCCACCGGGCTGGGCTGGCCTCTAGGTCTGCTAGGTCTGGGGCGATCGCCCTTTACGGCCTGATAGCCATACCCTTTGGTCTAAAAAGTGGGTTTTTGGTGCAGCAAAATGCCGTTGTTGATCCGCTGAGTTGGGGGCTAGACGCGCTGCGTCGCTTCGTTGCCCCTGCCCTGCTCGAAGAAACGATCTTTCGCGTCATGCTGTTGCCCCACCCGGTAGAAGGGGTGCCTGGCGATCGCTGGCTGCTGTGGGGCATCGTCAGCTTTGTGGCGTTTATTTTCCATCACATCTTGCTTGATAAAACTTTGTATAAAGGGGCCAATGCGGGCCTCTCTGACCCTCGCTTTTTGGTGCTGGCGGGTTGGGTAGGACTGGTACTTATTGGCGCTTATTGGATTACGGGATCGCTCTGGCTAGTGGTGTTGATGCACTGGGCGGTGGTGCTGGTGTAGATCTACGGCCTGGGCGGCTGGGCGCGGCTGCATGGGGTAAGGCGCTTTAATAGAACCAGGGGCGATCGCCCCTTTTCGGTGACGGGTCTGTAGCTGCCAAGGCTGACGGAGTCAGTGATCCCCAGTTTGAGACGGTCGCGGGTGGCTACCCTGCGATCGCCCAAAATTTTCCTAGGCACTCTTAAATTCCTGTGGCACAATACCCAGCGGAGCATTGCAGACCAAGGGGTGGCTCAGCGCCGCCCGCGACAGATGGCTGTCGCTGATGTTTATCTAAAGGAAAGCAAGGGTGTTCCCTTATGTCTACTGATTTGTCGCCCAACCAAGATTTTTTCAACGAAGAAGAAGCTGCTGTTGAATTTATCCCCAATGAAGCCTTCTTCAGCAGCACCAGCGTGCTGAGCCTACTGGCTGCCTTTGACCCCGGCTTTGCTGACCTGGTAGCGGATTTTGCCAGCGCTTTGCCTGATGCTACCGGCCAAATTTCTGTGGAGGATGGCCTGTTTGATGCCAACCTGGTGCTGGCCGACGGCACAGCTCTGACGGGCACCTTTGATGCCCCCACGACCCTAGGAGGTTTTGCCGATCTGGCCGCTGTCTCGGATGGCACCGTCACTCTCAACGGGGGAATTTTAGAGGCTGCGATCGCAACCGATGGTCAAACCGCCACTTTGCCAGCGTTTGACCTGTCTGCCGCCGCTGGCACCCTAGTGCTAGATGCCATCAACGCCATTGATGACACCGTGCCCTTTGCCAACGGTGCGTTTACCCTAGATCTGGCCACCGCCCTCGGCCCGATTAGTGGCACCGTCGATGTGGCCGGGGGCGACCTCAACCTCGATCTGGTCACGCCCTTTGGCCAGCTGGTGGCCGACATCGACTTTCAAGATGATGCGGTGTTCCCCTTCGCTGCGGCGCTGCCCCTGGTGGGCGACATCAACGGTGCCGTTGACCTAAACAGTGGCAACATTGTGGCATCCCTAGGTGCCTATGGCGATCTGTCGGTGCCCCTCTCGGCGGTGACTGGGTCGCTGAATTTTGCTGACGGGCTGGCTAGTCTCGATGCCTCAGTGCCTATCGGCTCTGGTTTGAGCTTGCCGGTCGCGACCGATCTCGACCTTGGGCCGTTGGCTAGCGAATACGTGGCTGGATTTGTCCAAGACTTAGAGGGTACCGGTACGCTTACTGATGGCGTGCTCGATGCTGCGATCGAAAGCCCGCTGGGACTGTTTGAAACGACCTTTGACGTGGTGGCCTTTACCAACCAGGGAGCCGACTTTTTCGCCGGTATCGATGGCGTGATTGATGTCAGTGGCGGCATTGCTACGGCTTCGTTGACCACGCCTCTGGGTGACATCAACGATAGCTTTGACCTGGCGACCGTAGCACCAGCGCTGGAAGGTTCCGCTGCTGCACCGATCTAGACGATCGCAAAGCCTCTCAGACAGTAGTCAAAGAGAGTGCCTGATCCGTTTGGGAGCGGGTCTCACGGCACTCTCCTTTTTTGGTTTTTGAGCATGGCTCAACCCCATCCCTCAGGTCACCATGACGGCGTTCAGGGCGATGCAAGCCCTGAACGCCTGGCTGGATCCTAGGCTCCCTGGGGCATCTCTTGCCAGAGCTGGGTGGTTTGGCGCAGGCTGCGGAAGTCGCCATTGCCAATAATTAAATGATCGAGCACCGGCACGGCGAGAATCTGCGCCCCCTGAAGTAGCTGGCGGGTGAGCGAGAGGTCGTCAGGGGAGGGCTCTAGGTTGCCGCTAGGATGGTTGTGCGCCACGATGCAGCGCACCGCACCGTGGCGAATCACGGTTTTGAAAATTTCTCTGGGGTGGGCCAGGGTTTCGGTGGCGGTGCCGATGGTGATGACCTTGGTGCCCATCAGCCGGTGGCGGACGTCGAGCAGCACCACGGCAAAGCGCTCCTGAGCTTGCCACATCAACTCGTGGCTGAGGGCGGCGGCGGCAATGGCGGGGTCATCGACCACAGTTTTTTCGGGCGGAATCGCTTGCAGCACGCGTTTCCCCAGCTCAATGGCGGCTAATATGGTGGTGGCTTTAGCCGGGCCAACGCCTGAAATTTGCTCCAGATCGTGGGCCGATACATCCCTTAACGAGGTGAGCGGATCGCGCTGGTTTTGCCCCATTTCTTGCAGAATGAGCTGGCCTAGCCCTACCGCTGACAGCTTGCCAGGCCCCTGGCCAGTGCCCAGCAAAATAGCCAGCAGCTCGGCGGTCGAGAGGCTTTTGGCCCCGTAAGATAGCAGCCGTTCTCGCGGGCGATCGCTCGACGGCATGTCCAACATGCGGACATGGTAGGTCATGGTGGCACCTCTGGTAGCTGGGCCAGTGGCCCACTGCTAGTAAGCCCAAACCGCTTTGGGATAATTCATCCCCAAAACAGACGACAGCTAGACCATAAAGAACCGACTATGACTACCTCGCCTTCCTTCCCCGCCGCCGCTGAGATCGCTGCAATTCGTCAGCGGCTTAGCCAGTTTAGCTGCCTCACCACGCCCCCTGTCCTCAGCGACGCCGAAGCCGCCCAGGTGCGGGCTGACCTGAGCGACTTTAATGACTGGTCTGACTATCAAACTCTAGGCATTTGCGCCGATACCCTGGCGGAAGGGCAGCAGGCGCTAGAGTCGTTTTTGAAAGCCCTTGGGGTTTCCGTCAATCTGGATTTGCCCACCCGTGAGGGCGCGGTCTTTCTCAAGTTCAACACCCTCAAAGGCGCGTGGTACTTAGACGACTACAGCGGCCCGTCGCGCGGGGTGCTGATTACCTTCCACACCACTGACCCTGAGGTGGCTGAGGTGTCAGGCACCTACGGCCCATTTCCGTTCGGCCTGTTTCCAGCGCAGCCTTAGTCAATCGGGGTTAAGAGCGCATCAGAAAGGCTTCTGGGTTTAGAAACATCTCTCTAAACCCAGAAGCCTTTCTGATTACATGTCCTGCTTGGTTGCGCTGGCCTACCAGCCGCCGCTGCCCCACTCGCGGCTCGTCTCTGGGGCGGCAGCAATGGGGATGGCACGCGGGATGTCTTGTATCACCTGTACCTGAATGACCTGGTTGGGCTCAATGACAACGTACTGGGGCGAGGTGCCTACTACGGTTGTCGCCCCAACTAGAGCGCCGCCGATTAGACCGATGCCGCTAAAGCCGGTTAGCACCAGCAGAGCTAGGGCTCCTAAACCCGCTCCAGCGGCCAGGCGAGGACTGCTGACCTCGGTGTTCCCCACCATGTATTCGGTGGTGCTGGCAAAATCTACCTGCTGCCCGGTGGGGGCGATCAGCATTTTGCTCACCCAGCGCTGGCCTTCGGGGGTGGGTTCAAACTGGCCAATTAGCTGACTACCTGCGGGGGCGACAATGCCGTTGGTGATGGGGTCGCGAATGTCGTGGGCCAGCAGCAGCACCTGGTTTTGGCTGGAGTTGGTGTTGAGGTCGAGGGGCTCATCGCCGACGTAGCGCAGCTCTAGTACCGTGCCCGCCGCCACCAGCGTGTCGGGGGAAAGGGGGCGATCGCCAGGAGCGGGGTTAATCGCGCTGGGCAGGGCCGCCTGGTCACCGTTACCGGGCAGGGGGCTGCCAAACAGAATGGGGTCTCCAGCGGCGGCCAGCATCACCGGATTTGATGATGGGGGGACTATAGTTCCCTGGCTGGTGGTGGTCGGGGCTGTAGGTACGGTGAGGAGATTGGGGTCGGTGCCCGCTAACTCGACGGGAACCGTGGCCAGCGGGGGCGGCTCTTGGCTAATCGCGTTGGGCTGAACGGCGATCGCCCCAGCGGGCTGGTTTGCGACCGTTGCCGTCTCATCCGGTACTGTCTCAGCGGGTAGCTCTGGTAGGGCCGGTGGGTCGGCGGCAATGACCGGAGTCGGGCTGCTGGCTGCGATCGGTGGGGCAGGGGTTGGATTAGCTGCGATCGCCTCTGCCTCTACTGCTGGTTGCCCAGGGGTGGGCAGCTCTGGTGGGGTGACGGCGATCGGCACACCGCTGGTTTCGGTATCGATCGCGGGCGCAGCAGGAGCCGCTGGGGGATTAGCTGGCTGAGTTGCCACTACTGCGGGGCCAGGGACGGGGTCTGCGGCAACCGGCGGCTGGGCAGCTCTGGGGACAGTGCCGTCGGCCAGCGGCGGTGGCTCAAAGGTCAGCACCGAGCCGGTACCGGCAGGGGGCTGTGCGGCAGGTAGTGGGGCGATCGCCCCAGGTTGAGCAGCTACCCCTCCGGTAGGTGGTTCAGCCGAGGCCGAGCTTGCCGCCTGGGGGGCAGTAGCCACAGGGCCAATTACGGCATCGAGTTCAGACAGGCTGGGCACCGATACCTGCTCCCCAGGTTGCCCGAGGTTGAAGGGGTCTACGGGCAGGGTTTCGGGCAGGTTGGTCAGGCTGGCAATATCGCTGGGCAGCATCAGGTTGGCGGCTGAGGTGCTCAGTCGCCCGGTACCCGCCTCTGGAAACCCCAGCCGAGGATCGTTCCCTGGAATCACCGGCAGTTCCACAATCATGGAGCCGTTGCCCGGTGCGGGGGGGGTACTAGGTACAGACACCGTAGGAATGTTGCTAGGGGCAGTGGCTAAGGCGGTGAGCACCCAGCGGGTTTGGTCACCAGCGGCAATAGAGATCAGGCTGACGCCTTCTGCCGCCAGTACGGTATCGGCAGCCAGTTCGAGCACCACCACGGCGGCATCATTTACCTGGCTGAGGTTCACCTGACTTACAGTACCGCTGTAGGTCTGCTGGGTGGCGACCGTTCCTAGCTGGGTTTGGGGCAAGGTCACAACAATCTGGGAGGCGTCCGCTGCCACGGCGTATTGCGGAGTGACGCCGCTGGGCAGGGTAAAGGTCAACTGCTGGGTGGCCGGGTCAAACTGCCAGGCTGCCAGGGTTTCAGCCTGGGCGGCGGGGCTGATGATCAGCAGGGTAGACACCATCAGGCCAGCGCCCGCCCAGCCACCCAAACGGTAGCCGGTACGCGATGCAGCAGAATGGTGGATTGGGTGTTCCATGGGTTATGTCTCCCTCTGGGGCGGTGTGAGTGTGGAGTGAGCGTGGGTGACCGACGGGTTCTTCCAGTAAACGCTAGATGCAGCGTTAGGACTGGGTTGACTTAGCCTAAATACAGCGTGAGCCCAAAGCCTAACTAAGGATACGCACAATCTTCAGAATTGCAAGGGGGCGACGGGGATTTTGGAGAGATCGGCGGGGATATGAGGACAGGGACGGTGAGGTGGGTGGGCCGGGGAACTCGGGAGGGGGCGATCGCGTCGCGAACTCTTGGGGAATTGCTTTTTGGGTGAAGCAACCTTGCAAGCTGATTTATAGTTCAGCCGCTGGGGCACCCTGAACAAAGATGTACTCACACGCCAAATCGACTTCTGGAGGCAGCACACCATGGTTCGTTCTACGACTGGCTCGTTCGCTAAAGTATGCATGGGTGGGCTAGCCACTGCCCTACTGGTTGGGCCGTTTGGTGCCGTAGGCCAGGCCCAAACTCCAGAAAGCACCCCTGAGGGGACGCCCGAAACGACTCCGACCGAGCCCGCTGAGGCCGATACCGCGCCGCGCTTCACCTGCCAGATGCAGGATGGGCAATATACCGTGATGTATTCTCCCACTAGCCAGCCGGGGCAGGCCTACCCCTGGGCGGTGCCTCAAGATCTCGGCAGCGCCTGGCCCGCTGAGCGCCGCTGTGCCACCATTAGCGCCCGTCTAGAGGAGTACCGTCCCGATGGCCTGCTAGCCCTAGAAACTGCGGTAGAGAATGGCTACAACACCGTGTGTGTGACCACCGAGTCAACCCCCGGCTGCCGCATCGTATTCACCGTGCCCCCTGGGCAAGATGCGACAGCAACCCGCGATCTCGTGTTTGACAACTTGGCGATCGCCGACCGAGGCGACCAAACCCAGGGCGTTACCACCTTTGCGGGCGGCAACAGCGATGTGCTGGGGCAAATTGGCAATATTCTGGGTCTGCCCAGTTCCACCAGCACGCGCAGCAGCGGCATTAACCTCAAGCCCTTTCTCGATCCCGCTGATGGCGGTACCGGCGCTCGCCTCAGCGGCGGCAGCCCTGCCGGTCGCCCCCTGGACCCCGATGCCTTTCGCTAGACGGGCTATTCTAAATCGGGTTCGATGACTCCGTAGCCCAACCATACAGGCTGTAGGAGTAATTAAAGACTGCCTTCAACTCTGCAATAACAGCGCTGGCTTAGTTACCTGAGCCAGCGCTGTTGTCGTCCATCACCAAAACCAGCATCATGCCGTTAAAGAATCCCGACGGAGTTCGGGATTGCACCACCGCCCCCAGGATAAGTGGGCAAGGGGCAAGGCTTCGTGGTAATCAGAAGGCAGTAACGGCGTGGTTCTATGTTTATCCCTCCCGGTTTTATCCAGCGATCGGTGGCCGTGAGTGTGGGCACCGTAGCCTACATCGAAGCCGATCCCAACTTTTGGCCAGCCCCTCCGGCCTCGTCCGTACCCCTGCTGTTTATCCACGGCTTTGGCGGTGGGTCGTCGAGCTACGAGTGGTCTAAGATTTACCCGGCCTTTGCCGCCGAGCACCCGGTGCTGGCCCCCGATCTGATCGGCTGGGGCGACTCCGACCATCCCGATCGCCCCCTGACCACCGCTGACTACCTGGCCCTGCTGAACGAACTGATCGAAACGCTCTGCTCAGTTCCGCCCGTGGTGGTGTCCTCATCCCTCAGCGGGGCCATGCTGGTGCGGGTCGCCATCGACCACCCCGATCGCCTGCGAGGGCTATTTCTGGTGGCCCCGGCGGGGCTGGCCGACTTTGGCCAAGACCCCAGCAGCTCGGTGATCAACCAAATTGTGAAGCTGCCAGTGATTGATCAGCTGCTCTATCGGGGGGCGATCGCCACCCCCGAAGGCATCAAACTCTTCTTGGCCCAGCGCCAGTTCGCCGACGCCAGCAAAATTTCTGACGAGATGGTGGCGGCCTACCTCAATTCGGCCCAGCAGCCCAATGCCGATGTCGCTGCCCTAGCCTTTGTGCGGGGCGACCTGAGCTTCGATCTGGCTACCTACCTACCCCAGCTTGCCACCCCCACGGCGCTGCTCTGGGGCGAAGCGGCCCAGCTGACCGATGTAGCTATAGGCCGCCGCCACGCCGCCCTCAACCCCGCCGCCATTCGTCGCTTTGAGGTGTTGCCGGGAGTGGGCCTTACACCCCAGTTAGAGCAGCCTGGGGTCACCGTAGGGCTAATTCAGCAATTTTTGGCCGATTTGGCCCAGTAGGGCTACTCCAGGCCTTTAAACCCGACCCCGGTGAGAATGTGGCCCTCGGTGTCGATAAAGCCCCAGCGGTTGTCGATCTGTACCCGCGCTCGTCCTTCCGAAAAGCGCCCGGCATTGCTGTACTGAGGCTCTACGGCCCAGGCCCCCTTGGCGTCAATATAGCCATAGAGCCCGTCCTTCTGGACGGCGGCCAATCCTTCGGAAAAGTCGGCGGCGTAGGCGAAGCTGGGAGTAATGGCGATCTGTCCGGTGCGGTCGATGTAGCCCCACTGGCGGTCGATCAGCACGGCTGCCAGCCCCTCTGAAAAATCTGAGGCAAAGGGTAGGGTGGCCTCGACCACCATGGTTCCAGTGGAGTCGATAAACCCAAATTGGCGACCCTGGCGCACCCGAGCCAGCCCGTCAGAAAAGCTAAAGGCCCCGTCATAGCTGGGGGCGATCGCCATTGTACCGCTGGGGTCGATGTAGCCGTAGAGCTGATCTATCCGCGCCACCGCCAGCGATTCAGAAAAGCTCCAGGCATCCTTCAGCTCTAGGGGAATGGCGGTGCGGCCTTCAGGATCCACATAGCCGTAGGTTTCCCCCAGCTTCACCAGGGCGCGATCGCCCACAAACCGTTCCGCCAGGTCAAACTGAGGCTCAATCACCCACTCGCCCTGGAGGTTGATGTAGCCGTACTTGGTGCCCCCCTGCACTGCCGCCAGCCCCCCAGAAAACGACTTGGCCTGGCGAAACTGCACGGGGATGGCCCACTGGCCCTGACGGTCGAGGTAGCCGAAGTAGGCCCCGGCCTGGGCGACCGCCAGACCTTCGGCGTAGTCGGCGGCTGTAGTAATGTTGTCGTCGGTGACCCTGATGGCCAGATTGCCCTCGCGATCGATGTAGCCCAGGCTCGTTTTGAGGCGCACTAGGGCCACCCCTTCGGCAAAGTCTGAGACGGTATCGAACAGTAGGGGGCTAGTCATCGCGCTGGCCAGGGCAATGGGTTGAGGGTTTATGAACTCTAGCATTGTGGTGGTCTGCGGCGACGTGCCGCCAAACGCTGCCGGAGGCGGTTCACAGGCGACCAGGGTTGGCAGCACCAGCACTACGCCACCCCAGCCCCACGCTCCCCACTGCCGGTTTTGGTGCGATCGCGCCATCATCTCCCCCTGGCCTCAGCCCTACGTCCTAGTCATAGCAACGTCTTGGCCCTTCTTTCTGTAACCATGACGAATATTTTTCCAGCTGTGGGAAAAAATCTAAAAAAGATCAGGTTATGGGCCGTGGGGAATCCACCAAGGCAGAACCCGCTAGCCGCTTCCCTCGCCCAGGTTGAGCGATAGCTGCTCTGGGTAAAGCTCGCGGTAGAGAGCTTCCAGGTCGCCCCGGCGATACATGTGGCGGTTGCCCCGGCGCGAGGTGCGGCGATCGCAGCCCCTTGCATCGAGCTGGCGCTGCAGGTCAGCGCGGGGGCAGTCAAACACCTTGACTGCGTCTCGCAGGGGCACCCACTGCTCGGCAAACTGCTGCCGCAGGGCATCGTCAGAGGTGTTGGCCAAGCGCTCTAGCAGCAGGTTGGACAGCAGCCAGCAGGCCTTGGTGTCGGCCAGGGCGCGGTGCGATCGCCCCACGTCAAAGCCAAAGTGCCGCACCAGCTGCGGCAGACTGCGGGAGGGCAGATCGGCCAGCAGCAGCCGCGACAAAATTACCGTGCAAAACCGCTGGGCCTCGGGGCGCTTAAAGCCCTGGCCCAGCCGCTCGTACTCGGCCTGAATGAAGCTGTAGTCAAAGGCCAGATTGTGGCCGGTGAGCACTCCCTGGTCGAGGGGCGATCGCAGTGCCTGCCACACCGTATCGGCGGTGGTGCCCTGCTCAACCATGGCGGTGGTGATGCCCGTCAACCGGGTAATGGTGTGCGGTACGCGCACCTGGGCGTTGACCACAAAGGACGCTTCATGGGTAATGCCCTGAGCTAGCGACCCCTGCACCACCGCAATTTCAATCACCCTGGCCTCGGGGGGGCGCGACCCCGTGGTTTCTACATCGACGACCGTCAGCAGCCCCTCAGACAGCTGGCGGTAATAGGCCAGTAACTGGTCTGTCAATAGCGCAGATTGGGCAATGCCGCCCACCGACACAGGAACCATAGGGCTACGACCACAGGGAACCTTCCTACGGTGCCATATTTTGCCAAAAGCCACCGCCCTCGGGCAAAAAAATTACCCAGGTAGTCACGCAGGTCACCGGGGTAAGTAGAACGCTGACGCTCAATGGGATGCGCTGGGATGCCTCCTATGGCACTGCTGAGTTCAATCGCTCAATGTCACAGGTATTGTAGGGGCAAGGGCGATTTCCTCGACAACTTGGAGGTCTATATGCAGGCCTACCAAGCCTTGCGCGATGCGGGCTCATCGACAGCGGGCTTGCGCCAGAGCCGGGCAAAGCGCTCTTTAATCACCAGCCACAGAAAAGGGAAATCGTCTACCAGGTAGCGCTTCCACAGCCGCCCAGGCTCAGTGCTCAGGCGGTAGAGCCACTCTAGACCTAGCTTGCTCAACAGCTCTGGGGCACGGGGTTTGTTGCCCGCCTCAAAGTCAATGGCGGCCCCAACGGCCAGAAAAATGTCAATGTTGGGCAATTGATCGCGGTATTTGGCGATCCACTTTTCTTGCTTGGGGGCACCCACGCCCACCACCAGCACGTTGGCGGGCGACTGGCGAATCATGGTGAGAATGCGATCGCATTCCGCCTCATCTTTCTCAAAGCCAAAGGATGGCGAGTGGGCCTGCACAATAATCTGCCGACCAATGCGCGCGTTGATGCGCTCCATCGCCTGGTCGGCAATGCCCTCAGCGCCACCCATCAAAAAGATTTTTATGGCTTCATTGTTGCGGTGGTGGTCACAAAACATCGGGAACAGGTCTGACCCCGAGATCTTGGCCTTCAGGGGCGTGCCCAAAAACTTAGAGGCAAACATCAGCACCTGGCTATCGCAGACGCGATAGTCGGCCTTGCTGTAGGCCTTGACAAAGTCCATATCTTTCTGGAGCTTCATCAGGTGATCGACGTTGGGGGTAAACACCACGCCCTTCTTGAGCTGGCTCAAAAAGTCATTGACCGAAATGTTGTCAATCGGGATGCTGAGAATTTCGACCTGGGTTTGAATGCGCTCGTACTGCTGTTTGCGCAGTTCTCGGGCGGTGGATTCCAGGGCGGCTTTGCGAAACTGTCGATACAGCTGCTTGACATTCTCTGCTGGCACCGGCTGACCAGCCTGAACCGCCGCCAGGGAGGCACCCGCCGGATCGATTGACGACAGGCTGCTGGGCTCTAAGCCCTGCTCCATAACTGGACTGATCACGACTTCATCGATAGTGGCGGCATCAATAGATGATGTAACAACCTGTCCAGTAGACTGTGACTCCATAGGATTATCCAACTTCAAGAACCAGAGAGATAACTGACTAACTAAAGCGGTTAGGTCATATTTGCCCTATCTCAGGACAGTGCCTATCGCTTACTCAACCCTCGATGGCCCGTTGGGCAGATGCGACCGTTGCTACAAATTAGCTTAGTGTTATGAAAATAACCAGTCATCTCAGTATAATCACGGTATTTTATCGGGGTGTTGGCTGGCTAGGCGATCGCGGGGGTAACCTCGCCTTGACTCAGTACCAAGCTCCTTATCGGCTGTCTCCGTAGACTCACTCAGTCTAGGTCAGGGTGCGAGAAAGCACGGATACCATCAACACAGTTCACAAAAGCTGAATACCTCTGTAAAGAGGACTCTAACTTCACTTCGATCGCCGCAACCAGGGTTCTAGACGCTAGCGCCTCAGAATGCTGTTCCCTCGATCCTTTAGAATTGCAGCAGTCTGACCTGATGCTTCGGTGGCTCTGTACGGCCGCTCACTGAGTACAGATTACCCACGGGGCACCCCAAACCTGCCGTTACCTATCGCCCATGACCTCTCCTCCTCGCGATGTTCAGCTTTACGCTATGGCCGCAGGCACAACCGTGCTGCGCTGCCGCAGTTGGAACCGCCTTCGGTTTGAGATTGAGTACGGCTTAGAGCGCGGCACCACGGCAAACAGCTATCTAATTCAGGCCGATCGCACCGCCCTGATCGACCCCCCCGGCGAGTCGTTTAGCGACATATTTTTGGCCGCCCTAGAGGGCCATATCGACCTCCATCAGCTGAACTATATTGTCTTGGGGCATATCAATCCCAACCGAGTCGAGACTTTAAAGATTCTGCTAAGCCGGTTGCCAGAAGTTGATGTGGTGTGCTCAAACCCCGCCGCCCTGGCCCTCCAAGACCTGCTGCCCGAGGCCTCGCCTCGCGTTCGGGTCATCCGCAGCGGCGACGATCGCCTCGATTTGGGCCAGGGCCACCACCTTCAGTTTGAGCTGATTCCCACCCCGCGATACCCCGGTGGGCTGGCTACCTTTGATCCCTATTCTGGCGTGCTGTACTCCGACAAGTTTTTTGGCGCCCACCGCTGCGACGATACGGTCTTTGATCTCAGCTGGCAAGACCTGCTCGAAGATCGGCGCTACTACTTCGACTGTCTGTTTGCCGCCAGCACGCGCCAGGTGCAGGTTGCTTTGGGCAAGCTAGGTACGCTGCCCTTTCAGACGCTGGCACCAGGCCACGGGCCCGTGGTGCGCTATAGCCCCCGCGAGCTGGTGCAAAGCTACCGCGACTGGAGTCAGGCCCAGACCGCCCAAGACCTCTCGGTAGCGCTGATCTATGCCTCGGCCTACGGCAATACGGCCACCATTGCCCAGGCCCTGGCTCGGGGCATCACCAAGTCGGGGGTGGCGGTAGAGTCGCTCAACGCCGAGCAGGCCAGCCCGGATGATATCAAGACGGCTGTGGAAAACTCCGCTGGATTTTTGATGGGGTCCCCCACCCTGGGCGGCCATGCGCCCACCCCCATGCAGACGGCCTTGGGTATCGTGCTATCGACCGCTTCTAAGACCCAGCCCGCTGGGGTATTTGGCTCCTTTGGCTGGAGCGGGGAAGCTATTGACCTGCTGGAGGGCAAGCTCAAGGACGGCGGCTATACTCTGGCCTTTGACCCCATCCGGGTCAAGTTTAAGCCCACCGATGTCACCCTCAAGTACTGCGAAGAGGTGGGCACTGACTTTGCCCAAGGGCTAAAGAAGGCGACGCGAGCGAAGCAGCCCCGTACCCCCGCCTCAGCTGTGGAGCAGGCGGTGGGCCGCATTGTGGGGTCGCTGTGCATTGTTACCGCCCGCCACGGAGAGGTGTCGAGCGCCATGCTGGCCTCCTGGGTATCCCAGGCCTCCTTTGCGCCGCCGGGGTTTACGGTGGCGGTGGCCAAAGATCGAGCGATCGAGTCGCTGCTGTACCCCGGCTATGGGTTTGTGCTGAATATTTTGGCGGAGGGGCGGCACCTGGGGCCGATGAAGCATTTTCTCAAACCCTTTGCCCCCGGCGAAGACCGCTTTAGCGAGATTGAAACTGAGGTGGCCGAGAATGGCGCGCCGATCTTGACTGAGGCGATCGCCTACCTAGAGTGCACCGTCGAGCAGCGCATGGAGTGCGGCGATCACTGGCTGGTCTACGCCACGGTGCAGGCCGGTCGGGTGCTAGACGGCAACGGTAAAACCGCTGTTCACCATCGCCAGACCGGTACCCACTATTAAGCTGCGTGAACGACTGGCCCCGAAGTGGTTACGCCACAACCGAATATGCTACCAGTAAGGATACTGCCCTAGGGGCTGAGCGGCTTAACTGGAGCCTGTTTTAGCTTCCCCTGGGGTCTAGATCGTAGGCTTGGTGGGCGGGGCAAATTGGGTCCGGGTGCCGGTGGTTTGGGTTCAATGGCCCAGCTGTCCGAGGTGGTTGGGCATTCTATAGCCAAAACCGCCAACCGTGACATAGGTGAACCGCTCGTACAGTAAACCGCTTTAAAGTCCCAAGGTTTATGCCCGTTGTTTCTCACTGCTCCGATCGCGACCAGACGTTGCAGTCGGCCTACCGGTTTTTAGATCGTCGGCTGGGTCAGGCGCGGCAGAGTCATCAGCCCCAGCTGGTGAGCCTGAGTTTCGATATTCCCCCGGTTGACCCACTGGTGGTGCTGGCCCGGCTGGCTCCGATTGGCGATCGCCACCTGTACCTCGAAACCCCCGTGGTTCAGCAGTCGGTAGTCGGCTTTGGTGCCGCGCTAGTGTACGAAACCGCTGGAGCCCGCCGGTTCGCCCAGGCTCGCCGATTTATTGAGCAGTGGCGCGGCAAGACCCACCGATACAGCGAGGCGGGGCCAGCGGCGGCCCTCAGCGGGGCCGATGGGGCCCGATTTTTTTGCGCATTTACCTTTTTTGCCGATTCCCAGGATGGTGAGGCTACCTTTCCTGCGGCGACGGTGGTGCTGCCCCAGTGGCAGCTGGTGCGCCATGGCTCCCTGGGGGTGCTAACGCTGAATTACCTGGTGACGGCAACCTCTGATGTGGAAGCCACGATTGACGGTCTGGCCAGTCAGCTCCGAGCGGTAGAGCGTCTGGGCACGGCTGCCTGGCGAGATCCTCTGCATCCGGCTCGGCTGCCCGTACAGCCGGTGCCCGAGGCGGGCCAGCAGTTCAGGGCTGCGGTCAACCGCGCCCTGGGTCACATGACCCGGCACCCGGTGCAAAAAATTGTGCTGGCCCATGCCCTAGACTGGGTGAGTGCTGAGCCCCTACAGCCCCTGGCTGCCCTGGGGCGTCTGCGGCAGCGCTACCCAGACTGCCACGTGTTTTCCGTGGGCCAGGGCAACGGCAAAACCTTTATGGGGGCCAGCCCCGAACGGTTGCTCAGCCTCACCCAGGGCCAGCTGATCACCGATGCCCTGGCGGGGTCGGCCCCCCGAGGCAGCGCTCCCCCCCAGGATGACTACCTGGCCCAAGGGCTGCTGCACAACCCCAAAGAACGAGGGGAGCACCAACTGGTGGTGGAGTTTTTGGCTCGGCAGCTCCAGGGGGTAGGGCTGTGGCCCCAGTACCAGCCCCGGCCTGGGGTGCGGCGACTGTCCAACATTCAGCATTTGCACACGCCGATGCGAGCCCGGGTGCCTCGCCATATTCACCCGCTGCACATTGTGGAGGCCCTGCACCCGACGCCCGCCGTGGCCGGGGTGCCGACCCGCGAAGCCTGCGACCAGATCCTGCGCTTTGAGGATTTTGACCGGGGGCTTTACGCCGCGCCCCTGGGCTGGGTGGGTGCTAACGGCGACAGCGAATTTATTGTGGGTATTCGCTCAGCGCTAGTGGCCGATACCTGGGTGCGGCTGTACGCCGGGGCTGGTATTGTGGCAGGGTCTGACCCCGATCGCGAGTGGGCAGAAATTAAGCTCAAGCTGCGCGCCCTGGGCGAGTCGCTGGTGTAGCCCCTGGCCCCTGCTGTTCCTCCATGACCTTTGATTTTCGCAATTTCGATTTTCGCAACACTAATGCCCTCTGGGCCTCGGTACTGGCGGCCACACTGGCTCAGCTGGGGCTAAAAACCGCTGTAATTTCGCCCGGCTCGCGTTCTACGCCCCTGACGGTGGCCCTGGTCAGCCATCCTGACATTGAGGCGGTGCCCGTACTCGATGAGCGATCGGCGGCATTTTTTGCCCTGGGAGTGGCCCGGCGCACTGGGCAGCCGGTGGCCCTGGTCTGCACCTCTGGCACCGCTGGGGCCAACTACTACCCCGCCGTGATTGAGGCCCGCGAAAGCCGCGTCCCCCTGCTGGTGCTGACCGCCGATCGCCCCCCTGAGCTGCGCGACTGCGCCTCGGGCCAAACCATTGACCAGCAAAGGCTGTTTGGCACGTTCCCAAACTGGTACGCGGAGTTGGCGGTGCCGGTGGCGGAGGTGGGTATGCTGCGCTATCTGCGGCAAATTTTGGGGCAGGCCTGGGGACGATCGCTCTACCCAGCGGCGGGGCCAGTACACCTCAATTGCCCCTTTCGCGACCCTCTGGCCCCCATCGCTGACGGCTCGGCGGCGCACCTAAAGGAAGAACTCAACGACGACTTTTTCGCGGCGGTTGGGGTACCAGCCCCTGGGGAATTGACGACGCTGGGGATCGATCTTTTGCCGTGGCTGGAGACCTGGCGGGGGTGCGATCGCGGTCTAATTATTGCTGGCCCGGCCCAGACTGTTGATCCATTGGCTTACTGCAAGGCCGTCGCTGCCCTCGCCACCTATTTGGGCTGGCCAGTTTTAGCCGAGGGGCTGTCGCCGCTGCGCAATGCCGCTGCGCTGAATGCTTCTCTAGTCACTACCTATGACCTGGCCTTGGGGCAGCCCACCTGGGCAAAGAATCTAGTGCCTGAGCAGGTGATTCAGCTCGGCCCCCTGCCCACCAGCAAACGACTGCGCCAGTGGCTAGAGGATGCCCAGCCCCGCCGCTGGGTCATTGACCCTAGCAACACCAGTCTCGACCCCCTCCACGGCCCCGTCACGCCCCTACCCCTCAGTGTCATCGCTCTGTCCCAGGCCTTGCCCCCCGGCCCAGAAGCATGTCCGACGGGTTTTTACCACGGCCAATGGCTGGCTTTGGAGGCGAGCCTGCGCCAGCAGCTCGATCGCTCCCTAACCGCTCTAGATGAACCCTTTGAGGGCAAAGTACCCTGGCTGCTAGCCCAATTTTTACCCATGAACACTCCTCTAGTGATCGCCAACAGCATGCCCATCCGTGATGTGGAGTGGTTTTGGCCACCAGGCGATCGCGCGATTCGCCCCTACTGCAACCGAGGCGCTAACGGCATCGACGGCACGCTGTCTACTGCCCTAGGCGTTGCCCACGGTGGCCCGCCCACGGTGCTGCTGACGGGGGATCTGGCCCTGCTTCACGACACCAACGGCTGGCTCAGCGTACCGCGCCTGCGGGGGCATCTCACCGTGGTGGTGGTCAACAACCAGGGGGGCGGCATCTTTGACCGACTGCCCATCGCCACCTTGCCTGCCCCCGGCGATCGCTGGTTTGAAGACTTCTTCACCACTCCTCAAACGGTCGATTTCAATCGCCTCTGCGCTGCCTACGGTGTGAACTACGAACGGGTTGAAACCTGGAGTCAGCTCAGGGCTAGCGTTAGCTGGCTACCCACTAGCGGAGTAAGGGTGCTAGAGGTGCGGTGCGATCGCGCCCAATCCAACACTCTTCGCCAACAGCTCCTCACTCCCCCAAAAGATGTATTGAACCTTTTGAACCAAAACCCTTAGGCTGCAAAGCCTGTCGTCAGCAGTTGGCATTTCCTGACCACTCTACATACCCCTATTCTCCTTAGAATGCCCCAACTAAATTCCCAACTAAATACTTATCCGGAATCTCACCGCGACCGGCCCATTAGGCAGAGTTCGCGTTCTTTAAAGGGGATACTTTTTTAGTTGGCATACTCTTAACTCCCTTCGCCTGGGGTAGCCAAAACGTAAACTCACTGCCCTGGCCCAGGGTGCTTTTGACCTCAATTTTGCCCCCCTGCACCTCCACCAAGCGGCGGCAGATAGTTAGGCCTAGACCCGTGCCCCCAGAGTTGCGGTTGCGGGAGCGATCGGCTCGCCAAAACCGCTCAAACACGTAGGGCAGATCTTCCTCAGCCATGCCAATGCCCGTGTCAGTTACGCTGACGTAGACTCGACCAGGCTGAGCCCAGGCATTTACTGTCACCGAGCCCTTCTCGGTGTAGCGCAGGGCATTGCCCAGTAGATTGATTACAATTTGCTCAATGCGGCTGGGGTCGGCATGCACCAAGGGCAAATCGGGCGGGCAATGCAATGTAATCGCGACGCGATCGGTGCTGACAAACTGGTCGGCAAACGGGCGCACCAGCGCGCTCAGCAATGGGCACAGCGCCACGGTCTGGGCCTGAATGGGCAGATAGCCTGCCTCTAGCTTAGACAGCTCTTGCAGGTCATTGACCAGGCGCTGGAGGCGCGTTGTTTCCCCCGCTAGCCGTTGATAGAGTTCGGGCTCGGGGTCAACGGTGCCATCGGCCAGCCCCTCCAGATAGCCGTGGATAATCGTCAGCGGGGTGCGCAGCTCATGGGTAAGGTCGCCAATCAGCTCGCGACGGTGCTCTTCCACCCCCTCTAGGTCTGCTGCCATGCGGTTAAAACTGCTGGCCAACCGCTGAATTTCCAAAATTTCTGAGGGCGGAACTCTGGCATTGAGGCGGCCTGCGGCAAACGATCGCGTCACCTCTGTCATCTGATCGAGCGGGCGAATAATGCGCCGCGACACCAAATAGCTCAGCCCCCCAGCGGTACCGCCGCCCACTAAAATAGCCCACAGCATGCCCCGGCTCCAGGCGGCCTCAAAGCCCTTCACCAACTGGGTGCGACGCTGCACGCTCAGCACCCCATTCTCATAGCGCTCCAAAGAAATCACAAAGAGACGAGGCGTGTAAAGCCTGCCGAAGAGGGCCAGCGCCAAAATGCCAACCCCCATCACCGCCAGGTGAGAGATGAAAAGACGACTACGAAGGCTAATTTTGGCCATGGCACAGCATAACGTTGGAGTTTGGCCCAGAGAGAAAACTCAGAACCCTAGGCTAGACCAAACTAGGCCGGAGTGTTTTGCAGGTCGGGCTGTTCTTCGGGCAGAATAGCGCCTTCCACTGGGCACACCTGGAGGCAGATACCGCAGTCAATGCAGGTTGAAAAGTCAATCCAGTACCAGTCGGTGCCCTTGGTATTTTTGCCCGGCCCCTCGCTGATGCAGGCTACCGGGCAGGCATCGACGCAGTCGGCGACACCCTCACAAACGTTAGTCACAATGGTATGGGCCATAAGCTCTCCTCACGGGCACAAAAGAATATCGAGGAATCAAAGTTCCCCTGCCTAGACAATTCGGTCACCCTAACCCTGTAACTCTCTCCCCGTAAGGAATTGAGCCAGGGCGGCTGCCATCCCCCACGTTAGTTCAGAGCTTCAATATCTGGCAACCCGTCAGGGCCGATCCAGGCGATGCGGCTAATGCGGCGCTGACGGGCCAGGTCGCGGGTGGCAGTAGGTGGCTCGCCATCAGCCAGGTGTACCTCAGCCCGCACTAGACTGGCTGAGGCCCGCAGGGTTTGGGCGTAGGTAAAGGCCGCCGCCGCCGCCTGGGGCACCGTAGGGACTACGAGCCAATCGCTAGGGGGCGTATCCTGGGGCAAGTGGCCCGTGGGCAGCAGCGCTTGGTGTAAGGCCTCAATGTTTAGCACAAAGCCAATGCCTGGAAACCCCTGGCCCTGGCCCTGAAAAACGCTCAGCAGATTGTCATAGCGGCCCCCCTGCCCAAGCACCTGACAGCCCTGCTCAGGGCCAGTGACCACCTCAAACACCAGGCCAGTGTAGTAGTCAAAGGGTTGAATGAGGCTGAGATCGAGAGTCAGGGCGGGGCGTTGACGCCCTGGGGTCAGTCGCTGACTGTCCCCTCCCGTATTAATCACGTCTCGCACCAGGGCAACCAGCGACTTAAGCCGCTCTACTGCTGTCTGGGCCTCGACTTCCAGGGCCATCTGCCCCAGAGCCTGGAGCACATCCTCGGGGTGGCCCCGCAGGTCGAGCAGATGGAGGGCGTGCCGATGCAGCTCTGGGGATAACCCCATGCCGTCGAGGGCTACCCGATCGAGGGTAGCCAGTGCTTGACGCACCGCCTGGCGCTGACCGGGCGCAAAGGGGGTGAGCAACGCCTGGGTGAGCTGGGCATCGCCCAAGATCAAGCACCAGGAGTCGAGGGAAAGGCTGTGGAGACAGTCCACCAGCAGCAGCACAATCTCGGCATCGGCTACCGTTGCCCCGGCCCCTAGCAACTCGACCCCGGCCTGGTAAAACTCCTGCTGGCCCCCGTGACTACCCTGGCTAGCCTGGCGAAATACGTTGGCGTTGTAGTAGAGCCGCTGGGGATAGGTCACCCGAGCCAGGCGAGTAACGGCCGTGCGGGCGATCGAGGCGGTTAGCTCAGGCCGCAGCCCCAAGCGCTTACCGGCAACGGGCTGAAGCTCAATCACCGCTTCTTGATCGATAGCACCCCCAGCCATCAGGGTATCCATCCGCTCTACGGTAGAGGTAATGATGCGGTGGTAGCCCCAGCGCTGAAACACCTGCTCTAGGCGAGTCTCAACCCAATATTTTTGGGCAACATCCAGGGGCAGTAGGTCGCGTGCTCCGGCAGGGGGTTGATAGGTCATCATTTTTTCTTGCCTCCAAACAGGCCAAAGAAACCGCCTCCCTTATCAGAAGCTTTGGGATTAGAGGCTTTTGCGTTGCCCCCTTTCGATTTGGTGGCCTGGGTCGATCCCGAGGTAGACGCACCGCTAGTCTTATCTACTCGGGCCTGAACTGCGCTCGCTCTTTCGTCGTTGGGGTCAATTTCGAGGGCGCGCTTGGCGTGGATACGGGCCATAGTGCCTTGGCCAGCTTTGAGATAAAGCGCCGCCAGATAGCTGTGGCACTGAACGTTGTTGGGATAGGCTTTGACGGCTTCCCGCAGCTCTAAAATAGCTCGGCTATAGTCACGGTTTTGGTCGTACTCCTGGGCTCGGTTAACGTAGCTCTCTAAAATAGCCGCCTGGTTTTGGCGAGGGGTTGGCACTGTCGTTGTAGGGCTAGCAGGGGCGGCTGTGGGGCGCGATTTGGTGACGCTGGCCGGGGAGCTAACCGATGGGCCATCGTTGGCGCTGCTTCGGTATAAGTAAATTAGGTTGAGCTCACTCAGTTCGCCGATTACCTCGGTCACATTCTCCAAGTCGTTGAATTGGCTTTCGGCTAAGTTACTAATGGCTTTGCGGTAGGCCGCGTCGGCATGGGGCGCTTTGAGTAGGGTCTGGGCGGTTGTAGAGCTAACCGTAGGGGCTGTGCCGACTTGACGCAGTGACTGCCCTTTGAGCTTGAGCATGATGCCATGCTCAGTACTGGATTTCTCTTGGCTCAGGGCCTCGTAAGCGGGGTTGACCAGCTTGGAGAGAACATCGCTGGCCCGCTGGGCATTGGTGGCGGTGGCCCCAGACAAACTGTCGGGATGCAGCATGCGGGCGATCGCCAGGTAGCGCTTGCGCACGGCCTTGGCATCGGCTGTCACGGGTACCCCGAGCACAGCGTGATGGTCGTCAAAGTCAAGTTGAAACAGCCCTTGATCTGGTTTCATGGTCACTTACCCGAGGGACGACTCAGGGAGCAATAAGACACAAATTAAATTCTCTTCACTCTACCCAGCCAACCTCAGTTTAACCATCCCCTGGGTTTTTAAAGCGGTTGGGGCAAACTAGAGCCGTCGCTAGGGGGATGGACTGTCTAGGGGAGGGTGGGCAGCACTAGGGGGTGAATCTTGCCGAGCGTCTGGCTCATGGTCTGGTGGATATGACCGTTGGTGGCTAGCAGCCTGCCTGACATGACCTCTAGCGGCGCACCATCGTAGCCAGTCACCTGGCCACCGGCTTCGTGCACGATCGCAACCCCAGCCGCAATATCCCAGGGCGATAGCCCGCGCTCCCAATAGCCATCCAAGCGGCCACAGGCGACGTAGGCCAAGTCAATGGCGGCAGCGCCCCCCCGGCGAACCCCCTGGGTGAGGTGGGTAAAGTGGCAAAATTCGGCGTAGTTGTTGTCGGGGGTTTCGCGGCGATCGTAGGCAAACCCGGTGACCAGCAGGCTCTGGGCCAGCTGATCCGTAGTTGATACCTGGATGGGGCAGCGGTTGAGGGTGGCCCCCAATCCCTTAGCGGCGCGGAAAAGATCGCGGTGGATGGGGTCGTAGATCACCCCGAGCACAGGCTCTCCCTCTGCTAGAAGCCCGATGGACACTGCGCAGAAGGGGTACTGGTGGGTGTAGTTGGTGGTGCCATCGAGGGGGTCTATCGCCCACAGAAGATCGGCCTCGCGGTCTCTAATGACCCCTGACTCTTCGGCCAAAATGCCGTGGTTGGCGGGCAGGTGCCGCTCTAGCACGGCCATCACGGCAGCCTCTGCGCCGCGATCGGCTTCGGTGACTAGGTCGCCAGAGCGGCCTTTTTCGTCGATGGTAGTGAGGTTGCCCCAGTGGTTCTGGAGTACAGCCCCGGCGGCTAGGGCCGCTTCAGTGGCGCTGTCTAGCCAGCGCTGCAAATCGGACTCGGCAGGAAGAGACATAGAGGCAATCGTTGGGACGGCTCAAGGCAGTGGGGCTGATTAGTCTTCGTCTAGGGGTAGCCCTCGGCGGACTTTGCCTTTGCCAAAGTAGCGGCCAAACTGAAGCTCGTAAACCTCATCTTCGTCCTGGGTTTCGGCCTGAATGTTGCTGCGGGGGTAGCTGACGCACAGCAGCGCGTAGCCGCGCTCGCGCAAATCCGGGGAAAGTCCCATGGCCTCGGGCTGCTCGACCTCGCCTTCGAGTAGACGTACCGCGCAGGTGGTGCAGGCCCCGTTGCGGCAGGCAAAGGGCAGCTCGACTCCCTGACTTTCGGCAGCTTGAAGAATGTAGCGGTCTTCGGGCACCTCTACGGTGTATATGCGCCCGGTTTGGCGGTCGTGGACGGTAACGGTGTGGGTGCGGGCCATGGGGTAGGTCAGTTTTGGCAGAGTAACGGTGAATACGGATACATCGAGGTTGAGGGGGCGATTCCGGGACGGATACTCGTTCCGAGTCGGTTCCCGAACGTTTCGCGAATCGCAGGCCAGCGCCCCTGCTATGCTCTCACGAAACAATTCCTCTGGGGCAGATGGGCAGATTCTGCCCTAGAAACTGGCAAGGCCTCTGTTCTGTGACTCCATTGTTTGCTACGATAGCCTCTCAGCGGTGATGTACCGCCCCCTGGAGAGATGGCCGAGCGGTTGAAGGCGCAGCACTGGAAATGCTGTTTAGGGGTGACCTTAACGAGGGTTCGAATCCCTCTCTCTCCGTTTTACGCTGGTTGAGTTTGATTACCCTGTTTGCCTCAAGGGTTAAAACGTTAGCAAGTCATAAGGTTCGAACCTTATGACTTGCTAACCTTCAGACTTTTCAACCTTTTGACTTACCAGCACTTACTCTCAATTATTCGTTATTGAATTCTGTCTGCCTTGATCTGACGCCGAGCTAGGGCCACTGTCCTGTGTTGGGGGGCACGGCGCTGCGGCGTTTGGCCTGGCGTCGCTGGCTGGCTAGGCGCTCCAGGCTGAGGGAAATTACCCCCAGGGTGACTAAAATCACGCCCATCCACTGAATAAACAGCAGGGCTGACTTTTCGCCAGGGGTGATCAAATAGGCCAAGATGGCGGTCACTACCGGCCCGCTGGCGGCCACGATCGACGCTTGCGATGCCCCGAGCAGCTTGACGCCGTAGTTATTGAAGAGGTAGCCCAGCAGGGTCAGCAGCCCCAGCAGCCCGGCTCCGACATATAGCCCGAGGGGACGGGTGGGCTCGCCGGGGTCGAGGCCAAAGAAAGACCCCACAATCAAAATTAGGCTGGTGAGAATAAAGATGGTCGAAAACTGAAGCAGGCTGACTGAGACTGGGTGCAGCCGCTTAAAGCACAGCTGCATGGCCACCAAAAATAGTGAAAAGGCGACGCTGGCCAGCAGGGCGGCCCCTACCCCCCACAGCGATACGCCGTTGCCGCTGAGGTCGGTGTAGATGCGGGGCAGGGCGGTGAACACAATGCCCATGGTGATGGCAAACATCACCACCAGTCGCAAGGGCGTGGGGCGATCGCCAAACAAGAACCAGGCCAGGGGTACTGTAATCAGCGGGTACATAAACAGCAGCGTTACCGCTACGCCGGGGCCGACATCGGCGATCGCCTTGTAGATCAGCACCTGCGATAGAAACAAGAAGCTGCCGCTGGCGACCACCTGCCCCAGAGGGCGTCTGTAGTCGCGGTGAAAGATCTGGCGTAAATCGTTGCCGACGTTGGGATAGAGGCGGGGGGCTACCAGCGCTAGCAGGGGCACGACGACCACCATGCGCAACCACAGCAGCAGCAGCGAGTTGGGAATGGTTAAGGGTAAGACTTCCGCTACCGGAATTTGCCCGAAGAGCTGCCCGCCATAGCCGATTACGCCCACAATGACATTGTGCAGGGAGAGGGCCAGGGTCGAAAACACCACCATCATCAGCCCCAGCTGGAGGTCAGTGGGAGAGGGCCGGCGGCTGTTTTCTGGAGGCGTAGATTCTGCGACGTTGAGTGGTGCACGGAGCAGCGAGGCTTGAGCAGGTTGTGTGGCGGGTGTTGGCGGGGGTGGAGGCTCTGACCCCGGGTAGCCTGGCGGCTGAGGCCCTCGATAGGGGCTGGGGGGGAGCGCTGGGCCTGCCAGGGGCTCACCGGGGGTTGGGGACAGGGCGCTATGGCCGTTTCTGGCTGGGGCGGTTGCTCCGGGGGAAGACACCATTTGGCTTTGCAGCTGTTGGTTCAGGCGAGCAACCAGGGCCTCTAAGATGGCTTCTCCCTGTTGTTCGACGCTCTGCATGCGGTTGAGTTGCTGGGAGATGCTGCTCTGGTAGCTGGTCAAATCGTGCTGTAGGGAAGCCAGCGTATTTTGGAGCGTCGCATCTAGGGCGGCTAGGCCCTGGCTGGCATTCGCCAAAGGAGAAAGGGCGATCTCGGCGGGGGCGGCCTGCAGGGCATTGGGTTGGGTGGTGGTCAGGGCGGTTTCGAGCCGACCCTGCAGGTGGGTGGCCAGGGCGATCGCCAGGCGTTTAGCCCAGGCCTGCTGCTGGGCGATTTGCTGCTGGCTCAGCCCTTCGGCGTAGGTGGTTTGCAGCTGCTGGTGCTGGGCCTGAAGGCTTTCAAAATCTCCCTCTAACGCCTCAATGTCGGCCATCAGCCGCTGTTTTTTGGCCTGGAGATGGGCAATGTCCTCCGATAGATAGCCTGAGACCTGATGGCGTAGGGTCTCGAGGTCGTGGCCCAAGACCCGCAAGACGGCCTCAGCCGACTGCGGCTCAGGCTGGGGAGGGTTGGAATCGGGTAGATGGTCAGAGGGCCCCATGGGTATGTCTCTCAGGGTGCGGTCACGGGATGCGGTCGGTCAGCAGATCTACGGGCTGCCCCAGCGCGAATGCTAGTATTGTGCTCAAAAAATCCAAAAAGATCTCTAGTAGCGTCAGATTTAGAATGGCCCGGCTTAGCCCAACACTGCAATCTCTCGGTGATTTCTTAACGGCCAGGCTATCTAAACGCATTGCCTACTGGGTATTTGTGAGCATTGTTGTGATCGAGGGGGTCATTCTTGTGCCCTCGGTGATGCGGCGGGAGCGGGAGCTGCTGAACTACCTGCGATCGCTCTCTACCGCCCAAGCCCTCGGGCGGCTGGATGAAGCCACCCTGGCCACTCTCAAAGACGACATGCTGATCGACTATCTCCAGGGCATTCAAACCAATCAGGTGATTCTCGGCGGAGCCATCTACGATTTGCAGGGCACCCAGGTGGGCGGGTTTGGCGAGATGCCCCAGCTTACCCTAGCCGAGAGTGAACAGGGTGGCATGGGCGATCGCTACTTCCGTCGCCAGCAGCGCTACGACGCTCCCTGGGATATGCCACCCCTGCGCGATCGCTACGTGCTGATCGTGCGCCACGATGCCCGTGGGGTGCAGCGAGAGTTTTTTGCGTTTATTGGCCGCATTACCGGGCTGGTGGTCATCATCTCAGTGTTTGTGACCGGGGCTACCCTGGTGGTGCTGCGGCGGCTGGTGATTAAACCCATCATGCTGCTGCGGCAGGATCTGATTACCGCTGGCCAGGCCATTGGTGACGACAGCGATACCCAAACCCTAGCTTTTGCGTCATTGCCCTACGCCCGCGCCGACGAATTGGGAGACGTGATCGCGGCCTTTGAGCAGATGTTTGGGCAGATTACCGCCGCCGTAGCCACCCGCAAGCAGAGCGAAATGCGGTTTCGCACCCTGGTTGAGCAGGCGGTGGATGCGTTTTTTGTGGTCAATGCGGTGGGGCAGATCATCGATGTCAACCAAAATGCCTGCGACAGCCTGGGCTACAGTCGGGAAGATCTGCTCCAGCTGTCGGTGACCGATATTCAAACCACCCACAGTCAGGCTGACTTTGAAGCGCTGTGGCAACAGCTCAGTCCGGGGGTGCCCCAAACCCTAGAGGGCTGGCACCAGCGCCAGGACGGCAGCGGTTTTCCGGTAGAGGTGCGCCTGGGGCTGCTGGTGCTGGGTGACGAACGCTACGGGCTGGCGCTGGCTAGGGATATTAGCGATCGCAAAGTTGCCGAAGCGGCCCAGGCCCGCCTGGCCGAAATTGGCGAGCTGGCCGCCATGATTGTCCATGAGGTGCGAAACCCCCTCAATACGGTGCTGCTGGGTTTAAATTCCTTTCGCTCCCTAGAGCTGCCCGATCGCTTCCAAACCCGCCTCGACCTAGCCCTAGAGGAGTCGGAGCGGCTGCAAAAGCTGCTCAACGGCATTTTGATGTATTCGCGGGAGCCTGCCCTGGTGTTGGAACCCTTGGAGATCAATGGCCTCGTAGAGCATCTAGCCACCACTCTGGAGCACGATCTAGAGAATTTGCGACCGTTGCTGCGGGTAACTACCCTGCCCTATCCGGTGGCTGTGAGGGGCGATCGCGACAAGCTCAAGCAGGTCTTTATCAATCTCATTTCTAATGCCCAAGAGGCCACCTCCGCTGGCGTGGTTACTTGGACTGTGCAATCTCCCGTCGCCGGGAAGGTGACCATCAGCATTCACAACGGCGGCGAACCGATCGCCCCAGACTTGCTGCCCAAGCTAACCCAGCCCTTTTTTACTACCAAGTCGTTAGGTAACGGCCTAGGGTTAGCCATCACTAAACGAATCGTAGAAGCCCATCGGGGGACGTTGACGATTACCTCCACCGTCGCTGATGGTACCGAGGTAAGGGTCACACTGCCCCTGGTGAGCACTTGCATAGCGCACTAGTCGGCGTATGGGCTAAGCTGAACCTCTTAAAACGCGTCTAGGTCCAGCGCTTTAGAGCCACCTTCCTCAATCAGCAGCAAGATTTTGCCCAGCTGCGACCAGATCAGCAGTCCGCAGAGCAGGGTCATCGGTAGGCCCATGGCGTAGGCCGCTTTGGCCGAAAACCCAAACAGCTGAATGCCTGAGGCCAAAAATACGCAGACCCCGGCACAGATGCCAAAAAAGGGAATTTGCAGCTGGGGGCCTCGCAGGGTGGCCAAAATGCGCGTCGAGCGCTTACTGTTCCATTCATTGACCAACTGTTGCAGGGCGGTGCTAAAGGCATAGCCCGAAGTCACAGCGGCCAGAAAACCGGCAAAAAATAAAACGTAGGGCGGTTGTGGGTACACGGGTTTAGAAAGACCGAAACAATAGTTTACTTTTCAAGATTATAGGGGAGAGCCGCCCTTACCCTCACTCTCTACCTATGCATCCTTTCAAGACAGTCAAATTCAGTTTGCTCTAGGGTTAAAGACGATTCTGGAAACGGAGATACCCAGAATTCTGTCGCTTCCTAGGGGCGCAGGCCCTGCGCCCCTACCTGGAGGTATTTTCTCTCCTTTGAAGTTTCTTAGGATCGCAGCACCTGGCGTAGATCGCCAACGACCGGCACCAGTTCCTCCGCCCGCTCTAGGGAATAGCTGGTCAATGCTCCCCAGGCCACGCCTAGCATGCGATCAAAGGTAAGGTCATTTTTGACTAGTGACCACAGGCGCTGTACCTCCTGGGTGTGCAGCCGGTCGTCGTCGGTCAGGGCCAGCACAATCATTTCGCGCAGGTGAGCCCCCTCTTCAGACATGAGGTAGCGAATGCCCATGCCTGCGGTGGGCAGCAGATCGAAGCCGGTGTCTCCCTGGGCGATCGCCAGCATGTTCTCCAGTCGCTGCCACTGAAGTTGACCGTCCTGAAACAGCACCTCCAGCAGCCGCTGACGCAGGGCCGGAGTTTCACCCACCAGCAGGCGGCGGGCCACGTAGGGGTAGGCCACATTGACGATCTTAAAGTCGGGATTGAGGCTGAGGGCCAAACCCTCTTGGGTGACCAGCGAGCGAATGATCAGGGCAAACTTGGCCGGTACCCGGAATGGGTATTCGTACATCAGCTCCGAAAACTGATCGGTGATGGTCTTAAAGTTAAAGTCGCTCACCCTGGCCCCTAGGGCACTTCCCAGTACCCGCTGGAGGGCCGGAATAATTGGGCCTAGGTCGGTTTCAGGGGTGAGAAAACCCAGCCTGACAAAGTCTCGCCCCAGACTGTCGAAGTCTTGATTGATCAGGTGTACCACCGCATCTACCAGGGTCTCTTTCGTGATCTGGTCGAGCTGATCCATCATGCCAAAGTCGATGTAGGCCATTCGGCCATCGGCCAGGGCAAACAGGTTGCCGGGGTGAGGGTCAGCGTGGAAAAAACCAAACTCTAGCAGCTGCCGCAGCCCCGCCGTTACGCCGATCTCAATCAGTCGGTCAGGGTCAAGGTTGTCCTGCTTTAGGGAAGCCGTATCGGTGAGCTTACAGCCGTCGATCCATTCCAAGGTGAGCACCCGCTGGCTACAGTAGGGCCAGTAGATCACGGGCACCTTAACCGTGGGGTCGTCTTTAAAGTTGGCGGCAAAGCGTTCGGCGTTGCGACCTTCGTTGAGGTAGTCAATTTCCTCAAACAGCTTGGTGCCAAACTCATCCACAATCAGAGTCAGGTCGTGCCCCAGGTTGAGGGGCAAAAAGTTGCCTAGCCAGCGCGCCGCCCATCGCATTAAATAAAGGTCGCGGCAGAGAACTGGGCGCAGATAGGGCCGCTGTACCTTGACGGCCACTTCCTCGCCGGTAAACAGCCGCCCCCGATACACCTGGCCCAGACTGGCTGCGGCTACGGGCAGGGGCGATAGATTGCTAAAGATTTCTTCGGGGCTGTAGTTGAGCTCTGCTTCTACAATTGCCATCGCCTCGGCGGTAGGGAAGGGCGGCAGCTGGTCTTGCAGCTTAGTGAGCTCGTCGAGAAAGTCTTGGCGCACCAAGTCGGGCCGGGTAGAAAGCGCCTGGCCCACCTTAATGAAGGTGGGGCCAAGATTGGTCAACACCTGGCGCAGCTGAATGGCTCGGCGGGGGCGATTTTGCTCTTCCTTCCCCAGCCACTGATCCATCTGAAGGCCCAGCACGAAGGTGCCCAACCACCACAGAATTTGTAAAACTCTCCAGGCCAGAGTGCCTAGCCGCCAGCGGAAGTAGCGGGCGATCGCCGCTGCATCGTAAGTGCCTAACAAAGCCGGATCTATCGCTGCCACTGTGCCACCTGCCCCTTACATGACTGTTTGGTGCTGCCCAAGCGGGTGGGGCCATCGCTGGTTTGGGGATGCCATCAACGGACAAAAAGGCGTTGAGACAAGCGGCGATCGAGAACCCCTAAGCTGGGTTAATCTACCTTAAATATAGTATATAAAACTACAAACAAGTTTGACTAAGCCCAGCCAGTAGGTATAAATATCGCCCGGATCCTGACTTTGTAGACTGTGGTGACGGGGTTAGCAATATTGAGCGGCCTTGAACCCGACCTCGGCCAGCACAGATTTCAACGTTTGCACCACCCGATTCTGAGCCGCTTCTCCCAATTCGGGGAACATGGGCAGCGATAGCACCTGATGGGCAGCGGTTTCTGCCTGGGGTAGATCGCCCGGTTGATAGCCCAGGCTGCGGTAAACGGGCTGCAAGTGGAGGGGGAGTGGGTAATACACCATACAGATCACTCCGGCCTCTCGCATCAGCTGCTGTATCTGGTTGCGCTCTTGGCCCTCGGCGGTGGCCTGAGGCAGCCGCAGGGTGTACTGGTTCCATACCGAGCGGCCAAAGGTGACAGGCAATGGGCGAATCACTTCGGTAACTGGCTCTAGCAGACTGTGGTAGCGATCGGCGACCTGCGATCGCTGCTGATTCCAGCGATCGAGGTAGCGCAGCTTAATCGCCAAAATGGCGGCCTGTACCGAGTCAAGGCGACTGTTGACGCCGATGGCCTCGTGGTGATACTTCACCCGACTGCCGTGCTCACTCAGCATGCGGGCTGTGGCGGCTAGACTGTCGTCGTTGGTCGTCAGCGCCCCGCCGTCGCCACAGCCCCCCAGGTTCTTAGTCGGAAAAAAGCTAAAGCAGCCCACCTGGCCAATCCGCCCCACCTGCTGTCCCATCCACTCGGCACCGGTAGCCTGGGCACAGTCTTCGATCACCGTCAGGTCGTAGCGGGCGGCTAAATCCATGATTGGCCCCATATCTACGGGCCGACCAAACAGGTGTACGGGCATGATGGCTCGGGTGCGATCGCCAATCGCGGCCTCAATTTTGGCCACATCTATATTGAAGGTGTCAGGGTCAATATCCACAAACACCGGCGTTGCCCCCACGGCGCTAATCGCTTCCGCCGTCGCAATAAAGGTGAAGGGCGACGTAATCACCTCGTCGCCGGGACCAATGTTATGGGCCCGCAAAGCCAGGTACAACGCATCGGTACCCGAGTTGCACACAATGCAGTGCTCCGTGCCTACGTACTCTCCAAAGGCCTGGGCAAAGGTTTCGACAATAGGACCATTGATGTATTGTCCAGAGGCTAGCACCTCGGCTACGGCAGCATTCACATCCGATTGAATTGTTTGAAACTGCTCCGTAAGATCAACAGGAGGAATTACACTCACTCGCTCACACTCACCTAGTGGATAGGCTTAGTTTACCCTACCCCACGGCTGCATCGGGTGCCTCCGGGGCCACCCCCATCCCACTGCTAACCCATGGCCCTGTGGCCCAGGAACTGCCCATGTCCGATCTCTCGTCCATGCCTAGACCCTCATCTCCCCCCGCAGACGACCACAGCCGCTGGATGCAGCGCTGCCTAGAGCTGGCGCGTCTGGCCGCTGGCCAAACGGCCCCCAATCCCATGGTGGGCTGTGTCGTGCAGCAGCAGGGTCTGGTGGTGGGAGAAGGGTTCCACCCGAGTGCCGGGCAGCCCCATGCGGAGGTGTTTGCCCTGACCCAAGCAGGGGGCAGCGCCCAAGGGGCTACCCTCTACGTCAACCTAGAACCCTGTAACCACACCGGGCGCACTCCCCCCTGCACCGAAGCCGTGATCCGAGCGGGTATTCGTCGGGTGGTGGTCGGTATGGTTGACCCCGATCCCAGGGTCTCGGGTGCAGGCATTCAGCGACTCCGCCAAGCCGGTGTTGAGGTGATCGTCGGGGTTGAGGAAGACGCCTGCCAACGCCTCAACGAGGCCTTTGTCCATCGAATCCTTCGCCAGCGCCCCCTGGGCCTGCTGAAATACGCCATGACCCTAGACGGCAAAATTGCCGCTGTTGGCGGTCACAGCGCTTGGGTCACTGGGCCAACGGCCCGCGCCGCCGTGCACCAGCTGCGCGCCACCTGTGATGCGGTGGTCGTTGGCGGCAACACCGTTCGCCACGACAACCCTCGCTTAACCAGCCATGGTCATAGCGCCCACAACCCTCTGCGAGTCGTTATGAGCCGCCGCCTCGATCTCCCCCTTGATGCCAACCTATGGCATACCGAAGATGCTCCAACCGTTGTCTTTACTGGGTCTGAAGCCGACCCGGCCCGTCACCAAGCATTAGTCGCTAAAGGCGTCGATGTGGTGGTGCTACCGGCGATTGCGCCTCGGGCAGTCACCGAGCAGCTTTACCAACGCGGCTGCGCGACGGTGCTGTGGGAATGCGGCGGCTCTTTAGCCGCGCAAGCTATTCAAGATGATGTCATCGATAAGCTTTGGGCCTTTGTGGCCCCGAAACTGGTGGGCGGCATTGCCGCTCCAGGCCCCGTTGGCGATCTCGGCATTGAGCATATGGGCCAGGCCCTGGCGCTAAAGCGCACAACTTGGCGTCTCTTAGGGGACGACCTTCTGCTGGAGGGCTATCTAGACCTAACTCCGGGCCGCTAGCCTACCCTGGCGATGAGAGCAGGCTTATGCCATTGAAATCTCTACCCCTCAGCGTTGGGCATTAAGGGAGTTGAGGGTTAGGGATAAATCCGCACGAGCCGAGGAATGTCGTAAGTCAGCTCTCGGTTTCGCATAAAAGCATCTAGCACTAGCCTAAGGTCATCTTTGCCGCGAAACGACTCCACCCGTTGACACACCTCGCCTTGATCAAATATCAGCAGCGTCGGCAAGGTTGAGAGGCGATAGGCGTTGGCCAGCCGTAGGTTTTCATCGGCGTTGACATCGACTAACCTAATCTGGCCCTCCCACTCGGCCTGGAAACTTTGTAGAACTGGGGTAATGAGCTTGCAGAGCCCACACCAAGGAGCCCAAAAATGAACCAGTACAGGAAGTTCTGACTCAAGCACAGCTGTTCTAAACGTGGCTTCGCCAACAGACATCGGCATCTATAAATCAATAAAGGAATTTAACTAACTCTCCAGAGCGATCCCAGAGCGGAACCGCTGGACAAATATAATCCTGTTGAAGTCGCGGAAAAATATGCAGTTGCTATTCGGGATCATTGTAGACCACTTGAGAATGGAAGTTAATGGGCCAGAACAAGGATTATGCCAAATTCCTAACACAGGGCTGCAGCGGTAGAAGCGGCCGCCAATGGCCACCATAGACCTACCGTAAGCGACCTCTGGAGGAAGGCTAACTTGGTATAGGGCTACCCTTGGCCAATCGACCTAGCACCCGAGAACCTGGTGCTGCCGTAGCAAATCCAGCGCCGCAGCGGCTGGTAGAGGCTTGGCAAAGAAATAGCCCTGACCGTAGTCGCATCCCTCCTGCTTCAGCATTGCGACCTGGGTGGCGGTCTCCACTCCCTCCGCCACCACCTCCATGCCGAGTTTTTGCCCTAGCGTCAAAATAGTATTGATGATGGCTCGATCTTCATTGCTTTTCTCCAGGCGTCCCACGAAGGATTTATCCACCTTTAGGGTGTCCATCGGAAATCGGTGTAGGTAGCTGAGGGATGAATAGCCAGTGCCAAAGTCATCAATGGCCAGCTTTAGGTCTAAAGACTTGAGCTTGAGCATGAGGTCGATGGCGGCATCTACATCGCCCATCACCATGCTCTCGGTGATTTCGAGACGAATGCAGTGGCCATCAACCTGAGTCTCCTGTAGGGCGGTCTCGATTTGACTAATTAAGTCGTTCTGACCAAACTGACGATTGGAGAGGTTAATGCTCATGGTCAGGTGGCGGTAGTGGGGCAGTAGGGTGTGCCACTGATGCAACTGCCGACAGGCTTCGCGAAAAATCCACTGCCCCAAGGCCATAATCAACCCAGTTTCTTCCGCCGCCGGGATAAACGCGCTCGGCAGAACAAATCCTCGATCTTTCTGGTGCCATCGCACCAGGGCCTCAAAGCCAGCTAGGGCTCCCGTCTTTAAATTGATGATGGGCTGGTAATAGAGCAAAAACTCCTGGTTGTCGAGGGCGCTAATCAGGTCACTTTCGAGCTGAAGGCGGTTGACTGCTTCGGTAAGCATGCCAGCGGCAAACACCTCAAAACGCGATTTGCCTAGGGCTTTAGCTCGGTACATGGCGGTGTGGGCGTCGCGCAGCAGGTCAGCGGGTTTATGCTCTAGGCCCGGCTGGCTGATGGCCACCCCAATGCTGAGGGTGCTGGGCAATTTCTGGCCATGGAGGGTGAGCGGTTCTGAGAGGGCGTACTGAAGTTTATCCATCAGCTCTCCGGCAGCGGTTGTAGAGAGTTGAGTGAGTAGAAGGGCAAACTCGTCACCCCCAACCCGAGCCGCCTGAACCTCAGGGGGAATCTGCTGTATTAGCCTTCGGGCCATCATTTGCAGCACTTCGTCGCCCACCTGGTGGCCCAAACTCTCGTTGATTACCTTAAAGCGATCAATGCCCATAAATGCCACGATTACAGGTTGATCGGGGTTCTGTCGGTAGTGAAGAGCCTGCTGAATAGTGCCAATAAAGGCTTCGCGGTTGGGCAGACCAGTGAGGGAGTCGTGGGTGGTGCGATAGAGCAGTTTGTAAGCTAATACGACTGCGGCTACTGCCACCATCCCTAGGGTCGGTTCGGCCAGGGGGAGCCACACTAATCCGTTGATTCCCAGCCAGCCAATCCCGCCTAGCCCTCCTAACAGCAGCCCGCAGGACAACAGCAGCCCGCTAGGGCGTTTAACGATCCAGACTAGGCTGCCAGCGGCCAAACACCAGCCCCAAAGCCAAAGCCCTTCGGCCCAGGGTGGCAGAAAGCGGTAACTGGCAGGCTGTCCGGTAACGATATCCAAGAGTTGGCGAATCATCTGTCCATGGATGACCACCCCAGGCATGGTCAGTTCGCTGTCTTGATTGAAACTGAAGGGAGTGTAGAAGCGGTCCTTGAGGCTGGCGGCAGTGGTGCCGATGAGGACAATGTTGCCGTCAATCCAGGCTGGGTCAAACTGCTGGCTGAGCACCTGACTGATAGAGAGATGGCGGGCGGGCAGTTGGTCAGTGTAGTAGCGCAGCAAAATTTGATAGCCGCTGCTGTCAACATTCTGGTAGCCGCCGTCCTGGGCAGAGAGCACCGGTATAGCCCGATCGCCCAGGTGGAGGTGATTTGCCCCAGCCTTTAGAGCCTCGGATGCATAGCCTTCGTAGGCCATCACTACCCGCAGGGCGAAGGAATAGTAGCCGCCGTCGGGGCTGCGCACGAAGACCAAGTTGCGGCGAATGATGCCGTCGGAATCGGTGGGGAAATCGTTAAACCCCACCCGTTCTGGTTCAACAGTTGGCGGTGGCGGCACTTCTCCCTGGCCCTGGGTGCTGCCCACATTCATAATGGCCATCAGATTGGGTGCCGCCAGGGCCTCAATGAGATCGGCGGATCCTGGCGGGCGTAGGGTGCTGCGGTAGAGATCTAAACCCACAACCTTAGGATTGTGCGCTTGCAGCGTTTGAATGACGTCGGCTAACAGGTTGTCGTTGAGGGGCCAGCCGTACTGGCGAATATCTGCCTCGGTGATGCCCACAATAGTCATGCGGGGGTCGAGGTCTTGGCTGGGGTGCGATGGCCCTTGGGGGCCGGTCATTGACCATCGCACCAGGTGGTCAAACAGAAATAGCTCAGCTGGTTCTAGAACGGCCAATACCTTAGCGCCAGTGACCACCGCACTGGCTACCAGACTGGCCGCCAGCACGATTTTGCCTCCGGTGGTCAGGGGGGCTGCTCCCCACCAGTGGAGTACATGGGGAACCACCTGGTGCCGTAGCCGGTGGTTTATTCTGTTGAGCGTCGCTTTCACAATCGCTGGGCCTTGAAGACAGAAACTAAATGACGAAGAATGTCTCAGGTAGCACACCCAGTGCCCTAGCCCTAGAACCCTGACCAAAGGCGAGGACATCCGTTAAGCATGCCCAGATTGGGAGGGATAACTTGCGCTCCGTAGTTGCCTACGGAGCGCCATATTTCTGCCTCTGTAGCCTAACAGCTGAGGCTGGCGGCGATGTTGGTTTTAGCTTTCGTAATACAAGCTAAAGGCGGCAGTCCCTGGATTGGGAACTGCCGCCTCTGTATTGATATCTATAGGTTTTGATATCTCTTTGTAGGGTGGGATATGTCTGCCGCCGCACTGAACGGCATGAAGGTATTGCTTCTGGCTAGTAGTTGCTGGGTTGAAGGGGGGAAACCCAGTGGGTGCCGCCACCCTGGCGGCGGCCTGGAAATTCGTCTCGACTATTGGCGCTGGCCACTGACCCCGTGCCAAAGGCTTGAAAAATAACCAAAATGGCTAGCGATAGCGCTCCAACAGCAAGAATTGAGTGATATGAACGAACCGTGTGCTCCAGCGGAGTTTGCATAACAGTTATCGTTTTGTCCTCAGGAATATAGATCTAAACCTGAGGGTAGACGCTCCCTAAACAACATTGGCGACCCAGGCCTGCTCTGAAAGTAGCAAAGCCTGAATCTATTAAGGCCGAGGCTGGGTAAGCCCATCGACAGAGGACCCACGGAACTTAGGATTACGAAAATTCACGGAACTTTTCTACCCTGCGAACCAAAGCCTGTGAGGGTTGTATGAATTTTCCTAAAACTTTCCGGATTCCAGTGAATGCTGGGGTTAGTGAGTATGTCTTTTCTATTGCCCTCAGCAAAAGCTGGGACAAATCATCCGTAGATCTGCGGGATTCTGGTCGCGATCGCCACTTCAATACATTTGTGCCACTGCCAGGCCCAGTAAGAGTCCAATCACAGCGCCTATGGTCGTATTGATGCCGTTGACAACCTCGTTGGTCAGCCAGGGGAGGCGGGTTTGCAAGGTGGCTCCAATCAGGCTTTCTAGGGTAGTCGCGATAAAGGCTGCCACCAGGCAAATAATGATGCCCCACAGGTTGATCAGCCCGACGGCCCAGCCCACTAGCGCCATTGCCAATGACCCGGCTACGCCGGCCAGGGTGCCCTCTAGGCTAACGGCCCCCTCAGTCCCCGCTGGGACGGGCTTAAGCGACGTGATTAGAAAGGTGCTGCGCCCGTAGGCCTTGCCCACTTCGCTGGCGGTGGTATCGGAGAGTTTGGTGCTGAGGCTGCTGACGTAGGCCAACCCCAGCAGCGGCAGCCAGAGGGCTTGGCTCGCTGGGCTGGCCGTCGCGCTGAGGATCGCGATCGCCCCGGCACAGACCGCCGCCGCTAGAGCCGAACCCCAGACGTTCTCTGGCCCTCTCACCCCCGATCGCCCCTCGGCAATTCCAGCCGCTTCTTTACGGCCTTTGCCTAGGCGGGTAACCGCTGTCCCCGCCAGAAAGTAGGCCATCATTACGAGGTAGCCTCGCCAGCCCAGACAGCCCCAGATGATCACCCCTAGTGCCCAGGCGTGGCCGTAACCCGCAGGGGTCAACAGCTTTTTGGGCAGCTGCCAGGCGATCGCCAGCAGTAGGGTATTCACCAGAGCGCCCACGATCCAGCCTGTTAGCGGATCTACCGGCTGACTGGGTAAGGGGAGTGCTACAAAAAACGCAGATAAAGCCATGGCATTACATCAGAGGCATTGCCCTTAGCCTACAGGGCAAAGGTCTTGTAGAGGTGCAGGCAGTTTCCCTGCTCGGGGGCTGGTTCATAGGTCAGCCGATCGGCAACCAGGTACATAATTTTGAGCCCTCGCCCCCCCTCTGAGTCGGGGTTGTTGACGCTAATTTTATGTCTCAGCATGGAGGCTAGATCAAATCCAGGACCGCGATCCCAAATGCGAATGTCGATGGTGCGATCGCTCACCGACACCTCAATGCGAACGGGGGTTTCCTGGGGCAACCCCCCGTGGGCGTGGCGCACTGCATTGGTGAACCCCTCAATCAGAGCGAGCTGACACTGAAGCCAAATGTTATGGGGGATAGGCGTTGCCTGAAACTGGTCAAACCACGCCAGTACTGACTTTAGCGCCGTTGGATCGGTTTGGGTTTCAATCTGGCTAGTGTGCTGATAAGTCAAAGCAGGCGACGGCTAGATAGCTCACCTTTGCATCATAGGCCTAACCCCACCCCGGCAAAAGCCTCCAGAACAAGAGTTTTACATCTCCTATCGGCCCATCGCGTTGGCAGGATTGAGCCAGGTCAACAGATGACGGCGCAAATGGGTGAGGTCTCGATAAAACTCCTGGCGCATGAACTGCCCTAACGCATCAAGGGGGCTAAAGGCTGCTCCCGGCTGCCAGCCTAATTCCTGGGCAATGGGGGTAGTGTGAGAACCCGACAAAATATGAATGGTGGTCGATGCGGGAAACCGTCGTACCAGCACCTCTGAGAGGGGGCGAGTCTGATCGATGGTGTCGCTGCGGAACTTAATCAATAGGTTCTGAGATACAGGGTAGCGATCGCGCACCAGCGCCAGGGTTGCCTCAGGGTCGGGGGTAAACTCCACGTTAAAGGCCGGGTTGAACTGCACCACTTGCTCTAAAAACGGAATCGATCGTCGGGCTGGGTAGTTATTAAAACTCATATAAATATTGCCGACCCGCTCCACCTGCCACAGACTGTTGATCAGCAAGTGAACCTTGCAGCCCATGCTGTGCCCTAGACCGTAGATGGGCAGATAGCGGCTGTCGGCCAGCCCTCGTTTGTCGAGATACCGCAGGGCCTGGTCAAAGGTGATCAGCACTTCCTGGGCAATGGCCGCGTGGTCAAAGGTGTTGATAAAGGGTGTTGCCACCACCAGATAACCCTGCCGAGCTAGATTCTCTAACAGCCATTGGTAGGTAACGCTGGGGGCGGCGGCCACGAACGCCCCTCCCAAAAAGTGCACGATCGCCGTGGGGTTAGGGGGCACCAAAATCCAGTTTCCAGATACCTCTTGCCAGTTCATTGCGCTCTGTAGTGGTGGCCTTTGCCCAAAATTAAATTACCTCAGGAATCGGGGATCCCTCTCTATTACTGTAGCCAGTTTGGGGCAGAGCCGGGGTCACCGCTGTCTAGTCGGCGGAATGACTGGCCAAGGCACTGCTGATCCGCGCCCTTGCGTTCCCGTTCCGTGGAGCGGTAAGCTCGGTGGGCCGGGTTAAGGAAAGGCTATGGGTCAAGAGGCTGCGATCGCAGAGCGCACGGTATTGGTCAATGGGTTGACCTGGTTCTACCGCGACCTTCAGCCCGTCGGTGACTCGACTCGGCTGCCGGTGCTGCTGCTCCACGGGTTAGTATCCCAAAGCTACAGCTGGCGGCAGGTCATGCCTACCCTGGCCCAGCAGGGATTTCGGGCGATCGCCCCCGACTGGCTTGGCCACGGCTTTTCCGATAAGCCCGATCGCCGCGATTTTGACTACACTCCCGAAGCTCTAGTCGCTGCCTTGGGCAGTTTCATTGATGCCTTAGATCTACCCCAGGTGCACCTGGTGGCCCAGGGCTTCCTCGGTTCCGTCGGCATCCAGTACGCCCTCCAGCATCCCGATCGCGTCGATCGCCTGGTGATGATTAACGCTCCCATCAGTGCCGGTGCCAAACTCCCCTGGAAAATTCGGCAGATGGGGCTGCCCCTAGCTGGCGATATGATCACCCAAGATCCACTTCTGGTCGATCGCACCCTGGAGGGCGGTGGCCCCTACCAAGTCGGCGACGCAGATTTAGACGTATACCGTCGTCCGTTCCTGAAAGGTTCTGACGTGGGCCGAGCCTTGATGACCACCGTGCGCCGTATGGATGTCGAAGCCAGTAGCCAGGCGATCGCCGCTGCCCTGCCCCACTGGGATCATCCCACCCTAGTACTGTGGGGGCAAAAGGATCCTTGGTTGCCGGTCAGCCTGGCTGAGGCTGCCGTTCAAGCCCTCCCCAACGGTGAGCTGCAAGCCCTAGACGAAGTTGGCCACTATGCCCAAGAAGACTGGGCCGAGAAAGTCGCCGCCGCCCTAGATACTTTCCTGCGCCAGATGGCCGTGTAACTCAACTGGAATGGGGATGGGCTACTGCCACTCATATTCCAGAGCCGCATCCCCCAATACCTGACGCAACGTTTTGTGGAGGACGGTCAACTCCTCTACCGTGACCCGGTGGTCTTCCTGCATCAGCGTTTGAATGCTCTGCATTTCAGCTCTAGAGAGTTTGCCATTCGCCAAGGCATGCGCTACTAAAGTGCGCAGTTGCTCCAAGTGCTCTAGTTCGGCCTGGCTTGGCTCGGGGGCGTTAGCCCTTTCAATCTGCATCGGCGTCATCCCATAGTCGTTAGGTCATCAAGCTCGCTCCAAAAGCCTTGGCAAACCATCTCTGTGTCACAGCCCAATCGCTAGCAGATCGGCCCACAATATTGTTCTTAGAGTCATAGCCTATGCTGGATAAAGAGACCATGCTGTGGCTTAGACAACAGGGTTCTACCAAAGGAGTATGCGATGGCTATCAAACAGCAGTTTCAGAGTTTTGAGGATTTATTGGCTGGAGCCGAAGCCCCGGTACTAGTGGATTTCTATGCCACCTGGTGCGGCCCCTGTCAAATGATGGCAGGTATTTTAAACACCGTAAGTAGTCAGCTTAAGGGACAGCTAAAAATCGTTAAAATTGACACCGACAAATACCCAAAAATTGCTTCTCAGCACCGCATCGCAGCCCTTCCTACCCTGGTGCTGTTCAAGGCTGGACAGCCCGTAGATCGCATCGAAGGTGTACTGCCTGCCGACCAGCTGGTGGCCCGGCTGCGGCCTCACCTGGGCTAGGGCATGACGGCTGTTCCCTGTGCGATCGCCCTCGGCAGCAATTTGGGCGACTCCCAGACAATTCTACGGCAGGCGCTAACGGCCCTAGCTGACTGTCCTGATATCGATGTGATAGCGCGATCAAGCCTCTACCAAACGATCGCCATTGGCCCCCCTCAGCCCGATATCCTAAACGCCTGCGCCCTGCTCAATACCCCTCTGTCAGCCCGAGATCTGCTCGACCGGCTATTAGGTATTGAACAACAATTCGGTCGAGTACGCGGCGAGCGATGGGGCCCACGCACCCTCGATCTCGATCTGTTGTTCTATGGTCAGGCGCTCATCACTGAGCCAACTCTGCATATTCCTCACCCCCGCCTGCGAGAGCGTGCTTTCGTCCTCATTCCCCTGGCCGAGATTGCTCCTAGCTGGTGCGACCCCGTCAGTGGTCAATCGGTACGCTTACTCTGCCAGGCCGTTGACCCCGCCGGAGTACAGCCACTTGGCCCAATCAGTGCCTAGACCCAATTCACCCCGGCTAAGCCCGCTACAATGGGTTGATCACATGCGCCCTTTCTAAGCCGTCGCCTATGCCTCTGGGTCAAGAGCCTCCTCAACTGCTAAAGCAGCGCTTATTTTATGAGGGTCGCAAGTTCAACTTTGAGGTCAATCGCCTGCGGTTGCCAAACCGAGCAGAAGGTGACTGGGAGTGCATTCGCCATCCTGGTGGAGCCTTGGCCGTACCTGTGACCGCCAGCGGTGAGCTAATTATGGTGCGTCAGTATCGTTTTGCTGTGCTGGGGCGGCTGCTAGAGTTTCCAGCGGGCACCATCGAAGCTGATGAATCCCCAGCCGACACCATTCGACGAGAAATTCAAGAAGAAATTGGCTACAGTGCTCAAACCTGGCTGCCCATTGGCAATTTTCCGTTAGCTCCAGGCTATTCAGACGAAATTATCTATGCTTTTCTCGCCACAGACCTAGACGTCATCGAGTCGCCCCCCGACGCAGACGCTGATGAAGATATCGAAGTTGTGCGATTCACCCCTGCCCAGCTTGAAAAAGCTATTTCGGCAGGGGAAGCGGTAGATGCTAAATCTATTGCCAGCTTCTACTTAGCAAAGCCTTACCTCGAGAAACTGGCAGCCCTATAGTTGGCTAAAAACAAAGGCTAGTCGTAATAGCCGACGACGGTTTCGGTAGCGTAGCGTACCTTAGGCAGGGCAGCATACTTGTCATCATCGGCGCGATAGCCTGCTGCACACAGCACCACAGCCGAGTATCCCTGCTCGGGTAGTTGCAGCAACTCGTTAAATTGATCTCGGTCAAAGCCCTCTAGCGGGCAAGTATCGACCCCTAGCGTGGCCGCAGAGTACATTAAAAATCCCAAAGCAATATAGACCTGCCGGGCCGCCCAATTATCCATGGTGATGGGGTAGGGAGGCTCCGCTAAAAAGCCCTTGACCATGCCACCATAGCCATCAAGGGTTTCGGCGGGCACTTGGCGCACTGTCGCCATACGCTCTATAAACTGGTCAACCTCCGTGGCACCCACGTCTTTTTTGATGGTTAGCACCACCAGATGGGATGCATCGGTGACCTGAGCCTGACCCCAGGCGTGTTCTTTTAGCTGCTGCCGGAGGACAGGGTTGCGCACTACAAAAAACTTCCAGGGCTGTAGTCCAAAGGATGAGGGAGACAGTACGAGACTTTGCTCTAGGGCATTCCATATGGGCTCAGAAATTTTGCGGTTTGGGTTGAACTGCTTGGTGGCGTAGCGCCAGTTGAGCTGCTGAATGACCTGGTCGGGGGTTTGAAGAACATGGGTCATGGCGGTATAGAGAGTGCGGCAAAAGTAGACTATAGGGTTGTGAACAGTATGAGATTTCTCCCCAAACTGTCCCTCCATGGCATCCTACGCCATAGAGCTACTCGCTACGTTAACGCTGGCTACATCTAAGCTGAAACCCTGCTTGGTTCGCCAAGTTCGCCAGCCCCAGAGCCGTAATAGGGCTTGAGCCAGTCTAGACTCAGTTCGTAGAGATGGTCGATTGCCCAAGTAGCCCGGCGATGAATCATCTGATAAGGGTAGGCGTGGGCGACACCTAGGACGGGTACTCCCGCCCGCTTAGCAGCCTCGATACCAGCAAAGGAATCTTCGATGGCTAAGCAGTCCGCAGGCTGTAGAACTAAATCAGTGAACTGCTGATTTAGCTGCTCAATGGCTAGCAAGTAGCCATCTGGGGCAGGCTTGCTCATGCCAACAGAAAGATCGTCTGACGAAATAACCAGCTCCACATGTTTACCCCAGCTAACCTGCGCCAGCACGGCTTCAATTTCGCTGCATCGCGCCCCAGAGACAATAGCGAGCTTGAGCTGCGCGGCCCGGATTTGGTAGACCAAATCGTCTAACCCAGGGTATAGCGGTAGCGGATCTAAGGTGGTCAGCACGTCGCGGTAGCGGGTGGCTTTGCGGTTGAGCAATTTTTCTAGGTACTCCTCAGATATGACTCGCCCCTGGCGAGCGAGCAGATCTTTGAGACAGGCGGCATCGGAGCGGCCTAGGCAGCAGTCCGTTAAGTCTTGAGGGTTGGGCCGCAGGTTTTCTTCCAGGAGTAGTTCATCAATTAAACGGCCGTGGATAGCTTCGTCATTGATCACGACGCCGTTGAAGTCGAGTAAAACTGCCTTAAGAGCCATGACCTAGTCGGAGAGATATTAAGAGATGTAATGGGGTGAGTTCAGCTTTTAGCTTAGCCCGGTTTTGACTTCTAGCAGTGTCTCCCTAGTCTGATGGACTGGGGTGTTGGAGCCTAGCTAAGGCTGTGCCCTAGTCGGATAGTGTGTGCCAGTTGCCAGACTGTGAGCACTGAGCTGCGCTCTACGCATTTAGCTCCTGCTCCGTAAAACTACGGGGATCTGCGTTTGCCCTCCGCGAGAGTACCGTGGATCAACGATGGTGAATACGGGTGTCACTCCCGAGAATAAGGACAGTTCTCAGCGAACCCGCTCTCGTAAGGACACCCGCAGATATGGCTACTCAAACTTCGACCATTCGCTCTCGTGGCATGGAACTGCTGATGCAGTACAAGCAGTCTCCCTCTGTGCAACTGCGTAACAGACTAGTGCAACTCAATGCTGGCCTAGTCCGCAAGATTGCCCACCGCGTTAGCCACCAGTGCTCCGAGCCCTACGAAGATTTAGAGCAGATTGGCTACATTGGCCTAATCCGTGCCATTGAGCGATTCAATCCTGGTCAGGGTTGCGCCTTCAGCTCCTTCGCGGTTCCTTACATTCGCGGTGAGATGCTGCACTTCTTGCGCGATCGCGGTACTACCGTTAAGATTCCCCGCCGCTGGCAAGATTTGCAAAAAGAGTCACAAAAACTTCAGATGGAGTTGATGCGCAACCTGGGCCGCAACCCCAGCGATAGCGAAATGGCTGAGGCATTGGGTGTACCGGTCAAAGAATGGCGGGAAGTTAAAATGGCTCACAAAAACCGCCTTCCCCTTAGCCTTGACGCTACTGTCTGCCAGCAGGTGGACTCGAACATCACCCTAGGTGAAACCCTGCCTGACAGCCACTATCAGCTGATGCAGGCTTTGGAAGAAGACCGTCAGCAAATCCAGCGGGCGCTAAACCAGCTTGAGGCCAAAACCCGTACTGCCATCGAGTTTGTGTTCTTCAAAGGACTGTCCCGTAAAGAAGTGGCTGAGAAAATTGGCGTTAGCCCTATGACCGTTACCCGCCGCATTCAGCGCGGTGTAGACGAAATGATTGCCTATCTTCAACCCCAGGAGCTGCGCACTGACCCTTAGCAGATATATCTATTCTTACGAGAGCGATCGCCGTAGACGGCCCTAGACGGGCTATCTACGGCCTTCTCGTTTTAATGCTGTTGGCTTATAGCTAGGTTAAGGCAGAGCCGTCATTCCCGCACAGGTGGGATTTCACCAGCCCGTAGCCGCTCTTAAATGGATTCCTGTGAAGACGGGAATGACAGACAGGGATCGTTGCAGACAAAACGCCCTAATGATGTCGGCTATGGCTATATAACCTGAGTACCCTGTAGAAAAAAATACAGCTGATGAAATTCTGAATAGCAAAAAGCCTTGCTATATAGCAAGGCTTTTTGTATATCGGAGCGGCGGGATTTGAACCCACGACCCCCACTACCCCAAAGTGGTGCGCTACCAAGCTGCGCTACGCCCCGGTCTATTTCGGTTGTCCTTACCTAGAGTAACACAGGGATGTACATGACCAAATGAAATCTGAGAATCTACAGCCTGTTTCAGAAAATCCTTAAAACACCACAAGCTGGAAGATGGCCTGAAGAATTTGCTGGCTTGCTTCAACGTCCCACTCCCCCTCACATCGGCGACCTGACTTGAGAATGAAGCGTATGCTGTAGGCCTCTGGAAAGCCATCTGCTTCTAGCCAAAGATGATTGGCTTCTGCTTCACAGGTAATGCGCTCATCGTCCATGAGTTCACAGGCGATCGCCTGCATAGTTGAACTCACTTCCATCGCTAACTTCTGAAAAGTATAAAACTCGACTTTGGTTAGCTCCATGGCCCAGCTAGAGCCAGCTAACAGTCCATAGTAGTCACTGTCATGGGAGTTCCAGCCGAGCCGCCACCCAATACCTTCCTTGGTCAACCGCTCACCCATGGGCGCGGCCAGTCCTGGTGCTATTATTCGCCAATAATCTCAGGCTGTGTCAACTCATCAGACATCTCGATGATGGCCCGCAGCACAGGCTTCATCTTGGGGTCTTCGTAGTTCTCAAAATCTTCGAAGCGTCTCCGCTGCGCTCGGTTGGCTACTTGTACCGTAATTCGGTAGCGGTTTGAAGCAGCCCGAATTAGGTCTTCGCTACGTCGCATAACCTGGGTACTGTCGAAAGGAGAGCGCTTAGCCATAACAACCTGGATAAATAAACAATGCAAGCCCCCATTCTACCAAGAATCTTCGGCATCGTGCCTCCAATTCCACATAGCTGCGTAGGGTAGAACTTACGATCGCTCTTGAATATTCCAATGCATTCAGGCTTGACTCTGTAACCGTTGCTTAAGACGACCTGGATCGCCCTTATCCAAGACTTGCCCGGCCTCTAGCAAAAAGGCGCGATCGCAGTAGTCGAGTTCCACCAGTCTATGGGTAACCCATAGGGCCGTTAGACCCCGCTCTTTTACCAGATCTCGTACCCGTTTCACCAAGTCAATTTGACTATCAGGATCCAGTAGAGCCGTAGGTTCATCTAGCAATAATACATGGCAGTGGCGGGCGATCGCCCCCGCAATGGCTACCCGCTGCTTTTGCCCGCCGCTGAGAGCATAGATGGGTCGACGCTTTAACTCCAGTAAGTTGATAGCTGCCAAGGCATCATCAACGCGATTGCGAATCTCTGCTAAAGGCAGGTGTTCATCCACCAAACCAAATGCCACATCAGCCCCCACAGTCGGCATTACCAGCTGGTGGTCGGGGTTTTGAAATACAAACCCCACAGGTTTCTCAACCGACCACTCTCCAGCTTGAGGTTGCAGAAGCCCGCCCAAGATCTTCAGCAAGGTCGACTTGCCGCTACCGTTATTGCCCAGCAGCATGCAGAACTCACCAGGCTGCACTGTGAGCGAGCAATTTTGCAGAACTGGCAGCCCAGATGGCCATTGAAACTGCAAATGACTGACCTGAATAGCACTAGACTTTTGAGCTGAAGCAACGTCACCAGGCACTGATATCGGCTCCTTGAGTATCGATCGCTTATTGATCGCTGCTTAGGGCAAAGAACCCTGGTGGGCGACCCGACGCCGTAGCCGTACCACTTTTCTCAAAGATTTGGACGGCTGCAATCTCGCTATCCAAGACGCTAATGCGTTTGTGAGGCTGTTGGTCGCAAGCAATTTCAATGAGGTGCCCACCGTTGTTGCGTAAGCTCTCTGTGATTGAGCCATAAAGAGCCTCTGCCTCACCCTGTTCCTTCTTTTGCACAGAGAGGGGCATCGCCGTGTGCTTCAGCGTTAACTCAATCGTGAACATAATTGACTACTATCCAGTAAACAGAATGTTTAGAGATGCAGGCGGCCCGAACCAAGCTCACCTATCCATATCTATATATAGAGTGTAAGCGTTCCTCCCCAATAACTACAGTCCTGACCAAGGTAGGGATATACCTCAATGCCTCTAAAGCTTAGGCTGGGTCATAGCCGTTGATAGGAAGTGACTTACAGCCAGAATGACCCAAATTCCTCCTCTAGGCATAAGTAAAAATGCTCACCAAAATCGCTGAAATCCAAAGATAATCTGGGTTTCCAGATACCTCCCCAAAAAAATACCCTCTATAATGATACGTACGGTAAAGAATAGTAAACACTACTCATAGTTCTGTGAATGGTAATTTGATTTTGGTCAGTTATCCGTTTGTAGGCTAGGGGTAGCGGCATCATCTTCCGCGTACATACCTTTGTTGTTAGATAGTTACGGAGATTAGCGTATGACCATAGCAATGGGACGCGCGCAAGCCGAGAGAGGATGGTTCGACGTTCTCGACGACTGGCTCAAGCGCGATCGCTTTGTGTTTATCGGCTGGTCGGGCATCTTGCTGTTTCCCTGCGCCTTCA
>JAHHIH010000031.1 GCA_019358835.1 Tildeniella torsiva UHER 1998/13D
CGGTGTCTTTCAACAACACCTTGAGGCTATCGGTTAACGCTAGAGGGGCAACATCCATCATCGAAGCTCGACAACAACACAGCTCTCTCCTAATCTAATGGATAGTTATTTGCTTGGGATACTCTTAGTATTCCTCACCTGGTGAAGCACAATGACCCAACCTCCGGCTAACTATCCAAAGGATCCCCGCTCTCCGCTTTTGCCCATTGCTATAGAAGATGTACCGTCTGGGCGAGAACCGCTACGCCATCTGCTGATTGGCTCTCCGAGGGGTGTTACGAGCACCATCCATAATCTCTATGGGCTCGGCTATGCCGAAGTGGGAATATGGAGCCCGCTCCTACCTACCCCTAATCCGGGGGAGGTCATGTCTATTCTGACTCGTTATATTCTTCCTTAAGAAAGCATGTAAATAAAGGAAGCTTTCCTGCTAATTGTTGTCAGCCACGGTCGTTTCTTTATGCTTTCGGCAACAGCACTTTCAGCATGTTAATGCCCGGAGAACGATGCTCGTCGTTTTCTGGGCGTTAACCGTTTAACTCGTAGTAATCCTGAGGGTTCTGCGCTTCTAAACGGACGACCGGTGGATGAATAACAGGTTGATAGACTGAGAATATGCTGCCCTGACCTACATCACTTTTTATGGTGAGATGTCCCTTGTGATGTTGCGCGATCGCCTTGGCAATCGCTAACCCCAACCCAGTGCCGCCAGTTTTGCGAGAGCGATCGCTGTCAACCCGATAAAAGCGCTCAAAAATGCGGCTTTGCTCAGCTGCTGGAATGCCAATGCCCGTATCTTTGACGGCAATGATCGCCATGCGTTCGCCGTAAGGCTTAGCAAAGCTATCGCGAGCCTCTAAACTTACCAGCACCGATCCCCCTGGAGAGGTGTACTGGATGGCGTTGGCCATTAAGTTGGAGACGAGCCGGTAGAGTTGAGACTCATGCCCCAAAACATAAATCTCAGCGTCGGGAAGGTGATGGGCTAGGTGAATGTCTGAGGCCGCCGCCAGTTCCGAGAACTCTTCAGTTAAATCAGCAATCAAATCATTCAGGCAGCAGGGCTTAAATGATTTGGGGGAGGTGTCTTGCTCCAGGCTGGTCAGCAACAGTAAGTCGGCGACCAAGTGGCTGAGGCGACGGCCCTGGCGCTCTACGGTCTGGAGCATGGGCGAAACATCTTGCTGCTGAGCAGGTGGTAGCCGAAGGATGGCCTCCACGGTTGCAAGCAGGCTGGCAAGGGGCGATCGCAGCTCGTGGGCGGCATCGGCGGTAAACTGCTGCTGCCGTTGATACGACTGGTAAATAGGCTGCATGGCTAGACCCGCCAGCCCCCAGCTAGAGGCCGCGACTAGGCTCAACGCTATTGGCAACCCCACCGTCAAAATCCACCGGATGCGCCTAACCTCGGCATCAAAGGGGGCCAAGGTGCGCCCAATTTGCATGTAGCCCCAGGAGGGATGATCGTGTCCATCGGTACTGGTGGGATGGGCATCGGCACTGTGCAAAATGGTGGTGAACTGCCGATAGCGCGTGCCGCTGTCGCTTTGCAGGGTTTGCCACAGGGCAGGGTTCACGGTTGGGGGCAGGGGCAAGGGCTGATTGGGTGAAAAGGCAAGCAGGTCGCCATGGTGGTCGAACAGTCGAATGTAGTAGCTGCTGCGATCGCTGATGCCAATGGTATGGCGCTGAATCACCGTAGGCTGGGGAGCGCAGACCTGCCCGGCCACACACAGGTCAGGAAAAATTTGCTGCAAAACAACAGTCGGATCTGCCGACGGGGGCAGCATGGGTTCTAGGCTGTCGTGGAGCGTCCCGGCGATCGATTCAATTTCTCGCTCTAGGGCCGCCGAGTTGGCCTGAATTAGCGCCCGGTAGATCCCCAGCCCCGCCAGGCCAAGAATCCCCGCCATCACCCCGGCGTACCAGAGGGCTAAGCGGGTGCGACTGCGACGAAAGAGCTGCTGACTATTCATGGGCGGCTAAAGGGAAGAGTTAAAACGATAGCCTTGACCAGGAATGGTCTCGATCGGGCATGTACAGCCATGCTTGGCTAGCTTGCGGCGCAACAGGCGAATTTGGGCAGCCACCACATTGCTCACTGGCTCATCGTCCAAATCCCACAGTTGATAGCGAATTTTGCTGCCGGGAATGATGCGATCGCAGTTTTGCATCAGATAGGCCAGTACCTGAAACTCCTTCAGCGTTAATGCAATGCTCTGGGCAGGCTGATCGGAATGCGCCACCAATAGGGTCGTGTTGGCATCATCTAAGGTAAACGAACCAACGGTTAGGGTTTGGGGCTGTAGCTGGGGCGATCGCCGCTGAATTGCCCGCAGCCGCGCCAGCAGTTCCTCCATTACAAAGGGTTTTACCAAGTAGTCATCGGCTCCGGCGTCTAGCCCAGTGACGCGATTTTCGGGCTGGCCCAGGGCAGTCAGCATTAGCACAGGCAAGGGGTTTTGGTGTGACCTGAGCCGTTGGCATAGCTCCAGCCCAGACAGCTCGGGCAACAGCCAATCGACAATGGCTAAGGTGTAGTCCGTCCACTGGTTTTCAAGGCAGTACCAGGCCTGGGCACCATCGGTCACCCAGTCCACCACATACTTCTCACCCATCAAGACCTGCTTAATCGCCAGTCCCAAATCCTCCTCATCTTCCACCAGCAAAATTCGCATAGCCTCAGGCACACAGTTTACGACGTTGATCTTACAGAACGACCCGCCGTTTCACCTCGATTTCATCGGCGCTCTGGCAGACTACGACCGACCGTAGCCAAATTTCGGAGTGAGGAATCATGCGTTACACCCAAAAGCCTTTTCTAGAAGCTGTTCTAATTACTGTTCTGTTGCTAGCGGTGCCCAAAGCCGCGATCTCTCACGTGGGCCACGGTGATGAATTTCAGGCCGAAGGCGGCGTCAACCGAGTCGAGGTCAAGGCTGAGACCGACTCCCTATTGGGCATTGAGGTTAACCCTATTGAGTCTGCCGCTGATGGCAGCGCTGCCGTGCTGATTCCGGTGACGGCTCTGGTGGATGACGCCGGTCAGCAGCTCGTCTTCGTGCAGTATGGCAATTTTTATGAGCCGGTGCCGGTGACGACCGGTGCGACCCAGGGCGACCTGATTGAAGTCACCGATGGGCTGTCGGTAGGGGAGCAGCTTGTCACCCAGGGCAGCCTATCGCTCTATGCGGAGTCGCGCAAAACTCAGACCGCTGAAGCTGCCCCGACCGCAGCCGTTCCGGCAACCGATACGGCCCACGCTCAGGCCGATGCCCAAGGCACTCCCCACAGCCATGATACGGCGGGCAATCTTGCTCCGCCTAGTGAAGCAGTTCCCGCAGCGGGTGAGCTGGCTCAGGCGAGCGAAACCACCGCACCCTCTAAGGGTTTCCCCTGGGGGCTTGTAGTCGGTGTAACGTCAGCGGCTGCCGTAGTCACTGGGGCGATGACCTTTTTAAGCGGCGGTCGCAAAAAGAAGAGCCGTTACTCTGATGGCACCTATTCCGGCAAACGAGGGGGCTACTAACCTGGGTCGTTTCTCTGCATCAATGTCTCAGTAATAGAGGGTCGTGCAGCTCTCTGGATTGCGATGCAAACGAGACGCTGGTGCGACGAGCGGTATCTTTTTCTCGGAAATTACTTAGATGTTTAACTCACTTCTGAACCAGACCCTCAAAAATTCCATTGCCCAGCGGTGGTTTATTGTGGCCGCTGCCATTGCGGTGACCATCTGGGGCGTTTTCAGCCTCACCCAGATGCCGCTGGATGTGTTTCCCGAGTTTGCGCCGCCCCAGGTCGATATTCACACCGAAGCCCCTGGACTGGCCCCCGAGGAAGTTGAAACCCAAATCACCGTGCCCATTGAAAGCGTGGTGAATGGCCTGCCAGGGGTGACTACCGTGCGCTCTTCGTCGAAGGTGGGGCTGTCGATGGTGCAGGTGGTTTTTGACCAGGAGGCCGACATTGCCCAGGCCAGGCAGGCGGTGACCGAACGGCTGCAACAGGTGACCAGCCAACTGCCAGAGGGTGCCCACACCCCAGAGCTATCGCCTCTGGCCTCGCCCCTGGGCACAATTTTGATGTATTCTTTTACGCTCAGTGGTCAGGGGCAGACCTCGATGATGGATCTGCGCCGCCTGGTAGACAGCACTCTCAGCCAGCAAATTTTGTCGGTGCCGGGGGTTGCCCAAATTACCGTCTATGGCGGCGACGAGCGGCAAGAGCAGGTTTTGGTTGACCCCGAGCAGTTGAGATCGCGCAACGTTTCTCTCAACGACGTTACCGCTGCCGCTAGCGGGGCCAACTCTAACGCCCCCGGTGGTTTTTTGATTGGCGGGGGGCAAGAACTGTTGATTCGCGGTGTGGGTCAGGTGCAGTCGATTGACGACCTGCAACAGTCTGTCGTCAACGTAGAGAACGGCGAGCCCATTTTGCTGGGCGATGTGGCCGAGGTGCAAACCGGGGCCGCCCTCAAGCGGGGGGATGCCAGCTTTAACGGACAGCCCGCCGTGGTGCTGATGATTAACAAACAGCCCGATGTGGATACGCCCACCGTAACCAAGGCCGTGGAAGCGGTGCTGCAATCTTTGCAGGCGACATTTCCCGCTGATGTGCAGATGACCCGCACCTTTAGGCAGGCCAATTTTATTGATACGGCCCTTCGCAATGTCAGCGGTTCTCTGCTCGAAGGCATCATTATTGTGTCGGTGATTATGCTGCTGTTTTTGATGAACTGGCGCACCGCAATGATCACCCTAACAGCGATTCCCCTATCGCTATTAATCGGTGTGATGCTAATGAAAGCCTTTGGCTTAGGCATCAATACTATGACCTTGGGGGGATTGGTTGTGGCTCTGGGTGCTTTTGTCGATGACTCGATCGTTTATATGGAGAATTGCTATCGCGGACTCCGGGCCAATCAAGCTCAAAGTAGCCCCAAGCATCCGTTCCAGGTCATCTTCGATGCGTTTGTAGAAGTGCGGCTGGCGGTAATTTTCTCAACGGTCATCATCATCGTTGTCTTTGCACCAATTTTTAGTTTGACCGGCGTAGAAGGGCGAATTTTTGCGCCGATGGGGCTGGCCTATTTGCTATCCATTGGGGCTTCTCTCTTGGTGGCGATGACCCTAACCCCTGCTTTGTGCGCCATTCTTCTGGCAAATCGCTCCTTGCCTCAGGAGAACACCTATGCTTCGCGGCTGGCATCGCGGCTGTATCGTCCATTGCTCAACTTGGCATTGCGATCGCCCCAAATCATTCTAGTAGTGGCAATGGCAGCCTTGGTCGCGACAATTAGCATCGTTCCCTCTCTTGGGCGGGTTTTTCTACCAGAATTTCAGGAAAAATCTCTGGTGAACTCCATGGTGCTGTTCCCTGGCATCTCGCTGGATATCACGAATGGGGCGGGCGTAGCGCTGGCCAATTCCCTCAAAGATAATCCGCTGTACGAGTGGGTGCAAGTGCGGGCTGGGCGTGCCCCCGGCGATGCCGATGGGGCTGGGGTCAATATGGCCCACGTAGATGTCGAACTCAGTGACTTAGCCCTTCAAGACCGGGCCGCCAGCATACAGCAACTGCGGGAGGCGTTTTTGGCACTGCCCGGTGTTGCTCCAAATATTGGTGGGTTCATATCTCACCGCATGGATGAGGTGCTGTCGGGGGTGAGAAGCGCGATCGCCATCAAAATCTTTGGCCCCGACCTGGCCGAACTGCGCCGCATCGGGGAACAGGTGCGCGACACTATCGAGCCGATTGCAGGGGTGGTTGACTTGCAGCTCGAACCTCAATTGCCTATTCGTCAGGTGCAGATTCAGTATGACCGGGCGGCGGCGGCTCGCTATGGGTTGAGCATGGCCGCAATTTCAGAGATTGTTGAAACTGCCCTCAACGGTCGGATCGTGTCGCAGGTGCCAGAGAATCAGCAGCTGATCAACATTGTTGTGGGTTTGCAAGAATTTGCGCGCGATAACCTAGATGCCATTCGCGCCATTCCCATTAGTACCCCTACCGAGGAAATTATTTCTTTGGGGGATGTCGCCACCGTCAATTACGGTATGGGCGCAAATGTGGTGAACCGGGAAGACGTGTCGCGCTTAATTGTCGTTTCAGCAAACGTGGCAGAGCGTGACTTGGGCAGCGTCGTGGGCGATATTCAAGCTCAGATTCAGCAAAACATCCAACTGCCTAATGGCTACTTTATCCAATATGGTGGACAGTTTGAGTCAGAGCAACGCGCCAGCAATAACCTACTGGTATTTAGCATCCTAGCTGCGATCGTCATTGCAGTATTGATGTTTTTCTCGGTGAAGTCGCTCCCCGCTACGATCGCCATCATGATCAATCTGCCTTTGGCGTTGGTGGGTGGCATTATCTCAATTGTGCTTACAGGTGGCGTGATGTCAATCGCCTCTCTGATTGGTTTTATCACTCTGTTTGGTGTCGCTGTCCGTAATGGTTTGTTGCTGGTTGATAATTACAACAGCAAATTTGCTCAAGGAATGCCCCTTAAAGATGTGATCATCAAAGGCTCTTTGGAACGAATTGATGCCATCTTAATGACTGCACTGACCTCAGCACTAGGAACATTACCCTTAGTACTTTCTGGAGGAGCTGGGAATGAGATTCTGCAACCGTTAGCCATTGTGGTGTTAGGTGGTCTCTTCACCTCTACGGCATTAACACTGCTGGTGATTCCGGCCATTTACGCCAAGTTTGGCAAGTGGTTAATGCCAAAACGAAAGCAGACTGCCCTTGAGGTGGCGATCGCTGTCGCGGCGTCGCATTCTACCGCCGGGTTAAGGCAGTAGTTTGGTTAGAACTCTGTTCGAGGCGCGATCTGCTTAGCTTTCTGAGCCGCAAACCGCGCCTTTTTCAACCCAATCAGCCTTTCCTCAATATGCCCCCCAGGGGGATGCGTTAGAGTGGTAGCTCAAAGGTCATCGCCTGCCTTGTCAAGCCCTGTAAACCTCATGATTCAAGCTCCTCGGCTGTTCCAATGTCTTAGAAACCCTACCTTTGCCCGCCTCTACACAGCCCAAACTATTAACCTGGTTGGCGATGCCCTGACCTGGTTAGGGCTGGCACTACTCGCCTTTGAACTAGCGGGTGAAAACGCCGGGCTGATTTTGTCAGGGGCGCTCACCCTAAGAGTTGCGGCCTACGTCGTGCTCTCACCGCTGGCGGGGGCGATCGCCGATCGCGTTGACCGCAAGCGCATCATGGTTATCACCCATTTAGCGCGGATGGTGATTGTTTGTCTGCTGCCCTTTGTCACCCAGATCTGGCACATTTACGCGATCGTGTTGGCCCTAAACCTGTTCTCTGCCTTTTTTACGCCCACCTATACCGCCACCATTCCCTTGATCGCCACCCAAGAGGAGTACCCCACTGCGATCGCTCTTTCCAGTGCCACCTATCAGCTATTGGGTGTGCTCGGCCCCGGTTTAGCCGGTAGCATTGCCGCTTTTGTGGGCATCCGGCAGGTGTTTTTTCTGGATGGCATCACCTTTTTGATTACTGCTATTTTGGTCATTACTCTGCCAGGGCAGCTGATGGTCGCCCAACAACCGCAGGAGGTTAGAACATTCCGCCGAACGCTACAGGATATTCGCATGGGCACCACCTGCTTACTCAGCGATCCACCGATCAGATATGCCTTGGCCATGCAGTTGGTGGCGGCGATCGCTGGGGCCGCCATCCTGGTCAACACCGTTGGGTATGTTCAGGGTACCCTTCAACTGGGCAAGCTGGAATACGGCTGGGTCATGGCCGCCTTTGGGCTGGGGGCAACCCTTGCGTCAATTAGCCTAGGCACCGTCAACCCTGGACAGAAACAGACGGTACTCACTGGCCTGGGAGCGGCTCTGATTACCCTGGCTCTCTTGCCCGCAAACTGGGCTAGCCTGAGCGGGCTATTACTGTTGTGGGCCGTCGCAGGCGTGGGGCAAACCCTCGTCAATGTGCCGACCCAAACCTTAATTGCCGATCGGGTTGATGTTGACATTCAAGGCCGAGTCTACGGTGCTCACTTTGCCTGGAGCCATCTATGGTGGGCGTTCTCCTATCCCCTGGCAGGATGGATGGGGAGCCATTTTTCTACGGCTACTTTTCTGGGTAGCAGCCTAGTGGGGGTGGCGGTTTGGGGCATTGCTCAGCTCGTTTTTCGACCCGCAGCGCAGCCCAAGGTGACCAGTGGGCTGTGGCATGACCATAACCACACCCACGATGAAGCGCATCAGCATCGCCACAGGCGCAATCAAATAGTTAGAAACGCTCATAGTCATCTTCACTTCCATCACACCCTCTAGTCAAACCTTTGCGTGATCGGCTAAATAGCCTGCCAGGTCAACGGGTTCCTTCAAGTTTCAATTTCATTTTGGTTTCATGGTCAGGTGCTAAGGTCTTAGGCTGAAGAGAATGATCACTGGCTGTCACCCTCTTTTCCGGTAGCCTGAGCAACTGTCCATGCGAATTTTGCTGGTTGAAGATGAGCCCGACTTGGGGCGAGCGATTAAGCGCACGCTGACCCAAGAAGCCTACGTAGTGGACTGGGTACAGTCTGGGGATGAAGCGCTGACCTACCTGGAGAGCAGCACTGTCACCTACGTGCTGGGAGTGCTGGACTGGATGCTGCCAGGACTAACGGGGCTGGAAATCTGTCGCTGGCTACGGGCGCGGCAGAATGCTCTCCCAATTCTCATGCTGACTGCTAACGATCGCATCGAAGATCGCATTGCCGGGCTCGATGCTGGGGCCGACGACTATCTGGTCAAACCCTTTAGCATGGATGAGCTGCTGGCCCGATTGCGAGCCTTGAGACGCCGCCCCGCTGATTTTAGGCCAGCCCAAATTCAAGTTGGGCCGCTGACGCTGGACTGCGACCGCAGAATTGCCCTGCTGCACAGCGACACTGCCTCTGAGCAGGAGATCGAACTGACCCAAAAGGAGTTTCAGCTCCTGCAATATTTGATGGAGCACCCCGATCAAATTCTCACCCAAGAGCAGGTGCTCAACCAGCTGTGGGAATTTGGCGCTGAACCCATCAGCAACGTGGTGGCAGCCCAGGTGCGGCTGCTGCGCCGTAAGCTGGGGCAGTATGGCTGTGACTACATGATCGAAACCGTCTATGGCATGGGATACCGGTTCAAAGCTGAATAGACTGTTTCGCCGCAGCCGCTGGCAGCTCACGGGTTGGTATACCGGTGTGATGGCCGTTGTGCTGGCGATCAGTGCTTTGGGCATGTACGAGGCGATCGCCCATGCCCATCGGGTGGCCGCCGATCGAGAGCTAAAGTCGGTCGCTGAAGCCGTTCACGACAACCTAGAAAAAACTCTCACCTCTGGCGATCAGATTGAGAGCGGTTCCTCTGACCTGCTGCCGAGCCTTTGCCTCACGGGAGATCCCTGCTTGGCCCCCTTTGAGCACAGCCAGAACCACTATCACCCCGATGACCTCTACTCCGGCAATTACTATATCCGGGTGCTAGGCACCAATGGGGCATTAGTTGCGACTGCTGGCGACTACCCCCCAGGCCTACCCAGCCCTGATGTTTCTGCCCTTTGGCAAACCCTGCGCGATGGGTCGGGGCAGCCCTACCGCCAGGTTATTCTGCCCCTGTATGCCCTTGATGATCAGCAACTGGTGGGCCGGGTCGTAGTGGGCCGCTCGCTCAATGACTTTGCCGCCTACCTTGCCACGGTTCGCTGGAATATGGCGTTAGGTCTACCGATTGTTCTAGCGCTCACGGCGATCGCTGGCTGGTGGCTGGCGGGGGTGGCGCTGAAGCCGGTGCGAATGTCGTACCGCAACATTCAGCAGTTTACGGCGGATGCCGCCCACGAGCTGAGAACCCCTCTCTCTGCGGTTCAGGCCACCACAGAGTCGGTGATTCGACTGCCAGACATCTCAGATGCCGAGGCCCGCGATACGCTCCAAGTGATCGCTCGCCAAAACCACCGCCTCACCCGCTTAGTCAGCGATCTGCTGCTCTTATCCCGGCTCGATATTCAAACCTCAACGCCCGGCTTGGCCTGCTGCCTGCAAGACGTGCTGAGCGATATCGAGGAGGAGATGGCGGCGCTATCAATCGCTAAGGGCATTCACCTCTGGCTCGATCAGCCTGCGGCCCCGCCGCTGATAGTGATTGGCCACGAAGAGCAACTCTATCGCCTGGTGCTAAATGTGGTCAGCAACGCCTTCCAGCACACCCCTGCCGACGGCAAAGTCACCATCTGCCTGAGAGCCGTAGATAAGCACGCCCTGATTACCGTAGAAGATACTGGAGTGGGCATTCACCCCGACGATCAGCCGCGAATTTTCGATCGCTTTTACCGCATCGAAAAAGATCGATCGCGCCAGAGCGGCGGAGCGGGGCTGGGACTGTCGATCGCGCTGGCGATCGCCCAGGCCCACGGCGGCAGCATTCACGTCAAAAGCGCCGTCTCCCATGGCAGCACCTTTACCATTAGGCTCCCCCTCGCCAGTTCAGGCACCTCCCTAGGCCAGCTTCGCTAGGTTAGACCTCTACCGCATTATTGTGGTGATTTTCCTGCGCTCTCAAGTTAGCCTTCTCTCGCTATTGATCGGCGGCATATTAGGCATGCCCAGGATCTAAAGAAGTAATACTTTTCATGCTGATTTCATATTCATTCGTCAGGCTGTAGATATACCAAGTTCAGATCGAGATCTGTGGTGTTCCTACAAGCACAGCTTCACTTCTGGGCTGGGCTTTGCATAGAGATTTTATCTTTCTATTCGACGAAGAAAAAGGCTTAGGCACTTCTAATCGATGGCATAACGCACAATCGAGTATAGAGAGACCCAAAAATGGCCCATGATCACACGAATCACTCTAAAACGCATCACGCTGAAATGCATCATGGCCATGTAGACCACGGCTCTTCTTCTGGCCATGATAAGCATGCTGGTCATAGCCCTGAAATTTTCCGTAGACGGTTTTTTGTCTGCCTGGTGCTGACCCTACCAGTTCTGTATTTTTCGCCTTCTTTTCAACAGTGGTTTGGCTATCAGGCCATTCAGTTTCCTGGATCTGAATTAGTGAGTCCTCTTTTAAGTGTGGTGATCTATGGCTATGGCGGCTGGGTATTTTTAAGGGGTGCCTGGATTGAGCTACAGGGCAAAATCGGGATGATGACCCTGGTTGCCTTAGCGATTACAGTTGCATTTGTCTACAGTCTGGCTGTTTCTTTTGGGCTAGAGGGTGAGCCATTTTACTGGGAGCTAGCTACCTTAGTCACTATCATGTTGCTAGGCCATTGGATAGAAATGGCCTCGGTGCAAGGGGCTAGCCGCGCCCTAGAGCACCTAGCAAATCTGGTACCAGCAACAGCCCATCGGTTTAGGGCAGGCAAGATCGAGGAGGTTTCTGTCGAGAATTTGCAGCCTAGCGATACCATTCTCGTCAGACCCGGCGAACAAATCCCGATTGATGGCGAGGTGGTTGAAGGCACCTCTAGCGTTAACGAAGCATTTTTGACTGGTGAGTCCCGTCCTGTCATCAAACAGGTCGGAGACGAAGCCGTAGGTGGCTCTGTCAATGGCGAAGGAGCACTCACTTTAAAAATCATTCGGACAGGCGAGCAGACGACGCTGAGCCAAATCATGCGTCTAAGTAGAAGAGGCACAGTCATCGCGCAGCCGATATCAGGCTCTAGCGGATCAACTGGCCTATTGGCTGACCTTGACTGCGATCGGAGTCGGCGTACTGACCTTTGTCGTTTGGCTATCGGTAGGCCCATCATTGACCTTTGCGATTAATCGGGCCGTAACCGTACTCGTTATTACCTGTCCCCATGCCTTAGGCTTGGCCATTCCCCTAGTAATTGTGAATGCCACGTCCCTATCGGCAAAGCATGGCATCTTAGTGCGGAACCGTGAGGCGTTTGAACGGGCTCGTCAGATTCAGGTGATCGCCTTCGATAAAACTGGCACCTTAACCGAGGGTGAATTTGGGGTTCGCCATATTTTCACGGACGCTGTGGATGAAGCGAATGCGCTGGCGATCGCAGCCTCCCTAGAAACCTTTTCAGAGCATCCGCTAGGAGCAGCGATTGTGCGGGAAGCCGAAGCCAGGCAGATTGGTTTACCTGGCGGCACGGACTTTCGAGCGGTGGCTGGCAAAGGGGTCGAGGGTACAGTAAACGGACGTCGCTATCGGGTCGGGCGACCTGAGTGGGCCGAAGAACTGGCGCTATCGGTGGCAGACTCGCTACAGGCCGGGCTCGCGACCATTGAGCAGCGTGGAGAAAGCGCGATCGCGCTGATGGACGACACACAGCTCCTGGCACTGTTTGGCCTAGCCGATAAAGTCCGGGCTCAATCTCGCCGGGCGATCGAGCAGCTACAGTCTATGGGATTGGAGGTTGTCATGATCACGGGCGATGCTGAAGCCGTCGCTAAATCAGTGGCCGATGAGTTGGGCATTGATCGCTACTATGCCCGAGTCTTACCGCAAGATAAGGCATCTCTCATCCGCAAACTGAAATCAGAAAAGCCCGTTGCGTTTGTCGGCGATGGCATCAATGATGCCCCAGCCATGCTTGAAGCCAACTTAGCTCTCGCCATTGGGGCTGGCACCAACGTGGCGATTGAATCTGCCGATTTAGTCTTGATCAAGAGCAATCCACTAGATGCAACCTATGCTTTAAAACTGGCCAAAGCAACGTACGGCAAGATGATCCAAAACTTGTTTTGGGCAACCGGCTACAACGTAGTTGGCATTCCGCTTGCAGCTGGAGTCGCTTATCCTTTCGGCATTCTGCTAACCCCAGCTGTAGGGGCAATTTTCATGAGCGTTTCAACTGTCATAGTGTCTATCAATGCGATGTTGCTGCGCCGAGTCAAACTATAAATGTATTGCTCATTAAGGTGAATAATTATGCCTATTAGCACGCTCAAAATAGAAGGAATGATGTGTAGTGGATGTGGCGAAATCATTGAGAGGGCAGCAGAAAAAATTCCTGGCATTGAAAAATGCACAGTCGAGTTTTCTAAAAGTCAGACTACGGTTATTTACAATCCTCAATTAGTGACCATAGAAACTTTTCAGAGGGCTCTGGCAGGGGTTGGATATACTGCCCAGATTGTCGAGAATTCTTCTGTCGCTTGAGTAGATCAAAATACCAAACGACTAAAAAACAAATTAAGTGAGGCAATAATAAACCTATGATCAATGACTCTTCGACAAGTTTTTGGTGGCGATCGCCGTCTGGCATTGCGCTGCTAATATTCTTAGGAATTTCCGCTTTTTTTCTATTCACCGAGCATCTTGCTCACATTATTCCTGTGTTGCCTTGGCTGTTTCTATTGGCCTGCCCATTAATGCATGTCTTTATGCACGGTAGCCCCGGAGGACATCACGGGCATAGCCGTCATAATTCGCCTCAAGGAGATGAGAAATGAATAACGCTCCTGCCTATGGTCTTTGGTCGTTGGTGATTATTAATTCTCTAGTGTTCATCATTTTTGCGTTTAGTTTTACGAAGCCAAAAAGTGCTCGTGATTGGCGATCGTTTGGGGTATTTTCTGCCTTCATCGTCGCGCTTTTCACTGAAATGTATGGCATTCCTGTCACCGTCTATCTGCTTTCAGGTTGGCTACAGAGTCGCTATCCTAGCTTAGACCCCCTATCTCACGATGCCGGACATCTCTGGTGGACAATTTTAGGACTTGGAGGCGATCCTCACTTTAACCCTATTCACCTACTTAGTAACTTAGTAATTTTGAGCGGGTTCATCCTGTTATCTTCTGCTTGGAGAGTACTCTATGGGGCTCAGCAAAACCAGCGGCTCGCGATCACCGGCCCCTACTCAAGGGTACGACATCCTCAATATGATGCGTTTGTCTTGATCATGTTTGGATTCTTGCTGCAATGGCCCACTATTCTGACGCTGCCGATGTTTCCCCTTCTAGTCTGGATGTATGTCCGCTTAGCCCATCAAGAAGAGCGTGAAGCCCTGGCGGAATTTGGTGAGGAATATGCCCAATATGCAGCTAAGGTACCTGCCTTTTTCCCACCCTTTGGTGCCGCTGACAGGCAAGGTGAAGACTTTCCACATGTGTAATTACAGGAGCAAAAATTATGGAAGGCAACAAGATAGATCGTAAAACATGGCTATCTGGTTCAGTGGGCTTTGTTGCGGGTGTTGCCGCAACTCTGGTGATGGTTGCTCTGTTGATGGGTGGCATGATGGCGATGGTAGGTGGCGGTTTCTGCCGCTCGAATTCTCTGCAAAGACCGGCGACAGAACCAGTCGCCCAACATGAGATTTTGGGCTTGCCCGGTTAGCCAGTGCTACCTCTGTCTGTCTTATCTGGAGAGACGCTAAAGGGGGACGGGTGTCTTAGGCGCATCCCAGATCTCTGGTAAAAAGCAAAGGCACCCGTCCCCTGGTAGAGGAGCTTACTTCGAGAAGTTAAAGCGGGCGTTGACCTTTTCACCCTTGATATCGGTCTGAATGACAGTCTTATAGTCTCCCGCTGCCTGGCTCGGCAAAAATGCAAAGAAATGCTCACCCTCGGCATCGTACTCCATCGGAATTTCTTGCTGGGTGCCATCGGGGAGCTGCACCTGGGCCACTGCCGTGGCATCGGCAATAGCTTCATGGGTGTCACCTGTTTGCAGATAAAGGTCGAGGTGAATGCCATCGGCTTCGGGCGCGGGCACCAGTTCTAAATGGTAGGGGCCACTTTCGACCACTTGCCCACCCTTGGTAGCAGCAGTCTCGGCCTCAGCTGGGCTTTCGACTACGGGAGTTTCAGCAGCAGTGTCAGGGGCTGTTGCGGTTTCAGCGCCACCACAAGCAGATAACGCCAGCACACCCGTGATCAACAGGGCTTGAACAAATTGAGAACGCATGGGGTAAATCTCCGAGCAGGTAAACAGTTGAGAGAAAAACGGTGAGCGGTGACCACCCTACGATTAGACCGGGGTAACGGGCTGGCTTTCGGGGATGGACGTTTTGGTTTCAGGGGTTTCCTGAAGTGCCCCATCTCGGGATAAGGGCAGTAGGTAGCGACCAAACCGGGCATAGAGGGCAGGTAGCACCAACAGGGTGAGGGCTGTGGATGTGAACAAACCACCTAGAACCACCACAGACAGCGGCTGCAAAATTTCTTTGCCGGGGCCTCCCGCAACGACCAAGGGAAGTAACCCCAGGGCTGAGGTGAAGGCCGTCATGAGAATCGCATTCAGGCGCTCCATGGAGCCGTTAACCAAGGCCTGCCGCAGCGGCATACCTCGGGCAAATTTGCTGTTGTAGTTATCGACCAGCAACAGGCCGTTGCGGGTGGCCACGCCGAACAAGGTGATAAAGCCCACCAGCGACGCGACCGAAATCACGCCCCCGGTTAGCGCCACGGAAAAGACCCCACCCACCAGCGCCAGGGGCAAATTGATCATGATCATGGCGGTAGAAGCCACGGATTTGACCGAGAGATACATAATGACAGTGATGATCACAAAGGCGATTGCGCTAAACACCAGCATGTTTTGCGTAGCCCGCGCCTCCGCCTCAAACTGGCCGCCGTATTGCGGGAAGTACCCTGCGGGAAACTGGACCTGCTCCGCCACCTTGGCGCGGATGTCGTTGACCACCGATCGCACATCCCGACCATTTACATTGGCGGCCACCACAATCAACCGCGACACATTCTCCCGGTTAATGGTGTTGGGGCCAGTGCCCGTGCGGATTTGCGCCACCTGCGCTAGGGGGATTTTCTCCCCCGTTGGAGTGTCAATCAACAGATTGCCAATAGTGGTGAGATCGCTTCTGGCCTCGGGCTCTAGCCACACCAGCAGGTCAAAGGTTTGCTGCTGGTCTAATACCTGCGACACCACCCTGCCGTTGAGGGCGGTTTCAATGGTGTTGGAGAGTTCACCTACCGTCAGCCCATAGCGACCTGCCGCCACGCGATCGAACTGAATTTGAATTTGCTCAATGGGAATCTGCGGCTCTAGCTGCAAGTCCACCACGCCCTCTACGGTTTGCATGATGGCTTCGATCTCTTGCCCTAGGGAGTGCAGCTGGGCCAGGTCGGGACCGAAGATTTTGACGGCGATCGCACTCCTCACCCCCGACAGCACCTCATCCATGCGGTGAGAGATGAACCCGCCAATATTAGGAGCCACCCCGGGCAGTTTGGCAAACTCCTCCCGCAGTTTTTCGATGCTGCCCTCGCGGTCTTTCAGCCCGGCCTCGCTTAGATCCACATCCATGTGGGCGGTGTTGACCGCCGCTGCATCGCTGTCGCCGGGGGCACGCCCGGAGCGCAGCTGCACATGACGAAAGCGGGGGTCATCCTTGAGCGCCGCTTGAATGGCCAGCCCAGCGCTGTTGGTTGCCCCTAAAGACGAACCGGGGTAGAGCACCAGGGTATTGACTAAGTTTTGTTCCTGAAACTCGGGCAGAAACTCTCGGCCTAGGGAAGGTGCGATCGCCAGAGCCGCCATTAGAGATCCAGCGGCGATCGCCAAAATTACGTTAGAGCGTCGCAGCGAAAAGTTCAGAAACGGTTGATAGCGTCCCTTGAAGAACCGAGCTACCCAGGGCTCAGTTTCGGGCAGAGGCCCGTGGGGCAGCAAAATGGCACAGAGCGCGGGCGTCACGGTTAGCGCTGTCACACTGGAAGCCAGCACCGCCGCCATGTAGCCCAACCCCATGGGAATGAAAATACTGCCCTCTACCCCACCTAAGGCAAACACAGGCGAGAACACGACCACAGTGATGATGGTGGCACCAAACACCGAGTCTCGCACTTCCTGACAGCCCGCCAAGACCACTTCTAAGACGGGGCGAGGATGGGCAGAGTGCTTGTTCTCGCGCAGTGCCCGGTAGACGTTCTCTGCATCCACGATCGCATCATCGACAGCAGAACCGATGGCCACAGCTAAGCCGCCTAGGGTCATGGTGTTAAGCCCCTGGCCTAGCCAATTCAGCGCCAGCACCCCGATCAGCAGCGATAACGGCAGCGCCACCAGACACACCAGTAGGTTGCGCCAGTTCATTAAAAAGGGAATCAGAATCAGCGCAACAATGATGCTGCCCTCAATTAGCGCGGCGCGGACATTCTCGATCGAGGCATCAATATAGCTGTTCTGGCTAAAGGTGACGTCAACCTGAATATCTTGGGGCAGCCCCGCCTGAATCTCCGCCATCGCCGCTTCGATAGCACGAGTCACCGAGGGCGTGTCGGCTAGAGGCTGCTTGTTTATCATAACCACCACCGCAGGCTGGCCATTCAGGCTGCTATCCCCCCGCTGGAGTGCAGCCCCAATTTGTACGGTGGCTACGTCGCTGAGCCGAACTGAAGTGCCATTACGCGCCGTGATCACGGACTGCTTCAAATCGTCAATCGTCTCTAACCGCCCAATGCCCCGCACCAGCGTCTCTTTGTCCGGTGTGATCAAAAAGCCCCCTGGCGCATTGACGTTGGCCGCTTCTACAGCGTCGGTCACCTCTTGCAGCGACACGCCAAAAGCCTGCAACTTTTGGGGAGTAACCAGGACCTGATACTGCTGCACATCACCGCCGTAGACCACCACCTGAGATACACCGGACACCGCCAAGAGACGATTGGTGATCTGCCAATCGGCAATCCGCCGCAGCTCCATGAGCGACGTGCGGGTGTCGGCAGGGGCGGTTTCATCCACCCTAAACGCAACCATCATCACGGTGCTAATGGGGGATGAGATCGGAGAAATTTGGGGAGTCTCAACGTTTTCAGGAATTTTGTCCTGGGCCTGCTGCAAGCGCTCGGTCACTAACTGCCGCGCCTGAAAGATGTCGGTATCCCACTTAAAGATGACTTTAACGACGGAAATACCGGCGGCAGACGCAGAGCGAACATCGGTAACCCCAGGCGTACCATTGATCGCGCTTTCAATCGGCAGCGTTACCAACGATTCCACTTCTTCTGGTGCCAATCCAGGGGCTTCGGTTTGAATTTCGACCTGGGGTGGCGCAAAGCTGGGAAACACATCCAGCGGCATCTGGGCGACGGTGCGGAAAATCCAAATGGTGAGCACCATAGCCCCCAGGATGACTAACCAACGCCGTGCGATCGCCCATCTAATGATTGAATTCAGCATAGGAATCGAAGAGTGTCTTGCGTAGGATGAAGCACGCTAACGCATTGTCTTTAGGCGTCTTAGGTATAGCTGCGCTAGAAGATCAGCTAACGCACCTGACGAAGTCGAAAAAAAGCTTACCCGTCGGCATCAGGATGATGAGGCTCTATTCTCGACAGAAGAGGCGGCTCATGCCCCCCTGTTTGGCTCACTGCCAGCTGTCGATCGTGCGGATCCTCAAGATGCTCTAACTGGTGGATGGCGGATGCGAGACGTTGGCGCGATCGACGGCTAGACCAAAAAGCCCCTGCGGTAAAGGTGCCAATCGCTAACAATCCACCCCCCGCCACAGTAGCCCACCAGGGTAACGCGGCATCTGTAGCAGCAGCAGATGTCGTCCCTTCCGTCGCGGCAACATCTGCTGCTGCATTGCCTCCACGCAACGACTGGGCATAGAGCTGGTTGGCCCGCTGGGTAACGACTTCGTCGCCCTCAAACAGGCCGCTAAGCACTTCGACTTGATCGCCCGCTGTTCTCCCCAGGGTGACCTCAACCGGTTCAAAGGCGTTGCCATTACGCACAAACACCAGGGTTTGGCCGTTGGCTTCTACCAACGCCGATTGGGGAATGGCCATCACCGCCTGTGGCGTGCTCTCGGTAAGCACTTCCAGGGATGCAAACATACCAGGTTTGAGCGTGCCATCGGCATTGTTTAGCTCGGCCTGCACAGGCACTACCCGCGTTTCGCCATCAACCACCGAACCCACCGTGGTAATTTGCCCTTCAAAAATTTGATCGGGCAGACTGGCGACGGTAATGCGTACCCGTTGCCCAGGGGATACCTGGGACAGGTCTTTTTCAAAAATGTTTGCGGTAGCCAATACCGTGCGGTTGTCCACGATGGTCATCAGCACCGCACCCGCATCTTCTGACGATTGCCCCAGAGTTACGTCGCGGTCGGCAATGGTGCCCGCAATCGGCGCTTTGATGGTGATGGTGCCGTCTGGGTTAGCGGTGGCCCCAAGCTGCTGCAACCGGGTTTGGTAGGTTTCTGTACTTAACTGAGCGCGAGATTGCGCCACATTCAGGGCAGTCTGCGATCGCGCCACCTCGGTACGGGCAGTCAACACCTCTAGCCGACTCTCTGCCTCGGTCAAGGCTCGCTTGGCATCTGCTAAGTGAGCCTCCGATTCCAATAGCTCTCGACGGGCGATCGCGCCCTGCGCGGCTAGCTCCGAGTCGCGATCGTACTGCTCCTGGGCCACTCGTAGTTCGGTTTGGGCTCCCTCAATCGCTCTGAGGGCAATCTGCTGCTGTTGGGCGTAGGTCTGCCGGGCAAGCTGCAAATCGGCCTGGGCCTGCTGCACATCGCCTTGTCGCTCAGCCGAATTTTCCAGAGCGGTCACCCGCAATTCGGCCAGCTCTCCACTGGTAATAACCGCTAGCGCCTGACCCGCTTCTACTCGCTGCCCTGGCTCCACCAGAAGTTTGGTTACCGTACCGCCGACTGGGTTAGTTACCGATACCTGTCGCCCCGGCGATGCTTCAATTTGACCCGTCGCTTTCACCCCAAATGCCAAAACCTGACGTTTTAACGGCTCGACAAGCAGACCAATGCGGTCAGCAACCTCTGCATCAACCTCAATGCCCACTGGGTGTGCTCCGGCTTCACCACCCTGAAACTCATCCCCGTGGCCAGCATGGGCCAAGACCTCGCCAGCCGGGGCTAGCAAGAGTATCAGCAAAGCCAATCGGGGAAGCGATCGCCTCCGGGCCGCGACCCACATGCGATTGGAGATAGCTGTCATAGGCGTGCCCTTGAACCACTCAATTACAGTCTTTGAAGAAAAATGCCGTTAGCTACCAAACATCCCACAGAAAAATGAAATCAGGATGAAATTCGGCAATGAGTCACGGCAATAAGAGCGGCTTAATTTATAATCACCTCGATCTATCGTTCGACCATGATTCGGGAAATATCCAATAGGAAAAAGCCCCAGATTGTTTCTGAGGCCTGCCAGGTTCCATTTATCAATAATTCTATTTGTCAATAAGATTACTGACTATACCACTCTTGTCGCCACTGTTCCATTTGGTCGATTTCTACCTGCTGAGTCGATAGAATATCCTGGGAAAGTTGTTGAATCTCTGGACGACTACTTTTATCTAGAGCATCTTGAGCCATGTCTAGGGCACCCTTATGATGAGGAACCATGCCATTTATAAAGCGTAAGTCGAACTCATCATCGGCAGCACCCAAGTCGCCACTCATCATCATGCCAGCTTGCATGTCAGCCGTCATGGCCATTGAATGCCCCATTGCTGCGTCATACATAACGGGCTGTTCGCCAGCATCTGGATACCACGCTTGTCGCCACTGCATCATGCGGTCAATTTCGACCTGCTGAGCGGCAATAATCGCCTCAGCAAGCTGCTTTATTTCATCCCGCCGGGAATTTTGCAGGGCTGACTCTGCCATAACGACTGCACCTTGGTGATGCAAAATCATGCCGTCGATAAAGCGCAAATCAAACTCAGCATCGCTAGGGCCAAGATCCATCATCATCATGGAATGGTCGGCCATGGGTTTATCTCCCATGGGCATATTAGTAGAGTCCGACTCTTTAGGAGCTGAGGATGATGTGCCGCATGCGCTGACGACTACAGGTAACGACACCAGGCCACCTACTACTATCCAGGAAGCTAATTTTCGTCTCAGGGTCATTGGATGTCGAACCTCTTTTCCATAACAAGGGCAGTTGCTTGTCTTCAAAAGCGCTGAAGCACTCACTACGAACAACCACTGGCTTTAGTATGCCAGCCAAAAATGAAATTCGGATGAAATAGCAAGGTACTGGATCGCGATCTCTATCTAGCTCTATATAGGGGCTACACATTTAGGTCTGGCTGTTGAAATTCTCGAATTATGAAATAATTATGAAAAAGCACTATAATCCGCTATGCTTTTAATTATGAAATAATTATGAAAAGCAATGGATTGGCATGTACAGCGGCGATCGCTCCTTGGTGCTGGGCTTTTAGGTGCTGGCACCTGGCTGGGTCAGCGATTTGCCCCAACCGTCTTAGCTCAAGATCATGCTCTGGCCCCACCCCATCAAGGCATGACCACGCTGGGGGAGGTTGACCACATCAAGAATGGCTTTGACCCCCACGCGCTGTTAACCCAGTGGGATGGGGGCGAGGTATCGCAATTGCCCAACGGTCAGCGGCTGCGAGAATACGACATCACCGCGATCGAGCGGGAGATTGAGGTTGCTCCGGGGGTGTTTTACCCCGCCTGGACGTACAACGGCCAGGTGCCGGGGCCGACGATTCGAGTCACAGAGGGCGATCGCGTCCGCATTAGCTTTACCAATCAGGGCACTCACCTACACACCCTGCACTTTCACGGTATTCACGGAGCCAGGCAGGATGGCATTCCAGGGGTGATGGAGGCTGCGCCGGGGCAAGCGGTAACCTACGAGTTTGACGCCAAGCCTTTTGGCTGCCACCTCTACCACTGTCATTCTGTGCCGTTTAAGCGCCATCTCCACAAAGGGCTCTATGGCGCGTTCATTGTTGATCCTGACCCACAGCGGCACCCCGATCAGGTAGCTGCTGCCCGATCGCGCCTGCTGGGTTCCTCAGAAAATCAGCGCTGGCAGGAGTTGCTGATGGTGATGAACGCCTTTGACACCAACTTTGACGAGGAGAACGAAGTCTATGCGGTTAACTCTATTCCCCACGCCTACATGAAGCAGCCGATTCGCATTGAGCGCGATCGCCCAGTGCGCGTCTATTTAATTAACGTGACCGAGTTTGACCCGATCAACTCCTTTCACTTGCACGCCAATTTCTTCGACTACTACGACCATGGGACGACGTTGACGCCGACTTCACGCACCGTCGATACCGTCATGCTCTGTCAGGGGCAGCGGGGCATCATTGAATGCTCCTTTGCTGACTTTGATCCAGGGCTCTATATGTTCCACGCTCATCAGGCCGAATTTGCCGAACTGGGCTGGATGAGTGCCTTTGAGGTGGTGGCATGAAGGCTTTGCCCTGGCGCTGGGTGCTACCGCCCCTCTTGTTGGTCGGGCTGGTAGCCCTGCTACTGACCGTGAGCCCGGCCCGGTTGCTCAACCTGAATGCACCGCCGCTGGAGTCCCTGATCGTGGAGCGTACCGTGCTAAATGATCAAGGCATCACCCTCAAGGTGCGGGCGGAGGGGTCAGAACCCATGACTATTGCCCAGGTTCAGGTGGATGGTGCCTATTGGGCGTTTACCCAGCAGCCCCCTGGCCCGATCCGGCGGCTGGCAACGGCAACGGTTCAAATTCCATACCCCTGGGTAGAGGGCGAAGCGCATCACGTTCAGTTTCTGACCAACACAGGTGTTATCGTTGCCCACCCCATTGACGTTGCTTTACCTACACCCGCTCTATCTCTGGCAACGCTGCTGGGCTACGGTTGGCTAGGGCTCTATGTGGGGCTGGTGCCGGTGGGGTTAGGCATGTTGTGCTACCCCTATTTGAAAGTGCTGGGCCAGCGGGGACTGACCTTTGTCTTAACGCTGACGTTGGGCATGCTGGCCTTTTTGCTGGTAGACACCTTGCAAGAAGGGTTGGAGCTAGCTGGAAAGGCGGCGATCGCGTTTCAAGGCCAAGCCCTGGTCTGGTTTGCAGCCACAGTGGCGTGTCTGGCCCTATTTGCCGTGGGCCGACGCCAGGGCAAGCCGCCCGAAGGCGCTGCGCTCTCCACCTATATGGCCCTAGGCATTGGTCTGCACAATCTGGGCGAAGGGCTAGCGATCGGTACCGCCTTTGCCCTGGGGGAAATTGCCTTAGGCTCATTTCTGGTGATTGGCTTTACCCTCCACAACCTGACCGAAGGGCTGGGCATTGTTGCACCGCTGCTTAAGCAAAAACTGCGCTGGAAGACCTGTGTAGCGCTAGCCGCCCTGGCTGGACTCCCTGCTGTGGTGGGGTTGTGGGTGGGGGCTCTTGCTTTTTCTCCCCACTGGGCGGCCCTATTCTTGGGCGTTGGTGCAGGGGCGATTTTGCAAGTGATTGTAGAACTCAGCACCTACCTACAGCGGCAATTCCATCAGTCAAAACTCTCTGGCTTGGCAGGGCTGGGTTTAGCTGGCTTTACGACCGGGCTACTTGTGATGTACAGCACTGCGCTGCTGGTGAAATTTTAGCCAGACAACCTAGCCACCACTTGTTTGAGCACTACAAGCGCGTTAGATCTGGTGTGGGCTAGGTTGCTGGTACAGGTGTGAGTCCGTGTACTGCCCAAGCTTGAAAGACGCTTTTAGCATGGGCACTGCGGGCGGCTTCAGAGGCTATCTGGTCTCTAGAACAGCCCTATCGTCTTTAGCTTAGTCGCAGTTAGAGGGGGGGCAATCAGGGGTGGGGAACAGGCAGGGAGCGGCAGCGGCAACGCCAGCCACGGCAGCGGTCAGAACAAGAGCAGAAACAGCCGCCAGGGACAGCTTCTTGATCTGAGGAACTTTGAGCATCGGAATTGACCTCTTTGATAAGGATGGTGAATCAAACGGCCTCTAGACGAGACTTCCCATAAGGTAAACCCTGAGGTTGGCTTGAGAGTCAACCCCCCAAATTTGCACTAAGCTAGCTCTAGTGACAATGGTCGCTCATTTCCAAGGGGTCTTTTTTTAGAAGGATGGCCTGCTCAGACAATGAAGAAACTCCTCAAAATAGGCGAGCTGGCCAAACAGGCCTACGTGACGGTAGCCACCATTCGCTACTACGAGTCGCTGCACCTACTAGAGCCGGTGAGCAAAGCTGAGAATGGCTATCGCTATTACGACGACGACGCTGTTAACCGTCTGCTATTCATTAAGCAGGCCCAGACATTGCAGTTTTCCCTGGCAGAAATTCAGCAGGTGTTTGATGTGTGCAAGCAGGGGGAGCCGGTCTGCACCCTGGTTAAAACGCTAATCGACTGTAAAATTGCGACCCTGGAGCAGGAAGTTCAGCAGGCTACTGCCCGTAAAACCATGCTGGAAACCTACCGCACAAGCTGGGCCACCCGCCCTCTAGACAATCCATCCGACGTTAAAGTTTGCAGTCTTATTGAAGAAGTGAGTCTAACTCTGAATCGTCTAGAGGCTATTTGAGAAACTGTCAAATCAGGTCTGATCTATTCTAAATGCGGCTAACACCATGAACCGCCATAGTCTCTTGAATTGGCTAAATTCGCCTGAGCTCAACATAGTTATATTTTCGTTTTTGCTGTCTTTCTTTTGGGAAATTCAGCAAATGTGGTTTTATGAAATTCCAGCTGGATACTCCCACTTCGATATAGTCAGAAATTGCACCCTCGCTACAGTCGGAGATGTCGTAATTATATTGATTGCATTTTGGGCCGTTGCAGCTCTATCGAAGTCTCGTCAATGGTTACGTTACCCAAACCGTAGCCGAATGGGTGTTTTTATCCTTGTAGGAGTGGTAATCACCGTTGTTATCGAAGCCTTGGCTACTAGCCCCCTCAATCGGTGGACTTATGCCGAGTCCATGCCAACAATTCCGATTTTAGGCACTGGGTTAGTGCCATTGTCAATGTGGTTTCTAGTGCCTCCGCTCACCATTTGGTTTGCCAGGCGTCAAATTCTACCTGTAAGGTCATAACATTCATATCCAATCGTTCGAGACTTAACCAGAGCGAAGGATAACTAATGCTGTCCCAGATTCATGGTGAAGTACATAGTTGCTAACCTTTCTGAAAGGGAATCGTTGAGAATATTACAAGGCTAATGATAATGAGGTATATGGGTTTCTTTGCTATGGTGAATCTCACGCATTATGGTGAGACTCTTGTACATGAGATAGTTTGGTCTGAGTGTTGCGATAATCTCACGGGAGAAATGCAGTAGTCACTGCGGCATAATCACTAATCGACCGCAAAGTTGCAACCACAGATACCCTAACCATGACCTGGTTTGAGCGATCGCAGCCTCTGCTAATCCTACTCTCTGTGCTGCTGGGGCTAGGCCTAGCTCAAATTGGCGACGTTGCTGCCCTTGCAGGTCATCTCATCACACCGCTGTTGATGGGGATGCTGTACGCGGCGTTTCTACCGATTCCGCTGCGGCACCTGGGCAGAGCCTTTGGCAACTACCGTGTGACCTTTGCCAGCCTGGCCATGAACTTTGTCTGGACACCCCTGCTGGCCTGGGCATTGGGGGCGCTGTTTTTACAAGATGCGCCCGATTTGCGGTGGGCCTGCTGATGCTGATGGTGACCCCATGTACCGATTGGTATCTGGTGTTTACCGGCATCGCTAAGGGCAATGTGAGCCTCGCAACGGCTTTGCTACCGCTAAATTTTGTCTTGCAGATGGTGTTGTTGCCTGTCTATCTGGCCGTTTTTGCCCAGTCGCTGTTCACGCTTGATCTTTGGGTGTTGGGAGGCAAAATAGTCACTGTTTTATTCATTCCACTGGCCTTAGCGGTGTTGTCTGGCTACAGCATTAATTGGCTTAAGGGGCCAACCTGGCTACATGAAAAGCTGCCGCAGGTGGCGATGATTCAACTCCTCTGTTTGAATCTGGCCATTGTGGCCATTTTTGCGGCTAAGGGTGAGGCGTTACTGCAACGTCCGGAATTGTTGCTGCTGTTGCTGCTACCCATTGGTTCGTTTTTTGTGATTAATTTTGTGCTGGCTCAGTGGCTGGGGCAGCGGTTGCGACTGGCGTATCCAGAGGTAGTTTGCCTGACTTGCACGACCCTGGCGCGGAACTCTCCGGTGGCGCTGGCGGTGGCAGCGGCGGCCTTTGGCGATCGCCCCTTGATTGCCCTAACCCTGGTGATTGGCCCGCTGCTAGAGCTGCCGATTATGGCGCTGGTGACGCAGATACTCTGGCGACTCCGCCCTCAAACTTCTCGCGATTTTTAAATAAGCCCCCATTGATTTTTGGGGGATTTATAGCGGGCATTTGGGTCAAGAAGAGATGTGTATACACAGGAGCCACCTAACTAGAGAACCTATACTTAAGACATACGCTTCAAGGGGGTAACCCTATGCGAATGTCCACTAAATCTTTTGCTGCGATCGCAGGTCTCAGCGTTGCGATCGCAGGCGCTATCACCATTCCCTACCTCACCTCACCCTCCAGTGCCGATCCCTTACAGCAACCTGGTCGATCTGGCTGGCAGATGCCCATGCATCGAGGCAACATGCCCATGCACCAGAGTGGCAGGCAAGGGCATCACGGGCAAATGATGCAGGCCAATAACGAGTTTGAGTTCTTAAGCCTGATGATTCCCCACCATGAGGAAGCAATTGCCACAGCTCAACGGGTGCTGGAGTCCAGCGATCGCCCTGAAATGCAAGAGTTTGCTCGGGACATCATCGACGTGCAAACAGCCGAAATCGAGCAGATGAAAGCCTGGTTAGGCGAGTGGTATCCCGGTCAGGGCACTAACCTCACCTACGCTCCCATGATGCGCGACCTTAGCAAGCTCGAAGGGGATGCCCTCGATCAGGCGTTTTTAGAAGACATGATCATGCACCATATGGGAGCTGTGATGATGTCGCAACGCTTGGTAAACCTCGGTCTGGTCGAGCATCAGGCAGTCCAGCCATTTGCTCAAAATATTGCCGATACCCAGCGGCAAGAAATCTGGCAGATGCAAGCTTGGTTGCAGGATTGGTATGGAGTCGCAGGGATGCCAATGGGCAACGGCATGATGCCTTGTGGAATGACTTATTAAATGGTTTTGTTTAGCTGATTGCATTTGAGAATTGCTATGAATCAGCGAAAAAAATGATTGAATGACTAACCATAGTCAGCGCTCAGTTTTCTAATTGGCTTTGCCCTCTTTTTGTTGATATTAGGAGGAGTGGATTAGCTGAATTGCGCTTTTTATTAGAGCGATCGCTGAGCGTACTGCAAAATGCCAGCTGCAATGCCCTGGGCCATGCGGCTGCGCCAGGCCGGGTCGTTAAAGTTACGGGCATCTTGAGCCCCGGTGACAAACCCGGTCTCGACCAAAACCGACGGCATAGAGGTGTTTACCAGCACATGAAAACGAGCCTGGCGCACCCCGCGATCGGGCATGGTCACCAGACTCAAGATAGACTGATGAATCACCTGGGCGAGACGATTTCCTGAACTGTGGTAATAGGTCTCTAGCCCGTTTACCTCGGGTCTACTTAGGCTAATGGAGTTGGCGTGAATGCTAACAAAGAGATCGGCATTGGCCTGCTCGGCAATTTGCACCCGAGGCTCTAGGCCGATCTCCCGATCATCGGAGCGGGTCAGAATCACCTGCGCACCGCTCTGCTGCAAAATTCTGGCAACATCGTAGGCGATCGTAGAGGTTACATCTTTTTCGCGCAGGCCGCCCACGCCGATCGCCCCCGGATCGCGCCCGCCATGGCCGGGGTCAATCACAATGGTGACGGCCTGCTTGGGGATGCTGCTATCCGGTGGGGGCACCGCTGGGGTGGAGGGTATCGCTGGTTCGGGCTGGGGCGGCACCACTGGCGCGGGGGGCGGCGGTTGGACGGCAATGGGGGGCGACGCCTCAGCGGGTGCCTGGGCCGGTGCCCCAGAAGGGCTGGCCGGAACGGCGGCGATCGCCACTCCCCGAGGGGGCAAAACCACAATGCCGCTGCCGTTGCTCACCGAGGCTTGCCAGTCAGTGCTGTTGGCGGGCACCGTTAGAGTAATTTGCAGGGTCGGCACCGCCGCGCTCACCGGCTGAATAGTCCAGGTGGTGACCCCAAAACTATTAGCGGGTAGCGTTTGTCCGGTTAGGGCTGCTGCCACGGTAGCATTTTCGAGCTGAAGCACCACCTGGGTATCACTGGCGCGCTCCACGGTCAGGTTAGGGCTGGCCCCAGAGGTGCGGATGAAAAAGCCATCGGGGGTAGTGCGCACGCCTTCAACCTGGGTTGCTGCTCCAGCGATCGGGGTGGCATTGACCTGATTGGTGCTGGCACTGGGCGCTGTTCCACCCTGCGGCGGGGGCAGTTGCACTACCCACTGCTGCGGCGTTTCCCCCTGTACCACGACCTGGTCTGGGTTAAGGGTATAGCCAGGGGCTAGCTCAATGACCAGTCTGGTAGTTTGAGCATCGAACTGCCCGATGCGAACGGCTTGAATAGCGCCACCAACGGCCTGGTTAATCGTCCGCTGCTCTAGGGTTGTGCCGGGCAAGTCCACCACAATGCGGGTGGGGTTAAACAAAAGCTGCGCCCTGGGCTGCACGGCGGCATCGGTCGAAAACTCTAGCCGGTTTTGCTGGGGGTCAAAGCGCCAAGTCCTAAACTGAGCCGCTTCGGCTGGAAGCGCCAGCAGTAGCCCACCTACCATGCCGATTAAACTCACCAGAGGTCGGTATTGTTTCATGCAGCATCTCACAGTGCGCTGGGTCAGTTTTTGATTTTGCCTGATTTTACGGCATCGAGATCGCCCCTTTCATCTTGTTTCAAAGAAAATCTCATCCCCAAAACGGTCGCTACACTGAAGGGGAATGGGCTCTACCCCAAGCGTGAAGGCTCGCATCAGAAACGCCACAGCCTCGGATTCATCGGGCTCGAATTTATGGGTTAGCTCAGCTTGTAAAGCGTCACAAGGCGCTGGTTTGGAGCAGTGCCTGGGCCTTAATCTACAGGCTCGCGATTAGACACATAGCTTAGTAGTGCAGCTAGGAGAGAAGCCATGCAGACCCAAAGAATGTTAGCGGTAGCGCTAGGAATGGCCGTCGTTGTCGCCCCTGGGAGCATGGCAGCGGGGATGCCGCCTGCCCACGCGGTAGAACAGGCGGCTGCCGCCAACAGCCTTTTGAATCAGGGCCGACAGCAGGCGGAGCAGGGGCAGCTAGAGGCGGCGATCGCAACCTACAGCCAGGCCATTCAAGCCGATACCACCAATGCCGAGGCCTATTTTTATCGAGGTATTGCCTACCACGACCTGGGAGATTATCAGCTCGCCATTGCCGATTTTTCCACGGCGCTTCAGATTCGCCCCGACCACCCAGAAACGCTGTACAACCGGGGAGAAGCCCACGCTCACATGACCAATGCCGAGGCGGCGATCGCCGATCTGACCCAGGCCATTGAGCTAGCCCCTGATGTTGTCCAGCCTTATTTAGATCGCGGCCTTGTTTTCGCGGCCACTGGCAACTTACCCCAGGCCCTCAACGACCTAGATGCTGCCATTACCCTGGCTCCCGACAACGCCGATGCCCACTACAACCGGGGCAAAATCTATACCGAACTGGGCAATACCGAAGCCGCCCTCTCAGACTTCAACACCGCGCTTCGCCTTAATCCTGAGCTAGCTGAAGCCTACGGCAATCGCGGCATTTTGCAGTACCAGCTCGGCGACTCCCAAGCCGCCATGGCCGATTTGCGCCAGGCGGCGGCGCTGTTTCAGGCCCAGGGCGATCGCCAAGGCTATCAGCAAACCCTGTACTTCATGCAGCAGGTGCAGCAGGGGAGCGAGCAAACCCCCTGAGGCCAACGCCCTCAATCTTCTGAACAGGTGTTCAGTGGTAACGATTCTCAGTATCATAGAGGAAAAGCCAGGAAACCTAATCGATGGCTAATTCTCGCTCTACAGAGAACTCTACAATTCAAGCTGTTGATGCCCCCAGTTGTGACGTCAGTTGTGACGAGTCGCTGGTGCATTTAGACAATGTCCGCCAGGTGAAGCCCGAGGTGCTGAGCACCGAGAAAGCCCAGCGGATGGCGGAGTTTTTTAGTGCGCTCTCTGACCCCCACCGGCTCAAGCTGCTGTCGGCGCTGGCTCGGCAAGAACTCTGTGTGTGCGATCTGGCTGCTGCGGTGAAGATGGGTGAATCAGCGGTGTCGCACCAGCTGCGGGTGCTGCGATCGCAGCGTCTAGTCACCTACCGTCGCCAAGGCCGCAACGTCTACTATGGCCTCGCTGACGATCACATCATGTCCCTCTACCGGGAAGTGGCCGCGCACCTAGATGAGTGATGTAGTTGACCTCTAACGAGTTGGGTTAAGCCTCAAGCAGGCTCAAGGTAGCGGGCGTTCTAAGGCTTGATCTGCCCACGAAACAGGGTCTTCTAAAGGCTCTAAATGGGTAAACACAAACGTGCCGGGCAGCGATCGCCCAATTGCTAGCTCAATCGCTTCACAGAGGTCATGCCCCTGCTTGACTGTCCAGTTACCCGGCACCAACACATGTAGCGAGACAAACCGTCGGGCACCAGCTACCCGAGTTCTTAAAGCATGAAACCGGGTCCCCTCGGCCTCAAAAGGCTGCAACGCATCGGCAACAATTTGGCGTTCCTCAGCCGGTAAGGCCGTATCTAACAGGCCCATCCCCGTTTCGCGCAGCAATCTCAGCCCGGCCCAAACAATATTGGCCGCGACAACCAGAGCGATAATCGGGTCAAGAATGAGCCAACCCGTAATTGGAATTAGAATGATCCCCACGCCTACCCCCACCGATGTCCAGACATCGGTCAGCAGATGATGTGCATCTGCCCGCAGGGTAATGGAGCGCAACCGCCGACTGGCCCGTAGCATAACGAAAGCCAGAGCCCCGTTGATCGCCGTTGCCACAAAGGACAGGGCCAACCCAGTGCCCACCTGCTCTAGGGGTTGGGGGTCAAACAGACGACCCCAGGCCGCAAAAGCAATGCTGCCCGCCGCTACCAAAATCAACACACTTTCGGCACCGCTAGAAAAATATTCCGCCTTGAAATGCCCAAAGGCATGCTCGTCATCCGGCGGTTTAGCGGCAAACGTTACGGCCCAAGTTGCGACGATGGCAGCCACCAGGTTCACCACCGATTCGGCAGCATCAGACAGTAATCCCACCGAGCCTGTCAATAGGTAGGCCGTTGTTTTCAGCAAAATCGTTAAAACAGCGGCTCCAATCGAGAGCAGCGTGTAAAACCGAGCCGAGCGGTTTCCCATGGTAAGTCTTGCAATACAGCAGAAAAGCCAAGCCCTACTGCGTAAGCCTACAGCAGTTAAACGCGTTTACGCAGGAGTAGCGATAAGGGTCTGTCCTAATCTGTTGTAGACGCTCCAATCATGAGTACTTAAACTAAACAAAGTATCGTTGCTTGGGGCGATCGATAGCTTTTAGGGCCGAGTCAGATAGCAGTGGCAATCTGGCTTCTCAAGCAGTGTTTCGATTAAGGCGTTCAAAGTCACGGCAGCCAATAGCCCGCCTCCAAGGCTCCCCTGAATCGTAATGTAAGGAATGGATGTTGCCATCAGTCGCCGCTTGGCAGCAGGGGCGTGATTAAAGCCAATGGGCATACCAATCACCAGAGCGGGTTGAAAACGCTGTTGCTCTATTAACTGACAGACAGTGAGTAGCACTGAAGGGGCATACCCAATGACCAGCACACTACCTGGTGAACAGTGATGTAATGGTTGTTGCCAGCGTTTATGAAGCCAAAAAGCCTGTTCAGCCTCGTTGGCAGCAGTAATGTGAGGATCGTCAAGCAAGGTTGTAACCGGACAGCTCAAAGCAGCTAGCCGAGTTTGATCAATCGCCGTGGCTACAACAGGCACATCGGTAATGATCTCACACCCACTGCTGAGAGCGGTGCGCGCTGCTGCGATCGCATCGGCACTGATTTGTATGAGGTCAACTAAGCTCACATCGCCGCAGGCCAGCACCAGTTGTTGGATCAGATGCTGGGTAATTTCAGAGTAGTGCGAGAGGTTGGGCAGCAAGCGCTGAAGCGATTCTTGAAAGGCTTCAGGGTGGGCGGTGGTTTCGGCATCAAGGCTGGCCCAGAGCTGATCGATCTGGCTTAGACCCGCCTGGGTGTCTACATCGAGCTGCTTGAGCTGGGCCAGAGCTTGAGCCTGGGTGCGTTGACAATCTAGATCGCGCCCCAGCAGCCCCTCCAAAGCCGAAGCAGTATGGCGCAGGCGGGCAATCTGCTGCATCACAGCCTGATACTGCTGCTGTAGCTGGGTCATTAGGCTTGCGTCTGCGGTTGCTTCAGAGTCACTCTCTAGAATTTGCCCGATGTGAGAGAGCTGAAAGCCCTGCTGTTTAAGCGCTACCACTCGCTGTAAGCGCTGTATATCCCGCTGGGTGTAGAGTCGGTAGTTGCTCTCTGAGCGGGGAACGGGAGGCAGCAACCCCAGGGTGTGATAGTGCCGCACCATGCGGGGGGTAACGCCGCCGCCTACCGCATCGGTGAGTTCTTTAATGGTCAGAAATTCAGTCGTCATAGGCTTAGCTTACCCTAAACCTTGACATTGACACTAATGTCAAGGTTTAGGGTGACAGAGTAAAGATTTCTCAGGTTGGCCCATGGTGTCTACTGCCCCGTTGAATGCTCTGTCGAAGTCTCGATTCGGCGACCTGTTCAAAGGTTTGTTCAACGAGCACCCCGAGGCGGTGGCGGCGATCGCCTGTGCGGTTTTAGTGGGGTTGGGCTGGCAGACCCTGGCCCTGGGCTGGGTGGGGGGTGCTCTGCTGTTTCTAACGGCGGCCTATGTCATTGGTGGATTTGAGAGCGCCCGTGAGGGCTTGACCACGCTGGTGCAGGAAAAAGAGCTAGACGTAGACCTGCTAATGATTATCGCCGCCCTCGGGGCCGCCAGCCTGGGTCTGTGGCAGCGGGAGTACAACTTAATTGTTGATGGGGCCGTTCTGATTCTGATTTTTGCGATTAGTGGTGCCCTAGAGGGCTATGCCATGGGGCGAACGGAGCGAAATATTCAGGGGTTAATGAGCCTCACCGCTGACACAGCAACGGTGGTCCGCCAGGAGCAAGAGCAGGTCATGCCGGTCTCAGCGTTACAAGTCGGCGATCAGGTTTTGGTCAAGCCGGGGGAGCTGGTGCCCACCGATGGGATCGTGACCGAAGGCTTCAGCACGGTGAACCAGGCGTCGATTACGGGAGAATCTATTCCTGTCGAGAAGACTGTGGGCGACGAGGTCTTAGCGGGCACCCTCAACGGCTACGGTGCGCTGCGCCTAACACTCCACCAGCCGCCGGAAAGCAGCTTAATTCAACGGGTGATTCGCCTGGTGCAGCAGGCCCAATTCGAAGCGCCTCCCTCCCAAAAATTTATGGAGCGGTTTGAGCGCCGCTACGCCCAAGTGATTGTGACGTTGGGCGTTTTGCTAGCCACGCTGCCACCTCTGTTGTTGGGCTGGGGATGGGAGGAAACCATCTACCGCGCCCTGGTGTTTTTGGTCGTGGCTTCCCCCTGTGCACTGATGGCCTCAATTATGCCGACACTGCTCTCAGGTATTGCCAACGGGGCTCGGCAGGGCATTTTATTCAAAAACGGGGCTCAGCTGGAGCAGATGGGCCAAGTCAGAGCGATCGCCTTTGACAAAACCGGCACCCTCACGACCGGCCAGCTCGACGTGGTGAATGTGCTGGCTGAAGACCCGGATAAGCTGCTTACCGTGGCCGCCGCCCTGGAGAGCCTGTCGGAACATCCCATTGGTGCGGCGATTGTGCAAGCGGCACAGCGCCGAGCCCTGACTTGGCAAGCGGCGGCCAACGGGCAGGCTCAGGTAGGTCAGGGCATCACAGGGGAGGTGGCTGAGCAGTCTGCGGTGGTAGGTAAAGCAGCCTTTGTTAGTGGCCAGGTTCAAGCTCGTGGACAGGCCGTTTCCCCGCATCTAGTGAAGCAAAGCCAGCAGTGGGAGGCAGAGGGCAAAACAGTGGTCTGGGTAGCCCACGGCGGCACAATGCTGGGCTTGATTGCGGTGGCCGACCGAGTGCGTCCGGAGGCGGCAAGGGCGATCGCCCGCCTCAAGCACCTGGGCATTGAGCAAGTGGTGATGCTAACGGGTGATAATGCCCGCACGGCTCACGGTATGGCCCAACAGCTGGGGATAGATCAGGTGCATGCTGATTTAATGCCTGAAGATAAGGTCACGATTCTACGGCAATTGCAGCAGCAGTATGGCAGCGTGGCGATGGTCGGCGATGGCATTAACGATGCCCCCGCCCTGGCTCTGGCCACAGTCGGCATTGCCATGGGCGCTGCGGGCAGCGATGTGGCCCTAGAAACCGCCGATATTGTGCTCATGGCCGATCGCCTGGAAAAACTAGAACAGGCTATTAGCCTAGGGCGGCGGGCACGGGCGGTCGTGCGACAAAACATCGCTTTTGCCCTTGGGCTGATTGGGATACTGATTATTGGTACATTGAGCGGGCATATTACCTTGCCAATGGGCGTGTTGGGACATGAAGGCTCTACTGTTATCGTCACCCTCAGTGGTTTGCGCCTGTTGAGAAATTAAGCAAGTAAGCTAGCTTCAGGAGCTAGCAAGGTGATATCTCATCACTGGATAGTCAGTTTACATGCTTACCTAGACATAAATTGTGTATGAAAGCAACACAACCCTATCAACCACTTCTCCTGCGCATTTTGCATGGCTTGACAGGGCTATTTTTGATAGCTGCAATTTTGACCGCTTTTTGGACTTATGACACCTACGATGGACGCTGGGGAAAGGTTCCCTTGCCCAGCTTTAAAGATATTGAAGGGATTCATGGCACCTTTGTATTGTGGACATTACTCATTTTTCCAGTATTTGTGGTTTATGCCTTTCATCGCGGTCAGCGGCGACTGGTGCAGCCTGGTTCTCTAACCAAATTGGCCCAGGTTGGCAAACCTATTTGGTGGTACACCCTCAATCGGTTAACCAATACCCTGGCCCTTTTAGCCCTAACCTTTGCACTCTTCAGTGGCAAAATGATGGATGAAACCTGGCTACCCAAGGGTGAACTCCAACATGGTTGGTATTATGCTCATCTAATTTCATGGGTGATTATGGTAGGTGCGATCGCCCTCCACCTGTTGATGAATGCCAAAGTGGGTGGCTCACCATTGCTACTATCTATGCTCAATTGGCAAATTCGCGACCAAGATAGTCCTGCTTTTTGGTCTGCCCATGCTTCCCGATGGTGGTCAGAGTTTCGCCAAGAATCTTGGTCAGGCTGGTTTCAAAATGTGTCTGGGCTGATACTTTTAGAAGCCATGATTCTGTTCAGCATTTTTTCCGCGTGGCTTATCCCACTCTTTAAATAAATTTAGCGCGCAGTTTTTCCGATACCTCAGAGATCTGAACTAGCTGATAAGTAAACAGACTTAATTAAGCATCACCCCGAATCACTGAAGGTATTGGCATGTCGTTCCCGATGCGTTGATTAAATTAGGATGACCTACGTATCTCGCCACCGAGAAGCGCCTGGGATATACCTAATACCGGCGCTAATCACGGCAAGAAACAGGACTCCCATTGCTCCAGCTATTGGATTTTGGTTGAGACCCGTCACCCATTCCGGTACTCGCCCGGTGTAGATCGCCAAATCGCCCACATCGATCAGGTAATAGCCTGCTACCAGCCCCCCATGCAGCCCAATGGCCAACCCTAGGCGTCCGGCAGTGCGCTGACGTGCCCAGCCCAGAGTCAGCCCCAGCAGCAGTAGGCCCGGAAAGCTGGGCAGCTCCTTCACAATCGCCTCCCAGGGTTTGATAAAGTGCAGCGCCGCGTAGATCGTGCCGCTGGCCCACAGTGCCGGGGTAAAGCCCCAGTCGTAGCGCAGTTCATCCAGCAGCCAACCGCGAAAGAGCAGCTCTTCGGCCAGACCAACACCCAGGCCCACCAGCAATCCCTCCAGGGCAATTCGTCCTAGGTTTAGCGGTGCCGGTTGCCAGGTGAGCCAACCCAACCAGCCCTCCAGGGTAAACAGCAGACCCAGGCTCACCAGACCCACGACTACCCCAATCGCCAGCTCTCGTCCATGGTGGGCCGATGCTCTCAGACCGTGGGTGCGTAACGGTTGTGCCTGCCCATGCACGCGACGACCCCACGGCACCAGCCAAACCATAAACAAGACGTAGAGTAAGACTAAGGGAATAACGCTAAGGGAGCCATCGGTGCCCAGCCAGGCGTAGAGAGGTAGGGCAATCGGCACCCAAACCAGCGCTAGCAATAACAGAAAGCAGAAAATTCTTACTGGAGCAGGATAATGAACCAGCTTATGCAGTTGAATCATGCCAAAGTTGCCAGTTTAACCCGCTCGCTGAGCCAGATACATCTCTCTTAGCACTAACGCAGGGTCAACCCAGTTGCCGTCGTATTTCAGCATCCAGTGGAGGTGTGGCCCGGTGGTGCGGCCTGTCATGCCGACACGGCCCAGTCGCGCCCCAGTGGGCACGTCTTGCCCCTGCTCATAGCGAATGCCCCCCTCTGGATCAACCAAATAGCGCTTGCCGTTTGAGACTTCGACCCGACCGCTCATGTGACAGTAGCGGTGCTCCCACTGGCCTGACCGAATGACGGCAGAGGTGCCACAGGTGGTGTGGTCAGACACCTCGATCACCTGGCCGCCCCACCAGTTGCGCACAAAGCTGCCCTGGGGCGCGGCCAAGTCTAGCCCGTAGTGAAACTGAGATCCGCCGCCGCCAGTGGGAGAGGTTCTATAGCCAAAGGCAGAGGTGTAAGCTTGAAAATTTTCGACCGGAAAGGATGCCTGCTGCCAAAATTCAACCGTGTCTTGAGCGAGGGCGGGAGCCGATGAACCAGGCCAGTGCAGGGTGAGAAAGAACCCCAGTCCCAGACAAAATGCCATCCGTAAAAACCTCGCCCGAAGCCAGAGATGACCCAGTTTGTTCAATGCTGTCACGACACATCTCCTCTGCACGGGTGCAATCAACGGCCCATTCATCGCCCAATTATGCATCAAGATTAGTCGGTGTCTAGATCCTCGACAGTCTGACTTTCGAGGCCTTGATTTTTTAGGCAGACTAAAGTTTCTGTACTGAGGGATCGCTCAGAGCCGTTACCGCCATCAGGCCCCAAATCACGTCAAATCGCACTCGCTGAGCCCGCGATAGACGAAATCCGGCATTTTCTAAAAGACTGTGCAGTTCAGCTTCGGTATAGCATTGTTGGTGGGCCGGGTCTAATTTTTGAAGCCCCCAGTCACACAGTCTGCAAAACCAAAAGTCTCTGCACCAATCTAAAATCACCAGCTTTCCGTCTGGCTTGAGTACGCGCTTCATCTCAGCTAAAGCAGCTTGTGGATCCGGAAAATAGTGAAAAGCATTGGCAGAAACCACAACATCGAACCCCTGATCTGGAAACGGTAAATCCGAGGCTGATGCCTTTTCAAAGGCGATGTTTGGGTAGCGTTCGAGTTTCTTCTTGGCTTGACCCAACATTTGCTCAGATATATCGATGCCTGTGATGATTTGAGTTGGGTTGTCTTGTAAAAGCAAGCGCTCTAGCTCCCCTGTGCCACAGGCAATATCTAACACTGCCGCCGTCGGCGCAATCTCAGCCCACCCCTTGAAGAAGTTCAACGTATTCGTGACATATCGCTTCCAGCGCCGATCGTAGACATTGGCAAGCTGGTCGTACTGGTCTGTAACCGTTGACTCAATAGAACTCATTGGGGGCGACACAGTAGGTCTTGTGGAAGACATAACTCTAGTCAATTTTAACGACTGCTGGGTCAAGGCCAGACGCCGCAAGCCTTTCCCAAAGTTTTTAGCGCCTCGGCTTAGGGCAAGCCTTTTACAAAAAGTATGACAGCCTACAACACGTACTGTATCATCTGAATAGTCTTTCAGGTATTCAGTAAGCGATCGCCAGGTATCCCTATGGCAGACTCTCACTCTCGGTCTTGTTGCGATAGTCACGAGACAACGATTGATCCACCACCCAAGATTCAGGCGGGTAGTCATGATGACTGCTGCGGGTCTGACCACGGCCACAGCCATGATTCAGCAGATTTTAACCTGCGGAAAGAGATGACCCCGATCGCGATCGCCGCCATTCTCTTTCTCATCGGCCTGATTTTCAACGAGGCGCTGCACAACACACCCTTCGCCATTGCCGAGTACGCGGTGCTGATTCCGGCTTACCTAATCAGTGGCTGGACTGTGCTGACCACAGCGGGGCGTAACATTTTGCGGGGGCGCATCTTTGACGAAAACTTTTTGATGACGATCGCCACTCTGGGGGCGATCGCCATCCACGAAATTCCCGAAGCCGTTGCCGTGATGCTGTTCTTCCAGGTGGGGGAACTGTTTCAGGGCTACTCGGTAGGGCGATCACGCCGCTCTATCAAAGCTCTGCTAGAGATCCGGCCCGACACCGCCAACCTCAGCGTCAACGGCGACATTCGCGCCGTTGCCCCCGAGACCGTTAGGGTTGGGGATGTGATTGTGGTGCGCCCCGGCGAAAAGGTGCCCCTGGATGGCGACATTCTAGAGGGTAAATCTCTGGTCGATACCTCTGCCTTAACGGGCGAATCGGTGCCTCGCACCGTCGCCCCTGGTGAAACCGTGCTAGCCGGGATGATCAACCAGTCTGGGCTGCTGACGGTGCAGGTGATCAAGCCCTTTGGCGAGTCGTCGATCGCCAGAATTCTAGAACTGGTCGAAAACGCCAGCAGCAAAAAAGCTGATACCGAAAAATTCATCACCCGCTTTGCTCGCTACTACACCCCGGTGGTGGTGTTTCTCTCCCTGGCGGTGGCGATTCTGCCGCCCTTGTTCATTGAGGGGGCCACCCAGGCCCAGTGGACCTATCGCGCGTTGGTACTGCTGGTGATCTCCTGCCCCTGCGGTTTGGTAATTAGCATACCCCTGGGCTACTTTGGTGGCGTTGGGGGGGCAGCCAAGCGCGGCATTTTGGTCAAAGGCTCGACCTATTTAGACACCCTGGCCCAGGTGAAAACGGTTGTGTTCGACAAAACTGGCACCCTCACCCAGGGCAACTTTCGCGTGACGGATGTGGTGACTCACAACGGCCTGAATCAGCACCAATTACTGGAGTTAGCGGCCCAGGTCGAGTCGCAGTCAACGCATCCGGTGGCCCAGTCGATTCGTCAGGCCTACGGGCAGACCGTCGATATCTCCGGCGTGCAAGACTACGAAGAAATTGCCGGTCACGGCATTCGCGCCACGGTGAATGGTCGGGCTGTCTTGGCGGGGAATGACCGACTTTTACATCGAGAAGCCATTCCCCACGATGTTTGCGTGGTAGAGGGTACCGTGGCTCACCTGGCTGTAGATGGTGAATACAGCGGGCGCATCATGATTGCTGATGAGCTGAAAGATGACGCCGTCGAAGCCATTCGCGCCCTCCATGCTCAGGGCATTCAAACCGCCATGCTGACCGGCGACAGCCAGTCGGTGGCAGACAGCATTGCCAAAAAACTGGGCCTCGACCAATACCGGGCCGAACTTTTGCCCGAAGACAAAGTAGACGCCCTGGAAGGCTTTTTGCAGCGTGCCCGGCAGACCAAGGGCAAAGTAGCCTTTGTGGGCGACGGCATTAACGATGCCCCAGTTATCGCTAGGGCCGATGTGGGCATCGCCATGGGCGGGCTGGGCTCCGATGCGGCGATCGAAACCGCTGACGTGGTAATTATGACCGATGCGCCCTCCAAGGTAGCCGAAGCCATTCAAATCGCTCAGAAAACCCTGCGGGTCGTGTGGCAAAACATTATTTTTGCCATGGTCGTCAAGGCTCTCTTTATTGCCTTGGGCGCGATCGGCGTAGCTTCGCTCTGGGAGGCGGTATTTGCCGATGTAGGCGTTGCCCTGCTGTCCATCTTAAATGCGGGGCGAATTATTCGGAATCCTCAGTAGTTAGATGATCGTTCTCCGAAGAGGCTAGCCTCTATTCATGTCTGCTCACCTTCAAATCGTGCTGGGCACCTTAGCCCTGAGCCTAATTCATGCCTTGATTCCGGGTCACTGGCTACCGCTAGTGACAGTGGGCAAGGCCGAAGGATGGTCGCGACAAGAAACCCTGTGGGTCACAGCCCTGGCCGGATCTGCCCACACTGTTAGCACTCTCTTGATTGGGGTCGCCGTAGGGCTGCTGGGTTACCAATTTGCCCACAACTACGATATCGTGACGCACCTGGTCGCTCCGGCTGTGCTGATTGGGTTGGGCTTGGTTTACCTTAGTAAACCGCTGCGTCAACGCTTGTCTCTAGGCCGCTCTCAGGACAAATCTAACTCTGTTGAGGCCACAGTTAGCCGCTCTGGTCGCAGTAAAGTAACGACGGTCATGGCCCTTGCAGTCAACATGTTTTTCTCGCCGTGCCTGGAAATTGGCGCATTCTATCTATCCGCAGGAGCGCTCGGGTGGCTAGGCATTGCCCTGGTCTCTGGGGTGTACCCCGTTGTTACCGTACTGGGTATGGTTCTGGTCGTGAACTGGAGCTGGCAGAGCACCAAGTCTTTCTCTGCCGCTATCTCTACCTGGAATCTCAATGGCCATGCCCTAACAGGCGTCATCCTTATAATTCTGGGTTTTTTAACGTTGTTTATTGATGTATAACCATGCCGCGTAAACAAGCTACTCCCTGGATTCGTCGCTATGCCCGCCCGCTGATGGCCGGGTTAGCGGCGGTTGGCGCTGTCGTCACCGCCTATCTAACGATCAATAAACTCACGGGTAGCGCCACGGCCTGCCCTACTAAGGGCTGTGACATCGTGCTCTCTAGCCCCTATGCCACGGTGTTTGGCCAGCCGCTGGCCCTGTTTGGGTTTCTGGCCTACGTGGGCATGGCGGTCATCGCGATCGCCCCCCTGCTGGTCAACGGGGCTGAGCAAAAAGACCTCAGAGATAAACTCACTCGATTGACCCAACCTCTGCTGCTGATCGGCGGCACCGCCATGATGGTTTTTAGCGGCTACCTGATGTATCTGCTCACCGCAGAAATCAAAGCCGTTTGCCTTTACTGCGTTGGCTCAGCACTCCTCTCTACTAGCCTCTTTCTGCTTGCCCTCATCGGCCAAAATTGGTCTGATCTATCTCAACCCTTCTTTATTGGCAGCATCACAGCATTTCTGGTGGTGGTGGGCACCCTGGGCGTCTATGCCAATGTCAATAATCCAGTCACTGCCGACGGCGGCTCGGGCGCTCAGTTGGGGCCTGCTATTACGACCCAGTCTGGCCCGGCTGAAATGGCTTTGGCCCAGCATTTGAAAGATACTGGCGCTATTTTCTACGGAGCCTGGTGGTGCCCCCACTGCCACGACCAAAAGCAGCTGTTTGGCCAGGAAGCCAGCCAGGTCATGCCCTATGTAGAGTGCGCCACCCCTGAGGGGCAGGAGCAAACCCCCGAGTGCCAGGAAGCTGGCATTACCGGCTATCCGACCTGGGAAATTAACGGTGAACGCCTGTCGGGGACGCAAACCCTTGAGGAACTTGCCCAGCTCTCGGGCTATACCGGCCCCACCACATTTCAAAATTCGATTTAGCGCGAAGGAGAATCCCTTGAGACATACAGGTAAACTATTGGGCCTGGCTGGTGTGGTGATGGGAGGGGTGTTGGCCGTGGCCTCTCCAGTGGGTGCCCACAGCCCTGGCCAGGTGTTGAGCGAGCAGGCCCAACGCGATGAACTCGCTGACTTGCTAGAGTCAGGGGCAGAGCTAGTCGAAGCCGGGGATCTGGCTGAGGCGCTGGCTCGTTACCAGCATGCGGCTGACCTCGCTGGGGACAACGCCAAAATCTTCTCGGCCATTGGCTACCTCCAGTCTCGTCAAAGCAACTTCCGAGAGTCTATTGCCGCCTTTCAAACAGCGATCGAGCTAGAGTCAGACAATCTGGCCTTTTATTTCGGCTTAGCCTACGCCCACAGCAGCCTAGGTGAGTACGAGGCGGTGGGCAACGCCTACCGGCAAATCCTGCGATTGCAGCCCGATAACCAGGCAGCTCAACTGGGGCTAGGCGCGGCGCTGTTTCAAACCGCAGCCTTTGAAGAGGCGCTGGCGATTTACACCAAGCTTTTGCAGCAAGACCCCAACAACCTACAAGCCGCCGAATCTATCGGCCTGATTTTGCTCCAGCAGGGCAATACCGACGCGGCGATCGCCGCCTTAGAACGGGCCGCTGCCCTGGCCCCCCAGGCCAGCCAAATTCAGATGAACCTGGGCATTGCCCACCTCAAAGCAGGAGATATGGCCTCGGCGCTAACCGCATTTAGAACCGCAGCAACAGAAGAGCCTCGTAACGCCGATATTCGCATGCAGATTGGCTACCTGCTCTGGCAGCAGGGGAATCTAGACGCCGCCCTAGAAAGCTATCAGCAGGCGGCCCGGCTTCAGCCCGACTCGGTGATTGCCCACGATGCGATCGCCGATCTCTACTTCGAGCAGCAAGAGGTACTGATGACCATTGTCGCCCATCGCGAGGTGCTCGAACTAGATCCCGATCATGCCCCTGGTTACTACCATCTAGGCGTTGCGCTAGAGGCGCGGGGCCGCCGAGCAGAGGCGATCGAGGCACTGCAACGGGCTAAGACGTTACTCCTGGAGCAAGAAAACAGTGAAGACGCCCAGATTGTTGATCAACTGCTGCAAAAGCTCCAATCGTCCTAGCCTACCCAAGATACACAGACTGCACTTTCCACAAACTCTGCCGATACCGACATTGCTGAACTACGGAACGTTGAACCATGGCGACTGACAGTAGCAAAAGAGAATTCAACCCGTTCTTGGGGCACAGCTATTCTAGGCGGCTGGTAGAGCTAGGGCGTGTCGTCCTGCTTGTGGGTGGGTTGAGCAGCGGGTTGGCGGTTGTACCAGCCCTGGCTACAACTGACATAGACCCATCCTCCTCCATTCCAGCAGAGGCGTTGCTCCCGGCAGCAGCCAGTCCGTCCGGAGTCGGAAGCGTACCCCAATCTTCAGCCCCCGCTTCAATACAGAGTCCCGTAGAAGCGTTGCCCAGTGCGAGCGTTAGCGCACCTGCTCAAACACTCGAACGGACTGTACCCAATCAATTGCCCGCTAGTTCCCCTGTTCCAACTGGTTATAACAGCGTCTTTATTGACCCAACCGACTACAGCCTTGGGGCGACAGCGGCTCCAGGAGATTCTCCTAATCTCGTGTTTGCAGAACGAGAAACGGGCTGTCAAATCACTGTAGTAGGGTCGCAGACTCCTCCCCAGTCTTCCTGTCAACCAACCAACCCCGACTCTACCAATTCACCTGCGGATAGTGGCGATGGCATTCAAGTGGGGCCTGTTACTATCAGCTCGCGCGGTGTCAGCTTAGGGAACACTACCATCATTAGCCGAGCCCAGTTAAATGAAAAGCTGCGGCCCTTAAACATCCTCCGGCGCGGCAACGAGGAATATGTTTTCCCTCTGTCTATTCCAGCCCCTATTACCTCACTATTCGGCTGGCGGATGCATCCCGTCCATCAAAATTGGCGGTTTCACGCTGGCACCGATTTGGGGTCTCCTGCTGGCACCCCTGTGTTAGCGACTCGCTCAGGCGAGGTTGCGGTGGCCGATTCCCTTGGCGGCTATGGCTTAACGGTAATTCTGCGCCACGATGATGGGAATTTGGAGTCTCGCTATGCCCACTTGTCTAAGCTGGCTGTGCAAGCCGGGGAATGGGTTGAACAGGGAGAAGTCATTGGTCTAGCGGGCAGCACAGGCACAGCTACTGGCCCCAACCTGCACTTTGAGATTCGTCAGTTAACCAATCAGGGCTGGGTAGCGGCAGATGCCAGAGATATCTTGGACGATGGCATTGCTGACCTACTCACCGTTATCAACAACCCCTTGCAGGCATTGGGAGCGGGTACCACTAGTGAACCCAGTGGCGCAGGGGCTCCCGCTAACTATCCCTTCCGCCCGGCCCAGCCAAACGCCAGCTAGCGCCCTGGCCACAGCATCTGTCATGTCCAAAAAGCCCTTTTCCCCTTTGCACTGATGGCTAACCCTACTCGTACCTCTGCTCGGCGCAACCAGAGACTAGCTCGGCAACGTCAACTGCTGGCTGTCAAGAGCCGGGTGGTGGTGTGGCGGCGCATTGCTATAGTCTGGCTGCTGTTGATGCTGGCCTTAGTCGGAATTGGCGGGCGGCTGGTCTACTTACAGCTGCTGCAAGGGAAGACCCTGAGCGCTCTAGCCGAACAGCAGCGAACACTGCCGACGCTGATTCGCCAAGCTCGTTACCCAATCGTCGATCGTTTCGGTGGCGTGCTGGCTACTGACCAGGTTGCCTATACCCTTTACATGCATCCCAAGCTGTTTAAGCAGTCTGTCGCCGAGGTAGCCGAGGCATTGTCTCCTGTGGTGGTTATGCCACAGAATGAACTCTTGACTTTACTTAACCAGCAATCCACCGGTATTCGGTTTCCGGGTCAACTGTCAGAGGTGGTGGGCGATCGCATTCGATCCTTACGCATCGATGGCCTAGAGTTGGTGCCTCAGCAGCAGCGGTTTTACCCCCAGCAGGAACTCTTTGCCCCGATCGTAGGGTTCATCAATCTCGATGGGAAACCCCAGGCCGGATTAGAGATGGCCTACGCCGAACAGCTCGCGATCGCCGCGCCCTCATCTGTCGATCTAGCGGTGCCGTCGTTAGCGGGTGGGTCATCCCCAAACGCAAGCCTGCGCCTGACGCTTGATAGCCGCCTACAGCGGATTGCCCAGCAAGAACTAGAGGCGGTGGTCAAGGCCTATAACGCCCAGCGAGGCACCGTAATGGTGATGGACGCCCCTACTGGAGAAATCTTGACCCTGGCCAGCGTGCCCACCTATGACCCCAACCGCTACTACGAAGCCGACATCAGCGCCTTTCGCACCTGGGCAGTGAGCGACACCTACGAACCCGGCTCGACCTTTAAGCCGATCAATGTTGCGATCGCCCTAGAAGATCAAGTGATTTCCCCTGATGACGTAATCAACGACAGCGGGCGCATACAGTTTGGTAAGTGGTTGATTAAAAACAGCGACTACAGCGAGGTCGGTGCCCGAGGCCCAATTTCAATTACCGATATCCTCAAATATTCCAGCAATGTAGGCATGGTGCAGATCATGCAAAAAATGGCCGCCTCCAACTATTTCAACTGGCTAGAACGCCTAACTCTAGGGCAGCCTACGGAGATTGACTTGCCTTCGGAAGCCTCTGGGCAAATGAAACCCCGAGACAAATTCATTAACAGTCAGGTCGAAACGGCCACTACCTCATTTGGTCAAGGGTTTGCGCTGACACCGGTAAAAATGCTGCAACTGCTGGCCACTTTAGCTAATGGAGGCAACCTGGTAACTCCTCACATTGTCGAGGGCATGGTGGCAGAAGACGGTACCTATCTGTGGCAGACCGAACATGCCGATCCTAAAGCCGTCTTCTCACCACAAACCACCCAACAGGTGCTTGCCATGATGGAAGCAGTGGTCGCTGAGGGAACCGGTAAACCTGCCCAAATTGAGGGATACAGGGTTGCTGGCAAAACGGGCACAGCCCAGAAAGTTAACAACTCAACCGGTTATAGTTCTGCCCGTATCACTAGCTTCGTTGGCATCGCGCCTGTAGAAGCCCCCCGCTATGTGGTGTTAGCGGTCATTGACGAGCCCACTGGCGAGAACGCCTACGGTTCAACGGTAGCAGCTCCTCTGGTTAAACGGGTGATGGAGTCGCTGTTGGTGCTCCAGGGAGTATCTCCGAGTCGCCCTAGCGAAATGCAATGATGACCAGGGCAGTGCCTCAATCATGCTGGTGCATCTACTTTACTGAAGGCTTTTGAGCAACTCTGTTCTCAGTACTAAGAAATCTGGTACTGAGGTTGATTAGATAGTGAGGGTAGGAACTGCCGCTTCTTGCCCCATTTGTAGAATGTCTTTCGTCATTGTTTGGGAGGCCACATTCGCGATCGCCTGCCAGTCCTCTGTCGTGAACATCTGCGCAAGCATAGCGATCGCCTCAGCCCGAATCACCTTCTGTTCGTTGGGTGACGCCTGCTCTCCCTCGGCCAACAGCATCTCAATCCAGGCCCTTTGTTCGGGGGTGAGATGCCTCAAATGACCATATAAGCATTTTTGCGCCTCCATGTAGACAGCCTCTAGACTCCGCCCAAGCTGCCACGACTCTAACCACCCCTTCAGCTCCGGCAACAAGATGGATAGCACTCGCACATACCACCGCTGCCGCTGCAAAGCTTCTGGCGAAGCATTCTTGAGTAACTCCACATACGGCTGTAGACCCAGACCAGCCTCAACTGTCCCTTCCTCACTGGCGTGATCGGCATCTGCTTTCCGAACCCAAGCCTCGTCATCGAGCAAGTCCATCAGGTTGCCCGTTTTTCTCAGTTGCTCAGTCAGAACTGCATCATTCATAAGCATTAGATGAGTTAGAGCGTTAAAGCGGCGTACTCGAAGTATACCAATCCGTCTTTGTCCGGGTCAGGGCCGTAGTCCGGCATATTGTAACGTCGATAGAAAGCTTCCGCGCCGGGTAGCGCATGTAGACCGACGCGCCCACCGTAACCTAACTCCACACTGCGCTGACGGGCAAAGAGTACGAGTGCTCGTCCGACCCCAATCAGATAGGGAGGATCTTCGAGTAACCGGCGATTCCACGGCGCAGAGGCCAAGTATTCGACATAGACCAGAGGAAACCGTTGCGGCAACCAGGAACGGTGCCATTGCGTTTCGAGCAAGATGACGCCTTGAAGTAGCGCCTCAAACTCGATGCCGTAAGCCTCATAGCGATCATCATTGACAGCCAGTCGTAGCTTATGGGCCCAGTTCCAACTGGCGTCAGGCTGCTGTGTCTCCCGCAGAATGCCTGCCCAGATGTCGTCGATTTGCCCGGCGTGCTCCTGAGTTAACAGGCCTATTGTCGCCGTGACGATGTCATCTGGGGGTTTCGTTAATCGAAGAGGCCGGTTCATGGGCATCACATCGGAATGCCCTAAAGCTTAGCAATGCCTGTCCCTAACTCCATCCGCTAGGGAGTGAGATAACCTCTCCCCCATGGCTCATCTCGGTGGGGAATCCAAGCTGAAAAGACCGCATCCAATGCAAACTATGGATCCAATAAAGCAAGAGCATTTACCTCAAGATCTGCCTTCCAGCGGTGAGTTTCTGGCCAGCATTGAGCAATTTTGGATCGAAAATGGATCGAGGACTTTTTTGCAAAGACTGTAACCATTCAATGGCATAGCTTATAGAGTTCAGATACCTACCATCTCACCGCAGAGGTCAGGAGTTCGAATCTCCTATTCTCCATTCTCGAAAACGCTTCAAATACTTGGCAAGGATTTCAGCCTTGCTCTCATCAAGGAAAATGTCTCAATCAGACGGGCTAAAGCTGTAGCTGACGGTTCCTATGTGCATTGAAAAAGAACCCCGGCTTCTTGAAGAAACCGGGGTTCTGGCTACAGAAGGAGTTTGCTTACCGCTCAGTTAATTTAGTGAGCAGGGTATTCGATCGCTCCACAAAGGTCTTCATGCCGTCGGCATCAAAGCCCTTTTGGGCCATCAGCGCCGTGTCATAGACCTGGTTACAGATCATCTTCGCCAGATCACCCGCCGGGGAGCTGCCGCCGTCAGCCCCGATAATTGTGCTCTGGCTCAGTCCCAGCAGGTTTTGAATCAGCGGGTGGGCGGTGTTCACCATCAGCACGTGGTCCTCGGGAAACTGCATCTCCTGCTGCTGAATCATCGCCATGGTTTCTTGCATGCGGCGGGCTTCCTCGGGCAGCAGCACCATGGCCGGGGGTGCGCCTTCGCCTTTCAGCGCCTGGGGTTTGACGTTGACGCGGGGGCGATTGATTGCCTGCTCAAACATCTCCTTGATTTCGTCGTCGCGGGTTTTGTTAGTAGCCGGGTCAACGATTTCGCTCTGCTTTTCTTTGTCGAGCAGAGTGTCGTCGAGGTCAGCATCGACGCGAACAAACTTCACATCGGAGTATTCCCGCTCCAGGGTAGGAATAAAGTGCGTGTCAATGAACGAATCCATGAACAGCAGTTCCAGGTTCTGGCTCTTGAACAGCTGAATATAGGTGGCCTGGGAAACTTCGTCGGTAGCGTAGAAGACGCGGTTTTCGTGCTTGTCTTTGTTGCGCTCTAGGTACTCGCTCAGGGTGGTATAGAAGTTGCCCTTGGCGTCGGTGGCGGGCTTGGTGGCCTCAGCCACCTCCGACCAGGCGTCGCCCTCGTCAGTCTGCACTTCCACTTTGGGGGCTTCCTCAGCTTCGCCTAGCTTGGCGGTGGTGCGGAAGATCAAAATGTCTTTGACCTGCTCTTTGAACTTGTCGTCGTTGAGGGAGCCAAACTTGACGAAGTTGCCGAGATCTTGCCAGCTGGAAATGTACTTAGCGGGGTCGTCGCGGTACAGTGCTTTGAGGCTGTCGCCGACTTTTTTGGCGATGTAGTCGGCGATGCGGCGGACGGTGCGATCGCCCTGCAAAAAGCTCCGACTCACATTCAGCGGAATATCGGTGCTGTCGATCACGCCGCGCAGGGGCAGCAGGAACCGGGGCACCACCTCTTCGCAGTTGTCGGTGACGAAGACCTGGTTGCAGTAGAGCTTAATGCTGCTCTTGGTGATGTCGATATCGGGCTTGAGTTTGGGGAAGTAGAGAATGCCGTTGACCACAAAGGGGTAGTCGGTGTTGAGATGAATCCACAGCAGCGGGTCTTCCTGGAAGGGATAGAGGTAGCGGTAGAACTCCAGGTAGTCTTCGTCGGTGAGGCTGCTGGGCGACTGCTTCCAGGGGGCTTCGTGCTTATTGACCACCTCGCCGTCAATCTTGATCGGCACCGGCATGAAGTCGCAGTAGGTCTTAATCAACTGCCGAATGCGGGCGGGTTCGAGGTATTCCTCTTCGCCCTCCATCAGGGTGAGGGTGATGGTGGTGCCCACGGTGATGCGATCGGAGGCGCTCAGCTCAAACTGGGTCGAGCCGTCGCAGCTCCAGTGCACGGCTTCGGCGCCTTCTTTATAGGAGAGGGTGTCGATCTCGACGGTGGAAGCCACCATGAACGACGAGTAAAAGCCGAGGCCAAAGTGGCCGATGATGGGGTCGGCGGCAGCGCTGTCTTTGTACTTGGTGATAAACTCTTCGGCGCTGGAGAAGGCCACCTGGTTGATGTACTGCTTCACCTCGTCGGCAGTCATACCGATGCCAGTGTCAGCGATGCTGAGGGTTTTCTTGTCTTTGTCGAATTTGATTTCGATCTCGGGGGCGCTGATGTCGCCGGAGTATTCGCCCGATCGCGCCACCATGGAGAGCTTTTTGATGGCGTCAACGGCATTAGAGACCAGCTCCCGCAGAAAGATCTCGTGCTCGGAGTAGAGCGCTTTTTTGATAATCGGAAAAATATTCTCGGTATGGATCGAGATATTGCCCTGTTCCAGAATCGTCGTCATGGCGGTGTGGAATGGTTTAAATAACGGTTTTCTTACCGGCAATTTTTAACCCTAGCAGCAAAATCCACAAGCGGCGATTTCTCGACCCCTAGGTTCGGTTGACCCTACTGATGGGCTGTTGGGGCTACGAATTGGCTGACTGAAGTACCATCAGGGGCTAAAAAAATGTTGCCTGTGCCCCCTTACGCCAAGGGGAAAGTGCTGCCCTTGCGGGTACTGGCGACGGCGGTCGGGAATATTGCCGGGGTGGCGATCGCCCTTCTCGACGGCCCAGGGGCGATGGGGTGGCTCACCTAGGCCGGGCGGCATGCTAACCCCATCAACAGTTTGCCAAACCATCCAGCTGAGTGGGCTCCACCGAAAGCATGGGTATGTTAGTAGTGCCGCCAAAAGACTCCAGCACCTTTTTATCGCTTGGTGAAACTATTCGGAGAAACCTGTAGATACTAGGATATTGTCGCCAGCCAATAAAGGTATAGGTGTCATCTTTGTACAGGCCACAAAATAGCGATCGCCGCTTCTAGCTATGGATAGAATGGGCAACGCCAATAGTCATAGCATAGAAAAACCCTAACCATTGAGCTGTGTCATCTGTTTCAGTTTGCCAACTAATTTTAAGTTTGATGTTGGCGCTCGAAAAATAGTCCCAGTGTGATCAGGCGATCGAGTTTCAGCTTTTATTTGGTTAGCCAGAGGTTCAATCGAGGGACAATTCTTTGGGTGTAGCCCTCGGCTATGAAGTAGCAGCATTTTGAAGAAACGTCTTTCTAGCTCAATAGGGCTTGGCGATCGGACAAAAAAGTTAAGAAAGGTAAGGATACATATCGGAGTTAGGCCCAGACAGCGTTCACTTGAGGATATCGACTGGCTCGGTCAAGGGCTGCGCTGTGACTTTCGGTTACCCCAGTGGATTTTATTGTTAACTGGGAACCTTAGGGGCAGGCATAGCTGCGCTAAGGGCCAAACTGGCATTGCAAACTGGTAAGTGCCTGAAGCGCAAACCGCGGATGTAGACCTCCTCAGCCGCATGGCCAACGCAGCAATCAGGAATTATGAACAATGTTGTAGAAGACTTGTCGGCACAAAAGCAAAGAGCGATGGCTCAGCGGAGTTCCTCTGGGTTAATTATTCTGCTGAGTTTAGGGGTTTTAGGAAACTACTTTCGCTGGTCATTTTTCTTCCATATTGACTTTTTGTTTGGTGCGATCGCCGTGTGGCTTGTGCTCAGCTACTACGGCATCCGATGGGGCGCAGTGGCTGCCGTAGTGGCCGCCAGCATGACCTATTTTCTCTGGAATCACCCCTACGCCGTTGTTATCTTTGCTGCCGAATTTTTGTTTGTCGCGTTTTTTTATGCTCGCCACTCTCGGCGTAACCTGGTGCTGGTCAATGCTCTTTACTGGGTATTGATTGGCATACCGATGGTGTGGTTGTTTTACCGCCAGATTTTGGGGGTAGACCCTAACCAAACCCAAATTATTATGCTTAAGCAGGGGGTTAACGGCATCTTTAACGCCCTGGTGGCGAGTCTGCTGGTGTCGTACACCCCCATTCACCGCTGGATAAAACGGCCCCCTGCGGCTAGCGCGCTATCGCTTCAGCAAACTTTGTTTAATCTGCTGGTAGCCGCTGCCTTTTTTCCGACGCTGATTTTAATGGCGCAAGCTAGCCACGGGGTTGTCGCCCAGGTTGTGACTGAGGAACAAATTCACCTCAATCTGTTCTCCCAGCCTTTGGCAGGTCGCATTGAGGCTTGGTATAACCGCCATGTGCAGGCGACCACAGCTCTGGCCGATACTGCTGCTCAGGCGGCGGGGTCTGCTCCCCTATCTCCGCAGAGCCAGGGCAATCTGCAAGCCCAGGCCCAAACTATTCAAGCGCTGATGCCAGATTTTCAGCATTTGGTGGTTACCAACGGTGCCAATGAGATTGTGGCTGAGGCTGGCAGTGACCACGCCCCCCACGATCTCAGGCTGCCTGACCCTAGCCAGGCCGCTAATGGCCTGAAGCCATCGCTATCCCGCGATCGCCTGGGAGACGATATTGCTCAAGACAGCACCCTGTTGCTCAGCCAGCCTATTCTTAATCAGGGCCAGGTGCAAGGTCGCGTCTGGGGCGAGATCAACCTGTCTACCCTGCAAGACGTGCTGACAGAAACCGCCGCTGGTCTTGGTTTTCAAGTGACATTGGTCAATCAAAATCAGCAGGTATTGCTGAGCACAAACCCTGAACGAGCCTGGAACAGCACCATTGACCTGCGCCAAACCGGCGAAGTGGTACCCCTCAGTGAGGGGGTTTACCACTGGCTGCCAACCGACGGTAGCCCCCTGTACGTCATTCGCTGGCGCAATTCGCGGTTTGTGGAAGAATTACCCCTGCCGACCCTTGCCGAGTGGAAGCTGATTGTGGAGTCACCGGCCCTACCCCATGTGCAGCCGGTGCAGCAACAGCACACCAAAAGTCTATTTATTTTGATGGTGGTAACGGGGCTAGCCTTGGCCATTGCCCACTGGCTCAGTCGGCGGTTTGTGAAGCCGCTGTTTGAACTGGCCCAGGCCACCACCAACCTGCCTACCCAGGTGCAAGAGCGCCGGACAATTCAGTGGCCCAGCAGCCCGGTGGTAGAGCTGCGATCGCTGGTGCAAAACTTCCAGCAGATGGCCACCACCCTGACCCAAAAATTTCAGGAGCTGCAGCAGGCTAAGCAAGCCGCTGAGGTAGCCAACCAGGCTAAAAGCGAGTTTTTGGCCAATATGAGCCACGAACTGCGCACCCCCCTCAACGCGATTTTGGGCTTTTCTGACCTGCTGCTGCGCCAACCGGCCCTCGCCCCCCACAGCTCTGAGCTAGATCTGATCAAGTCTAGCGGCGAGCACCTGCTCGAATTGATTAACGACGTGCTTGATCTGGCCAAAATTGAGGCCGGTCGCATGACGCTTAACGATGCCGCCTTTAGCCTGCCCGACTTTATCGCCAACCTGGAGAGTCTGTTCTCGCTGCGGGCCCAGGCTAAGTCAATTGGTTTCACCGTTAAGCGCGGCGCTGAGCTGCCGAAGTTTGTGCAGGCCGATGAGCGCAAGCTGCGCCAGGTAGTCATGAACCTGCTCAACAATGCGATCAAATTTACCGAAACGGGGCAGGTAACGCTGCGGGTGCTGTGGTCTGCTGAGCGGGGCGGCTGGCTGCGCTTTGAGATCATAGACTCTGGGTTTGGCATTGCCTCCGAGGAGCTAAAGCTGCTGTTTCAAGCGTTTTCGCAAACCGAGTCGGGGCGGGGCAGCAATGAAGGCACGGGCCTGGGGCTGCGCATTTGCGATCAGCTGATTCACCTCATGGGGGGCACAATTGCGGTGCAAAGCCAGCCTGGCCAGGGGTCGCAATTTACGGTGCAGGTGCCGGTGGCGATCGCCGATCATCTGCCGCCGCCCGCTGTCACCCGCCAGGCCACGGGGCTAGCCCCTGACCAGCCGCCCTACCGGCTGCTGGTGGTCGATGACCAGTTCAACAATCGCTGGTTGCTGGTGCAGTTTTTAAGCGAGTTGGGGTTTGAGGTGCGCGAGGCTGCCAATGGTCAGGAGGCGATCGCCCAGTGGCAAGACTGGCAGCCCCACCTGATCTGGATGGATATGCGCATGCCGGTGATGGATGGCTACGAGGCCACCCGCCGAATCAAAGCCGAAGTGCAGGGGCAGGCCACCGCTATTATTGCTCTCACCGCCAGCGTCTTCGACGAAGAAAAATCGCTGGTGCTGTCGGCGGGCTGCGACGACTTCATTCGCAAGCCGTTTCAGCCGACGGTGATTGTGGACAAGCTGGCCCAGCACTTGGGGGTACAGTTTGTCTATGCCGAGCCCCCGGCCCGAGCCCCCGCCGCTGAAGCTGAAACGGCTTCCTGCCTAGGGGGTAGCCTAGCTATGATGCCCCAGGACTGGCGCGATCGCCTGTATCAGGCCGCCACCCAGGCCGACCAAAAAGCCCTGTTTCAATTGCTCGATGCCCTGCCCAGCGAGCAGGCATCTCAACGCCAGATTTTGCAGGGCTGGGTGGCCAACTTTCAATTTGATAAGCTTATGTCCCTCTGCCAGCGCGAAGATGAGCGAACGCCCTAACCCCAAGCCCACCATTCTGGTCGTCGATGACACTCCCGACAATCTGCATCTGCTGACTCGGGAGCTGGGGGAGCAGGCCTACGAAACGCGGGGCGTGTTGACCGGGGCCATGGCCCTGATGGTGGCCCGTTCAACCCCCATCGACCTGATTTTGCTCGACATTATGCTGCCCGACACCGACGGCTATACCGTCTGTAAAACCCTCAAGGCTGACCCCGCCACCCGCGATATTCCGGTAATTTTTATCAGCGCCCTCGACGAAGCCCTCGACAAGGTCAAGGCCTTTGCGGTGGGCGGCGTAGACTATATTTCTAAACCGTTTAAGACCGCCGAGGTAATGGCTCGGGTAAACACCCAGCTCAGCCTGCGACAGGCCCAGCTCCAGCTCCAGCAGTTTAACCAATCGCTAGAGCAGCAGGTGCAGCAGCGCACCTACGAGCTAGAAGCGGTCAACCAATCGCTCCTCACCGAAATTCAGGTGCGCCAGCAGGCGGAGCAAGATCTGCGCAGCAGCGAAATTCGCTATCGCCTGATTGCCGACAACATGAGTGATCTAGTTTGCCTGCACAACACCCAGGGGGAGTTTTTGTACGTCAGCCCGTCGGCCCAGGCCCTGCTGGGTTACGGTGCCGCCGATCTGATTGGCAAGCGTCTCCAAGACTTTTGCCATCCCGCCGACAGTCACTGCATTCAGCTCCAGTTTCAGCCTTTGCCGGGGCAGACCGAATCGAGCCCTAGCTGCTACCGGTTTCGGTGTCAGTCGGGTCGTCACATCTGGCTCGAAACCCTAGCTAAGCCCGTTATGGATGACGCTGGCACCATTACGGGCATTGTCACCAGCTCGCGGGATGTCAGCCGCCGGGTCGAAGTTGAACAGCAGCTGCGCCACGATGCCCTACACGACGCCCTCACCCACCTGCCCAACCGCGACTGGCTGGCCAAACGCCTTGAGCTAGAGCTGATGCAGGGCAGCTGGTATGGCGGCGATCGCTTTGGCCTGCTGATGATTGACCTCGATCGCTTCAAGGCGGTCAACGACAGCCTGGGTCACCTGCTCGGCGACAAACTGCTGGTGGCCGTGGCCAACTTACTCAAGGGCTGCGTTCGCGACATCGATATGGTGTCGCGCTGGGGCGGCGACGAGTTTGTCATTTTCCTAGATAAAATTACCGACGCCACCGAGGTCATTCAGGTGGCCGATCGCATTCAGGCCATGCTCGAACCCCCCGTTGCCCTCGACGGCAAAATTATTTTTACCTCCGTCAGCATCGGCATTTTGATTGGCGATGGCTCCTACACCAACAGCAACGACATTTTTAGAGATGTGGATATTGCCCTCTATCGAGCCAAGGAGCTAGGCCGCAACCGCTACGAAATTTTTGGCTTTGAGATGTACCAGGAGGCGATCGCCCGGCTCAACCTCGAAAACGAGCTGCGGCTGGCCATTCAGCAGCAGAATTTTGTGGTGCACTACCAGCCAATTGTGTCGCTTCAGACGCGATCGCTGCTGGGGTTTGAGGCCCTAGCCCGGTGGCAGCACCCCGACCGAGGGCTGATCATGCCCAGCGAATTTATTGATTTAGCCGAAGACACGGGTCTGATTAAGCCCCTCGGCGGGCAAATTTTGCGCCAGGTGTGCGAAACCATCGGTCAGTGGAGTGCCGCCCACCCCCTAGAGGATGGCTTTCAGGTCAGCGTCAATGTGTCGGGCCAGCAGTTTCGCGACCCGGTCTTTATTCACACCGTCGATCAGATTTTGGCCGATACCGGAGTGGCGGGGCACCGGCTCAAATTTGAGATCACCGAGCGCATTTTGCTAGAGCAGTCCGAGAGCATTGCCTGCACCCTGGCGGCGATTCGCAGTCGAGGCATTCAGCTCAGCATTGATGACTTTGGCACTGGCTACTCGTCCCTACGCTACCTCAGCCAGTTTTCGGTGCAAACCCTCAAGATCGATCGCTCTTTTGTCAACCAGATGCAGCCCACCCGCCAGGGCATTGTGCAGGCCATTATCGATCTGGCCCACAACCTGGAGATGACCTGCATTGCCGAAGGGGTCGAGACCGAGCTGCAGCTTACCCAGCTGCTCGCCTTAGGGTGTGAGGCGGCCCAGGGATACTTTTTCGCTCGCCCCCTGCCCGTAGAGGCGGCGACTCAGATGCTTGGGGGCGATCGCCAGTTGCCTTAGCTGGGGCGCTTAGGCCAGCTATTGGCGCGAAGGTTTTGGGCAGCCAGCTCTACGGTCTCGGTAATGCGGCGATTCCGCGTTTCGGCCCGCTTGGCGCTGGCAATCCATTCCAAAATGCCCCGCTTGGCCGAACGGGGGAAAGCCTCAAAATTGGCTTTGGCCAACTCATTCTCTGCTAAAGCCGCCGCCAGATCCGACGGCACCTCCAACCGCTCGATCGCATCCAACAGCTCCCACGACCCATCCCGTTTTGCCGCCTCAATCTTCGCCAGCCCCGGCGGCATCATCAGCCCCGCCTCAGTCAGGGCGGCGACGCGCGTTTTGTTGAGCGCCGACCAGCCGGTTCCCAGCTTGCGTGGGGCCATCCACAGCATGGTGCGATCGCCGTCGAGCTTGTTGCCCTTGCTGTCAATCCAGCCAAAGCACAGCGCTTCTTCCACCACCTCATCGTAGGAAACGTAGGGCCTGCTCGGTAGTTTTTTGTAGGTGACTAGCCACAGCCCCTCTGTGCGGGTATGGTTTGCCGCCAACCACGCTCGCCACTCCGCGCGGCTCTCAACTTGAATAGAATTTTTGGGCGCTGCGATCGCCATGGCAGTCAGGAGATCAATCCATCCTCAATCAGAATACTCAATTCATCCCGATTCTTCCTACCGTTTCAGCGACATCCCCCAATCATTCACCCACATACCTACACACCCACACCCCTCACCTTCCCCTCTCACTCATACTCAAGCGATCGCCCAGCTGCCGAATCGTCTGGGCCAGGTCTAAATCGCGCTTCAGCAGCTTCTCAATCTTGGTGTAGCTGTAGAGCACCGTGGTGTGGTCTTTGCCGCCAAAGGCATCGCCGATTTTCGGCAGGCTGAGGTCGGTGTGGCGGCGCATCAGATACATGCCCACCTGGCGAGCCTGGCTGATCTCTCGCCGCCGCGAGGCCCCCTTCAGATCTTCCACCGAGATGCCAAACTGCTCCGACACCGCCGCCAAAACCGAGCTGGGTGACGCTTCGATTTTGTCCGTCGGCGGGTTCAGCACCGTCATCAGGTGCTCGACGGTCATCGGCAGGCCCGAAATCGAGGTGTAGGCGATCGCCCGAATCAGCGCCCCCTCCAGCTCGCGAATATTGGAGGTGTAGCTGGCGGCAATGTACTCGATCGCCTCGCGGGGAATCTGCACCTGCTCATACTCCGCCTTCTTTTGCAGAATAGCGATGCGGGTCTCGTAGTCGGGGGGCTGAATGTCGGCAATTAGGCCCATGGAAAATCGCGAGATCAGCCGGTCTTGCAGCCGCATGATCTGGTTGGGGGGCCGGTCTGAGGCCAGCACAATCTGCTTGCCCGCCTCGTGCAGCGTATTAAAGGTGTGGAAGAACTCCTCCTGGGTGTACTCCTTGCCCTCAATAAACTGAATGTCATCCACCAGCAAAATATCCACATCCCGGTAGTGGGAGCGAAAGTGCTGCATGCTATCGCGGCGAATGGCCGTGATCAGGTCGTTGGTGAACTGCTCGGTGCTGACATAGGCCACCCGCGCCTGGGGGGCAATTTCCTGGCGGTAGTGGCCGATAGACTGCATCAGATGGGTCTTGCCCAGGCCCACCCCGCCGCACAAAAACAGCGGGTTAAACTCGCGCCCTGGCGACTCGGCCACCGCTAGGGCAGCGGCGTGGGCCATGCGGTTGTTGGCTCCCACCACAAAGCGCGAAAACACCGCTTTGGGGTTGAGGTCGTTGTAGTTTTCTCGGGCCGGGGCGGGCGACTCTACCGCCATTGGGCGGCTGGGCAACGCTGGGGTAGGGCGGGCAGGCAGGGTGGAGGATGCAGTGGGCCAGCTAACTTCGGCCATGGGCAGCAGCGCCGCCGAGGCGTGATCGCCCTCGGGCACCACCGTCACCTGAAGCTCAATAGCCCTTCCCAAAATATTGTTGACGACTTGGGTAATGGTGCCCGCGTAGTGCTTCTGCACCCAGTTGCGGGCAAAGGGGTTGGGGGTCGAAATCACCAGGGCGCGATCGCTCAGGGTTTGCGCCTGGGCGGGCTTGATCCAGGTTTCAAAGGTGGGGCGGCTCAGCTCCACCTGAAGCTGGCTCAGCACCTCTTCCCACAACCGATTCAGGGCCTGATCCACGGTTTACCTCGTAAATAACCGCTGCCCGAAGGCAGACATCGCGCATGATTAGCTGATTGGGCCACCACTCCCTAGCCCGCTAGCATTCTGACACCAGAACTGGGGCTTTCCAAGGCAGTGGAACCGTTCTCCCGAACCTTAACCGTAGACTGGGGCAGCCCAGTCCAGACAGCTATCGGGGATCTCTAGGGTACTAGATATATAGATAAAAAATGTCCCTGATTCTACATATAGCGTTTTGACAGAAAATGGATCCCGTAGTGCTCCAATTGCGCCAGGCACCAGAGGCGTCCCGCTGGTCTATTGAACCATAGGAGCCCAGCCTCTGGGGAAGATGTATACAATGACTACAATATTGCTCAGCACCCCTGCTTTCTGCCCTCTAACGCCCAGCCATGACCGCCCCAGAATCTTCGTCGCCAGCGCCAAACTCCTCCCCATTGATAACCCTGGGCCATCCGGTACTGCGCCAGGTGGCCCAGCCTGTGACCTCGGTGTCCGATGGATCGGTACAGCAGCTCATTGACGAACTGTTGACGACGGTGCGTACCGCCAACGGCGTCGGCATCGCCGCTCCCCAGCTAGGTCACTCCTTGCGGATCCTAGTGATTGCATCCCGCCCCAACCTGCGCTATCCCCACGCTCCCCTGATGGAGCCTACGGTGCTGATCAACCCGCGCCTGCTGTCCGCCAGCGATGAGCTGGAGCTGGGCTGGGAGGGTTGCCTCAGCGTGCCGGGAGTGCGGGGCCGCGTGCCGCGCCATCGAGCCATTGAGGTGGAATACTGCGATCGCCACGGGCACCCCCAGCAAGCAGTCTGGGAAGGCTTCGTCGCCCGCATTTTTCAGCACGAGGCCGACCATTTAGAGGGCAAGGTATTTCTCGATCGCGTTCAGTCCGAGACCGACCTGCTCTCTGAAGAGGCCTACCAGGCCATGGAAATCGCTACCTTGCCCTAACCCTGACGTAATTCTGCCAAAATCCAAAATCGCCAATCCAAAATTTCCGAGGGCAGACACGTGGGTCTGCCCCTACCCATCCACCCCCTACAGACGGATTGATTCTTGGCTGACCGTATTTCGTAATGCAAGGGCGATCGCCAATTTCTGAAATCTATCCAACAAAATCAGAGCCGCCCTCCATCCATCTATTACCCTGGTACCTCTGCTCAGATTAGCTCCGGGCAGAGGTTCTGGTTCGACTCAGACCAAGGAGGCAGCTTGAGTTCCCATCCGCAGCCCCGCATTGTCCACCTCGACATACTCGATACCGACTACGCCAAAATTGCGGCGGGAGAGCCGATCCCCGACGCCAAAAAGCAGCGACTGGCTCAAGATAGCTACGACTTCACCCGCCTCGGTCAGCACATTGCCCGTTACCGCTACGGCGGGCTTGACCAGCAGAGCCAAGACGACATTCTCTGCACCCTGGGCAGCACTGCCGGGCTATTTACCCTGGCCGATGTGGAAGACATGAACGATCGCCTCCGCCAAACCGGCCACTTTTACCTCACCCCCGGCGAGCGTCAGCAGGTGATCAACTGGCTGGTGGATGAGTTGGGCATCGAATTAAAGATCGAATAATTGAGGTGGGGGGCAGGGCAGAACTCGATCCTAGTGGAGAAGATTTGGTACGGTTATAGGGGTTAACAGGTATGAAGGCTAAAAAGTTTGAAGGTTCGGGGAGTGAACCTGTAAACCTTTCCACAGCAATTATCGATATTCTATAGATTTTTCACTGGCAAAGGAATAGATTATTGCCCGCGCCCGTATCTCAATGTAAACGAGTATTTCAATCAAGTTACATCCTTTAGGGGCAGCCCAAAATGCCCAAAAACCCGTGATACGATGCATCGGTAGCATTTTGCAAAGTGGAGTCAGTATCCTTGGTACTTCGGGTAGCAGTAGTAGGATCAGGTCCAGCAGGCTCCTCGGCTGCTGAGACGTTAGTCAAAGCCGGTATTGAAACGTACCTCTTCGAGCGCAAGCTCGACAACGCCAAGCCCTGCGGTGGGGCTATTCCCCTGTGCATGGTCGAAGAGTTTGATTTGCCGCCAGAAATCATCGATCGCCGTGTGCGCAAGATGAAGATGATCTCCCCCTCAAACGTTGAGGTCAATATCGGCGCCACCCTTAAAGATGATGAATATATCGGCATGTGTCGCCGCGAGGTGATGGATGGCTTTCTGCGCGATCGCGCCGCCAAGCATGGCGCAAAACTCATCAACGGCACCGTCCACACCCTCGAAATTCCCACCACCGAGACCGGAGCCTACACCCTGCACTACACCGAGCACCGCGAAGACGGTCTGGTGGGCGACAACAAATCCCTCCAGGTCGATCTGGTGATTGGGGCCGATGGGGCTAACTCCCGTGTCGCCAAGGCGATCAAGGCTGGCGACTACAACTATGCGATCGCCTTCCAAGAGCGCATTCGCCTGCCCGACGACAAAATGGCCTACTACGAAGACCTAGCCGAGATGTACGTGGGCAACGATGTCTCCCCCGACTTCTATGCCTGGGTGTTCCCCAAGTACGACCACGTGGCTGTGGGCACCGGCACCATGCGCGTGAACCAGGCCAAGATCAAGGGTCTTCAGGCGGGCATTCGCGCCCGCGCTGCCAAGCGTTTAGAGGGCGGCGAAATCATCAAGGTCGAAGCCCACCCCATTCCCGAGCATCCCAGACCCCGCCGCGTTGTCGGTCGCGTGGCCCTGGTAGGCGACGCTGCCGGTACCGTCACCAAATCCTCCGGTGAGGGCATCTACTTTGCCGCCAAGTCGGCCCGCATGTGCGCCGAAACCATTGTGGAATTCTCTAACAATGGCCAGCGCATCCCCACCGAAGACGACCTCAAGGTCTACCTAAAGCGGTGGGATAAGCAGTACGGCATTACCTACAAGGTGCTGGATCTGCTGCAAACGGTGTTCTACCGTTCCGACGCCACCCGCGAGGCCTTCGTCGAAATGTGCTCTGACATTGATGTGCAGAAGCTCACCTTCGACAGCTACCTCTACAAGACCGTGGTGCCCGCCAATCCTTTGGTGCAGATGAAAATCACCGCCAAGACCGTGGGTAGCCTGATTCGCGGCCACGCTCTAGCACCGACTCGTAGCTGGTAGGTAGCGATCGTTCAGTTCCTTGCTAACCCCCTAAGCAAACTGGCTTTGACAATACTCTGTCAAAGCCAGTTTTTGTTTTTTTAAGACTTAGAACTCTGGTGTCTTAGCATCCCTCATGCCAAACCTAGACTTTGCTGTACTGCTTGTCGCACCTCAGCACATAGCTCATACATTTCAATCGCAACCTCCTCATCGGCGAAAAAACCTGGATACCGCACCTCAACGGCAGCCATGGTCAAATCTGTTAGAGCGGCTTCCCACTGTTGCCAAGCTGGTTCGAGCGGCAATAGAGCTTTCAACAAGATACGTAAATCGTGAATTTTGCTGAAGGGAATGTCATTTTCGTAGAGGCAAGCTTTGAAGTACTTTTCAACACACTGCTGGGCATGAAAACAGACAGAATCATAGTTTGGAGCTTGAGTGGCCTCAAGTTCTCGACCAGCAGTGGCAAAGTCTCCTTCAGCTTTATCAACCCACTCTTGGGTGCGCGGCTTCATATAAAACCCTACCTTGCTCACAAATTTCTTGGATGAAAAAGTCCTCCAGTTCAAGGCGTTGTTGAAATTGTTCAGGAGTTCGGGCCATTAAATCGACCGCAAAATTGGGATCAGTCGCCCTTAAAATTTCTGAAGCCTTACGGAATGGATAGCCCATGAAGGGTAAAATCACCAGGAGATCTACGTCAGAGTCTTCGGTGGGCTCGCCATAGGCGTAGGAGCCAAACAGAATAATGCGATCGGGGTTGAACTGCTCCGCGATTCGCTGACCTAGCGCTTCGATTTGCTGCATGTCAACCATGGGTGGTCTCTAGCTGTTTCACCAATTCTGCCACAGCTGCCGACGTCAGAATTCTATAGATGCCATAGAACCCTTATAAAGAAGTGGCTTTTGGAACTCTAGAGTTCCAAAAGCCACTTCTCAAGCCATTAAGTCTCTGCCAGATTCGCTTATTTGCCCATGCCGAGCTGCTGGGCTTTCTGGTATACCTTGCCTTCGGTCAGTAGCGAGGGGGCAATCACTACTTCCACCTGCTGCATTTCCTTCAGGTCTTTGGCTCCCAGGGTGCCCATGCTGGTTTGCAGCGCTCCCAAGAAGTTGTGGGTGCCGTCGTCCAGCCCTGCCGGGCCACGCAGAATTTGCTCCAGACTGCCAGTGGAGCCCACTTTGATGCGAGTGCCTCGGGGCAGCACCGGGCTGGGGGTAGCCATGCCCCAGTGGAAGCCGCGACCCGGCGCTTCAGCGGCGCGGGCAAAGGGCGAGCCAATCATCACCCCGTCGGCTCCGCAGGCGATGCACTTGCAGATGTCGCCGCCCGTGACCAGGCCACCGTCGGCGACGATCGCCACGTAGCGACCGGTTTCGGCAAAGAAGTCGTCGCGGGCGGCGGCGCAGTCGGCTACGGCGGTCGCCTGGGGAATGCCAATGCCCAGCACCCCGCGAGAGGTGCAGGCCGCGCCAGGGCCAATGCCCACCATCACGGCGGCGGCTCCGGCCTTCATTAAATTGAGGGCCACCTCGTAGGTGACGCAGTTGCCCAAAATCACCGGCATGGGCATTTCAGCGCAGAAAGCGACCAGATCGAGCGGGCTAATATCTGCCGGAGACAGGTGGGCGGTAGACACCACCGTGGCCTGCACAAATACCAGGTCGGCCCCAGCTTCGGCAATGCTAGCGCCAAACCGAGCCGCCCCAGCCGGGGTCACACTCACCGCCGCCACCCCTCCCCCGGCTTTGATGGCCTGGATGCGCTTGGTGATCAGCTCCAGCTTAATTGGTTCGGCGTAGAGGGCCTGCATCAGGCCCACAAACTCCTCTTTGCCCACCGAGGCAATTTTGTCGAGGATGGGATTGGGGTCGTCGTAGCGGGTTTGAATGCCCTCTAGGTTGAGCACGCCCAAGGCCCCCAGCTGCGAAAGCCGAATGGCCATATCTACATCTACTACCCCATCCATGGCGCTGGCAATGATGGGAATCTCGCGCTCAATACCGCCAATGTGCCAACGGGTGTCAGCTAGGCTTGGATCCAGCGTGCGAGGCCCAGGCACCAGGGCAATTTCGTCAATGCCGTACGCTCTGCGGACTACTTTGCCGCGACCAAGTTGTATATTCACGTCCTTACTTTACCCTCTGGGCCAAAACCATTAGGCTAGCCTAGCAAAAAAGAATTCTCGCCGTATAGCTATTGGACTGAAACCCCAGGGCAAACGCATACTCACCCTGCTGCGGCTAGGACTTTGGTGAGATATGTATTATCCCAGCCAGCTTTAAGGCGTTTCGCCTTTTTGCCAACCTTGGCCGAGGATTCTCGGGAGAGCAGGTTGA
>JAHHIH010000032.1 GCA_019358835.1 Tildeniella torsiva UHER 1998/13D
GTCTTTCAACAACACCTTGAGGCTATCGGTTAACGCTAGAGGGGCAACATCCATCATCGAAGCTCGACAACAACACAGCTCTCTCCTAATCTAATGGATAGTTATTTGCTTGGGATACTCTTACCCTTCAGCTGCTGCAAATAGTGCGAGAGCTGAGTTAGCTCAATACCAACGCCAATCACCCCCCACACGTCTCCCTCAGGATTGACCAGGGCCGTTGTGGCATCCATGCCTGGGGTTTGGGTTGTGCGGTAGACGTACACGGTCCAGGCGCGTTTTTGAGAAGACGCCAACGCATTTTTATACCAGGGGCGATCGGGCGCAAAGAACGATGGCTCCATTTTGTAGGTTTCAGTCCCCGCTGGGCTGAACCCCTCCGCCTCAGCGGTGTAGGTGTTAACCGTAGCCGTCGTACTTTGACTTTTCGCATCCCAATCGCGCTGGTGAAAATGGAGCAGCCCGTCAGCGGTGCGCTGAGCCCCAAAAAAATCGCCGTTAGCTTCGCCGTACTGCACCCAGGTAAAGTTGGGGTTCGCCCGCAGCACGCTGAGCAAAAATAGCTCCCGATCCTGAGAATTCGTGAGGTCGATTAAATTCTGCCCCAGGCTGCTGTTTAAGAGCGATTGCGCCGACTCCGCGTTGTTAAACAGCTTCTCCACCTCTTGGGAGGTACCCAGGGTAATCTCCTGGTTGACCTGATCGACAATGGTGTCAATATTACGCTTTGACACCAGCGCCCAAGGTACGTAGACGATCGCTGCCGTCGTCCCCACGGTCAGCAGCATAGCTCCAACGAGGGTAGCTTTAAGGCCGGGGGGTTTGGGCAGGCGGAGGGGCATGGGGGTAGTGAGTGGAGTAGGTGGATAGGTGAGTGGATGGGGTAGGTGGGTGAGTGGAGTAGGCGGGTGAGTGGGGTAGGTGGGTAAGTGGGATAGGTGGGTAAGTGGGATAGGTGGGTAAGTGGGATAGGTGGGTAAGTGGGATAGGTGGAGAGAGTCAGGGGGGAGACATGTCAGAAAACATAAGGGGGCACTCACCCACTCACCCACCTACTCACCCACTCACTCACCCACGTCTTCACTCCCGACTTGCCACCAGCGCCGTCGCCGCCATCCCCGTATGCACAATGCCCAGGGTGCGGAAGGGATCCATCAGCGGGTCTATGGCAATAAATAAAACGAGCACAGCTTCTAAGGGCAACTTGAGAGGATCCAATACCAGGCCCAGCATAGTCAGGGTGAGAATGCCTGTGACCCCAGACGTGGCCATGCCCGCCAAAATAGAGCCCACAATTACTACGCCCAGACCGGCCAGGCCTAAATCGCGCTGGTAGAGCTGCACCACAAATAACGTGGCCGAGGCGAAATACACCACTGAGCCAAAGCGGCACAGGGTAATTGCCAGGGGCGTTACCAGGTTTGTGGTTTGCGGGTTGAATTTAAGGTTATCGCTGAGGCTAGTGATAGCGGCGGGCAGGCAGGCCAGGCTGCTAGAGGTAGCCAGCGAGAGAATGGTAGGGTCCTTAAGTGCTAGTAGGGTGGGCCATAGCCCCACCCCCGATCGCCGCCAGATAATTAAGGTGCTAATTAAATAGATCAGGGCGAAGGTGGCGATCGCCACCACCACAAAATCAACCATCGACAGCAGCACCTCAACCCCCACCTGAGACAGCTGGTAGGCCAGCAGGCTGCACAGGCCAAAGGGCAGCAGATAGGTCAACCCGTGGATTACTTTGTTAAACGCCTGGTAAAGGCTATCCAGAGTATCGAAGAGGGCGGCGGTGGTCGAGGCTTTGACCAAGCCCAGCGAAACCCCAAAAATCATGGCAAACAGCAGCACCTTGAGGGTTTGACCTTCGCTGAGGGCCGCAAAGATGTTGTCGGGCACCATGCTGTTGACCAGGGTGCCGACATCGCTCCCAGAGGCTTCCGGCAGGGGGCCGCTCAGGGCCATTTCTAGATCGACGCCTGACTGGTTGACCAACACCCCCAGCGTTTGCAGAGTATCTGTGGTGAGGTTACGGCCAGGGCCAGCCAGGGCGGCGATCGCGGCGGCGATCGCACTCACCCCCAGCAAACTCAGCGGAAACACCACCATAATGCGCTGCACATACTGCCGGGCATCGTGACTCTGCATCAGCCGCCCCAGACTGTTCGTAATCGCCGCCAGCAAAATCGGCAGCACGCACATCTTCAGCAACCCCAGGTAGAGGGTGCCAAAGGGCGCAATCCACACCGCCACCTGGGGCTGGGTAGTGCCTAGAAATACGCCTAAGCCACCGCTGATCAAAATAGCCCAGGGGCTGCGCAACCACTCAATCGAGACCCGGCGAGGAATATAGGCTTTTAGAGGAACCATGGGTGTTGTCAAAAACTACGGTTGCGGCGGGCTTTGGGCAGCCCAATAGGCGGCGTATTCATCCAGCACCGTATCTACGGTGTACTGGGCCGTCAGGGTGTCTAGATATTGATCGACAAAGGCGAGCAGATGGGCACTGCCCCAGGGCAGCACTACCGCCAGAGAATCTTGGGTATCGGTGAGGGCAATGGTTTGCAGCTGTAGCGCCGCATCGGGCCGGGTGCGCACCACCTTCTTCACTTCCAGCTCATCCCGGTAGGCGGCCAGAATGTCGCCCCGCACCACAGCCTCCACAATGTCTTCCCAGGTGGGGTACTCCACGATAGTGGCCTGGGGAAACTTCTGCTTCAAAAACCCCACGTAGGATGACCCCTTAATCACCCCCACCTGGCCCCGCAGATCGCGAATGGTTTCGACCATCGATCGCCCCTGGGTTTGCTCCGCCATTTGCAGCCGGTTCACCAGCAACCCCTGGCGCATGCGCAGGTAGGGTCGCGAAAACCGCACCCGCTGCGCCCGCTTGAGGGTGCGGCTAATCTTAGAAATCGCCAGGTCAGCCTTCTGGCCATAGACCGTATCCACCACCTGGTCAAAGGTTTGAGCCGAACGGGTAATCTCTAGGCTCACCCCTAGCTGGTCGGCCAGGGCACGGGCCAGTTGAATATCTAACCCGCCGAGCTGTTCATCCGTCTGCATAAAAAACGGCGCATTGTCTTGGCCCAGCACCGCCACCGTCAGCTTGCCCCGATCTAAAATTCGCTGCATATCCGGTGGCATTGCGGGCAAAAGGGCCGGGGTTGGAGCCGCTGCTCGGACCGGGGTAGCCCCGGCGGCGGCTGGGCGAGTAGCCGTAGCGCTAGCAGAAGCCTTAGGTACCGCCTGGGCCACATCGCTAAATCCGAAGGTGATTCCTAGACAGAGCAGCAGGATCACACCCACCCTGAGCGGTGCCATCCACCAGCGCCTTCCCACCCCTACCAGTTTCCTAAAAAGAACAGCGGTTTGAATCACAGTCAATGTCGGCACCATCCTTTTTCCTAGGCAGCTTGCCAAAGCGGTAGCGAACGAACCCCCCAAGCCAGATCCAGGGTGATGTCAGCCACCACCTCTAACGGATCTACCCAGGGCAGCGGCAGCGACGGCATTTGCGCAAAGGCCACAGACAGTTCTGTGCAGCCCGCAATCACCACCTCAGCTCCCTGGGTTTTGAGCCAGCCCGTCGCCTGCTCTAGTACGGTCAATGCTTTGGTAGATACCAGAGTCCCTGTGGTTTTTATTCCCCAATCGGGATGGTAGATCGACTGCATCACCAAATCTTGCCAGGGAGATCTAAGCTCAAAGCCCATGGGGGTAAGCCCCACCTGGCTCAGGCTGCGGCTGTAGAGACCGCACTGCACCGTACCGTCAGTGGCCAGCACCCCAATGCGCTGTACCGTGGGATAGGCCTGTTGGATATAGCTACTGGTGCAGGCCATCAGGTGAATCCAGGGAATGTCGAGCTGGGCCTGTACCGACTCATAGAAGCCGTGGGCCGTATTGCAGGTCACTACTAAAAAGCTGGCTCCGGCTCGCTCTAGCATCTGGGCATAGCGCACCAGGCCTGGCACGCAGTCTGGCCCAGTGCCCTGCAAACTCTCGGTGCGGTTAGGAATCGTGGTGCCATTCACTAGCAGCCACACCGGATGATCTTGATCGCCCTTAGCCCCCCGACTCACATTTTGCTGAATGAGCCGCTGCTCAAACTGCACATGGGCCATCGGGCCAAGGCCACCTAAAATCCCCGGTACAGCGATTTGTCGATTCTGGCAGGGTAGCGGCGCGGTCATAGAGAGGCTCGATTAGGCTTGGGTCTACAGGGGAATCCAGCGGGATGCTATACCCCCGCCGGTCGGCACCCATTGATAAGGAAGAACACCCTCGCAGCCAGTGTTCGCGAACAGCACGAAGCTGGGCTAAAGCCCGCCAAGGCTTTGCCTGAGATTGCCCAGGAAATTCCCTTTAATAGCAGCGGCAAGGGGCAGAATTGAGCACGTTAGCCAATAATTTATACTCTCCGCCCACTGGCTCCAAGAATTGAGCCCTTCCCTCAGAATAATTACGGTTGCGTCCAAAACAATAGCTTCTGTAGAGCGTTCCTAGGAAACGCTCTACAGAAGACGCTCGGTAAATGCCCTACAGCGTTTTAGTCTCTAAGGGCAAAAATACCGTCAGCACTTCTCCGGCCTGGGGTCGCTGGCGCACGATTAGCTTGCCGCCCAAAGCCTGAAAGAGATTCTTGGTGGCGTTGAGGTTTAGGCTCAGGCCGCCCGTCTCGGGCTGAAACATGAGTAGCTGGCCCAGCGCCTTGAAGGGCGAGGCAAAGGGATCATCCTTGGGCTGAGGATCGCTCCCCTCGGGCGGTTGCGACTGAAACTGAAGCTTGAGCTGGTGCCCAGCCAGGGTCACGGCTAGCTCAATGTGGCTGTAGGGAGGCAGACTGTGGGTAAAGCGGTCGATCAGCCCGGTGAGCACCTGGGTAAGCATGGCCGGGTCGCTGTTGACCATAGGCAGGCAAGGGGGCACATTCACCGTCAAACTTAGGTTGCGGCGGCTGGCCTGCTGCTGCCAGCGGGGGATAGCGTCGTCAAATAACTGGTTGAGAGAAATGGCTGACAGGGGCGATCGCGGCCTAGCCGCGCGATCGGTCTCTAGCTCCACCGCTCGAAAAATCAGGCTGAAGCGATCGATCTGCTGGGTGCATTCGCGATCGATCAGCTTCAGTCGCTTGGCCACCTCGTCGCCAATGTCTTTGCGCTTGAGCAGCGATCGCGTCAGCGTGCGAATCGTGGTCAGGGGCGTGCGAATTTCGTGGGCCATCGCCTTTAGCAGCTCAGTATCGGGGCTGCTCTCTGGGGACGGCGCAGATTCTGGCTCCGTAAAGGTGCTGCCCTTAGGCCCCGACTCGAAAAGAGGGGTTGAGTCGGTCTGGAAAGCCGCTGCGGTAGGGCGGGCGGGCAGCGCCAGGGTCGGCATACTCCCAATCGAGTGGTGCGTCTCAACCTCCCCATCCCCCTGGGGACGCTGACGCAGCTGGGCCATCAGCAAATGGCTGTAGCGCGTTACCAGGCGGTAGTCGGGTTCTACCGGCGAAAACTGCTCAAACAGGCGGTCTAGGGCGGGCACCAGCGGGGGTCGGGTGGCCACAATGCGATCGCGCAGCCGCTTCCAGCCCTGCTCCACCACCTCGGGGTCAAAGGAAAACTGGAACTGGGGCAATCCATGGTCGTCGTAGCCCAACACCAGCAGCGCACTAAACTGACGGGTCAGCAGCAGGCAAAACCGCTCCCCCACCAGGGGGTCATTGCCGGTCAGCGGCACCATCTGTAAATCGCAGATAGAGCCTGGGGTCGCCCCTTTGCCCTGTCCCGACAGGAGGGGCCGCGTTACCGAAAAAATTTGTTCTAGCTGCTCGGGCACCAGCAGCCAGTGGGAGAGCCGCTGCCCCATGAGACGATCGGGAAGCACCGGAAACGGCCCCGACAACACGCCGCCCATGAGCGGCGACAGGGCGTTTGCCTCAGCCTCCGAGGGCACTGAGTCTAGGGGCAGTTCCAGCAAAAGCCTAATCAGCGCGGCCAAGCCGCCCAACCATTCTTGCTCGGCCTGCACCTGGGCCTGGGGCAGCGAGCTAAAGCCGCCCCCAGGAAACCCCAGCGCCGTTTCACGACTCCAATCGGCCGCCCCCAACCCGGAGGTGACTTGTTGCTCACTAAGCAGCGAACTGAGGGGTAGAAACTGTTGCACCAAGAGGTCACCTGTCTCTGCAATAGGCCAGCTGCGGCACCTGAGCCACGGCCATCAGATTGCCCACAGCAGGCAACCCAACATCTATTACGAGACTACGCCCTCAGCATCGAATGGGGTATGGGTAGAACCGAACGGAAACCCGGCCATCCCTAGCCGAACCAGCTAGAGGGAATCGGCTCAGCCTCGACCAGCTCAGGGCTAGGGCGACGGTGCCAGGTTTCAGGACGGCCCAACAGAGCCTCAAGACCCTGGTGAATCAGCTGATTGATCTGGCTGTGCTGCTCGGAAGAATAGCAGTGCCCCGATGTCGTCATGTCGCAGGCGGTGCTGCTGTCCATGGTGACATAGACCACCGGCAGCCGCGATAGAACGTAAGCCGTCAGTTTTTGCCGCAGTTCAGGAACAGCAAAAACCTGACGATATTCGTAGAGCGGATAGGCCGCCAAGATATCGTCAATCTTATCTGTTACGATCGGTAAAGTCAGGTTGATAATCGTTTGAGTCATTTGAATAAAGCTCCAGGAGGGTTGGGCAGCAAGATCAGAAATGGGACTTAACTCTCAGGTCAGGGATCAGACTAAACAAGCGAAGAAAAGTCTGCAAGCAAGCTTAAAGAGTTAGGAAATTGGTTCACCAAGTAGGCCAGCTCAGCTCAAGGATTGATTTGAAGCGACGGCTAGAGCCAGGAATTAGAAATGCTTTAACTTTGCGGCGAAGTACCTCCCCAACTGACCTTAGATATTCCCTATATATGTGCGCCAATGGCGATCGCCCTATCTAAGTTTTAGAAAAAAATCATTTTTCTCTTTCCAATGATTATGAAAACTACGTAAAGTGAATCGTTTCTCAATCGTTGTTGTTTCTAGCAGGAGTGCTAGTCTCCTGGCTATTACATTGCGTAATTTTCTTGGCAGCGATTGCCCTGATCCATCAAGACTGTGATAAAGGCGGTAGCATTGCGACAGATCGTTTTACTGGTATGTGGAGGAATGCATGCGCCTAGCTCCACAGGGCAGATTTTGGCCACCATCGCTCGAAATGAGGCGTTGAGCCAGCGAAGCCAGATTGTTTGTGCGACCCAGTATGGCCTAGGTGTGCTTTCGCCCTTTGCCCTGCGCCAGGCTCTAGACAGCTTTATCGCATTGAGACAGAATCCTGAAACAGCACCTGCCGCGATCGGCTCCTCGAAGGCCGATCTAGACAACGCCACCGCTGAGGACGCACCGCCCGCGCTGATCATCTGGGCGTTTAGCGCGGGCTGTGTGGGGGCGGCGGCGCTGGCGACTCACTGGCAGCGCCATCGGGGACCGGTCCTGGGCCTCCTAATGGTGGATGGGTGGGGAGTGCCCCGCGACCCCGAGGTGCCCGTGTATCGGCTCAGCCACGATCGCACGACCCACGACACCTCACGCTGGCTAGGCACGGGGGATATAGATTTTTACGCCGATCCGGCGGTGCCCCATCTGCACCTGTGGCAGCAGCCTCAGGCGGTAGTGGGTTGGGCCGTCGTCCCAGGAGAAGCGAAGCAGCCCTTGACCGCCGCTGACTTCCTCTGTCTGCGATCGCGCCAGGCCATCGATCGCTACACCGCCTGCCCCTTTTAACCAAACATGACGAATATCAACAGCCCATAACCAGCGGCCTAAAGTGGGCCCCATCGCCACAATCACCCTGGCCTCTGCTGCTAATATGGAAGGAAATGTTCTTCATTTAACAGCATTTAGCAACGCGATTCCTGTAAAGCAGCGGCGGTGGTTCGATTCACTGCCCGTGTGGCCCGAGGGAGAAAATGGTCTGATTTAGTTTTCTTCTTTAACCAATGCACCCTAGCCCTAGCCCAACTCCAGCACCCGCCGCTATGACGACTCCCATTGCCGCTCCTAACAGTGTTCTCGTGCGCCGCGCCTCTGGTGCCTTTGCCCTGATCGACAGCCTCAGACGGCACGGGGTAGAGCATATTTTTGGCTATCCGGGCGGGGCTATCTTGCCAATCTACGACGAGCTGTACCGAGCCGAGGCCGCTGGGGGCATTAGTCACATCCTAGTACGCCATGAGCAGGGCGGAGCCCACGCTGCCGACGGCTACGCCCGCGCCACTGGCAAGGTGGGGGTTTGCTTTGGCACTTCCGGCCCTGGGGCCACCAACTTAGTCACCGGCATTGCCACGGCCCAAATGGACTCCATCCCCATGGTGGTGATTACCGGCCAGGTGCCCAGCCATGCGATTGGCAGCGATGCCTTCCAGGAAACCGATATTTTTGGCATTACCCTGCCATTGGTCAAGCACTCCTACGTTGCCCGCACCCCCGACCAGATTCCGCGCATGGTGGCGGAGGCCTTTTACATTGCCCAGACCGGTCGCCCTGGCCCAGTGCTAATCGACATTCCCAAAGACATTGGCCTGGCGGAATTCGACTACGTGCCCGTGGAGCCGGGTCAGGTCAATCTGCCCGGCTACAAACCCACCGTCAAGGGCAACCCGCGCCAGGTCAACCCGGCCCTGCGCCTGCTGCGCCAGAGTGAGCGGCCCCTGCTTTACGTGGGCGGCGGTGCTATTACGGCCGGGGCTCACCCCGAGGTGCTGCGGCTGGCCGAGTACTTTCAAATTCCGGTGACCACCACGCTCATGGGCAAGGGGTGTTTTAACGAACACCATCCCCTGGCTCTGGGCATGCTGGGCATGCACGGCACGGCCTACGCCAACTTTGCCGTCAGCGAGTGCGATCTGCTGATTGCGGTCGGCGCTCGCTTCGACGATCGCGTTACCGGCAAGCTCGACGAGTTTGCCTCCCGCGCCCAGGTCATTCATATCGATATTGACCCGGCTGAGGTGGGCAAAAATCGGGCTCCCCAGGTGCCGATTGTGGGCGACGTGAAGCAGGTGCTCACCACCATGCTCAACCGCCTAGAGGAAGAGAACCAGCTGCCGCCCCCCAATCAAACGGCGGCCTGGCGCGATCGCATCGATCGCTGGAAGCGCGACTATCCCCTAGTCGTGCCCACCTACCCCAACGAGCTGTCGCCTCAAGAAGTCATCCACGAACTCGCCATTCAGGCTCCCCACGCCTACTTCACCACCGATGTGGGGCAGCACCAGATGTGGTCAGCGCAGTTCTTAAAGAATGGCCCCCGCCAGTGGGTGTCGAGCGCCGGGCTAGGCACCATGGGCTTTGGCATGCCCGCCGCCCTGGGGGTGCAGGTGGCGCTGCCCAACGAAACGGTAATCTGCATCAGCGGCGACGCCAGCTTTCAGATGAACCTGCAAGAGCTAGGCACCCTGGCCCAGTATAAAATCCCCGTCAAAACGGTGATTGTGAACAATGGCTGGCAGGGCATGGTGCGCCAGTGGCAGCAGGCCTTTCACGGCGAGCGCTACTCCTCTTCTAATATGGAAGTGGGTATGCCCGATTTTGAGATACTGGCCCAGGCTTACGGCATCAAGGGTATGGTGGTGCGCGATCGCGACCAGCTCACCCCAACCGTAGCGGCTATGCTGGCCCATGATGGCCCCGTACTGCTCGACGTACGCGTGCGCCGCAACGAAAACTGCTACCCCATGGTGGCCCCCGGCAAGGGCAACCACCAAATGATCGGCCTCCCTGAGGTGCACGGCACAGGCAGCAGCCTTGGGCCTGCCCCTTGCGTCAACTGTGGGCACCAAAATCTCTCAACTAGCAACTTCTGCGCCGAGTGCGGTACGAAGCTATAGCCCCTAGCACAGCCGTCAGCAGAGGGAAGGTTAGGATCCATTTATCACCTTCAGAAGTGACCTTAGGGGTTGGCTTCTAACCTTCAAATACTCTGTTCAATCAATGGTTTCGCTAAATTGCGTCAATTCTGGCTCGGCTCGGGTCAGTTTTAGCGAGCTAATAGATCAAAATTTTCAGAATGCAGTATCCTGACTTCAGTTTCACTACTGGTGTGGGTCATCTATGTCTGCTGCGCTGAAATCCTATGTGCCCCGTCCAGTGCCATCTCAGTCTAGGACAGCGACAGCTAATCAGGCCTCGCTTCACCACAGTGCCGCTGCTCTACCGGCAGAACCTAGGTCCAGGGTTTCCCCGCCAGTGGTACTGCCCACGGCACCAGGCCTAGACTCCCCTAGCCCAGCGGTACGGCGGCTGGCCCAGCTGCACCTAGTCTCGTCTGTGCTGGCGGTGTCTTTAGTAGCACTTACCCTGGTGAGTTACGGCACGTCGGTCTACATCAATCGCCAGCTCAACCAGGCCAGCCAAAAGCTCAATCGCTTGCAGCGCAACGAGCAGCAGCTCACCACCGCCAACGAAGTGCTCAAAAATCACCTCGCCCAGCAGGTTGAGGGCAGTGAAATGGGGTTTCAGCCGCCTCAGCCCAACAGCGTTATATTTCTCAAGCCCGCTCAACAGGCTGCCGTGGCCATGCCTACCCCAGTGCCTACCTCATTCATAGGACGGTTGGCTCTACCCAAGGTGGATGTCCCTCTGGGTTACTAAGCTCTAGCCTCACCGTTTACCTGCGTTGCATTTATGGCTAGTTCTGCTTACTCAACCCGTCGCCGCCGCCGTCGCAAACCAACCCGTCCTCTAGCGGTGGCTCCCTTCAATCCAGCCGCTAATCAGATCAGAATACTCCTGGTATGGGGGCTGTTGGTGCTGTCGCTGGTGGCGATCGCAGGACGATTAGCCTGGCTCCAGCTAGCCCAGGGAGATAGTCTTTCCAGCCTGGCCCAGCAGCAGCGGCTGGCCACACCTGTGCAGCGGCAGGTGCGGCACTCTATTGTCGATCGGCAGGGCAATGTGATTGCGATCGATCGCGTGGTGTACACCCTCTACGCCCATCCCCGACTGTTCGATCTGTCGATTCCAGAGATGGCAGCTACCCTCAGCCCGCTGCTAGACCGCCCTGAGTCCGGTCTGATCAGCCAGTTTAGCCAGCAGCCAACGGGCATCCGCGTGGCCGACGGGCTAGCCGAAGCCACCGTCGATCGCCTACGCACCCTGCGCCTCAATGGCCTCGAACTTTACCCCCAGCAGCAGCGCTTTTACCCCCAGCAGCAGTTATTTGCCCCCATTGTCGGCTTTGTAAATTTTGACGGACAGCCCCAGGCCGGGTTAGAAATTGCCTATCAAGACCAGCTAGCGCTGACACCAACCCCAGCGGCATCACTAACTGAGACACCCTCAACTGAGGCAGAGGCTACTCTAGAAACCTACGGTCCCCCAGCGCCAAGTTTTACCGCAGACAATACCGCCAGTAGCCCTGGGAATCAGGCCGATCCAAATCCTGACAACAGCACCGCTAAACCCGAGCAAGACAGTACGGCTAGCCTGCGCCTCACCCTCGACGGTCGGCTTCAGCGCACGGCTCAACAGGAGCTTCAAGCGGTGGTCGATCGCCACAATGCAAAGCGGGGCACCGTGATGGTCATGGAGGCCAAAACGGGTGAAATGCTCGCCCTGGCCAGTGTGCCTACCTACGACCCTAACCAATATTTCAAAACTGACCCCGAAGACCTCAAAACCTGGGCTGTCAGCGATCTTTACGAGCCGGGCTCTACGTTTAAGCCGATCAATATTGCGATCGCCCTAGAAGCCGGACTAATCAGCCCCGACGAAGTCGTTAACGACAGCGGCCAAATGCAGTTTGGCGAATGGAAGATCAGAAATCATGACTACGCCACCGCTGGCGGTCGTGGGCCGCTCTCTATCACCGACGTGCTGAAATATTCCAGCAACGTGGGCATGGTGCGCATTATGCAGAAAATGCCCGCCGCCGACTACTTCACCTGGCTTCAGCGCCTCAGCCTCAATCGCCCCACCGGCATCGATTTACCCGCAGAAGCCACTGCTCAGATGAAAGACCGCGAGCAGTTTGTGCGCAGTCGAGTCGAGTCGGCCACCACGGCCTTTGGCCAGGGGTTTTCGCTATCGCCCATTAAGATGCTGCAACTGCTTGGCACCCTAGCCAACGGCGGCAAGCTGGTCACGCCCCACGTGGTCAGCGGCATGGTCAACAGCGAGGGTGACGCAGTGTGGACGCCACCCCGCCCCCAACCTAAAACCGTCTTTTCGCCCCAAACCACCCAGCAGGTGCTCACCATGATGGAGGCCGTGGTCAACGAGGGTACCGGCGATGCCGCTAAACTTCCCGGCTACCGCATTGGGGGCAAAACCGGTACAGCCCAAAAGGCAGCTGCATCGGGCGGCTACGGTCGAGGCCGAGTCACCAGCTTTGTCGGCATTTTGCCCATCGACTCCCCCCAATACGTAGTACTAGCCATTATCGACGAACCCCAGGGAGATGACGCCTACGGTTCAACGGTCGCCGCTCCTCTAGTCAAAAAGGTTACCGAAGCCCTGGTCGTGCTTGAGGGGCTACCGCCCAGTGCCGCTGCACCTACTCCCTAATGGGCCGATCGCTCAAAAAGCCGGCTCGGCCATCGTTCCGCCCAGGTTCTCAACAATCGATCGCGTATTGGCAGCCATCATGGCGAGATAGCTATCCCCATCGCTGCCAGGGGCACCGATAGAGTCGGAATAGAGCGCTTTGGGGGCCAAGGCCACTCCAGACTCGCTGGCCACAGTGGTAATCAGCTGGGGATTAATGGTGGTTTCAGCAAAGATGGCCGGTACTTCCGCGTCTTGAATAGAGGAGACTAACTGCTGTACGGTGCGGGCACTGGGCTGCTCTTCGGTGCTGAGCCCAATCAGGGTGCCAACCACAGTAAGCCCATAGGCATTGGCGTAGTACTGAAAGGCGTCGTGGGTGGTAACCAGCTGCCGCTGCTCCGGGGGAATGGTGGCAGTCTGGATTTCAATCCAGTCGTGGAGCTGGTTGAGTTCGCTAACGTAGGCCGCAGCGTTGGCGGTAAACAGCTCGGCCTGGTCAGGGGCGAGTTCAATTAGCTGGTCGCGAATGGCTTCAACCATGGGCACCGCATTGCTCACATCGCCCCACACATGCGGGTCGGGTACGGTGGTTGACCCTTTTTGCAAATCTAGGGGCGGCACTACCTCGCCTAGGGCGATCCGCTCGGCATCTACTCCCGCCGCATTGAGCAGCCGAATCAGGTTGGGCTCTAGGTTGTAACCATTGTAGAAAATCAGGTCGGCGTCTTCAAAAGCAATGGTGTCGGCAGGTACAGGTTCATAGACGTGGGGGTCGGCCCCCGGCTGCAAAATACTGGTCAGTTCGATCTGATCGCCGCCCACCTGGGCTACCCAGTCGGCAATCACGGTGCTGGTGGCCACCACGTCGGGCCGCGTGTCACCTGGAGCATTAGATGGGCCATCAGAAGTCGATAGCGGGTCGGCAGCGTCGCAGCCGAGCAATCCCAGCCCTAGGAGCAATAGCACGGCGACTCGGTTTCTATACCGTGGAGATAGGTTCATCCGTTGCATGGGCTGCTTTTCATATTCCTTTCATTTTTACGATACAATACATTTCATAATTACTTCATTTTTGCGATCGCACCTCCTCATCCCCGCGCTAGAGATACCGCTATGGCCCCTACTCCCTCCATCACCATTGACCACCTCAGCGTTAACTACCGCGACGTGCAGGCCCTGCGCAACGTCAACCTCACCGTACGGCCCGGCAAGCTGGTGGGCGTCTTTGGCCCCAACGGCGCGGGCAAAAGCACGCTAGTCAAAGCCATGCTGGGATTGATGCCGCTGGTTACCGGGCGGGTCACCTACGGCGACGATCTCCTGGCCCACCAGCTCAATCGGGTGGCCTACGTCCCCCAGCGATCGCAGATCGACTGGACCTTCCCCGCCACAGTATGGGATGTGGTGATGATGGGGCGAGTGCAAAAAACCGGCTGGTTGCACCGGTTCTCGGTCGCGAGCCGCCAGATTGCCAAAGAGGCCCTGGACCGGGTGGGCATGGCTGAGTTTCGCGATCGCCCGATCGGAGCGCTCTCGGGCGGGCAGCAGCAGCGGGTGTTTTTGGCCCGCGCCCTGGCCCAGGAGGCCGATATCTTTTGCTTTGACGAGCCCTTCGTCGGGGTTGACCAGAAGACCGAGGCGGTGATTTTCCAAATTTTTCGCGAGCTAGCGGCAGCGGGTCACATCGTTTTGGTGATCAACCACGATTTGGGCGAGTCAATTACCAATTTTGACCAGCTAATCCTCCTCAATAAAGAATTAATTGCCGCTGGTCCTCGCGACTGGGTACTCACCCGCGACAACATGACCCGCGCCTACGGCGGCCACGTGGGCTTTTTTGGCCATGTCGCCTGATCTGGCGGTGCTCAACGGGCTGGTTGAGCCGTTGCAGTATGCCTTTATGCAGCGATCGCTGGCAGTGGCGCTCATGGTGGGGATCATTTGCTCGGTGGTGGGCAGCTACCTGATGGTGCAGCGCCTAGCCCTGCTGGGCGATGCCATTAGCCACTCGGTGCTGCCGGGGCTGGCGATCGCATTCTTACTGGGGGTTAACATCTTTATCGGTGCTTTTATCGCCGGGGTGATCAGCACCGTGATTATTGGCTGGATTCACACGCGATCGCCCATCAAAGAAGATGCCGCCATGGGCATTGTCTTCTCAGCCTTTTTTGCCCTGGGCATTACGCTAATTACCACTATTCAAAAAGACAACAAAATCGACCTCAACCACTTCCTGTTTGGCAATATTTTGGGCGTCACGGCTGGAGAAGTGCGCGATACCGCCATTATTGCCGCCCTAGTACTGCTCACCGTGGCTCTGCTCTACAAAGAGCTGCTGTTCTATAGCTTTGACCCCCTAGGGGCCCAAGCCAGCGGCTTGCCCACAGGCCTGCTCAACGCTGGGCTGATGGTGCTGATTGCCCTCACCGTAGTGGCCAGCATGAAAGTGGTTGGCGTTATTTTGGTGCTGTCGCTGCTGATTGCGCCAGGGGCCACGGCCTATCTGCTGGTGCCCCGCCTGCACCAGGTTATGCTGCTAGGGGCTGGCGTGGGGGTATTTTCGAGCGTTAGCGGTATGTACTTAAGCTACTACCTCAACCTGCCCTCTGGGCCAGCCATCGTGATGGTAGTATCGACGCTGTTTGCCCTGGCCTTCTTGTTTAGCCCCCGCTACGGCGTGCTGATGGGGCCAGGCCGGGGGCGGGCTTGGCAAAAGCTTCAGGCCATCTTGCGTCCCAAAGACGGCGTTTCCTAACTGCCCTATCCCTGTGATCCCCAAAACTATCAGCCCGCCGTTGTAGGATACCCAGCGTTTGCTCTCCAGCAGTTTCTACAACATTCCTTGAGTCAGCCCCCAGGCGGCCAGACCGTAAGCATCTAATTATTTCTCAAACCGCTTCTGTGGGGATACTTGAGTCCTAGATCAGCCGATGCCGCAGCTATGCGTCCACCTGGGTGCGCAGCTCCTGGGCACGCAGATAGATTTGCACCCACTGAGCCTGAACTTGTCTATTCTTCAGCCCCAGACGACGGGCTAGCTCGTCGGGGGGGTGCTCCTCTCTATAAGCGGTTAGAATTGCTTGCTCTTCGGGGGTGAGGTCTTGCCAAAACCCCTCCCACTGGGCTGGGGTAAGACCAAAGTTGTGCTCTTGCAGAGAGGTTTTTAGCCAGCCCAGCACCATGGCGGGCTGTTCGCGTAGGGCAAAAATCCGAATCGCGTGGTAGCTGATTTTTTCACGCAGGCGATAAACCTGTTGAACGGGCATATTGAGCGACTGGGCAATCTGCTCCTGGGAAAGGCCGTTGAGGTGCAGTTCGAGCCACCGGGCCGCCGTGTCGTCCAGATTGCGGCTGAGGTAGTTCACGAAGGAGGTCTTGACCTGCTGCCGCATACTCTGCTGCTCCAGCTCATTTTGCTCATCCTGATACTGATTCCAGGCTTCAACATCCAGCAGGCTCAGGGAGTCTTCGCTGTCGTTGGGGGCAATTTCGTCAGAGACCAGGCGAATCAGCTCCCCGGTGGGCACCTGGGTCATGCCGCCCTTCTGGCTGCGGCGCAGGTAGTTGACAAAGCGATAGATAATCAGGGGCTGGTTGCGAATTGGGCGCAGGCAGTATTCTTCGATGCTGGCCAGCATCAGCAGGTTGCGCAGGCGCGGGTTTGGGGTGCAGGTCGCGATCCACTTGAGCTGCTGGGCCAGGTGGCGATCGCTGCGCATCATCTCTTGAATGACTTCCTGAATCACATCGACCACCGTGCGGCGGCGATCGCGGCTCAAAGAAATCCAGGTTTTGATCTTGCTGCGAATCAAAAATAGGCTGCTGAGCCGCTTAATCAGACGCTGATAGCCCTCCTCGGGGCTCACATTCCAGTAGCGCTGCTGCAAAATGCGGTAGCGGTATTCAATGGCTTGACGGGCGATCGCCAGCTCCCCATCCGCCAGGGTAGTCAGCCGCTCCGGCGATTCTCCCAGCAGCCAATGGACAACAGCCTGGCAGACAGATTGGGACTGATCGGGAAAGTCCTCCCGCAAACGGGATAACCATACCTCGGCTATAGTGTCTGCCGCGACCATGCAATCAATCCTTTTTGGGTGTGCTCAAGCGGGTTGTTAGGCTTTATCTTAATCGCTGTTTCCGTTAGACTCGCGGCTTGGACTGTGTTTTTTAGCTCGCACGCTCGGCGGAAGCTAGCAGTCGGTCAAAAGCTTTACACAAAATTTATGTTTGTTGCCTCTCTAGCAAGATTCTGCGAAGGGTATTCTTCACAGCCGGATTTGCCTTTTCTGTACTGATAGTGTGCACATGGCACCATCTGTACTTACACGGTAGTCGTCCTGTGACAAAGGTCACACTAATTACTCCATAGTTCCAGTACGATTTCATTCAGAGCAGGCTTAAAGCGGTACGAGTGTAAAAAAAGGCACAGAGTTGCTTAACTTTTAAGGGTATACGCGGATAAGCTGGTATAAATTTTTCAGAGCCTCCTAGCACACGTATTCCGTAAACAGGGTCTACCATGTTATCCCTCCGTCCAGACAGTTCTGGAAGTGCTTATCCAGAAATTTCCGCATCGATTATTCATCCATCGGCCCGGTGCTTGATCAAACGCTCCATCGATATTTTGGGTGCCCTGGTGGGGCTGGTCATCCTGGCTCTAGTCACCATTCCTATTGCTCTAGCTATTGTGCTAGACAGTCCTGGCCCTATCCTATACGCCCAAACCCGCTACGGTCTCAAGGGCAAACCGTTTACCATCTGGAAGTTTCGCTCCATGGTACAAAATGCCGATGCTCTTAAGCAAACGGTGTCCAACCAGGCCCAGGGGCTGATTTTCAAGAACGAAAATGATCCCCGCATCACCCGAGTGGGGCGCATTCTGCGCAAGACAAGCCTAGATGAGTTTCCACAGTTTTGGAATGTGCTCAAGGGCGACATGAGCCTGGTTGGCACTCGACCTCCCACCGAAGATGAAGTGGCGCGCTACAGTTCCCACCACTGGCGGCGGCTTGACGTTAAGCCCGGCATCACGGGTCAGTGGCAGATCAGCGGCCGCTCGGCCATCAAAGACTTTGAAGAAATTGTGCACCTCGACTTGCAGTACCAAGCCATTTGGTCACCCTGGTACGACCTCCAGGTCATTCTTAAAACCGTTACCATACTGCTCGATCGCAGGGGTGCTTACTAGATATAGCGCAAGCCCTAACCTACATCGTCGGTGTCGGCAGCAACAACCAGATTATCGCGATGGACGACGGTGTCTGCCCCGACAAAGCCCAAAATTGCTGGGATGTCTTCTGACCGATGGCCCAGAATTTGGGTAAGGTCTTGGGCGCTGTAATTAGTCATCCCTCTGGCAATCTCTTCACCGCTGTCCGCACAGATCACAACCGCATCTTGAGCCTCAAAGTCGCCTTCTAAACGAGTAATACCAGCAGCCAGCAGCGACTTACCGCCCTTCAAGATCGCCCGGGTTGCACCTGGATCTAAGTGAAGACGTCCAGTAGGGGCAAGGCCAGCGGCAATCCAGCGCTTGCGGGCTGGACTAGGCCGGGGCGATGGGGCGAACTGGGTGCCAACGGCTTCTCCGGCGAGGGCTTTAACCACGTTATGGGGCTGACGACCATCGGTAATGACAGTACGCACCCCTGCCTTCGTAGCAATCTGAGCCGCTTCTAGCTTAGTTAGCATGCCGCCAGTTCCCCAGGCAGATCCCTGGCCCCCCGCTACTGCTTTGAGCGCTTGGATATCAGCTAACCGATCGATGGCAATAATCGGCTGGGCTTCGGGGTTAGAACGGGGATCGGCAGAATACAGGCGATCGACATCGGTGAGTAAGAACAGCCACTGGGCTCCAATCAGGCTGGCGACCAAAGCTGAGAGGGTATCGTTGTCGCCAAACTTGAGTTCTTCTACGGCAACGGTGTCGTTCTCGTTGACGATGGGGATCACGCCTAGCTGGAGCAGTTGGCGAAAGGTGCGATAGCTGTTGACGTAGCGCGATCGCTGGGCCAAGTCGCTGCGGGTCAGCAATACCTGGGCAATGGGCTGATTCAGAGCCGAAAACAGATCGTCATAGATGCGCATCAGCCGACCCTGGCCCACCGCCGCTACAGCCTGCTTCATGGCTAGGGTCTTGGGTCGCTCGGTCAGGTTGAGCCGTCGGCAGCCAATGCCCACTGCACCCGACGAAACTAAAACCACCTGGTGCCCCTGCTGACGCAAAGTGCAGAGGGTCTCAACCAGCGCAGCCAGGGTAGAGAGGGCAAACTGACCTGTACTAGTGCCAGTCAGACTAGAAGTACCGATTTTGACCACGAGGGTTTGAACTGGGCTCACGGGCAGGCAACGTCAGTGGAGATAGCCCTGGCAGTATAGCAATCGGTCTGTCCTCAGGGCGCCATCGCCACAGGCAAAGATAGGATTCAGATGGCCCCTGCGCCCATAAAAACTTTGGGTGCCAACCCAAAAGTCGACACCCAAAAATGGCTTATTAAATTAAGAGCCTATAGTGAGCTGGCCCCTGTTTATAGACTCAATTATCGCAATAGTGCCAAGACTTCAATTTAACTCTAATGTTTTCTTTATATTTAGCTCAGCAAAGTTTCTGACGCGAACTATTGCAAAGCGTCAATGTTACTTAACTGTATTAAGCCAACGGTTGATTCCCTAACCCTAAAACGTAACCCCAAAATATTGGGAGATCATCACTTCAAGCGTCCGCAACGGGGAAGTGCGCGCTACCTGATTAAGACCTGGCATAGGGTTCACTAAAATGGTGAACAATCCTACTCGGTTGCCAGCCAACACATCGGTGAAAAGGCGATCGCCCACCATAGCGACCTGATCGACTGGGAGATTCATAGCCGCCAACGCCAGCTTCAGCTTACGGCCTGAGGGCTTGCCGGCACTGGTTAGATAGGGCACATCCAGCAGGGCAGCAATCCGGCTGATGCGGTGAGCATTGACGTTGTTGCTCACGAGCCATACTGTCGCCACGGCTTTCATCTGATGCATCCAGTGGGCCAGATCGGGGTTGGTTTCAGCCTGCCGCAACGGCACTAGAGTATCGTCTACGTCCAAAATTAGCCCCTTTAAGTTGTGCCGAGCCAGCAGCTCAGGGGAAATCGCCAGGACGTTTCCGTCCAGCACTAGATCGGGTTGCAGCAGGCGAGAAAAGGACATAACAAAACCATAGCCCCAAACGTAGCATAGTCTAGATTGGCGGCCTAAAGCGGGTTGAAATGCCAGCCGTCCCCAAGCTGCAGCAATTAAACCGCAGCAATACAACCCCATGGATCGTTTTAGGGGCGATCGCCCAGCAGATATAGAACTGACGAACAGGGTCAGTTGTCAATAGTGGCGCGAATGGCATCGCGGGCGGCTTCGTGCTCTGCTAGCGTGCGGCTAAAAACATGGGTGCCGTCGTAGCGGGCCACAAAGAACAGGTAATCGGTAGCGGCCGGGGCCAGAGTCGCTTCTAAACTAGCTTTACCCGCGCTGGCGATCGGCGTTGGGGGCAGCCCTGGGTTGATGTAGGTGTTGTAGGGCGAAGGGGTTTCTACCTGAGTCCAGGTGAGAGGCTGCTCTGGGGTTTGCACAATACCCAGACCATATTCGACTGTAGGGTCAGCCCCCAGCGGAATATTCTGGTTTAGGCGGTTAGTAAAGACCCCGGCGATGGTGCCGCGCTCGTCGGCAATCACCGCCTCTTTTTCAACAATGCTGGCTAGGGTAGCCCAGTCCAACAGCGTCAGGTCAGTGGTTGCCTGCTGGTAGATTGGCAGCGCTACCGTCTCAAAGCGGCTCAGCATAGCATCGACTACCGCCTCAGGAGTAACTCCCTCCGCTGGCAGCTGATAGGTATCGGGGAATAAAAAGCCCTCCACATGGGGAAGGCCATCGGGCAGCCAGGGATAGTTGTCCTTAGATACCTGTTCAGTAGAGGCCAAAAACGCATCTGCGGAGAAAAAACCCTCTTCCTCAAAGTAGGTGGCCATTTGGCGGCGGTTCCAGCCCTCGGGAACCGTAAATGAGGTTTGCACGACCTGGCCACTGCGAATCACATCGGCGATTGCCGTCATCGAGTCAGCTGGGCTGAGGGCGTAGGTGCCCGCCTGAAATTCTCCCTCAGCATTTTGCCAGGTTTGCCAGCGCGACCACAGCTTCCAGGCCAGGGCCGACCGAATCAGACCCGCCGCTTCGAGATCTTCGCCAATCTGCTGACCCGGAGTGCCCGGCGGAATTTGAATTTGTACTGTTTCAGAAGCAGCTTCGGCGGAGGCTGCGCTGACGGGCTGGTTGACCCAACTCCACCAAGCCCAGCCCTGCCAGGCCGCTACCCCTGTAGCCAAGGGCAGCAATAGTCCCAAAAAACTCCACCGAACCCAGCGTGAACCTTTAGCCATGATTGCACTATCGATAATCGCCGTTACGGACGTTCTTACTCTAATAGATCAAACAGTTTTTCCTCTAAACCACCGCGAATGGTTTGAAATTCTTCTGGGGTCACCACCTCCAATGATCCGTCGCTGGTGCGGTGAGCAAAGATCAGCAGCGGGTCGAGGGGCGTGCACAGGGTGTATTCTTCGTCGTCGTAGAAGCAGGTTGCCAAGATCTGAAATTCTTCTGTGACGGGGTTACCGGCATCGTCGAGGTCGTCTAGCTCCAGGGTGAGGCAGTTATCTTCCTCAGCCTCAGGCACCTCCCCCGACGCAGTCAGGGTAATGGCAGTGCGCTGAAGGGTCAAGTTTTGCTCGGCCAGCACGGCCTTGGCGGTGAGAAAGACCTGATCGATCTCTTCCTCTTCCACATCCATTAGAACCTCGTCATCATTGTCGTCTTGCTGCCAAACAAAAATTTCGATGGGGGCATCAATGGGCAGCAAAAGCAGGTATTCGCGATCGTTGAGCTGAAAGCTCTGCTCCACCTGACAGGGCAAAAACCGCCCGGCATCATCGGTGAGAACTACAGCTGACTCGTCAATCGGTTGGGTGTTATCCGCCATGGAGGCTACTCTTCTCTCGGTAACCAGGTGCAGTGGATTGACACCGCAGCCCAGTATGAACACTGAACGGTGTTATCAGAATATCCCATCCTGTTACGTCTGTTTACGATGAGCGCCGTTCATCTAGCCAGCGCTGCAGGATGATGGCGGCAGCTTTGCGGTCAATCAGAGCTTTTTCCTGAGCCACAGAATGACCGGCGGCACGCATCAGATGTTCAGCTTCTACGGAACTCAACCGCTCATCGACATAGACAACGGGCATCGCTAAGGCCTGGCTAAGGCCCTCGGCTACTTTTCGCACTTGGCGAGCCTGAAAGCCCTCTTCCCCATCCATAGTGAGCGGCAAGCCTACGACCAGTATCTGGGCCTGCCGAGCCTTGACCAAGTGTTGCAAATCGGCCACCAGGTCTTGAAACGATCGCCGCTGTAGCGTGGTGAGGCCAGTGGCAATCAGGCCGGTGCCATCGCAACCCGCGACCCCAATGCGCTTACGACCAATATCTAGCCCTAGGGCTGAAACCAGCGCCATAGCCTTGCAGAACCTTAGCGATCGCCTTCGGAAGGCGGCGCATCGGTACCTCTGTTTGGGGTTTGCGGCCCCAGCACCGTCTGCCAGCGCTCTGCCGACCAGGTCATTCGCCCAGGTACCGGCTTACTGGCGGGCTGTAGACCCGTCAGCACGTCAGATAGCTGTAGCCCCTCTAGGGAAAGGTGTCGAGCTTCGCGCACCTTGTGCCACACCGATCGCGACATCAGCAGGGCATGGGAGGCGGGGGTCGCCTGAATTTGAGTGAAGCACTCCTCTCGCTCGGGTTGGTAGTCTAAGGAGGTTAGCCGCAGGGACTGGGCTGGGAAGGGTTGCAAAATTTTGGCCATCTGCGTCATCAGCTCTAGATAGAGCCAGGTGTAGGCCGGGTGAACCGTCAACCCGGCCTCGTGGGGCTGCTGACCATCGCGGGAAATCGCCAGTTTAAATTGACCAATGGCCGCCTTGCGCTGCTGCTCAAAGACGTAGGCACTGACCGTTTCAACCTGATTGACCAGGCGATCGGTGGTGGCCGTCATGCTGCCCATCAGGCCGGTTTTAAAGTCTTGGATCTGATGATCAAACACCTGGCGGACGAGAGGCGGCATGGCGGCGGTGTCTAGCTGGTACAACAGCTGAGAGTCGGCGTTGCTGATAGGCAAAAGATTCGGCAAATCGGGCTCGCGCTGGGCCAGGGTTTCGATCTGCTCGGCAGCCATCTCCCAGTAGGTCATCTGGGCTAGGGGCTGAAACCCATTGAAGCGATAGAGCGCCAGGGCGGAGGTGTGGTTGACGTCAACTTCGAGCATCCAGGTTCTGGCTTCCCAAATCACCTCAAAGCAGTGGCGCAGCAGCCGTGAGCCAACGTCCATGTAGCCCGAGGCCGCCACGTACCCAGAGGCCGCCGTATTCGCCAAGGCGCGGCGGTTGATGACCACCTGCTCGACTCGCCAGGTGCTGCGAGTCTGGTTGAAGGGCGACACTTGAATAATCCCCACCAAAGACTTCTGGCGCTCGGCCACAAAAGTAGTCTGACTCTGCTGCTGCACGGGACGGGGCAGCCAGCTTAAAACTTTAAGGGGGCCATACCAGCGGCGCTGATAATCTAGCCATGTCACAATGGCCTCGGCAGCGTCTAGGTCGCCACCAGCCTCCAGATCCTCTGGCTGCCACTGCTTAAGGTCGTCTAAATCGCGATATTGCAGCGGCCTTACTGTTAGGGTAGGGCCAGGGGTTGTCATAGGTGCCATAGGATCTCAAAGATCTGACCTGTATGCCGTCATCCTAGCCGATTTTCCTGATTTCCACACCGCCCCTTGGCGAGGGGAGAGCTGCCTAAATTGACGGCTAAACCGGTAGGGCTGCTTTTGGAATAGGGAGGATTGAGTGCTGGAGAAACCTCAAAACTTACCATTTACAAAACTTATAATTTAAGCGACGATTGCAACTGCGGCTGCTTTTCAGCCTTTCAAAACAGAACAGTTAGCGGTCGAGCTGCACAGCCCGGCCAGCGGTATCTAGGACTTACCATGAGAAATCTTTTAGCCATCGAGCGGTTTTGCCTATACGGTCACGTGGTCGCCATGGTGTTTGGCCTGGCCGGTCTGCTGTGGGTGGTGCCTCACCCTGGCATCCTAGAGTACTTGCCGGCGGGGCCGACTCTCTTCCGGTGGAGCATGGCCGGGGGCGGCGTCGGCTACATTTTGCTGGGCACCCTGGCCATGGCTCTGTACGCCTATCACACCCTGGGGCTAGGCAGCTTGATCACATTTGCGATCGCGTCCGTCGGCATTTCAATCACCAGTGAGCTATTGGGTACCAGCACTGGCTTTCCCTTCGGTCATTACAGCTACCTCAACGGGTTGGGCTACAAGGTCGCGGGTCTAGTGCCATTTACCATTCCGCTGTCGTGGTTTTATCTGGGTCTGGCAGCGTTTTTGCTGGCCCGCAGTGGGTTGGCTGCGGGGGGTGGTGCTGGGCGCTACAACTGGGCGCGATCGCTAGCCGCTGTAGTTCTAGGGTCAGTTCTGCTCACCTCCTGGGATTTTGTGCTCGACCCAGCCATGAGCCAGACCGCCCTGCCCTTCTGGTACTGGCACGAGCCCGGTGCCTTCTTTGGCATGCCCTACCAAAATTTTGTAGGGTGGCTGGGGACTGGGGTCGTCTTCATGGGCGTAGCGCTAGGTCTCTGGAAAACCTTTAAATTCTCGCCTGAGCTAGACCAAGGCCAGCTCACCCTGCCTTTAGTGGTGTACTTGGCCAACTTTGGCTTTGCCCTGGTGATGAGTCTGGCTGCCGGGTTCTACGTTCCCATCGCGCTGGGGATTTTGACCGGCGCCCTACCTGCGGTGCTGTGCTGGCGCGCCACTGCCCAGGAAGATCTCTCAGATGTACTAGTTGAGCCCGCCCAGGTGATCGAAGCTTCCGTAGCCGTGACTAAGGGTTCCTAATAATTCTGGGGCCATAGTGCTGGGGCCGATGTCGGCAGCATAAGCCCATTGCGCCTCGGATAGGAGCTACTGTCCGAGGCGCAATGGGCTCAGATTGTCAGGTTGATCTGGAGTAACCGACAGCCAGTCGGTTCAACTGCGATCTACGTCCGTTTTTGAGGTATTGCCTTGCCCACCGATGTGGCCACCCCGTTTCCTTGGCCGAGTTTTATCGCGATCGTGCTGCTGGCGGTGCAGCTGCCGATGGTGGCGGTGCTGCTGTCGAGGTTGGTGCAGGGCCCCTTTCGCAGGCCTCCCCTGGCCCCAGCCCGCCCCGACCCTGGCCTGCTGGGCACGGTTTCGGTGGTGGTGCCTACCCTCAACGAGGCGGATCGCATACGCCCATGTCTGGAAGGGCTAATCCGGCAGGGCTACGAAGTGCGGGAAATTTTGGTCGTAGACAGCCGGTCGACCGATGACACTCGCTCGGTAGTCAGCACCTACCAGGCCCACGACCCGCGATTGCGGCTGCTGGAGGACGATCCCCTGCCCAAGGGATGGGTTGGGCGTCCCTGGGCCTTGGACTACGGTTTTCGCCAAACCTCTACCGCTAGCACCTGGGTACTGGGTGTTGACGCCGATACCCAGCCTCAGCCTGGCCTGGTGGCAGCGTTAGCCAAAGCCATGGACAGGGAGGGCTATGACCTGGTGTCTCTCGCGCCCCGGTTTATTCTCAAACACGCTGGCGAATTTTGGCTGCAACCTGCTTTATTGATGACGCTGGTGTACCGATTTGGCCCGCTGGGTAGCCCCAGCGGCTCCACCCAGCGGGTGATGGCCAATGGCCAGTGCTTTATGGTGCGGCGATCGCTGCTGGCCCAACTTGACGGCTATCAGGCGGCTTCTAGCTCCTTTTGTGACGATGTTACCCTGGCTCGCTACGCGGCGGCCCAGGGTGCCAAAGTGGGCTTCTGGGATGGCACTCGCCTGCTAAAGGTGCGCATGTACGAAGGCATGGCCGAGACCTGGCGCGAGTGGGGTCGCTCCCTCGATTTGAAGGATGCGGCTCCGGCTGCTCAGGTCTGGTGGGATTGGCTGTTTCTTGCCTTTGTACAGGGGTTGCCCTGGGTGCTCGTGCCGGGGGTATTAGCAGTTCGGCAGCAGCTGCCCGCAGCCTGGTCATTATCCCTGCAGTTCTTACTGATTGTGAACGCAAGTCTGTTGCTCATGCGGCTGGGCATGCAGGCGGCGGTAGCCTCAGCCTATGACCGGCAGGGGGCACCGGGAGCCTGGGCTTTTTGGCTGTCGCCCCTGGCGGATTTGGCAGCGGTAGTGCGCATTGGCATATCCTCCCTGCGGCGGCCTACCCAGTGGCGGGGGCGGCAGTATCCGGCAGGGGATGCGGAGGGGTAGGTGAGTGGGTGAGTGGCTAGCGACCCAGGCATTGAAGCCAGCGGGTAGAACGCTATGCACTCCAGTACTTAAAGGGATGACGGGCCAGGTTGGAGTTGTAGTAACGAGGGTCAGAACTAACTTCTGCACCTATCCAGCTAGGCAGATCGACCACTTGATCGGGGCTAGTCAGCTCCACCTCGGCCATAATTAACCCCTGGTTGTCGCCCGAGAACTCGTCTATTTCCCACACAACATCCCCTAGGGGAAGGCGATAGCGAGTTTTTTCGATCAGGGGTGGCTGACAGAGGGTTTCTAGAATGATCTGAGCATCGGCGACGGGAATGGGGTACTCAAACTCAGCGCGCACCAGACCGACTGCCGGGCCTTTGAGGGTAAGGTAGGCGCGATCGCCCACTCGCCGTACCCGCACCGTACGGGCATCTTGGGTGGGAATATAGCCCTGGCACATCACCTCTCCCTGGGCAGCGTGACGCCAGCCATCGTCAACTACCAAAAACTTACGCTCAATTTCTTGACCCATAGGACTGCGCTGGAAGCTACCTTTGCAGCGTAGCCTAACCCGCGATCGCAGAGAACATCGTTAGAGCGCCCTGGCGCTGCGACAGTGCCTCGGTAGCATAGGTGCAGCGCAAAATTTTCAGGGGGCGATCGCGCTGGGTAAATGCCTTTCGCCCCCTGGCCTGCGTCATGTTTTGACCCAGAGCCTAGAACTTGCCCAGCCAGCCGAGGAAACCCTGCTTGCTGACCCTAGCGACAGTTGCCTCGCGACCAACCCCATTCCTCTACCCCAATGGAGATCTGGGAGCCTGGGCGAGGATTGCCGCCACTGAGGTCAACCAGCGCCAGCTCCGTCGCGGCCCGAAAAGAGCCCCGATAAACCGGCTGTCCCTGGGCGTTGTTGCGATAAAACCGCAGGGCTGACACCGTAGACTCTGCGCCCGATTGCTCCCAGCGAATTTCTGTGAACCGTTGATTGGCGACCTCAGTACGGTACTGCCATCCATTTTGCATCTGCCCAGTACAGACGACAGCCCCGGCAGCTGGAGGAGCAACGGGGGGCTGGGTGCTGGCCTGCTGACCGCTAAATTGAATGAAGAAAGGCTGACCATCTAGGGTGCCATTTGCCGAGATGCTGAGAATTGAGTTATTCAGGCCGTAGCGAATATTGGCAGGCCCCTGGGCATCTGCGTTACCCGAGGAGGTGAGATTTAGGACGATCTCGTCGGCAGTTTTTCGGGTCTGCTGCCCTGCAAACGCGATATTGTTGCCATCGGCCAGGCGAATCGACAGCTTAGCGCTGTCATCGGCCTGAACGGTCACCGTTGCAAAAGAAATAGTCTGGTTCGGACGGCCCTGAAGACCGAACACGCCTTGACCTTGCTGGGCCAGGGTCACCACGCTAGCGACCGGGGGACGGCTGACACTGTCGTCGCCAATGGTGAAACGAATCGACAGGGGCTGGCCATCGATAGTGCCACTGCCGCTCAGGGAGATCAGATTGCTGTCCTAGTAGCGAACGGTGAGCGTTCCCGTGGCATCAGCCGCGCCTGCACTGGTCAACTGGATTTGGGCTTCACCCGCACTGCGGCTGACCAGTTGCCCCTCCCACCGCTGCAAGTTGCCATCCGCCAGGCGCAGAGAAACTTCAACCTGCTAATTGGGGCGGCTGGTCACGGTGACGAACGTCACGGTTTGACTGGGGCGACTGCCAATGGATAGGGTTCCTTCCCCTTCTCCCACCAAGTTCAAGTCGGCCTGCTGAGCGAGAACCGTGGAGGAAGCCATGGGCACGGCTGCCCCAACGATCTAGGGAGTACTCATCACCGCGACGACAGCGCCATAAGCCAAAGCCGAACAGGCCAGAATCGAGCGAATTTTCATATCGATGACCTTCTGATAACTTTTGAACTCATTCAGAATGGCTTGCCTGGCGCTGGCGGCTAATTCTCTGGTGCGCTGTCAGCCCTCACCCATGGGTTGTTTTGCACAGTCGCGAACAGCAAAGGTGTTGAGGGCTGCACCGGCCATGGAGGCATCATAGGGTGAAGCAAACAGCTAAATTGAGGGCAATTTGCATCCCCTGAAGTTCCCTAGCAAGGCAGGGACAACAGTTTTTTTCCAGAGGGACTCTAGCAGAAAAACCGTTCTGACTCAATTGGGTAACTGAGCGTGCGGAGTATCTAACTTCAGGGATTTCGTCGGGTGGGCATTGCTTTCAAGCGTTGATCGGTACCGCCGTCCGTCGGCGATTCCGGCACGGATACTCGTTCCGAGTCGGTTTCCGAACGCTCCGCAAATCGCCGCCTCAGCCCGGCCGAGGGCGTCAATCAACCCAGCGCCAGTGGCGTTGCTGACTCAAAGTATGAATTGGATCTTGTAAGCCTTATGACTCCGTTCAGAATTCCGCAAAATCATACTGCTATTCAGCAACGCCCGCCAGTTTCGCCAAGGCCGTCACCCCGTTGTCAGGAGCCGCTAAGAAATACGCCGCAGCACATAGCTCGTCAGGTCTTGGAGCGCCTGGCGAGCGGCAGAGGAAGGCAGATGCTCTAAGCAAGCGGCCGCCAAGCGGGCATGGGTGGCGGCTAACTCGCGCGATCGGGCAATGCCGCTACTACTGTGTATTAGGTCAATGGCCTGGTCAAAATCGTCGGTCTCAGAAAACTCTCGCTCAATCAGAGTGGTGAGAAAGGGATGCTCGGCCATGGCATAGAGCACCGGAGCCGTTAGGTTGCCGCTTTTTAGATCAGAGCAGGCGGGTTTGCCCAAGACTTCGTCAGAACTGGTGAAGTCAAGAATATCGTCTACCACCTGAAAGGCGAGCCCTAAGTGCCGTCCGTAGTCGTAGAGCTGCTCGATCACCGTCTCCGACATGTCGCTCAGTACCCCGGCGGCCTTAGCACTGTTGGCCATCAGCGAGGCCGTCTTGAAATAGCTCTTGTCCAAATAGGCATCCATGGAGAGGCTGGTATCAAAGCGGTTCAGCCCCTGCTGAATTTCGCCTTCGGCCAGGTCCATAATCACCTGGGAGAGAAGCTTGACCACTCGCAGGTTATCCAAATTAGCCAGATACCACGAGGCCTGGGCGAACAAGAAATCCCCCGCCAGCACCGCGATACGATTGCCAAAACTGCTGTGCACCGTGGGCACCCCCCGCCGCACGCTGGCTTCATCGACCACATCGTCGTGCACCAGGCTGGCTGTATGGATCATTTCGGTAATCTCGGCCAGGCGACGGTGCTTGGGAGTGATCTCTTGCCCTGGCAGGGTGGCCTTAGACAGCAGCAGCACAATGGCTGGGCGTACCCGCTTGCCCCCGGCACCAAACAGATGCTCGGCCGCCGCCGACAAAATGGGATGCCGTGCCCCGACTAACCCCTTCAGATTTTGGGTCATCAGGTCAAGGTCGGACTCAACTGGCGCGAAAAGAGAAGTTACTGAAGTCATAGACCCCGGCAAGAGCGCTAAAGTTACGAATTTTTACATATTCTATCGCCATTCTAAGACAACCCCCGAAGGAGTATTGGTAAAAACTCAGCCTCTTTCGCTGGCTAAAGCCCCGAGATCCTACCTCAGCCAACCGCTTCGCCTAGGGTCAAACCCATTGGCAGACAGGGGTTACAGCAGCTTGGGGCAGACGGTCGGCACCGGGCAAATACATCTAGTTAATTCCCCGAAGCTGCTCAAAATTTAAGCGACTTTACCCCTCCATATTTCTGACCCGACCGGGGAATACCGTGATAGACTAAAACTTAAGAATTTCTCAAGAAAATAAGCAGAAGTCTGTAAGATTTTTTGACCAGCTCTGGCTTGTTTATTAATTCGAGGCGATCGCAGCGCTAGGTGGGTTTTCCACTGGTTTCGTCAGTGCTCGGTCATTTTTCCTGGCTTCTGTGGGTGTACCATCACCCAGACTTTTCGGCGAGCAAAATTTCTTCTTCAGAGAGGGGATTGGTTTTTGCGGCATTGAGGCTGCTTTACCACACCCATGGCTCGTCAAGTATTGACTGTTTTCTCTCATCCGCTGCTGTCGGCCATGACCTACTCTGCTTCTCTCGTCGTTATTCCACTACTGGCGATCGCCTATCTACTCCTGGTCTACGGCATGCTCGTGCTGGCCCAGCGCCTGAGCACAAGGCGTCGCTCCCAGGGTTAGCCTTTGGGGTTAGCGACCAGCTCTGGCAGGCAAATCTGGCGTACGGCAGGCTGATGACCCAGCCACTGCACCGCCAGACGCTTAAACTCGGGAGCTGAACCACTCACGTAAAACTCCGTTGACCAGGCAGGGGTACTGCTCCGCAGGCCCAGGGCATCCAGTTCCTTAGCAGCGGCCGCCACCATCGAAATTGCTGGATCAACGTACTGCATCGTGGCGGGCAAAATTGGCCTGAGCACCGGGGCCAGGTGGGGATAGTGGGTACAGCCATAGACCAGGGTGTCAATATTGGCGGCAATCAGCGGCTGTAGGTAGGTAAATGCGGTGCGCTGAGCCTGAGGATATTTAATCTGGTTCTGCTCAACAATGGGCACAAACTTAGGACAGCCCACCTCCCACACCCGACAGTCTGGGTTAATTTCTTGAATGGCGTGGGTATAAGCCCGACTGGTAACGGTGGCCTGGGTGGCAATCACACCAATGCGACGCCCCCGCAGAGCTGCCGCCTGTGCCCCTGGTCGAATCAGCCCCAGCACCGGGAAGGGAAACTCGCCCTGCACCGGGTCAAGGGCCAAAGCCGAGCTGGTGTTGCAGGCCATAATCACCATCTTGGTGCCCTGATCGGCCATCCAGGTCAAGATTTGGCGCACAAAATAGAGAATCTCTTCGGGCGATCGCGATCCGTAGGGCAGCCGGGCCGTATCGCCAAAGTACAGCACCGACTCGTTGGGTAGCTGGCGGTAGATTTCTCGCAGTACCGTGAGACCGCCGACACCGCTATCAAAAATGCCGATGGGGGCAGGGCGCTGAGCCAGCAGGCGATGGTCTAACCCGTTTTTCATGGGTGCTTATGCCTAGGGATGAAAAAATAATCTCACTGAGTCTACCGGTTTTTGGAACGGTCGTTAGCAGGTGTGAGGCAAAGTATTGGGAAGACCAGCAGCGCCAAGCCAGGCGCTTGTAGTATGCGGCCAGACCTGCCATAGAGCTGCCATACCACCGACACACCCCTGCGACATCGTTTCAGTAATCTAACGTTTGAGAAGTTTTAGCCCTCCGCTACAGTTCTCGGGCAACAGGTTCGGTTTTCTCAGGGGGGAAACCCCCACGGGTAAAACGACCAGATCCCTGAATATAGAGGTGTTCTTTAAGACATCAGCCTCAGACCCAAGGTTGGAACTGAAACATCTGATGCAGACCGCCCCGCCACAGTTGGTTAACCTGAAACTCAGGAAACAAAGTGACCCCTACCCCCGTCAGACGCATAACTACACCTGTAGTACTTTACGCAACCAGAAAGTTGTTATATTCTGGAGGAGTAAACTCATAATGGCTTCGAGTTTTGTTCGAGAACTCTAGCCCACGGTTCCCACTTCAGGTTTTGCTCGTTTGGTCAATCTACAACTTTGGCAGACATCCCTCAGAGCAAGCATCGAATAGCAAGTCTGCATTGCGAGTGATGAACTTAATCCTGACCGTCAACGGTTAGCGAAGAAAACTGTAGAACCAGATTCTGCCGGGCTAGACCAGGAAAGGGCAGAGTCTATTCACACCACATTTCCCCTGGCCCGGAGTTGAAGCTGGTAGCAACCGAGAACCCCAGCCTCTCTCAGCGATTCAGTCCAGGCGTTTCTAAATCAACTTTTTTGCTTCGGTTTTTTGGTTTCAGCGTTTGCCGCATCGTCAGTGGAGGAAAAGGTTAATTCATGGCTAAAACAAAGACCCGCATATTGAAGAGCAAGCCCCTCTACAGTGCTGACGCTGTACGAACCTACCTCCATGAGATTGGCCGAGTACCGCTGCTCACCCACGAAGAGGAAATTATCTTCGGCAAGCAGGTGCAGGCCTACATGGCACTGCTAGAGCAAAAAGAAGGCCTGACAGAGTCGCTAGGTCACGAACCCACGTTGGCAGAGTGGGCCGCTGCCGCCGAGCTGAGCGAAGATAAGCTCAACCAAACCCTGCGCCAGGGCGAGCGAGCCAAGCGCAAGATGATTGAGGCCAACCTGCGCCTGGTGGTGGCGATCGCCAAAAAGTACCAGAAGCGCAATCTAGAATTTTTAGACCTGATCCAGGAGGGCACCCTGGGCCTAGAGCGCGGCGTTGAGAAATTTGACCCCACCAAGGGCTACAAGTTCTCCACCTACGCCTACTGGTGGATTCGTCAGGCCATTACTCGGGCGATCGCCCAGCAGGCGCGCACCATTCGCCTACCCATCCACATCACCGAAAAGCTCAACAAGATCAAGCGGGTGCAGCGCGAGCTGTCTCAGCAGCTGGGCCGCAGCCCCAACGCCAACGAAATCGGTGAGGCGCTGGAGCTAGAGCCCAAGCAGATTCGCGAGTTTTTGGTGCTGGCACGGCAGCCCATCTCGCTAGATGTACGCATTGGCGACAACCAGGATACCGAGCTGCAAGAGCTGCTGGAAGACGATGGCATTTCGCCCGAGACCTTCACCGCTCAAGAGTCGCTCAAGCAAGACATCCGTAATCTGCTGTCTGAGCTTACCCCTCAGCAGAAAGAGGTGATTACCCTGCGCTACGGCCTTGAGGACGGCAACGAGCTATCCCTGGCCAAGGTGGGCACCCGCATGAACATCAGCCGCGAGCGAGTGCGCCAGCTCGAGCAGCAGGCGCTTAAGCACCTGCGCCGCCGCAAGGCCACTATGCATGGCTACATCGCCAGCTAGGTTCTTTAGACCCTCGTCAATGCCCCTGGCGTTGGACTGTTCTAGTCCAACGCTAGGGGCATTTTTAGCTTTAGACATTCTTAGCTCTAGACAATCGGGCTGCTAACGCTGTAGAGCCAGGCTTCGGCCTGGGTTTGGTTGCGGCCAGAGTGCTTAGCCCGGTAGAGAGCCTGGTCGGCTTTGCTGATTAGGTCGTTGATATGGGGCAGCGACGATAGGGAACCGGGGTCAGCGCTGGCAGACCAGCAGGATAGCCCCACGCTGGCGGTTACCGAAAGGGGGCCGCTGCCGCTGTCAAAGGGGGTAGCCGCCACAACTCGGCGCAGCCGTTCCGCGCCGATCCAGGCCTGGGCTTGGTCAGTTTCGGGCATTAGCAAGATAAATTCTTCGCCTCCGTAGCGGGCCAGAATATCGCTCTGGCGCAGGTTGGCCTTGAGCCGTAGGGCAATATCGCGCAGCACGGCATCCCCCACGAGATGGCCGTAGGTATCGTTGATCGCCTTGAAGTGGTCGATGTCGAGCATCAGTAGGGTGACCGGGCGGTTGAAGCGGGCCGATCGCACCATTTCGCGGCTGGCTAGATCAATAAAGTGGCGGCGGTTGTAAACGTGGGTGAGGGAGTCGCGCATGGCCAGCTCTTCTAGCGCCTGTTGAGCGGCTTTAATCTCGGTGATGTCTTCGACGGCACCTTCGTAGAACTGAATGGCACCGTTTGAGTCGGCGATTCCTGAAGGGAGCGCTTCGCGAACGGCTCTGGCCACCACGCGCACCCACAGGTAGCGCCCATCGGGGCGCGACAGCTTGATTTCACAATCCTTGAGCGGGTTGGGCTGACTGAGGTAGTCGCTCCACAGCAAGGGTTGCCCTTGGTCAACCACCGGGCTACTCGGCTGGATGGGACTGGCGTCTAAAAAGGCGGTTACGTCGCTGAAGCCAAAGATGGTTAGCAGAGCCGGGTTGGCGTCTAGGGGGCGGCCCTCCACGCTAAATCGACATAGCCCAATGGGGACGTGGTGAATCAGGCTGCGGTAGCGGGCTTCCGACGCTTTCAGCCGGTCTGCCATGTGCCGCGCCGCGCTGATGTCGCGCAGGTAGGTAACCAGGGCGGGGCGATTCCCGAAGGGATACTCGTTCCGAGTCGGTTCTAGAACGCTGCGCGAATCGCGATAGGCCAGGGTAGTGGCGTAGATCTCAACAGCTAACACCTGCCCCTGCTGACCCAGCAGCTGGCCCTCTTGAGGCCCGGCATCTTCAAGGACAGCACTGCTCCCAGAGGTCGGCACTATCAGATCTGCCATCGCCAGTCGTCCGAGAGCTTGGGGGTCGCAGCCGACCCACTTCATCAGGCACGGGTTACCGTAGACCAGGCGCTCGTCTTGAAAGATGGCCACACCAACATTGGCCTGCTCGACCATGGAGCGAAATAGCCGCAGCACAGCATCTTTGCCCTGCTCCGCCAAGGTGGAACAGGGCACTCGGCCTAGAGGCTCCGGGCCTACCTGAGCGGAGGCTGGGGTAGCGGGGCGATCGCAGCTGTCCCGCAGATTGTCAGCAGCCTCTAAATGGTGCAGCGCTAGCTCGAAGCTGTGCATTGACTTATAGGCCTGGGCCAGCTGCCGATGGCATTCGTAGACGGCCTTGAGGTTGTGTTGCTCTAGGGCAATGGCAATCGCCTGCTGAATCGATGCCACCGAGAGAGTCGGCTGCCCCTGGCCCAGGTGCACAGAGCCCAACCGCTGCAACGCCAGCACTTCGGCCTGGGGGTTGCAGCTGTGCTGGGCCAGACCCAGGGCCTGCTCAAAGGCCGTCAACGCCTGGGCATAATTGCCCTGGGTCAAAAAGTCTTCGCCGCTGCTGAGCCAGCTAGCCACTGGGTTAGGAAATAGAGTCATCGCTGAACAGGCAGGGGGGCAACCAGACAACCTAGAAGCAGCAGCCCCGGCTAAAACTCCCCGGTAACGCGCTTCTCAAACTCTTGCCGCACGGCCTCGGCAATTTCGAGCGCCTCAGGATAAACATCGGCATGGAACTCCTTCAGCCAGGCGATCAGGCGGCTAAACTGGGCATTGCGCAATTCTAAATCGGCCTGAAAAATTGAGGCGGTGGCCATGTGCTGGGCGTAGCTGGGGGGGTGCCCCTGCTTCACAAACTGGGCCGTTAGGGCCACGAGGGCTTCTTTACGAACATCGGGCTGGCTGGAGGCCATCGGAAAGTCCATGGTGCAATCTCTCCCTGGGTACGAAAGCTCTGGGGCCGTCGGTTAAGCCCGCTGCCCGAGCATTGTGCTTAGCATGCCCACCCCCCTAGCCCCGTCCTGATTTGCACAAAAAATGTAACTTAGCGGCTCGACGGCTGATGACAACCGTTATGGCCCTGGGTGAGTCGCCAGTCGGGATATGAAGAATGCCTCCAAACAGCCGTCGAGCCATTCATCATCGCTGGACTTTGCCGTGAACTGCCGTTTGTAGCTAGAAATGGTTAATTTTTTTATTAAAATCCTGGTTTCTTGACGACTCTGGCAGTTACAAAACTTCATGAATAGTGGCAGGGCCAGATGACAGAGTTGAAGCAAATCAAAAGTTTCTCAAGCCAGACCAGATCTGCCCTTTAGCATGCAAAGAGACATGGCTGATGATTTTTTGGCCCTGGTAGTTAATTCGCACGTTCCAGGTGCATGTCCTCATTAGGTTGGGTTCTGCATCCTTCGCAACATCTCCCTAGGAGAGTAGCCATGAAACAAATTCCTGCCCCCTTTTGGACGCTAGTTCTCGGTATCGTTGTCACCCTGATCAGTCTATGGGTGGGGCAAAATCACAATCTACTGCCGATGCAGGCGTCAGAGCAGGCTCCCCTGGTCGATGACCTGTTCAATGTCATGATGACCATTGGTACGGCCCTGTTTATTGTGGTGCAGGGAGCGATCGTCTATTCGCTGATTCGCTTTCGCCAGCCCAAGGGCGATGAAACCGACGGGTTGCCCATTGAGGGCAACCTTCCCCTTGAGGCGTTTTGGACCGCCATTCCCGCTGTAATTGTGGTGGGTTTAGGCCTCTACAGCGTTGTGGTTTTTCAAGAAATGGGCGGCTTTTCGCCCGGTGGCCACCACGGCCACGGGGCTATGGTGGCCATGGCCCCCCAAAAGTCGGTGATCGATGTAGCCCCCCTGCTGGCCCAGGGCGTTGACGATGACACCATCTTTGGCAAAACCCAGGTCTATGGCTTTGGGGCCAGCCCCCTGGGAGCCATGAACTCGCCAGACGTGACGGTAAACGTTACCGGCATGCAGTACGCCTGGATCTTTACCTACCCTGGCACGGGCATTGTCGATGGCGAACTGCACATACCCGTGGGTCAAGATGTGCAGCTACTGATCGAAGCGAAGGATGTGATCCACTCCTTTTGGGTGCCCCAGTTTCGCCTGAAGCAAGACGCCCTGCCTGGGGAGCCCGCTGAACTCCGCTTTGTGGCTACCCGCGAGGGCACCTATCCCGTGGTCTGTGCCGAGCTGTGTGGCGCGTACCACGGCGGCATGCGCACCCAGGTGATTGTGCAGTCTCCTGAAGACTATGCCGACTGGGTAGCCAGCCGAGTGGCTGAAGCTACGCCGACAACTACCGTGGCTCAACCCGCTGTAAATGCCACCGATGCCGAGTATTTGGCGGGAATCGCTCCAGATCTGGCACAATCTCCGGTTCAGATCGCCCAAACCAGCCCCATGCATCACTAACGCCAATCTGGGTTTGCCCTGGACGGTCTCGGGCTGGGTTCAAGCGTTAGTTTGTAGGTTGGGTAGAGCGCCAGCGGAGCCCAACAAAGTCAACCGCTGTTCGGCTACAAGCCGTTTTATACCACCTACAGGACGATAAGACTTCCCCGTTGTGGATTGACAGACCCCTAAGCCGCTACATCCGCAGTTTTTATAGCCCTCATTAGCAAACGATCTATGGCTCAAGCAGAAGTTTCAATGAAACCCACGGAGCTTCAGGGTGGCCACGGCCATCCAGACAAGTGGAAGTGGTACGACTACTTCACCTTTAACGTCGATCACAAGGTGATTGGCATTCAGTATCTGGTGACGTCGTTTTTGTTTTATCTGGTGGGCGGCTTTATGGCGGTGCTGATGCGCACCGAGTTGGCTACCCCCGACTCAGACTTTCTCAGCCCCGAGCTGTACAACGCGTTTTTGACCAACCACGGCACGATCATGATCTTTCTGTGGATCGTGCCAGCAGCGATCGGGGGGTTTGGCAACTACCTGATTCCGCTGATGATTGGGGCGCGGGATATGGCGTTCCCTAAGCTCAACGCCATAGCCTTTTGGCTTAACCCCCCAGCGGGGGCGCTGCTGGCAGCCAGCTTCTTCTTTGGCGGCGGCGCTCAGGCGGGGTGGACTTCGTATCCGCCTCTGAGCGAGATTACGGCCAATCTGCCCCAGACCCTGTGGTGTGTGGCTCTGATCATGGTGGGTACCTCCTCGATTTTGGGATCGGTGAACTTTTTGGTCACCATCTGGAAGATGCGGGTGCCCAGCATGGCCTGGGATCAAATGCCGCTGTTTTGCTGGGCGATGGTAGCTACGTCGATTTTGGCGCTGTTTGCCACGCCGGTACTGGCGGCAGCGATGGTGCTGCTGCTGTTTGATATCAACTTTGGCACCTCGTTCTTTAAGCCCGATGCGGGCGGCAACGTGGTGGTGTATCAGCACCTGTTTTGGTTTTATTCGCACCCGGCGGTTTACCTAATGATTTTGCCGATCTTCGGCATCATGTCGGAGGTGATTCCGGTGCATGCCCGCAAGCCGATTTTTGGCTATAAGGCGATCGCCTACTCGTCTCTCACCATTTGCCTGGTGGGGCTATTTGTGTGGGTTCACCACATGTTCACCAGCGGCACGGCCCCCTGGATGCGGATTTTCTTCACCATCTCAACGCTGATTGTGGCGGTGCCCACGGGAATCAAAATCTTTAGCTGGGTGGCGACCCTATGGGGCGGCAAAATTCGCTACACCACGGCCATGCTGTTTGCGGTGGGGTTGCTGTCAATGTTTGTGTTTGGCGGCCTCAGCGGCGTCACCCTGGGCGCTGCGCCCTTTGACATTCACGTGCACGATACCTACTACGTGGTGGGCCACTTTCACTACGTGCTGTATGGCGGCTCGGTGTTTGGCATTTATTCAGGGATTTACCACTGGTTCCCTAAAATCACCGGGCGCATGCTGAATGAGCCCCTGGGCAAGGTGCATTTTGTGCTGACATTTATTGGCACGATTCTCACCTTTACCCCGATGCACAACCTGGGTATGCAGGGGATGCCCCGCCGGGTGGCGATGTATGACCCGCAGTTTGCCGGGCTGAACCAGTTGGTGACGGTGGGGGCCTACATTCTGGCGGTGTCGGTGATTCCCTTCTACTTCAATGTGATCTGGAGCTGGATGAAAGGTAAGGAAGCTGGCCCCAACCCCTGGAATGCGATGACCATGGAGTGGACCACGGATTCGCCCCCCATCATCGAAAACTGGGAGGTGCTGCCGGTGCTCACCCACGGCCCCTACGCCTACGGCATGGAGCAAGCCGACCAGGTTGGCCCAGCGGGCGAACCCCTGCCGACGCCGCGATCGTAGGGTGGGCAATGCTCACCGTTTACCCTGGACAAAAGAGAGCCTATTGGCCAGGTTTGACGATCGCCCCTAATATCCCTGTGGCGCATCGCTGCGCGGATGCACCCTACAATCTGCCCCTATCTCCTCACTTCCCTATCTTCCTTACCCATCCCCCGCCCTTTACCCTGGTGATACCCTATGCAAGGCGCAATTGACTCTACCCCCGTGGCCACGGGCCATGAGGTGTCGGCCCATGAAGAGCACCAGGATTTGCGGGTGCTCGGCCTGATCACCTTTCTATGCTCAGAATTTTTGATGTTTGCGGGCTTTTTTGCCGTATTCCTTGTGTTTTGGGGCAGCAAGGCTGAGTGGCCGCCTAAGGAAACCGAGGTGGAGCTGCTGCTGCCCGCTATCAACACCCTGATTCTGGTGTCGAGCAGTTTGGTGATCAACTTGGGCACCAAGGCGATCAAAAAGAACGACCTAGGGGGAATGCGCAAGTGGTTTGGCATTACCGCCGCCATGGGGGCCGTGTTTTTAGCGGGCCAGGTGTATGAGTACATGAACCTGGGCTACGGGCTAAAGACCAACCTATTTAGCAACTGCTTTTACCTGCTGACAGGCTTTCACGGTCTGCACGTGTTTATTGGGCTGGTGCTAATTTTGGGGGTGCTGTGGCGATCGCGCCGCGCCAACCACTACAGCGATATCACCCACACTGGCCCCGAGATGGCCGAGATCTACTGGCACTTTGTAGACGTAGTGTGGATTGTGCTATTTACCCTGATCTATCTACTGACCCTGATCTAGGACAACAATCCCAAAAATGAAGACCCCCGGTTTTTTGAAAAAACCGGGGGTCTTTTTGCGCTACAGCACTAATCGGCTGATTGAGCGATCGCTACTTCTCTAGCGCGGTGAAGCGGTCTTTAGGAATCACCCCGTGGATGCCCTTGACGATATCCACAACCTGGGACACCTCAAAGTCGATATCGGCACTGGCGTAGAGCAGCGCGTCGGCCTTAGTGAGGCCGTACTTCTCGTTCACAATGCGCAGATATTCCCGCACCGACTTCTTCATCGCTTCGTTGAGGTCGGTGTCTAGACCGACGGCAATCCAGGCGTCGGCGGTTTCACCCATGGGGGCAGGTAGCTCCATATCTTTGTGCAGCACCAGCTCAAAGGTGGGCAGCAGCGAACACTCGATCGCCGTCAAAGCCACCTCCCCGTTACCCTGGGCACAGTGGGGGTCACCGGAGTAAAACAGCGCGCCAGGAACCTGCACCGGCAGGTACAGACTGCTGCCGCGTCCCAGGTGCTTAATATCGACGTTGCCGCCATAGAGACCGGGCGGCACCGAGTTGGCGGCATCTTCCACTGCCGCAGGCACTACCCCCATCAGACCCATAAACGGTTTCAGGGGAATCTCGAGATCGGGCAAACCATTGGAGGGTTTAAAGATGCCAATCTCGTTCTCAGCATCGATGGGAATGATTTTGGTGTAAATGGGCGCTTCGTTCTCGGGATATTCGCCGGGCAAAGCACCTTTACCGTGGCGGTTTGAGATCACGCCGTAGGGTGCCCGATACTCGATGTCGATGGTTTTGATTTCCAGCACATCGCCGGGTTCTGCCCCCTCGACGTAGATCGGCCCAGTGATTACGTGGGGGCCAGGCCCAGATTTGGGCACGGCCCCCTTAATGGTGAGCTGGTCGGGCAAAATGTCTTCTTCTTTAATGCCACCGCCGGTGAGAAACGCGACGGTGTCGCCCTGGTCGGGGACGATGCCTTCGTGGGAGACGGTTTCCATACGGATGTGATCGCCCGATTTGACCGTCAAAATCGGCTCGCTATCGGGCTTGAACAGTTCGCCCCAGATCACATTACCGGGTACCGACTTAACCTCGTAGGTTTCATACTGGGCAATGGCGGGCGAAAACCACGACGACCAGGTTGTCGCCACCAGCAGACAAACCCCAACCCCGCTGACAATCTGCAACAGCCGCTTAGAGACGGCGGGGGTCTGTCGCCGCTTGATGCGCTTGAACAATTTCATAGATTTAACTGACCATAAACGCTTAACTGACCATGACCAGTCAACAGGGTTCTAGGTGCTGCCGTTGTAATATCTATTACTTAAATTGTGGCAAAAAGCACTTTTAACCCCATCTTTGCGGTCAGCAGAGAAAAATAGCCATTTCTGCAGGGCATTGACCTCTGGCCGGTCTTTGACCACCGCCACCTTTGGCATTTATAAGGATCCCACGACGGCTGTTAGCGCTACCCAATGGCTAAATCCCCAGGCGGCCCTTCAGCACCTCGTAGAGCACGCGGGAGAGTTCGCGGCGCTGGAGGTTTTGGCGATCGATGGGGGTGCGGCCAAAGGCCTTGTCGTAGACCTCGGGCATGGCCCGCTTGACTAAAAACGAGAGCTGTTCGCGGGTGATGGGGGCATCGGGGGCGAAGCGGTCTTTGCCAACCCCGGCAATTATGCCGTGGGCATTGAGGGTTTCGATGGGCATGTAGGCCCAGTGCTTGCCGGGAAGAACATCCTTAAACGTAGGCCCAGCGGTAGCTAGGTCAGGCAGGGTAGTGGGCAGTTTGAGCACATTGACCAGCGCCGTAGCGACGACCGCCCGGTTCACCGGGGCGTGGGGCCGAAAGCTGAGATTCTTCGGGTTTTCGCTGCGCACAATGCCTGCCGCCGCCAGCACCTGAATGGCCTCAAAATCAGCGTCGGCGTGGCTGATGTCGTTGAACCAGAAGATCGGGATGCCGTTGCGGGCCATGAAGCCCTGAATTTTGCGAATGTGGATCTCTTCAGTGGCCAGTTGGCGAGGATCGAGCCCCGTCCACGCCGCAAACACCGCCAGAAAACCACTGGCTTCACCGATCGCCCATTCCATCGGGTGCATGCGGTAGGCGGCATTGGTGATGTGGGTGGTGCCCAGGCTCTTGGCCGACAGCACCAGGCCGTCGGTATCTTTGGGCACTAGGGAGCCGAGGGGCAGGCTAAAGGGCAGGGCCACCACGTCTTTGCCCCTGGGGCTGACGTGGCCCTTGGCGTCGTTGCCGTGCAGATCCATATAGTGGTACTGGCCAATGCCCACCGAATCGTCGAAGCACCTGGCCCGCGCCTGGTCGGGGAAGAAGGTTTCGGCCACATCTTCGTGACGCACGGTGGTGAGGGCAATGCCGCGCCGGGCTTCGCGAATGTAGGGCTCTAGGGCAATGCCATCGCTCGTCCAGGTGAGGTCGCCGCGAGGTTTGAGGTCGGCGGCCCCGTGGGTTTGCAGGTAGTGAACGTAGGCCCGCGCCCGCTGCCGCGCCCGCTGGATGTGCAGCGCCCGCTCTTCGCGACTGACGCCGACCAGGCGACCGGGGCGGTAGTCGTTGCCGCAGCAAAAGGCGCGATCGGGCTCGCTGGAGGTGCCCCAGTTGAGCACGGCGATGTCGCCGGGGACAACCTTTTTCTCGTTAGTTTGCGACCGGAGCAGCCGCCGATAGCGAAAGATGCCAAAATCGCTAAAGAAATCCCACTTTTGCCATTTGTCGGGCTTGGGCTTAGTCCAAAAGTTGCTGGTAAATTCCTTCAGGCCGATCCAAACCTCGGTTTCAAAGCCGTTGGGCTTGCCGATGGGCACCCCTTTGCCCCGCGCCGTGTGCTCGACCACCACATCAAAGGTGATCGACTGCTGACACTGGGGCCGGGCATCTTCGGGCAAAATCGCCTCGCCGGTTTCGTGGCGGGCCTCCTGACCCACGCGGGAGGGAATGTTGCCGACCTCCAGTAAATCCCCCAGGTCGGTGGCTTCGACGGTGACTTTGGCGTTGACGGTGAAGGTGTGGCCCGCCTGGGTGTCGCGGCAGACCACGCCCTGCACTTTGGAGCGTCCATTCACCGTTGCCATCACCACCCTGGCCGGTTCCGCAAAGGGAACCAGGGTGAGGCGACCGTCGCGCAGATAGGGCAGCAGCGCCTCATTCATCGCCGTGGCCGCTACCACGGGCGTGGTCGCCAGGGGGCTCACCCAGCCGCCACCGGGGTTGGCCACCTTTTTGCCGCCCACGGGTTGCAGCTCGCGCTGGCGATCGCGAAAGGCCCGCTGCGCCTTAGAAATCGCAAACTCTTCGCCATCGACGGTGTAGAGCGTGGCCTTGGCCTGGAGCAGGTCGCCGTCGTCGGAGGCGGGCAGCCCCTGGGCGGTGAACTGGCCCCCCACCACCCGGTGAGGCTGCACCAAACACACGTCTAGATTTAGCCTTAAAGCGGTCAGCGCCGTGGTGTAGGCGGCCGTTGAGCCCCCCACCACCAGAATGGAGCAGGTTAACGCTGCACCAGAGGCTGGGCGAGTAAAGGCCCCCTCCGAAAAGACGCCATTCCGTTGGGTGATAGGGTTAGAGGCGTTAGACATAGCGGCTGAGTAAGTCTCTAGGGTGCAACGATTTTAGGGCAAGGCAGCGGTTAGAGCGCTAGGGGTACCCCTCTAACCGACATGAATATTTATTCGCCAGAATGTTGGCCCGAGCTGGGGCACCCGAGGCTCAATCTGTACCCAAATATTCCAGCCATGTCTGTCTGCTGGGTGATTCTAGGCGGTGGTTACCCAGCCTATAACTGAAGCAACACAGGCACTTATTACTTACCTGTAAGTGCGCCTTTCTTCAGGAGATTTTTTATGACTGTCCATGCGATCGCAGCCCAACTCAAGCGCATTTTTTGCGTCGGCCTAGCTACTTTGGTCATTGGTTCGGGCCTGCTGTTTGGCTTTAGCGCCCCAGCCAGCGCTTTGGGCAACAAAGCGGGTGACATTGTGCAGCAGCGGGCCGAGCGTGAGCTTGACCGCAAAGCTGGCTCTGGCACCGCCAACCAACTCGAAGGCCGTGCCCAGGAAGGCGTTGGTCAGGTGCAGCGCCAGGTCAACAAGGTGACTGGTGGAACCACTGGTGTTGGCAATGAAGCCAAAGGTCGCGCTCGTCAAGACGTGGGGCGCACCCAGAATGCTGTCGAAAACGCCGCTGATGCCGCCCAAGATACTGGCGAAGGCATTGTGGATTCTGTTAAAGGCTTCTTTGGCAAATAGATCGGTCAAACCTTTTCAGATTTGCTGAATGACGCTTCGCTGATTTGCTCCCTAGCAGCTCCAATATTGGAGCTGCTTTTTTTTAGGTGACTTCTGGAAAACTCTCTTCATTGATGGTGGGCAATGCCCACCCTACGGTGGCTATAGCCGCTGGACAAAGCGGGGATCTGCTTTTCTAGAAATCTCCTTCAGGATTCGCATGGGGACATTGACCTATGCTGAGAGTAGTTGCCTGAGCTTTGGTTATGACACTGACTGAACACATGCTTTCGGGTCTGCCGGGCGACCCCCTCACGGGCCTGAGGCGAGCTGATGAGCTGTGGCTCGACTATCGCAACGGCACCCTGCCAGAGCCTCACGTCATCCACCAGGCCGCCGCGCCGCTGGAGTCGGTCGATTGGGATGTGGTGATCTGCGGCGGCACCCTGGGCGTGCTGGTGGGGGCCGGGCTGGCCCAGCGGGGCTGGCGGGTGGCCCTGCTAGAGCGCGGCATTTTGCAGGGGCGGCAGCAAGAGTGGAACATCTCTCGCCGCGAGCTGGCGGCCCTGACCGAACTGGGCCTGCTGACAGCGCCAGAACTGGAAGCCGTGATTGCCTCGGAATACAACCCGGCCCGCATTCAGTTTGGCGACGGCGAGCCGCTGTGGGTTGAGGACGTGCTGAATGTGGGGGTAGATCCTCAAGGTCTGCTAGAACGGCTCAAGGCCAAGTTCTTAGCCGCCGGGGGCCAGCTGTTTGAGCACACCGCCTTTGACTCTGCGTGGGTGCACCCCAACGGCGTGGTGGTGAAGGCTGAGGAACCGTTTACAACCCGCCTGCTGATTGACGCCATGGGCCACTTTTCGCCCCTGGTGCGCCAGGCGCGGGGGGCCGCCAAGCCCGATGCGGTGTGCCTGGTGGTGGGCACCTGCGCCCAGGGCTATCCCAAAAATGACACGGGGGATTTAATCGCGTCGTTTACGCCCCTGCGGCACCAGTGTCAGTATTTTTGGGAGGCGTTTCCGGCGCGGGATGGACGCACCACCTATATGTTTACCTATATGGATGCCGACCCCCGGCGGCTGAGCCTGACGGAGTTTTTTGAAGAGTACTGGAGGCTGCTGCCGGAGTATCAGGGGGTGAGTCTGGCGGATCTGCGGGTGCAGCGGGCGTTGTTTGGCTTCTTTCCCTGCTATAAAAACAGCCCGCTGCGGTACCCGTGGGGACGCACCCTGGCGGTGGGCGACAGCAGCGGTAGCCAGTCGCCCCTGAGCTTTGGCGGCTTTGGGGCGATGATTCGCCACCTGGAGCGATTGGTGACGGGCATTGATGAGGCGCTGGGGTGCGATCGCCTCGACGCCACCGCCCTAGGCGCACTCCAGCCCTACCAGCCCAACCTATCGGTCACCTGGCTGTTCCAAAAATCCATGAGTGTAGGGATGGATCAAACCCTTGCTGAGCAGCACATCAACCGCATGCTGACGGCAATTTTTGCCGCCATGGCCGGGCTGGGCGAGCCCACCCTCAAGCCCTTTTTGCAGGATGTGGTGCAGTTTTCGGCCCTGGCCAAGACCCTGGCCGTAACATCCCTTAAATATCCGGGACTGGTAGCCAAAATCATTCCCCAGGTGGGGATTGGGGCCTTGATTAGCTGGCTGGGGCACTACGGCAGTCTGGCAGGATATAGCGCACTGGAACCCCTGGCCCGCGCCCTGAGTCCAGTAATTGAGTCACTGCCCCCAGTACCGCGATACTATAGTCATCGGTGGCAAGATAGGCTGTTCTACGGCAGCGGAAAGGATTACGACGCTTAAATGACCCATTCTGCACTGCCTCGGGAGCGCCTTTACCAAGAGCTGCAACGACCGACCGACCAGGTGAGTTTGGCCCGAGCGGCGCTGTTTATGGCCCAGGAAGACTATCCCCATCTGGTGGTGGACGACTACCTGACAATGCTCGATCGCATGGCCGACACCCTGCGCCAGCGCCTGCCCGCAGATCGCTACCCGCTCAAAGTCATTCGCGCCATCAACGACTATCTGTTTGCCGAGCTCAACTTTCGCGGCAACAGCATCGACTACTACGACCCCCGCAACAGCTTTCTCAACGAGGTGCTCGATCGGCGGGTGGGCATTCCCATTACTCTGTCGCTGGTGTATCTGGAGCTGGCTCAGCGCATTGGGTTCCCCATGGCGGGGGTGAGCCTGCCGGGGCATTTTTTAATTCGCCCCACGGTGGAGGGGATGAACGTGTTTGTTGACCCCTTTCACCAGGGAGAGGTGATGTTTGAGCACGACTGCCGCGATCGCATCAAGCAGATGTTTGGCGACTCGGCCCAGCTTGAGCCTCAACACCTGGTCTCCGTTGCGCCGGGGACGTTTTTGGTGCGCATGCTGACCAACCTCAAGCTGATTTATCTGCAAAATAGAGATGTGCCGAAGGCGCTAAATGCCATCAACCGAATTTTGCTGATTTGCCCCCAGGCCGTGGGCGAATGGCGCGATCGCGGCCTGATTCACTACCAGCAGGGGCAGCTCGACAAGGCCCAGCTTGACCTAGAGCGCTACCTCTACCAGCACCCCGACGCCGCCGATGCCTTTGAAATTCGCCGGGTGATTGAGCAAATTGAGCGCGTGCAGGATGAACCATGACCAACACCCTCAAAGCCCTGGAAAAAGACCCAAACAAAGACTCAGAAACCGACGCTGAGACCCCACCCCCCGCCTCGCCACTGCTGCGGTTTTACCGCTCGTCTTTGGGCAAAAAGCTGATTACCGGCGCGACGGGGCTAGCTCTAGCGGGCTTTGTGCTGGCCCACATGGTTGGCAACCTGCTGCTGTTCGCGGGCCGCGATGCCTATAACGCCTACGCTTGGGCGATCGAAAATTTTGGCATTGTCTTCTACGCCTTTGAACTGGCCCTGCTGGCGGTGGTGCTGCTCCACGCGGCGGTGGGCGTTGAGATTTTTTGGCGCAAACGACAGGCGCGGCCCGTGGGCTACAGCACCTACCAGTCGGCGGGCGGCCCCAGCTACCAAACCCTCAGCTCGCGCACCATGATCGTCACCGGCTCGGTGCTGGCGGCGTTTTTGGTGTTTCACCTGCGCACCTTCAAATTTGGCACCTATTACACTACCCAGCTCGGCGGCGAAACCGTGCGCGATCTGGCCGGCCTGGTGATCGAAGATTTTCACCAGTTGCCCTACGTGGTGGGCTACAGCATCGTTTTGCTGCTGCTGGGCTCGCACCTGCGCCACGGGCTGTGGAGCGCGCTGCAATCGATCGGGCTACTGCATCGGGGCATTCGGCCCCTGGCCTATGGGGCAAGCGGGGCGATCGCGGGGGGAATTGCGATCGGGTTTCTGCTGCTACCCTGGGCGATCTATTTGGGCTGGGTGGGGTAGGGGCGATCGCACCTCAAGCCAGCGAGTTTGCCCTCTCCCCAAACCCCTCTCCCAAGGTTGGGAGAGGGGTTTGGGGAGAGGGGCTCTCTTTCTGAGGGTGCAGATTGCTTGGCGACGCTGCGCGAACGTTAAACTGCTGTGCCGCTTTGCCAAACTGCTGTGCCACATTAACGATCTGCTGTGCCAGATCACTAAACTGCTGTGCCAGTTTGGCGATCTGAGGGTGCAGATCGCTTTGCAGCGCTGCGCGAACGTTAAACTGCTATGCCAGTTTGGCGATCTGCTGTGCCAGATCACTAAACTGCTGTGCCAGTTTGGCGATCTAAGGGTGCAGATCGATTTGCAACGCTGCACGAACGCTAAACAGCCGTGCCAGTTTGCGACTAGAAATCGAGTGCCCGCTGCCTGTAGCCCAGTTTGGGCAAGAACAGCAGGCACACGGTTTCGTTGGCAGAACCTACTCAATCAGCAGGGTCTTGGTCAATATCGCCATCCACTGGTTGGGTTGATCGGTGGGGATGGGGTCGCTCCAGTCGTTGGGGTCAGCGTAGCCGTAGGCATGGAGGATTTTGATGGTGCGGTCTATGCCTGCCAAGCTGCCATAGAGCGTATGGCGCACCTTCTCAGGACGGGGATGTGATTTAGCAGGCTGGGCAGGCGGAAGATTTGACGCGCCAGAGGCGTCGGGTTCGAGATATTCAAACATCGGTTCTGTCTCCAGTTGTGGTTGAGGAAACAGAACGCGAAAACCCTAGCCACCCGCAGCTGAAGTGCAAACTGAGGGGGCTAGGGTACGATGAGCCTAGCCTCGCAATCTGCGGCGTAGATTTGCGGGGTTAGCTGTTCGTAGGTGCTGAGAACACCTGCGGACAGCGCCAAGATTTTCGAGTTCTGTGTGGTCACCGCTCAGGTTGAACGGCTTAGTGAATGAGTGTACTGGTGCGATCGCTCCCCGTCAACCGTGGAGCAAATGAAGACTTAGCCCGAATAGATATAGGAAGTTTCTCGTGATCCACTGAAGTCGTAATAATATACGGAAAGTTTCTCGCGATCTACCAAATCTGGGATCATATACAGAAACTTTCGGCCTATCTACCTCGATAGGGACAATATATGGAAACTTACTCCTATAAGGTCGTTATGCTTCTACCTGCATTTCTACGGGAGATCTCGGCATGAAGGACAGTATAGTGGCAGAGGTTCTCGCGGACTGTGCAAGGCGTTGCTGTATTTGCAGAAGATTTCGTCCACTGCATCTGCAGGTTCACCACATCGTGGAGAAAAAAGACGGGGGAACCGACGACAAAGAGAATCTAATTGCCATCTGCGTGAGTTGCCATAGCGACGTGCACTCAGAAACAAAGTTAACAAGAAGATTCTCCAAAAAAGAGCTGCAGCTACACCGTGAAAACGTGTGTAGGCTTGTAGAGGAAGGGAAGCTCCTTGCCGACACTGCGCCATCTGATGTAGATAAATTATCGGCGAGTGTAATGGAGAGGTTTCAGCCACAAGAGTTTTTAGGATTCACTGCAGACATAGGATTGTCTTGGAGGGCGATGGACTTATTAATGAGCAGCGTCCTGAACGATTCGGTGATAAAAATAATACAAGCGGAAGAGCTGGAGAATGGAGTCTTCCGACCATATCAGCTTCATTCGGGCGGCCAATGTTATTTGCCCGATGACAGCATGAATTTTCGGGCTAGATATCCTGATTTTCTGATCGAGCTTCTTACGAAGAATCTTGTCAGTGGGTCGGAGAGCGAGGTATATGTCACAGAAGCCGGATACCGGTTTGTAGATGATGTTCAGTCTGCAAATCCGTCTTTTGTTGTAGTCAAGGTGCAGTGTCATTCGTGCGCTCTGCATTTCGAGATCAGCACATGGTATCCGGAACGTCACGACGCTTCTACCCTCTGCTGTCCTGAATGTAGGCAGACAAATGGGCTATTTTCAGTGTGGAAAAAGAAAAGATTTGGATTCATTTTCGAGCATATACCCGGGAGAGAGGGCCTAATTGATCCTGGCTCTACCGCTCTTCAAAAACCAAAGCCACAAGACGACCTATAACAATTCGATAACCTAACGCTGGCGGCTGACGCACAACCATGAGTACGATCGCATCCTCCGCTGTAAGTTAGGTTGAACTCACTCTGCACCAACCTTTCCCGGCAAACAAACCTCGCTATCAACCCCTCAATCTATCGAAATCACAGATGCTCTTGCAGATTGCAAAACCACAAGCTGCTGAATAAACACTCGGCGAGAAAACTCATCCAGCAGTTTTGACGCTCAATACACAGGGGTGCATCCCAGTTATGTAATGAGCATTAATGCTTATGTTGGGATGGCGGTACGAGCGCTAAGCTTTGGGCACTGTTCGCGCTAGTAGTCAGCCTCATGGATGCATCCAAACAAGCCCGCCTGAA
>JAHHIH010000033.1 GCA_019358835.1 Tildeniella torsiva UHER 1998/13D
GTGTCTTTCAACAACACCTTGAGGCTATCGGTTAACGCTAGAGGGGCAACATCCATCATCGAAGCTCGACAACAACACAGCTCTCTCCTAATCTAATGGATAGTTATTTGCTTGGGATACTCTAAGCTGCGATCGGTTTTTTGTAATCGTCACTAATTAAATTGATTGGCCTGAGGCATCGAATCCTGGCTTTGGCTGACTTCCTGAAGGGCTGACCCAGGGTTAAACGCAGAGCATTCATATTGATAATCTATTGGCAGGCATAACATTGGGCCAGGGCCAGATTCGGGGTAAGATCTCCACGACGTTAACTACTGTAAAGTCATGGCAGACACTCCGGACGCTTCCCCTGAGAAGCCCAAGAAAAAAATTATTACCGTTGGAGTCACAGAAGACAGCGGTGGCGGCGGTGAGGATCGCCCTAGGGGTAAGGGCAAGCGCGCGGGTGGCGGCGGTGGTCGGGGCCGCGATCGCGACGATCGCGATCGCAAGCCCTCGGTGCCCCCTGCGCTGATGCGCGGCCCCAAACCCAAGCCTAAGGTCGAGGCCGTCGAGGAAGTTGCTGAGGAAGCCCCTGTCGAAGCAGTAGCCGACGAAGTTGCAGAAGAAACCGCTGCTGAAGGCGAAACTGCTGAAGCTACCCTGGCTGAGGCTGAGCCCGAGTCTGAAGCCTCGCCCGCCTAGCGACCGGCAAGGGATGACTTAGAAACCCCGGTAGATTAGTCTGCCGGGGTTTCTGCTAACTCTAAAAACTGACTATCGACTAAAAAAGACCCTTTGTCGAATTTGATGCCCCAATAGCCGCCGGGGCGACGGCTGAGAATGACCCCTTCGGCCCCCACCGGGAGCGTATCGGCGGGACGCAGCATGGGCATGGGGTCTGCGGTTTTGAAATAGGGGGGCGGCAAGGCAAGGCGGACGCGATCGCCAACGGCAAATTCACTAGTCATGGCAACCTCTGAAACAAAATTAGGGTTGACGGCCTAACGCTAGATCGTGGTTGGGTTAGGGGCCGTCGCTATTCCTGGAGTGTAGTCTAATGCGCGATCGCCCCGTTAGAGCAACGTCCTAGGGCAAAGTATCGCTGCGTTCTAGGTGCAATTTAATTAGATGCTTGCCGGTGCTGGGGATGGGGCTTTGAGGGCAATTCTCTAGGGGCAATAGAGCGGCGAAATAGATGGCTGCTCAGTTTCGCTGAGGAGAGGAGTTTCGCTGGCCCCCAGAGTAATTAGGGCGGCCTTTTGAGCCTCCGTGAGGCCGGTTACCCCGGCGATCGCCATGCCTTCGTAGGGGCGGGGCACCCGCAGGGTGTGCTCGTGGCAGTAGATAAAGCCATCGGGGGTGAGCAGTTTGCTCCAAACCTGAATGGTTTCGTCTTGGCTACAGCTGATCAGGCGATCGCCGTCGGGGCTAAAGGTGACGTAACGCACCCACTTGTCGTGGCCACAGAGGGTTTGGTGGCACTGGGGCTGTTGGGGGCGGCTGTGCAGGTTCCACAGCTTAATGGTGGTGTCGCCCCCGCAGCTGGCCAGCCACTGGCCATCGGGGCTAAAGGCGACGGCTAGTACCAGGCTGGGGTGGGTGCCAATGACCGTGCGATGGCCCAGCTTCAGATCCCACAGCATGACGTAGCCGTTAGAGCCGCCGCTGGAGAGAAACCGACCGTCAGGACTGAAGGCCAGCCCCCGCACCCAGCTGCCCTCGCAGGGCAGAATTTGCAGACAGGTCTGAGTTTCGATATCCCACAGGCGCACGGTTTGGTCTTGGCTACCGCTGGCCAGGCGGCGGCCGTCGGGGCTGATGGCCAGGGTCCAAACGCCGCTGGTGTGGCCGGTGAAAATGCCCTGGCAGGTAGAGCTGGCCAGATCCCACAAGCGCAGGGTGCCATCTAGGCTGCCGCTGACCAGGCGACGACTGTCAGAACTAAAGGCTAGGGCCCAGACCTCGTGGCTGTGGTCGGCCCAGGTGGTGCGGCAGTGCCCAGTTTCACTGTCCCACAGGCGAACGGTGCGATCGTCGCCGCCGCTGGCAATCCAGCGACCGTCGGGGCTGACGGCCACAGCAAACACCCAGCCCTCGTGCCCGCCCACGGTTCGCGGTGCCAAGCGGGAAGACCCTGGGGATGGCAGGGGCCAGAGGCGCACCTGGCGATCTTGGCCGCCACTGACCAGGTAGTGGCCCTGGGGATGCAGGGCCACTGACCAAACGCCGCTGTTGTGGCCGCTCAGCATCCGCAGGGCCTGGTGGGTCTGGCTATCCCAGAGGCGCACTGACTGATCTTCGCTGGCGCTGGCCAACATGTAGCCGCCCTCTTCAGCCGTCGCACCGCCGACAGGACTAAAGGCCACGTTTGAAATCCAGCTGTTGTGGGCCTTGATGGCCCAGTCTACCTGCCCCGCCTGCCAGTTCCACAGGCGCAGGATCTGGTCATCGCCGCCGCTGGCCAGGGTGCGCCCGTCGGGGCTAAAGGCGACGGAGCGCACCGCTCGGTGCCCTTGAACCGCAAGATCCTTTGGCCGTGGCGATTGCACCCGCGCCTGGGTGACAACATCCCAAATGCCGATGCTGCCGTCGTGGTGACCGCTGGCCAGGGTTTGGCCGTCGGGGCTAAAGGCAATTGACCACACGGGCGACCCGGCTGCCATGGCGGTGCTATCGCCGCTGGCCAGATCCCACAGGCGCAGGGTGCCGTCGTAGCTGCCGCTGGCCAGGGGGGCCGGGCGATTCTGGAGGGGATAGTCGTTCTGGATTGATTTCTGTTTCTGGGATGCCGCAGGCTTTACGCGGCGCGCCTCGCCCAGGCTCAGACCGCCGCCCAGGTAGCCCTGGGGCGAAAATGCCACCGATCGCACCTCGTCGGTATGGCCCACCAGACTGTGGACTAAGGTTTGAGTCCGTACATCCCACACGCGAATCTGGTGATCTTCGCAGCCGCTGGCCAAAAAGCGCCCATCGGGGCTAAAGGCCAGGGAAAAGACTCGGCTGGAGGAGGCTTTGAGCTGGCCGTAGCGATCGCCGGTTTTAAGATCCCACAGGTCGATGGTGCCGTTGGCGCTGCTGGCCAGGGTCTGGTTGTTGGGGCTAAAGGCCACCGCCCAGCACCAGCCGTCCTGGGCCTGGAGGGTGAGCACGGGCTGGGCATCGCTGACCCGCCACAGGTGAATTTCGTAGCTGACATCGCTGGCGGCGAGCAGCTGGCCATCGGGGCTAAAGGCGATCGCCAGCACCTGGCTAAAGGTGTCTTTGAACACCGATCGCGCCAGATCGGCCTGGGCAAAATTGGCGTGGTGTAGAGTGCTGTCTTGCAGATAGGCCTGCCAGATCGTCTGCTCAGAAAAATCCCAGCCCGCCAGGGAAATATCGGCCTGCTGGATCAGATTGAGCACGGTGCCGCAGGCATAGCTTTGCAGGTTCTGCCCACGCCAGATGTCGAGGTGGTGGCGCAGTCGCTGGGCTAAACTGTCGGGTCGCAACCGCAGCCGCTGCAACACCGGTTGCAGAATCAGCCGGGTTTGGCTGTCGCGAATGTAGTCTTTGGCCTGGGCCAACACAAGGGCGTGAGTGTGCAGCACGCTGGAGTCAGTGGTGGGCGGTGCCAGAATAGCCTGGCTGATCTGCTCCACCAGCCAGTCGGTGATGTATTCCATCACCACGGGCTGGTGGGTGAAGCGGGTGGGGCTGGCCCTGGGAGTGTCGCGCTCGATCAGCGATCGCCGCTCTAAGCTGGTGAGGGCTTCAATCAACTCTCCCAGGGCCAGCGGCTCCACCAGATAGGCGCGAATCTGGATGAGGGTGACCGGTTCGCGGTGAATGGCCAGCCAGGCCATCACCTGCTGTTCGACGGTTGTGAGGCGATCGAGCTGGTGGGCCAGCAGATCGCGAATGTCGCCAAACACTGAATCGCCCTGGGCCAAAATCTGCACAAACGGCCCCAGCTGCCCGTCAAAAAAGTCTTGCACCACGGCGGCCACCATTTTGAGGGCCAGGGGGTTGCCAGCGTAGTGGCTGACCAGCTGCTGCCAGTGGTTGGTGGTGCCGGTAAACTGCCCCTTGGCCTGGAAGATCGACTGGCCGACGGTCGGCGGCAGCCCCCCCAGGCGCAGGGAGCGAACGGGGAGGGCGGCCCCCTCCTGCTGGGCAATTTCTTTGATTTTTTCGCGGCTGGTGAGCACGATGGCGCTCTGGTGGTCAACATTGCCCAGGCTGTGGAACAGTGCCCCGTAGTTTTCGTAGCCCAGCTGGTAGGTGCCGGTGCGATCGCGCGGCTGCAAAATGGTCTCGCCGTTGTCGAGCACGATCAGGCTGCGGCGCTGGCGCAGCTGATCGAGCAGCGATCGCAGCAGGCCGTCAAACTCGGCCCCGGTAGGCTCGGGCACGGTTGCCGAAAACACCCCCAGCAGGTCTCTCAGCAGGTCATTGACGGTTGGGGCATGGCGCAGCGATCGCCAGATCACCACCTCAAAACGGTCTTGCACCTGCTGGGCCAGCTTTACCGCCAGGGTGGTTTTGCCCATGCCGCCCATGCCAAAAATGCCCACCAGCCGACAGCCGTCGGCGATCACCCAGTCTTGCAGCTGGGCCAGCTCAGCGGTGCGCCCGTAGAATGCGGTGGCCGTGGCGGCATCGCCCCAGTCGCGGCGACGCCAACCGGGAGCAAGTAGGCGAGCATCTGGGTCAGCGCCTGTGACCGACAGAGCCTTGACCTGGCGGGCCAGCACCTCCCGCAGGTTGCGCTTGGTGACCTTTTCCCCCAGATTTTCGGAGAGGCACTGCCACAGGTCAGACCCCATCTGCTTGATGTAGCCCACCTCATAGCCCAGCGCCAGGGCCGTGTCCTGGTAGGTGCGATCGCCCCAGGCCTGGTGAAATAAGGTCACCTGAATTTGGCTTAGCGACTCCACCCCGCGCTCGGCGAGAACTCGCTCAACCAGTCTTAACCCATCGTCGGCGGTCATAGTGGTGTATCCAATGCTACCCGCATCTCTAAAACTAAAGCGTGACAGGGCATAGCGGCATTGCTTTGGCCTTGATACTAGCCAAGCCCCACCCCCAACTTTGTACCTTAGGCAACATTTCCCTGGGCCACTCGACCTGTGCTCCTTGGAAACGTACCTTTGGCGAACTTTCCTCGAACCTGGTTCCCCAGACTCCGTTGGTAATCTCTCTCTAAGTTCAGCTTCGATCTGACCAGCTTTCAGACTCAGATTTCTAACTTGCCAAAATTCCCAACTTAAAGGAGACCCCATGCGAAACCCTACGTTTCAGGTGACCCGTCGCCAGGCGATCCGGGGATTGCTGGCCACTGGTGCCTTTGGCCTCACGGTAAAACTCAGCGGCTGCAGCACCTCCCCCACGGCGGCAGGGGGCAGCGACACCCTCACGGCGGGGTTTGTCTACGTCGGCCCCAAGGATGACTACGGCTACAACCAGGCCCACGCCGAAGGCCGCGCCAGTTTGGATGCGATCGAGGGCGTCAAAACCTCCGAAGAGGCCAGCGTGCCCGAAACCAACGCGGTGCAAGAAACCATGCGCAGCATGATTGACATCGACGGGGCCACGGCTATTTTCGCCACTTCCTTTGGCTACTTTGACCCCCACGTGCTGGCCCTGGCGAAAGACTTTCCCGAGGTGCAGTTTTTCCACTGCGGCGGTATGTACCAAGAAGGCGTCCACCCCGAGAACGTCGGCAGCTACTTTGGCTACATCGACGAAGCCCAGTACGTCGCCGGGGTGGTCGCCGCCCACGCCTCTAACAGCAAGCGGCTGGGGTTCATTGCCGCCAAGCCCATTCCCCAGGTGCTGCGCAACGTCAACAGCTTTACCCTAGGGGCGCGCAGCATCGACCCCAGCATCACCACCCAGGTGATCTTTACCGGCGACTGGGCCGACCCGGTGCGTGAGGCCGAGGCCGCCAACAGCATGGCTGACCAGGGCATTGACGTGCTCACCTGTCACGTAGACAGCCCTAAGGTTGTGATCGAAACCGCCGAGCGGCGCGGCATTTTTGCCACCGGCTACCACGCCAACCAGGCTGAACTGGCCCCCCAGGGCTATCTCACCGGGGCAGAGTGGGACTGGTCGAACGTGTACAAAAACTACGTCAGCCTCATGCAGGAGGGCAAAACCCTGATGAACGGCGGCATTCCCCACCTGGTGAGGGGCGGCTTTAAGGACGGCTTTTTGAAGCTGTCGCCCTTTGGCCCGGCGGTGAGCGCCTCGGCCCAGCAGGCGGCAGAGGCGGCCCAGGCCCAGCTGGTCTCTGGGGAACTGGTGATTTACAAGGGCGAAATTAAAGACAACAAGGGCAAGACCGTGATCGCTGGCGGCAAAGAGCTGGGGCAGACGGCGGTGGAGCTAGAGCAGATGAACTGGCTGGCGGAAGGGGTGATGGGGAGTGTCGGGTAAGTAAAAGGAAGAGTTTTGAATTCTCAATTTTGAATTTTGAATTCAGTGCAAAGTTCAAAATTCAAAATTTAACCCTCACCTAATCCCTAGCTATTGGGAAAAAAAGGAGCTTAATATGAGCGATCGCTGGCGGAGTCTTCTCGAAAAAATCTGCATTCCCATTGGGGCGCTGGTGGCGGCACTGGTGCTGTTTGGTCTATTTTGCGCCCTGGCGGGGGCCAACCCCTTTGGGGTCTATTACTCGATCTACCGCGCCGCTTTTGGCAGCTGGAGTTCGTTTCAAAACACGCTGATTCAGGCCTCGCCGCTGATGCTGAGCGCCCTTTGTACCGCACTACCTGCGCGGCTGGGGCTGGTAATTATTGGCAACGAAGGGGCGCTGGTGCTGGGTGGGCTGGCGGCGGTGGCCGGGGGCCTCACCCTGGGGGGCTGGGGTTTGCCCACCCCTGGGGTGCAGCTGGGTATGGCCCTGGCGGGCATGCTGGCGGGGGGCATCTGGATTGCCATCGTCGGGGCGCTGCGCCACTACCGAGCGGTGAATGAGACCATTAGCAGCCTGCTGATGAACTACATTGCGATCGCGCTGCTCAACCACATGGTCAACGGCCCTATGAAGGACCCCAGCTCCCTCAACAAGCCCTCCACCTACCCAATTCCCGAAATGCACATGCTGGGGAATCTGCCCGGTAGCCGGGTGCACTATGGCCTGGTGCTGGGCCTGGTGGCCTGCGGTCTGGCCTACTTCTTAATTCAGCGCACCACCTTTGGCTTTGCGGCGCGCACCGCCGGAGGTAACATTCGGGCAGCGCGGGTAGCGGGGCTGCCCGTGGGCAAGCTCACCCTGGCAATCTGCTTTTTGGGCGGGGCCTGCGCCGGTCTGGCGGGGATGGTTGAAGTAGCCGCCGTCCACGGTCGAGCCAATGAATCGCTGAACGCAAACTACGGCTACGGCGGCGTGCTGGTGGCCTTTATTGCCCGCCACAACCCGATCGCGGCCAGTCTAGTGGCCCTGCTGTTGGGGGGCATTCTCGCCAGCGGCGGCATTTTACAGCGCAGCCACGGTCTGCCCGACGCCACGGTGATGGTGTTCCAGGGCCTGGTCTTTCTATCGGTGCTGTACAGCGACTCGCTCTACGGACGACTGCCTATCTTCAAAGCGCGCCCGGCCCGGCCCGCCAGCCCGCCCATGGCTACGGCGACCCCGGTTTAGTGTCTACTGTTTAACCACACCCACGGAGAGTGAGAACCATGGCGACTGAAGCACTGGGATTGTGGGGCGTGCCCCTGGCGATCATTGCTGGCACCCTGCGGGGCAGCGTCCCGTTTCTGTTTGTCAGTTTGGGGGAATGCCTGACCGAAAAAAGCGGCAAGATCAACCTCGGCCTTGAAGGCACCCTGCTGATGGGGGCGATGAGCGCCTACGCCGTGTCGTACCTGACCGGGTCACCCTGGCTGGGGGTAATTACGGCGGGAATAGCGGGCATGTTTTTGGGCCTAATCCACGGCTGGCTGTCGCAGCAGCCTCGGGTTAACGACGTGGCGGTGGGTATTGCCATGATTATCTTTGGCAGCGGGCTGGCCTTCTTTCTGGGCAAGCCGTTTATTCAGCCCTCGGCACCCCAACTGCCGACGCTGTCTTTGGCGGGGTGGACCCAAATTCCTCAGCTGGAGTCGGCCCTGAGCATTAGCCCGCTGTTTATTTTGGGGGTGGCGATCGCCCCTTTAATGCAGTGGTTCTTTCGCTCTAGCCGCTGGGGGCTGCTGGTGCGCGCCGTGGGCGACAGCCCCGACGCTGCCAAGGCGATGGGCATTTCGATCTTTAAGGTGCGCATGGCCAGCATTGTGGCGGGCAGCTTTTTGGCCGGTATCGGCGGTGCATCCCTCTCGCTGTTTTACCCCGGCAGCTGGTCAGAGCGCATCTCCAGCGGTCAGGGTCTAATGGCCGTGGCCCTGGTGATTTTTGCCCGCTGGAACCCGGTGCAGTGCCTCTACGCCTCACTGCTGTTTGGCGGTGCCCAGGCCATTGGCCCAGCCATGCAGTCAGTGGGCATTGACGCCTACTACTACCTATTCAACGCTTCGCCCTACATTCTGACCCTGCTGATTATGGTGATTACCTGCTCGCCCAAGCGCACGCTAACGGGTGCCCCAGGTTCCCTCGGCCAGGCTCAGGAGTAACAGTTTGCCGCTGACTTTTAAAGCATTTTGTAGGGATGTTTCGCACTGTAGTTGAGCAGTAGGTTGGGTGAAACGCAGTGCAACCCAACACAAAGTCCCCCACTGCTGGGTGCCGCTACGCTCTACCCACCCTGTGGCACTGCAACCTCCTTTAGCTATTCACTTGGAGAGAACCCATGGGAATTTTCGTTGAAGCCGAGCCTTACCCGTACCCCTACAACGGGGATTTGCGGCCCGAAAACACGGCGCTGATTGTGATCGACATGCAGACCGATTTTTGCGGCATCGGCGGCTACGTAGACAAGATGGGCTACGACCTGTCGCTCACCCGCGCTCCCATCAAGCCGATTGCCAAGCTGTTGGAGGTGCTGCGCGATCGCCACTTCACCATCATTCACACCCGCGAGGGCCATCGCCCCGATCTGGCCGACCTGCCAGAGAACAAACAGTGGCGATCGCGCCAGATTGGTGCAGGCATTGGCGACCCCGGCCCCTGCGGCCGCATCCTGGTGCGCGGCGAACCCGGCTGGGAACTCATTCCTGAGCTGCAACCCCTGCCCGGTGAAGTGGTGATTGACAAACCCGGCAAAGGCTCCTTCTACGCCACCGACCTGGATTTGATCTTGACCAGCAAAGGCATTCGCAACATTATTCTGGCAGGCATCACCACTGACGTGTGCGTCCACACCACCATGCGCGACGCCAACGATCGCGGCTATGAGTGTCTGCTGCTGTCAGACTGCACGGGTGCCACCGACTACGGCAACCACCTGGCCGCGCTAAAGATGGTCAAAATGCAGGGCGGCGTCTTCGGCGCAGTGGCCCATTCCGAAGCGCTAATCGAGGCGTTGGGCTAGGCAAAATCCAAAATTGCCAATCCAAAATTCGTAGAGGCAGGCCTGTGTGTCTGCCATTACCCCTGGGCAGACACACAGGTCTGCCCCTACCTATCCACCCCCTACCCATTCACCCCCTACCCATCCACCCCTCACCCGCCATGGAAACCACCGCCGTTGCCGTTCAAACTAAACCCGCGCCGCCCGAGCTAGAGGTGATTAACCTCACCAAACGCTTTGGCACCTTCACCGCCCTCGACCAGGTCTCGATCAAAGTCACCCCCGGCAGCTTCCACGCCCTGCTGGGAGAAAACGGGGCGGGCAAAAGCACCCTGGTGAAATGCATCATGGGTTTTTACACCCCCACCTCTGGGGAAGTGCTGGTCGATCAGCAATGCCGCGATATTGACAGCCCCAAGGATGCCCACCACTTTGGCCTGGGCATGGTCTATCAGCATTTCACCTCGGTGCCCGCCATGACCGTGGCCGAAAACCTGGTGCTCTCGCGCTACGACAGCCCCCAGTGGATCAACTGGAAGGCCGAGTACGATCGCCTCGACGCCTTCATGGCCACCTCCCCCTTTCAGATCGATCTGCGTACCCCCATCTCTCAGCTAGCGGCGGGCCAAAAGCAAAAGCTTGAAATTCTCAAGCAGCTGTACTTGAACAGCCGGGTGCTGATTCTCGACGAGCCCACCTCGGTGCTCACCCCCGACGAAGCCGACGAGGTGCTGGGCCTGCTGCGGGAAGAAGTCACTGCGGGCCACCTCAGCGTACTGATGATTTCCCACAAGTTTCGGGAGGTGATGGCCTTTACCGACGAGGTGACCGTGCTGCGCAAGGGCAAGCTGGCGGGCCACGGCTACGTGCGCGATCTCACCGTCGATGACATGGCCCACATGATGCTGGGCGAAAAGACCGAGGCCACCCCGGTGGAGAAAGTCACGGTAGCTGATTCGCGCCCCGTTCTAGAACTCAAAGACCTCTGCGCCGATCGCGACAACGGCCTGCCCGCCGTATGCAGCGCCAGCCTGGTTGTCAACAGCGGCGAAATTGTTGGCATTGCGGGCGTCTCGGGCAACGGCCAGCGCGAGCTGGTGGAGGTGCTAGCGGGTCAGCGCCCCCGCCACAGCGGCGATATTCTCGTCAACGGTGAGCCCTACCAGTCAACCCGCCGAGAAATGGCCCGCCACCAGGTCTACACCCTGCCCGAAGAACCGCTGCGCAACGCCTGTGTGCCCCACATGAGCGTGGCCGAAAATATGGCCCTGCGCACCTTTGACTGTCCGCCCCAGGCCCGGCGCGGCTGGCTGCTCAGCCTCAGCAACATTCGGCGCATGGCCGAGGGCCTGGTCAAGGTGTTCTCGGTCAAAACCCCGTCGGTGGATACTCCGGTGGGCCACCTCTCCGGCGGCAACGTCCAGCGCACCGTGCTGGCCCGCGAGCTATCCTCGACGGAAATTAACCTGCTGATTGCCGCTAACCCCTGCTTTGGCCTCGACTTTTCGGCGGTTGACTATATCCATACCCAGATTCTCGCCGCCCGCAATCGCGGCGTGGCGGTGCTGCTGGTGAGCGAAGACCTGGATGAGCTGCTCAAGCTGAGCGATCGCATCGTTGTGATCAGCGGCGGCGAGCTGGTCTACGAAAGCCCCACCGCCACCGCCGACATCAAAACCCTGGGCCACAAAATGGCTGGACACTAATCTATGGAAACGATTCAATCTACGGTTTTTCCGGGGCTTTGGCAGATTCTGGCCCAGGCCAATGAGCTGCTCTGGGAACCCTTTCGCCCTGGGGTGGCGATCCATCCGCTCTATTCCCCAGAGCCCAACGGGGCCGCCGCCGCTCTGCTGCGCTATGAGCCTGGAGCCAGCGTTCCTTACCATCGCCACACCGGCTTTGAGCATATTTTGGTGCTCTCCGGTTCCCAAACCGACGACAACGGCACCTATGGGGCGGGCACCCTGGTGGTTAACCCGCCCGGCACCCGCCATACCGTCAGCAGCGCCGACGGCTGTATCGTTCTCGCCATCTGGGCCAAACCCGTCCACATCGAAGAATAGAGCAGACGCCCCGAAGGGCAGACACGTGGGTCTGTCCCTACCACCCATCCATTCCCTACCCATCCACCCCCTACCCCCATGCCCCTCCTCACCCTACCCTACCCCTACCCCCTACCCCCCACCGGCCTAGCGCTGATCATCATCGACATGCAGCGCGACTTCATCGAGCCCGGTGGCTTCGGCGATGCCCTAGGCAACGATGTCAGCCTGCTGCGATCGATCATTCCCAACGTCAAGAAATTGCAGGATGCCTTTCGGCGCTACAACCTGCCGATTTTTCAAACCGTAGAGGGCCACCGGCCGGATATGTCAGACTGCCCACCGTCGAAGCGCGATCGCGGCACGGGCTCGCTCAAAATCGGCGATCGCGGCCCCATGGGGCGAATTTTGATTTTGGGCGAACCGGGCAACGGCATCATCCCCGAACTCGCGCCCCTGCCCGATGAGGTGATTATTCCGAAGCCCGGCAAGGGAGCCTTCTATGCCACTGAGCTAGAGGCCCACCTCAAGGCCCAGGGCATTACCCACCTGGTTATTACCGGTGTGACCACCGAGGTCTGCGTACAGACCACCATGCGCGAGGCCAACGATCGCGGTTACGAATGCCTGCTGGTCGAAGACGCCACCGAGAGCTACTTTCCCGAATTTAAGCAGTCCACCCTAGAGATGGTGCGCGCCCAGGATGGCATCATCGGCTGGACGGGGCACACCGAGGCGCTGCTCAGTGCCCTAGCGGCCCAGTATGCCGCCCAGGTAATGGCTTGACGCTCTGGCCTCACAGTCCTTCAACACCCTTTCTCGTCCAGGATTTGCACCAATCCTGGATTTTTTTGGCTAGTGGCAAAAGGAAACCTTGGAACGCGATCTGGTTCGCCATGCTACTCCAGAAGTATGCCTGCGGCCTGCTCTCACGACATCGGTGATAGAGATGGAACCTGCAATTTTTTGGGGTCAAAATGGGTGCATCCCAGTTATGCAAGTTGGCCCTCATCCCTCAACCCCTTCTCCCAAAATGGGAGAAGGGGGGTCGGATTCAAAGTCCCTCTCCCGCCCTGGGAGAGGGATTTAGGGTGAGGGTTACAAAGGTGGGATGCACCCGGTTAAAATTCACCCGCGATCTACTTGTTGTAAAGAGTTATAAAGCGAAGCAAAAGCTACGTAGAGAAGAATTTTTTGCCCAAAGGATTTGCCCCATTTGGATGCCGGGTTCAGCAAAGATTTTGGCGAAACCATTGACAGGGGGTGATTCAACGCGATACATCATGGGCATCGGGTAATAATAGCTTGCAAAATGCAAAGTTTTTTAAATTTCTGGCTTGATCGGTATCAGGAGGGGTGGACATGAATGCCAACTTGATCGTGTCCAATATTTTGAACCCTCCAATACTGTTTTTCTTTTTAGGAATGCTGGCTGTTTTAGTTAAATCTGATTTAGAAATTCCGCCGCCGATTCCTAAACTATTTTCGCTGTATTTGCTGCTGGCGATCGGGTTTAAGGGGGGCGTTGAGCTAACCAAGAGTGGCATTAACCAGCAGGTGGTGCTGACGATTCTGGCCGCTATCATCATGGCCTGCGCGGTGCCGCTGTACACCTTTTTTATTCTGCGGCTAAAGCTCGATACCTATGACTCGGCGGCGATCGCCGCCACCTACGGCTCGATCAGCGCCGTTACCTTTATTACCGCCAGCGCCTTTCTCACGGAGTTGGGCATGCCCTTTGACGGCTTCATGGTGGCGGCCCTAGCCCTGATGGAATCCCCGGCTATTATCGTCGGGCTGATTCTGGTCAACTTCTTCGCCAGGGATGAAAAGCGAGAGTTTGTCTGGTCTGAGGTGCTGCGGGACGCCTTTCTCAACAGCTCGGTCTTTCTATTGGTCGGCAGCTTAATCATCGGAATGCTCACCGGAGAACACGGTTGGGAAGTGCTCTCGCCCTTTACCCAGCAGATGTTTTACGGCGTGCTGACTTTCTTCTTGCTCGATATGGGCCTAGTGGCCGCCCGCCGCATTAAAGACTTGCAAAAAACCGGCGTGTTCCTAATTTCCTTTGCCATACTGATCCCAATACTCAATGCAGGTATTGGATTGCTGATTGCAAGGGCGATCGATATGTCCCAAGGCAATGCCCTTTTATTTGCTGTGCTGTGCGCCAGTGCATCCTACATTGCGGTTCCTGCTGCCATGCGGCTAACCGTGCCTGAAGCTAACCCGAGCCTGTATGTTTCTACGGCTTTAGCGGTCACGTTTCCGTTCAACATTATTGTCGGAATTCCGCTTTATCTGTACTGCATTAACCTGTTTTGGAGCTAAGCCCATGCACCTTGTCAAAAAAATCGAGATTATCGCCAACTCCTTTGAGTTGGCCAAGATTTTGGACTGCCTCCAAAAATCAGGTGTCCATGGCCATGCCGTAATTCGCAATGTAGCAGGCTCAGGGCTACGAGAAGGCAGCGAAGATCTCGACATGACCATGCTCGACAATGTCTACATCATCGCGTTTTGCATGCCCGAGCAAATCAAAACCGTGGCCGAGAATGTACGCCCGCTGCTGAACAAATTTGGGGGCACCTGCTACATCTCGGACGTGATGGAAATTCGCTCGGTGAAGTGTGTGGCGTCGCTTTAAAGCAGTGGTTTTTTAAGGAAGCGGGTTATGGAATATAGCGATAGAGGTATCGATCGCCGCCGGGTGCTGACCCTCGGCGGTGGACTGCTGGGACTGGCGGTACTGGGGCCGTCCCTCTGGCCGACCAGAGCGGCGGCAGCGGCGTCTTTAGTGCCGTCCTCCCTCAGCCCTGAGGAGGCGCTGAAGCGGTTGATGGACGGCAACCAGCGCTTTACCGGGCACCACCTGGAGCATCCCGACCAGTCAGAGGAGCGGGTGCTAGAGCTGACCCAGTCCCAGCACCCGTTTGCGACGGTGCTGAGCTGTGCCGACTCGCGGGTGACCGCCGAGATCATTTTTGACCAGGGTCTAGGTGACATTTTTGATGTGCGCGTGGCGGGCAATATCGCCACGCCTGAAACGGTGGGCAGCATTGAATACGCCGTTGAGCTGCTCGAAACCCCGCTGCTCATGGTGCTCGGCCACGAGCGCTGCGGCGCGGTGACGGCAGCCGTGGCCAATGAACCCCTACCGGGCGACATTGGCACCTTCGTCCAGGCGATTTTGCCTGCTGTGAACCAGGTGAAGGGCATGCCGGGGGATGCGGTTGACAATGCGGTGTCGGCCAACGTGCGCTACCAGGTGGAGCAGGTGTTGAGGTCTCCTCTGGTGCGCGATCGCCAGCGATCGGGCCAGCTCCAGGTGGTCGGTGCCCGCTACGATCTCGACACTGGCGCTGTCACCTTAGTGACCTGAAATATTTACCGCAGCCGATCCAGCAAGTGATCGCCCACCCGCAGGGCATTGGCCATCACCGTCAGCGCTGGCCCCATACTAGAGCTGGAGGGGAAGAAGCTGCTATCGACCACGTAGAGGTTATCCAGCTCGTGGGCGCGGCAGTTAATATCTAACACCGAGGTGGCTGGGTCGGTACCCATCACGCAGGTGCCGCACTGGTTGGCGACGACCGGCAGCGGTACCTCGCCGCGCGGGTGCATGCCCGATCGCGAAAACAGGCTGCTATCTTTTTCGACCGCCTTGAGCACGTCGAGCCAGCGATACACGAGGCGATCGTGGGCCTCGGCATTGTTGGCGGCAAAGTGAATATAAAGCTTGCCGTCTTTGACCTCCACCCGGTTTTTGGGGTCGGGCAAGACCTCGGTCATGGCCCACCAGGCGATCGATCGCGTCGCCAACTGCTTCAACCCAAAGTTGGGCATAAACTTGGTAATCAGAGAAAGCACCGGGGGCGACTCGGCAAAGATGGCGTCTTGTAGCACCCCACCCATGTTTTGAATGTGGCCCATGGGGTAGTTAAACTGGCTGTCGCCCCAGTAGTAATCGTTAACGCCCACGGAGCGAGGGAACTTGCCCGAGTTTGGCTGCGCCGTCACCTCCACAATAGAACTCATCTGAATCTTCATCAGGTTGCGGCCCACCTGGTCAGAACCATTGGCCAACCCGTGGGGATGTTTCTCATTGGCCGACTGCAACAGCAGCACCGCCGAGTTAATCGCCCCGCAGGCCAGCACAATGATGTTAGCCAAAAATAGGTAGGGCTGGCCGTTGATCTCAGCCTGCACGGCCTTGACTGCCGTGCCCGATGGGTTGGTGAGAACGCCAATGACCTTGGCCGAAGTCTTGAGGGTGACGTTGCCAAAGTCTACCGCCGGATTGACCCCAAATACCTCCGCATCCCCGGTTGGGTCATCTTCTCTCAGCGAGAGAGAGATAGGCAGCGGGTATGGGTGACAGCCCTGTTTAGCAATGCCATCCACCACAAGCTGAATGGTGGGGTCGTGGGCGATCGCCGGGTAGGTAAAATCTCCGCTGCGGGGGGGCTCAGTCGGATCTACCCCGCCCTGACCATGCACCTGGTACATTGCCTCGGCCTCGGTGTAGTAAGGCTCTAGATCGGCGTACTTCAGGCACCACTCCGGCGAAATGCCATCCTGGTGGTTTACCGTTTCAAAATCTCTTTCGCGCATGCGCTGGAGGGCGGCCCCGTAGATTTTGGTGTTGCCGCCGATCGCATACTTCATCTGGGGCGTAAACGGCTCGCCCTCGCCGTCATACCACTGCTCGGGGGCGTGGTAGCGCTGCTTCTGAAAAATATCGACATTGCTGATGTTCTGCTCTTCAAGGGGCATGGCATCACCCCGCTCTAGCACTAGAATTCGCTTACCTGAGGGGGCTAGCTTGCGGGCCAGCGTGCCGCCCCCTGCTCCGGTGCCCACAATGATCACGTCGTAGTGCTGGTCGTCGATAATCATGGTGCTTTCCTATAAAAGGTTCAGGTGGAAAATGTATCGGGTGGGTGCCATCCAGCAGAAATCCAGGCTTGCCTGACCGTAACGGCATAGGGATTATTGATCTGTAGGGCACCAACGGTAGCACGACCTATATCCGTTTTACCTTCAATTAAAATACCGCCGTTAATCCATCCAAAATGCTGTTCCCAGGTTTGTAAACGGGGATTGAAGAGGTTTACAGTGCGGCGGGTAACAGGATCTTTTGCCTCGGTCTGAGTGCCCTTATAAGAGTTACATAGCCGACAGGCCAGCCACAAATTTTCCTCATCATCAGAACCACCCGCAGCTTTAGGAACAATATGGTCAATTTCTAAAATGCCTAACACATACTTCTGCTGACTGAGGCAATATCCACACCGATTACTAGCATCAGTCCTGACTCTCTCTCGAACTTCTGCACTAATTTGGCTCACTCGCTTAATGGCTCAATCAATTCTCGTTTCACAGCCTCGCTTAGGGCTGTCGCTTTCCGCAGTAATCCCTCTTGGTAGATCTGTATTAGAGTTGCTAACTCTAGCTGTTCAGAGCTAGTCAAAGTGGCCTCTTGTTGGCGATCGAGCAGCAGGCTGAGCTGCTGATCTTGGTCAGGCTCCATTTGTAATTGAGTTAAGGCGATAACCTCCTCATCCTCTAAGGACGAGATAGGGGCCAGCATTAGCACCTCTTCGCGAATAGCTGGTATTGAGAGCAAAATCGAGTCCGCTAAAACACTGGCCACATCCCGATTAGCCAGGTGAGCAAAGCGCTCAGCCCGTTGGTAGACCTCATCTGGCAGTGTGATCGTGACTTGAGTGCTCATTGTAGATACCTAGACAGAGGTTTTTAGGTAGTCTCCGGCTCCCCTCTCCCTGAGGGAGAGGGGCTAGGGGTGAGGGCCACAACTACTGCCACACATAGATCAAGATAAATAGAATAATCCAGATCACATCGACAAAATGCCAGAAGAGGGAGGTTGCCGCTACGCCCACCTCGCCATCGTCGTAGTTGCCCGGAATAAACGATCGCCCCAGCATAACCCCCTGCATCAGCACCCCGGTTAGCACGTGCAGACCGTGAAACCCGGTGAGTAAATAGAACGTGCCGCCAAACAGCCCATCGGTGAAGCTAAAAGGTAACCCCGCCCACTCTACCGCCTGGCCGTAGAGAAAAAAGCTGCCCATAGCCATGGTCAGCAGCCAAAAGGCCCGAAAACCCCAGAGGTTTTCTTTGTGCAAAAATCGCTCAGCGAAGTAAATCACAAAGCTGCTCGACACCAGCACAATGGTGTTGATCAACGGCTCTCGCACTTCCAGCCCCTCCACCCCAGCGGGGAGCCAGTCGGTGGCGCTAGTTTTGTAGACGATATAGCCCACAAAAAAGCTCAAGAAAATCACGCTTTCTGAGATCAGAAAGACGATGAAACCAAACAGGCGATGTTCGCCTTCGTCGTGGTGCTCGGCGGCGTGGACGGTGGCCGCTGTGTTGAGATTTTGGTCGAGGTTAACTGAGCTCACTGGCCAACTCCGTAGACGCTTGGGACGCAATCAAAGGTTCGTTTTTGCCATAGCCATAGGGCGCTGAGACTACGGTCGGGATCTCAGCAAAGTTCTCGTGGGGCGGCGGCGAGGCCACCAGCCACTCCAGGCCGATCGCCCGCCAGGGGTTGGCCGGAGCCTTCTCGCCCTGAATCCAGGAGCTGATCATATTCAGCAAAAAGGGCAGGGTGGAGACGCCGAGTAAGAATCCACCCAGACTGGCCAACACATTCCAATAGGCAAACTCGGGGTCGTAGGAGGCCACCCGGCGCGGCATGCCCATTAGCCCAGCGAAGTGCATGGGCACAAAGTTGAGGGCCACCCCCGCAAAGGTGAGCACAAAGTGCAGCTTACCCAGCCCTTCGTAGTACATGCGCCCGGTCATTTTGGGGAACCAGTGGTAGATAGCGGCGTAGATACCCATCACCGCTGCGCCGTAGATGACGTAGTGGAAGTGCCCCACCACAAAGTAGGTGTTGTTGACGTGGATATCAAAGGGCACCGCCGCTAGCATGATGCCGGTAATGCCCGCGAACAAAAAGTTCACCAGCCCCCCCAGGGCAAACAGCATGGGAGTAGTCAAACGAATTTTACCGCCCCAGATGGTGGCAACCCAGGCAAAAATCTTCACCCCAGTGGGCACCGAGATCGCCATACTGGTGGCCATAAACAGCATCCGCATCCAGCCGGGGGTGCCGCTGGCAAACATGTGGTGCACCCAAACGATCGCACTCAGCCCGGTGATAACAAACGACGACACTGCCACAAAGTGGTAGCCAAACAGCGGCTTGCGGGCGTACACCGGAAACACCTCTGAAAAGATGCCGAACACCGGCAGAATAATTACGTACACCGCCGGGTGAGAGTAAAACCAAAAGAAGTGCTGAAACAGCACCGGATCGCCCCCCTTGGCGGGGTCAAAGAAGCTTGTGCCCACGGTGAGGTCAAACAGCAGCATTACCGCGCCCGCTGTCAGTGCCGGGAGCCCAAAGAGCTGAATGGTCTGCGCCGCCGCCACCGCCCAGCAAAACACCGGCATTTTGAAAAAAGTCATGCCCGGTGCCCGCATGCGAATGATGGTGGTGACAATATTCACCCCCCCCATGATGCTGGAAATACCGGAGAGAGCCACCGCCAAAATCCACAAAAACTGGCCGTTGATCAGGTTCCCCGTGGGGTTTTGCAGGCTCACAGGCGGGTAAGACCACCATCCTGCCTGGGCTGGGCCACCGGGCACCAAAAAGCTGGCCATCAAGATCACTCCAAACACCGGCACCAGCCAAAATGCCACCGCATTCAGCCGAGGGAAGGCCATATCCCGAGCGCCGATTTGCAGGGGCACCAGGTAGTTGGCCAGGCCGTTGAGCACTGGAAACGTCCACATGAACAGCATGATGGTGCCGTGCATGGTGAACAGGGCGTTGTACACGGTGCGATCGATTAGGTCGGCCTCTGGGGTGATCAGCTCGCCGCGCATCACCATGGCGAGAAAGCCGCCGATTAGAAAGAACACAAAGGCGACAACCATGTACTGAATGCCGATGACTTTGTGGTCGGTGCTAAAGCTAAAAAACCGCCGCCAGTTTTCCGGTTCACCAGGGACGGGCTGTTCGCGCTTGGGGGCGGTTTCGAGGGAGAGATCAGTCATGGGGAAGTGGGGAGCAGGGGGAAGGTAGAGGAGATAAGGGAGGTGGAGGAGTGGAGAAGTTCTGAATTCGCGTAGGTTGGATAGGAAGTCGTAGGGTAGGTTAGGCGGTCGGGGGTGGGGCTGGAGACAGATTCATCAGGGGCCGCCGTAACCCACCGTTGGGGAATAGGGCGGCGAGATCAGAGCCTGGGCACAGGTAGCTCGGGGGAACCGGGAAAGTTGACCAGGGGAGCTGGGGCAGGGGTGACGGTTTTCCAGCCGGGGCGGTTCTCGCGGTTTTCGACCTTGACCTGGTACTCGTCGTAGGAGGGGTTGAGGCCGGGCTGCGGTGAACGAGCAGCAACATCGTGCAGCCACTGTTGGTAAGCTTCGGGCGATTCGACTACCACGTTGGCCTGCATGGCGGCAAAGTAGGTGCCGCTGTACTGCGAGTCGCGCAGGCGGTAGACGCCCTCGCGAATGGGGGTGAACTCAAAGTCGATTTTCCGACCAGGGATAATATCTTGCTTGACCCGAAAGGCGGGGACAAAGAAGCCGTGCAGCACATCCTCGGAGGTGAGGGCCAGCTTGGCGCGGGTGTTGTTGGGCAGGTGCAGCTCGGTGCTGGTGACCCCCGCCTCGGGGTAGTAAAACTCCCACACCCACTGGCGGGCGTGGACTTCGATGGGTTCGGGTTCTGTGGATGCCTGGGTGGTGAGGGGGGCGGCAATGGCTTCTCCCATATGCATGTGCTCCATCGGCCCCAAGATGCCCATTTCGTCGTAGATCTTGTAGCTGTAGCCCGCAATCCAAATCACCAGCACGATGGGGATGGCCGTCCACACAATCTCCAGCGTCAGGTTGCCTTCGATGGGGGGGCCGTCGCCCTCGTCATACCGGGCCGCCCGCTGAAACAGCACTGAGTACAGCAGCGTCCCCACTACGCCCAAAAAGATAAAGGTGCCCAGGGTGGTGAGGAAGCTGAATAAATCGTCTACCAGCAGGGCTTCGGCGGAGGCGGGCTCAGGCATCCACGAGTAGGATAGCTGCCCAATCCAAAGGCTGATGGGGGCCATGATACCGGCCAGGGCGGCCAGTCTAAGCAGTACCCGAATGTTCATCACGATCTAGAGCCCCCTGGGCAACAGTACATTCAAGGTCGATAAGTCTTCTCCGGCCCGCAGCAGCATGTCGGCGCTAATGTGAACGCCAAACTCACCGGCCAGGTGCGCCCCCAGGGTGCCGTGGGCAAACATCAGCACAAACACGCCGAGGCCGGTGAGCAGGTACGACCACTGCACCTGTCGCGCCCGATCTTTACGCCAGGCGTAGCGCTGAAAGCCGCGCCAGATGGCCATGCCCACAATCAGCGCCAGCAGCAGCACGCCGCCGACCCCGTGCCAGAGCATAGTTTCGAGGCTGCCTAAACCCCAGTCGCTGATCTCGTCGCTGGCGGGTTGGGCCAGCAGCATTTCGTAAAACCCTGCCGCCACGGTGGGGAAGGTGATTACTGCCGCCGCCACAATATTGAACCAGCCCACATCAAAGAAATTAGACCGAGTGGCGGGCACCGCCAGAAACTTGAACACCCGCTTCTCTAAGGGAAACAGTGCCCCTACGATATCAAAGCTGATGGCGACAATAAACAGACCCAAGGTCAAGTGCACCAGGTTGGGGTGAATGGGCAGGTAGTAGGGCAGCCCGTTGGCCCCCAATTGGTCGGCCATCTGGTTGAGGAGATCGTCGTTCATTAGAGCACTCCGCCGCGAACGGCTTCGACTACCTCAACGGTGTGCAGGCCGTAGATCCACACCAGTTTGTCGCCCAGGTAGGTTTGAAAAAACACTAGCCCGGTGAGCAGTGCCCCGGCCCCCAGGTAGGCGATCGGGATGGTTTTGGGGTCGTTCAGGCGCAGTACGTAGCGCCAGCCGGTAATGGCCGCGATGATGCCCGACAGTGACCAGCCCAGGATGGTATGCAGGTTGAGGGTGGATTCTGCGGAGGGTAGGTAGGGGGTCGCTAGGCCAGCTTCTACCTGGCCAAAGATGACGGCGATAAAAATGGAGACGGTGGCGAAGGCCATGTTCCACCAGCTGACTTCGAAGTAGCGGGGATTTTGGGTGAAGTAGCCGATTACGTCGCACACGAAGGCGAATAGGGCCATGGCAATGACGAAGTGCACCACGATGGGGTGAATGGTGTCGGGGTAGGGCAGGTTGTGGGCGTTGAGGGGGGGGAGGTACTCAAACACGGGGGTGTCCTTGGGGAGAGGGAGCTTGAGCCATGTTGAACGACACGCTTAGAGTTTAGCGCCTGGGCAAGTTGTGGGGGCAGCAGTTTGAGCATAACAAGCTGCTGTTGATAGGGTAGGTATCAGAGCTATCAATCGCTAGGGCTATCTTAACTGTGGGCAGATTGTCTCGCTGGTGAGGTAGGAATCAATCGTATTTTTGTGAAATTTTAATTTCTGATGAGAGAATTTGGTTCTGCTTGGCGGTAGAGCCTGGGGATGAGGGCGGGGATAGATGCGATCGCCCTACTGTAGGGGCAAATGGCGTTTGCCCAATGCAGTATCTGTAGTTGCGGAGCGATCGCGGCGCATAATCTCGATCAAAAGCCAGGTCTACCGCTGGGGCCATTTCGCAAGCCCCAGACCCCGGGCTTCGCGCGGCCTCCGGCCTACGAGCAGGACGTTCCGTCGTCCTGCACCTCCCGGAAAGGAGTGAGCGATCATCGGTTTAAACCTCTGTTTTGCAAATCGGCCTGTGGGCAACTGCGATCGGCCTCACATGACATTCCCAGTCCCATCTCCCTCACCCACACACCCACACCCCTCACCCCCTACTCCCCACTCCCTACTCATTCATATTCTTATAGGTCGCTACCGCCGAGGGCGAGATCCGGTTCAGGTAGCGGAAGATCCAGTATTTGAAGATGGTGTCGAGGATCACTGGGAAGGTGGCGATAAAGAGAAAGATGAAGTCGCGGTTGGCGGGGAGGCCGAGGTGTCGCGAGAGGCCTTCTAGGAGGATCTCCCAGCCGTGGGGAGAGTGGAAGCCGACGAAGGTGTCGGTGAATAAAATGATGATGAAGGCTTTGGCGCTGTCGCTGAGGCCGTAGACGATCTCATCCATGAAGGCTTTGATGTTGGCTACGTCTTGCTTGCGGTAGATCAGCAGCAGGGCGAAGGCGATCGCGGCCAGGATGTCAGAGAATACGTTTTTGACGGCGCTGGCGCTGCGATCGCGGTAATCTTCCTCAACTTCGGTGGCTTTGGCGCGGACGCGCTCTTCGATGTTGAGTTCTGACAGGGCGGGGACTTTGCCGATCAGCACCTCAAAGCGCAGGCGCTCTTCAAACTGCTGAAGCTCGTGGAGGGCTTCTTCTTCCATTTCAGGGTTGAGAAAGACTTCAACCTCTTCGCCCCCGGCCCGCACCCGATCGACGATCGGCCCGACGATAAAGGCTTTGGTAAACTGCTGGGTCAGCAGCGGCACAATCACCAGCAGCAGCACAAACCGAATGGCGGCGGTGGTTTTGGCTTTGGAGTTGCGGAACTCTTTGACTATTTCCTGCTCGGCGTTGGGGTCGAGGTCTTGGCGAATGCGATCGACGGTGCGGAGGATGGAGCGGGGCAGCACGTTGACCCGGTCGGAGAGGCCCGCTGCTCGGGTGCCGTCTTCGGGCGGGGTGTTGACCGCCCCAGTCTGGCCGGTTAGCAGCTGTTTATCTCGCGCTTGGTCGGCCCGCGATCGCAGCACCTGGGCAGAGGGGGCGGGCTCTAGGCTGCCGCTGACCCCATTGTCGAGGGTAATCACCCGCTCGGGGCTGGCGTCGAGGTTGGCGTAGCGGGCCAGCACGTCGTCGATGAGCTGGAGCTTGCGAAAAAACATCGCCTGCTGATCAATTACGCTGACGGCCAGCTCGTCCCCGGCGGCGGGCAGCTGCACCTCGGTCATTCTGGGGTCGCTGACTCGCACCACCGAGCGGCTGGCCCGAAACACGGCCATGCGAACTTTGATCAGATTCAGGTATTTTTTTAGCTCGCCCTGGAAGTAGGCGATCGCGCTGTCGCCGTAGTTGCCGTAGCGGGGCGAGATGGGGTTGCCGCCAAAGTACTCGCGCTCAATCGCCTCAATCATTTGGGCGGCTTCGTAGGCCTGGTTGAGCGCGCGCTCGGGGGTACGAGAAACCCACTGCTGGGCGCTGCGAAAAAAGCCTGAATTCTGCATTGGGTTGGGTGCTGGCGCTGAGATGTCCAGATCCTACTACAGTCGGTTCAGACCGGGGGGTATGGGATGGCTGAATGGGCGTAGGTGGGTGGGGATATATATTTATTGATATATATGACTGATATATATCAAGCAACCTGGCGTTCCCAGCACCAAGTCATTGCGAAGAGACTACGCACTACTGCTGGCTGAGCGGAGTCGAAGCCAGCAGTAGCACCTGCGCGTAATGGTCGTGCTATTGGGGACTCTCAGGGCGCTGACGAAGGTCAAACCGCTAAATCTGAAAAGTCACGATCCACGGTGGCCAGGTTGGTGTGGATGCCGCTAGAGCGAATGCCGCCTGTCTGAATGTCAAAGCCAACGATCGCGCCATCCAGCTCAGGCACAATTCGACAGGCATAGAGCCCCTGGACCTCTGGGGTTAGCACCCGAACAGATGTGCTGGCGGGGAAGGATGGGGTGCGATTCTCGCTTGGAGAGGCTGCGCCAACGACCTCTCGGGTGGGTCTTTGATTATCGCGATCCTCCATCCAGCTCTGGGGAAGGGTAACGCCCTGAAACCCGCCTGTGCCCCCGGTGACGGGTGAAAAATCGTACTTGGCCCAGCAGGAGAACACCAATTCATCGCTGCCGTGGGCATGGCGATAGAGCTGGGGCACTTCCATTTCGGCGTAGCAGTCGGGCGCTAAGAGCGGAGTTAGGTATTGCCATTCGCGATCGCCGCGAACCACCTGGGCAAAGTCGGCTTCGGTGGTTTGCAGTAGGGCGATCGCGCCACTCTTTCCGATCGGGCCATACTGCATTTTGGCCGACACCAGCATAAAAATTTGGCCACTCTCTCGATGCCGAAACAAAAATGGGTCTCGCCAGGCATGGATGGTGAGATCGTCGGCAATGCCTCGGGTTTGGTAAAAGAATTTTGGCTTTAGCTGGGTGTCAGAGAAATGCCACTGATTAGCGAATAAATCGCTGGTGTAGGCAACGCCTATGCTTTGGGTCATGCCGTCGTCTTGATGGCGGTCTCTTGATGTGTAGAACATGAGATAGCTGTTTTTGGCTTTGATAATATCGCCACTCCAAATGCAGGTGTTTGCCCAGTGGCCTAGGGGAGGTTTTAGCACGTCGAAACTGCCCTCGTCGCCCCAGTCGATGATGACAAAATCGGTGGTGGTGGCATGGCCCACGCAGGCGGCGAAGTGGTGCTGCTCCGATGGAACTAGGTTGCGATCGGCATTGAGATAAAACACGTGAAAGAGTTTGCTCTGCGGGTCAAAGTGATACCAAAAATCCCACACGTGGCGGCTGGGATGCTGCGTTGGAAAGGGCATTTTGCCACCTGTAGAAACGTCGCGTAAAACCCTACCTAAAATACCGTAGAATCCTCTCCTGGCTTTGCTTCTAGCGATTCGGCAAAATCTTTATCATGGGGATATAGCGATAGTAGACGTAATCGGCAGTATGAAGATTCAATCGTCGGTGTTGGTGCACTTGGGCTTTGGTAAGTATGTGCGATCGGATCAGGTGACATCGCTTCAGCCGGTGGAGGAGGAGCGCGGGCCTGGGCGGAGGACGTTTGTATATTTGGAAGGGCACACTGACCCGGTGGTGGCCTCGCGGGCAGAAGACACCATCGTGCGCGATTTGGTGCAGGAGCCGCGTGAGGTGATTCAGTCGAGGCAGCAGCAGGAAATTTTGACTGATCTGCTCGAAGATTTGTCGAAGGTTAACTCGACGGTGCGCCGCATCAGCCGCGATGAGGGTGGGCTGGATCTCGATCAGCTAGAGCGCCGGATTCAGCGCGTGCTGGAAGTGTGACGGCGTTGACACCTTGCACCTGGAGAAAAAGCGGTAATCTGGAGATCCGGCTTCCTTTCTTCATCAGGAAGCAGAATTCAGGGGACAAGGTGGGCAAGTTTGCAGCCGAATTTTCAAAAGTTGAATGCACCCCCTTATCTCTGACCAAAACTCAAAGCTTTATCGAAAGGCTTTTTTCGTCATAGTATAGAGCTGATTTAGGTCTTCTATAACTTGAGGCAGAACGGATGGAGTAAAATTGCCGATGCTTCTTTAAGGCTTGTATTCACCCTAAATTTGATGATATTTCACTGCGTTAACAACAGATAAAATAACTGTGAGAAATGCAAACAAAAGCCAAAAAATAGCATTTGCACTAAACAGAGTTAATTCAGTTAAAATCCCATTAAAAACTGGTGAAACAGCGATGAAACAACAGATTATCAATTCTGCATTGTAAGGGCGCAAAACTACAAACGGACGAAGCTTTCCTGTTGTACGTAAATTCTGAACATGTCTTTCCCACATAAAGCCGCTATCGTCTCTGCAAACCTCAGTGGAAACGAAAGATGCAATTTTGCGTATGCTGAAGCGCTTCTCTGTAAAATAACATAGACTAACGAAAGCTAAAAGGCTTACGAGCCATTCTAGTTGTACTGAGTACAGTAGGCCAAAACCCGCAACTAAGTAACCCATCATAAGTAGACAAATATTGTCAGCCTGAAGAATTTCGGCTCGTAAAGCAATGTACTCTGTTCTCAGATTTTCTAACTTCTCTTTATTGTCAAATTCCATTTACCAACGTCCTTACAGGAGTTCTCTACTCTGACTTGTTCTGCTGTTCTGCATAGTAAACTCTCGTGGGCAGGTAGGCAGTTTCCTTCAGCAAATCTTCAGCCCCCAACCAATCTGACAACTACGGTTGACTTAATCCGATCGCACCACTATTCTATTAAACCAACTGTTCTGCTAGAACGGTAACCACACAGAACTCGAAAATCTTGGCGCTGCCTGAAGGTGCTGACACCACCAACAGACAGCTAACCCCGCAAATCTACCGAGCAGATTGCGAGGCTAAGGGAATCGTACCTTAGCCACCCCAGTTTGCACTGCATCTGCGGGTGGCTAGGGTTTTCGCGTTCTGTTTTCTTCCCATCACTAAAGGAAACAGAACCGATGTTTGAATATCTCGAACCCGACGCCAGCGATGATCAAAAGGCCCGGTCTCTACCGCTGCCACCCAAGTCTGGTGCAAATAACGGAGGCACCCGGCCCCAAACACCTGAGAAGGTGCGGCATATGCTTTACGGCAGCCTTGCCGCCATAGATCGCACGATCAAGATTCTCCACAGCTTTGGTTACGCTGATCCGAATGATTGGAGCGATCCTATTCCTGTGCCGCAGGGTGGGGGTGATGCAGTCGAAAAGCCCGATCAGTGGATGGTGATTATGACCAAGATTGTGCGGATTGAATAGCGCTGCTGCCAGATCCATCTGTAGGGGCGCATGGCATGCGCCCAGTGCAAAATCTGTAGCATTGTTTGTGTAAGCCCTTGCGCTTGCGCAGCGCACAATTGGGGTCGAAAGCCAGATCTGCTGCTGGGGCCATTTCGCTGGCCCCAGCCCCCCATCGACCAGGGACGCTCCGCCGCCCTGGACCCGACGGAAAGGATTGGCTGATCATCGGTTTAAACTTCTGTTTTGCGGATGAGTTGGTTGGTAGATCCTGTGGGGCTAGTGGCTGGGGAGCGGGAGTCGGCAATGATTTGGCCATCGCGGAAGGTGATGGTGCGATCGCACATGCCGGCCACTTCCTTATCGTGGGTGACCATTACCAGGGTCATGCCTTCGCGGTTGAGGTCGGCGAAGATTTGCATAATGCTCTGGCTGGTTTGGGAGTCGAGGGCTCCGGTGGGTTCGTCGGCGAGCAGGAGTTTGGGGCGGTTCACGATGGCGCGGGCGATCGCAACTCTCTGCTGTTGTCCGCCAGAGAGCTGGTTGGGGCGGTTGTGGAGGCGGTTGCCGAGGCCCACTCGTTGCAGGGCGCGGGTGGCGCGAGAGCGGCGTTTGGCTTTGGGCAGGTTGGCGTAGACCATCGGCAGCATCACATTCTCTAAGGCGCTGAGCTGGGGCAGCAGGTGAAACTGCTGAAACACAAAGCCCAGGGTGCGGTTGCGGATTTCGGCTAGGGCGTCGGCTGCTAGGCGGTTTACCGGGTGGCCGTCAAGGCGATAGGTGCCTCCGGTGGGGCGATCGAGGCAACCGAGAATGGCCATCGCCGTCGATTTTCCTGACCCCGATGGCCCCACAATGGCGCAGTATTCCCCGGCCTGGATCGTGAGGCTAACGGGGTGTAGGGCGTGGACAGTGAGTTCGCCGCTGCCGTAGGTTTTGCTGACGCGATCGAGTTCTATCAGGGCCATAGTTTAGCTCCGCAGGGCAACGATAGGGTCGAGCTGGGCGGCGCGGCGGGCGGGCAAAATGCCAAACACCAGACCAATGCCGCCGGAAACTGAGAAGGAAAGGGCGATCGCCACCCAGCTCACCCCCGCCTCCAGCGGGCTCAGCAACGCCACCAGCCCAACGCCACCAGCGCCAAACACGATTCCCACCAGGCCGCCCGTCACCGCCAAAATCACCGCCTCAATGGTGAACTGGGCCATCAGGTCTGCGCCCTTGGCCCCAATCGCCTTGCGCAGGCCAATCTCTTGGGTGCGCTCGGTGACCGACACCAGCATGATGTTCATAATGCCAATGCCCCCCACCAGCAGCGAAATGCTGGCCGTAAACCCCAGCAGCAGCACCAAAATGTCGGATACACTAGCCGCCGTAGACAGCAATTCTTGCTGACTCTGCACCGTAAAGTCGTCGGCTCGGTTGCGCAACTCATGGCGCAGGCGCAACAGGTTAGTAATTTGATACTGGGCAGCGCTGGTATCCGCCTCGCTGCGGGCCGACACGGCGATCGTCTGCACCGTGGGGCTGGTCTGCCCCACCTCCAGCCCCGTAATCTGGCTCACCATCGCCTCAATAGGAATATAGATCGCCTCATCCTGGTTTTGCCCAAACGAAGACCCCCGCTCCGCCGCCACCCCCACCACCGTAAAGCCCACCCCGTCAATGCGAATTCTCTGATTGAGCGGGTCTTGGCTGCCAAACAAAATCTTCGCCGCCTCGCTGCCCAGCACCGCCACCGTTAGCCCCCCCTGAGCATCCACCGGGTGCAAAAACCGCCCCCGATCCACCGTCACATTTCGCACCACCGGATAGTCTGCCGTGGTGCCAATCACATTGGCCTGGGTCTCAGCCGTACCCTGCGTCACCCGCAGCCGCTCACTCTTCTCCGGCGACACCGCCTGAATCGCCAGCACTTCCGCCGCGATCGCCCTTGCATCCGCCAGCGTCAGCGTATTTGCCCGCGCCACCCTCGCCTGCGGCCCCCGCTGCGCATCCCCCGGCGTCACAAACAGCACATTCGTCCCCAACGCCTCAAACTGCCGCGTCACAAACCTCTGCGCCCCCTGCCCCACCGCCACCATCGCAATCACCGACGCATTGCCAATCACAATGCCGAGCATCGTCAGACCGCTCCGCATCCGGTTAGCGTTCAAGGTTTTGACCGCCATTGTCGCGTTTTCGAGAATGTTGAGAGACATAGGAGTGGGTGAGTAAGTGGGTAGATGAGTGTGTGAGGGAGATAGGGATACGAGATGAGGTCGATCGCAGTTGACCACAGGCTCATTCGCAGAATGGAGGTTTAAACCGATGATCAATAACTCCTTTCCGTAGGGTGAAGGGCGGCGGAACGCCCTTCTCGATGGGGGTCTGGGGCCAGCGAAATGGCCCCGGCAGCAGATCTGGCTTTCGCCCCCAACTGTGCGCCGCGACGACTTGTTGGGTGATTCAATTCAGCGTTGGTGCATTGCTTCGCGAATGCACCCTACGGTCTGGGGCCTGCGAAATGGCCTCAGCAGCCGATCCGCTATGCGCCGCTACCCAATAACTAACCCGGCGGCGGCGACGGCGGACTAAACCTCGATCGCCCCCCCTCCTGCGGCATATCTAAAAAAATGCGATCGCCCCCCTCCACCCCCGTCAAAATCTGCGTCTTCCCCCCCTGCGTCAACCCCACCGTCACTGGCCGAAAAATCGGATTGCCCAACCCATCCGCCACCCGCACCCCCAGCTGACCATCCTCAGTCGCGATCGCCACCGTCGGCACCATCAGCGCGTCCGCCACCGTCTCACCCACAAACGTCGCCGCCACCGTCATCCCCGACCGCAGCCGATCCAGCCCCGTTTGTAGCTCCACCGTCACCTGAAACACCGTGACATTATTCTCAATCAACGCCTCCGGCGCAACCCGCTTCACCCGACCCTTAAACGTCTCCTGCGGAAAAGCATCCGCCACAATCTCCACCACCTGCCCCACCGCCACTTGGCCAATGCTCGCCTCCGACACCTCCACCTCTACCTCCAGCCCCGACGACAGCGCCAAAATTGAGCTAGAGGTCGCCGAAGCCGTCGCCGAGGCACTGGTCGTCGGCGTCACGATCGCCCCCACAGTCGCATAGGTCTGCGTCACCACCCCACCAAACGGAGCCCGAATCGTCGCCTCACCCAGCTGAGTGGCAACGATCTCAACCTGGGCCTTAGCCGCTGCCACCGCCGCCGCCGCCGCCGCAATCTCTTCCGGGCGAGCGCCACTAGCGGTTTCAGCCAGCTGCTGCTGGGCTTCGCTCAGGCTGGCCTCAGCATTGCGGGCCTCAGTTTCGTACTGATCTAGCTCGTTTTGAGAAATGGCCCCCTGGGCCGCTAAGTCTCGAAAGCGATCGCGCTGACTCACTGCCAGTTCCACCTGCGACTGTGCCGACGCCACCTGCGACTCAGCCCGACGAATCGCCTCAGGCCGATTGCCCGCCACGGTGCGATCGTATTCAGCCTCAGCCTGGGCCAGCTGGGCGCGCCGCTGGGCCAACTCGGCCTCCAGCGTGCCCCCTTCCATGCGGGCTAGCACTTGCCCAGCCGCTACCGTGGCTCCTTGATCGACGTAGAGCGCCTCCAATCGCCCCGTGGTCTTAGGGCTGAGATTCACCGTAGTGACCGCCACTACGCTGCCCCGCCCCTCGACCCGCACCGTCAGGTCGGCGGTTTCGACTGGCTGGGTCACAGCGTTGAGGTCACGGCTCGCCGCTTCGCGTTTGGGCGGCGTCAATAGCCCCACCCGAGGCCCAACGATTAGCACCAACCCCAGCAGCCCTAGCAGCGCTAGCAGCCAGATCCCCAGGGGCCAGCGCTTTGGCTTTGCCACCGATCCACCAAGATCAGGATCAGGCGATGACTCCTCCGTGACCGGGGTAGTCGAAAAATAGTCTGTCATAGGTTCTCTAGCTACAACCGCAGTTAGGAAAGCTGCCCTTGGCCCCAACACTGAGACCAAGGACAACGGGGAGTGATGTTTAGGAAGTGAAAAGTTGAAACACACAACCAACCCAATTGGGTTAGCCCCATCCTAAGGAGCCGCCCTTGGCCCGCGCCTGAAGCAAAGCTCCCAAACTTTCTGGGGCAAATGTCGCTGGAATAGTGCCCTGGAGCTAGGAGATTTGTCCTACCAAAGCTGGGCTGCAACGGGATGTCAGCCCCTGGTCACCGCCGATTGACGGCCTGTACAGTTGAAACAGCCAGCTTTTTTGGACGCCGCTGTAGTGAAATTTGCGTTTCTACGAGGATCAAAGCCCGCCCGCCCAAGGGAATTGTCTGGGGCTGACCTGAGCCATCCCTCACCACTGCGGCAACTACTCTACGTCGAGTGGGTGCTGCTCGGCATCGCTCTATTTTTAACCCTGCCTTCATTCTTTTTAATGCCGGGGAAGGGGAGTACTTGGCTAGAGCTATTGACCATCGCCCTGCTAGGTCTCATCGGGCTATGGCATCCGCAGCGGCGCCCTCACCGGGTGGCGCACACGGCCCTGGAGCTGGTGCTGCTGGTGGGACTGCTGCTGGTTGGCAGCGCTTTTTCATCCCTGATGCGTATTTTGCCGCTGCTAGGGCTGGTGGTAGTGGTGCGCAGCTGCCAGCGCTTTAAAACCTGGGGCCAGGTGGGGGTAGTGGCCATTATTTTTGTTCTGCACGGAGTTGTGGCTCTGGCCCACGGGAGCATGCCACCCCTTGAGGATATTTCTTTGCAGCTGGGCTCTCCCCCCGAGCAGTGGCGAATCAGCGTGCTGCAAACCAACGCCATGATTGTGTTTGGATTGGTGCTGGTGTTTGTGTCGCTGCTGGTGAATGCGCTGCTGTCGGTTTACCAAAGTCAGCAGGAGCTGGCGATCGCCCACGAGCAGCTGCGAGCCTACGCCACGCGGGTTGAAAGCCAGGCCACCCTGCAAGAGCGCAACCGCATTGCCCGCGAAATTCACGATTCCCTCGGCCACGCCCTTACCGCTCAAACCATTCTGCTAGAGAATGCCCTGCTCTACCTGCCCGCCCAGGCCGACCAGTCCCGCGGCTACCTCGCCAGCGCCAAAGACTCGGCCTACCAAACCCTGCGAGACGTGTCGAAGTCAGTTTCTGCCCTGCGCAACAGCCCCTTACAGGGACAATCGCTGACTACAGCGGTACCCCTTTTGGTGGACGAATTGTGTAAATCGGCGGGCATGGGAGCTGATTGCTCCGTCGAGCTGCCTGAAACCCTGCCCGATGATACCAAGCTGGCCCTGTTTCGCATTGTGCAGGAGGCGATGACCAACGCCGTGAAGCACAGCCAGGCCACCGCCGTGCAGGTCAAGCTAGGGGCCAAACCCAGCCGCGTTTACCTCCAAGTGCTCGACAACGGCCAGGGCTTTGACCCCAGCAAAAACACCACAGGCTTTGGCCTACGAGGCATGCACGAACGAGCGATCGCCCTCGGCGGCACCTGCCAAATCTGGAGCGCCCCCAACGCCGGCTGCCGCATCAGCGTAATTTTGCCCCTCCCTGCGGCGATCGACCACCCCGCCTAGGGCTCGGTGCAGGAATCGGTGCAGTGCTATCACGACTGCACCCTACTTCATTCCCCTATTTCCCCCACCTTCCCCATCTCCCTCATATCCCTGCTTCCCCTATCTCCCTAATTCAAAACTTAAAACTCAAAACTCAAAACTTCCCCCTCACTCACCCACCCATCTACCCACCTACTCACCCACCCATGATCCGCCTCCTACTCGTTGACGATCAAACCATCATCCGCCAGGGGCTGGCCAACCTGCTTGAGGCTCAATTTGACCTCACCGTGGTGGGCACAGCTGAAAACGGTCAGCAGGCGGTAGAACAGGTCGCCGCCCTCTACACCACCCCCTACCAGCCCGACGTAGTGCTGATGGATGTACGCATGCCCCAGGTGGATGGAGTCGCCGCCACCCGCCAGATCTGCGACGCCTTTCCGGGGGTGAAAATTTTGGTGCTCACCACCTTCGACGATGACGAATATGTGCAGCAGGCCATGCGCTATGGGGCTAAGGGCTACTTGCTGAAGCAGACCCCGGTTGACCAGCTGGCGATCGCCATTCGCGCCGTGCACCAGGGCTACACCCACATGGGGCCAGGGCTATTCGAAAAAACCCAGTATCCCGCTGACCTACCCGAAACGCTGATTCCTCCTGAGCTAGCGGCACTGTCGCCCCGTGAGCAGGAGGTGCTAAAGCTGATTAGCAACGGCCTCAGCAATCGCGAAATTGCCCAGGCGCTCTACATTTCTGAGCGCACGGTGCGCAACCACGTCACCAGCATTTTGAGCCAGCTGAGGCTGCGCGATCGCACCCAGGCGGCGCTCTATGCCAGCGGCTTTTGGCCGAGGGTAGAAGGGTAAGTGGGTGGATGGGTAGGTGGGTAAGCGGAACAAGCCCTGTAGGGGCAAATGGCATTTGCCCTAACAAACCCAGCAGAACGTAGATTACTCGTACTTTTCGCCGCTGAGAATGAAGATTGGGTCTACCGCCGTAAACACCTGGTAGTTGCCCTTGGTTTCTAGGCGGTTGACGGCGGGCTGGGCTGCCTCAATGTTGCGCACCCGCAGTTGGGCAAAGGTTTCTGACACCACGTAGAGGGTTTCCAGATTTCCCGCCGTCACCACCACCCGCCCCAGCGACGGTAGGTAGTCCCAAGCGGCCAGCAAAATGTCTTTGAGGTTGCGCCCGCCTTCGACGAAAATGCAGTCGGGGTGGTGGGGCAGCTCGCTCAGGCAGCCGGGGGCGCTACCCTGGATAACTTGCACATTGCTGAGGCCAAAGCGATCGCAGTTGCGCCGAATCAAATCGGCCACATCCTCGTCGCGCTCGACGGCCACCACCTTGCCGCCGGGGCACATCAGCGCCGCCTCAATTGCCAGGGTGCCGGTGCCCGCGCCAATATCCCACAGCACGTCTTTGGGCTTGAGGCGCAGATAGCCCAGCAGCAGCAGCCGCACCTCCCGACTGCTGAGGGGAATGCCGGGCAGCTGCTCGAACAGGTGGTCGGGAATGCCGGGGGTGGCATAGGGCCAGAGTTTCGCCATAGAGTTGCCAGGAATAGCGCTGGCTCTATTATGGCTGGGGATGGCGAGGCAAGTCTTTGCATTCCCAGCTGGATTTAGGCACTCGTCTTTTGTTCTGTTACCAGGGTCAGGCTTTCCCAGGTGCCCTGGGCGCTATAGGTGCGAATTAGCCGCTGCCGCAGAGTTGGGGTAATCAGCCAGCCCGCTTCCAAAAACAGCGGCTGCCCCGACTGAACCTCGGTGGGAAAGGTGGCCGAAGCTCCCCCTGGCAACAGTAAAACGGTAACAGGCTGGCTGCCCTGCTCAAACCGCAAAGTCGAGCCCGCCAGCCGACCCTGGGACTGAATGGCGGGGCTGTTGCCGAAGGTGAGGGTTTGGGTAAGGTTGCGTTGGTTGTAAACCGGTCGAAGACCATCGCCCTCTCGCTGAATCTCTAGCCGAGTCGCCATCGACTGCTGGGGCTGCCAGTCGGGGAACACCGTAGTCGCCTCCCCCACCCAAATACCAATCAGCTCATCCACCGTCAGCGCGGGGCGCGGTGTGGGTTCTGTACCCGCCAAATGCTCGCGAATTAACGTCAGGCTGCCCAGAGTTGGCTGCCTGGGAAAAATCTGAGCCACCCGCAGACGCTCGCTGCTGTAGATCAGCCCCAACTCGGCCCCAAACTCGCTCACTGGGCTGCGCTGAATCGACCCCTGAGAAAAGGCACCGGTCTCGAAAAACAGCACGCCCCGCCCCAAAGAACTGTATTCCAGCACCGTTTCGCTGGGGGGCTGACCAGGGGAAAACTTGCGAATCTCCTGGCGCATGGTGTTGCCCTCGTTGAGGGGAATCAGCGCCACCTCCGAGGGGGTGTCCTGCAAAATTTCCCCCGTTGGCGACACCTGGGTAAATGACCCTACCCAATTGCCCTGGTTTTTGAGCAGACGCGCCCACTGAGTCGAAGTAGCTGAGGTCATAGGGGGGTGAATAGACGATAGCGTGAGGGGTTTGGTGGGGAGGTTGGCAAGTTGGCAGGTTAGCAGGTCAGCAAGTTGGAAGGTTGGCACGTTGGTAGGTTACCAAGTCCGAACCTTTGAACCTTCCAACCTTTGAACCTTCGAACCTTTCAACCTCCTCACCAGAAGCCACGTTCAATTGCTCACCCATCCAAAACCTGGGTAGGCCAATTCAGCCCTGCATCAGGCTAACTAGGTGCGGCAGCTCCGGCAAAATCAGCGACTCCATGGCCAGGGTTACCGCTTTGCTCAACCCCGGCAGTGAAAAAATTAGGGTGGATTGGTAGACCCCGGCCACGGCGCGGGAGGCGATGGCGCGGGAGCCAATCTCCTGAAAGCTGAGCTGGCGAAAGATTTCGCCAAACCCTGGCAGGGTTTTCTCTAGCAGGGCGGCGATCGCATCATACGTCGTGTCGCGGGGGGCAATGCCCGTTCCCCCGGTGAGAATGATGCAGTCAACCTGCGCGGCCAGGGATTGGCACAGCGGGCGAATCTGCTGCGGCTCGTCGGGCACAATGCGGTAGTCGCTCACCTGGTGGCCCGCCTCGGCCAGCAGAGTTTGCAGGAGTTGCCCGCTGCGATCGCTCTCAACGGTGCGAGTGTCGCTCACGGTGACTACCGCGCAGCGCACCGGTCTGCCTAATGCTTGGGGATGGGCCATGGCCGGGGTCGCACCTAGCTCTTGGTAAAGCCCAGCCCGTTTTGCTCGGCGTAGCGGTTCATAAACCGCATAAAGCGATCCCACTCGGCTTCGCTTTTCATGATGTAGGTGGCCTCAATGCCCGCGGGTTCGCCGTTGACAAACCGGCCATTGACCTCGCGGCTGACCAGCTCGCCCTCTTCATCCACCAAGTACATACCGGTGATTTCCACCCCTTCCTGCTGGGAGAGCGCCTGGGGATGGTCAAAGTAAAAGGTGGCCGTGCCGTCGGAGCCATCCTTGGCGCGAGTGAGCCGCACATCAGGAATTACCGGTTCTGCAACGCCACGGGCAAATTGAATCTCGGCCATGCCAAACGTCCTAATCTAAGATTGCCATTTATAAAAATTCATTCTCGCACGATACCGGAACCGGATCTGACGTGGGCAGCAACTCTACCGCCGCCGCGGGATCAAGCCATCCCCTCAGCGTCTTTAGGGAGCGTCGCCAAGGGGATCAGCCATGGGATCGGCGGTCAGCACCGTGAACGATTCGGCCAGGGCCACGGCTTCCTCGGGGCTGACATCTTCGCAGGCCTGGAGCGACTCAAATAGACCGCTAATGTAGGTCGCCCCCACCAGCCGGTAAGCGCCAGAAGCCCCCACCATCCAGTCGGTGAACAGGTTGGAGTCGGGCAACTCGGCCCGCACATCGGCCTCGACAAAGGGGCCATAGTTGAGGCCGTAGCCCTGGTCGCCAAACAGCGGCGGCTGAATGGGAACACGGTTTTCGGTGGCGGGGGGGTCGCCAACACCCTCGGCGGCAAACTCGACGGCAAAGCACTGGCTGCGGTCGTTTTGGTAGACCACCAGGTAGCCGGGGCCAGAGTCGCTGGAGTCAACCCGCATTTCTGCGATCGCAAAGGACGGCGGCACCTGACCCGGCACCACCACCTCAATCCCTAGACTGGTGAGCTGGCTGGTTTGGGTGGGCGACATTTGGGCTAAGAAAGCGCCTTCGGGGGGTGGCGGTGGCCCTTCGGCGACGGGGGTATCGAGAGGGGCCGAGGTGGCGGTTGGGGGTTGGCGATCGCAGGCACTGGCTAGGCCCACGACTAGCAGCAGGGCGGCGGCAACCTTGGCTATCTGGGTTGTCATAGTGGCTCTATCACCCGCTAAACAATGCCGCCGCTATCTTATCGCGTTGCCCGATCGCCCCGACCACCCAAAAACCGCCATCCCAGGTGAACCTATGGCATGATGATCCCCTATTGACCTGGAGTTCTGTTCGTTGGCTAAGCTACCGCCCCTGCCTTTTTCGGTCAAAGTGTTCTACGGCGTGGGTGAGCTAGCGGCAGCGGTGCCCGCCAGCCTGTCGGCGTTTTTTGTGCTGTATTTCTTTACCACCGTGGCGGGGCTGAGCCCGGCGCTGGCGGGCTCGGTGCTGCTGTTTGGCCGCGTGTGGGATGCCATCAATGACCCGATCATCGGCTGGCTGAGCGATTGCACCCGATCGCCCCTGGGCCGCCGCTTTCCCTGGATGCTGGGCGGGGTGATTCCCCTGGCGATTTGCTCGGTGCTGCTGTGGGTGGTGCCGCCCTTTTCAACCCAGATGGGGGTGTTTGCCTACTACATTGTGCTGTCGATTTTTGCCTTTGCGGCCTTTACGGCGGTGCAGCTGCCCTATACCGCCCTGGCGGCGGAGCTGGCCGACGACTACGACGAGCGCACCGACCTGATCGGCATGAAGTCGGCGTTTAGCATTGGGGCCAGCATTTTGGCCCTGGTGATGGCCCAGATTGTGTTTGCGCGGGTGGCCGACCCGGCCCGCCAGTACGCGCTGTTGGGGATGCTGTCGGCCAGTTTGGCCCTGGTGGTGATTGGCATTTGCGTGGCGGGCACCTACCGGCGCTACTGGCAGGTGCAGCGAGGCCGCCCTTCGCTGGCTGGGGCCGCCGCTCCCCCGGCGCTGCTCAATCAGCTGCGCACTGTATTTCGCAACAGCGCGTTTCGCCAGGTATTGGGCCTCTACCTCTGCGGCTGGATGAGCGTGCAGGTGACCGCCGCCATGCTGCCCTACTTTGTTGGGGCCTGGATGGGACTGCCCGCCACCCATTTTGCCCAGATGGCTCTGGCGGTGCAGGGCACGGCGATCGCCATGCTCTGGGTGTGGGACTGGGTGACCAAACGCACCGGCAAGCGCACGGTATTTTTGATGGGGGCACCCCTGGCGGCGATCGCCCTGGGGGGGCTGGCCACGGTGCAGCCTGGCCAGGTGGTGTGGATGTATACCCTGGGGGTGATTGCGGGCATGGGGGTAGCCACCCTCTACGTAGTGCCCTTTGCCATGCTGCCCGACGTGATCGACCTCGATGAACTCAACACCGGCCTGCGGCGGGAAGGGCTGTACTTTAGCGCCCTGGTGTTTTTGCAGAAGCTGGGGCTGGCCCTGGCGCTGTTTATCTCGGGCCAGCTGCTGAGCTGGACGGGGTACCTGGCTAACGCCCCCACCCAGCCCGTGGCGGCCCTCAACGCCATTCGCCTGCTGATTGGGCCGCTGCCCGCCCTGCTGCTGACGGTGGGGCTGTGGTTTTGCTACCGCTACCCGATTAGCCGCGATCGCCATCAGCAGATCTTGTTAGCCCTACAGCAGCAGCGCCAGCAGCAGTTTGACCAAGAAGCCACCGCTAGCTCAGACGCCCCCAACCCAGGAGCGTAGCGCCTGACGTGCGACCCGATCCCCGAGCCGGGTTTTAGCCCTGGGCAGAGATCTTTTTGGGCGGCGATCGGCAACATTGGGTTCTACCCTGCGGTAGAGGAAGCGGCCAACAACGCTCGTTAAGGTACGTTAAGTGTTTTAACGAAGCGCTTTAAGGATTTCGTCTTTGCGAGGCGTGCTTGTTCTTCGCCTCCGATTTCGTGAATCTATGCAGTTTTGAGTGTAAGGATTGTTTTTGATGACTACTGTTCGTTCCTCTAAAGCAAAGCGTTGGATGGTTGGTTTTGCAAGCGTGGGTGCAGCGGCTATGCTGGCTGCCTGCGGCCCTAGCAACACCGACACCGCTGTGGAGACCACCCCCGGTGCTGACCCCATGGCCACCGAAGAGCCCGCCACTGGCACTGAGCCCATGGCTGAAGGTGACACCGTGGTTGACGTAGCTGCTAGCGACGAAAATTTCAGCATTCTGGTGGAAGCCATTGAGGCCGCTGACCTCACTGAGACCCTCAGCGCCTCTGGCCCTGTGACCGTGTTTGCCCCCACCAACGAGGCCTTTGAGGCTCTGCCCGAAGGTACTCTCGACGAACTGCTGCTGCCTGAGAATCAGGATCTGCTGCGTCAGGTTCTGACCTATCACGTGCTTCAGGACGAAGTGCCCGCCGCTGAAGTAACCACGGGTGAAGTTCCCACCGCCGCTGGTACCCCCATTTCCATTCAGGTTGATGAAGCCACTGGCGATGTCATGGTCAACGAAGCCATGGTGGTCACCCCTGATATCCAAGCCAGCAACGGCGTTATCCACGCCATTGATCAGGTTATTCTGCCCCCCGGTCTGACTCTCTAAGGTCAGTTGATCGGTCAAATGCTACGTTTGACCCAATTTTGTCAACTCTCCGACTCCCTGTAAGCAAAATCTCCAGGAGCAGCTTTTAGCCAAGTTAGCTCCTGGGGATTTTCTCTGTTGGGCTAGCCGCCTTGGTCAGAGGGCTGCTGCCCTAGGCGCGGTTCGGTACCAGCCAGCAGGCGATCGATGTTGCTGCGGTGGCGCAAAATTACATAGAGCGCTCCCAGCGCGCCCAGCACGGCATAGGGTAGGGGCTGACCCGTGACGACCATGAGCAGGCCCGCTGCGATCGCCGCCACTATCGAACTCAGCGACACAATGCGGCTCAGGGCCAGGGAGAGACCAAAGGCGATCGCCGCCCCCAGGGCCACCGGCCAGGCCAGGCCGATTAGCACCCCCAAGCCAGAGGCCACCGATTTGCCGCCGGTAAAGTTAATCCACACCGATTTGCTGTGACCCACCAGGGCCAGCAGCCCGGCCCCCACCGCCACCCACGGCTGCCAGAGGGCATCTAGGGCGGTCAGCGCCGCCACCTGGGGCCAGACCAGCGCTACCAGCAGCACTGCCAGCAGTCCCTTGAGCAGGTCGATGATGAGGACGGCGATCGCCGCCCCCTTGCCCACGGTTCGCAGCACGTTGGTGGCCCCAGTGCCCCCCGAGCCATGCTGCCGAATATCAATTCCCTTGACCCCTTTGGCCACCAGGTAGCCAGTGGGAATCGAGCCCAAGAGATACGCCGCTGCCAATAGCAGCACAATTGCTAGAACCGCCAACGCCCTATGTCCTTAAAAACGTGGTGTAACCCGAAAATGCGGTGCAACCGGAAGCATCCGCCATTGTGCCCTGACTTCAGGGGGGGTGCATGCCAATCGCCGATACCAGCCTCGACATCAGTCTAGAAGGATTGGAGCCCGGCGGTTAGAGATGGCAAGAAAAGTCTAAAGATGAGCCTGCCCCAAGGTTTGGTGTTCCCTCAGTCCGTCAGATAGGACTACCGCCAGCGGCGGCGCACAGGCGCTCGATCACCTGCTCAGCAGTAATTAATCGCTTTAGCACCACCTGACCAATGGGTTCACTGGTGACCCCCTCGGGCTTGACCTCGACCATCAGCACGGTCTCTTCAACCTGGTAGAGCCAGAGGGTTTCTCCCTGTTCTTGAATCGACAGGTTGAGGCGGCGCATGTGGGGTTTACGCTGCCAACCCAGCTCGTTCCACAGGCCGCCAAACTCCCACACTCGGCCCGTCACCCAACCATCCGAAAGAAAAAAGTATTTCACCGCTCACTCTGCCACACCATATATCAATGGCATTATGCACCGTGACGACCCACAGACCGCAGGCCTCACCTAGTTTAAACGCTAATCACAGGTAAATCGGCTAGCCCATGATTCACATTGCCGCCCTTGACCACCTGGTGCTCACCGTGGCCGACATGGCCCGCACCTGCGAGTTTTATCGACTGGTGCTGGGCATGGAGGCGGTGACCTTTGGCGGCGATCGCCAGGCCCTGCACTACGGGCGGCAGAAAATTAACCTGCACCAGACCGGAGCATCGTTTGCCCCCCATGCCCAGGTTCCCACGCCCGGATCAGCAGATCTGTGCTTTTTAATCAGCGGTTCCCTGGACGCGGCTGAGGCCCATCTTCAATCCTTGGGAGTGCCGATTGTGGCGGGGCCAGTACGCCGCACAGGGGCGGCAGAGGAACTGCTGTCAATCTACATTCGCGACCCCGACGGCAACTTGCTGGAGCTGAGCGTACCGGCAGGCCCCTTAGGCGACGGGGTGAATGCACCGCGCTGAGCCAAACTTTTCGGCAACTGTCCGGATGGGGACAGCCCCGTATGTATTAGAGAAAGGTAGATGCACCCTGATTGTTAGCCCTGGGATACCTGGAGGGATCCTAGGGCTTTTTTTTGACTAAAGTTAGGGGCTGGTTATCCGGCAGCGCGGCTGTGATACCCTATCCGCAATTGGCGCGATGGTGAGGAACTGTACATGGCAACCGTAACGGTAGGGCTGGTGTTTGGCGGCTGCTCAGGGGAGCATGAGGTGTCGATTCGCTCGGCCCAGGCGATCGCCCGCGCCCTGGCCAGCGGCAGCAACGCCCAAAAATACACCGTGCTGCCGGTCTACATTCGCAAAGACGGTGTTTGGCTGGCGGGTTCTGCCGCTGAGTCTGTCTTAACCGCTGGCGTGCCCCCCCAGGAGATGCCCGAGGCTCCGGTCGCCACCGCCCGCGATCGCCTGCCTCAGTTTGATCAGATGGCCGATATTGACATTTGGTTCCCGGTGCTCCACGGCCCCAACGGCGAAGACGGCACGGTGCAAGGCCTGTTGACGCTGATGCAGCAGCCCTACGTCGGTGCTGGGGTGCTGGGCTCAGCGGTGGGTATGGATAAAATTGCCATGAAAATGGCCTTTGCCCAGATTGGGCTGCCCCAGGTGAAGTACCTGGCGGTGAGCCGGGCCGAGGTGTGGTCGAACCCCTGCGTATTTCCGAAGCTGTGCGATCGCATTGAATCCGAACTGGGCTACCCCTGCTTTGTCAAACCCGCCAACCTGGGCTCGTCGGTGGGCATTGCCAAGGCCACCACGCGCAAAGAACTCGAAGCCGCCCTCGACAACGCCGCCAGCTACGATCGCCGCATCATCGTCGAAACCGGGGTGGTCGCCCGCGAGGTCGAGTGCGCCGTGCTGGGCAACGACAACCCCAGAGCCTCGGTGCTGGGCGAAATCACATTCCAAAGCGATTTTTACGACTACGAAACCAAATACACCAGCGGCCAGTCGCAGCACACCATCCCGGCCCAGGTGCCCCACGATGTGGCCCGCCGCATTCAGGAGATGGCAATTACGGCCTTTCAGGCAGTGGATGCCGCCGGACTGTCGCGGGTCGATTTTTTCTACGTGGAAGCAACCGGAGAAGTTCTGATCAACGAGATCAACACCCTGCCCGGATTCACCGCCACCAGCATGTACCCAATGATGTGGGAAGCCAGCGGCGTCAGCTTTGAGGAGCTGGTCGATACCCTGATTCAGCTCGGGTTTGAGCGCAGCAGCACCGTAGATCCGCAGGAATAGTCAACGACTTGACGGCGTTTTATCAGCGAGTTGCGCCGCTCTTCGCCTCTGGCTAGGTAGCAAAGACAGGTGGTTCTTTGTGTCGTAGATAACAATTGAGGCGAAAGGAGTGGGGCAGCATACCCCTAGGGATGGCTGAGTTTCTGCGGCCTCTAAATCACCCCATGCGTATTTTGCTGGTAGAAGACGACATCCGCCTGGCTGACTCCCTGGCCGAAATTTTGATGGCCCAGCGCTACACCGTTGACTTTGCCCGCGATGGCGAAACCGGCTGGAACCAGATCAGCGCGATCGCCTACGACCTGATTTTGCTGGATATCACCCTGCCCAAGCTCGACGGCATGGGGCTGTGTGGGCGCATGCGCGATCGCGGCATTGCCACCCCGGTGCTCATGCTCACCGCCCGCGACACCAGCTCCGACAAGGTGATGGGCCTCGATGCCGGGGCCGATGCCTACATGGTCAAACCCTTTCACTTAGAAGAACTGCTGGCCCAGGTGCGCGCCCTACTGCGGCGAGGCCAAACCAGTTTTACCCCGGTGCTGAGCTGGGGTGCCCTCACCCTCGACCCCAGCAGCTACGAGGTCAGCTACAACCGCACCCTCGTTCACCTCACGCCAAAGGAATTTGCCCTGATGGAGGCGCTGCTGCGCTACGGTCGGCGGGTGCTGAGCCGCAGCGCGATCGTCGAACACATCTGGACCTGGCAAGAGGCCCCCAGCGAAGACACGATCAAGACCTACATCAAAAACCTGCGCGCCAAACTCAGAGCCGCCGGAGCCCCCAAGGATGTAATTGAAACCGTACACGGGCTGGGCTATCGACTAGGGGCGATCGACTAAAGGAAATTGATCTCGGCCCAAGAACTCACCATTATCAGAACCCAAGGTTTTTTTGAAAAACCTTGGGTTTTTAACACAAATTATTGTTGTGAGGAATCGACTATATTCTCCCCGATTCCTTCACTCATTAATCCTTAAAACCTTCACGATGGGCCTGTAAATTCAGTTCCCAAGTTCTAATGGTTCGCGCATCAAACAATTTCTTGGATTAGAAGATTTTGCAGATTTTCTGTATCCGCTGATGCAATCGTATCGCAATTTTGGGAGTTTGTGGAGGCCATGGTGAATATTCGTAGACGACATTTTCTTCAGCTCAGCGTCGGGGCGGGGCTGGCCGTAGCGGCCCACGCCTGTAGCCAGCCCCAGACCCAGGTATCAGAAGGATCAGGGGGCGAAGCGCCCGGCAAAATTGCCATCGGTTTTTGGCCGGTGGCCTCAGGTCTGCCGCTGTTTGTAGCTGTTGAGAAAGGCTACTTTCAAGAGGCGGGTTTAGAGGTAGAAGCGGTCAAATTTGCCAACCCTAACCAGGTGGCCGAGGCGCTGATTGCCGGACGGTTGCAGGGCACGGGCAATGGTGTCGCTAGCGGAGCATTGGGATTGGCAGAAATCACCTCGCCGGGGCTATTTAAGATTCTCACGTCTAACCCCAGCAACGTTGACTACGTCCTCGATCAGGTGATTGTCAAACAGGATAGCGACATTAAATCGATTCAGGATCTCAACGGCAAGGCCTTTGCCACGGGGCCAGGGGCGCAGAACTTGGCGATCGCAGAGGCCATTCTCAGCGCCGCCGGGGTAGCTGACCCCAAGGTGCAGCAGCTGGAAATTAGCCAGCACGTAGCGGCGATCGAGTCAGGGCAAATTGCCGCCGCCTATACCCTAGAACCCACCGGCACCGTGGGAGCCGTCAAAGGCATTACCCGCGTACTCGAAAACGGCGTGGTGTCGAAATACATTCTGGGCGATGCCAAAGCGCCCTGGTTTGGCGGTTCCGCCGCCCTCAGCAGCAAGTTCGTAGAGCAATACCCCGAGACGACGGCGGCCTATGCCGAGGCCTACCGCCGCGCTGTGCAAGACATTCGCGACAACCCCACCGAAGTGCGCCAGTACCTCACCGGCTACACCGCCATTGAGGGCGAACTGGTGGAAAAGGTGCCGATGGTCGGCTACACCATGTACGACGAATTTAGCGCCGAAGACATTGCCTATTTCCAGAAATACTTCGACTTTATGACCGAGAAAGAGATTTTCTCACGCCCCATTGATGTGGCAGCACTGATGTACAAACCTGCCTAATGCACCCACCGTAGGGTGCATTAGCGCAGCAATGCACCGCACAGATTCGCTATGCAGCAGGTATCTCCCTCTTAAGAGATGCCTGTAGGAGATCCCCATTGCCCCCCTTAAAAAAGGGGGTTAAAGCGCGAAATTTAGGTCGCAAGCATCCAGGGGGATCGGCCTCATCCATAGTGCGCCTCACCAGTTTGAGATATTCCACAGATCGTCTTCAAACCCTCAGCAATCGGGAAAATCACCCATGATGCTCGATACACCGACTACTCAAACGATCGCACCCCCTGAGCACTTTGTCTCGGTCAAGGGGCTGTGCAAATCCTTCGGCAATGCCGTTCTGTACGACAACTTCAACCTCGATCTGCCCAGCAACCAGCTGGTGTCGGTCTTTGGCCCCAACGGCTGCGGCAAATCGACGCTGATCAACATGATCAGCGGCCTGACGCCCTTTGACTCTGGGGAAATTCTGATCCACGACAAGCCGATTCGCCGCGCACGGATTGGCTACGTGTTTCAGAACTACCGAGAGGCGATGCTGCCCTGGCTCAGTGCCTTCGACAACATTGCCTACCCGCTGCGGGTGAAGGGGGTGCCCGAGGCGGAGTGCCGCGATCGCGTCGAAACCCTGATTCAAACCTTCAATATTCAGCTCGATCTCAAGCGCTATCCCTACAGCTTTTCGGGCGGGCAGCAGCAGCTAATTTCGATTATGCGATCGATGGTGGCCGATCCTGAAGTTCTCTTTCTAGACGAGCCTTTTTCTGCACTGGATTTTGAGACCACCCTATTTGTGCGCGACAAGCTCCAGGAAATTTTTGAGACCACCAAAATTCCCATGTTTATGGTGGTGCACAACTTAGAAGAAGCGGTGTTTTTAGCTGACACTGTGCTGCTGCTCAGCAAGCGCCCCACCCGCCTGGTGGAAATGGTGTCGTTCACCGCCCCGCGCCCCCGCACCCTCGACACCCTATCGTCGCCCGAGTTCATCGAGACCAGCCGCCACTGTTTAGATATCTTTCGCCAGGAGATGCGCAAATGACTGCGACCCTATCCAAGCCCCAGCGCCGTACTGCGGGCCGTCCGTTCCTGCAAAACCTCGATCGCCTGTTGCCCCTGGTGGGGGTAGGAGTGATGTTTGGCCTCTGGTGGCTGATCGCCATTTCAGGGTGGGTCAACCCGGTGCTGCTGCCCACCCCCTGGGCCACCCTGGGAACCCTCGCCACCGCCATGACCACGGGGGATATGTTCACCGACTTTTTGGCCAGCGTGGTGCGCACCTTTAGCGCCTTCGTGCTGGCGGCGGTGGTGGGCGTGCCCCTGGGCGTGCTGCTGGGCAGTTCTGAAAAGCTCTACCGCAGTGTGGAATTTTTGATCGACTTCTTTCGCTCAACTCCGGCCAGCGCGCTGATTCCCATGTTCATTTTGTTCTTCGGGGTGAGCGATTTTTCGAAGGTGATTATTGCCGCCTTTAGCGCCCTGCTGCTAATTGTATTCAACAGCGCCTACGGGGTGCTGAATGCCCGCCAGTCGCGAATTTTGGCAGCAAAGGTGATGGGGGCCAACCGCTGGCAAGTGTTCAAAGACGTGCTGGTGATGGAGAGCCTACCGCAAACCTTTATCGGTCTGCGCAGCGGCATTAGCATTGCCCTGGTGATTGTGATTGTGGCGGAAATGTTCATCGGCACCGAGCAGGGTTTGGGCAAGCGAATTATCGATGCCCAGCAGGTGCTAGATGTGCAGGACATGTACGCCTCGATTTTGATTACCGGGCTGCTGGGCTACGCGCTGAATGTGCTGTTTTTGCTGGGCGAAAAGCGCGTGATTCACTGGAGCGGTAAGTAGCCGGACTGGGGGGCGGTTTGCGATCGCCCCGGCGTTTGTCAGCCAGCCCATCTGGGGATACTAGAGTTGGCATGATAAAGATGTTCCTGAGAACGAGGGCTGGGGCAACCTGGCCCTTTTTTTGAGGCTATCCCAGCTATTTGCTGAATAGGGTTGTTCCCGGTGCGCACGCCTAAGCAACCTGGGAATACTGTATTTAGCCATTGAAACAGTCCTTCAACGCAAAAGCAGGGGTCGGTTGACCCCTGCTTTTTTAATAGGTTGTGCCAGCGACGGCTGTATTGGCGATTGGCTACGACGGCGACAGGAAGAGGGTAAGGGCGCGGTGGTCAAGGGATTGCACCTTGCCAGCATCGTTCAGATCTTCTATAACCCGATTCAAAAGGTCAGTGGCGCGATCGCGGTGCTGGTGTTCTCGCCCCCGCAGCCGCACTAAAAACTTGACCGAATCCCCTTTGCTCAACCACTCTGTGGCTCGGTTGATGCGCAGAGTGTAGTCAGATTCGCCAATGTTGGGGCGAAATTTGACCTCTTTGACCGAGGGGCGCGAGGTCTGTTTCTGGCGCTTGTTCTGCTGATACTGGAGCTTGCCGTAGTCCATGATTTTGGCCACGGATGGGCCGTCTTCACTGGGGGAGACGACCACCAGATCGAGTTTGCTCTCTTTAGCCATCCTGAGGGCGTCTCTGGTGTCGGTAACGCCCAAATTTTCGCCCGTCTGGGTGATCAGCAGCACCTGAGGGTCTCTGATGTCGCGGTTGACAATGGCTTTCTGTCTTTTAGCGATAGGACAAATCTCCAAATTCTGCAAGAAGTACATAGCGAGCTTCCCTGGGGTGAAGCCTAGTCTAGCAGTCCTCATTATCCTGCTGTAGGGAAGCCAAATAAACGTGAGACAGCCAGATACTGACACACTCTTAGAGCTTAGCCTGTGGGCCTCTCAGTCGGCCCGGGGCTAATGTATTCTTAATGTCTACATTACGCTGGGCCGATCGCAGCCACATCCCCCTGCCGGTGGGTTCCCTTCCCTAAGGTCAAGCCCCCGAGGTCAAAATTGTGTAGCAGAAAAGTCGACAGTTGGAGGTAGCAAACTCCTATGGGGCCAAAGAAATTGCCTGCTGGAACTGCCTGATGGCAGCTCCGGTGTCGGTTTCGGCCATCAAAATGCAACGTCTGAGCAGGTCTAGATCGAGATCCTGAAGACCCGCTAACTCGCTGCGATCGCAGCCGATAGACCCCCAACACCCCATCCTGCCAGAGCCACACCTCGGGTACACCCAATGCCCGATATCGTGCCAGCTTATCTACCCCGCCGCTGGTGTATATAACCTCAATCGACAGGTCGGGAATAGGCTTGACGGAGCCAAGGCAAAACGACTGATCGGCCTGGGCAGAGACTTCGCGCTCTTTCTCCTGGGTCATGGCCCCGGTGGGCTGAAAGAAGACGCCTTTTTGAGCCAAAAACAACCCGATTAAATGGCCAATCACCCAGCTAAATAGCTCATGATCTCGCCCCGGCATCAACACCTCAACGGTTCCGTTGTAGTAAAACAGCCGTACACCGGGGGCCTGCTCAAAGCCCTTTTGGATTGATTTGAACTGCTCCCACGATCGCCCGTAGTGGACGACCCGCTGATCGCTCGGCGGGGCTAGGGGTTGGGAAATTGGCAAATGCAAGGATTGAGCCATCGGGCTGCACGGCAGGGCTGCTCCCATTATAGGGGCGTTGTCGGAGCCGCCCTGGCTCACTCCAGCAGCAGATGTACGGTAACTGTCGTGCCCGCACCCTCGGCGCTGTCGATGTGCCAGGTGCCTCGGTGCAGGGTGACGGCGGTGTGGACGATCGCCAGCCCCAGACCACTGCCGGGGCGATCGCCCACGTTGCTGCCCCGCTGAAAGGCCTCGCGAATTGACACCAGATCGGCAACGGGAATGCCCCGGCCAACATCCTGCACCGTCAGCGTTGCCACCTCTCCATCGCTACTGAGCGAGACCTGAATGGGGCTGTTGCTGGGGGAATAGTTGGCGGCATTGAGCAATAGGTTGGTGAGCAGCGATCGCCCCAGCCGCCGATCCCAAAGGGCTTTGATCGGCTCCGCTGGGTAGCTAAAGCTCAGGGGCTGGCTCACCTGGGGCTGCACCTCATCGATCACCTGCTGGCAGAATTGAACCGCATCGAGTAGCACCGGGTCAAACTCCAGCTTGCCCGCCTCGGCACGGGTGAGGGTAAGAGTATCCCAAGCAAATAACTATCCATTAGATTAGGAGAGAGCTGTGTTGTTGTCGAGCTTCGATGATGGATGTTGCCCCTCTAGCGTTAACCGATAGCCTCAAGGTGTTGTTGAAAGAC
>JAHHIH010000034.1 GCA_019358835.1 Tildeniella torsiva UHER 1998/13D
GGGTCTTCTAGCGTTTCAAAGTGCGCTAGCAACGTCCCTGACTCAGACCCAGAGGTACTCATAGGATGTCCTGCCTCAACATCTATCCTGAAGTATCTCTCATCTACGAGTATGCGTTTGCCCTGGGCGTCGGATGAAGATTTCGGGTGCGCAGTGGGACGAAGACAATGTGCAACAAGTGCTGCACCAGCGGTGCGCGTATCTCAATGGCTACTTCTCAAGGTGAGTCTTGCAAGACTGGGATGCACCCGTTTCTACATCTCTAAGGTTGTTAGATAAGCCATAGATTCCACTCTCAATTACCCCACAAATAATCCTATCCTTACCTTTCGCGGATATAACTTTCATATATGTTTTGTATGTTTCATTTTTGATTTTCACTGTTAAGTGCCTTAAAAAGGATTCCATAACATCCCGAAAATCACTATGACCATCAAAACTACTTAATCTACAATACTGAGGCAGACGCTTTGGGTTGTCTTTTCTACTTCCACTTTGATCAACTCTAAGTGTATAGGCAGATAAAAATACTCTCATAATTTTTTCCTAAATTTACATTGATTTTAGTGCGGATTTTGTCTATTGCAAAAAAGATCAGCTTGAGCACAAATTAGCAAAAATCAATGTCCTCTGTTTAGTAGAGGTAAGAGGCATTAGTAACGTTAAATTCAAAATTTCTTCAAGTCGAACATTTAGCATTTTTCCACAAGTCAACCAACTAACTTGTGGTGGTAGCCCAAGCCGATCAACCAAATTGAAAAAATCGCTGGCCTTAGTCATTCATATAGCGCTCTCAGCTTTTGCTGCCTCAAGGTTCCAGGATCTTCAGCATGTCTCAAGCAAGATCTCGCAGAGCCACCGCTGTTACGTCAAAATTACTAGTGATCCAAGTTGCGATCGAATCCTGCTCCTCATACGACAGCTTTGAAACCTCTGCAATAGCCTGTTGAAGGAGTTCAATCATATATTTAGGTGCTATAACTTAGTGACTTAACCTTCTCCATGGCCCAGTTTATGTCAGGTAAAGTGCGGCCCTGTTTTTCAGCGGTTTTTAGCCATAGCTGTTTGACAGTTTCTAATTCATCCAACGTTTCAGCCAGCGTCTCTCCTTGGGCCAAGCAGCCTTTAAGGGCTGGCACCTCAGCCACATAGCCCCCCTCATCACAAGGGTAAATCACAATTGGGTAATTTAAAGAAATCATAGAATCTTCTCCTAAACCTAAATCAATCATTGGTCTGGTCGATCAGCTCAAGCACTCGCTTCACATATACCGCCTTAACTTTGTTGTTGTGAACTGGAATCACCAATATGAGTTCACCTTTGACAAAAATATGATGACTTCCTGTAACTCGATCAAGCTCAAAGTCTTCATACTCAAGCAGCTTACAGATATCTGAAAACCTGACATTGTTGGGGTTATTCTGCAAACGCTCACGCAGTTTCTCGCGCTTTGTCATAGGCTCTTTTTATTTGAGGACGCATAGGGTTACACTCCAGCTGTGCTTCTGCAACAATATTACTGCCGGAGAATGGCTTTAGGCGGGGAAGAAAGAAGCTGCGAAATCCTCAAAGCCCCTAAGTCATCCCAACTTAGACCGGGTAAGCTGGCGATAACCTGAATTCATTCTAGGATCTAGTGTCTTGTTTACCTTCACTTTGGGACAAAGCTAGACCATTCCCCGTTTTCCTTACCGAAAATGGAGATACCCGTAACGTTTAACCCATCCGCCGGGGAGCCCAGCTTCCCCAACAGCTTTTGGCTGCCCACCTACCAGCCCGACAAACTCTGCCACATTCTGCTCGGCGACTACGCCGCCCTAGTCAAAGCCATCAACGCAGGTCAGTCTTGCGCTACTGCGATCGCATCGCCTGGATCGACCCTATCGCCACCGGGCGCAGCGGCGAATACATCAGCGTGATGACCCAGCGCACCCCCCCCGCCCGAGTAAACAGACCAGTTGCGATCCACCCAACCCACCACTCTGCCCAGAGTGGTGGGCATTACCCACTAATAGGCTCCTAACCCTGCTTTTTCTGAGCTAGCCACTCAGACAGCTCCTGACCTGCTTGCGCGTAATCCCGCAAAGCTTCCCGCGTACTGGCAAACTTGTCAATAAACTCGACCTTAGCCGAGTGCGCGAGGCTAATATTAGAATTCAGAAGGTCAATAAGCTGTTTGGAAGCTATTTGAAAAGCCTTCTGCCTTTTCGCGAGTTCGGGCTCGTAGGGATCGATCGCCATAGGTTTCCTTTTCCTTTGTCTTGGGAAATAATACCCGCCCTTCGCTCCGAAACAGTCCAGAGCGCGCGATCGCTCCCCAAAGACCTGGTGGCTGAGCTGAGCCTGGGCAAGTCGCTGAGCGATCGCATTACCAAACGACCCTGCTCACCGATCACTCAAAAAACAGTAACTCGCCAACCGTCCACAGGCGACAACAATAGGTCACCCATGACAGATAGCGAGTCACTTTATCAAACAGGGCGGATGATGGGGCTCGAACCCACGAATGGTGGAATCACAATCCACTGCCTTAACCACTTGGCTACACCCGCCATAATCGCGATAACTAATATAGCACCGATACTTCACCCGTTGCCACGCCTGGGGCAATTTTTGTTTCGGCGGCTCTCAGGGCCGGTGTTCTCTAGACAGGGCCTACCTGGGGGCGCGATCGCTAGACTGTGATTCCACCGTTCGGGGATATCCGGTTTCACCACCAGGCGGCGATGTTGTGCCGTAATACGGTTATCTGTCTGAGTGGTTTGCTATGTCGGTATCCATCATCATCCCCACCTGGAACGAGGCGGCCTGGCTGGGCCGCACCCTCAACGTGTTGCAGGGCCTCAACCCGCCCCCTCGCGAGATTGTGCTGGTGGATGGAGGCAGCGGCGATCGCACCCAGGCGATCGCCCGCGCCTGGGCCGATCGTCTGCCCCTGACGGTGCTCCAGTCCCCCGCTCCGGGGCGATCGGTGCAGATGAACCAGGGGGCGATCGCCGCCCAGGGCGACCTGCTGTGTTTTCTCCATGCTGACACCCTCGTACCCGACGACCTAGTGCAGGTCATAGAAAGCACCCTAGCCAACCCGGCGGTGTCTGGCGGTGGGTTTATCTCGCTCATGGCCGGGCCCAGAAAAACTCGCTGGGGCATCTCGCTGCACAACGCCCTCAAAACCTACTACGCGCCGATGCTGTTTCGGCCCCATCTGTTTGTGCGGGGGCTGCGCCTGCTGTTTGGCGACCAGGTGATGTTCTGCCGCCGGGTCGATTTTCTGGCCTGCGGCGGATTCGATCCGGCCCTGCCGATTATGGAAGAAGCCGACCTGTGCCTCAAGCTGTGCCGCCTGGGCCGCCTGCGCCAGCTCAGCCGAGTCGTTCAATCCTCTGACCGGCGGGTGGCGGCTTGGGGAAACCTCAAGGCCAACGCCATCTATTTAATGATCGGAGTGCTGTGGGGCATTGGGGTGCCCGCCACTACTCTAAAGCGATTTTATGAAGAGGTTCGCTAGGTTATTCATTACGTATAATTGCGTAAACTGTTTGTGCGAAAACTGGCCTAGATCTTGATTTGCCCAATTCCTGCTGGGCAGCATGAAGCTGTCCTTTGCCGATGCAACCCAAGGGGCGGAACTTCATCTAGGGCAAACCCATAAAGTTTTGTTACGTCTTCCCGGATTTAAATCTGCTTCGCAAACTTAGGCGTAGTTGGCTTGAAAACCTTACCCAGCAGGGTTGCTTGACCTGGTTTAAGCGCCCGGCATAGGAGCGTTTCATGAGCCCCCTTGATTCTGAAGCCCCCGCTTCTGAGACCTCGACTCAGCCCCTTGTCTTTGTCGAAACTAATGATGCTGGAGAGCAGCCCAACGGAGCTTTCTCCATTGCGACCGAGCTGGTACAGCCTTTGGCATCTATCTCTGGAAGCCTTTCTGGAGATGCCGATCTCTTTCAAATCTTTGTTTCGGGAGAGCAACCCTTTTCAGCGACGACGCTGAGTGCAGAAACTCTGCTCGGCCTGCCCATTGACGGTGCGCTGGGAATTCCGACCAGCCTGTTGGAAGATCCTCAGCTGTTTTTGTTCGACGCCGCTGGCAACGGCATCTATGGCAACGACGATCTGTTTGGCTCGGCCCAGGCTACCCTACCCTCTAGGTCAGGTCTGCTCACTCCGGGCCTTTACTATCTCGCCATTTCTGGCTTTGACTATGATCCCATCAGTACGGGGGGAGAGATCTTTCCTGATACCTCCTTCGATAGTGTTTTGCTGCCCACTGGGCCAGGTGCAGGCTCCCCGTTGGTGGGGTTTGCTGGAGAGAGTGCCTCCAGCGGTAGTTACACTATTGCGCTGACCGGTGCTCAAACCATTGCGCCACCTCCCCCAACCGCGACGTTCGACCTGCTCGGGCTGACCGACGACAATCAGCTGGTGTCGTTTTCTACAGATACCTTGGCCCAGACCACTACCCTGTCGGTGACCGGCCTTGAGGGCACCCTAATTGGTATTGATGTGCGTCCGGCCAACGGACTGCTCTACGGCCTCACGACCACTAACCAGCTTTATACCCTTGCCCTCAAGGGTGACGTTGCTGAGGCAACGCTGGTCAGTACCCTATCTCAACCCTTTGAGGGCGGGGCCGTTTCGGGCTTTGACTTTAACCCCGTGGCCGATCGACTGCGCCTAGTAGGTGAGAACGATCAGAGCTTTCGCATCAATGTGGATACCGGCGCGGTGATTGTGGATGGTGCCCTGGCCTTTGCGCCTGGAGACGCCAGTGCCGGGGTCAACCCGAGCGTAACAGGGGCTGCTTACACCAACTCCTTTGCGGGCACTACAGCGACCCAGCTCTTTGACCTTGACACTGGGATAGATAGTCTGGTGTTGCAAAACCCGCCCAACGACGGCACCTTACAAACGGTCGGTGCGCTGGGCTTCGATCTCGCCACCCTAGGGGGATTCGAGATCGTGGCATCTTCGGCGGGAGACAACACAGCTTTTGCGGTATCGAATGCCACCCTGTACAGCCTCAATCTTGAGTCGGGTGCGGCAACCAGCCTGGGGGCGATCGGAGACGATGGCGCCATCAATTTCCAGGGATTGACTGCCGCACCGCCGGTAGCCGACGTTGTGCCGTTGCCAGAACTGTTTGACCTAACAGGCTTTGATGGCAACGTGGCGGTCAACGTTGTCCAGCAGCTTTTCCGCGAGGCATTCTTCGATAACGTGCTGGCCTTTTATGAGACCGATGCGCGGGGACAGGTGGATGATCTGCTGCCCGGAGACGCCGGCTATGAGGCTGCCGTCGCGGCCAATCTGATCGATGGCATTGAATTGATGGTTGGCAACAACCAAAGTATCGATGTGACGCTAGGCCTCCCCGGCGGAACCTACTACGCACCGGCCTTGCTGATTGATGGCAATCTCCAAAACCTGGCGACGGTTGGCGATGCCGCCCTAGGCCAATCGCGGATTAAGCGCGAGGGGAATACGTGGCTATTTGAGGATGCTGGAGATTTTGACTTTAACGACCTAATCGTGACGCTCACCCCTGAGGTCAGCGGGATCGCTTAATCGTTCGTTCCTACAACCTCTTAATCGATTGAACAATCGAGGGTGATGAGCTGCTCAGCGCCCTCGACTTAAGCCCTGTAGTTCCTATCCACAATCAAGGGTTATTCTTACCATGAAGACCACGAACCAAACCTTCAAAAAAGCCCTGTATGCCGCTGGGCTGGGGCTGGGGCTAGCGGCCACCGTTGGCGCAGGCGCTGTGTTTGTCAACGCGTCCGACCACGATGACGGCGAGTCGGAAATCAAGGGACGCAACCTGAACCTGACCGATTTATATGTGTTTCGAGAGAGCGATCAAAATACCAACGCTTCGCCAGATAATTTGGTATTGATCATGAACACTAACCCCCGTTCTGTGGCGGGGCAGCAGTACTATTTCAGCACCCGCGCGAAGTACAAGTTTAATATTGCTCGGGTCAGCAACAACGATGCTACGCCGACGGGGCTTTCGGATGTTGTTCTAGAGTTTGAATTTGGCCCGCCGGATGGAAACAATCGTCAAAACTATAAATTGACTGTCACCAAAGACGGCAGCAGCGACGTGATTGAAGGCCAGACCACCGCGCTGCAAGAGACTCCAATTCTAAATGCTGGCGATGTCGATGGCTCAACGGTTCAGGTATTTGCCGGGCTGCGCGAAGATCCATTCTTTTTTGATGTAGAGCAGTTCTTTCGGGTGCGGGCTGGGGCACTGGGCAAAGGGCCTGCGGTTGGGTTTCGTCCCCCCGAAGAGGCAGTAGATTTCACCCAGGGGTATAACGTCAATGCGATCGCCGTTCAGCTGCCGATCGCGCTATTGCAGGGCTCAGGCAGTGCCACCACCTTTGACGTGTGGATGACGGTATCGCTGCCGGGGAGCAAGAAGTTTAACCAGGTCGAGCGGCTGGCCCGTCCCGCTGTCAATGAGGGGCTGATCGTCACCAACGACTTTTTAAACACCCTCAATAGCGTCGACCCAGCCTTTGAGGCCGCTGCCCTAGCGGGTCAAGAACCGGCGGCTAGTGCGGCGGCCCCCATTGTCGGCGAGGCGAAACAAACGCTGCTGGCGCTGGGCAACAGCGATGCTCGGGCCGATGCTCTGCTCCAGGCATTTTTGCCTGATGTCATGAGGATCGACACCACCGGGCCGAGCGGCTACGCCAACGCCCTGAATGCCAAGGGTAGCCCCATTGCCGGGCGACTGCTGACGGATGACGTGGTCGACATTACGCTCTCCGTGCTGACCAACGGCGCGGTTATAACCGACAACGTGTCCTATAGCGGCACACCCGGCAACCCGGCCCAGGGCCACGATTCCCTGGAGGTCTCGTTCCCCTACCTGGCTCCTGCCAACTAGCGCCGCTGACCAAACGTTGGGTAAGCCCAACCTAGATTCGGCCTAGGCGAGGAGCCTGACGGTATCGTTCTGGTTTGCAGGTTGAAGGGTGCGAGCGTTCAAACCTTTCAACCTGTAAACGAGCGCTTTAGCCGTTGGCTTCTGCCTTGGCCTGACATGGACGTTCAACACAGGACGCGATCGCAATGGTACCCATCAAATCAATGATGTCAGCCTGGGGACGCGCATCTATGCCAAAGGGCCTAGGTCTGGGGCTGCTTGCGCTCGGGGCGGTCGCTCTGACCCAGGCTCCAAACTGGCAATGGCCAAGGTTTTGGCCTCAGACTGCCTATGAATATTCGTTTCCTGACGTCCTAAATCGCCAGGGTCAGCAAACCCTAGAACAGTCGCTTTCGTTCTACCAGGGCCAGGTGCAAAAGCACCCAACGGATGGACTCGATCAGGCGACCCTGGCCAACCTCTACATTCAGATGGCCCGCGCCACGCGTAACAACAGTTGGTACTTGCTGGCAGAAAAATCGGCGCAGCAGTCGCTGGCCAATTTGCCCCTTGACAACACAGGTGCAATCTTGGCCCTGGCTAAGATTGCTGAGGCTCAACACGACTTTAAGACTGCCGTTAGTCTGGCTGAAAGCGTCGGCAATCCCGAAGCGTTGGGATTGGTGATTACCTCTAAGCTGGCGATGGGCCAAGGGTCAGAGGCCTTGTCTTTGGCTAACGCGATCGCAGACCAGTATCCGTCGCTGGGCAGCCTGACGCTCAAGGCGCTGGCCCACGAGGCCCAGGGGCAGGATGAGCTGGCTCTGACGGCTTTTCAGGGGGCGATCGCGGCAGAAGAACCCGACAACCCGGCCGGTTCAGCCCAGACCCGCGTGTTTTTGGGCCGGTTTTACGCCCAGCGGGGCGACCACAAAGCGGCTCAAGCCCTTTACGGTGAAGCGCTAAAGATCGTTCCTAACCACCCGCTAGCGCATCTCCAGCTGGCGGAGTTGGCAACGGTTCAAGGACAGTACCGCCGAGCAAAACACCACTACCACGAGGTCGGCGGGCCAACTGCGCTCCACGGCTTGGCTCGCATTGAAGCCCTGCGCGGGCAAACGGCCACCGAGGTCTGGAAGGTAGCTGAAACCGAGCTGCGACGCAATGTCGAGGGCAACGCCCTGGGCCATCGGCGCGACTTGGCCCATCTACTGCTAGAACGGGGTGCCCCCGACGATGTGCAAGAAGCAGTAGCGCTGATGGAAACTGAGGCCGCTAACCGCCGAGATGCCAAAACTCTCGACCTACTGGCCTGGGCGCTTCTAGAGGCGGGCCGACTGCCCAAGGCACAGCAGACGATCCAGGAGGCGTTAGACCAGGGGATACGCAATGCGGGAATCGCCTACCGAGCAGGAGAGATTGAGTTAGCCCTGAACCATCCGGCCCAGGCGGAACAGTTTTTTCGCCTGGCAGCAGATATTGACCCCACGTTTATCCCCCAGACTCGGCAACGGTTAGGACTCACTCGGCAGGAGACGCTTTGATGACTACCCAGCAGTTTCGCCATTATTTATGCCATTTGCGCCGATACAGTGTTTTGAGCCTGGTGGCCACCGTCGGCTGCATCGTGATTGCCCTGGCGATCGCCCCGCCCGCCGCCGCCCACTGGGGCGATTTGGCGGCCGCTGAAATTGTCATGGAGGGGCCAGAGACGCGCATCACCCTGACCTACCCAACCGGGCTGACCGCCTTTGCCGATGACGACGGCAGCGGACGGCTCTCCACTGAGGAACTGATTCGCCATCAGGAGGCGCTAACCCGGCAGCTTGAGCCCGCGATCGCCCTCAGAGACAGCCGCAACCAATCGCCTCGGCTAACCCTCCAGCCCGCCGTAGACATCGCCTCTGCCAATGCCAGAATTGCCCCCGGCAGCCACACCACGCTGCAGCTGCTGTACTCCTGGGCCGAGCCACCGTCGGAGGTGGCGATCGCCTACACCTTTTTTCCGGTCGATGCGCCCGAGGCTAGCTGCGTGGCCACCATTGCTCAAAATGGGCAGGTCACCAACCATGTCTTCACCCCCAAAGACCCCACCTTCACGGTGAAGTCAGCTAGCTCTGCTGCGTTAGGCAGCAGAGCCTGGTTTGTCACGCTGCTGGGGGCATTTTTGTGGGGGGCAGTGCACTCGCTGTCGCCGGGGCACGGCAAAACCCTGGTAGGGGCCTATTTGGTGGGCGAACGGGCCACCTCCCGCCACGCCCTGTTTTTAGCGCTGATGGCCACCGTGACCCACACCCTCGGTGTCTTTGCCCTCGGCCTCATCACCCTGGCGGCGGCCCGCTACGTGCTGCCCGAGCAAATTTATCCCTGGCTGAGCTTGATCTCAGGGGCCATGATTATCGGCATCGGTGCCAACCTGATTGCCCAGCGTGGGCAGCCCTCTGGCCATAAACCCAGGGCTCACGTCCACGCTCCCGCTCCCCGTGAACTGGCTCACGCTCACAGCACCCATGCCCATTCTTCCGGTGAACTGACTCACGCCCATACCCACAAAAGTTCTCACGTCCATGAGCACTCGTCCCATACCCACGAGCACCATACTCACGACAGCCCTGACCATACCCACAACCATCACTCTCACACTCACAGACACCATGGTCGCGACTCCGCTCATCCCCCCCATGCCCACGCTCATGGGCACCACCACAGCGGACATTCCCACAGCCATTTGCCCGTGACGCCCGACGGCACCGCCATGTCCTGGCGCAGTCTGCTGATGCTGGGATTATCGGCGGGGCTGGTGCCTTGCCCTGCGGCCCTGGTGCTGCTGCTGGGGGCGATCGCCTTCGGCAATCCGATCTCGGGGTTGCTGCTGGTGGTCGCTTTTAGCCTAGGGCTAGCCAGCGTTTTAGCGGGTTTGGGCCTGCTGCTGGTTTCGGCCAAACGCCTGTTTAGGCAGGTGCCCGTGCCCCGACTCCAGGCGTTGCAGTGGCTGCCGCTGGCGAGCGCGGTGGGCATCACCATCATCGGCCTCGGCATTTCGACCCGATCAATCATGCAGCTGCTCTAGCGCCTGTCCCAAGTTTCACCGCCGACATTTTTGCTCACCGATTAATTGTCCCCTTCGACTCATTGGATGCACACCATGCCAACCCTCCTGCGCTGGACGATGACCCTGCCCCTCGCGATCGCCTTCGTCTCGCCCGCCTTAGCCAATCCGGCGGCCCCCGCGCGCCAGGCTGAATCCGTGGTCTCGTTCTTTTGCTACATGGTCAGCACCGATGGCCAGGTGCGCGACCTGTCGTCGCTGTGCGGTAGCTCGTCGGATGCTGTCCCTCAGCAAGCGGTTCAAAACACTGAGCCCTGCTATTTCCTAGATAGCGATGGCAAACCCTGTACTGCAACGGGTCGCCCCCCCTTCAGCAGCTAGGTGAGATTCGGCTGGGTTGACTTCGCAAGCTCCAGGCGCTGTGGCACCTGGGCGAGGTCAACCTATGGCCTAAAAGCCTCTAGGGTCAGCGCATTGGGGAATACACCTTTCTAAAACAAGGCTAAATTATGGCAACGGCAGGCTCAGTGTGGCAGCAGCTCAGACACAGAAAACTCGATTTAGAGCAGGCCCTGGCGCTGCTGGTCAGTGAGCAGGGGCAGGTGAATCTGGCACTGCTCGATCGCGAGGTTAGCGATCGCTTTTTTCGAGAATGTCAAGATTACTCATCGCTGCCGCCCGTCATGCCGCTGCTGCTTTGGCGCAACCGCTACTACCTGGGCAGCCCGTCGCCATTGTCGCCCGAGCAAATTGAGCAGTTGAGCGATCGCACCGCGACCGAAATTTGCATCGTTACCATCAGCGTCAAAAGCTACCACGCCTGGTTTCGCCTCCAGAAACTTGACACCAACAAGATCAACGCCGAGCAGGTGATCAACCCCCTCACTGGGGAGATGGAATCGGAGGATATTGGCGAGATCACCGAGCTGTTTCTGTCCAAAGCAGTCGATCAAATCAGCCGCATCAAAACGATTATTTCTGGGGCTCTGCGCAACCGAGCCAGTGACATTCACCTCGAACCCATTCGCGAAGGGCTGCTGGTGCGCTACCGCATCGACGGTATTTTGCACGACATCACCACCCTGCCCTCCGACATCAGCCGCAGGGTGATTGTGGCCCTCAAGGTGATGTGCAAGATGAACATTGCCGAAAGCCGCGTCCCCCAAGATGCTCGCATTGGCGATCGCTACTCCAAAAACTCAGATCTTGACGTCGAGCTAGATATGCGGGTGAGCACCCTGCCCTGCATCAACGGCGAAAAGGCCGTCATTCGCCTGCTGCCCCAGGAAAATCCGTTTACCAACATCCAAGAGCTGGGCTTTACCCCTCCGGCCCTCGAAATCTACGAAAATTGGCTGCGCCAGCCCCAGGGCATGATCATCTTCACCGGGCCAACCGGCTCAGGCAAAACCAGCACCCTCTACACCAGCCTGCAGCGGGTGGCCACCGAGCGGGTCAACGTGGTGACGGTGGAAGACCCAGTCGAATACATTCTGTCCCGCATTACCCAAACCCAGGTGCACGAGGCGGCGGGCATGACCTTTGCGGCGGGCATGCGTGCCATTCTGCGCCAAGACCCCGACATCATCATGGTGGGAGAAGTGCGCGATCACGAAACCGCTGAGACCGCCGTGCGAGCAGCCCTCACCGGCCACCTGGTGTTGACCACCCTGCACACCAATGACGCGGTCAGCGCCATTCCCCGACTCAAAGACATTGGCCCCGACCCCAGCCTGATCAGCGATGCCCTGCTGGGCATTGTGGCCCAGCGCCTAGTGCGAAAGGTCTGTCCGCACTGTGCAGTACATTACGCGCCCAGCGTTCAAGACCTCAACGTGCTGGGTATTTCCTACGACCAGGCCCATGCCGACCAGTGGCGGATTGGAAAAGGCTGTCTGAAGTGTTTTGATTCTGGCTACTCCGGACGGGAAGCCGTGGTTGAGCTGTTGAATGTGGACGATACCGTTCGTCAGATTATCTACGAAGGCACCCTGACCCAGCTCCACCGCTACCTCCACAAATGCGGCCTAGAATCGTTTCGCAAAGCGGCGATCGCCAAAGTGACCACTGGCCTCACCACCATGTCAGAGATTCTGCGGGTGCTGCCTTACAGCGCCTTCAACCAGCGTCACCTGCAAGAGGGAGCGTCCTTTAAAGCAAATCTGAGAAAAACCAATCTGCACAGCGCCAGTTGACGGTCGCTTCACCCAAAATTCAGAATGCCAAGATTCAAGCCCATCGGGCATCTTTATTCAATTTTTCGTTCTTCTATCTTCCTTCTTTGGCTATGAGCTGATCGTTGAGGTTCCAGTCGTAGGTCAGGTAGCGGATCTTCGTCCGAGCCGACAGGGGCGGATTTGGGCTGAGGTAGGTGCCGATGTAGTCGGGCACTGACGGGGCAACCCGTAAAAAGTCTTCGCCGTACCACTTAAAAATTTTGCTGCAATAGAGCACCCCAGTTTCGCTGTCGTAGCGCACCTTGTCGGGGTTGTGGATGAAGCGGTGGGCATCGGTTTCGAGCTGGGCTTCAACAATGTCGGGCCAGTAGGCCTCGTTGCGCAAGATTGGGCATCCCCCCGAGGCGCAGACCAGGGCGAAGTGAATGCGCGGCTCTTTGAACTGAGGCCGCAGGGTACCGTGCTCAAGGTCGTTGAGCCCGATGGGTTGGCCCTCTAGCTGGTAGAGGGGGCGGCTAAAAAATCGCCAGAAGGCCAGCCAGTTGGGTACCCCCAGCAGCTTCGGCAAAATCGAGTCGATGGGGTAGCGCGTCAGCACCTGCTGAATGGTGAGGGCGTTGTAGAGGTTGATCAGCAGGGCCAGCGATTCTTCGGGGGCCATACCATCGCGGCTGTGGGGCAGAGAGGCCAACCAGGCGTCTAAATCAGGGACAGCCTCGCGCTGCCAGCGGCTATAGTCAACCCGGCCCTGGTCATCCACATAGGTCTGGAGCAGCGTATTCCAGGGGGTAAAATCCAGCATGGCCCATCTCCTGCGCCTGGCGCGTAATGCCTATGTCCCCAATCCCAAGCTCTGGGGTTTCGCTCCGGCCCCTAGCCCAGACCTTAGCCTGGTGGGCCGTAGACCGCTGGGTACAGCGGGCGTTTCCGGCAGTGCCAACCCTGACGACTCAACAGCTAGCCGATTGGTTGAGCCAGGGCAAGACACCTGTTCCTATTCTGCTCGATGTGCGCCGAGACGACGAGTTTGCCGTTAGCCACCTGCCAGAGGCCCACCGCGCTGCCAACCTAGAGGCGGCTTTGGCTCTGGGGCTAGATCGCGATCGCCCCATCGTCGCCTACTGCTCGGTTGGCTATCGCTCGGCGCGGCTAGCGGCTCAACTGCAAGGGTTGGGCTATGGCGAAGTCTATAACCTGGCGGGGTCGATCTTTAAGTGGGCCAATGAGGATCGATCGCTGGTGAGCCAGGGCCAGACCCAGACCCAGGTGCATCCCTATAGCTCGCTCTGGGGAAAGCTGCTCAAGCCTGGACTAGCCGTCCCTCTGGCCCAAGGAACTCATGGGAATCCGCCCACCGACGACAGCGTTTCCTAACGATTTCCTCTGGCAATGCGCTCCCACTGGGGCAGGTCTTCGGGGTAATCCACATCACTGAGGGGGGCCAGCAGTTCCACCGTGAGCCCCTGGGCGGTGGCCGCCGCCAGGGTTTGCTCCAGCACCCGTTCAGTGCCCCAGTCGATGGCTTGAAACAGGGCGGGCTCTAGCTGACGCAGCCCAATTAGGTAGTAGCCGCCGTCGGTGGCGGGGCCGATCGCCACATCGACCCGCTCCAGTGCCTGGAGAGCGCTGGACAGGTGATCGGCACCTAGGGCGGGGCAGTCGCTGCCGATGGCGATCGCCCCCGGCCTGCCCAGAGCAAAACTCTGGCTGAAGGCGGCGATCAGGCGATCGCCCAGGCCACCCGCACTCTGCGCAACATAGGTGACCGTCTCGCCCAGCCAGTCCTGCATTTGAGCCCGACTGCCCCCGGCAAAATGGACTTCCACCGCCAAGGGCAAATGCTGGGCTGCCGCAGTCACCTGGGTTAGCACATGCTCAGTCATTTGACGCTGGAGAGTCGCCGCCCCCTCGGCTCCCAAATGGGGAATGAGGCGCGTTTTGGTGCGTCCTGGCTCCGGGTAGCGGGTCAACATCAGTAGGCCGAAGGGCTTGACCCCAGGCCTCTCGTTAGCGCTGGCCGTTAGTCGATCCATAGGGAATGTAGCCCTCACGGTATCTGTGGTCTCTATCATGGGTCAGGGCCACTCCGGCAGACAACCTACAACCTAGGGTACCGATCGCACCGTCAGCCACTTTCCATTCTCTAAAAACTAATCGCAGGTTTGGCCCCCGTTTGGGCAAGCTATAGCGAAATGGGAACGCATCATGGATCACATGGCTTGACCAACTGCTGTTTAGGGCTGCTGAGCCAATCTATCCATGGCACATTCGTCTTCTACTGATCCCATTCGGGTCGGTATCCTTCACTCCATTACGGGGGCTATGGCCGCTAGCGAAGCCCCGCTGATAGCGGCAGCGCTCATGGCCATCGACGAAATCAACCAGGCGGGCGGCGTACTGGGCCGTCCACTAGAGCCAGTGGTTGCAGACGGAGCCTCAGAACCAGAACAATTTGTGCAGGCCGCCCAGCACCTGCTGTCGGTAGACTCGGTAGCCACGCTCTTCGGCTGCTGGACTTCCATGAGTCGCAAGGCCGTGCTGCCAGTGCTGGCGGCCCACAATCGGCTGCTGTGGTACCCCGTCCACTACGAAGGGTTAGAACAGTCTCCCTGGGTGTTTTACACCGGCTCTTGTCTCAACCAGCAGGTCGAACCCGCCCTCGACTGGCTGCTGGCCCAGGGCAAGCGCCGCCTGTTTTTAATTGGCTCTGACCACCTGTTTCCGCGCATTACCAATAAAGTCATCAGAGGGCAGCTCAAGCCCCATCAGGGTATGGTGGTGGGCGAGGCCTATGTCCCCCTCGGGGCCACTGACTTCAGTGACCTGGCCAAGACCATTGCCACGGCCCAGCCCGATGCGGTGTTTAACACCCTCAACGGGCCGAGCAATCTACCCTTTTACACCCAGTGCCAGGCCCTTGGCCTGACCGCCGATCGCATGTCGATCTTAACCGTCAGCATTGGCGAACTAGAGCTTCAAAAAATGGGCTCAGTGGCCGCCGGGCACTACGCCTGCTGGAGCTATTTTCAAAGCCTGGATACCCCCGCCAATCGGGCGTTTGTAGAGCGGTTTAAGCAGCGCTACGGCGGTGGCTCCGATACCGCAGCCGCTGGGGGGCGCGGCGTGCATGGCGTGACCAGCGACTCCATTGAGGCGGCCTACACCCAGGTCTACCTGTGGCGGGCCGCCGTTACCACCGCCCAAACCACCGCCACCGACCCGGTGCGCCAGGCGGCCTACCACCAGCGCTGGGATGCCCCCAGCGGTACCCTGTACTGCGAGCCCAACCACCATGTACAAAAGCGGTGCCATGTGGGCCAGGTGCAGGCCGACGGCCAGTTTCGCATTGTCCACTCCAGCCCTGGGCCAATTCGCCCCCTGCCCTGGCTGGGCATGGAGAACCAATTGTTCCCGGCGGCGACAGTCGCGATTGAAATGCTCGGGGAAGTGTCGGACTGCGTCCAGTCGAGCTGGGAGCTAGAGCAGCAGTCGCGGCGGCTGGAGCAGGTGCTCGCTCAGCTGCGCCAGGAGGCGGGTCAGCGGCAGCAGGCCGAGGTCGCGCTACGTACCGCCAACGCCGAAATTACCTCTCTAAATCAGGCCCTGGAAGCCGACAACATCCGCATGGGCGCGGAGCTATCGGTGGCCCGCCAGATTCAGCAGATGGTGCTGCCCCGCCCTGAGGAACTGGCCGCGATCGCCGATCTAGATGTCGCCACCTTTATGCAAGCCGCCGCCGAAGTGGGGGGCGACTACTACGACCTGCTCACTCAAGAATCGCCAGAGGGAGAGCACACTACCCTGGCTATTGGCGACGTTACCGGCCACGGCCTAGAGAGCGGCGTGCTGGTGATTATGGCGCAGACCGCCGTGCGCACCCTCCATGCCCTAGGGCTGGCCCAGGGCGCGATCGCCCCCGTCCAGGCCTTTCAGGCCATCAATCAGGTGCTCTACCAAAACCGGCTGCGGATGGGGTCTCAGCGCCATCTCTCCCTGGCGCTGATGGACTACCACCAGGGCACCCTCACCCTCACCGGACAGCATGAGACGGTGATTGTGGTGCGGGCCAGCGGCGGCGTAGAGCGCATTGACACCCTCGATCTGGGCTACCCTGTGGGCTTAATCGCCGACATCGCCCCCTTTGTGGCTCAGCACACCGTTGACCTCGCCGTCGGCGACGGGGTGGTACTCTACACCGACGGCATTACCGCAGCCGAAAACAGCCAGCGCGAACTCTACGGCCTCGATCGCCTCATGATCGCCGTGCAGCGAGCCTGGGAGGATTCTGCCGAGGCGATTCAGGCCGCTGTGATGGATGACCTGCGATCGCACCTTCAAGACCGCACTATTTTGGATGACCTCACCCTGGTTGTGGTCAAGCGTCGCGTCTAACCCTACTATCATTGTCCCCATGACTCGTTTCGCCGATCCCCCCTCCGATGCTGACCAGCCTTCTAGCCTCGACCATTTGCGTCGAGAAAATCAGCGCCTGCGTCAGGAAAACGCCGACCTGCGCATCGCCCTCTCTAATACGGCGGAGCACGGGGATTTGATCGAGGCCACCCTCCACAAGACCAACCAGCGGCTTCAGGCTGAAATGGTCGAGCGCCTGCGGGCCGAGGCCACGCTCAGAACCCTAATCGACCTGATCTCGCGTCAGAAAGCCGATTTAGAAATCATCATGCACACCATCATGGAGCACGGCGATACCCTCGACACCCAGTGGCACCAGAAGTTTTGCGCCGCCATGGTGCGAGCCGACATCGACGGCCTTACCCAAATTCCTAACCGGCGGCGGTTTGACGAGTACCTGGTGCAGCAGTGGCAGGTGATGGTGCATGAGCAGGAGTCGCTAGCGTTGATTTTGTGCGACCTCGATGCCTTTAAGATCTACAACGACACCTACGGTCACCTGGCTGGCGACACCTGCCTGGTGCAGGTGGCCACGGTGCTACGCCACTGCCTGCACCACAGCAGCGACCTAGTCGCCCGCTACGGCGGGGAGGAATTTGTGGCCATTTTGCCCCGTACCACCCTGGCCAAAGCCCAGGTGGTGGCCCAGCGCATTCAGCGGGAAGTCTTAGGACTGCGGATTCCGCACCAGCATTCCACCGTGGCCCCGGTGGTAACCGTCAGCATTGGCGTGGCGAGCACCATTCCCCATGCCCAGGTCAGTGCCGCTGACCTACTTCAACGGGCCGATGAACAGCTCTACCAGGCCAAGCACATGGGTAAAAACCAAATTTTCGCGGCCAGCCTCTAGTTTTTTACGTGATCCCTGCGATTTTGTTGCCAGTTATTGACGCTATGATCTCGACTTCTAATCCCAACCAGTTTGGCCGCTTTGTAGACTGCTTAGAAAACAGTAAAGAGTACCTGACGATTTGCTTTTCGCCTTCGGCCTCGGCCCGACAGCAGCGGTGGCGCAACTACGGTCTTTCGGCAGATTTTCTGGGGGATTACTTTGCCACCTTCTTCCCTGGCAGCCCCCACAAGGCGGGGTCTTCTGAGGACTTAATGCAGCGCGAAACAGTGAAGTCTGCCATTAGCTATATTGCCAACGAGCTGCTCGAAAATGCGATCAAGTATCACACCGATCGCACCCCAGATCCGATTAGTATTTCGCTATTCTTATACGAAGACTTTATTGTATTTCAGTCGATCAATTTGGTTGAGCCTCTGGCCGCCGAACAATTTCAGGGGTTTATTCAAGACATTCTCACCGCCAGCGACATCGATGCCGTGTTCTCCCAACAGCTCGAAAAAGCGGCCACAGGCCAGGGGGAATCGCACATGGGCTTTTTGACGATGATGTGTGACTACGGCGTGGAATTTGGCTGGGGATTTAGGCCACCCGTTCTGCACCAAGACTTTGTTGAAGTCAATGTGCAGGCTTACCTTAGCCTGAAAGCAACCTTTTGATCTGCCACCGCCCTAGTTTTTTGCCCGCCCCCTTACCCCCACCCCAACGCCCGATGCCATGATGTCTGACTCGACCATGATTGAAACCGAAGACTACCGCGTGTATTACCAGGCAGACCGGTCTACCGTGTTCTTTGAAGGCTTTCTGCGGCTAGACGGCATTGAAGCCTACCAACCCGTGATGGATCTACTCATGGCGGCCATAGAGGGCGACCAGTGCATCTTAGATCTTCACCAGCTGGAGTTTTTAAACAGCTCAGGTATCAGCATGCTGTCGATGTTTGTGGTCAAAGTGCGCGATCGCGGCACCACCCGGCTCAGCTTTCGTGGATCGGAGGCCATTCTCTGGCAGACGCGATCGCTCAAAAACCTCAAACGCCTCATGCCCGACCTCACCATCGAAATGCTGCGCCCCCAAACCAGTGCTGACCCAAATCCCTAATTCCGATAGCAAAAGAACGAGAATAGAAGAGCGAAACTGAAAAAATGCTCGATGAGCTTGAATCCTGGCATTTTGGGCTGCCCTAACCCAGACTTCGCCTACTACCCACAAAAAAAGCGCGGCTTCAGCCGCGCCTTGATGCATCAGTTCCACCGAGACGGGGGGAACCGGGTAGATGCATTAGCGGGTCGGCACGTTGCCAGGACGTACCGAAATGGTTTGCTCGCGGCCATCACGGCGCAGGGTGATGGCGAGGTCTTGCCCCACGGTCGAACCCTCAACCGCCTGCTGAACAGCGGCACTTTCGCTGACTGGCTGACCTTCGACGGACACAATCACGTCCCCTGGGCGCAGGCCACCTCGGGCCGCTGGGGAGTTGGGCATCACCTGCACAATCAACACCCCTTCTTCCTCTTCCACAGAGAAGGGGCGGTCGGGGCTATTGTTGATATTTTCCTTCACCTCGGGTGACAGATTCGCCATCTGAATACCCAGGTAGGCGTGCTCGACCCGGCCAGTTTCAATTAGCTGGGCGCTGATGCGCTGCACGGTGTTGATCGGAATCGCAAAGCCAATGCCCTGCGCCCCCTGGATGATGGCGGTGTTGACGCCAATCACCTCACCGTTGAGGTTGAGCAAGGGGCCGCCGGAGTTACCGGGATTAATGGCGGCATCGGTTTGAATAAAGTCAACCCGCTTGTCGGGCACACCTACCTCGCGGCTAGAGCGACCGGTGGCGCTAATGATGCCCGCCGTAACAGTGCTGTCGAGACCCAGGGGGTTGCCAATGGCGATCGCCCATTCCCCAGTCTGTAGCTGGTCAGAATCGCTGATGGCGACGGTGGGCAGGTCGGTGGCTTCAATCTTGATCACCGCCACATCGGTTACCTCGTCGGCCCCCATCACCCGGCCCGTAAAGCTGCGACCGTCGGTCAGGGTTACCTGCACTTCGTCGGCCCCGGCGACCACGTGGGCGTTAGTAATAATTTGCCCGTCGGCGGAAGTAATAAAGCCCGAACCCACGCCCCGCTGCACTTGCTCACCCTGGGGCATCTGCATGTTGCCAAAGAACTGCCGGAAGAACGGGTCTTGGAACATAGGCGGCACGTTGGTCTGCACCGTGCGGGCCGCGTCAATGCGCACCACCGAGGGCTCTACCTGGCGCACAATGTCGGCAATGACATTAGGGTTGGAGACCGAGGGCGCGATCGCTACATTACTCTGGGCGCGATCGCCCTGTGGCTGACTCTCCTGGGCCTCAGGAGCTGGAGCCGGAGATTCCTGATCGCCATTGTTCCAGAAGCCGTTGTCCCAGAATACGTCGGTGGTGGTTGGCTGGCTGGTGGCCGAGAACTGCACCAGGGCACTTATGGCCTGACCACCAGCCGTGGCGATTCCCGCCCCCAAAAGCACTAGGGCCAACGACTTGGCTGCGGGCCGCACGCTGCGCCCAGATCCTTGCTCAGAAACAGGCTCAGAAGCACGCCCAGAACCATCCTTATCCATTGCCGTTACCTCGTTTATGTCTCGCATGATGTTTACAACAATAGAGATATGGTATGGCAAGGGGGTGGCGGGTCCATGGCGAAGCTGTGACACTTTAGCCGCTTTGACTGTGACGATTTTGCGGTCAGCGCCAAACCCTTGCTGGGCAAGGGTTTGGCGCTGATTCAGCCGATGTTTAATTAGGCTTTTCCCTTCCCATCCGTTGAATCCATCGATCGCTGGGGCTTAGATTTACCCGTGCGCGACAGGTTAAAGGATTGAGAGAATGCCTTCTTGCGGGCACCAGCCACGTTGCCTCGCTGGTAGTCCAACTCCAAGTCTTGCAGGATGGCCTGCTCTTCGAGCAGCACTGGGCTGGGGGCCATCGCCGCCATCGCTATCCGGGCGTTGCCTAAGGAGGCGCTGGCGGCGGCATAGTCGCCCTGGTCGGAATACATGACTGCCTCGCGGCGAGCGCGGGCTGCCATCAGCAGAGCCACCTGCTCTTGCACCGCCGGGTTGGCGGGGAAATCGCTGAACTGAGCGGAGCTGACCAGGGGCAGCTCTAGCCCCGCCCGCAGCACCTGACGGCCCGAATGGTCGGTGTCATCCCAGGCCAGGCGCACCTGCATGAGTTCGCCACTTTGGCTCAGGGCAGGCACCTGCAAGCGCACCACTACTTGAATGGGTGAACCCACCATCAGGTTGGGCAGCTTGTAGCGCCGGGTGTCGGTTTTCTCAAAATCATTCAGCACATCCATGACGGTGACACCGCTGCGGGATTCTACCCCGAGGCTGACTCGCTGGCCCAGGGTGGCGGCCAGCCCCGACAGCTCGGTTTCAAAAATGGTGGGCAACTGGTCGGCAGATTCAATATGGAAGAAGTTGCCGTCGCCGCTGCGGGCCATGGCGGCGAGCAGGTCTTCGCTATAGTCGTTGCCGATGCCCAGGGTAGTGGTACTGACGCCGCGCTGGGCGAGGCCGTGAACATCATTGGCGATCGCATCCGGCCTGGTCTCTCCCACATTAGCCAGCCCGTCGGAGAGCACAATCACCCGGTTGAGCTGGGCTGGGTTGAGGTACTGGCTGACCTGCACCCCGCCCTCGACCCAGCCAGCGTGGAGCGCCGTGGAGCCCCGCGAGTGGACGTGGCTGAGCTTTTCGAGCAGGGTGTTTTTGTCGGTGGCCAGGGTGCTGGGCACCAGGGTCTCGATGCGGTCATCGAAGAGCACGACGCTGATGCGATCGCAGGGCAGCAAATTCTCCACGGCAAAGCGGGCGGCCTCGCGGGCGTAGTGCATCTTTTGCCCCTGCATGGAGCCGGAGCGATCGATCGCCAGGCTGAGGTTGAGCGGCACGCGGTCTGCCTTGAGGGCGACGGCGGGGGGCGTGATCCGCACCAGCACATCGAGGGTCATGGGCTGCTGGGTGACGATCGCCCCGTAGAGCGGAATCAGTTCGAGGGTAGGGAGAGCGGGTTGGGTCATGGTGGCCTCTGGGTGGATTTGAGGTGGGCGAGGTGGTCGGCAATGAGTTGCAGCAGGCTGTCGCGTTCGTGGGCGGTGGCGGGGGCGGCAAAGTCTTGCCGAACGTGGAGTTCTAAACCGTCGAGAATTTCTAGACGAGTCCAGGGCTGGGGTGGAGATGCAGGTGGGGCAGCGGGGGCCGGGGCCGCCTGCTGTGGGGAGACACGTAGGTCTCCCCCTACAGGACTGGTAGAACGCTTGGGCGAACGGTCTGATGGTGAGGATTCCCTGCATTGGCCTTTGGCCGGGCCTTGCCCATCGCGAATTTGAGACAAAAACGCCAGCGCCGGGTTCGCGGCCTCAACTGTGAGTTGAACCCCTCCTTGCAGGATGTTTTCTAAGGCCGCGTCAGACTGGCCGCCGATCAGGCTGCTGATGGAGCTGGTGCTGTACCCTTCCGCTAGCAGGCGGCGCAGCACCAGCAATTGCAGTAGATGCCGGTAGGTATAACGAGCTTCGCGCCCCTGCTTGAGGGGCTTGTCTAACCATCCCTGAGTAGTGTAATGGCGCACCAGCCGAGGGTTGACCGGCTCTTGCCCGCGATTTCCAGAACCCTGGTCGGGCAAAAACTGCGGCAGCAGGTCATTGGTCACCTCAACGAAGCGATCCAAAACCATCTCAGGCTGTTGCTGGGCAATTTGTTGCAACATGCTCATAGGCCTATGATAAACACTTGCAAATTAAATTGTCAATAACATTTCAAATTGCAAGTGTTTGTCCATCCACCCCCTACCCCTCACCCATCCACCCCATGCCATCTCCCGTAATTCTCATTACCGGCTGTTCCTCGGGCATTGGTAAAGCGCTTTGCCAGGCGTTTCATCGGCAGGGCTGTCGAGTGGTGGCAACGGCCAGACGGGTAGAGGCTCTGGGTGAATTAAAGGCCCAAGGCATCATGACATTGCTCCTGGATGTGACCGACTCAGCAGCGATCCAGCAGGTGGTCGAAACCGTTCTCGCTCAAATCGGTCGGATCGACATTTTGGTTAACAATGCGGGCTTTGGTCAGTTTGGCCCGTTGATGGATCTCAGCCCGACGCAGCTTGAGGCGCAGTTTCAAACCAATGTGCTGGCTCCGCTGGAGCTTGTGCAGCAGGTGGCCCCGGTGATGAAGGGGCAGCGATCGGGCATTATCGTCAACATCGGCAGCATCTCGGGAGTAGTGACGACGCCCTTTGCTGGGGCTTACTGTGCGTCGAAGGCGGCGTTGCACAGTCTGTCGGAGGCCCTGCGGATGGAGCTTGCTCCGTTTGGCATCCATGTGGTCACGGTGCAGCCAGGTGCGATTCAGTCAAACTTTGGCCGCACAGCAGAGCAGGGATTGGCCGGGGTACTCTCACCAGACTTATGGTACGCGCCGCTGGAGTCACAGATTCGCGCCAGGGCGGTGCTGTCTCAGGCGCAGGCGACACCAGTGGATGTGTTTGCCAAGCAGTTAGTGACGGTGCTGCTGAGGCCCCAGCCGCCGATAACCATTCGGCTAGGGAAAAAGAGTCGGTGGCTGCCGTTGCTCAAGCAAATCTTGCCGCCTAGGCTGATGGAGTTTTTGCTCAAGCGGCAGTTTGGCCTCACGCAAATGACGAGATGAGGGGATCAGCCGATCTACGGTTTGGTGCTAACCCTCTTCTACAGCCTGGGTGAACCGCACATCTTCGTAGAGAGCTTCGATGGGGGCTTGCCAGCCTACGCTGGTGAGGTCAAGCGTTTCTGCGGCAATATAGGTTTGCAGATCCCAACGGCGCGAAGAAATCCGGCGATAGCGGTCAACACTAATGCTGTCAGCACTGACCAAAACGTATTCTTGCAGAGCGGAGATTTGACGGTAGTGGGTAAACTTGTCGCCCCGGTCATAGTCGGCAGTGCTGGGAGACAGCACCTCCACAATTAGGCTGGGGTGACGAATGAGTTTAATGGCATCCCGATCGCGCCCATCGCAGCTCACCATGACATCGGGATAGTGGTAAGGCCCATGGTGAGAAATCTCTACTTTGACATCCGCCATCACCACCAGACACCCTTTACCGCGCAGATGAGCCTTCAGGGCAGCGGCTAAATTGAGCGCAATTTGATTGCGGGGAATCGTCCCCCCCGTCATTGCAAAGACTTCCCCATCCACAAAAGCGTACTTAACGTCCTGGGTAGGTTCCCATTCCAGATATTCCTGGGGAGACAAAGGGGTGAAGTTGAGTCTTGCAATCATGGGGTCTACCGCTGCGCATCCATCTCAGGGAGAAAGCCTTTGGTTTGATCTTAATTGTGGCATAGGCATCGTTAGCGGCAGTTGGCTTCACTGTTCAATCACCATCGCTGTTCCGCCGCCGCGCCGAGTGGGTTCTGCCGCCGCCAGAGTGGTGCCGTCGGGATGCACGATTAACCCTGCGGCAGCGCCGATTTCGGGCACTGGCTCTAGAACATGGCCCAGGGCGGCTAACGCCTGGGCGATCGCAGTTTGCTCAAACCCACCGTCTACCTGGGTCATACCCGTGTTGCGCTGGGAGAGTCGCGGGGCCGCGATCGCCTCAGGCAGCGTCAGGCCAAAGTCGATCAGGTTCACCGCCAGACCGACCACCGTGGTGATGATGGTGGAGCCGCCCGGCGAGCCCAGGGCCAGCAGATCGCCCTCGGGGCTGTGGATGATAGTGGGGGCCATGCTGCTGCGGGGCCGCTTCCCTGGCTCCGGCGCGTTGGGATGGGGGCTGACGGGGTCAAAGTCGGTCAGCTCGTTGTTGAGAATAAAGCCATAGCCCGGCACCACCATGCCAGAGCCGCCGATGGATTCGAGGGTGAGCGTGTAAGAGACCAGGTTGCCCTGGCGATCGCTGACCACCAGATGCGTCGTCGAGGTACCTGCTGGCCCCTCTGCCTGAACAACGGGCGGGGGAACGGTCATGCTGGGGCTGGGGTCGCGCTGGTAGGGCAGCGGGTTCCCCGGCACCGCGCGAAAGTCCTTGCCCGCCTCCGGGGCGCGATCGCCAATCATCGCCCACCGCGTCTGAACAAAATCGGCACTGCGCAAGCCAGCCAGGGGCACATCCACATACTCAGGGTCGCCCAGGTAGGCATTGCGATCGGCAAAGGCCAACCGCTCAGCTTCCAGTACGGTGTGCCAAGCCTGGGCGCGATTGCCCTCACCCAGGTCAAACCCCTCCAAAATGCTGAGAACCTCTCCGGTGGTGATGCCGCCGCTGCTGGGTAAGCCCATGCCGTAAAGCGTATAGCCCCGGTAGGTGGTCACCGTTGGTGGCCGCACCCGCACCTCGTACCGATCGAGATCGGCCAGCGTCATGCCGCCAGGGATGACGCGAAAGGGGGGTTGCGCAACGGCGGGGGGTTGCTGCACCGTCTGGGCGATCGCCGCTGCGATCTCACCCCGGTAAAAGGCATTTACCCCCTGGGCCGCCAGCAGACGATAGGCTTTGGCCAGGTCAGAATTTTTGAATTGGACACCTACCGCAGGCGGTTTGCCATCCGGGAGATACAGCGCCTGGGTCGAGGTAAAGGCTGCAAAGCGGGCCTGGTTTTGCGTTACCTGGGCGGCAAAGTTGTCATCTACTGCAAAGCCGTTTTCTGCCAGGGCGAGCGCCGGTTGCAGCGCCTCCGACAGCGACAGCGTACCGTAGCGACTGAGCGCCTCGGTCCACTCCAGCGGCGTGCCCGGCACCCCCACCGCCGCTCCAGACGAAATGCGGTTGGGCGAAAAGGGCAACACCACGCCAGTCGGGCTATCCGGGTCTTTGAACATATCCACCTGGGCCGAGGCCGGGGCCTGCTCACGACCGTCGAGGGTGATGATGCGATCGCTATCCTTTAGATAGATCACCATGAACCCGCCACCGCCAATACCGCCAGAAAAGGGATCGGTCACGCCCAGGGCCGCCGCCGCCGCAACAGCGGCATCGATGGCATTGCCGCCGCGCTTCAAGACATCGATGCCAATTTGGGTGGCGCGGGCATCTTCTGTAGCCACTGCGCCCCCTCGCCCCTCGGCCACAAAAGCAGTTGTCTGAGACAAAAGCCCCTGATTTGCAAAAAGAACGCAGCCGATGCAGATGCAAACCCCCAAGACCCCAAACGCGATTCGCCTAACCATAGTGTTCTCACATCAACGCTGCATCATGGGCACTGTAAACCGAAAGCGTAAGCAGGGAGAGTTTGTCCCAGTGCTTAAAGATTCGTTAGTTGTGAGTCAACGAGTAAGTTGGGTGACGCGCTAGCAGAACCCAACAAGCCTCAGTAGCAAGGATGGAAACGGAATCTTGCCCTAAGCCTGTCGTTTGCGAAGCGTCCCCAGAGGAGGAAGGGTGGCTTTGCACAGCACGTCAACAGATCAATTGTTGGCATTGCTGAATTAAGGAATCAACCGTGGAGGGCTGGGACATCGCCGAAATTGAGGTAGTGATAACATACGCCTACGGCGGGGCGTAGCCCTACGAACGGAGTGAGCCAGCATGTGTACGGACTTGGAATAACAAAGTGGGGTAGTGACGCATAGAGCTTCGCTCCGCCAAGGGCGTACGGGTGTTTTTACCTTCAACCCGAGTCATGTAGGTTTTGGAGACAATCTGATCGCCCTTCGGAATGAAGCCGGGATACACCGACTAGCCATCGGTAACGTAGCAATAGCGGTTCTAGGCCACCACGATAGACCAGAGTGGGGCAAAGGTTTCAGCACTATGGTCACCCAGTAACCAGCCTAAAATCCCCTTTTTAAAGTGGTCAACGGCTGTCCACAGCCAAATCTTGTTTTTTTGAGCCGACAAAAGTTTCCAATTCGTCAAGTTCACCGACCTCTGGCGTTGTTTCAGGGTCGTAAGCATCAGAGAGTCGTTAGCCAACTTGCTTTACCCACGTAATGACCGTCGTATGATGCACCCCTTTGACTCGCTCAACGGCTCGAAACCTGGGGCCGTTGGTGTACAGCTTGAGACACTCGCGTCTGACCTCATCGGAGTCCCCTCGGTGGGGTTCGCAGGCATCGATAAATTGACGACCGCAAGCTACACAGATGTGATTCTGCTTACCTTTCCTTTTGGCATTCTTACGGATACGAGACGCTCCACATTCCGGACATTGCATCGCATAATGCCCTAATTCATCTCTTAATTATGCAACGCCAGAAAATCTAGCTCGATTTGACGGGCTTTTTGCTCGGCGAGCTTGCGGTTAATGGGGGAATCAGGCAAGCCGGTGCTGAAGTAGTATCGTTGGCGCTGCCAGTTAAAGACCAACTGCGGGCGATCGTTGGAGTTCTTGACCTAGACGGTACGTGGTATCGCTAAGGTTGAGGTACTGCGAAATTGCTTGCTTACTCACAAACTGAGTCATGGCGTCTCCTAAAGCCATCAGAGCTGGCTCAAATAAAGGAAATGGATGCAGCAGGATTTAGCCTGGGCCTTGAGCACCCAGCGTTCATTCTCCTTGGCATCGATGTAGACATCGACAAGACGGCCTGCTGCTGAGGCTTCTCGCTGGTGTAGCAGGCACCGAAGGAGAGTGATCAACAGCTGCCGTCTGTCTGTGTCCTCACTCTAGGCGGCGGTGATGACTAGAGTGTGGATAACAGCCGTCAATTTTATGGCCAATGGAAATTTGGCAAAACAAAACCCCTGGCGCTTGCCAAGGGCTTCAGTGAAATTCGACATCAGTATCCTAAGCTATTTGGCTCAGCCCCCGCGATCGCACCCTTCAGCAGGTCATCCCAGGCTGCCACATAGGGCTTTGCTTTCGAGGTGAAAAAGAACCTCTCCTAATCGCTTCGGTGGGGTCGTGGTTTGACATAAAGCAGCACAACACACCATAAAAGTAAAGAACATCCATCACAATTAGGCGAAAGTTGACCCGTTTCGGGTGAGCGCTCCACTTCTTGTAAATCTGGCGGTTGAAGGATGTCACAACGCAGCGGGCTAAGCCACTATAGAGCGAAGGGCAGACCTACTGCCTTCCCGTTCAACTCTATAGCGAACTTCTTATAGTCAAACCGCCCCCGGTGTCCAGTGCATCGGGGGTTATTCAATGGTGCGATCGCATCATCAACTCTTCACGCTGCATCTTCATTGCCATCGGCATCTAGCTGCTTTAGGTGAATGTGCTTGTAGCCCAGCTTAATCGTGAACTCATCTCCAGACTTAAGGCCCATTTCTTGGGTGTAGGCTGCCCCAATCACGATCTGACCATTTTTGTGGACAGTTAGGGTATACGAAGCTTCACGGCCTCGACCATCTGCACTATTCTCAGGCTCAAGCTGAATACCCTTAGCCGCTAGTAGAGCATCATAAAACTCAGCCAGGCTCACACGGGTCTTCCCTTCTTTACCGACCGTGTAGTAGCCACATTCTTTAGCGAGTTCCCGCTTAGTCAGGCCATCATTCTCTTTCACCTTGGCCAGGAGAGCCTTGCCTGTCAGGGCTTCCTTACTTTTCACTGCCATAATTCAAACTATCCATAGGGTACACATGAAAATCCACAATGACTGCTAGAAAACCTCTAGAATCATCTAGTTCTCTTTCCCTTCCACGCTATCGAACGACTTGAAGGAAGAATCAGGGACTCTTTAATTTATCCTACCCTGATTATAGTTACTCATTAATTCAGTGACTCGTATATTCAAGGCTGATATCCAATGAAAAGCACCATTGGCCAGATTTACGTTATCCAGTCTACTAACCTAACCGCTCAGCGAGTCGTTGTAGGATAAGCCTGATTTACTCTGGAAGATGCGCTACTAATCGTTGAGACGGCCAATAATACAGAGGATGCCTGCTTCTATGAAATGTTGGCCGCAAAGAAGTAGGGCAAAATAAATCGAGGTCACGTTAACCTAGCGTTAGGTTTTCTCCCTCAGAGGGATGATGATGGCACTGGTTCGTTAAGAGGAGATGTATCGAAACCCTTTCATGCAAAGGATTTCCTGGGTTGATAAGGGTCGAGAGCAGAGACCTATCGCCATCGCCGGAGTCGTCCGTTTCTCTAATCCCCAGTGCGGCCTCACCCAATTATGAATGATCCGCTGAACATCCAAGACGCGCTGCAACCCTGCCCGAGTCTTAGCATAGAGATTCTGACGCCGACGATACGCGCTACACCGTCGTCTTAGGGCCGCATTCTGGGCCTCGTTATGATTCGCATGCACCTCCGCAGTGGGGCTAATCGCGGTGAACGGATGCTCTGCCTTAACCCAAACCACACGTCGCTGGCCTTGAGAGCCTTTGATTTTCATCGCCACTTCGAGCCCTTCTCGCCAGACTTTTCGAGTGCGGTAGGCTCTTGGGCAATTGCGGAGCGCTAGATAGACACTGGCCAAGTCCCACAATGCTTTAGCGTAGCGACGCTCACCGTCGGTGAACCACCGAATGTAAGGACACGCTTGTGCCCACTGCCAAGCCTGTTGCGTTCCCCGCTGAAACAGCAGTTCGTCCTTATGACCCGCCATTGCTGAAACCCAGTAGCGACTGCTGCGTTCGATAAAGTGGATCGTCCAGCCTTCTGAGCTAGCGGGGGGGACGGTTCTCGCCGACGCGAGTGTACACCTCATCTCCTTCTAGCGTCACCTCTCGACCTGCTGGGGCCGAGGGTGACCAGGCATCAACCTGATTTGCCAAGCGCTCTTCCCAGCGCAGAATTGTTGAGTGAGATTTACCGAAAGTGCGGCCTGCCGCCCGCACTCCCATCCCTTCGGTGCGGCTAGTCAATGCCGTGGCCACCAATGAACTAGGTGCTCGGAGTTGGGCCATTGGGGTGCCGGTGCGCTCATTAAATCGCTTGCCGCAGTCGTTGCAGCGATATCGCTGGAGCAGCACACCGTCTGAGAGCGATTCCCGCCCATTCTTTACAACCTGGAGGCTTTGGCAGTGAGGACAATCCATGGCTTTGGAGTAGTTGCACTGCACCCATTTTACCTATCACCGCCTAACAGACCAGTGCCCCGAGTTTGTTCTATCTCAACTGTATTGACTCCAATGTCTAACTTCTTTCAGATTCTTATAGTTTTCTTAGTTCCTAATCTTCTGAAACCGTAACGATGAGTTTGCCCTGATTCGTACTGTCAAAGAGCTGTTTCTATTTATAGTTCGATTCTGTGATTGAACCTACAGGCAGCAATTCCCGGACATCCGCCCCAGTCGATGCATCTAATTTTACAAACAAGCATTCCGAACATGGAAATTTATGAGTTCAACGCCTTTTCGATACAACGATCGGGAATGAGCCACAGAACTGCAACCAGAACGTATAATGCACATGCAAGCCAAGGGATTGCAAAAGCAAGTGGAATTGCAGCTGCATAAATCAATACCGATAACTTGCCTTTAGAGTTTCGACCAAGAGCATTTGCAAGTGTGGAATCTTGACCGTGGTGAAAAACAAGTGTGCGGGTTAGAGTGAAGTAGGCGATCGCAGCCAAAAATAGAACCACACCATAAAGCGCCACAGGCAACGCAGCAAAGTGATTTTCACCCATCCATGCGGTGACAAAGGGAAATAATGATAACCAGAACAACAAATGTAGGTTTGCCCACAAAGTTGAACCATTCACTTGTCGGACTACCTGAAACAGGTGATGGTGATTGTTCCAGTAAATCCCAACATGCACGAAACTCAATACATAGCTTAGAAAGATTGGAATCAACGGACGTAGTGCAGCTAAATCTGACTCATGAGGTATTTTTAACTCCAGCACCATAATGGTGATAATAATAGCAATTACCCCATCACTGAATGCTTCCAACCTACCTTTAACCATTTTTGGATATGCTCCTTGTTTGCTTACCGCGTTGTATAACTACCGTTTGCAAAAATTGTTGTCCGGTTATCCACTATTCATTCAATATCTCAACGCAGCAGATCACTAATTATTCCTGCTGAAGAAAGTCCAGCAACAGGGGATTGATCTGATCAGCGTGGGTCCAGTTGATGGCGTGCGGCCCACCAGGAATGACAACCAGTTGACTGTTTTTAATCAGTTTTGGAAGTCTTGCTGCGGTGGACTCCAGTGGCAGAATGCGATCGGCATCGCCATGGATGATCAGGGTTGGCACATCAATGCGGGGCAAATCATCGCGGAAATCGGTGAGCCAGGAGGGTACACAGTCCAAAGTCCCTTTAGCAGAAGCTCCTGCTGCTACATTCCAACTGGCTTGAATCGCTTCATTGCTGATGCGATCGCCCAGCAACACGTCCACATTGAAGAATCCCTGGAAGAATGTAGAAAAGTAGGCTGGACGGTCTTCAAAAATCGCTTTCATAATGCCATCGAAAACGCTTTGATCAACACCCTCTGGATTGTCGTCCGTCTTTAACAGAAACGGTGGAACGGGAGCCATCAGCACGGCTTTCTGCACCCGCTCTGAGCCGTATTTGCCAAGATAACGTGTGACTTCGCCTGTTCCCATTGAGAAACCGACCAGCACGGTGTTTTGCAAGTCAAGCTTGGTCATGAGTGTATTCAAATCGGCGGCGAAGGTATCGTAGTCATAGCCAGATGAGGGCTGACTGGAAGCACCGAATCCTCGGCGATCGTAAGTGATCACTCGATACCCCGCATTTAGCAGCACTAAGACCTGCTTTTCCCAAGAATGACCGTTGAGGGGAAATCCATGAATGAGAACAATCGGTTGGCCTGTCCCAAAATCTTCGTAGTAAAGATCAATGGTTGCAGAATTTTCTTGGCCGACAGTAAGGTAAGACATTGTAATCTCCTGTGAATACTGCTTCAGATTCTTGTCTGATTTAACTTAAATGTAGTGAATTCCAAGCCTCAGTTTCTTTCAGATTCTTATGGTGTTAGTGAATCTGCTTGAGGGCTTTCCAGTGAATCGGTTGAAGTGCTGTGTCAAATAGCTTTGACTGGAGAAGCCTACTTGTAGTAGATGCGACCGCCCAACACCCAACGCTTGCCTGAGAGGAGGCAATGCTTGCCCACTTGCAAATTGGCAAAGACCCGTTCACCCGTCTGACGACGTTTGCCCGAGCAAGAGCTGATCCGGTCGCTTTGGCGCAGCCTCAGGTGAAAGGGAATGGCCTTGGGTAACAGTAAAAAGCTACACCACTCCCGGCCCACAATCTCTCATTTGCCTCTAAAGCAATGAATTTGGGTGTTAGGAAAGAGCTGCCCGAATGACGTGGTAATTCCTAGCTCACCTCCTCACTACTCACATTTTCAAATCCCCAGCTAGTAAAGCTTTCTGCTCCCCTCACTCCGTTTTTATTCCTGCACCTTGGTTTGAGCCAATCCCTTATCGTTCAAAGCCTTTATCGTGTTTGATAGAACTGCCGCTATAACTTGCGTGAGCCGAGTTTACTTGTCGATTGATTATGGCAACTAAATTGCCCAAATTCTTTGGTAGTGCCTGATCAGCAGGTTGAGATTTGCCACTACTGATACCTAACCATTGCATCGTTAACCTCCGCAGGCAACCCGCCAACATTGTAAGAATTGATATGGACAACATGCTCCCAACCCGCACCGGCAGTCGCTAAAGTTCGCTCTACATTCCGAAACGCCTGAGCAATTTCGTCCGCAAGTAATTCGGGAATTTGCAGATCGTCATCCCAACCACCTTGGCTGGATGTCTCCACTCGATTGCCAATTTTTACCGCTTGCGATTAGTGCAATTCATCCAGCATGTATTCCCCATAGCCGGGGATGATAAAAAACTCGGGCTTATCCATGGTGTTTCTCCGTTCAGTACGAGGGTCGAAAGGAATTTCTAAATTTTTAGGTTTGGCGCTGGGGCGGCTAGAGGAGGCAGCGATCGCCCTCTGCGGGGAGTTCGAGGTCAATGAGGTAGTCGGCGACGATCGCATTGACGCAGGGGCTAATGCCCTCCATGGCGACGGTGTGCCGCTCGCCCTCGACGGTGAGCACGGTGCCTCCCAGGGCTTCGGCCAGACTGGCCCCAGCGCCGTAGGGGGTGGCAGGGTCGCCAGTAATGGAGATGATCAGCGTGTCGGGTAAACCCTCCACGTTCTGGGCGTAGGGAAAGCCGAGGGTCGGCTCACCGGGCCAGAACTCGCAGGCGTCGCGGGTGACGCCCTCGACATCGCGTCCGGTATCGAGGAAGGGATTCACGTCGAAGATCTGGCGGCGCAGGTCGGCCTCTTGCTCAGGGGTGCGGCGCTCCTCGTCATTGCAGTTGATAGCGAGGTTGGCCTCAATGAAGTTGGTCCATATGCCGTTGGGATCTCTACCGTGGAAACCATCATGGATGGCGAGCAGCTGGTCGCCGCGCCCCTCGTGCTTGAGCTGGGCAATTCCGTCAATGATTCGTGGCCATGACTCAGCGGTGTAGAGACCGGCACCGACTCCACCCGTGGCCTGGAAGAAGTTCAGCATGCGTCCGTTCCCGGCGGGTACCGGATCATCGATCAGCGGTTGAACCAGTTTTTGGAACACGGCAGTGGACTGCTCAGAGTCAGTACCCAGCGGGCAGTCTGAGCTCTGGGCGCAGAACTCGGCCATCAGCTCAAAAGATCGCTGGAATCCAGCATGAAGTGACAGGCGGCGTTCCGCGCTGCCCTGCCGAGGATCCAGCACACCGTCCAAAACCATTGCCCTCACGTTTTGAGGAAACATCTCGGCGTAGACCGCGCCGAGCCGGGTGCCGTAGCTCTGTCCGAAGAAGGTGAGGGTCTCGTCTCCTAGGGCGGTGCGGAGCACGTCCATATCCCTTGCTACATTCCGGGTGCCGACGGCAGCGAGAACCTCTTCACCACCCGATCCCTTGGCGCACTTCTCCATCAACTCACGGGTGTCGGCAGTGTTCCACTCCCCTGACGTACCCAACAAGGTTGTTTTGTTTTCGCCCCTATCACTCTCTTCATCCGTGAAACAACTAATCGCTGGGCTCGAGGCACCGACGCCGCGTGGGTCGAAGCCGACCCAATCGAAGCGTTGCAGCAGCGGACTGTCCTTTAGACCCAACGCCGAAAGGACGGCTACTTGCATGCCCGAGCCGCCTGGCCCGCCTGGGTTGATCACCAGCGAACCGATTCGCTCACTCGGCTCACCTTGCGCTGGCAGGCGTAGCACCGCAATCTGTATGGTCTCGCCAGTGGGGTCGTAGTAATCTAGTGGCACCTCGAGCCGAGCACAATTGAACGGGTCAACGTACAGTTGTTCCTCGAGCGTACTAGCTGCAAAACCCTCACAGGAACCAAAGGTCAGCTCCTGGGTGTAAAATCGCCCCAGTTCCGCCGCTGGCTCCTGGGCAGACTGTGTAGATGCAGCAGGTGCCCCAACGATGAGAAGCAACATCACTGCTGTCGCCGTTAGTAAGCGTCGGGCGTAGGTCTTGGGAACGCGCATAATTCTCCTCCTAGTGGAAGCAGTTGGTATTGAGTCGTGCGTGAGTCGGTCACGATTTCATGGGTTGTTAAAAGAAATTTGAGACATGGTGTACCCCTTGTCTGTGGCGGAGATTCGAGAGCATCGAACTCCTATGCATGCACGGCGGGCTTGAGCGCGAGTGGCGGCTTACCGCGCGGCGACATTCAGAACAGCCTTGCCGTGGAGTTGACGGCTTCGCAGGGCTTTTACAGCCTTGTCCACGTCACGCCAGCTGCTGTGCCACACGATCCCAGGATAGACACCCGCAGCCACCCTGCCCGTGAGCCAGAAGGTGCCTCAGCCTATGAGGGCCAGCACGGCATGAACCGTCAGATGGGCGATCATGGCGGTCTCTAGCCCGTAGCGCCAGAATAAATACCCCGCAACCCCTGCAACCAAAGAATTTTGGATCAGTAAGAACCCCACTAGGGCTGGGGTTAACGGCAGTCCTAGGGCGATCGCATAGGGCAAGTGGGCCATAGCAAACACTAGGGAGGAGACGGCAATGGCGACTACCACCCATCGAACCTGGGGCTTACCCTGGCGCTGCTGCCCAAATCGCCAGCCTAGCCATACCAGCAGCGTCATCAGTCCCCAGCGGATCAGAATTTCTTCGGTGATACCGCCGTAGAGAAATCGCACTAGCAGCGGCGTGGGCTCAGTCGCCCCATAGGCTGGTGGCAGCAGCGGGCGAGACAGCAGGGTAATCGCCGTCAGCAGTCCGCCGCTGATCAACCCACCCACCACGCCGGGCAACAGTTGAGGAACCATGGCTTGCCGCCACGATCGCCCACCGGCCAGAGCCTCTGCCCCCGGTGCCATTAGCCCTAGCCGGGGAGCCAAGAGCACGCCTATCAGCACCGCTACCGACAGCAAAACCGTGGGCTGCACCAGCATCAGTAGCCTGACCACGGCGGCAGGGGGGGCACCCTCTGGGAGCAAGGGCAAAGGCAGCAACACCAGGGTCATCACCCCAGCCATGCCAGCCAGCCACAGCAGCTCAAACAGTCGCAGCCTCGCGTTTTTATGCTCAACCATGACTCATCCTCAACTTCATTCTAGAATCGGCTTGTACAGGTCAATGACGCGGTCGAGCGTACCGAGTGGATGAAAGTACTGCTCTGCGGTGTTATCCAGCCTTCGCGATCTTGTGGTTACAGGGTGCAGGTCGTCCCTTCGTCGGGCAGTTCTAGGTCGATGAGGTAGTCAGCAACAATGTCGTTGACACACGCGTTGCCGCCGGTAAGGGCCACACCGTGCTGTTCGCCCTCGACGGTGAGCAAGGTGCCGCCGAGCGTCTCGGCGAGGCTGATGCCGCCCGAGTGCGGGGTGGCCGGATCACCCGTGACCGAAACAATCAGGGTTTCGGGAGACCTTCAATCCCCATGCGCGGCGGCTGCGTGGCGGTGCGCTGGCCACAGGCACTGAGCGCCAGCATCATGGCCCCGGTCAAGAGTGAGTGTCGGATATACGTTGTAGCGAGCATGGTGTTCCTCGTGAAACTATTGGCGCTGAGTCGTGCGTACGGCACGACCCAGCATAGGTTTTGGGTCAGCGGTCTCCCGTCAGCAGGGTGAAGCTCGGGGTGCCGGGGGACAACTTTTCCGTGAACGACTGCCGGTATAACTCCAGCCACGGTGCAAGGTCGCCGGGCGTTGGTGTGTCATTGGCCGGATCGTCCAGGGCGAGTTCAAGCCGCGCGTCGTGGACGATGATCGTCTCGTAGGACGGCGTGTCGATCCAGTCGTTTGCGAGCGCAAACCCCGGCTGGATGGTGCCGATCTCGACGGCTAGCACATGGCCGACTGGCAGCGTCCAGTCTGTCGACCGCAGCTCGAAGCTTGTCGTGCCGGGTTTCACCACCGCCACCTGCTGATTGAACATGACGGCGCTGCCATCGGGAGCAACGTCGTAGAGGTCGACCATGACGTTGCCGTAGCCCTCGATCTCAAGCGATACCCGTGGCGTGCCGGTAATGCGAACTGGCTGCCCAAGCGGCGCAGACCAGATGAAGAAGCGGTTGGGTGCCTCGGCTGCGGGGTCGGCGAACAGGCCGTCGTCCAGATACGACCCGCCGCCAAGCGGGATGGTGGCGGAGTACTCCACAACCGGCCAGGTGTCCTGGGCACGCCAGGCACCGGTACTGTCCTGCACAACGTAGGCTGGGTAGGCCACGGTCGGTTCGATACCCTTGAGGTACTGGTCGTAGAAGGAGATCACCTCGTCGAACCAGCCTTCGCGGCCCATCTCCAGCCGCCCGTCCGCAGTGCGGTCGTTGCCCCGCTTGTGGTCCCACGGACCAATCCAGCCGCGCTGCGGCCCCTGGTGGTTCGCGAGAAACTCCTCCATCGCCTCGGCTTCGGTATTCCACTCGAGGAAGCCCTGCGTGAAAAACAGTGGCGTGTCGGTACCCTTGGCCTGCTCCGCCAGGTCGCGGATCTTCCAGTAATCGGACTCGGGATCGGCGATCTGGTAGTTGACCAGGTTGTCAAAGTAACATAGCGGGTTCGTCTTCTCGTACTCGGCATTCGTGCGGTAACGCTCGTCGTCGTCCGGCATCTGGGGCAGCGTGGCAATGGTGTTATAGACGTTGGCCACACTGACAATCGTCGCGCGGGGGACGCCGTTCGAGCGGAAGTTGCGGTACAAATCCCAGATCGGTTCCTGTGCGACGACGGCCTTGAGCGCGTCATGGTTGAGGTTGCTGCCGATCAGGCTGGTGATGGCGTCGGCGGACTTGCCGTACATCCCGACGGCACCGGTGGACCAGGGCTGCGTCGCGGCCCAGTCAATCGCGGCCTTTACGTCGGCCTGATCACCCCGCCCCGCAAAGTCCACGCATCCGCTGGAGCCGCCGAAGCCGCGCGTGTCCACCATGACGAAGGCGTAGCCGCGCCCGAACAGGTCGGCCCCTTCGATCAAGTCATTGAAGCGGTTGGAGGGGCCGGTGTGCGCGTGGTTTTCCAGTGCCTGGCCACCGGAGTGCCCCAAGTACGGCCCGACCACCAGGATCACCGGCACCTTCTGGCCTTCGGTCATTCCCTCGGGCAGCAAGACGTCGGCGTGTAGTTCGACCTCGGAACCGTCCGAGGACGGAAAGTAGTGCTGCGTCCAGGCCGCACCCGGCGGGACGCGGTCGTTCTCGGCGTGCGTGACCGCTTTGTCGGCAGAGGCAACCGCAGCAGTCGCGGTCGCCTCTGCCGTGGGTGGCTGCGTGGCTGTGGGCTGCTGCGCCTCCGCCGGAACGCTCTCCGGCGCGGGCTGCTGCGCGGCTGCGAACTGACCGCAGACACTGAGGGCCAGCCCCATTGCCCCAGTCATTAGCAAGCTGCCGACGTAGGTTTTGCGAGTGAGTCGGGTTCTCCTCCTTGCGAGAACCCTTGGCCCTGAGTCGTGCGTGGATAGATCACGATCGCGTGGGTGGTTAAAAGAAATGTTTGACATAGTAATGAATTCTTGGAGTCTGATTTTGATTGCAGTTGTTGATCGTTCAGCCCATGCCAGCGAGCACCATCACCGGAACCGTGGGCAGGTTGAAGACAACGTGAACGACGACAGCAGGCCAGACCGAGCCGCTACGGCGCAGCAACTCGGCACCGACGAGCCCCATCACCAAAGCCGCCGGGAAAACAATGTTGATGCCGTGCATGAAGGCGAAGATCAGGGCACTGCTCACGACCCCGAAAACTGGCCCGTGGCGCAGCAGCACATTGGCGATGACACCCCGGAAGATCAGCTCCTCGCCCAGGGGGGTAAGGAAACCGAGAAACAGCGTCGCCAGGATTAAAGACAGCACTCCACCACTGCCAGCTTCGGCATACACAGTCTGAGGGGTCGAGCTATCCCCGGTGATAGCGATATAGGCCAGAACCGCCAGACCCTTGACCACAAAGGCGACCACTCCCGCTCCAACCCCGATGAGGAGCCAGCGTTTGGAGGTTTGGCGGACACCGAAGGGGCTAAGGGAACGGATGCGGAGCAGCACAGCGGCGGCAAACCCGGCAATACCAGCGACGCCAGACAGCGCGGTGAAGACCAATCCGTAGACCACGGGGTCAAGTCCGAGCCGCGAGAGCTGCGAGCCGACTCCGTACCCGACTACGCTAAAAACGACGAGGCCAACAATGCCCTCGGGTAAGCGAGGGCGCGGAGCCTGGTTGGGCAGGGATGAGGGCGGCGCGGCGGTCTTTCCTGACTCCTGCGGGTGGTTAGAAGGAACTTGAGACATGGTAATAAACTCTTGTAGGGCAACGGGTAAGGCGATCGCGGCGCAGTGGGTAAGAACAATTTGCCGAGGGTGCTCAAGCAGCGCTGTGACCCATATTTGAGCTGACCAAAATAGTTGAGATGCCCCAGCCCTTGAGATGCAGCTAATATTTGAGCGCGGATTCGATCAACAATCGGGTCAATGCTTTGCTGGTCAGCTGTGGCTTCGATCTGCGAAGACTCTGTCGTTTGTTGGCTTCTACTGTGGTCAATTCTGCTCAATTGACCGCTTGGCCATCCCGTTTTTCAAAGATGACTAATTAGAGGATTCTTGGATGGTTGCTCCCGCACTGCGGAGTTCATCCAAGAACCATTGGGTATCCGAGAGTAGCTCGGGTAGGTAGAGCCCAGGGCGAGCGGGAGAACGGTTGTTTAGTCCCAATACCGACGCGAGAGAAAGAACAACGCTCAGACCCGTGAGTGAGGCTGTGCCGTACTTGAACTCCAGCATTGATCGCGATCGCTTCGTTTGACCGTCGGTCTCGCCCTCGATCTCGACGACGATCTCGGTCGCAACCTCACCGCTCCGGCGGCGGCTGGACGATTCATCGGTCACCAGGTCGAAGCGTATATCCGGTGCCCCAGTGGCGGCATGGAGACTCGCGGTATCGAACGTGGAAAATGCAGTGGCATCGAGCGATCGCCCGTCAACTGATTCGACTGTGCCCTTTGCGGCGTCGCCGGACAGCCATACGCGCCGCCCACCCTCGAATACCAGAGCAGCGGGAGCAGCCCCGTGTAACCGCTCCATGTCTTCGAGCGCCGCTGGACCGACTGAATCCTTCTCGTCGACGATTGCGCCGAGCCTGATGGATTGGATGCTCTCGAAGCCTTTGACACTGTTCAGTGCCAGAAACACAGCCGCACCGGCCATCCAGTGACTGGCGAGCACGACGGGTGCTGCGGTCGCACGATGCGCGAACAATGCTAACTCGGGGCCGATTTCAGTGAGGGCAGCGTTGATGTTCAGGTAAGGGACGCCCAAGTCCTGCGCGTAGCTCATACCTTTGAGTCCGGCTTCGGGAGCCAACATGACCACAGCAGCTACGGTGACATCGCTACCGAGGCCCAAGCGGGGCTGATCGATATCTATGGCGACGGCTTTGGCAGCGCCCGATTCCTGAGCGACTTCGCCTGCCGCTTGCAGGTTCCGACCTCCAATGAGCAGTGGCACGTCAGAATGTCTTTCGCGGAGCCATCTAGCGGCTTGGCGTCCCACGACGCCCGATCCCCCAACAAGTAGTACGGCCTTATCGAATTGAAGGGCAATAGCTTTGTTTTGTTCTAATGACATTGAAATCTCTCTTACTGTTTGCAATAGATTGACTATGCTTTTGTGGCAGCGGAGGGTCAGGTTCCAGGCCGCCCAAAACTCTCGTCGCCAATCTCAATAGAAATGCGACCAAACGCCAAAACTATTATTTTTGCGACACAACCACTAGTCTTACTATTTGAAGTGTATCGAGTTTCAATGCTTAACTGCTTTCAGATTCTTATGATGATTTGTCAAATTCTTATGGCGTTAGCGCACCTGTTTGGGAGTCAGGCCAGTGAGGCGCTTAAACTGTTGCGTCAGATGGCTTTGGCTGGAGAAGCCGACTTGTAGGGCAATGTCTGCGTTGGCGCAGTCTGTGCGCAGCACGTATCGCCAAATCTGTTTTTAACAGCATCATTTTCGCAATGCGGCTAACTCCTCAGTGAGTTCCTTGGAGGGTGTTTGAAAAATTAGGGTTTCAGTAAAAAAGCTCACCCTGTATAGGTTGCAGATAGATGTCAGCAACGCCGGAGTGAGGTTATGAGTAAAGACTACCCAGCACCCTAACCCGAGACCAATACGAACTCCTGAGTGATCTACTGCCTGCCGCCGTCCCCAAAGTGTGGATCTTTAGGATGTGCTCAATGCCATCCTGGATGTACTGGTAGAAGGCGTACAATGGCGGGCGTTACCGGGAATTTCTCCGCCTTGGCCAACGGTTTACACCTACTTAAGCCCTTCGGTCAGGCTACGCCAATGCAACCGGCGCAAGGAGGGCACCTGGGTCAGGATTCATGACCATCTCCGAGACTGGGTGCGCATTGCGCAAGACCGCCACCCTCAACCGCCAGAGGTCGTCATTGATAGCCAAAGCGTGAAAAGTGCGGCGATGGTTCACGAGGCGGTGGGCTACGATGCGGGCAAAATGATGATCGGTCGCAAACGGTTTATAACCGTCGAGACACTGGGCTTGGTGTTGCGGGTGCTAGTCACCGCCGCCAGTGTGCCCGAATGGGACGGCGGGAAGCAGGTGCTGTCTCGGGTGAAGGCGATGGGCACATCCATGAAGTGTCTGACCCTGATTTGGGCCGATGGGGGCTTTAGCGGCCCTGCCTTCGTGATGTGGGTGATGGATACCTGTCGCTGGATTGTCGAGGTCGTCCTACGACCGCAGCAAACTAAAGGGTTTGTCCTACTAAAGAAGCGCTGGGTGGTCGAACTCACCTTTGGGTGGCTGCTCGCGTAGCGTCGAAGGCGTTAGGGATGCCGACGCTTGGTGCGGGACTACGAACGCCTGCCGGAAACGTCAGAATCCCTCATTTACCTCGCCATGATCCGTATTATGGTCAGGCGATTGGCATGATTTTTGACCCCGCCGGGCTTTTCAAACACCCTCCGAGTTGAACCATGCCCGCATATTTTAATCGTTCAAGAGTGGCGACATTTGCATTCCAATTAGTTCAATGGAGCGCATCAGTTGGGCGTGGTTCATCTGCGCGTTATCCATTTGAAACGTTACTCTCGAAATGCCGCCGAGCGATTCGCTATGACGGCGGATTTTCTCCGCCACTTCTTCGGGACTGCCGACCAGTAACGCGCCGGTTGCGCCGCGCTGCGCATCAAAATCGGCGCGCGTAACCGGCGGCCAGCCTCTCTCTCTGCCGATTCTAGTGAAGGTTTCGGCGTAGCCCGGGAAAAATTCTTCAACGGCTTGTTCAGTCGTGTCGGCGACATAACCGATTGAATGCAATGAAACTTTCAATGTTTCGGGCGCGTGTCCGGCGTACTCTCCAGCATCGCGGTATAAATCTATGAGCGAGCGAAAGCGATGCGTTTCGCCGCCGATAATGGCGACCACGAGCGGCAGTCCAAGCATTCCGGCGCGACGGAAAGATTGCGGCGTACCGCCGACCCCGATCCAGATGGGAAACGGCTTTTGCAGCGGACGCGGATAAATTGCTTGGTTTTCCAGCGCGGGGCGAAATTTGCCCGACCAATCGACCGTTTCGTTGTCCCGAATTTTGAGCAAGAGGTCGAGCTTTTCAGCGAAAATCTCGTCGTAATCGCCGAGACTAAATCCGAATAGCGGAAAGGCTTCGGTGAACGAGCCGCGCCCGACAACCATTTCGGCGCGACCTTTTGAAATCAAATCGAGCGTGGCGAATTGTTGAAACACACGCACCGGGTCAGCCGCGCTCAGCACCGTAACCGCGCTGATTAGACGAATGCGCTCGGTGCGTGCGGCGGCAGCGGCGAGAATAACCGCGTTTGCCGAATCTAAAAATTCATGCCGATGATGCTCGCCGATACCGAAGATATCCAAGCCGGAACGATCCGCTTGCTCTATTCTCTCCAGCAGTTCGGCGACAGACTGTGCGGCATCCGCCGTTTCGCCGTTTTCACTCGTTCCAACCGAGGCAAAACTGTCAATTCCAACTTCCATATCATTTCTCAAGCGTTTTGCGAATGAAACTATATTTGGGACAATTCTTGTGGGATAGCCGTCCCGGCTGTTCAGTCTCCAGCAATCGCGATCACTGGATGCGCTGAATCGAGCTGATGTTGTCTTGCAAGCCTAGACCGCTCAGGTCGCTGTAGCTGCGGGTGCTTAGGGTACGGCAGTTGCCTCGGTAGCGGACGTCTGAACACAGTCGCCAGGTGCCGCTTTGAATGCGCACCGAGGAGATCTGATCGTTGAGCCCCCGAGGGATCAGGTCGTAGATCGAGTCAGAGACCGTGATGCTGCTACCACCGTAGTTAACGTCGAGGTACACCGTGATCAAGCTACCGCTAGACCCACTGCTGCCCGAGCTATCGCTGCTGACTAGCTGCATTGAGCTGATGGTGTCTTGCAGCCCCAGGGCGCTGAGGTTGCTGTAGCTGCCGGGGCCTAAGGTTTGGCACCTGCCCCGGTAGTTTACGTCGGCGCACAGCTGCCAGTTGCCACCATCGATTTGAATCGACGAAATGGTGTCGTTGATCCCGCGGGAGATGAGATTGTTAATGGAAGTGGTAAAGACGGTATTGTTACCGCTAAAGCCAGGGTCTGAATAGACGGTAATGCGGGGGCTAGCACCGCCACCGACCGACGGCGTAGTGGTGGTTTCGGGCTGAATGGAGGTAATGGCATTGGCTAGCCCAAAGGAACCCAACGACGAGTAGTTGCCGGGGCTAAAGGTTTTGCAGTTGCCTCGGGAGCCAAAGTCAGAGCAGACTTGCCAGGTGCCCGAGACCACAACCATTGATTCGGCGCGATCGTTAAAGCCCTGGTTGTTTAAGTCACGCACCCCAGAGGAAAACGATCGCTGTTCACCGCTAAAGTCAGGCCCGTCAAATAGAATAATTTGGGTCGTTTGGGCGATCGCGCCGGGCTGAGCCAATAGGGCACCCAGTATGCCAACCACTATCCACAGCCAAAATGTTTTTTTCATTTTTTCATACTTATATTTATCAACACTCCGGACAGTTTTTGGGAGCCAACGGCAGAATAGGAGTCTCAGCCCTCTTCCACAGCGGTCTAGTCAACGAGAGATCAGGGGTTTCAGCGCTTGCCCAGACAAATGTCCGGACTATTGATGGAATAGACTTAATCCGAAATAGTAGAAAGTCTTGCTGAACGAGTTAAGCTGCTGTTCTCTCGCTCAGCAAAAACGCCTAACCATCGTTAGCTCAGAGGAGTCACGCTACTATCGCGATCTGAATTATCAGGGAGCGGAATGAATTCAGTTTCACCGGGAACCGCCGGGAAGCGGCGGTCTTGCCAATCTCGTTTTGCCTGCTCGATACGGGCTGAGCGGCTCGACACAAAGTTCCAGTACTTTGTGCGATCGCCCACTGGTGCCCCACCGATAATCATTGCTTTTGCCTCAGCCCCCGCACGGATATCTACTGATTCATCCGGCGCTAAAACGGCTAAACGATATGGTTCTAACGGCTTTCCATTTACGAATAGGCCGGATGTGACGCTATAAACTGCCCTTTCTAACCCTTCCATTGGCGCTAGCTGAAATTGACTACCCTCCGTGAAAACGAGCGCTAGGTAAAGAGTGGCAGAGTAGGTTTTAACGGGTGATTGGTGAGACTGGTAGCTACCGGCGATCAAGGTCGCGCTGGTGCCTGTTCGAATCCACCTGGGTAAATCAGTCGCCGGATAATGTGAAAAGCTGGGTTCAACTTCTTCCGCGATTTCGGGGAGGGCAATCCAGGTCTGAATGCCGTGAAGAGTAGCTTCTTTCTCTCTAAAGCTCTCGGGCGATCGCTCAGAATGAACAATACCTTTGCCCGCTGTCATCCAGTTCACCTCGCCCGGAAAGATCTCTTGTACTGTACCTAGACTATCTCTATGCAGAAGGCTTCCTTCAAACAAATAGGTAACCGTCGCTAAATTGATGTGTGGATGGGGCCTAACATCAACGCCTTTCCCAGCCGGGAAAATAGCTGGGCCTAAGTGATCAAAGAAGATGAAAGGTCCAACCATTTTTAGGGTTTCACTCGGCAAGATGCGCTGTATGCTAAACCCACCTAAGTCGTGCTTTTCAGGCGTAATCAATTGCTGAATAATCATTTTTGTACGATCCATTCTTAGTTATCGTTGTGGACGAAGATACAATCTTAATTCTGTTGCTGCTTCAGATTCTTGCCTAACTCAAATTAAATGTAATGAGTTCCAAGGCTCGGTTTCTTTCAAATTCTTAGGGTGTTTTGTCAGATTCTTGTGCAATCAGCTTCAAGACGTAGTGTGGAACCAATCGCTCTGTCGAGGAACGAGCGGATCAAAGCTGCCACCTCCTCTGCATGAGTCTCCAGCGCGAAATGTCCGGCGTCGAGCAGATGAATCTTTGCATCCGGAAGATCTCGCTGATAAGCGGCAGCACCAGCGGGCAGAAACGCCGGATCATAACGTCCCCAGACGGCGAGAAGCGGCGGACGGTGCTCGCGAAAGTACGACTGGAAGGCTGGATAGAGCGCGACGTTACTGCGGTAGTCGAGGATCAGATCGAGCTGGATCTCCTCCGCGTCTGGCCGCCCCATGTAGGCGATGTCAAGTTCGTAGCCGTCGGGCGACAGAAGGGTTGGATCGGCTCCAGTACCATACTGCCAGTTCCGGATTGTGTCTGGCGCGAGCGAGGGTCGGCAGGCTTCCCGGTTCGCTGCGCTCGGTTCACGCCAATAGGCTTCCCACGGCCCCCATTCATCACTAAAACCCTCAAGGTAAGCGTTGCCGTTCTGCGAGACGATCGCAGATATCCGTTCAGGATGGCGCATCGCCAGACGTAGACCTACTGGCGCACCGTAGTCGAAGATGTAGAGTACGTATTGATCGAGCGACAAAGCATCGACAAAGCCCTCGATTACGTCGGCAAGGCGGTCGAACCTGTAGTCGAATGCCCCGCGTGGCGGTGCCTTGGTCTGTCCGAAACCAGGCAGGTCCGGCGCGACGAGCCGAAAGCGATCGGCGAGCAGAGGGATCAGGTCGCGGAACATGTGGCTAGCGGTCGGAAAGCCATGTAACAGCAGTATTACCGGCGCGTCGCTTGCCCCCGCTTCGCGGTAGAACACTTCGACATCACCAACCTGTCGAAATCCGTAGCGTATTTTCATCTCTTTTCCTTTGATTGCGCGTGTAAAAGTTTTGATCTGCTTCGGACTAAACTTCGACGCTCAGATTTGGCATCCGCCAGACACATCCACTACATTGCCGCTGATGTAGCCAGCGTCTGAACCTATGAGGAAGCAAACGGTCGCCGCTACCTCCGCCAAGGTTGCAATCCGGCGGATGGCGTGAAGACCCATGATCGCTTCCGCTGCTTCCGACAATTTTTCGGCTGCGGCTGTTGCCATATCCGTCGGCATGATACCTGACTGCACACAGTGATGTTGCGCAGACCAGGATCGTGCTGGGCACCCTTCGCATACCCTACGATCGCCGCTCCTAAACCGCGAGAACCACCCGTTACCAGTGCAACTTTGCCTGCAAGTGTTGTCGTCATGATGGACTCATTTAGATGTATTACTGCTCAATCAAACACTGCGTACTATCGGTACGCCCCTGAGAAACCAACGGCACGGAGAGTGATCGAGCAGATGATGCAGGTCGATCGCCACTTGGTCGCAACATTTCGCACTGCCGTTCGACTACTGCGCTAAATACCCACCATCTATCATCAACGTTTCACCTGTTACGAACGATGCCAGGTCAGATGATAAAAACAGGACTGCATTTGCAACTTCAAGCGGTGTGCCAGCTCGTCCGATCGGGTGAAGTCCTGCCAAGTAAGCTTTGGCTTCATCTGTAGCGGCTTCAAACACATCTGTTTTGATTGACCCTGGTGCAACGACATTGATGCGAATACCCGCTTTGGCATATTGGAGTGCAGCAGCTTTTGTTAAGCCTACTACCGCATGTTTACTCGCGGTGTAGAGGAGTAAGTTAGGAAGTGCAACGACTCCAAGCGCAGATGCCATATTGACGATTGCACCACTTCCCTGTTTCAACATCTGAGCGCTTTCATATTTCATCGACAACCAAACGCCTTTAACATTGACGTTCATTGTGCGGTCATATTCAGCTTCTGTTTGCTCAGTCAATGAGGGATTTTCGCTGATTATTCCTGCATTATTAAAGGCAATATCCAACCGACCAAAAACGTCAACCGTTTTATCAACCATTGCTTTGACATCGGCTTCTTTCGTGACATCTGCTTGCACAAAAATAGCCTCTCCGCCAACTTCCTTGATCAATCGAACTGTTTCTTCCCCTTCATCTATTCGACGACCAACCACCACTACCTTTGCTTGTTGTTGGGCATAAGCGATCGCGGTTGCACGACCAATTCCTGAAGTTCCGCTGGTGACTAACGCCACTTTATCTTGCAGTATCATTTTGTTTCTCCTGTTCCAATCAATATTGACCTTCAGCACACAATCAAACTCCGATCCGTTTAGCAATTTCCAACCTCGTAAGGCTGGTTTAATCTTCTGTAAATTTCAGCACGATCTTGCCCCGTGTTCCTCCCTGCTCTAGACGCTGATGTGCCAGAACGACCTGATCCCAAGAAAACACTGAATCAATCACTGGACGAAGCTGATGACGCTCGATTAGTTTTGTCAAAGCCTCTAATTTTGCTCGGTACTGGGGTGACAAAACAAAATGAATCGTCAGATTCTTTCCCCATGCTTCAAGAAGCGATTGCGGTATTGCAATGTCTACAATGCTTGTAAGCCTACCAAAGGGACGAATGATTTCTAGACTACGCTGAATTGTTTCTCCGCCGATCGTATCTAGAACTAAATCCACACCCAGTCCATTTGTTTCTTGACGAATGACTTCTACGTAATCTTCATTCTTGTAATCAATTACCCGATCTGCGCCCAGTTCTGTCACGAAATCTCGGTTTCTAGAACTACACGTCGCAAAAACGTATGCCCCGATCGCTTTGGCGAGTTGAACTGCGATCGAACCCACTCCACCCGCACCCGCATGGATGAGAACTGTTTCACCAACTTGTAGGTTGCCCCTAGCCACTAGGCAATCCCAAGCCGTTCCGCCTGCAAGCGGAAAAGAAGCTGCTTCAATGTGCGATAGATTTGCAGGCTTCAATGCAACAATCGCTGCATCAGCCACATGATACTGAGCGTAGCTACCGAATTCTCCAAAAATTTGCGGCGAGTAATATACGTTGTCTCCCACCTTGAAATCAGTCACAGCTTCGCCAATTGCCTCAATCACCCCTGAAACATCGACTCCAAGGATGGCGGGTAATTGAACCAATTCCTTGTAATCACCACGACGAGTTTGGTAATCGACTGGGTTAATCGAGGTTGCACAAACTCTGACTAACACCTGATTCGCCTTTAGTGTTGGTGTGGGAACCGTTTGAATCTCAAACTTATCAGCATCACCAAACGCGGTCAATACGGCTGCTTTCATAGATTCCATCTGTGTCAACTCTCCTTGATTTAGAATAAAAAACGACGGATTTCAATACCATTCAGCGTAGGTAAGCTCTCCCTAACTACCGCGTGTAAAGTATAAATTGATAGACTTTGGCTCTCGCTTCGTTGAAATTCTGGACGTTATCGGCAACTTGGAGGAATATCGTCAAAATTGGCGCTAAATTCTTGAGGTAGGGACTTTGATGCGTGAGTTGAAACGTAACCCAACACGGCGTTGGGCGTACCGTTGTACAAACCGGCCTTCACCCTACCAGCACTCAACTGTTCAGAACATCGTGTTATCGTTAGCCGACGCTTCCGGGATAGTCTGAAGCACGTCCCAATGCTCGACTATCTTGCTTTTATCATTCAGGCGGAAGATGTCAATGCCTGCCCAGTCGTTGTCGCCCGGCCATTGCTGGTAGCAATGCAAGACTACATAATTGCCTTCAGCGAAGACGCGCTTAAACGGGTGCATCCCACCTTTGCGATGAGTACAAGTACTCAGAATTTATGTTGAGGCATCAGCGCTAAGCTCTCAGTACCCCTGACGATATTGGAGTAGGTCAGATGGATGTCGATACGCGTGCTCAAAT
>JAHHIH010000035.1 GCA_019358835.1 Tildeniella torsiva UHER 1998/13D
CGGTGTCTTTCAACAACACCTTGAGGCTATCGGTTAACGCTAGAGGGGCAACATCCATCATCGAAGCTCGACAACAACACAGCTCTCTCCTAATCTAATGGATAGTTATTTGCTTGGGATACTCTAACCCTGCCAAAGCTCTCTCTGACACAGCTGCCGAGGCCGTCTATAAACTCGGCACCCATATTGAGACAGCCACTTTGGAAGCCAAAATTGCAGTCAGCTCCGTGCAAACGACCCTGGCTGGTGCGGCAACCTCCGGCGCTGCGATCGCCTATGCATTGAAGGATCTGCCGCGCACCGTTCAGGAGCTAGCCGCAGAAATGCCCAAGCTGGCGCGGCGAGTGCAATCAGCGGGAGTACGCCTGGGCGATACGCCTCGGTCTGAAGCCGATGTTATGGCGCTATTCAACAAAATTCCGGGCACCTCTAAGTTGGGAGCAAGCGAGCGCGATATTCGGGTGTTTCTCTCCGATAAGCACGGTAGCCACATTCGACCCCGTTCCAAAGGCGGCAGCAACGGCGCTGAGAATATCGTTTGGGAAGTTGGCACGAATAACCTGCGGCGAGGGGCCGACCTGATGACAGGGCAAGAGCAGATCTACATTCGTCTCTATAACGCTGTAGACTCGGTGCTCAAAAATTCGGTGACCATTGGCAAGTTGGGGGTAGCCGCTACCGGTACCGCCGTATTAACCCAGGCTGTCGTTACAGCCGTGGCCTACACGCTAGATCTTCACCGGGGAGACATTACGCCTGAGGAATTTCGAGACAAAATTGTGGCGGCGGCGGTCAGCGCGGGTATTGCTACACCTATTTTCTTTCTGATTTTGATCACTGTAATCGCGCTTTTTCCAGAAATTGCGGTTGTTTTATCAGCGCCTGTGGTGATCACGGGTTTCAATGCTCTTTTTGGGGTTAGCATTGCGCTCCCGATTGTGCAATCTATTCTGCGCCACTTGGAGGCGGGCGGTTTTGGTAACAGCGCCCAGGCAAAGGATGCAGACAAGCTGGTGGCTTCTGAAGCGTAAACCTCGACCTGATCACAAAACCCCGATTCGAAACCGATGCCTGGTAGGGAGCATTGCACTGCAATGCCCCTACGAATCGGAGGTGTACAGACAGAATTTGATTTGACAGCTTTAGGGCTGGCTTAACTGCATAGATCGGTAGACCACTCTTGGGAGCCACGGTCGGGTTGGCAGCGCACCTGGCTACCGGCCCAGTCGAGCCGCCACTGGTCGCCCTCGGGCACAAACTCCAGGCGGTAGCGCATGCCGTTGACGGAGTCGTCGGCGAGGCCGGTTTGGGTGAGCACCACCAGGGCCATATCGTCGGTTTCTTCTACTACTTCAACCTCTTCCTCAAAGTTGCCTTCAACCGGTTCGGTGCTGCCAAAGGCGGCGAGGGCGACTTCGGTGGGTTCTGCCCCAACGGCATCTTCAGGGACGGGCTCTTCGGTGTAGTCGGTGCGATCGCCCACGGTGGCATCACCATCGGGAGCCTCAATGACGGGGGCTTCGGTGGTGGTATCTCCACTGGTGTCTGGGGTGGGGGTAGTGGGCTGGCAAGCGGCCAAGGTGATCAACAGTGCGCTGGTGGCTAGGGCAGGAAGTACATAGGTTTTGAGCATGTTTTTCTCTTGGTAAAGGCTTTCTAATGTATCTCAGACAACAAAATACTGGGTTATTGGCAGAATATAGGACGATATTGGCCCTGCACACATGGTTGTTAATTAACCGAAACCTTTGGCCAGCGAATATTTTGGGGAGCGAGGGCTGAGTGTTAGCCAGCCGCAAGGCTAGGGAGGCAATCTTATCCTGAGACTAAACCGTATCTATACTGGTCTTTGCTTGGTCTTGAGTAGACCCAATACAGGACAAGATGATGCGTGGGGGATGCGATCGCATCTCAGCGGCTCCAATTCAAAGATCGAATCTTGTAATGAGACTTATCTGCCTTTTAGCTAGTTTTGATAAAGGGTCTTATAGACTTAGTGCAAGACGCTGCGATGAAAAGGCGTTTCGCCTCAGCTTAGGGCTGTCAAGGGGATGCTTTTTAAGCTAGACCGCTTACTATGGCATGAGTTTGAACCAGCCATTTCACCCAAAAAGGGTTCTCTTCCATGACTTTGCCCTTTGACGCTGCCCCAAGCCAGGTGCGAATTGAGCGATTTTGGCAGCTTCCCGCCAGCTTTGGCATGGAGCGCAATGCCTACCACAACTATTTAAACGAGATTGTCAGCGATCGCTATGCGCTGATCAAAGGGTTGCAGCTGCTGCGCGACGAGCTGCAATTTGCGGGGGCTAGCCCCACGGATATCCAGGCATGCGGGGCCGATATGAGCTTGCCCAGTGCGGTGACGACGCTGGCTTACACCAACTGCGGCGATCGCATTCACCAGGGCGAGGCGACGAAACGGTATCGGGACGTGGTGGCCTCCCGGTTTGCAACGCTGTCGGAGATTGGCGAGCTGAAACTGGAGGCGTTTTTCCCCGCCGGGGGCGGCACCGACAATGGGGCGACCCTGGCCCACGTCACCGTGGCCCACGAGCTGGATGAAAAGCTAAAGCGGCGGGTCTACGAGGGCAACCCGCAGTCGATTTCTCTAGTGGCGATCGACCTCAAAACCCATGTGGGACGCATTCAAGAAGATGGCAAGCAGATCTATGGCAAAACCCGTGAGTCTCCCTGGCGCGAACCTCGGGCGGCCTGCGGGGCGATCGTGGGGGCGCTGAGCCACTATCAGTCAGAGAATCTGATTCACCGCCGCATTCGCAATGATTTGGGCGAACGCAACTTTCAGTTTCTATCGACCCAGGAAATTTTGACTGATGAAGGGGTCGATATCACCATGGCGGTGGCGGCGGCGATCGTGGCGATTCGCGGCATTCGCAATACGGCCCTGGCCCTAGGGCAAGAAATGGATGAGCGCGGCCTAGGCCACCTCACCGCCAGTACAACGGTGAATCGCCCTTCCCGCGATGACCTGGTGATTTACCTGGCCCGCGCCACGGTGTTCAACGGCATGGTGCGCATTCAAAGCCTGGGCACCGAGGCCAAACACTACGGCGGCAAGCTGGTGGGCTACGCGGGCGAAAAGCGGCTTCAGCTACGCTACGACGACTGGGATGTGGAAAATGTACCGGTTGAAGAAATTCCCTACAAGGTGCGGCTGTCGGGGCTGTAATACCGAATTTCGTAAACCTACCCGACCACCTACACCCTAAAGATCAGGCCTGGGTCTGATCGGTTTGATCGCGAATTAGGGCGCTCCAATTGTCATCGGTCATAGCGGCGGCTAGGTCTGTTTTAGGGTCGGCGGCTTGGGCGGCATCCTGCTCTTTTGCCAGTGAGCCGTCGGCCATGGCGCGGCGGAGCTTGAGCTTTTTGGCTTCGTAGGCTTCGCGTTCGGCGGCAGACATGGCCTGGGTGACGGCTTTGCCCACGGTGCCATCCCAGGTGCCATCGACATTGCCGGGTGGGGGACTGGGCAAGGCGGCAATCCATTCATCCCGCAGGGCCGCCATCACCTCCCGGTTTGGGAAGCTAAAGGGTTCCACCGTAACCAGGGCACAGACTTCCTCCCCTTTTTCGAGCATGTGGCTGCGCAGGGAGAGGGAGACGTTGCGGGAGATGCCAATAAACTGAGTCTGACCAGCGCGATCGCGCACAGCATAGACCCCGGTGACTTTGGCATCCTCAGTTTGTGCGCACCAGTCGGCGATCGGCAGGGGGGTATTGCCGGTCGAGGCCGTGGGTGGGGCGGCGGCGGTGTCGGCGGCGTGTTCGTCGGCAGCGCTATACAAAAAGTCGTGGAGACTGCGATGCTCGACGGGGACGTTCTGACGTTCGATCGCCTCTGGCGCGTCTGATTTTTCGGAGGTCACAGGCTTGCCTTCGTGGATGACTAGGCTTCATTATCGTCCGAATCACCCCAACTGGTAACCTCAGGTGCCGAAGCGATCGCAGCCCTCGATCGCTTCACCTTATTAATCCACCCCTCGCTGAGGTGCAGCACCTCTGAGTACGACAAATCGGTATCTAAAACGAGGTCAAACACAAAGGGTGAAAACCGTTGAGGAAACCACTGGTGGAGCTTGCGACCCACCGTGAGCCGCAGAAAAAACTCCAGCACTAATGCTTTACTGCGCGGAAAGGAATAGTCTGACAAATCTCGCAGGGCATGGGCTTCGACTACCCGCTGCTGAGAAAACTGGGGCAACACCTGCGACCAATCATCCTGATGCTGGTCTAGCAACTGGTTGAGCCATTCCACGTCTTGCAGGGCCGAGTTGCAGCCCTGGCCAATAGAGGGCGAAACGGCGTGGGCGGCATCTCCCAAAATGAGGATGCGATCGCCCTGGTGAAAGCGATCGCAGGTTACGGTCGTCAATCGGGCGGTAGGGCGTTGCAGCAGGGCCTCGGCCTCGGCTTTGCTGAGCAGGGGGCGGAAGGTGGGGAGGTGGGTGGCGAAATAGTCGAGTACGTCGGCAGTTGTCTTCAGGCCGTCAAACGGGCTGTTTTTGGCATTAAAAATGAAGGCTCCGTGCATTTGGTCGCCCGGCTGCGGAGCCAGCAGAATGCGCGCATCGCCCCCGATATTGCAGGCGTGGATAAAATCGGGGGCCAGCTCAATGCCCTGCTGAGGGTTGGTTCGCGCTAGAAAAATCGACTTGTAGGCATCGGGCACGTAGGTCTGTTGGCAGTTAAGGCCATGGTTAGCCACCAGCGCGGCTCGAACAGTAGACCTGGCCCCGTCGGCACCAATCAGGCGATCGTAGGGGACGGTAACGCTCTGGCCCTCGGCCTCAAAGCTCACGGTTTGGGCCTGGCTATCGACCGCCTGGCAGGGGCAGTCAAAGGTGAGGCTCAGCCGCGCCGGGTCGGGATAGCGCGCGACGAGCTGCTCTAACAGCACCAGCACCAGCCGGTTGCGATCGACGGTGAGAATAGGGTGCTGGCGCGGAATGCGGCGAGCCTTGCCCTGGCGATGCACGTAGGTGCCTCGGCACATGACGCCGTAGGCCGCGATCGCTTTTTCTAACCCTGGAATGCCTTGTAAAGCCCGCCGCCCCCGGTATTGCAGGGAAATGGGAAACGATCGCTGCTCGTCAGGGGCAATCTGGCGTGGGTCGGGGCGGCGATCGTAGATCTCGACACGGTAGCCCCGCCGCAGGAGGTATTGGGCCAGCAACAGCCCGGCAGGCCCAGCGCCAACAATCACAATGGTTTGGGATGAGGTGTCGATCATTCGCACTCACCAAAAACGGACGGTTTTTTCACAAGCGTTGTTTTGGTGATAATACGTCACGAGTGTGCCACCCAACCGACCAGCCAGGGAGCAGGTTGGGAATAGTCAATAGTCTTTGGGCAATTCGGTCAGGCCAGCGGAGTTTGAATATCTGTGTTCAAAAGCAGATCTTGAGTACTTGGACAGTTTCAGCCTGGGCAATCTGAGAGAAGTTGCTCTATTACTCTCTAGCGTTGTGCCATTGGTTATGACAACCTCGCCGCCTCAATGCCGTCAACCCCAATCCTCGCTCCCTACAATGCCTCTATGCCATCCTCCGACTGCACTGTTCTAGTCATCAGTGATGCAGATGTAGCTACGCGTTCACTACAGAACCTGCTGGAGCAGGCTGACAAGGGTTTGGGGCAAGTGCTGGCTGTGCGCTACGACAGGGCGATCGCCAAGCTGTGCCAAGCCAACTCCCTGCAGCTCATTCTCTTAGATACTGACCTGCTGGATAGACAGGACTTGGATGGTCTGGTAGAGCAGCTTAAAGCTCGGCTTGGCGATCGCTGCCCGCCAATCATTGCGATCGGCCCAAATGATGCTGAGCTGGCAGCCCAGGCCTTTAGAACCGGGGCGACCGACTACTGGATTCGCGAGCAAATTACCCCCGCCCGTCTGCGCCAGGCTCTAGAGGCTCTGCCCTGGACTGGCCAGCTGCAGCGGCAGAGTGCTGACCTAGATGCCTTTCGGGTGACGCTGGCCGATGCGCTGCGATCGCTGGCTGACCCGATCGAGATTCAGGTCACGGCTAGCCGCATCCTCGGCGAATGGCTAAACGCCAACCGCGCCCTGTACTTTGAGTGCCGCAACGGCATCTACTGTGTCGAACGAGATTACGCCAGCGGCGTTGACACCATTGCGGGCTGCTACCCCGTCACCGCGTTTGGCCTGGCCGTATTTGCTGAGTTCTGCGCCGGGCGATCGGTGGTGGTGGCCGATGTCAGCGCCGACCCCCGGCTCTCGCCCGCCGAACGCGCCACCTACGCCTCGGTGCAAGTGGTTGCCCACATGGGTATTCCGTTGGTCAAAGCCGGCCATTTTGTCGCCGGTTTGGCGGTGCATTCCTCAACGCCCCGCACCTGGACTCAGGCTGAGGTGAAACTGGCGGAAGAAACTGCTGAACGCACCTGGGATGCGGTCGAACGGGCCAGGGCAGAAGCGGCCCTGCGCCAGTCAGAAGAAAAATATCGCACCCTGTTTCAAAACATTGCTCAGGGGTTTTGCCTGCTCGATATGATCTTTGACGATCGGGGTCAGCCGATAGATTTTCGCTATTTAGAAACCAACCCGGCCTTTATTAAACATGCGGGGCAGCCCATGGCGGGCAAACGCATTCGCGAGCTGCTGCCTAACTTTGAGCAGATCTGGATCGACACCTACGGACAGGTCGCTCTGACAGGCGAGCCGGTGCGGTTAGAGCATATTGTCGAAGGGTTAGGCGATCAATGGTTCGAGACCTACGTCTTTCGCTACGGCGGCGAAGGGAGTCGCATCGTCGCCGTACTCTTTACCAACATCACCGCTCGCAAACAAGCTGAACTGGCGCTGAGAGAACGGGAAGAACAATTTCGGCTGCTGTCGGAAGTCAGCCCAGTGGGGATTTTTCGCAACGATATCCACGGGCAATGTACCTATGCCAATGCCAAAACCCTCGAAATTACCGGACTCTCCCTAGAAGAAAATCTAGGCGACGGTTGGGGAAAATACTTGCACCCGGGCGATCGCGACTGGATGTATGCCGCCTGGCTAGAGTTTGTCGAGCAAACTCGCCTGGGTCAGCCCGCGACCTATTGTGTTGAGCATCGCTACCTCTATCAGGATGGCTCTATCCGTTGGGGACTGGGCCAGGCGGTGCCCGAATACAATGCCCAGGGCGAGCTGGTCGGGTTTATTGGCACCGTGACCGACATCACCGATCGCAAACAGGCCCAAGAAAACATAACGCGAGAACTCAACCGCCGTAAGGCGATGCTGGAGGCCTCCTCCGACGGCATTGTCGTGTTAAATCGGCAGGGCTACGTGGTCGAAGCCAACGAAAGCTATGCCCGCATGCTAGGGCGGACGGTGGAGGAAACGCTGACGCTGCATGTATCTGACTGGGATGCCCAATGGACCCCAGCAGAACTCGACCACATCGTGGGCTCACGGCAGTTTGTGGGCAGCACCTTTGAGACCGTCCATCGCCGCCAGGATGGCTCTACCTACGATGTTGAAATTACCGTCAGCGCCGTTGACACCGACGATGAGTTCTTACAGCTCTGCATTTGTCGGGATATCAGCGAGCGCAAGCGCCGCGAGGCAAACACGGTTTTTCTGGCAGAAGTCACCGTCGATCTGTCTCGGCTGACCGCCGCTGACGAGATTATGCAAATCATCGGAGCAAAACTGGGGGCCTATCTCCAGCTATCGGCCTGTGCGTTTGTGGTGCTCGATCACGCCGCCCAGGAAGCGACCATCACCTACGATTGGCACAGGTCGGGTGGCATAACCCTGGCCGGGGTCTATCGCCTGTCTGACTTTTTGACCCCCGATTTTTTGCGCGATACTCGCGACGGCAAACCCTTTGTGGTCTGCAATACGGAGACCGATCCGCGCACCAATGCCGCCAGCTATGCCAGCCTCAGCATCCAGGCCTTCTGCACCGTGTCGTTTCACCAAGACGGGCAGCTGCGATCGCTCCTGGCGATCTACGATGCCAACCCCCGCCAGTGGCGAACCGACGAAATCGAACTCGTGGGTGAGCTGGCCAATCAAATTTTTCCGCGCCTAGAGCGCGCCGGGGCTGAAGCAGCCCTGCAACGCTACAACGAGGCCTTAGAAGTGCGGGTGGCCGAGCGCACCGCCGAACTCTCCCAAAGCCTGTCGGCTCTGCAACAGTCTGAAGAACGACTGCACCACCTGGCTCACCACGACCCGCTCACCGGGCTGCCCAATCGGCTGTGGCTCAACGTTCATTTAGAGCAAAGTATTCAGCAGGCCACCCGGCAACAGACCAAGCTAGCTCTGTTGTTTGTCGATCTCGATCGCTTCAAGCACATTAACGATAGCCTGGGCCATCGCGCTGGGGATAGTCTACTCCAGCAGCTGGGCGATCGCCTGCACCAAGCCCTGCGGGCCAACGACTGCGTGGCGCGGATCAGCGGCGATGAGTTTGTCGTTGTGCTCGAAGATATTAAAGATGTGCCCCACATCGGCACCGCTATTTCTCGACTGATGACGGTGTTTGAAGCGCCCTTCCACCTCGAAGAGCAAACGGTTCACATGACCGCCAGCATCGGCATTAGTCTGTTCCCCGACGACAGTAGCGAAGCGGCGGCGCTGCTGCGCTATGCCGATACCGCCATGTACGAAGCTAAGGAAGAAGGCCGCAATACCTATCGGTTCTATGCCGAAGAAATGACCGCCACGGCCTTTGAGCATGTCTTGTTTGGCAATGCGCTGCGCAACGCCCTCCAGCAGCAGCAGCTGCACCTGGTGTATCAGCCTCAAATCAACCTTCAGTCGCAGCGGTGGGTGGGCTTAGAGGTGCTGCTGCGCTGGCAACACCCCGAGCTGGGGGAGATTTCCCCCGCTCAATTTATCCCCATCGCTGAGCAAAGCGGCCTGATTCACGAGATTGGCACCTGGGTGCTGCAATCGGCCTGCTGCCAGGCTAAGACCTGGCTCGACCAGGGGCTCGACTTTGGCCGCGTTGCCGTCAACGTGGCGGCCTCGCAGCTCAACCACGAGAATTTTGTGCAGATTGTTGAGGAGGTGCTGCGCAAAAGCGGGCTGCCTCCCCAACACCTGGAGCTTGAGGTGACCGAACGCCTGGTAATGCAGCGCACGGAGGCCAAAATTCAGCAGCTCAAACAGCTGCGGCAGATGGGCGTTCAAATTGCGATCGACGATTTTGGCACGGGCTATTCGTCGCTGAGCTACCTAAAACTGCTGCCGATCGACAAGCTCAAAATCGACAAGTCCTTTGTCTGCGATATTCCCCACGATGCCAACGACATGGCGATCGCCGCCGCCGTCATCGCCCTGGGCCATGCCCTGGGCATGACCATTATTGCCGAGGGCGTTGAGGAAGAAGCCCAGGTGGCGTTCCTAAAACTCAAGGGCTGCCACGAAGCCCAGGGATACCTCTATAGCCGCCCGCTGCGACCAGAGATGGTGCCAGCAGCCTGGAACCGTTGCCAGAGCAATACCAGGCTGCGGATTGGCTAAAGGGTGCTTAAGAACTAGCGATCGTCTCTTTTTGAGATTCAAATAAGTTTCTGAAGGACTAAACAAGAGAGCTATGAGTCTTGCTTCAGGACTGGATCTGGGGCGTCATATCATTCTGAGCCTGAGGTCATCCTGGGCCTGAGGTAGCGATCGCAGGCATCCGCCCCGCCGAGCAGTACAGACTGCCGAGAAGCCTAACGCACCGTTAATACCAATCCTCAGGTTTCTCGCAGAGTGGGTTACGGGGAAATGTTTGCTAAGTGCCTTTAGAGGCGAAACCAAGCATGCAAACTCTGGGTTTGTCTCTTTGTGAGACTTGAATGCCTTCTAGCGGGACTATTTATAAGATGGTCGAGTCTCATTATGATTAAAGGCTTGGGTTTTCTTCACTTTGCATCGACTGCTCGGCATCGGTTGGAGGCGGTACTATATAGAGGTTTCATCGGTATCGGGTGGCATGATCAGGCGCTTTTAGAGCGATATCAGCAGGCCTACAAAGATTTAGACCTGTTCCCCCTGGTGGAGTCCAAAACCATTGAGCAGTTTCGCGTGGACTATGGCCTGCCGGTGATGGTGCGGCTCAAGCGCGAAATTGAGGCGTCGGTTAAAAACGGCAAGTTTATTTTTGCGGGCCATCGGGGCTGCGGCAAGTCTACGCTGCTGAAGCGCCTGGCGATTGAGATGCAGCCCAACCATTCTGTGGTGTTTTTCTCAATCGCAGATCTGATTGAGATGAGCGGCATTACCCACGTTAATATTCTCTATGCGATCGCGCTCAAACTGCTGAGTCAGGCCACTAAACGCAGCATTCCAGTGGCAGAAGATATTAAACAATCGCTGCTGGGTTGGAATACAACGGTGCGTACCCAAACCTCAAGTCAGGCCACCTCAGGGGAAATGGCGCTGGGGGCAGACATCAATGTGGTGACGGCCAAACTTCAGCAAGAAAAGAGCTTTCGCGACGAGCTAGAGAAGACGTTTGAAAAGCGGATTTCTGACCTGGTGGGCAAGTGCGATCGCCTGGCGGCGGCGATTCAAACGGCTACTAAAAAGCCAATTCTGGTAATTATTGACGATCTGGATAAGCTGGATTTACCCCTGGTTGAAGATATCTATCGTAATAATATTAAGTCGCTGTTTTCACCCCAGTTTCGGGTGGTGTTCACCATTCCAGTCTCGGCGGTGCAAGAGCCGCAGGTGATGGGGGCGCTCAATTCTGAGGGCATTGTGCGACCGCACCTGTTTCCGGTGGCGAAGTTTTTTGCCAAGGTAAACTGCCACAAACCTGATGCAGAGCCAGTTGCTAAAACCTTCGATGTTTTCTTGCAGGTGCTGGCTAAGCGGCTGCCCAACGAGCTAGTTGATCCGCAAACGGCCCGGCAGATAGTGCTAAAAAGCGGGGGTGTAATGCGAGAACTGGTGCGCATTGCCCGCGAATGCTGCACGGAATGCATGGTGCAGCTCGAAATTGAGCCCGACAGCGACAGCGTTAAAATTAATGCTGAGATTTTGACGGTAGCATTGCGCAATTTGCGCCACGACTTTGCTCGGCAGATTGGCAGCGATTTGTATGCTCTTTTGGTAGGGGTGTATAAAACCGCTGAAACCCCTGATGCCAGCAGCAAAGGCTTTGTAAAACTGCTCCACGGTTTGATGGTGTTGGAGTATGAAAACGATGCGCTGTGGTATGACGTGCATCCAATTGTGGTGGATTTGCTGAAGCAAAAGAACTTGATTGAGTGATGGATCTTGTGGATGATGTTGCCGCCGAAAATCATCATCAGCTGCGCCGGTTGGTGTGGTCGATTCAGTCGAGCTATGGGCGGCTAAATTTGCTGGTGGCGATCTGCGATAACTGGAAGTATCGCGATGAAATTATTGATACCTATGAGGCTGAGCTGCGGGAAAAGGGGACGAGGTGCGATCGCATTCGCATTGACCTGCGCCAGCCTAGCCTGAAGCAAAGTCTGCAAACCCATGTAGAGCAAGAGCCGGAGTTGGCGACTAGCCCCGCTGCGGTGGTGACTATTTTGGGGGCCGATGAGCTGCTGGGGCTACGGCTGAACCAAGAGCGATCGGCCCTGGATCAGTTTCTATTTTCGTTGCAGTGGACGCGGGAATCGCTGCGGGGGTTTCATCTGCCGCTGGTGCTGTGGTTGACGCCGCGCATTGCAGCGCAGTTGGCCGACAAAGCGCCGGATTTTTGGAGCTGGCGGGGGGGCGTGTTTGAGTTTTCGCAGCCGATCGCCTGGGCGTTTGAGCCGGGGCGTGGGCAGAGCCAGAGCCAAGCGCAAACCCCCAGCTCGCCCGTTGCTGACCCTGCCGACTTGCAGCAGCAGATTGATGAGTTGCTAGCCCAAGACCCAGACTCCCCGCTTTTAGGTAGCTTGTACAACGACCTGGGCAAAGCCTTGGAAAATGAAGTTCGCTACAGCGAGGCTGAGGTTGCTTACCTTAACGCTCTCCACTGCCGAGAACAGCAGTTGGGAACTGACCATGCTGATGTGGCTGATAGCCTGATGAACTTGGCTAGTATATATCGTCTGATGGGGCGTTATGAGGAAGCGGAATCTTTGGTTATGCGATCGTTCGCCATCTATGAACAACAGTTGGGGGCCGACCATCCCGATGTAGCTACCAGCCTGAATAATCTAGCCGAGCTGTACCGTTCGATGGGGCGCTATGGGGAAGCAGAACCGCTCTATAAGCGATCGCTTGCGATTTGTGAACAACAGTTAGGGGCCAAGGATCCCGACGTAGCTACCAGCCTAAATAATCTGGCTTTGCTGTACAGCTCAATAGGGCGCTATGGGGAAGCGGAACCGCTCTACGAGCGATCGCTTGCGATTCGAGAACAGCAATTGGGGGCCGACCATCCTGATATAGCTCAAAGCCTAAACAATCTGGCTGGGCTGTACAAGTCAATGGGGCGCTATGGGGAAGCAGAACCGCTCTACGAGCGATCGCTTGCGATTTGGGAACAGCAGTTGGGGGCTGACCATCCCGATGTGGCTCAAAGCCTAAATAATCTAGCCGAGCTATACCATTCGATGGGGCACTATGAGGAAGCAGAACCTCTTTACGAGCGATCGCTTGCGATTCAGGCTAAAACACTGCCCGAAAATCACCCTTACAACCAAACTGGCTACAACAACTTCAGGAGCCTAGTACAAGCGGCGCTGAAGACCGGGCAGGCCGATCAGCTCTCTGACCACCCAGTGACCCAGGAACTCTTGCGGCAACTCTCAGGGCCTGAATAGTTGCCTATCACGCAAACAATCAAGCGTCTGAATACTTTGCAGAAAAGGGGCTTCACATGCCTTGAATTTCTGGGGGACTAAAATTGGACTAAATTGTCGAGCCCTTTTGACCTCACCGAAGCGTCTCACCCTAAACTGCCGAAGCCAACAAGGGGAGTCCTAGCCATCCACAAGGATAGCTGACACGCTTCAACTCCGCTCATGGAGCCACTAACCAACCTCGACATATCTCACAACTGGTCTTCTGCTCCTCTTTGTAAGACTATTAAGGGGATTTATGAGTCTCGTTGCAAGACTGACTCGATCGCTTGATGAAATTCAGCTAGAGCTAGAGACGAAGGTTCGTGGAAGTGCGATCGCATCTCATCCCATCCTCACCTCCAACCCTCTCTTCTCGCAGCCATCCAAAGCAACAATTCTCACCGTCAGGTCTCACAAGTCTCGTGTCTGGACTAACAATGGGATAAATAAGTCTCTCTCTAAGATTTAAGTAGGGTGAAATCCAAAAGTCAGTTAAATCTATTTCTTTGGATATAGGCAATCTGCTCAAAAACTTGCACTTTGAGATAGCTGTTTCTATTCACCTCAGAGCTTCAAGATTGAGCGAGCGGTATGGAACGTTGGATTTTTTCTATCTTTTTCCCGTGATCCCAGGGGGGTTGGCAGCGCACCTCATAAATCTCCTGGGCGTTTACACCTAGCTAGAATGCCTAGTGGCCCAATCCTTCACAAAAGTTATTTGCGATAGATTTCAATTATGGGTGGGCAGAAACTGGAAAGCTATAATTAAGTGAAATAATGAATGTCTTCAAAGAGGCTAATGCGCTCTTGTGAGGCACTCTTGATACAATCTGGCTCCCTTGGGTCAGTAGCTAAGCCGTTAAAGACAATTAAAAAATAGAGTTCACTGCACCATTTTCAATCAAATACTGTCAGCAATCGACTAAAACCGATGCTGAAATGATTGGAAAAGTGTGTAGCATCTGACTTTTGATTGTCAATTTCAGATCGTCAGGTAATAGGCTAAGGGATCAACGCCCTAACGCATCAGGCCTAATCCTTTAGTCATCGCTCTCGCTTCAAGGCCATTAAACCGGCGGTTTACTTACCTGAGGTAGGTAGCCGTTGGTTTGTCCATTTGTCTAATTCCTCCGTCGTTTGCTGGCGAAGGAAAACGTTTGTCCGTTGCTCCCTTTTTGGTTCAACTACTCAGATCATCTAAACGCGAACGGGTCACAGCTTTAGGTCTACATCCCCTCACTTCCCAGCCGCTATGACTACCCCAACCCTCTTTAATCTCGCGCTTCGCGAAGCGTACAGCCTGTGGCATCCCCCAAACGGGAACCAGTCCGAAACAAATATCCCTACGGAAATTGCAAGTTCTAAGCCCGCTATCCTCCACCGCACTCTGCCGTCTTTGCTGAATGGTGTGGATGGCTTAACCATCGCCAACAATCGTGCCCTCAACCAGTGGCGCAAGGGAAGCTGGCAATCCATGTCTACCGATGCCTTTCGTCGGGCAGTGGAAGAATTTGCCCTGGGGTTAGAGACCTTTGAGTTGCAGCGGGGCGATCGCATTGCCCTGATGATGCACAGCGACGTGGGGTTTGCGATCGCCGACCTCGGCACCCTGCTGGCCGGGTTTGTCAACGTGCCCATTGACCTTACCCAGACGATCGAAAACATTCTGCTGATTTTGCAAGAAGTTGAAGCGCCGCTGCTGGTGATCTCTAACCCCGCCTTGCTTGACCAAATTCGCCCCTACCTATGGGAGGTGCCCACCCTGAAGGCGGTGATTGTGGCTGAGGTGCCCGACAGTTGGCAGGTTGGTGCTGACTGGGGAGTGATGGAGCGGGGGAGTGGGGGAGATGGGGGAGATGGGGGGGCAAGTTCTACCGATGCTCAGCTCATGCCGTCCCCTGATGCTTGTTTGCAGATTCCTCACTTGCTGTGTGAAACCCATACTCAGCCGCTGTGCCCGCCCGTGCCGATGCCCCAGGCGCTGCGGGTGTGCTCGTTGGCAGAAGTGCGCCGTTGGGGGCAGCAGCGGTGGACAGTTCAGGCGGTTCAGGCGTTAGGCGATGCGATCGCCCCCGCCGATCTGGCCACCATCATCTATATTGCCAGCGAAACAAAGCGCCCCAAGGGGGTGATGCTCAGCCACGAGGCGATCGCCGCCAACGTGCTGGCCGCTTTTTCGAGCTACCCCAATCTTCAGACCGGCCCCGATGAAGTGGCCCTGCTATTTTTGCCCCTCAACCACATCTTTGCCCGCGTGTTTTTGTATGGGCACCTGGCCTGGGGCCACAGCATTTATTTCTCTGACCCCAACCACCTGATTAAACACCTGCGTCGGATCAGGCCCACCTTTTTAATTACCGTGCCTCGGCTGCTAGAGAAAGTGCATGAGCGCATTCTTGACCAGGTTAACCACCTCAGTCACTTTGACCGCCGGGTGCTGCAATGGGCCATTAAACTCACGGCTCGCTTCAACCCGGCTCGGTCGCCCCAAAAGCTCTACCGTCTGCAAATGCAGCTGGCCGAACGGTTGGTCTTCCCCAAATGGCGCGAGGTGTTTGGCGGTCGGCTCAAAGCCTGCATCTGCGGCGGCGCTGCCATCTCTGACGACCTGGTGAAATTTTTCTCGGCGGCAGGGGTGCCCGTCTACCAGGGTTACGGCCTCACCGAAACCAGCGGCGTGCTCACCTACACCCGCGAGGGCCACAACCGCCCCGGCACCGTTGGCCTGCCCATCCCCGGCGTCGAAGTTGCGATCGCCCCCGACCAAGAAGTTCTGGTGCGCGCCCCCTTTCTCATGCAGGGCTACTACCACGACCCCGAAGCTACCACCGCCGCCCTCACCGCTGATGGCTGGCTGCACACCGGCGACTTCGGCACCCTCGATGCCGATGGCTTTCTCACCATCACCGGGGTGAAAAAAGCCCTGTTCAAACTCTGCACCGGCAAATACGTCTCCCCCCGCCCCCTAGAGCAAGAATTGACGGCCTCCCCCCTGGTGGCCAAGGCCATCACCGTCGGCGCTAACCACAAGTTCTGCGCCATGGTGATCGTGCCTGACTTCGATGCCCTGCGCCACCAAGTAGAGGGCTGGGGTCTCGATCTCACCCAACCCGACTGGTGGCACGAGCCCCGCATCACCGCCCTCTACCAAAGCCTGATCGACAACGCCAACTGCCATTTCCCCTACTGGTCTACTGTGCGCAAGTTTGCCCTGGTTGATCAAAGCGAGGGACTAGATGAAGTGGTAGAGCGGTTGTATGGAGATAAAGGCGGTAGGGGGGATGGGGGCGATGAGGGAGGTGAGGGAGATGGGGAGGCTTGCCCGGTGTATGCGCGATCGCTAATGCACTACTAAGCGGAGAGCGGGGTGATCGAGTAATGGGGTGATCGAGTTATAAGCTACCACCTCCCCTACCTTCCCCACACCCCCTACTCCCTCATTTTCCCACCCCATCACTCCTCACTCCCAACACACCCACAAGGAGCCAGCTATGCAAACACCATTCCGCACCGCCGCCGTCCTCGGAGCCGGGGTCATGGGCACCCAGATCGCGGCTCACTTGGCCAATGCCGGGCTGACGGTTCACCTATTAGAACTGCCCTCCCCAAAAGGCAGCAAAAACGACCTGGTAGAAGGAGCTTTTAAGAAAGCCTGCAAGCAGTCGCCGCCGATTTTCTACAGTCAGCAGGCGGTGAAGCGAGTCATTCTGGGCAACTATGAAGAACAATTCGATCGCCTGGCCGGAGTCGATTGGGTAATTGAAGCGGTGGTCGAAAACCTCGCCGTCAAGCAGGAGTTATTCGCTCGGGTTGAGCGCACCGTGGGGCCTGATGCGGTAATTGCCACCAACACCAGCGGGCTGCTGATTCACCAGGTGGCCGAGGGCAGATCAAAATCCTTCCGCCAGCGCTTTTTGGGCACCCACTTCTTCAACCCACCCCGCTACCTCAAGCTGCTCGAACTCATCCCCACCGCTGACACCGACCCCGCCGTGGTTGAGCGGGTGGCGGCATTTGGCCGAGACAGGCTGGGCAAAGGCATTGTCGTCGCCAAGGACACCCCCAACTTTATCGCCAACCGCATCGGCGTCTTTGTGTCGATGCTGGGTCTGCGCTCCTTTATTCGCGGCGACTACACTATCGAAGAGATCGACACCCTCACCGGCACCCTGGTGGGGCGACCCAAGTCTGCCACCTTCCGCACGGCAGATCTGGTGGGGCTTGACACGCTGCTCTACGTCGCCGATAACCTCTATCCCGCCATTCCCCACGACGAGCGGCGCGAGCTGTTTCAGCCCCCCGAGCTGATGCGCAAGCTGGTGGCTACGGGCACCCTAGGGGCCAAGTCGGGCCAGGGTTTTTACAAAAAATTAGAGGGCGAAATTCGCTCGCTGAATCCTAAAACCTTTGGCTACGACTCGCCTCGCCCGGTCAACCTGGGGAATTTAGACGGGCTGAAGAAACAGGATTTAGCCGAACGCCTGCGTCATTTATATAAAGAGCGGAACCGAGCCGGAGATTTCTTCCGCCAGACCATGCTCGAAACCCTGGCCTACAGCGCCAACCGCATCCCCGAAATCGCCGACAGCCCGGCTGACATCGATCGCGCCATGGCCTGGGGCTTTGGCTGGGAAATTGGCCCCTTCGCCATCTGGGATGCCCTGGGTTTTGACCGGGTGATTCAAGACATGACCCAGTCCGGTTTGACCCTGCCCCCCTGGGTCAAACGCATGCAGGAAACCGGGGCCACAGGCTTCTACAGCGCCGACCCCGCCCTCACCGCGCCCTCTGTCTATGTGCCCGGCGAAAGCTACGTGGCGTTGGACGTTCCCACTAACGAACTCCACCTCGCCGACCTCAGCGATCGCCCGCTGCTCTGGCACAACAGCGAAGCCGCCCTGCTCGACGCTGGCGATGGCGTCGCTCTGTTTGAGTTTCGCTCAAAGGCCAACACCCTCAGTACTAAGGTAGTCGAAGGTCTCGATGCCGCTCTGGATTGGCTCGAAATCCACGACAACTTCCACGGCATGGTGATCGGCAACGAAGGCCCCAACTTCTGCGTCGGCATCAACCTGGCCGAGGTGGGCAAAATCGCCCAGTGGGAAAACCTCAACCCCCTCAACCGCAACCATCACACCATCGCAAAGCTGCTCCATGACGTTCAGACCCTGGTGCAGCGCATCTACTACTTTCCCAAACCCGTGGTCGCCGCCATTCAGGGCCGTGTGCTGGGCGGCGGCTGCGAGCTGGCCATGGCTTGTCCCCACGTGGTCGCCGACGCCGAAACCTACATTGGCCTAGTGGAACTCGGCGTTGGCCTCATCCCTGCCGGGGGCGGCCTCATGCGCCTCGCCCGCTGGGCAAGCCAGCGTGCCATCTCCGACGAACCCGCCGACATTCTGCCCTGGCTGAAGCAGGTATTTCGCACCGTCGGCATGGCCCAAGTCTCTAACAGCGCCCACGAAGGCATCGAGCTAGGCTTTTTGCCTGCCACCACGCAGATCGTAATGAACGGCGATCGCCGCCTCTACGCCGCTAAACAAGAAGTGCTCTGCCTGCACCGCATGGGCTACGCACCCCCACCCCGCCAGCCCATCCCCGTCCTCGGCCAACCCGCCCGCGCCATTCTCGAACACATGGCCTACGTCATGCACGCTGGCAACTACATCAGTGACTACGATCGCAGCCTCGCCAACCGCCTCGCCTACGTCCTCACCGGCGGCGACCTCACCGTCCCCGCCTCCGTAGACGAGTCCTATCTATTCAACTTAGAACGCGACAATTTCCTGCCGCTGATCGACGAACCCAAAACCAAAGAGCGATTGCTGCACATGTTGAAGACAAAAAAACCGCTGAGGAATTGAAAGTTTTGAGTTTGGAGTTCTTAGTTTTGAGTTCTTAATTCAAATACGGCTTCCACTCAAAACTTAAAATCTTTTTGCCAAGGATCGTGGGTTACGGCGGTGCCTCTAGTGAACTGTTATCAACCTCATCCCCTGCCCGCCTAACCCACGCTAAATCTTCAATTCAAAACTCAAAACTCTCTCCCCAACTTCCCCTACGTCTTCAACTCAAAACTCAAAACTCACCATTCAAAACTCCCCCCCACCGGAGCCTCCCGCTATGAACACCACCGCCTACATCGTCCGCACCGTCCGCACCGCCGTGGGCAAAGCGCCCCGAGGCACCCTCCGCCACACCCGCCCCGACGACCTAGGGGCCGCCGCCGTTCGAGGCGCACTAGAGCGCATCCCCGCCCTGGTCTCTGACCACATTGACGATGTGATCATGGGCTGCGCCATGCCCGAGGCCGAGCAGGGGTATAACCTGGGTCGCCTGATTGCTCTGCGGGCGGGTTTGCCCGACTCGGTTTCTGGGGTCACGGTCAACCGTCTGTGCTCCTCGGGGCTGCAAACCATTGCCATGGCTACCCAGGCGATCGCCTGGGGTCAGTCCGACGTGATCGTGGCGGGCGGCATCGAATCCATGAGCCTGATACCCATGGGCGGGCACCAGTTTTCCCCCAGCACCGAGCTGTTTGCGGAGATGCCCGATGCCTACATTCCCATGGGCCTCACCGCCGAGAGAGTCGCCGATCGCTTCCAAATCTCCCGCGCCGACCAGGATGCCTTTGCCCTGCGATCGCACCAAAAAGCCCTCGCCGCCCAGGCCGGCGGCAAGTTCAAAGCCGAAATCGTCCCCATCACCGTCCGTACCACCGACTACCTCAAAGGCCACACCCACACCCACGAACTCACCTTCGACACCGACGAAGGCCCCCGCGCCGACACCAGCCTGGAGGCCCTGGCCCAGCTCAAACCCGTCTTTAAAGCCCACGGCACCGTCACCGCTGGCACCTCCTCCCAAATGTCTGACGGAGCCGCCGCCACCATCGTCATGGGCGAAAACGCGCTCCACGAACTGGGCTTACAACCTCTCGGTCGCCTAGTCGGCTTCGCGGTCGCCGGAGTGCCCCCCGAGATCATGGGCATCGGCCCCATCGCCGCCATCCCCAAAGTGCTCAAGCAGGTCGGCCTCACCCTCGCCGACATCGGCCTAATCGAACTCAATGAAGCCTTCGCCGCCCAATCCCTCGCCGTCATTCGCGAACTGGGCCTCAACGAAGACATTGTGAATGTGAACGGGGGTGCGATCGCCCTAGGTCACCCCCTCGGCTGCTCCGGTGCCAAACTCACCGCCACCCTACTCCACGAAATGCAGCGACGCGGCACCCGCTACGGTCTAGTCACCATGTGCGTCGGCGGGGGGATGGGCGCAGCGGGGGTGTTTGAAAACCTGATGCGATAACCCCGTAGGGGCAGACCCGCGTGTCTGCCCTTAGAGGAATCTGCTGTGGAAAATGGTTCGTCGCGGCGTGGGATTTGGGCAGACACATAGGTCTGCCCCTGCGCATTCATTGCCACATTCAATATATCGACCGTTCTCCCCTGATTTCAATTTATTTATGGCGCGGGATTTGGGCAGATACGTAGGTCTGCCCCTACGCATTCGTTACCGAATTTATTGCTTTGGAGACTTACTATGCTGCTCCCTACTCTGTCTATCTTCTTCACCCTCGTCACGCTCTTAATTTTCACAATCCCCCCCCTCCGCCGCTCCCTCATCTCCACCCCTTTCGGCAAAGCGGCGATCAAACGGCTGCCCAAAATCTCTGACACCGAGCGAGCTGCGATCGAAGCGGGCCAGGTCTGGGTCGAGGGCGAATTTTTCTCTGGAAATCCCGATTGGGAACGGATGCTGAACGAGCCTTACCCCCAGGTGCCGCCCGAGGTGCAGGCATTCCTCAATGGGCCAGTAGAACAGGTCTGCCAAATGGCCACCGACTGGGAGATTTACCAGCGCAAAGACCTGCCCCCTGAGGTGTGGAAGTTTCTCAAGCACGAAAAATTCTTCGGCATGATGATTCCCCAGGAGTTTGGCGGCCTGGGCTTCTCGAACCTGGCCTACAGCGCTGTGATGGTAAAACTGGCGTCGCGCTCCTTTACCCACGTGGCCACGGTGGGCGTAACCAACTCCCTCGGCCCAGCTAAATTGCTGCTGCGCTACGGCACTCCCGAGCAAAAAGCCCGCTACCTACCGCGCCTGGCCATCGGCGAAGAAATTCCCTGCTTTGCTCTGACTGAACCGCTGGCCGGGTCTGACGCCGCCAGCCTCACCTCACGCGGTGAAGTCTTCAAAGGAGACGACGGCCAGCTGTATCTGCGGCTGAACTGGAAGAAGCGCTATATCACCCTAGGGGCGATCGCAACGCTGATCGGCCTCGCCTTTCGCCTCTACGACCCCGACAACCTGCTGGGGCTGGGGCATGACGTGGGCATTACCTGCGCCCTGGTGCCAAGGGAAACCCCTGGCGTTGTCATCGACCATCGCCACGACCCTATGGGCGTACCCTTCTTTAACTCCCCCATCGAGGGTTACGACGTAGTGCTGCCCATCGACCAGATCATCGGCGGCGTTGCTCAGGCAGGCCAGGGCTGGAAGATGCTGATGCAGACTCTAGCGGCGGGGCGAGGTATTAGCTTCCCCGCCACCTGTACCGGGGTGGCCAAGCTAGTGTCGCGGGTAGCCAGCGCCCACAGCGTTGTGCGCCAGCAGTTTGGCCTGCCCATCGGTCGCTTTGAGGGGGTCGAAGAACCTCTGGCCCGCATTGCTGGGTTGACCTATGTGGTTGATGCCGCTCGTCTCTATACCTGTGGCGCGGTGGATAGTGGAGCGCAGCCAGCGGTGGTAAGCGCGATCGCAAAATACCAGAGCACCGAGCTAGCCCGCGCCATCGTCAACGACGGCATGGATATCCTCGGCGGTTCCGGCATCTGCCGGGGGCCACGCAACCTGCTGGCCAACGTCTACACCGCCATCCCCATCGCCGTCACCGTTGAGGGGGCCAACATTCTCACCCGCACCCTGATGATCTTTGGCCAGGGCGTCATCCGCTGCCACCCCTATCTCTACGACGAAATTCAGGCTCTCTACGACAGCGATTGGGTCGCTTTTGATCGGCTGCTGTGGGGCCATGTTAGTGCGTTTATCCACAACGTCGGGCGCTCCATCGGGCTGGGCCTTACCCAAGGACGCCTGGCCAAAGCCCCCGTCAGCGGCCCCACTGCCCGCTACTACCGCAAACTCTCCTGGGCCTCGGCCACCTTCGCCGTGCTCACTGATATCGCGCTGATCCGCTACGGCGGCAGCCTTAAGCGTCACGAAAATATCACCGGGCGCTACGCCGATGCGCTCTCTTGGCTCTACCTGACCAGTGCCGTACTGCGCCGGTTTGAGGCCGAGGGCCGACCCAACGCCGACCTGGCGACGGTAGAGTGGGCCGCTCAGTATGGCCTCGCCCAGATTCAAACCGCCTTCGAGGGCATTGCCAGCAACCTGTCGCTGCCCGTTGTAGGGGGTCTCATCAAACCCTTGCTAGGACTAGGGCTGCGGATGAATCCTCTAGCTGCGTTGCCCAGCGATCGCCTCGCGCACCAAGTCGCCAAAGATCTACAAACGGCTGGGGAAATGCGCGATCGCCTCACCGCTGGCATCTACCTGCCCACCGACCCCACCGAAGCCCTGGGCCGCTTAGAGCAGGCCTACAGCCTCAGCCACCAGGCCGACACCATTCACCGCCGCCTCAAAGACAACCTCCGCACCGGGCAGCTCTCCACCGATGGTTCAGAATCCCTCGAAACTCTGGCCCACCGGGCCGGGCTGCTCACCCAGAGCGAATGGGATTTGCTAGTAGCAGCAAACGAGGCCCGCAAAGACGCCATCCAGGTAGACGCCTTCACCTTTGAGGAATACGAGGCCGGTAGCCAAGTGGATTGGCTTAACGCCCCTCAGCCGTTGTTGTCTGACCGGGGATAGCTGAAATCTGTGGTGGCGTGGCTACCTCAGCCATGGGTATTGCAGGTGTCTAAGCTGGCGTTGCTGGCTCAAGGTATAAACCGAATGCCGTAGGTCTTGCGGACTCGTTCAAAATTCGGCGCAATCATACTGCCATTCAGCAACGCCAGCTCTTGTACCACCATGCCGTGGAGGGGCGGCGATCGCACCCGATCGCCGCCATGCTGACCGCCCGCCGTTCGGCCTTTTTTAGCGCTCGAGAACTGTGCTTTTTGCATGCGATGGTGATACCCCGCCAGGTAGCTGGTAAATGGTGTTGGCATGGCCGCCAACACTTCTAGGCAAGTAGTAATATCAGCCAGGCCTCACCGTGAGATTTTCAATATATATGTGCTTTTTTGTACAGGTTTTGAACAATTCCCCTCAGTGCTTTACAACCATCCACCGCCACCCGTAGAAACACAAGGCGTTCAGAAAAATCAATCCAGTTTCATACCCTAGATAGAGTTGACTATTGATTCCAAAGAGGTGTATAAATATCTTCATATTTATATGGGGATCATAGATTTACGTTTTTACTCACTACCCTCAATTCAGCCTATTTGATGCTTGGGGCTGGTTAAAGCATTGGCATAATTTTTGTTGACTACTTTAAGAAATAACACCATGTTTCTTAAAGCCACGTCCTTGCCGGATAGGTAAATGCCTTTGCAAAGATAACGGATGAACCCAGCTCTTTTTCATCGCGTTCATGCTAGAGCAATTACAGATTCTTTTTGGAGATCACCAATGAGTTCTATAGGTAGGGGCTAGGCATTTTGAAATATATTGCTGTTCTTTCTGCTTCGATCGCCAGCAGTCTTTTTGTTGGTGGCTTTGGGTTGATGGTTTCTGCTCAGGCGATTGAGCTTTCTCCTGCAATTCTGGCTCAAGCTTCTAACCCCGTCACCTACATGACGGTGCTCAATAGAAACACTACCGTCATCCAGATTTCAGAGGGAGAATTTTTCTTTCACGGCTATCTAGAGCGCACCTCTGGCAATACGTTTATTGGGGAAGATGACCAAGTTCGCGTGATCTACGACCAGGGCACCAAACAGCTGGTTGTCATCAACAAGGTCACGGGAGATGAATTCTACAACTACTATTTTTCTGATGTCGATGAAGGGTCGCTTTAAGGTGAGCCTAAAAGACTTCTAGAAATTCAAACTTTTAGAGAACAGCGCGAAATTGTGTTGATGTTCTCTAATTTAGAGAAGCGAGAAACAATTACTTTATTACAACGGAGAAATGGCTCTGTGAGAAATTTTGCTCTGGCCGCTACCCACAAAATGCTGGCCGCTCTGGTAATCACGGCATCGCTCACTATGGCTAGCGCTACACCATCGCTGGCCCAAGCCCATACAGTCGTGCACTTTTCCCCTGGCAACGACAATTCGTTTATGAGTTCTTCGCTCACCGGAGACCAATACCACGACTATATTCTGAATGCGCGGCGGGGCCAGACCATGACGGTTTCATTGATTACCGATGGAACTGTATACTTCAACATTCTTCCACCAGGCAGCAGTAGGGCACTGTATAACAGCTCAGTGTCAGGCAATGACGGCACCGTTACTCTGCCGCGAAGTGGTGATTACACCGTTCGTGTGTATCTCATGGGCAATGATCGAGACAGCAATCGCACGGTTCCCTTTGAGCTTTCTGTTGCCATCCTGTAAGACCAGTCCGTCATTCCCGTGCAGACGGGAATCCACAGTGGGCATCTTACTTCCGAATGGATGCCCACTTGCATTGGAATAACGTAGGCCTCTGCAAAAGTGGAATGCACCCAGGCAAGCCTTGAGAAATTTTTAACTTAGTTAATCTGTGAGCAAACAGTATGAAATTGCATCGAGTTATGTCTGTGTTGGTGAGTTCGCTAATCCTAGCGGCTACCTTCAGTGCCTATGCGCAAAATGCTGGGGATTCTGTTTCTGAGCTTGAAGATTTAGTAGATGTGCGCGGCCGGGATGGCGAAACTGAGCTGCAACAGCGGGGCTATCAGTATCGCTGGGCCGAAAGCGCCGATGATGCGGTCTATAGCTACTGGACTCAGGCAAGCACCGGGCAGTGCATTACGGTGAGAACAGAGCAGGGTCGCTATGTTTCTCTGGTCTACACCGGGGGGACGGCTGACTGCGATCGCGGCGACCCGCCAACCGTGAGCAATACTTCTCCCCCCGCTTTGCAAGATATGGTGGGAGCCAGAGCTGGTCAAGCCGAGGCCGAATTGCAGCGCCGGGGCTATAGCTATCGCCGCAACGAACGGATATCCAACGCGTCTGTTGCATCATTCTGGATCGAGGGCAATTCGGGGCGGTGTGTTGAAATTGTCACCGCTGACGGCCGCTACGAAGACATTTATTATGTGGATTGGCATCACTGCGAGAACTAATTAGCTACTTCTTTCCATATACATAGATGCCCTATGTCATTGACGAACGGCGCAAGACTTCTCTATGGTTCGCCCCTAAGTCGCCCTCGCAACGCTGGGTTGCTCAGCATTGGTTTGGCTGTGTTGATTGCTATCAGCACGTCATCATTCATAACAGAATTCTCAGCCATTCCCCCAGGTGGTTTTCAGGTCTTTTTCATCGCTCTGGCCGGGACGATTTTACTGACGCTTGTTCCCCTGGCGATTGTGTGGTTTCTCGATCGCCGAGAACCAGAATCGCGATGGCTTTACCTGATCGCCCTGCTGTGGGGCTCTTTCATCGCCACTGGCTTAGCCCTACCACTCAACATTTATATCCTCACTGCTGTCGCTGGTTTAGTGGAACTGCATCCCGCTCTCCAGACTATTTTTGGCTCGAATGCTCAGATGGTTCTGGGTGCTCCCCTGGCAGGGCCTCTGGTGGAAGAAACCACTAAAGGCCTGGGAGTGCTGCTGTTGTTTTGGCTGCTGCGGGCTGAGTTTGACAATGTTCGTGACGGCTTTATCTACGGTGCGCTGGTAGGCATGGGCTTTAACTTGGTTGAAGCCCCCCTTTATGTGCTGCAAGGCTTTGCCCAGACAGGGGATGTGCCGCTATATTTTCAACTCGCGGATCGGTTCGCTCTGTTTGGCCTCTCAGGGCATGCGCTCTATACCGGGCTCTTTGGTATGGGACTGGGGCTGGCTCGGCAGACCACCTGTCGCTGGCTACACTATGGGGCTCCTGTAGGAGGCTGGCTGCTGGGGTTTTCGGGGCATCTGCTTAACAACGGTATTGGTCTAATAATGTATTTGTATGTGTTTATCACCACTGGGCAGCCAGTACCCCAAGAATCACCTCCCGCAGTAGCTTCTGAGATAATTGAACCCTTTTTCAGTCAGTGGGTTAGTCACAGTGCCTTGAGATTGATTGGGTTTTTTCCGTTTTTTCTCATGGTTGGGGTCATGCTGTGGCAGAGCGGCCTTTGGGAGCGGCAGGTGATTCGCGAAGAGTTGGCCGATGAGAGCGAACCCGTGATTTTGCCCGAAGAATATGAGACGGTAAAAGGCGATCGCATGTTCAGAACGCGATCGATTCCCCACCTCAATCGCCGCACATCCGCTGCGATCGTGCGGGCTCAGGATGAGCTGGCCCTGCGTAAGTGGCGGGTAAAGCAAGTTGGCCAAGCCGTGGCCAGCGATCCATTGGTTGCCTCCTGGCGAGGGGAGCTGTTGCGGCTACGGGGTTAGCGTTGTTGACGCATTGCGTGGCGTTAGCCGTACTTTTTGAGCGGCGATCGCAGCGGTCATAGGCAGCTTTATTGTTTATGTGCTCAACTCCTCCCCTCCAACATGGTTCGATTTAACCGATGCCTTTGTTCAACGGTTCGGCTAGCGCTGGTCGGACTGATCACGCTGGCGCTGGTACTCGGTAGTGGTGCGATCGCCCATGGTCAGTTGCCCTCGCTGCCGACGGCCTCTGGCAATAGCGCCTTCAGTGCGCCAAACGGGGTCAGCCGCCACGGAGAGTACGAAACAGCCTCGATCAGATCGCCCCTAGACCGCAAAGTATTATTTGAGGTCACCTCGCCGACAATTTTTAATCGAAACAGCGTTCCCGAAGGGCTGCTGCCGGTTGAGGTGCGCGCCCAAGAGGTGAATGAGCGCATGTGGCGGGCTTTTTATCGCACCTACACCAGCCAGCAAACCCCAACCGTGACCGTCGCCACGCTCAGCAATCAACCCATTATTCAAATTAGTGACGATCAGTCATCTCGCCCCATTCGGCTGGTAACAGTAACCGAGCCCGACGCTGATTTTAATAGCAAAACCCTAGACGAACTCGCCCAGGAATGGCAGACGATTCTGCAAGATGAGGTGACTCGGTTTAGGCAGTTGGGCACTCCAGAAGTCATTATTCAGCGCATCGGGCAAGCGCTACAAATTTTACTAGGATTGCTGCTGGCCAGTGCGGCGATCTGGTTTTTGCGACGCAGGTTGACCCGCAGGCAGCAAACCCTGGAGAGCCTGTATCAACAGCAGTTAGCCGCCATCACGGCCACCCCATCCTTAGAAACCCTGGGTGCAGAGGCAGCGCCGCCAGAGCCGACTGCCCCACCGGAGATTATGGCAGGGGAAGACACTGAGGCGAGAGCGATGGCTAACGTGCGATCGCAATTCCTGGCAACGGTGCAGCATCCATTTAGCGTGCAGCGTCAGTTAGACATCAACAAGTTTCTAAAATGGGCGCTGTTCTGGATTTTCATTTTGATGTGGTACGTCGGCATTGCCCGCATTGTGGCCACAGTTCCTCTCTTAATGCGGTGGAGCCTCTACGTCTGGGCAACACCTTTGGCCTTCATTGCCCTTTGGTTTGGTATTAGTTTAGCCATTCGCCTCAGCAGCAGCCTAATCGATCGCTTAACCCTTTCCTGGAAAACCAGCCCCTACCTGCCGCTAGGAGAATCGCAGCGCATTGCCCTGAGAACCACGACCATTGCCAACGCCCTGAAGGGATTAACAACCTCGGTACTGGTCATCGTGGGCATTATTTGGACACTCAGTTTATTTAACATTCCCACCGGCTCAATCTTGGCAGGGGGCGCTGTAATTGGGTTAGCCGTTTCTTTTGGCTCTCAAAGTTTGGTCAAAGACCTGGTCAACGGCTGTTTAATCTTAATTGAAGATCAGTTTGCTGTGGGTGATGTGGTTCAAATTGGGGAGAAAAGCGGACTGGTAGAAAACCTCAACCTGCGCGTGACTCAGCTGCGCAATAGCGAGGGACAGCTGATCACTATTCCCAATAGCAACATCACCGATGTTAGCAACCTCACTCGCCTGTGGTCGCGAGTCGATTTTTCGGTTGTGGTGGCCTACGAGAACGATCCTAAGCAGGTGCTCAGCATTTTGCAGCAGGTCTGCGAGCAACTCTACGGTGAGCCAGAATGGCGCGATCGCTTGCCAGAGCGTCCTACCGTTCTAGGTATTGATGATCTGTCCCACACCGGCATGCTCGTTCGCGTTTGGCTCAAGACCGCCCCCATGCAGCAGTGGATCGTGGGGCGCGAGTTTCGGCTGCGGGTACGCCAAGCCTTTGAGGCCAACAATATTCAGATCGGCAAGCCGCAAACCATTAGCTACAACACCGGCTTAGACGATGCCACGCTTCACGATTAGCCGGTGTAGATTTGTGAATTCCTTATTTTGGGGAAGCCAGGCTGCCCGCAGGCAACCTTAGCTCCGCCCATACCCATCCATATGCCGGACGCAAGCAGGATTAATTAGATTGCCATCTACGCCACCACCGAAGTGGTGGAGGGCACCCGCCGCTGGGTGCCCCGGCGAGAGCCACCGGCCATTTCATACTCAGGGCTGCGGCGACCATACTTAGCCGCTACCGCCGCTAGCATGCGCTCTGTGAGTTCAGCGAGGGCGGCTTCTTCGAGCAGCATGTCGTTGTAGACCTGGTCTACGTTAGAGAGCAGGCGGTTGTAGGTGGCAATTCTTTCGCGCACCCGCTCAATACTGTTGTTAAACTCCTCCACCGACATGCCGTGGCCCAGGTCGAGATCGGCTGCGATCGCAGCCATGCTGGCCACGCGCCGTTCGGCTTTTTTAACTACTGGAGAACTACGCTTTTTGCGTGCCATGGTGATACCCCCTTAGGTAGCTGGTGAATAGTGTTGGTATGGCCGCCAACATTCTTAAGGTATTCTTTAGAAATGAGCAGTATCACCGTGAGAATGTCGAACTTTTAGTACTTTTTTTTTACAGTTTTGTCACTACTGCTTTCAGTAGCTTCACGGCCATCCGTTCTCTTTTGTAGAGATAGAGGCAAAGCGAAGGTAGAGGCTTGATCGAGGGAAGGTTGCTTGGGTGAAAGCCTTTGCAGCTTGGCAATAAATATAGATTGCGATCGCTTATACCCTTGTTGCAAAGGCATAAAGCAACGCTAGATCGCAGAGAGCAAAGATTGCAGCCGCTTATACATTTGCAGCGAAGCTATAAAGCAATGCTGAAACCCTTTGAGTATTGATAATTCGCGTTTATAGTTGAGTTGCTTAGATATAAGCTATTGCTGCAATGCTTTAATGCCGAGCAAGTCTAGCTTAAGCTTGGGCAGCAATAGGCAAAAGGTCTTGGCATAGTCGGCGTTGGCAAATAAGGTAAGCAAGCATGGCATTGCTCGAAAGTGCGATCGGTGGAATTGCCGTGACGGTGCTAGAGACCGCCTTCAAAGCTGGTGGAGCTGTGGCTGGCCAAATCAAAGGAGCCTACAACGAAACTCAGGCAAAGCAAAAAGCCCTTGAAGCCGCGCAAAACTATGTGCAGCGCTACGACGAGCGCCATTGCCAGGTCAAAGTTATGCCAGGGCTGATGAAGGAGCCAATGCCCCTCGACGACATCTACACCGCTGTCAAACTGCTAGACGACAAAAGCATTCAATACTTTGCCGCTGTGGATGACTTAGAAACCACTTATCGCACTAAAGGCAGGCGCAGCTTTTGGTCTAGTGCATCTCCACGGCAAGACGGCATTCAAGTCGCCAATGCTGAGCAATACCTGATGGTGCTTGGTGGCCCTGGCATTGGCAAATCTACATTTCTGCGCAAAATTGGACTAGAGGCGCTGCGTAAGAATGGGCAGATTCAGCGCGGCTGCATTCCAGTGCTCATTGAGCTAAAGGAATTGCGGGATGAAGCTATTGACCTGAAGCAAAAGATTGCCGCTGAGTTTGCTACCTGTGGCTTTCCAGCAGCAGCAGCGTTTACCGAAGCTTCGCTGGCCCAAGGCAAGCTACTAGTGCTGCTCGACGGGTTAGACGAAGTACCTACCCAAAACCTTAATCGTGTGGTGGAGCACATCGAAAAATTTGTCGATGCCTACAGCAACAATGCCTTTGTAGCCTCCTGCCGCATTGCCGCCTATCGCGGTAGCCACGGCACCTGTTTCAAGCGATTTACCGATGTCACCCTGGCCGAGTTTGATGACGAGCAAATTGAGCAGTTCATTCGCCGCTGGTTTAGCTCAGCCCTTGAATCGGAGAGCGGTACTGCCGACAAATATTGGGAGCTACTGCAAAAAGACGAAAACAAAGCCACCAAAGAGCTGGCTCAAACGCCTCTGCTGCTTACCTTTTTATGCCTTGTGTACGACCGGCAGCATATATTGCCGACCTTACGCAGCATCCTCTACGGTAAAGCCCTCGACATTTTGCTGTCTGAGTGGTCGGCTCAAAAGCGGCTAGAACAAGACCCCATTTACGAAGGCTTTCACCCTGATTTAGAAAAAGTGCTGCTGGCCCGAATTGCCTACGACAGCTTTGAGCAAGACCAGCTTTTCTTTCTCAAAGACGACATTACCCGGCGCATTGGCGAGTTTTTGGAAGATACCTTAGACGCCCCCAAACATTTGGATGGGGCGGCTGTGCTAAGGGCGATCGAGCGGCAGCAGGGCATTTTGGTTGAGCGGGCCACCGATATCTACTCGTTTTCTCACCTGACGCTGCAAGAATATCTCACTGCCTTTCACATTAAAGAAGAAGGGCTAGAGACTGAGCTGATTATCCAACATCTAACGGATAAGCGCTGGCAAGAAGTGTTTTTGCTAGTGACAGGGCTACTGGGCAACAAAGCCATTGAGTTTTTAGCGGCCATCGAGGCCACAGCTCATACATACATTCAGACGCATCCAAAACTGATTGCGTTAATTCAATGGGCTAATATCAGCACCGTAGACTCAAGAGGCCAATTTAACCCCGTCGCCAAACGAGCGACTGCCATCGCCAGCGCCATCGCCAGCGCCAGCGCCAGCGCCAGAGCCAGAGCCAGCGCCAGCGCCATCGCCATCGCCATCGACAGCACCAGCGACAGCACCAGCACCAGAGCCATCACCATCGCCATCGCCAGCGCCATCGCCAGAGCCATCGACAGCGCCAGAGCCAGAGCCATCGACAGCGCCAGAGCCAGAGCCAGCGCCATCGACAGCGCCAGCGCCATCGCCAGAGCCAGCGCCATCGACAGAGCCATCGACAGAGCCATCGCCATCGACAGCTTTTTTGTCGCAATATTCAGCAATCCTAAATTTGCAGAACTGCCGGATCAGCTCGAGCTTATGGCTAAAACCATACCCGCCCAAGATGCACCAGGTAGTGACTGGCATAACTGGGCTGATGAGCTAGAAGCACTATGGCTAAATGCCTTGGGCCTGAGTCGAGCAGACCTGAGATTTAATCGAGAAGAAGCTGAAGCGCTGCAAAACTATCTGTGTGCCATAGATCTCTTACTGCGGTGCAAAAATGCTGCTGTGCGCATACGCAAGCAAGCCTGGGCCGAGCTTGAAGATCGCCTGCTCACCTACCCCAGCTAACGCAAAGGCACCCAATAAAATTAAAGCACTACGCCCTCTGGTGAACTCCATGGTCGAGACCAAAGTTGTCAGCATTACGCGCGGCCAAAATTGCCAAATTGTCAAAGGTATTGAGCACAAGCGAGCTTCCATAGATACCCTACTTCAGCACGTCGAAGCCCTTGCCCCTGACCCAACCAACCATCAGAAGCCGAAATCTACCAAATCGTCAAAGACATTAGGGATGAGCGAGCTAAACCGTAGAATCATGCTCGATACAAAAGTCTCTCTTCTTCCCTGAGAAAGGGTTTAGAGATAGGGAAAATTTCAGCAGAGAGTAAGCCACCTGCCGCCAACTTCGCCCTCCATCCCCCAACCCCTTCCTCCCAAGTCGGGAGAAAGGGGAGTAGACCCCCTTCAAAGTCCCTCTCCCACCCTGGGAGAGGGATTTAGGGAGAGGGAAAAACCTCAACATAGAGCAAGTTCCCTCCCACCAACTTCGCCCTCCATCCCCCAGCCCCTTCCTCCCAAGCTGGGAGGAAGGGGAGCCTAAGATTACCCGCGCGGGTAATTAGCAACGCCCCACCCCAGCGCCTAGGATTTTGTCATGAAATGCCCACAGAGAAACCCATCATTCTCTGCCTGAGGGCGACCTGGCCCAGCATTTCTGCATCTACAGCCCTAACCCACCCCAAAAGCTTTCGCCCCCTTTCCCTTCAATGAAAGCCTTCCGGGAACCTGCCCACCCAAGGAGATTTTTCCATGGCCGATCTCGTCGTCAACTATTCCCTCGCCAGCGCCATCACCCTCGCCAACCCCGACGGTACCCTGCCCGCCGTCATTACCAACTGCACCGAAGCCGCCGGGCCAGGCGCAACCGCCCTCGGCCCCCTCGACAAAGCCCTCCACTTCGACACCGGGGCCTCCATTCAAACCACCTTGTCGCCGGGGGCCATTACCCCCAACCGCTTCTGCATTCGCGTCGCCTTTTCGGCCAACGGCCCCGTCACCACTCGGCAAAACCTGGTTGAATGTACCGCCCTGCCCTTTGCCATGTTTTTAGAGCCCGGCAGCGCTGGCGATCGCTTCAACCTAGTCGTTGCCGTGGCCAATAGCCAGGTCGATTGGGCGATCGCCCACACCACCAACCGCGTCGCCCTCACCCTCAACACCTGGTACGTCGTCAGCCTCGTCTACGACCTCGACACCCTCGCCCTCATGGTCGATGGCACTGTCCACGCCGTCACCGCTTTCCCCAACGGCGGCCTCAAAGCGGGCACTGGCGACAAACTGTGGGTTGGCTCCTGGGTTGATGGCCTGCGCTGGCCCTTCAAGGGCGACATCGCCGCCGTGCAGATCTACCGCGACATTCCGGCAGACCTCGAAACCGCCCTCGACGCCAAGCGCTCTATCCCCGAGTGGTTTCTCACCCACAAGCACAACGCCATCCGGCCCACGCTCAACTTGGGCAATAAAATCTCAGATTTTTACTTCGACAGCGCCATCAGCAGTTACGTGCAGCCCTTTGAGGGCGGTCTAATCTCCTACACCGCTACCCACGGCGTCGCCTTTGAAATGCACGGCAGCATCCACGCCTTCTACCAGGGCGACTCAAACCTGCGCCGCAGCCTCGGTGCCCCCGCCAGCGACGAAATCAACGGTCGCAGATCTGGGTCGCGCAAGAGCGTCTTTGCCCAGGGCTGCATTTACTGGTCGCCCCAGACTGGCGCAGTGCCCGTGCTCGGTCGCCTCTACCTCGACTACGAAATGCTGGGCGAAGGGGGCAGTGCGATCGGTCTGCCCACCGCCGCTCAAGTCGCCGTCCCCGGCGGGGTGATGCAGCAGTTTCAGGGGGGCCGCATGTATTACCGCAGCGGGGCTTCCAACGCCTTTGAGGTACACGGCGACATTCTCGGCAAGTATGACGCCACGGGCGGCGTCACCCGCTGGGGCTTCCCCGTCAGCCACGAGAGCGACGTGCGCCGCGACAGCCAAGTGCTCGGCAAAGTCAGCCACTTCGAGAGCTGCACCATTTACTGGAGCGGGGCCACCGGAGCCCGCATCATCTATGGCGACATTCGCCGCAAATACCTAGAGGCGGGCGGCCCCCAGGGGGCGCTGGGCTTCCCCACCAGTTCAGAAGAAGACATCCCCGGCGTGGCTGGCCCCGCCCGCTACAACACCTTCCAGCAGGGCAGCATTCTCTGGTTTAACGGCCAGCTCCACGTCTGCTACCCCTTCCGGTTCTTCATTGGCCGGGTTGACACCAAAGAAGAAGACCGCGACTTTCTCGATGTCGATGGCCAAAACGACCTCTACTGCCGCGTTGCCATCACCGTGAATGGCCACCGCGTCTACGACAAAAAACTGCCCGAGGGCGACAAACACTTTAGCAGCGCCAACATCAAAGACGTCAACTTCAACGTGCCCTATGCCGTGCTGCCCGGCGACCCCAACCTCAACGTGCAGTTCCAGGTCGAAATTTGGGAGTCTGACTCGGGCAACCTGTTCGGCGGCGACGATGACCTGCTGGGCCGCTTTACCAAAGATCTCAACATTCGCAATGCCTGGGGCCTGCGCGACAACGCCAACGGCATCTTTAGGGCCAGCAACTTTGGCCCCTGGATGAACTTTATGGACTGGTCGATTAAGCCCCAGCTCGGGGCCAACACGCCCCTCGACTTTTTCTCGGCCATCAACCGGGGCACCCCCACCGTCGACTTTCGCGAATACGCCGCCGCCTTTGGCGACGTTGACCCCGACTGGGAGTTTGACTTTGGCCTGATCGACGATGGCCTCAAGGCGCTGTTCTACGAGCTGGTGGTGAAGGGCGTCGCCGCCGGGGGCAACTGCTTCGGCATGGCCACCGAGGCCATCTACGCCTACAAAGACATGAGCCGCCTCAGCCGCCCCCTCAGCCGCTTTGGCAACTGGGCTGAGGTCGAGAACGACTTTAACGTGCGCCACGCCTACCAGGTGGGGGCCGATGCGGTCTGGTGGTTTGTGGGTCAGTTTCTCAGCGGCAAAACCCACAACCCGGTCAGCGTCTTTCAAGACACCTGGGATGCCCACAACCGGGGCCTCAACCCGGTGATTTGCCTGTCGCAAAACTACGACTTTAGCGGCGCACCCCACTGCATAACGCCCATCGCCTGGCGCAACACCGGCACCGAAATGCAGATCGATGTGTTTGACCCCAACTCGGGCAGCAGCATCCGGCGCATTGTCATCGACCCGGCCCGCAACACCTTCCGCTACGAGAATGGCCGGGTCTACGAAGGCGGCGAGTGGAGCGGTGGCCGCCTGCACTACATGCCCTTCTCGGTGCTCAACCACCGCCAGCGCACCCCCGTGTGGGATGCCATTATGCTGCTGCTGGGTGGCGTGGTGCTGATTTTGGGCGACAGCGCCGAAACCCTCAGCCTCACCGACGAAAACGGCAACAACCTCAACGCCTTTAAAGACACCTCCCGCAAGGTCGAGAATCTGTCTGGTAAGTTTGTGCCCTTCCCCGGCCTCTCGGGCAACAACCCGATCAAAGGCGAGCTGCTGCTGGGTATGCAGCCGAAGCGATCGCGCCTGCTCCCCCTCGACAACGTGCTGCTCGATTCGGTGCAGCTCAACAACGTCAGCAACCTAAGCCGCAACCTGGGTACGACGCTGTCTGCCAACGCTAACCCCAACCTCAATGTGGATTTGGGTGCAACGGCTCGATTCCGCGATCGCGCCGTGCTCGACGCCATCCAGCGCGTGCAGCAGCCCACCGACCTCGACAGCTGGGTACACACCCTGCGCGGCGTCAATACCGGGCGGCTGAACTACTACCTCAAGCGTCCCTTGCAGGCGTTGCAGATTGGTGGGGCCATTCGCGCCAGCGATCGCCTCACCATGACGGCCACTCGCCTGCAAGCCGTCGATAACGAGTTCAAAGTCGTGGCCCAAAACGCCAACACCTACACCCTATCGGCGGTTTCTAAGCTGGGGGCCGGGCGCGACTTCGTCAAAGTCACCGTCGAGAACGTACCCGCCGAGGCCAACCAAGAGCTGAAGATTAACCTCCAGCCCGGCCTCAACACCCTGGATGTAGTCTCCAACGGTGCCCCCTTTAACGCCACCGTCACCTACGAAGGCCGCGTCAACGACAAACCCCTCCGCAGCCAGTACACCGTCCCCATGTCTCAAGGCATGCGGCTCACCGCCCCCAACCTCGAAGACGCCGGTACCCTCAAAGTCAGCGGCATCGAGCGGGTGCTGGGCGAAGTGCGCACCACCCAGCTGATTCAGGGGCAGTAAGGCGAGAAAACTGTTTGCTTTCAAGGGGTTTTGCCGGGGCAATAAACCCCTGCTGATCCCCCCTGCCCCTCTTAAAAGGGGGGTTAAGAACAGCCTCTAAACTCCAGGAACAGCGATGGCTAATTTAGCCGTCGCTTTTTTTGGAAATGTCTCCTCCTGTAGGGGCAAACGGCGTTTGCCATTACCTATGCGATCGCACCTGTCGATTGGGCGAAACAGAGTGGAACCTGCAAGTAAATGTTGATCATAAAGCCCTTGCTGACCCGCCCCACGAGAAGCAAGCCACATCCCCTAGCCCCTCCTCCCAAACCGGAAGAAGGAAACTGGAACATCTCAAAGCCCCTCTCCCAATTTTGGGAGAGGGGCTTGGGGAGAGGGCCGAGGGGCTTGAGCAGAGGGCAGCGAAATATCCCCACTACGCTTAAATAGAGAATCCTCCCCCTCCACAAATTGCCATGGCCGCCAAAACGGAAATTGCCCGACTGTGGCAGTCCAACCTGCCTGGCATTGAGCTGTTCAATGCCCAGCTCTACCACCACACCTTTGCCAAACACATGCACGAGGCCTACACCATTGGCTTCACCTATGCGGGCCTGGGTGGCTTTTTCTACCGGGGTGGCCATCACTACGCCCACCCCCGCAGTTTTAAGCTAATCCATCCGGGCGAAGTGCACACCGGGCAGGTACAGGCTGAGGCAGGCTGGGGCTTTCGCAACCTCTACATCAGCGTGCCAAAAATACAGCAGATTTTGGTTCAGCTGGAGTGTCCAGGGCTGCCCTACTTTGCGATCGCCCTACAGACCAGCCCCGATGCAATTGGGCAGGCCATGTTTAACCGGTTGTTTGTCGCCCTCAGTCAGCCCACGCTTCAGCTAGAGCGAGACTCTCTGCTGCTGGAGTTGATGGCCCATTTAATCGATCGCTACGGCGACAGGCAGCGCCAGTGGCAGCGACCAGTGCCCAAAAGCAACGCCTTGGCCCAAGTGCAAACCTACCTAAAAACCCACTACGCCGAGAACATTTCCATTGACGCTCTGGCCCAACAAGCGGGTCTGAGCCCCTTCTATTTAATTCGCAGCTTTCGGCAGCAGGTGGGGTTGCCGCCCCACAGCTATCAGCGCCACTGGCAGCTTGTGCAGGCCAAGCGATCGCTCCACAGCGACCAGCCCATTGCTGATATTGCGATCGCCCACGGCTTCTACGACCAAAGCCACCTCAACCGCGCTTTCAAGCAGGCCTTTGGCGTCACCCCTGGCCAATACCGCCAGGGCAATTTTGTCCAAGACGACGGTGCCTGAACCTCGGTAACCTGGTTAGGCAATCCGAATTCAAAGACTTCCATTGGACGTAAATACCTCGTAGGGGTACAGCATGCTGCACCTCTACAACCCCAAGACTAACAAACAGAATTCGGCAGAAAATCTACCTTTGGGCAAGACATGACAGTGGCTAAAGGCTTTTTTAGCGACGTTTCTCTCTCAGCGATCATCGCAGGTTTCGTCACCGTATTAGTCGGCTTCACCAGCTCAGCGGTGATTGTGTTCCAGGCCGCCCAGGTCCTCAATGCCACCCCCGCCGAAATCGCCTCCTGGATGTGGGCCTTGGGTCTCGGCATGGGCCTCACCTGCATTGGCCTTTCCCTGCGCTACCGCGCTCCCGTCGTCACCGCCTGGTCTACCCCCGGCGCGGCCCTGCTGATCACCTCCGCCGCTGGGGTGCCCATGGCCGAAGCGATCGGGGCCTTTTTGGTATCTGGGATGCTGATTACCCTGGCCGGGTTCACCGGCTGGTTTGAGCGGTTGATGAACCGCATCCCCCTATCGCTGGCGGCAGGTATGCTGGCCGGGGTGCTGCTGCGCTTTGGGCTGGATGTCTTCACCGCCATGCAGACCCAGTTTGCGATGACCTTTGCCATGTTTTGCACCTACCTGGCCATGCGCCGCCTAAAGCCCCGCTATGCCGTAGTAGCAGCGCTGGGGGTGGGGATTGCGATCGCCGCCCTGCAAAACCTGATCCAGTTCGACACCGTCACCCTGCAACTAGCCCGCCCAGTATTCATCGCCCCCCAATTCTCCCTCGGGGCCATCATCGGCGTTGCCCTACCGCTGTTTGTGGTCACCATGGCCTCCCAAAACATACCGGGAGTTGCCGTCCTACAAGCCTCCGGCTATGCCTCAGTCCCCATTTCCCCCATCATCGGCTGGACGGGGGCCGCCAACGTAATCCTCGCGCCCTTTGGTGGCTTTGCGCTGAACCTAGCCGCCATTACCGCCGCCATCTGCATGGGCCGCGAAGCCCACGAAGACCCTGATAAGCGGTATGTAGCCGCGATCGCCGCCGGTTTCTTCTATCTACTCATCGGCCTCTTCGGAGCCACCGTCGCCGCAGTATTCGCCGCCTTTCCCCAAGAGCTGGTGCTGGCGATCGCCGGTCTAGCCCTCCTCGGCACCATCGGCAACGGACTCTTCACCGCCCTACGTGACGAAACCCAGCGCGAACCCGCCCTGATCACCTTCCTCGTCACCGCCTCCGGCATCACCCTTCTCGGCATCGGCTCCGCCTTCTGGGGTCTAATTGCCGGAGTCTTCGCCCTCCTCCTAACCACCCACCGCAACTAAGGCTGTTTCTCGAAAAGAACGTCCCTGCATTGGGCAGACACATGGGTCTGCCCCTACCCCCTACCCCCTCAGTCGCCGCCGCTCAAACTCCCGCAGCCGCCGCTCAAACTGCTGCCAGTGGCCATCCATATCGTCCAGCGAAACCTCAAACAACTGCGCCGGTTGATCGGCCAGGGCGATCGCCACCAGACCCTTTTGCACTGCCAACCCAAAGTCGGCATAGACCTGATGAGCCGCCTCCCGATAAGCCGCGATCTGCAAAAAATAATCCCCCAGCCACTGGGGCTGCTTGGGTCGCAGGGCCGTTTTCCAGTCGCACAGGTGTAGCTCGCCCTTCACCACCACCAGCGCATCGGGAATGCCCACAAACCCCGCCGAGTGCCACACTGCCCCTTCTACCAGCAGCACCTCATCCACCTGATCTAACACCGGCAAAATCGACTCCCAATAGCCCGCCAAATCAGTGGGGATCTCCACCGCTGCACCGTTGAGGTAGGCCTCAATCTGTTTGTGCAGCCGCGTACCCGCCGAAGACGCCTTGCCCGAAATCTGTTGCGCTGCTTCAACCCCCACCCGCTGCCGCCAGCGCTGCAATGCCTCCCGCGCTTCCTGAGGCTTGGTGGCCGACAGCACTGTCGTCACACCGGGGTAGCAGCGCCCCTCTATCTCGTAGAGCATTTTGCGGTCGCGGCGCACTCGTTTGGCCACATAGCGAGGAAGTGGAGGCACCATAGTCCATTCAGTAGGGTCGCTGAAATTGTAGCCACCAATCTGCTCGTGCCGCAGAGGCAAGTATCTTCTCGGGTCTCACGATGCCTTCATTAAGACTACAGGAGAGCTGAATTAGTCTTATATTGAGACCATAACGCTCTGGTGTTTACCCGTAGTAGAACCCAAAAATATACGGGTGCCCTAACGTTAGAGACACCCGTATGTAATGCAGCGATCGCCTTGCCCCAAACCTTGGGTCAGAGCTTCTGTACAACACATGGAACTTAGATTTCTAAGCCTTTTTTGGTTTGCTTAAGCTGCTTATACAGTGACTTAATTTGTTCAAAGGCCTCGTCGGGGGAGAGCTTGCCACCAGTTTGCAGTCCTGAAATGTAGCCAACTCGGTTGGCAAATTCTTGCAGGTTGGCATTGAACACAAGCTGTTGAGGCGAAAACGTACCGTAGTAGGAGCTTTTTGGAGAAATGAATCCATCCAAATCGCGCCGGTTGTTAGGAGAGCCAGAATAGGACATAGGGCATAAATAACCTTCTCTTAAACAGAACTAAATATTCCCTTAATCTTAGACACGATAGCCCAGCCCATGGGTTTCTGCAACGAAGATTATTGCAAATCTACCCCAAGAATTAGACCTACCGCCTCGCCTAGGCCATGGCCATCAGCGAACTCTGGATCAAACCAAGACCGTGCTGGCTGGCCCAGGTATGCAGATCGTTAAAGGCGCGATCGCGATACTGTCCATAGCGTTCCCGTTTGTTGCGCACCTTCACCGGTAAGGGCGGCAGAATGCCAAAGTTGGGCGGCATCGGCTGAAAGTGCTTCGGCTCCGCCGAGGTAATGAAATCGACCAGCGCCCCTAGCATCATCGTCACCGGCAAACTTAGCCGCTCTTGGCCCAGGGCCAAACGGGCCGCATTTGTCCCAGCCAGCCAGCCTCCGGCCACCGCCGCCGTGTAGCCCTCGGTGCCTACCAGCTGCCCCGCCGCCAGCAGCGTAGGCCGCGCCTTAAATTGCAGCGTATTGTGCAGCAGCTCCGGCGAATTCAAAAACGTGTTGCGGTGCATCACCCCCATGCGCACAAACTCGGCGTTCTCCAGCCCAGGAATGAGACGAAACACCCGCGCCTGTTCGCCCCAGCGCAGATTGGTTTGAAAGCCCACCATATTCCACAGCTGGCCGCTTTTGTCTTCTTGGCGCAGCTGCACCACGGCGTAGGGTTTTTTACTCTTATTCTCTGGGTCTTTGAAGTCGCCTAGGCGGGCGTCGAACAGCCCCACCGGCTTGAGCGGGCCGTAGCGCATGGTGTCTTCGCCCCGGCGGGCCATCTCTTCGATGGGTAGGCAAGCCTCAAAGAATTTGGCCGTTTCGCGCTCAAAGTCCTTGAGTTCGGCCTGTTCAGCGTTGCACAGCTCAGTCCAAAAGTGGAGGTACTGCTCGCGGTTCATGGGGCAGTTGAGGTAGGCGGCCTCACCGCGATCGTAGCGAGAGGCCATAAACGCCACCGACTGGTCGATGCTGTCGCCCACCACAATGGGGCTGGCGGCGTCAAAAAAGCTCATGTAGCCCTGGCCGGTGAACCGCTCCAGCTCCACCGACAGCGCGTCGCTGGTCAGGGGGCCGGTGGTCAGCACCACAATACCGTCGTCGGGAATGCTCGTCACCTCGTCGCGCCGCAGCTCAATTAGCGGGTGACGCTCTAGAGTCTCAGTCAGGTCTTGGCTAAAGATGCCGCGATCGACCGCCAGGGCACCGCCCGCTGGCACCTGGTGCTGGTCGGCTTTGCCAATCACCACTGAGCCGAGCTGGCGCAGTTCTTCGTGAAGCAGACCCGAGGCGCGATCGCTAGCCATTGCCCCAAAGGAGTTGCTGCACACCAGCTCGGCCACATGCTCGCTGTGGTGCGCGGGGGATGTTTTATGGGGGCGCATTTCGTGCAGCACCACGGGCACCCCGGCCTGGGCAATCTGCCAGGCGGCCTCGGTACCGGCCAGCCCGCCGCCGATCACATGAATGGGGTCTGGGGTTTGCACTGCGTAGCCCTCAAAACTCAGCTTTTCTAGGATAACGGGTTCTAGACGCTTGAATGGCTGTGTAGAGAGCCGATGCCATTCGGTATAGTAAAAAAGACAAGACCGGGCCTTAGTCAGCAGGTAATGAGACTGCAAACCAATGCCTATTCCCCAGGATTCTACAGATTACTATGCGACTTTGAAGGTTAGCCGCCTGGCCAGCCTAGCGGCAATTAAACAGTCTTACCGGCAATTAGCCCGTCAGTTGCACCCCGATCTCAACCCTAACAATGAGGCGGCGGCAGAGCAGTTTAAAGTCTTAAACGAAGCCTACGAAGTGCTTTCAGATGTTGCAAAGCGCCGCCACTACGACCGCTATGGTGCCCATTGGGAAAAAGCCCAGAAAGGTTACGGCACTACCAGCTACCCCAGCGCTAGACCACCTGATGACTTTGAAGAAATGGAATTTGGTCGCCACGGCAACTTTGAAGACTTGCTGGGGGATCTGCTGAACCGTTATCGCTAGCAAATAGTAGGTACATCATTTCTTGGGATACTGCAGCAACAATACAAGTTCAAGAGGCGATTGCAATATTCTACAAGCCGATGGCATTCTAAGAAATGACTATGCCTACTAAGTAGGTGGATAGCTTTAAGAAGACAATGAAGACTTTAGATAAGTTGAGTCTTTATTCAAAAGCCTTAGCAAGAAGCTTATAGACCCGCTTTAAAACCATAAAAATAGTCAGAAGGAATTGAATAGAAAGATAATATATAACTGCTCTCGGAAGCCATTCAAAAAGGCATATCATTTTCCACAAATTGCAATTATTTGTCTTTAAAAAATAAGTGAGTAACACAACCACACTTATAGTTGATATTAGAATAGAAAAAGATACGTTGACATAAATCTCTCGAAGCAATTCACGACTCTGAACCTCTCTCTTAATCTCCAGCAGATCTGTTGGTTTAGGATTGCCAGCGCCTCTCCCTGAAATGTCATAAACAAGCAGTAAAAGATTAAATGGAAGCGCGGAAAAAATTGAGAAGGATGTTATTAGGGCATTAACTAATTCATTATTCAGAAAAATTCCAGAATAGGTCATTATGCCAGATAAAATGGCGGGAAAGAGGAAGAAAAGAAATATATCAGGGTAATGTAGTCTGTTAGTCTTGTTATTTCTAAGGTTGGCGACATGATCTTTGACAATGTCGCCAACCGAAATTTTGTTAAGCATGCCATTAATTTAGTGAAGGGTACATTTGCTTAATTATGTCTTTAAGATAAATTAAAGTAATCTTATTAATACTTTCAAAGGTTGGATTGTCGTCCTTGTCTAACTTCACTTGATCTGAGATGTCATAGTAGTTTCTAGCTTTGTTTAGATCACCTAAATCAAAAATCCTAAGGCTCCCATCTATCTCAACCTCAACTTTGACCGTGTCATAATTAAAATTGAAGTCACGAAGTTCTATAAGGCTTTTGATATTTGACTGTGTCTCAAATAAACTTTTTATTTTCCCCATAATTGGAATTCTACTCGCAGATAATACTATTTCCATATCGTATGGAGTTTCTTCATGGCCTTCATCAAGACCATCAAACCTGTCAGATGGCGCTTCGTACTTTACACATCTAAGTTTTTTAATAGTGCCGCCGTATAGAATTTTTTTGATTATCTCCTCCTGAATGAGTGGATTAATCTCTACTTTAAATCCTTTGTGGTTTTCAGCGAAGTACTTATCTAAAAAGATACCAAGTTTTGAGCGAATCCCGTATTTGCCAGTACGCTGCAAAATCAGTACTCCTTCATCTGTATCCTTTGGCATGTATGCAAGGAAATAGAATGGAAGGACATCAGCATCGCTTTTTTGTTTTTTATAGGTTATGGAGTCTGTTTCTACAGGGTGCATCCCAGTTATGTAATGAGCATTAATGCTTATGTTGGGATAACAGTACGAGGGGTAAGCTTTGGGCATCGTTCGCTCTACCCATCAGGCCCATGGATGAATCTAAGCAAGCCCGCTTGAA
>JAHHIH010000036.1 GCA_019358835.1 Tildeniella torsiva UHER 1998/13D
CGGGTCTTCTAGCGTTTCAAAGTGCGCTAGCAACGTCCCTGACTCAGACCCAGAGGTACTCATAGGATGTCCTGCCTCAACATCTATCCTGAAGTATCTCTCATCTACGAGTATGCGTTTGCCCTGGCAACAAATCGCCTTCGTAGTCGAAATCGACCGGCTCAAGCTGGTTTTGCGCCAAACCCAGCTCATGGACGCCTCCCGCCGAGAGAATAGCGCCGAACATTCCTGGCACCCGGCGATGATGGCCCTGGTGCTGGCAGAATACGCCCCCGCTGAGGTAGATATCCAGCGGGCAATTCACCAGGTGCTGATTCACGATCTGGTGGAAATCGACGCGGGCGACACTTTTTGCTATGACGCGGCGGGGCATGACGACAAGGCTGAGCGAGAACAGCAGGCCGCCGATCGCATCTTTGGCCTGCTCCCTGCACCCATCGATCAAGACCTCCGCCAGCTCTGGGACGAGTTTGAGGCCCAGATCACCCCCACCGCCCGCTTCGCCGCCTCGATCGATCGCATTCAACCCCTGCTGCACAACTGGCAAACCGGCGGCGGCACCTGGAAACAGCACGGCATTAGCCGCGCTCAGGTGATGCAGCGCATGGCCCCAGTAGAAACAGGAGCCCCAGACCTGTGGCCCTTTGTACTGGAAGTGATTGAAGAGTCTGTCACTAAGGGATATTTGACAGCCTGAAAAATCCTAAGGTTCAAGCCAAACTATGCCGCGACCAAGACCGGCTCATAAAACAGTGTCATCAGCTTATCGACGGGCACTGTTTCCATGGCGTAGGTTTGACCCTCGTTATCAGAGAAATCAATTAGATAAGCTGCACCGTCAAATTCCATTAGGACAGTGCCCACTTGACCGCGACGCAACAGGATAGGCGCTCTGGTCTCTGGATGAGTAGCAGGGAGATCTTCCGTCAGCGCAACGACGTCATATTCATGGATTGTCATCTTGAACCTCCTGCGATCTAACGGGGTAGGCATTGGTCAGTCGAGGAAAGTCTTCCCCGTGGCGGATAATCCAACAGGATAAAACCCAAGCTTCGCCTACGTCGGTCTGCATTAAGAAGCGGATATTGTAATGATAGCCATACTGATCTCGACTTCTGACTACGGCCTTGTTGTCGAGTGCGGCTGCCAAAAGAGCCGTTTCAAATACACCTTTGTTGTCTAACGTGACTTCCAAACGATCGCGAAACAGAGCAGCTTTATCTTTACCCTTGCGATGATTGGGGTTAAGGCAGTAGCGCTCTAGTTTGTCACCGAGCTGGGCCCGGTCACCATTGGGTAGTCTCATAGCTTTACTGCATGCGATCGATGGTGCGGTACTGAATGGCTTCGGCGATATGGTGGGTTTGCAAATCCGCAGCGCCATCCAAATCAGCGATGGTGCGACCGACTTTGAGAATGCGATCCATAGCGCGGGCCGAGAGGCCCAGTTTGCGCACGGCCCCTTCTAGCAGGGTTTTGCTGGTGTCATCCAGCAGGCACCAGTGCTTGAGGTGGCGGCTCTGCATGTCGGCGTTGCACTGCAAGCTAGGCTCGGTTTTGAAGCGATCGTGGGCGCGTTGACGGGCAGCTTGGACGCGATCGCGCACTGGTTCCGAGGCTTCCCCAGGCTGGTGCTGGGTCATCTCTTCGGGCTTGATGCGGCTGACCACCACCTGCAAGTCAATGCGATCCATCAGTGGCCCCGAGAGGCGAGACCAATAGTTTTCACGGCTGCGGGGGCTACAGGTGCAGGGCTGCACCGAGTCACCATAGAAGCCGCAGGGGCAGGGGTTGGTGCTGGCGATCAGGGTGAACTGGGCAGGGAAGACCACGGACTGCCGCGTGCGGGTGATGGTGACGTAGCCATCTTCGAGGGGCTGGCGCAGATATTCCAGCACGTCGCGCTTGAACTCGGTCAATTCGTCGAGAAAGAGGATCCCCCGGTGGGCAAGGGAAATTTCCCCTGGCTTGGGGTAGCTGCCGCCGCCAACCAGGGATGGCCCCGACGCCGAGTGGTGGGGACTGCGAAAGGGGCGTGTGTTCACCAGAGTCCCTTTCTCCTTCAGCAGTCCCGCAACGGAGTGAATCTGCGTGACATCCAGCGCTTCTTCAAATTGCAGCGGCGGCAGAATGGAGGGCAATCGGCGAGCCAGCATAGTCTTGCCGCTGCCTGGTGGGCCAACAAAAATCAAATTATGCCCCCCGGCAGCGGCGATCTCCAGAGCACGGCGAGCCTGGGCCTGACCTTTCACATCCCGCAAATCCAGCGCGTTGGCAGTGGAGTTCATCGCCAGGGTGGTATCGACGGCCACGGGGGTATGGCCAGAGGGATGGTTGAGAAAATCGGCTACCTCCGACAGGTGGTTGAAGCTGTAGACGGTTAAGCCCGGCACCACGGCGGCCTCTCGGCCATTGTCGGCGGGCACCACCAAGCCGCGAATGCCAAGCTTTTGGGCAGCGGCGGCGATAGGCAGCACCCCGGCCACGGCACGCAAGCTGCCGTCTAACGAGACTTCACCGAGAAACAGCAGGTCGTTGAGGGCGTCAGTATTCACCTGCTCAGAGGCAGCGAGAATGCCGACGCTGATGGGCAGGTCAAAAATAGGGCCTTCTTTGCGCAGGTCGGCGGGGGTGAGGTTGATCACTACCTTGCGCATGGGGAAGGGGAAGCCCGCATTCTTCAGCGCCGCTTTCACCCGCTCGCGGGACTCTTGGACAGCAGTGTCGGGCAGACCGACGACGACCACACCGGGCAGGCCACCCGAAATATCGACCTCGACCCCAACTTTGAGGGCGTCAATGCCCACCAGCGCTGCGCTCCAAACCCTTGCTAGCATGATGCAATTTTCCTGATTTGACCTTTAGGGTGCCCAGCTAAACGGGCAAACTCGGGAGTGGGGCGATCGCATCCCACACAATCCAGCCATTTAGCGCAGAGCGATCGCTGAATTTCCTCAAAAATTCTGAAGCCTGCCCGACTGATCACCGTTGCGTTCTAGCGTTGAGGTAGCAATCGCGGCTCACCACCCTCTGTATGTGCAGCCAAAGTATTGCTTAGGATCCTCAAAAGTTCCAGAACTCAAGTCCATCAAGCCTTTTCCCAGTTCTTCAATCTTTATTCTTCGTTCTTTCACCCAATGGCCCCTACCGCAGACATCATCATCATTGGCGCTGGCATCTCTGGGCTGGCCGCCGGGTGCTACGCCCAGATGAACGGCTACCGCAGCGTTATTTTTGAGGCCCACGATCAGCCGGGGGGACTGTGTACTGCGTGGCAGCGCCAGGGCTATACCTTCGACGCTAGCATTCACTACATCTTTGGCACGGGTGAGGGGCAGCCCTTCTACGAGCTGTGGCGCGAGCTGGGAGCCTTTGAGGGCATCGAGTTTACCAATCAGACCGAGTTTATGCAGATCCACGGCTCCCAGGGGGAGGTGCTGCGGGTGCACAGCCAGCCCGATGAGTTGCAGGAGCATTTGCTGAACCTAGCCCCAGAGGATGCCAAGCTGATCGACGCTTTCTGCAAGGGGGTGCGCAAGTTTAAAGAGTTTGACCTATCGATGTTGCAGCAAAAGCCCAAGTCGCTGATGACAGCAGCGGATTGGGCGCGGCTGGGCAAGCAGGTGCTGCCCTTTATGGGGGTGCTGGGCAAGTGGAGTCAGCTGTCGCTGAGTGACCTGGCGGCGCAGGCGAAGAACCCCTTTCTCCGATCGGCGATGCCCCACATGTTTGCCTGGCCCGATGTGCCGGTCATGGTGGGCATGTCGCTACTAGCCTATTTAGACAACGGCAATGCAGGCTCGCCGGTAGGGGGGGCGATCGCATTTTCCCGTGCTATTGAGCAGCGGTACCTGGCCCTCGGCGGCGAAATCCACTACTGCGCCCCGGTGGAGCAGGTGTTGGTAGAAAACGAGCAGGCCGTGGGGGTACGCCTGACCAACGGCGAAGAACACCGAGCCGCTCGGGTCATCTCCGCCTGCGACGGTCGTCACACCATCTTTAACCTGCTCAAGGGCGACTACGTCAACCGCAGAATTGAGAAGCTCTACGACGGTCACCTGCCCATGCACTCCCAGTTTCAGGTGTCGCTGGGGGTGAATATGGATTTTTCGCATCAGCCCCACTGGGTGACACATTTGTTGGAGGAGCCGATCGCGATCGCCGACCAGCCCCACGCCGAAATCGGCGTCAAACACTATTGCTTTGATCCATCCCTGGCCCCGCCCGGCAAATCGGTAGTGAGCCTGATGGTGACCACCCACCATAGCGACTGGCAGGGCCGCGACGACGTCAACGAACAGGCCCAGCGCCTGATCGATCGCATGGCAGAGTTCTATCCCGGCTTGCGATCGGCCATTGAATATATAGATGTCATCACCCCCCTCAGCTACGAAAAGTTGACCGGCAACTGGCAGGGGGCCAGCTGCGGCTGGCTGCTCACCAAAGACACTCTGCCGCTGATGATCAAAGGCGTACCCAAGCGCCTGCCCGGCCTAGACAACTTCTATATGGTCAGCCAGTGGACTGAACCCGGCGGCAGCCTGCCCATCGTGGCACTGTCGGGCCGCAACATGATTTTTGAAATTTGCCGCGAAGATGGCCGGGCGTTCGAGGCGACGGTGCCAGGCTAGGAGGAGGGGAGTTCTCAGTTTTAAGTTCCCTCAGTCAAGCTTCAACTCAAAATCCAAAACTTTTCCAGTTTCTCTGGGAGAAGGTAATGAAATGCGATCGCACATCAAGCTTCGTTGCGTTCCTTCGCCTGCCCCAGAACTCCGCAAGACAATGGAATTAAGGGAACCGGTTGCCAAGAACCATCCCTAAAGGTGCCATGCACCGGGAGGATCGACCCATGCTATTTCTAGCTCTGACTTACCACGACACGCTATACCTCGCGACCGAACTCGGTGTCCTGGCGCTAGTGCTCTTGCTCTGCTGGCTAACGCCCCACTTAGAGCACCACCGATCGCTGCACTAAATTCGCTTGCCCCAAGCCCCATTCGCTTCAGTTATCGGGAGGACACCCCATGTATCGCAAAATTTTAGTGGCCCTAGACAACAGCCCCGCCAGCGACACCCTGTTTGACCAAGCTCTTGAGCTAGCCCAAGTCACCGATGGTGCCCTCCTACTAGTGCACAGCCTGTCAAATCAAGAAGAAAGCAGCCCCTTGCCCATGTCGGCTCAGCTCGACAACATTTACTGGGCTCCCGGCACCGAGCTTGACTTAGAGGCCTGGCGACAAGCCTGGACGCGCTACGAAAACGAAAGCCTCGATCGCCTGCGTCGCCACTCTGCCACCGCCAATACGGCAGGAGTCCCCACCGAGTTTCGGCAGTTGATTGGCAACCCCGCCACGGTGATTTGCAAAGCCGCCCAAGAATGGGGAGCCGACCTGATTTTGATCGGCAACCGAGGCCGCACCGGTCTGTCAGAACTGGTGCTCGGCAGCGTTAGCAACCACGTCATGCACCGCGCCACCTGCTCTGTACTGGTGATGAAAGCCGAAACCCTCAGCCCCACCCAAACTCCGGTCACCGCAGGCGTCGCCTAATTCCAATTCCCCTTCAGCCCGTAGGAGCAAGGTCTCCTTAAATATCGCGAGTCCTGTGGGCGCACAACCGTGCGCCCCTACCAGAGAAGACTAACTTCCCTTACTCAAATTGCTCGCAAAAAACTGTCCTGGCGAGAAGCTAAGGATCCAATTTAGCGAAGAAATACCTTCTCATATCTAGGCAAACGGTGTAGGATTAGCTTAAAGCAGCCATTTGGGATCCCAGCTAAGCCGTAGCTTCAAGGGAATGTAACAATTCGTGATCATTTCCTTCAATCTACTTGGGGAAAACAGTGCAAAACTCGTGGAAAAGCCCGTCTTTAAAGGGGATAACCTCTCACTCTGGGAGAGCGTTGATGCATCAGCTTCCACGGGTGTGGAAACCCCAGACCTTTTTCAGTGCCTTTTCCCCAGCGGAGTTAGCGGTGTAGCCCATATCAACTCAACCTTTCAGCGGTTCTCCCCAGTTCTCACAGGCTCTACTACTACGACTATCTTTTAAATTTTCTTCTTCCGGAAGGCAGACCTTGCTCAACAGGGACAGCGTTGAGAGGGGCAAAAAAGGGTGGTAGGATGAACGCCCAATCAAAAAGTGCCCGCTTTCAAAACCGCCATAAAGCTCTCCAGTTAAGGGATCCAGCGTTTCAAGATTCTGTAGAGAGAACGGTTTAACCGGGAATCCATTGCAAAGGTGAGATACTGCTAGTACGGAATCAGCTAACCCTTGCAGATGAATCTTCTCGGGTTGTATTCCGCTCCAGTTGCGTTTCTTTTTCTCCGTTGCCATGAAGTTTATCTGCCCCCAGAACGAGCTGAGTGCCCAGCTGTCGTCGGTGAGCCGCGCGGTGTCGTCTCGCCCTAGCCGCCCTGTGCTAGCCAACATTTTGGTCAAGGCCGATATTGAGAGCCAGTCGGTTACCCTGGTGGGTTTTGACGAAGTGTTGGGCATCGAAAGTCGCTTTAGTGCACAGGTCGAAGAACCTGGCACGCTGACGCTGCCCTCTAAGCTTTGGGGCGATATTGTTTCGCGCCTGGCCAATGAAGACATTACCCTGGAGTCTGAGGGCGACAGCACCACTGTGACCCTCACCTCATCCTCGGGTCGCTACGAAGTGCGCGGTTTAAGTGCCGAAGACTACCCCTCCCTGCCCACGGTAGAAGATGGCGAAGCGATTTCACTCTCTGCCGATGCGCTGCTCAGCGGCCTGCACGGCTCGCTCTTTGCCACCAGCGGCGACGAAACTAAGCAGGTGCTCACCGGCGTGCATCTGCTCTCTGAAACCGATGCCCTAGAGTTTGCCGCCACCGATGGCCACCGCCTGGCCGTGGTGCAAACCACCGACGAATCGGCCACCGACACCCCGGCAATGGATGTCACCGTGCCGGCCAAGGCGCTGCGCGAGCTAGAGCGGATGATTCAGGGCTACACCTCTAACGAGCCGGTGGCCCTGCGGCTCGATGAAACCCAGGTGCTGTTTGACCTGGGGGCGCAGCGTCTAACCACTCGCCTGCTCGAAGGCCAGTATCCCAACTACCGGCAGCTGCTGCCGAAGCAGTTTGCCCGCCAGGTGACGGTCGATCGCAAGAGGTTGATGTCGAGCCTGGAGCGCATTGCCGTACTGGCCAGCCAAAAAAATGACATTATCAAAATAACGCTCAACCCCGGTGACCAGAGCATTGCCCTCTCGGTGGAAGCTCAAGAAGTCGGCAGCGGGCGCGAAGAACTGCCTGCCCAGGTGAGCGGCGACGAGCTCGATATTGCCTTTAACGTACGCTACCTGCTGGATGGGCTAAAGGCCTTCGACACCACCGAGGTGCAAATGCAGTGCAATGCGGCGACGAGCCCAGCGGTGTTTGTGCCACTAGGAGAAACCAAGATTACCTACCTTGTCATGCCTGTTCAAATTCGGGGGTAGATGGCCAAAATCAATCAGAATGTTGGGTATACACAAGCACTCTGTTTGTATTGTGAGCGATTTTAGCTAGTCGCGCTTCGCGAAGCGCGACTGGTTCACAATTTATGCTAAGAAACGCTGGAGGTGAGTGGCCAGGCTGCAAACATTGGGTTCCTTCAGTAGATCAAAGTGATCTCCCGACACAGAGCAAACCTCAACTCCTCCAGTTACCAACTTTTCCCACCCCAGTGTTTCATCTACATACACAGGGGTTAAATTAGCTCTTTCTGGCAGTTGTGTAGCCCTCAACAGCAGCACCGATCCTGAATAGGGCTGGGGCTGATAACGAATGATAGCCCTTTCGCTAATGGCCATCATTCGTTCTAAAACTGCTTCGGGAGAGTGCGATCGCAAATAGCCTAGAGATAGCCATTTCTGGTGAACGCTTCGTACCCCAGCGCTGAGCTTGTCTCCTAACTGGCCCAATATTGTAGGAGTGCTGAAGTCAAACCAAGACTTAGTGGAGCAGTAGGTATCAATCAGCGCCAGCAATCCGATTTCCTGACCGTCTTGCACGAGCTGTTGAGCCATTTCGTATGCCACCAAACCGCCAAATGAATAACCACATAAAAAGTATGGCCCAGTAGGTTGAAGCTCTCGTAGTTCTTGAAGGTAAGAGCGGGCCATGGTTTCAACCCTGTAGTCCATCACTTCGCCGCTGCTCAAGCCTCGGGCTTGCAATCCATAGATTGGCTGTTCGCGATTTAGATATTGATTCAGTGCATAGTAATCAAGCACATTTCCGGTTCTAGTATGCACACAAAACAGCGGCGCTTTTGATCCGTAGGGTTGAATAGCTACTAGAGATTGCCTGGGGTTATCCTCTAATTTCTCCTGCAAAGCTTTGGCTAACGCCTCAATGGTAGGTATCTGGAAAAAGCTTCCCAGAGAGATCGAGCGGCCAAAGATATCTTCGACCTTAATCAACATACTGGCAGCGAGTAAAGAGTTTCCTCCTAACCCAAAGAAGCTATCGGTTACCCCGATAGGCTCAAGTTGAAGCTCTTCTTGCCATATTTGGGTTAGCGTTAGCTCTGTTTCGTTTCTCGGCTGAATTACGTCATTCTCGAACGTCTGACGGCCTAGATTGGGTTCGGGCAGCTTCTTTTTATCGATTTTGCCGTTGGCATTCAGCGGCAGCTCATCTAAAAAAACAAACTGGGCAGGCACCATGTAATCGGGCAGTTTATCTCTCAAGAAGCTGTCAAGCTCTTGGGCTGTGGAGTGGTGGGAATCGGCCGTTACGACATAGGCTGCCAGATAGGGATTTTCTGTGTCAGCTTGAGCGGCCAAGACAACACATTCAGCAACGCTGCAATGCTGGGTCAGCGCTACTTCAATTTCCTGTAGTTCGATGCGAAATCCCCGCATCTTCACCTGAGAATCTAGGCGTCCCAGGAATTCGAGATTGCCGTCGGGCCGGTAGCGGACTAAATCGCCTGTTTTGTATAGCCGGGCGTGAGGATCAGCGGAGTAAGGGTGAGGTATAAAGCGGGCTGCGGTCAGGTCGGGCCGTCTGAGGTAGCCCCGCGCCAGCCCCCGCCCACCAATGTAGAGCTCTCCCGAATCACCCGGTGCTACGGGCCGCAGGTGCTCATCCAAGACGTAGGTTTCGGCATGGGCAATCGGGCGACCAATTGGAGCGATCGCAGTCTCTAAACCGGGTTGGCAGGTCCAATAAGTAGCGTCAATGGAGGCTTCAGTTGGGCCATAGACATTATGTAATTGTGTTGTTGCTCCAAACTTGTGCATAAAAAGATTTTGGAGGGTCGTAGGCAGCGCTTCACCTCCGCAGAAGACATGCCGGAGCGGTGTGCCCTGGGCACCTTTAGTCTGCTCTAGCAAGACCTTCAGCACGGAAGGCACTAAGGCTAAGATCGTAACCTGCTCTCTGGCGATCAAGTCGGCTAAATAGGCAATATCTCTCTGCCCACCTGGCTTTGGCAAAACTAGCTGTGCCCCGCAGGATAATGGCCAAAATATTTGCCACACCGATGGATCGAAGCTAAAGGAGATATTTTGCAGTACCCGATCTGACGGCGCTAGCGGGAAGGTGGTCTGCCGCCAAAATAGCTGATTACAAATACCCTCGTGGGGAATCATCACCCCCTTTGGTGTTCCTGTAGAGCCCGAGGTATAGATGACGTAGGCTAGGTGATTGACAGCGATGGGAAAGTTTGGGTTTGTATGCCCATGGCGTCCGATCGCCTCATGCTCAAGATCAAGGCAAATGACGTTGATATCCTGCTGGGGAAGATTGTCTGTCAGGTGGGAAGAACTGACTACCAGCGAGACTCCAGATTCAGCCAGAATTGAAGCCGTGCGATCGCTTGGATAGTCAGGATCGAGCGGTAAGTAGGCACCTCCGGCTTTGAGGATGCCCAGCATAGCAATCACCATCGCTGGTGAGCGATCGATGAACAGCCCTACTACGGTGTCGGCAACTACGCCCCTTTGATGAAGGTAATAGGCAAGCTGGTTAGCCTGCTCGTTGACATGCCGATAGGACAGGCACTGCTGCTCAGTTCTGATAGCAATGCTTTCGGGAGTATGGTGAACCTGCGCTTCGAAAAGTTGATGCAGCAGTGTGGTTGAAGAAAGGCTGGCCCAAGCCTCAACCCAGCCACTGCAAGGGTTTTGCCCTGAGCCACTCTCTGCCACTATCTCTTGAGAAGACCAGCTAGCTACGTCTCTGTTTATTGATGGCATATTTATTGACGGCACACATCAACTGGAAAAAATATGAAGAAAACTTTGTAGCGCAGCGCACCAGAATTGATCATCACATTTGCAAAGCGTTCTTCGGCGATAGAGCTAGATTGGCTGTAACCCTGATTGAGCTAGATGCCATGCTTGAATCAATCAAGACCGGCAATGCCTCCTTAAAAATATGTTGTATTAAGTCGTGCTTTCACCTTTATAGAAAGAACCCAGATTAAGAGCACATCTAGATTAGCTTTAGGGCTCGGCCTTCTGAGAATAGAAGGGTTCGAACTCAGTCAATAACTTTATTCTCGGTTGATTATCGGTAAAGTTTCCGTAATTTCCACGATGAAAGCAAATCCAAAATGGCGACGAAACGCCTAAATAGACGATAGGCACTACCTGAGTTCAAATTTTAGATGTCGTCTTTTCTCTAGACCCTGTGCAAGCCAAAGTAGCTTATTAATTGTCAGTCCTACGCTCCCTAGGCCTATCGTTAGCACTAGCTATTTGGTTGAAGGCAGATAAAATCTACCGGTGCTGATCCCTGGAAATTGATTCATCAAAGGTTTATCAACTCATAAAGTAATAACTTTTCTGTTATCAGTCCGGCAGCTTCTTGGGTCAGAGTTAAAACTTTTGACCGTCTAGAAATTGTGTCGCTCATAACAATGCTGAAATCAGCTCTATCTAGTCTTTGAAAATCTTTCAAGGCCTTATCGTTTTGTCTTTTTTCAGGCTTAACCCATGCTCACAACATTTAAAAAGGCTGCGGATAGCGTTCATAGGGAAAAAATTCAGGATTGGATAAAAGAGTTTTTAGGCAATCCTCATCCTGAATTAGGACGGCCAGGTATTGTTTGCCCATTCGTGCCCCGAGCGCTACGGCTGAACACCATCAAAAGTGTCGTAATCCACACTGAAGGGATGCAGGAGGCTCAAATTGCCGAGCTAGTTAAAAGCTACAGAACCCAGTTTTTGGCGATGGAGCCCCAGCAGGGTGACTTGGCTATATACAAAGCAATGCTATTGATTTTTCCGGATATTTCAGGGCTTGAGCAGACGGCTTTAGTGGATCGAGTGCAACAGCGATTGAAGCCCTTCTTTGTAGAAGAAGGACTGATGATTGGAGAATTTCACGAGCATAACGAAAGCCCAGGACTGCACAATCCAGACTTTCGGCCTCTGCGGAGTCCGATTCCGATGCTGGCGATTCGATTTATGACCGAGCCTGATCTACCCTTTCTCAGCCGATCCAGCGACGATCCCCAGGTGCGAATGCGCTATCTCAACGCCTATTTGCAGCAGATGTCGGCTATCAACAAAGATTCTAAAGCGCTGGCAACGGCCCAGGCTGCACTCCAGATTGCTCAAACCCAGGCAGCTAGTGCAGCCCCCGATGCAGCGTCGGTTGGCGAGGATTCTCCAGCGCCCTCAAGTCGCTGCCCTGTGTTCAAACTAAAGCACCTTTTAAATCAACAATTTTATAGGATTGGTTTCTAGAGCGATCGCCCTAGCTCAGAAAAATGGGCGCAAAGAAATTCTGGCAATTTTGTCGGGAGAGGCGTAATTGCTCCATGCCGGGGGTGTTTACCCCCGCTCGCCGCTGTGCCTGGTAACCAAGTGGTTGAGGTCGTGCTGCATTTTGAAGTGAACCTGCCAATAACAGGCATCTATATAAGTGCGATCGCGCGCCGCCTCTGCCCCATAGCGCTCAAAATAAATCGGTGCGCCGACATGGGTGGCGATGGGTCGAGGCCAGGGAATATTGGGCAGCGGGCCAAAGGCAATGCCCCAGGGCAGCCCCAGGTAGATAGGGAACACCTCCGGATCGATACCCAGCAGCCAGGGCATGCCCAACTCGTGGAGACGCTCCATGAGGGGATAGATATCGGCCAGCACCAGCAGCGTATCGTGGGCACCCCAGGAAACCACCGGCACGATGGGAATATGGCGCTGAATGGCAATTTTGACAAACCCTTTGCGATCGCCCAGCTGAATCTGATCGCGCTGATAAAACGGGCGAAAGACATCCTGCGCCCCGCCGGGGTACACCAAAATGCTGGCACCGCGATCGAGGGCGGCCAGAGCAATTTTGGGATGGGCGGCGATCGCCCCCGCCCGTTCTGCCATATAGGCGGCAGGCGGGCAGGCCTGCCACACCTTAGGGTGCATCAGACCGTAAACTAGGCGATCGGTGCCAAAGCGCCGCACCCAGTCGTAGACCATCATAAACATGTCGGGTGCCCCCAGCCCGCCATTGTGGGAGCCCACCAGCATGACCTGACCCTCAGGAATCTGCTCCCATCCCTCAGTCTGAACGCGAAAGTAATGCTCGTATAGCCAGCCCCAAAGCGGCTGAAAGGCTTCAATAAATTGAGGATCACGGCGATCGAGTGACCAGCCTGGTTTTTGAATCGCCCTAGGCCCGTAATTGCTCATTTAACCGGTATTTCCTGACCGTGATCTAGGCGAATGCATTGTATTACTAAATGCTGCCGCTAGCCTGACAGAGGGCAAAAGTTTGACGCTGCCAACGGCGGGATGGGCTCACTTAGCAGCCCATCTGTCTTAGGAGGGGCTTAGTAGGGGGCCTCAATGGCTTCGAACATCATGTCATTAAAATCGAACAGCATAGTTTCGTTGGCCAATCCGTCTTTGCGAACTTGGGCGGCGTAAAGCTTGCCTGCGGTGGCCCAGACCAGCCGTTGATTGTCCAACTCAGCCCACTCCCAGGTAGGGCAGGCCATAGTCGCGATCGCGTCTGGGCCAATCAGCTCGTGCTCATCCCAGTAGCAGCCCTTACCCATCGACGCACCCACCTCGGCATGGGCGATCTTGCGCAGCCTCCAGCCCTGGCCAATGGGTTTCTCAAAGATGTCTTTGTCCTGCCACTGTCTAATTTTGATGCGATCGACCCAAGTCCAGCCGTCACGCAGCAGGCGAGGGTAATAGACGCTTAAACATTCGCCACCGTAGCCGCCCTTGGGTTGGTACTGAGTATCTCTTTGCAGGGATGATGTGTTTGGCAATTCTGTATGGCCGTAGCCGTCATTCAGCCAGTACTTTGTCTTCCCAGTCCACAGGCCGCCGCCATGCCAGCAGTCACCCTTCGGAAAAAATGCGATCGCCTTTAAATACGGCACCCGCGAAATCGCCGTCCACGACCCCTGCGACTCCGACTGCCATTGACCATTCATAGCGAAATAGATGACATGTTTGCCGTCGGGCGAGATATCGCTGCGGCGCTCGTAGATGCGGCCCTTGAGCCACTGGCCGAGGTGGAAGGTGTCGCGATCGCGATCCCACAGCATCGTCGCTACGCTCTTCGATGGCCCCCTGCGAATCACCAGGCCAACGGGTTCCTGACTGGCCAACAGAACGTGAATGCGAGGCGGAAAATGCGACATAGAGAGTTAAACTACACCCCTTGCCGAAAAGCCCTGACTGCCTGAAGTCGAGACTCGATCACAGCGCACTGGGCCAAGCGATCGAGGTCAATACCTTGCACAAACTGGCTTTCGCCGACCTGCTGATAGCCGTTAGATTGCAGTCGATAAACGCTGATGCTGCCCGCCTCCCAAAACCAAACCTCGATAACGCCCAGCGCTGCATAACGCCTAAGTTTGTCAGGGCCACCGCTGGTAAAGACCACCTCAATCGCCAGGTCTGGAATCGGTCTTCTAGCTCCAAAACAGTACGACTCATCCGCCTGCACCGAGGCCACCGCAGCCCTCTCCTGGGAAAAAGAACCCGTTGACACAAAGTCCACGCCTTGGCCCAGCAGGTAGTCTTCGATCAGGTAGCCAATATTGCCTTTCACAATCTCGTGCTCTGGGGATGTAGACAAAATCTCCAGCTCCCCAGCGTAATAAAACAACCGAATCCCTGGCGAGTCTGCAAACCCTTGCTGAATCGCCTTAAAACTATCCCAGCTCACGCCGGTATGGATGAAGCGCTGCTCGGCAGAGCGATCGACAAGTTGAACCACCGTCACCCTCCTGGGTCGCTTCTTCTATGATGAACTATAGTTCGGCTTGCAATACAGGCAAACGCTATGGCCAGCCTTTATGAGACAGATTTCTACGCCTGGACTCAGCAGCAAACCCAGCTGCTAGAGCAAAATCTGTGGGAAAAGCTCGATCTGCCCCACCTAGTAGAGGAACTAGAAGATTTGGGACGGCGGGAACGGCAAGAACTGAGAAATCGACTGAGTGTGCTGCTGGGGCATCTGCTGAAGTGGCAATACCAACCTGAGCAACAGGGTAATAGCTGGCGGGCCACCATTCGAGAGCAGCGCACCCAGGTGCAGCTAGTTTTGAGCGACAATCCAAGTCTGAAGCCCTATTTGGCGGAGGCGCTGGCGTTGGCGAAGCCTCTCTATTGGAGAATCGCCTATCAACTCGGCCAAGATCTAGCCGTGCAAGACACTGGCCTCGACTACAGCACCTTTCCGACTGACTGCCCTTATACCCTGGCCCAAATTCTCGACCAAGCCTTCTTTCCCAATTTCTAGTTGAACACATTAAGATACCAGCTGCTATAGGCTACGGCGCTGCCGCTAGCTTTGCCTTAGGTGAACTAACTCAGACCCGGGGTCAAACCCATCAGCGAGTAGCCCCGCCTCGATCAGCCTTCGAAGAGTCTGGTTTTTTGACTCCCCAGACTTGCTTACTGCCTTGATTCGGCGAACCGTATCAGCGTCAAAGCGAAAGCAAAGGTGACTGCCCCGTGTCCCTGGCATTCCATAGGATTGACGGGCAGGAATTTTCGATAGATTGGGATAGTTGAGGCCAAGCTCAATCAGTTGGTTAACGACTTTAAGGTTGTAACGGTTGTTAGGGCCATCCTTAGGAAAGTACCACCGTTCGCCGTCACTACCGTTGGCAATAGCCCACCGATCAATAGAAGTGTCTAGGGCGGCGGTGGTCTTGCACTGCCACTGCTTCCCGCTTGGGGGGGTGGCAATAGGATAGATACTCCAATGGCTAACAGGGATATCCTGCTTAGCTAGCAACTCAGAGATTTCCACCGCCCCTTTGCCCTGCTCATGCCAGGCAATAATCTTCTGGCGAGTAGCAGAATCGAATCCCTCTCGACCTCCAGTATTGACAGTCAGCAGCGCCTCAATACCGTGCTGCTCATAGTCGTTCAGCCACTTACTGGCACTCGACCAGGAGATGTCTAGCATCTTTTGAGCAGCGCTGGCACTCTTGGCAGCACCTGTCTTTAGCAACAGCAGGAGATGGAGACGCTTTTCGATTAGACGATTTGGCATCTCATCACCATGCTTGCTTATCAGCTCCCGCAACTCACTGGGGGTTTCTTTTATATCGTCAGCCTTCCAGCGCCGCCCCTTTGTCTTTTTAATGCCATCTGCATTTGCCTCAGCCCTAGGGGAGTTTGTCATAGGAAAATATCATTCAACGCTATAACCGAGAGTTCCCACAGGTCAGTTGACAACCACAGCAGTTCAATCTGAGACAAAAAAGCGCCCCAAAAATCTGGGGCGTTCTTACCTTCATTCGACCTATTCACAGGATGGGCGAGGCGCTAACCCCGCCCAAGTTTCACAATCTAGCCGTTGATTACAGGAGCCTGTAGCGCAACGGGGGTAGCCTCACCGGCAGATGCCAAGTCGAGGGGGAAGTTGTGAGCATTGCGCTCGTGCATCACTTCCATACCCAGGTTTGCCCGGTTGATGACGTCAGCCCAGGTGCCAATCACACGACCTTGCGAGTCGAGGACAGACTGGTTGAAGTTGAACCCGTTCAGGTTGAACGCCATGGTGCTGATGCCCATGGAGGTGAACCAGATGCCAATCACAGGCCACGCACCCAAGAAGAAGTGCAGGCTGCGGCTGTTGTTGAAGCTAGCGTATTGGAAGATGAGACGACCGAAGTAGCCGTGGGCCGCGACGATGTTGTAGGTCTCTTCTTCTTGGCCGAACTTGTAACCGTAGTTCTGAGACTCACTCTCGGTGGTCTCACGCACCAGTGAACTGGTAACGAGAGAACCGTGCATAGCGGAGAACAGGGAGCCACCGAACACACCGGCTACACCCAGCATGTGGAAGGGGTGCATCAGAATGTTGTGCTCTGCCTGAAACACCAGCATGAAGTTGAAGGTACCGGAGATACCCAGAGGCATGCCGTCCGAGAAGGAGCCTTGACCCAGGGGATAGATCAAGAACACAGCCACAGCCGCAGACAGCGGTGCCGAGTAAGCCACGCAGATCCAGGGGCGCATGCCCAGGCGATAGCTCAGTTCCCACTGACGACCCATGTAGGCAAAAATGCCGATGAGGAAGTGGAACACCACCAGCTGGTAAGGGCCACCGTTGTACAGCCACTCATCGAGGGAAGCCGCTTCCCAGATGGGGTAGAAGTGCAGGCCAATGGCGTTGGAGGAAGGCACAACCGCACCAGAGATGATGTTGTTGCCGTACATCAAAGAGCCAGCCACAGGCTCACGGATGCCGTCGATATCTACCGCAGGAGCGGCGATAAAGGCGATAACGAAGCAAATGGTTGCGGTGAGCAGCGTAGGGATCATCAACACGCCGAACCAGCCTACATACAGGCGATTCTCGGTGCTGGTAACCCACTTACAAAACTGCTCCCAAGCTCCCGCATTATCGCGGGCGCGAAGAGAAGTAGTCATGGTAAGAGTCCAATGAATAACAACGAAAAATGGATGATGGATGGATGGATAAATAAAGTCCACTCATCCACATGTAGTGTAAAGTTTCTCTTTTCTACAGAAAACCATAGGAAAAGAAAGTTTATTTCGTTGTACGAAAGTAAATAATCCAAGTCGATCTGGGGGCTCATTGCCTTACAAAAGGCTGATCTCCACTTCTGGATTTGATTGGGAGTTGGACTTAGCCCGGCGGCCAATCTAGGCTGCGCCCACCCAGCAGGTGCAGATGCAGATGAAAGACCGTTTGACCACCGTCGGTGCCGGTGTTGATCACCACTCGGTAGCCGTTTTCAGTTAAGCCTGCTTGATCGGCCACCTGCTTAACGGTTAGCAACAAATGGCCTAACAGTTCTTTATCTTCGGCGGTTGCATCTGACAGTTTGGGAATGGGCTGTTTGGGGATGACCAGGATGTGGGTTGGGGCCTGGGGGTTGACATCAGTGAAGGCCAGGCAGAGATCGTCTTCGTAGACGATGTTGGCCGGAATCTCTTTGCGGATGATTTTGCCGAAGATAGTGTCGCCACTCATGGGAAACGCTGGGCTAAAAGACGCCGCTATTGTCGCACGGGCGTGGGGAATGGTTGCGAATTGTCCCCTGAGCGGAGTCATCGGCTTCGCCGCCGCAAAGAGGCTAGGGGACAATTCGCTAGAGATCAATCACACACTTTCTGTTCCAAAGATTTCACCGCAGGCCCGTGGAGGATCTCGCCATCGCAGCTAAAGCGGGAGCCGTGGCAGGGGCAATCCCAGCTTTTCTCGGCCTGGTTCCAGGCGACGATGCAGCCTAAGTGGGGGCAGACAGCTGACACGGTATGGAGCTGGTTGCTCTCATCGCGGTAGGCGGCCACCTTGGTGCCCTTGTGGGTGACGAGCTTGCCTTCCCCAGGGCTGACGCTGTCGGTAGAGTCGAAGAGACCTTTGAAGCGATCGCCCACCCAGTGCGACCCGACATCCAGGTTTTGCTGAATCGAGGTCGTGGTAACAAAAGGGGTGGGGCGGGTGGCGTCGTAGAGGTTTGCCCAGGGGTTCTCGCGGCCCAAAATGGCGTCAGACAGCACCATGCCCGCAATCACCGACTTGGTCATGCCCCACAGGCTGAAGCCAGTGGCGACGTAGGTATGGTGGTGGGCCGGGGTGAGCTTGCCAATGTAGGGCAGCTTGTCAAAGGATTTAAAGTCTTGGCTCGACCAGCGGTAGGCGGGCTCAACCCCAAACTGGCTGCGTAGATAGTCTTCTAAACGCTTGTAGCGCTCGTCGGTGGCGTCGTCTTTGCCGACCTTGTGGCCTTCGCCCCCAACCAGCAGCAGCAGGCCACCGTCGTCGGTGGGGGTAGTGCGAATAGAGTGGTAGCCTTTGCCGACGCCAATGTACATGCCCTGGGGAGCGCGGTTGGCATCAATGTGGCCCCCCACCAGGTAAGACCGCTGGGGATAGCTCTTGGCAAAGAAAAGCCCAATATCCAGAATGGGCAGGTTGGTGTTGACCACCACATCCTGGGCGGTCACCGTAGGCCCGTTTTGAGTGATGACGCGGCAGGGGCCTTCGTCTTTGACGGTGTCTACTCGAGTTTGCTCAAAGACATGGCTGCCGTCGCCGGGCAGGGTGGCGGCGATCGCCAGCATGAACTTGCGCGGGTGAAACTGGGCCTGATCGGGCAGCATGATGGCCCCGGTTACAGGCAGAGGCAGGTCTGTACTCTCGACAAAGGTGGCGGGTAGCCCAAGGGTCAAGGCGGCTTCGACTTCATCTTTGACCTGTTTGAGGCCGTCTTGATCGGTTGCAAAGGTGTAGCTGGCTTTGCGTTCGAAGTCGCAGCCGATGTTGTCGGTGGAGATTAACTCGGCCAGGCGCGCGATCGCAGCCTGGTTAGACTCGCCGTAGAGCCGCGCTTTCTCAGTACCGTGCTGGTCAATGAGATCGGCATAGATCAGCTGGTGCAGGGCGGAGACTTTGGCGGTGGTGTGGCCTGAAGCGCCGACGCCGATGCGATCGGCCTCAATCAGCGCCACGGTTTTGCCCGCCTGCTTGAGCAGTTTGGCAGTTAGTACACCCGCCAAACCCGCTCCAACTACCGCTACATCCACAGTCACATCTTGACTCAGGGCCGGGTAAGTAGAGGGCAGTGTCGAATCGATCCAGTAAGAAATATGCCGTCCGGTAAGAGTCATAGGAGAAAACCAGCGTTGGGGAGATAACGCTGATCTTCTTAAACTTGTCCCTCGCCCCCATCGCTCTTAGGGAGTGAATCAGCCTACGCCTTTTAATAGAGCAATCTGTCGTCGGGCATAGGTGCGTTCTCCAGGACGAATAGTAAAGACCTACACCTCTGATTCAAAAAATCTGCCGCAAATGGGCTAAGAGCCCCTGTAGCTGCTCCAAATCGGCAGCATCTAGCTGGTCAAAGCGCTCTTTGAGATGGGCGATATGGGCGGGGAATACCGTCTCAAACAGCTGATTTCCCTCAGGCGTAAGCTGCACCATGACGCAGCGACGGTTGTCGGCGGGGGTAGCTCGCTGCACCAGGTGCTTCTGCACGAGGCGATCGACCACCCCGGTCAGGGTGCCCTTGGTAATCAGCGTTTTTTCGCCAAGGTCGCCCATAGTCATGCCCTGGGTGTTGCCCAGGGTGGCGATTACGTCAAACTGGGCCGGGGTGAGGTCAAACTGCCGCACGTGGGCATCAGAATAGGCCGAAAACGCCTGATAGGTTCGCGCTAGCTCTCGCACCACCGGCATGAAAGGCTCCTGAGCAGCTTTGGCGGATGAAGCAGAGGCCATTGGCAGCAATCCATACAGTTCTAGCTAGGTTAATTCTAACCTTGAGCTTTCTGGGGGCGATCGCTGGGACCAAAGTAGTGGGGCACAAAGCAGCCGTGCAAACCATAGGGCACGTGGTGGGGCAGCTTAAGTCGGGCGATCGGCCCAGCGGTGATATCGCGTCCATCCAAAATCACCAGGTCAGAGCAGCGGCGCTCGGCGTTGTACATCAGCACCAGCACCCAGCCGTCGTCTTCGCCCTGCCCCTGGGGTCGGGGCACAAACAGGGGCTCATTCATAAACCCGCGCGGCGCGGCGCTCCACATCTGGGTTTCACCCGTGTGGGTGTCGAGCTTGAGCAGGGCTTGCAGCGGCGCGTTGCCCTCAGCCCCGTGGGCCTTTCCTATAAATAGATGTCGGTAGGGTCGCCCCACCACATCGGGGTGCAGCGTGGGAAACTCGACACAGCGGGTGAGCAGCTTGCTAACCTGGGCTGTCTTAGCCGCAATATCCACCTTAAAGCGCCACAGCTGCCCAGCTGGCACATGGTCAAAGTCCACCTCAAGGAAGTCGCTGCCATCCAAAGACGGGAAATTTTCGTAGCAGACCGAGTCAATCACCACCTGGCCATCTTGCTCAAAGGCGTTGGCGTGGTGAAAGACAAAGCAGGGATCGGTCTCAATCACCTGCATGGGGTCGCCATTGCGCGGCACCAGCAAAATTTTGGTGGGTTGCTTGGGGTTAAATCGAATGCACTCTGCTGCACCCTTCAGCCCCAGCAAAAAGGGCAGCGGCCCAAAGCTCACTGGGTTTTGGAAGAAGATGGCGTAGTTGGGCGTCAGGGCAAAGTCGTGGATGAAAGCGAAGCCAGGGATGGTGTGGCTGTGCTGGCTGATTGCATTGCCCTGGGCATCGAGTTCGAAGAGGGTAATGGTGCTTGACAGTCCGGTTTTCACCGAGAAACCCACCAGCCGCTGGTCGCCGTGGTGGCCAGGGTCAAGCTTTGGATGGGCGGTGAAGGAACCACCGGGGGCAATCAGGCCGTTGAGATAATCTAACCCCAGGGTGTCGAGGGTGACGGGATCTAACCGATGGGGTTCGGCGGCTTCCCAGAGAGCCAGCAGCTTGTCGGCCCAGTAGATGATGTTGGTATTGGCGATGTTTTTGAGCTTGAGGTCAAAGGCGTTGGCTAAGGGGCCGCCTGGTTTTTGGGTGCCAAAGACTCCTCTATAGAGGGGCTTTTTCGCCTGCTGCTCGGCCACGTAGCCTGCCGTGCGCACAAAGCGATTGCGAAAGTAGGCCCGCCCGCCCTGGAGAGCAATGCTGTTGATCAGGCCATCGCCGTCGAAGGGGTGCTTGACGGGGTGGCCGTGAACATCGAGCAGGCCGGGGCCGTTGCGAAACAGGGTGCCTTCGAGATCGGTGGGGATGCTGCCCTCAATGTCGTCGATCCAATAGCTGTACTCGTTGGGCTGGGAGCGATAGCCGCTGCTCCAGTCTTCGACGGAGAAGGTGGCGGCGGCGGGACGGGGTTGGGTAGCGGTCATGGTGGGGTAGATAGAGAAATTAAGTGAGATGAGGGAGGTGGGGAGGATGAGGGAGATGGGGCGAAAACCGTAGAGAACTGTAGGGTGCATCCGCGCAGCGATACACCATTCTTGGGGAATCAGTCGCGCTTCGCGAAGCGTTCTGGGCCAGAATCGCCCACGGTTACCGGGTGCTCGGTCACATGGGGTGAGAATAAACTGGTTGAAACCAAGGGCGTATCTGCCGGGGGAAGGCTTTCGTCATGGTTTTCGCCGCGATCGCCCACTCCCTGGGAAGAAGTATTAGGCAGCAAAAATAGCAGGGGCAGGGGCAGCAGCGTGGTGAGGTTGGTGATCAGCACCAGTTCCCACAGGTTGTCGAAGTTGGTTTCGGTAACGCTGAGCCAGTGGGTGAGCACGGCCCCCAGTTCGTGGGAGAGCAGCCCGGCGAGGTTGACCACCGACATCAGCAGCGCAAACAGAGTCGCCTCGACGCCGGGTGGGCAGAGCCGCGCCGAGAGCACCAGCACCGGCATGAAGGCAATTTCGCCCATCACTGTCAGCACCAGGCTGTCACCCAGGCTAAACCACTCGTCGCCAATGCCCAGGCTGCGGTTGGCATGGGTAACCAGCAGCAGCATGCTCATGCCCAGCACGCTAGACAACACCGTAGACCAGGCAAAAATGGTGCGAAAGGGCACGGTGCGCAAAAACCGCTGAAATACCCAGATGCCTAGAAGGGCGGCCAGGCTGGTGACCAACCGCACCCGACCTAAAAACTCGGGCTGAAAGCCCAAATCGTTGGTGGTGAAGAAAAAGAAGGCGGCATCGGCGGTGGGGGTTGCCTGCCAGAGAAATAGAAATAGAGCGGGCATCCAAATCGCCCGCTGGCGGATCGCTTGCCAGAGCTGTTTCACCTGGTTGCCCACGATCGCCCAGCTAGGAGAATCTACCGGCTCTTCAATAATTAGCACTGCGACCAGTGACACAATCAGCGGAAAGGTGGCGGTAATGCCAAACACGGCGCGGGTGCTGATGTGCTGGAGCAGCGCCCCCCCCAAATAGGCGGTCAGCAGGCCCCCTACCGCCGAGGTCCCCCAGGCGAGGGATTGCAGCGTACCAGCGTCGCCGAGGGATTCGCCCCGTGCCCGCTCTACCACGAGAGAATCGACAATTACGTCACCGATGGCTACAGAGAGAGAGCTGAGGGTAATGGCGGCGATCGCCGCCCACCCCGTCTGCACCACCGTCGCCAGCGCTAGCCACGCCCCCGCGCCCAGCAGCCCTGAGAGAATCAGGTAGGGCCGCCGTCGGTAGCCGAAAATGGGCAGCCCATCTGACAGCAGGCCAAACACGGGTTTGATCGTCCACGGCAGGGTGGCGATACCCGAAAGCGCGGCGACTTCTGCCGGGGTCAGACCCAGGTCATCCTTTAAGAAGAAGCTCACCGCCAGCCGGGCTAGGCCCAAGATGCCCTGGACGAAGTACACCAGCAAAATGGCGGCGAGTTCTGAGGTCAGGGGCTGGCCGAGGAGAATGCGAGTCTCCACAAAGCCTTTGATGCCGCTAGTTGAGGGGGAAGAAGCCGTCATGAATAAATCAGTCTTGCTAAGTAATCTTTCCGAAATTTGTTAAGAAATGTCAATTGTTCCTCCCATGATAACCTGCTGGCTGGGGGTGGGTAGGGCGGTGACCGTGCTAGGGCGGGCTGTCGAGGGGGGCAAAACCCCTGCCCTCGCAACCCGAATAGAGAACCCCGTGCCCTGCCCAAAGGTTTGCCATGAACTCTTTTGCCAGGAAATAACCTGCCCCAGTTGGGCGGCAGAGCAGATCTTTCTCAGGTTCGTGTTTGCAAGGGGCAGGAGCTGAGTGCTAGGGCGCTGACCGCAAACGCTGCCGATGGACTGCCGCTGGATAGCTAGCTTGACCTGGGTTGAGAGTGGCGCTCGACAAAGTTTTAAGCCCGATGAAATCGCTGATTTCCGGAAAATTTAGGGGTTTAGAGCCAAAATTTGCCCTTAGCTACCGCTGGCCTCTGACCATTGACTCCCCTGGCGAATGCTGCAATAGTTGAGCGTAATTCTCGGGTACGCACCAAATCTGGGGTAATCAACGGGTTTTGCGAGATAGCATACGTCCGTTTTGCCTATGGACTTGGTATATTTGCCTAGCCTCTCGTTCTTTGCCTCCCCCGTCAAACGATGCAGTATTCAGTCAAACTTCTCGTTGCCGCACTGTTTGCCCTTAGCCCGGCAGCCCATCCCGACCTGAGGAATTTTGCCCTGGCCCAGGTGGCCCAGAGCCCGGCATTTTCGCTGCCCGAAACGGTACCTTCAGGCACTACGGTCTCAATTGAGAGTTCCCCAAATTTGGGCTTTGCGGCGGATGCCCTCAAGCAGGAGTTTGAGGCTGCCTACGACGGTACGGAAGTGGGCGTGGAGGTGACTAACAGCGACGAGGCGATCGCCGATCTGATTGACGGCGACATTGACTTGGCGGCGATCGGGCGTCCTCTGACTGAAGAAGAGCAGGCCCAAGACCTCAATACTGTTACCTTGGAGCGGGCCAAAATTGCCATCATCGTTGGCCCCGACAATCCCTTTGACGGCAATCTGACCTTTGCACAGTTTGCCGCCATGTTTCGCGGCGAAATCACCGACTGGGCTGAAGTCGGCGGAGAGCCCGGCCCCATTCGCTTTGTCGATCGCCCCGAAGACAGCGATACGCGCCGTTCGCTGAGCCAGTACGAAGTTTTTCGCGGCGCTTCCTTTGAAGCTGGACCCACCACCGACACGGTGGCTGAAGACGATACGGCAGCGGTGATTCAGGCGCTGAACGACGATGGCATTAGCTATGCGATCGCGCCCCACGTCACCGACCAGCCGGCGGTCAAAATTGTGCCCATGCACCAGACCCTGCCCGACGATCCTCGCTACCCCTACTCGCAGCCCCGCTACTTTGTCTATAAAGGTGCACCCAGCCCCGCAGTAGCCGCCTTCTTGGGCTATGCCACCTCATCCACTGGGCAATCGGCCCTATCCGCAGCTCAGGTGGCCGAGGTGGGAGCGGTAGCGGCAGGGGTAACCGCCCCAGGCACCCCCGCTGCCGAAGAAACTCCAGCGGCGGCTCCTGCACCTGCTGAGTCAGACCCCGCTGCTACCGAAGCCCCAGCCGATGAGCCGCCCACCGACACTACCCCGACAGCGGGAGGTAATGACGGTGGGTTTCCCTGGTGGTGGCTGCTGCTGCCCCTGGTGGCCCTCGGTGGGTTAGCTTGGGCGCTCGGTCGCAGCAGACGCGGCCTGGCTCAAGGGGCTAGCACCCCTGGGGTTGTCCCTCCCACCGCCGAATATCCCCTCCCAACCCCGGTCGATCCTCCCGCAGCTGTTCCCCCAGTTGAGCCTCCCGTTATTCCCCCCCCAGTTGAGCCGGTTGTAGTGCCGCCCGTAGTAGTAGATGAGCCTGTGGCAGATGAGCCCGTCGCCATAGATGAGCCCACAGCCGCCGCTGTACCAGAAGCCCCCACGCCGGTTGTAGCTCCCTCAGAACCGGCAATGGTCGTGCCGCCTGCCGTCGCAACTGAACCTGAGATTGTCACGGTAGATGAAGTGCCCCCCGAACCAGTAGCAGCACCTCCGGAGCCGCAACCATCCGTGCCCGCCGCAGTTCCCATCGGGTTGGGGATTGCTGGCATAGCCGCTGGGGCCGCAGCGTCGTTGGCCAGTACCGAAGATCAGTCTGCCGTTGAAGCCAGCAAATACAACGTGGTTGGTCGCCCCACTGAGGGCGATATAGATCTGTCTGCTATCGACGATGGCCTGCCGCCCCTGCCCGACGGCTATGGCGAAAGCCGCATCGTGCTTATGCCTCGCGACCCCCAATGGGCCTACGCTTACTGGGATACGCCCCACACTCACAAAGAAGAGCTGCGTCGCCAGGGCGGTGAACATTTAGCCCTGCGCCTCTACGATGTCACCGGCATTAACTTAGATAATCAAGCCCCCCACAGCTTGCAACAGGTTAGCTGCGACGAGATGGCGCGGGAATGGTACATGCAGATTCCGGTGAGCGATCGCGACTACCAGGCCGAAATCGGCTATCTGACGGGCGATGGTCGCTGGCTGGTGCTGGCCCGCTCTAACACTATTCGCATTCCTCCCGTCTACCCCTCCGACTGGACGGAGGAGCACTTTCTCACCGTCACCTGGGACGAAAACCTGCGCGGCAAGACCATCATGACCCTGGTTGACCCTCGCGTTAGGGGAGCTGACGCCGGTGGCCAACTGCACGAGCAGCTCTATGCTTTGGCCCAGGGGGGTGAAGCTCTGCGCGTCGATGGTTCGCTTTTTGGCTCGATGCAGCATGTGGCGGGGTCGATGGCACCGCCAATTAGCTCCTTTGCCTTTGCTTCGGGGGCTGGGCTGGGCGCGGCAGCGATGGTGCCGGGTCTGCCGACTATGTCGGGTATTTCAGGGATGACGATGTCGGGCATCTCAGGTCTAACCCAGTCAGGAGTAGGCCTAGCGGGGCTGACAACCTCTGGAATTGGGGCGTTTACGATGTCCGGATTCTCTGGGTTAACCATGTCTGGGGTTGGTTTGGGTGCTCTGACGCCCCGCAAGTTTTGGCTAGTGGCCGATGCCGAGCTGATTGTGTATGGGGCCACCGAGCCCAACGCAACGGTGACCGTGGGTGGCGTTCCCATCGAGCTTTCTGAAGATGGCACTTTCCGGTTCCACCAGTCATTCCAGGATGGCATCGTTGACTACCCGATCATGGCGGTGGCGGCGGACGGTGAGCAGAGCCGCAATGTGCATTTGACCTTTGAGCGGCAAACTCTCGATCGCAACACCAATACCAAGGACGAAGCCCAGGAGGAATGGCCGGACTTGTAGGGGGTCTGGCTCGTAACCTGGGTAAACCTAAGTCCAGCTTGTAAAAGCTGGACTTAGGTTTGTTGGCGCTATGCAATCAGCAGCGTTTTGGTCAAAATCACCATCCACTGGTTGGGTTTTTCGGTAGGCATGGGTTCGCTCCAGTCGTTGGGGTCGGCGTAGCCGAGGGCGTGGAGGATTTTGATGGTGCGGTCTATGGCGGCCAGGCTGCCGTAAAGCATGTGGCGCACTTTTTCAGGGTTGAGGGGCTGGCTCCCTTTGTTGTTTGCACCAGATGGTGGCAGCGGTAGGGAGTGGGCCTCTTGGTTGCCTGGGTTGTCGTTAGCATCGGGCTCTTGATAGTCAAACATCGGTTCTGTTTCCTTGTAGTGGGTACTGAAGAAACAGAACGCGAAAACCCTAGCCACCCGCAGCGCAAGTGCAAACTGAGGGGGCTAGGGTACCATGAGCCTAGCCTCGCAATCTGCCTCAGAGATTTGCGGGGTTAGCTGTCGGTTGGTGGTGCAAACACCTTCCGGCAGCGCCAAGATTTTCGAGTTCTGTGTGAACACCGCTCTGCTCGAACGGCTTAACGCAAGATGATAGTGGTACAAAAGCTCCCCGTCAAGCGTATATAGGCAGGGGCATTGCTGGTGAAGATTTTCCTAAAGTACCTGAATAACACCTTTGAGAAGCCTATTATGCCGATTAAGATCTGCATAACACCCCTATGCAAGGTAGTTATCAGGACCCTGTTCTGTATAACACCCCGTTTTGGGGAGACAGCCCGATTAAGACCTGCATAACACCCCGTTTTAGGAAGTTATACAGATAGTTTTCAGCATAACGCCTACTTCTGGAGTCGATATTCTACTCAAGATCTGGCTAATCACCCTGATCAGGGGTGTTATGGAGAGTACAGAGACAGAAAGCAGGCTAAACATAAGATTAGATAGCTGCAACCTAAATTTCTTATGCTGTGCAACCATATTTCATCCTTGACGTATCCTCGTTTTTCTGGGATATTGTTTAGATCTTTTGTCTAGAAGATCGACGCGGTATTAGCAGTGAGTAATTTTTTTGAATGCAGTCCTACTATCATCTCTCGACTATGGATGCAGTTGAGTATTTGGAGTCTATATCGGATTGCATGATTGACTGTGTTATTACCGACCCTCCATATGAGTCTCTAGAAAAACACCGCAAGGTTGGAACAACAACTCGGCTAAAACAAAGCAAAGCCTCAAGTAATAAATGGTTTGAAATTTTTCCAAACAATCGATTTGAAGAATTACTAATTCACATATTTCGAGTGCTAAAGAAGAATTCACACTTTTATCTATTTTGCGATTCAACTACAATGTTTGTGGTTAAACCAATAGCTGAGTCTGTTGGTTTCCGATTCTGGAAGCCCCTCGTTTGGGACAAGCAAAGAATAGGAATGGGATACCACTACAGAAGTAGATATGAATTCATCTTGTTCTTTGAAAAAGGAAAGAAAAAACTTAATGATCTAGGAGTTCCTGACATTATTGAACATCCAAGAATTCATAGAGGATATCCTACAGAAAAGCCTTATGAAGTAGCTGAAATACTTGTTAAACAAAGCACTCAACTTAATGAGATTATTCTGGATCCATTTATAGGTTCAGGCTCAGTTGGAGTGGCTTCAGTCAAGTTAGGCCGTCACTTTTTAGGATGTGACTCAAACTCTGAAGCGATTGATCTATCCCATGAGCGTATCTCTTCAATGGGTGGTGAGCTATCAGAAGTTCACTTCAAGGAGAACTTGAGGAGGTTATGATGTCTAATCAATCTGACTGGCCTGATGTTTTCCCTGAGGGTGTCCCTCCTGATAGTGCTGTACCTGCCGATGGAGATGCCTTTAGGCTAGTTGGAAATATTCCTCCATCTGATTTGGATTTCCTTTCAACCTATGAGGAATCCCCAAGAAGGCAAGTTAAAGATGACGGTATCGGAATGTTCTTCGGTGTATCGTTTCACCGTGATTTGAGTTGTAGCATTCGTACAAGAGCCAGGTACAGGCCTCTTCGGAGTCGTCGAATTGTTGTAGGAACTTTGAAGAACGATCATGGTGTTTGTCTAGCAACACCAACCTCTTGTGGCCCGTCGCATCTAACGGTTTGGAGGCGAACACAATCCGAGATTCATGCTGATTTTATTATTGATGCGGAGGCAACATGAGCTTTTTGCCTCTAAATACTATGCTTGGAAAATTGAGAATAGTTGAAGTTCTCGATTGGTATGATGGTCCTCGTCTTTTTATTGCTGAGAATGCTTCGGGCAGTCGTTACATTGCCTTTTGGGCCGATGAACAAGAAGGTGAAAGTTTATGGCTATACTCTTTGGTGTCAGAGATTAGGATTTCTAATTTAGTATCTGGCAAAGCTGATTTACGAAGTATTTATACAGACCCAGAAGACGAAGTAATTTTTTTAGTTCGATTAACTGATCAAGAACAATCATTCGTGGATGCTATTGTTCCTGATCAAATAGAGCAAGATTTACTTCCACCATGTGATGATTTTTTGGTTTCCAACGAAAGTTTTTTTCCTGAAAATGATTTTGTAGATTCTGAAGTTTCTGAACCACTTACGCATCAAATCACTATCAATCGCCCACGATCAAATGCAACCATTGCCTTTGAATCACTTGCATCAGTTGCGGCAAACTGGTCAAGGCTAATTCACTCCATACTAAGTACGCCTCCTGTACCTATAAATGCAAGTGTTGGTTCCTTAATCATAGAGCTTCAGACTGAGGCAGGAGCCAAACTTTATGACTTTTTCAATAATCTTCGCACACTAATTGCTTCACCTAATCCTGAGCAGATCGTTGAAACTTTTAGTCATCAAGATAGCAAACTACTTGAGCTATTTCTGGAATCGCTTCACAAGGATAAATTGACATTATCTGCAAAGATAACTTCACAGTCTGAGAATCATTCTCTTGTGATTTCTCACTCAGCCATTCGTGAACTAAGATTAAAGTTAGCTGATTTAAATCAACAAAGAGTTGAATCAGCTGAAGTTCCTCAAGCAGATGATCTCAATAAATTATTTAGAATGCTTGAGTTAATTAAAGAGGGAGATACTAATCTTGGGTATCATTTGTCCTTATCACCAAGGCAAGTCAATTACTATAAGCAAGCAGGCCGTATCTTAGATCTACTCAATAAGAGTAATGTGCTTACAAGCCGAGGACAATATCTTGCCGGACTGTCCGAAATTGATCGCTATGATGTCACGATGCTGTTTTTTGAAAGTTCACCAGTAGGTTTTGCGTGGCTCCGTTATTGTGGGGTTTACTCCGCACTTGATCTCAGTCCAGAATCTGCTGAGCCTTTCCTGAAAACGCAGTGTTCTGATTTGGCTGAAGCAACGGTAGGGCGTCGTGCACAAACATTGCGGTATTGGGTAAAGGCATTTCAAAGTCAAGAAGATCGAGATTAAAGCCCCTTTTTGGCCGCTCTCTCTAAAAAAACTATCGAACAATTTACTTGGAGCGGACTACGAAAGATCTTGGTGTTGAGTTCAAGGTTACTTACAACCGTTCAAGCAAACCGTTAGTGCAATAGCTACTAAAACGTCATAGCTGATACATTTTTATGGGGGCATAGAGACCTTTTGTCATCGATTGACTTGGGGACAAGGCTGAGAAACCCTAACGCGTCACGACAGGGTCGCCGAGCGCATTAATTCTGTTTAGAGGACTATCGATTCCTATTTTCACTGCGTTAACGGTGAAAACTATAGAATTGCCGATGCCCTAAACAGAATCGATGAAGCAAATCATAGAATCGACAGTGCCCTAAACAGAATCGATAGAGAAAATTATAGAATCGGCACTGCTCTAAACAGAGTCGGCGGTGTTCTTGAGCAAATCAGAAGGGCTGGGCTCTGGGAAGCCACGGCCTCTTGCCCGTCGTTGTAGCTTGATACCGAAAAAACTCCCGTATATTTACAGAAGCTACCAGGAGTTCCCATAGAAGATTAATTGAAAAGTGCATCGAGGGATGCATCATCCCCTATTTGAAAATCTAAAATGAACAATCAAACCGTAACGGCTACGCTGTCTACCCAAGACGCTTTAGAGATCGTGGCTCAGCTCAAAACAGTTCGTGAGCAGCTTGACTTCCTGATTGGCTTAACGCCCCAAGAGCGGCGTCAAATCACCAAGATGGGCCGCAAGTCGCAAACATTTACAACTCGCGCTCTAGACATGGCCGCCCAGCACATCGACATGATGCCGCGCCATCTCGATATCGAAGAAGCCCGCCGCGATCTGGCTCTCTTCGAAGCGCTGAACCCTATTTTGCAAGCAGTGAACCACCTCAAAGAGCTGCTGGAAGATACCCAAATGCTGGCCGGTAGCGAAGCCTATGCAGCAGCCCGGCTGGCCTACAACTCCGCCAAAGTAACGGGCAAAAATAGAGGACTGGATGACGTCATGGAAGATCTCTCTCAGCAGTTTCGCAAATCACGCCGACAAAGCGCGATCGCTCAATCTCCCGCTCCCCAATCGCAGACGGCCTAGCTAACCCTGGATAGCACCTCACAAGCCCAAACCCCATCGCCTCGATCGTTGCCGTGCCGGTAATTGTCGGGGCGATGGTCTTTTTAGCAGATTACTGCCGCTGCTCAGCACCACGTTATAGCTAGAGTCACCTAGTGGTCTGGCAAGCCTTAAATTGTAGGTTGGGTGGCGCGCTAGCAGAACCCAACAAAGCTTACCGTTGTTGGGTTTCACTTCGTTCCACCCAACCTACAGGAAGCTATAGCACTCGCCCTGATGCACGGCGGGGCAGATATTCGCCCATGCCCGATCGCCCCAGCCATTCATCCCCATCCACAATGCACTGGCCGCGCAGAAAGACCTTTTTGACCTTGCCCGTCACCTCGCGCCCCTCAAACAGCGAGTAATCGACCAGCGAATGGTGGGTGCTGGCGCTGAGGGTGTGGGTTTCGTCAGGGTCAAACAGCACCAGGTCGGCGTCGCTGCCGACGGCGATCGTGCCCTTGCGGGGAAACAGGCCAAACATTTTGGCCGGGGCGGTGGCGGTGAGCTGCACAAATCGGTTGAGGTTGATGCGTCCTGCTCTCACGCCGCCGTCGTAGAGCAGCGTTAGCCGCAGCTCTACCCCAGGGGCACCGTTGGGGATGCGGTTGAAGTTATCTCGACCGAATTGCTTTGACTTGAGAATGCCCAGCGGATTCTCGTTCATGCAGAAGGGGCAGTGGTCAGTGGCTACCAGCTGGAGATCGTCGAACTGGAGCCCTCGCCACAGGGCGTGTTGGCAGTCGTGATTGCGCAGCGGCGGAGTCATCACGTACTTAGCGGCTTCAAAGCCGGGGGCATCGTATTCCGACTCATCGAGAAAGAGGTAGTGGGGGCAGGTTTCGGCAAAGGCATGGATGCCGCGATCGCGCGCCTCCACCACCGCCTCCAATGCTTCCTTTGCTGACAGGTGCACAATATAAACGGGCACCTCTGCCAGCTCCGCAATGCGAATCACCCGATGGGCGGCTTCCCCTTCCATCAGGCTGGGGCGGGTGAGTTGGTGGTATTTGGGCGAGGTATTGCCCTGCTCCAGCGCTTCTTCAATCAGCGCCTGAATTACCACCCCATTCTCGGCGTGGAGGTTAACCATGCCACCGTGATCGCCCGTGCGGCGCATGGTTCTAAAAATATCGGCGTCGTCAACCATCAGCACGCCGGGGTAGGCCATGTAGAGCTTAAAGCTAGAGACCCCATCTTGATTGATCAGGTCGGGCAGCTCGGCCAAAGACCCAGGGTTAATGTCGGTGAGAATGACGTGAAAGGCGTAGTCAACGCAGCACTGGGGCTCGGCTGCCGCCAGCCGTCTATCCAAAGCCGCCTTAGGGCTGTCGTTGTGGAACTGCTGGGCAAAGTCGATGATGGTGGTGGTGCCGCCAAAGGCCGCCGATCGCGTCCCCGTTTCAAAGGTGTCGCAGGTATAGACATCGTTGCCCATGGGGGTTTCCATGTGCACATGGGCATCAATGCCACCGGGCAGCACAAGTAGCCCGGTGGCATCGTGACATTCGGCATTCTCGACCGAGAGCTGGCGACCAATGGCCTCAATGCGGCCATCCTGAATGAGAATGTCACCCTGGTAGTCGTCTACCGCTGTGACAATGCGACCACCCTGAATCAATACCGATGTCATAGCAAGCCCCGTTGAAGCAAAACTGAAGCGAAACGGCTGGCCGGTTGGCCCAGCTACCTATCCCCCCGAGGGGGAGTGCAGCGTTGCTATGACTATAGTGAGTGACCTAACGCTTGCCCATTAAATAAATGTGCAGTTGTAGGGGTGGGAAAGGCTTGTGGTTCCGGGTACGAAGAGCCGCCGTGAACCTTGTGCCTTAAACCCTAGAGCCCTAGTTGCGATAGTGCAGCTCTTCGAGCCAGGTGCGCAGCTCGTCGGCGGAGGCATGGTCGATCGCCATCTGGGTGATGGGGTCGTAGGCGTTCCACAGGGCTTGGCCAGAAGCATCGCTAGCTTGCCACACGCGGGGTTCGGTGGTGGCTTCGAGGTGGGCCAGCAGGTTTTGCCAGAAGGCACCGAGCTGAGCGACAAGGCCGGTGGTGTTGTTAGAGTTGTTGATCGGCCAATAGCTGCTGTTCATAAGATCTCCTTTTTTTGGTGCGTCGGGGGTTTTTCACCCACAACCTAAGAATAGATTTCTGTAGCTAAAACTACAAAAGCTTTCTGTCATGGTAGGTATGAATAACTTTCATGGGCGATCGCTTTACATAGTGGGGCCTATACTCTCTATGTAGAATTGTCAAAAGCCGATATTTTCAAAAAACAGTAGCGTATTATACAAATATCAAGATAAATCGTTCATCTCCCGCTGCTCGTTGATAAGGTGCATTCCCCCTCAGGCACCTCGGCAGGGAGACGGAAGTAGGGACACTCCCGAAGGAACGCGCCTCACTACGCATCGCTTCTAGGAGGCGACATTATGAAACTCACCTATCGCGGCAACAGCTACGACGCTCCATCCAATCCCACCCCTGCCCTGGGCGAAACTATTGACACCGGCAACTATCGGGGTGCTCCCGTTGTTTTTAAAGCTGTGGCCGAACTGCCCGCCCAGCCCGCTGCCGATTTGACCTGGCGCGGTGTGCCCCATCGCACGGGTATTGCGGCTCCGGTGGCGGCGATCGCCCCCGTGGTCATCGCGGCAGAGCTTCCGGCTGTTGCCGCTAGCCTCGCAACTCCTGTAGTGGCGGCTGACCCTGCGCCCATCAACATTTCTGACCTGGCCCGCAACCTGTTTATTCGCCGTCACCAGCGCAGCCGTCGGCGCGAACAGGGCATGATGGTGCGCCTGGCGGCTGAGGTCGGCATCCCTGTAGAAGACGCGGCCCACTACGAAAGCCACATTCAAGGCAAAATGCCCCACGATTTCTCTGGCTACGATCGCGGCTCATCAGCCATGAGCTAGCTTCGAGACGATACGGCAGATGGCCCGGCGCTCTGGCACCCCGGGCCATTTTTTTGTGCCAGGGCGTTGATCTCTGCCCATTCTCCCTTGGTTAGGGGTTGGGAAATAAGCTGGCAATCAAAACAGTTCTCTGCTGCCTGAGTTAGCGATTCAATTATTTTGGCTGTGGTTAACCCCTGTCGTACAGCCAACTGGGCCTGGTTCGCTGGCGGTGCTGGGGTTTGAAACACCTGCTGCCACAGCTCTGCATTGGTCGTGAGTCCCATTGATCCATGCTGAAGCAAGTGAGAACCGCGTCGCAGCTGGGCGCTGCCGATCACTTTGTGACCTTGAACATCGACTAAATCGGCACTGGTGGCTAAGGCAAAGCAGTTGTGCGATCGCCCATAGTCCCGACTGGGCTTCCCAAAATCTAAGGACACGCCCAGCTCTGCCCAGCCTGCAATTAAAAACTGGCACAGAAACCGATAGGCCTGGTCACGGCTTCCAGCAATGTTTGAAGTTACTAAGCTATAGGTCAAATCGCCCTGGTGTAGCACCCCGCGCCCACCGGTCGGTCGCTGCACCAGATCTACCGGCTGCTCCTGCCAGACCACATGGTTCCAGTGGTCAGGAATCTGATGCCGCTGGCTCGCTCCTAAGGAAACCGCTGCTGGATTCCAGGTGTAGAACCGTAGGGTGGGCGGAAGCCCATGGTGCTGATGCTGGTCGAGCAGCCAGGTATCGATCGCCATCTGCACTGCACCGGGGGCTTCCAGTAATGGGATCAGCCGCCAGATCGCCTGACTCACGGGGCTTCCCCAGCGTGGTAAGAGCTGCGGACTAAGGGGCCAGAGCGCACATGCTCAAAGCCGAGTTCTTGGGCGATTGCTCCTAACCGGGTGAATTCTTCAGGCGTCCAGTAGCGATCGACCGGGCGGTGATCGAGCGAGGGGCGCATGTATTGGCCGATGGTGAGGCGATCGCACCCCACTCCGCGCAAATCTTGCATCACCTCAATCAGTTCTGCCTCCGTTTCGCCATGACCAACCATAAGTCCTGACTTGGTGGGGATGCTGGGGTCGAACGCTTTAACCAGCGATAGGACTCGGAGGGAGCGATCGTACTTGGCCCCCCGGCGCACCGGGTCTTGCAGTCGCCGCACAGTTTCAAGGTTGTGGTTGTAGCAGGCGGGCTTGGCGGCTACAACGGTCTGAACGCGATCGGCCTGCCCCGCATCCCGTGCGGTGCCCCCCCAAAAGTCTGGCGTCAATACTTCGATTTCCGTCTCCGGATTCTCCTGGCGAATCCTATCCATCACGGTGGCGAACCAACTGGCCCCGTGGTCGGGCAGGTCGTCCCGTGCCACCGAGGTCAGCACCACATAGCGCAGACCCAATAAACGGACGGATTCTGCCACTTTCTCAGGTTCGTGGGGGTCGAGGGTCATCGGCGTGTGGCCCTTTTCTACCTGGCAAAACGAGCAGGCGCGGGTGCACACCGACCCCATCAGCAAAAAGGTAGCGGTGCGGTTGGCGTAGCATTCGCCTCGGTTGGGGCAGCGGCCCTCTTCGCAAATGGTGTGTATCTGCCGCTCTTTGACAATGCGCTGCACCGCCGAAATCTCGCTGGCGTTGCCGATGGGGCGACGCAGCCAGTCGGGCATGCGCTCTAGCTCAGCCCTGAGCTGCTGACGCGAATTAGTTGTAGAAGTCATGAGCCACCGTAGGGTGGGCACTGCCCACCAAATGCTTTGTCGCCAGCAGGATTAAATCACCCTACAAGCTTAGGGCAAACGACCGTTTGCCCCTACAAAAGGTTTTTCCTTACTGGATTCTATCGCGGGTGATTTCTACCGCCACTTGGCCGGTGTAGTCGGGAATCGGCGGGGTGAGCTTGGTGACTTTGACCATGACCCGTTGCAATCGTGAATCAGAGTCGAGCGCTAGGGTGGCGATCGCCCCTGCCAGCCGCTCAATCAGCGCAAACTTGGCTGTGCGAATGATCTGCTGGGTGCCGTTTATCACCGTGCGGTAGTCGTGGGTGTCGGCAAGGCGATCGCTCTGGGTGGCCTCAGCCAAATCTATGTACAGCGTAATGTCGGCCTGAAACCACTGGCCCAGCACGTTCTCTTCGGGCAGCGCCCCGGTGTAGCCGTAGGCGCGAATGTTGTTTAAGTGAATGGCATCCATTAAAGTGCGAGGTTTTGAGTTAGAGAAATAAATGCTACCTCAGCTCCAATCCTTCCAATACTCGTTGCCAACCTGCGAACTAAAACCCCCCTTATTTAAGGAAGGCAGAGGCGATCTCTTGCAAGATCGTTGACCACTGTCTTCCCAAACTTGGGGGGCGGGAGATTTGGAGATATGTCTTACCGAACGGCGTTGAGCTACTTGAGCCAACCTTTGAGGCGAGCGGCCACCTGGGGCCGCCGCAGCTTGCGCATGGCTTTGGTTTGAATCTGGCGCACCCGCTCCCGTGAGAGGTTGAAAATGCCGCCTACCTCTTCTAAGGTGTGAGTCTCGCCCGTAGCCAGCCCATAGCGCAGCGTAATGATATCTTTTTCGCGTTCAGTGAGCACCTCGCCCAGCACGCTGGTAATTTCTTGGCGCATCATGTTTTCGCTAATTTTAGACTCCGGCGTTTGGGTGCTGCTGTCTTCAAGTAGCTCCATCAGCTCGGTGTCTTCGCCTTTGCCGACGCGGTGGTTTAAGGAGAGCGATCGCCGCCGCACCTGTTGTAAACTTCTCAGTTGATCGACCGTTACGTCTAACGCATCGGCTAGTTCTTGCTCGCTGGGGTTGCGCTGTAGATCCCGCCGCAGATCGCGATGGGCTTTTTTGAGCTTGTTCAGCTTTTCCACAATGTGGATCGGCAGGCGAATCGTGCGGGCATCGTTGGCAATGGTGCGGGTAATGCCCTGACGAATCCACCAGTAGGCGTAGGTCGAAAATTTATAGCCCTTGTCGGGATCAAATTTTTCGGTGGCGCGGTTTAACCCCAGGGCTCCTTCCTGAATTAAATCGAGAAACGGCACTCCCCGATTCAAATAGCGCTTGGCGATCGACACCACCAGCCGCAAATTCGATCGAATCATTCTTCGCTTGGCAGTTCGACCCTCGTGAAGCTTTTGGGTAAACTCTGCCTCGCTCACCTTTAGCTTCTCAACTAGCTCTTGTCGGTTGGGTTTTCGCCCCAACTCTTTCTGAAGTTTTTCGCTGGCAGCTTCGACCTTAGATAAGAACCTGACCTGCCGAGCTAGCTCAATTTCTTCGCTCGGTTTCAGCAGGGGATAGCGCGCCATCTCTTTAAAGAAGGCCCCAACGGCATCGTCGGTGAGGGTCTTGCTATAGCCCGACAGCCCCATCTCTGACATGGCCTCTGACTGAGAAAACTTAGCCAGAACCTCCCGATCTTCGTCCCAGGCCGTGAGGTCAGGGGTGAGTTGGCTATCGGCAGCAGATACCTTTTCTGCCACTCGATTTAAGTCGGTGTCGAACCCATCTATGGGTTCGTCGGCCCAAGCAATAGAACTGTCTCTGTCGGAGTTATATGTAGTAGCCATGGGGTAAATAAAACTGTATACCTACGGGTCGAAGCATGCAGATTGAAGGCATGTATATTCGGATTGCCCTGCCGATGGCAACCCCTGACAAAACGCTTGATCCCGGAACTGGATCTTTAGACTTATTTTGTGAGTCCACAATACGGATTTTTTTGTGAATTCCCAGGCAATGTAACATTTCTTTGGCAACTTGCGTAGTGTAACAGCGAATCCAAAAAATGAACCGAAAATTTAAGGGTAACCTCTAGTATTTTTTGCTATCCTCAGACACTTTGCCTTGGTATTGATCGCTGGCTGTAGATGAAGGCAGGGGTCTCAGGTTGGGGGAGATTGCTGTTGGGTTAGGGAGATGATCGATATTTTTGCTTTTACAGTTTGACTCCGTTTTCCACAGGTGGGGGGAAGTTTTCCACAGAATTTAACTTGTGGAAAACTCGAAGGGATTGAGGATTTAAACTCAATCCAAGCTCAGTCGTGGAGTATTGCCCTTGGGGAGACTACAGGTCTCGATCTGGACTGGGTGTAAATGTCGCTGAGATTCGAGGCGGCTAACGCGCTCTGTACCCCAAAATTTGCTTTTCCCGATCGAAGCAGACGATGGCAATTAGTCTTCAGCCAGCGGGTCAAACAACCTCTTACACTGGCAGAGGTAATGTAGGTGGTGTAAAACGCGTGGGCTTTGGCGAGAGTAGACCCCAGCCTCAGTGGGTCAACGTTTTGGTGGACTATGGCGGCCAGCCCGCAGCGTATACCTACGAAGTGCCTGCTGACTTAGCGGTGCAGGTGGGCGACATCTTAACGGTGCCCTTTCGTCACCAGAGCATTGGCGCGATCGCCCTTTCTCTCTCCTCAACGCCTCCGGCCAACCTGGTGCCTCATCAGATTCGGGCGGTAGAGGGCATTGTTGAACAGCGTTTTTTTGCCCCACCCTACTGGGCCTTGCTCCAGCGGGTGGCCGACTACTACCAGGTGTCGCTGATGCAGGTGCTGAAGACGGCACTGCCGCCGGGGGTGCTGGCCAGGTCGCAACGACGGCTGCGGTTACGGCGCGATCGCCTGCCCCAGCCTCAGCCAAACTCACTAACGCCGGGGTTGAAAGATCTATTAGAGGATCTCCAGCGATCGCCCACAGGCGACTACACCTGGCCCTATCTGCAAAAACGCGGCCACAGCTATCGCACCCTGCAACAGCTGATTCAGCTCGGCTGGGCCGAGTCTTACCTATCACCGCCCCAGCCGCCCCAGGCCAAGCGCCGCCAAGCAGTAACTCTAGTAAGTGGCGACACTCTACCCCCAGATCTCACCCCCCGCCAGCAAGAAATCATCGCTACCCTGCGTCGCCAGGGCGGCGATCTGTGGCTCAGCGATGCCTTGCAACTGTGCCAAACCACCAGCCCCACCCTAAAGCGACTGGCCCAGTCAGGCTGTTTGGTAATCGAGCCGCGCGAGCAGCTGCGGGCTGAGACCGGGCCTACACTGATGCCCGATCTGCCTAAGCCCCTTACCCACTACCAGGCTCAGGTGCTCGATCCTATTAGTAAGAGTCAGCAGGGGAGTCAGTTTTTGCTGCATGGGGTGACTGGCTCGGGCAAGACTGAGGTGTATTTGCAGACGATCGCCCCTCGCCTGGCCGCTGGGCAGTCGGCCCTGGTGCTAGTGCCCGAAATTGGCCTCACCCCCCAGCTGACCGATCGCTTTCGCCGCCGCTTCGGCGATCAGGTTTGGGTTTACCACAGCGGGCTATCGGATGGCGAACGCTACGACACCTGGCGGCAGAGCCTCAAGCCGTCTAAACCGTTGGTGATTGTGGGCACCCGCTCTGCCATCTTTATGCCCCTACCCAACCTGGGCTTAATCATTCTCGACGAAGAACACGACAGCAGCTACAAGCAAGACGTGCCCCCCTGCTACCACGCCCGCACCGTCGCCCGCTGGCGAGCTGAGTTAGAAAATTGTCCCCTGGTGCTCGGTTCTGCCACCCCCTCCCTCGACACCTGGGTACAGTGCCGAGGTTTGGGCTCTAGCATCCTAGATCTATCACCACAGCTGGATCCTAACACCCCCACTCTCACCCCCTCGCCCCCTACTCCCTCACTCCCTACCCCCCTCCCCTGGACCTACCTCTCTCTGCCAGAACGAGTACAGGCCCAGCCCCTGCCCGAAGTCAACGTCATTGACATGCGCGACGAGCTACAAGACGGCAACCGCAGCATTCTCAGCCGATCGCTCCAGACCGCCCTGGCCCAGATGAAAGCCGAGGGCAACCAGGGATTATTGTTCATCCATCGGCGGGGGCACAGCAGTTTTGTGTCGTGCCGCAGCTGTGGCCATGTGATGATGTGCCCCCACTGCGATGTGTCGCTGTCGTACCACCAGCCCGGGGCAAACAGCGCTATGACCCTGCGCTGCCACTACTGCAACTTTAGCCAAAGCCATCCCAAACACTGCCCGGCGTGCAGCTCACCCTACCTCAAGCACTTTGGCAGCGGCACCCAGCGGGTCGTCAACGCCCTGGCCGAAACCTTTCCAGAGCTGAGCTGCATTCGCTTCGACAGCGACACCACCCGCACCAAAGGGGCTCACCGCGCGCTGCTCACCCGCTTTGCCGAGGGTGGGGCCGACCTGCTGGTGGGCACCCAAATGCTGACCAAAGGCATCGACTTGCCCCAGGTCACGCTGGTAGGCATCATCGCCGCTGATGGACTCTTATATATGAATGATTATTGGGCCAGCGAGCGAGCACTGCAAATGCTAATTCAGGTGGCGGGGAGGGCGGGGCGCGGCACCCAGCCGGGGCAGGTCTTTTTGCAGACCTACACCCCCGACCATCCGGTGGTGGAAGCGGTTACCGGCCATGCCTACGAAGGGTTTATCGCCGCTGAGTGGGCGCAGCGGCAGTTGTTGCAATATCCCCCCGCTGGGCAGATGGTGCTGCTGCGGCTCAGCAGTACCGACCCGGATGCGGTGGAGAAAACCGCTGAAACCCTTGCTCAGCAGGTGACTCAGTTGTTAGAGGGATCGTCTTACGAACTTCTAGGGCCTGCCCCCGCGCCGATTCCGCGAGTTGCCCGCCGCTATCGTTGGCATCTCGTGGTCAAAGGCCCGATGGATGAGCCTCTACCGAACCTACAAGACCTGAAACGCCATTGTCCGGCCCAGGTGAGCCTCACCATTGATGTCGATCCGCTGAATTTGGCCTAAAACCAGCTTTTAAGGATCCAAATCGCTATTTTTCACTGAGAGTTTTGTTACCATTGCTAACCCCTGTAACGACGGGTAACGATCCATCAATTGCCTTTGCATGCCCATTTGACTGTGATAGTTTAGATACATCGAAAACAACTGAATACCCCGCAAGCCTAACTCGGTTAACAGCCATTACGAGCTGGTGCTTAAGTTAGTAACAAACTAAAATTCGCTTCAAAGCAATCCTTCCAGAGGTGGTCATTCTTGGCCTTAACCTACCCTAGCTGCCGGTCAGGCAATGGATTGTAAAAAGCAACTGTAGTTTAGCGAGTTTGCTCATTCTGATTGATTTCCTGTTTATTCTTGAGGTGTTTAACTCAGTTAAGCAACCTAGCCTAGCCACGGCAGCCCTAAGCTTGTCTGGCCAATGCACTAACAAAAGACTTAACGGAGAGTGGCCACGATGGTCACTCTTCAGTTTTTTAAAGGGTTTGCGCGATCGCCCTCATCCCAATCCAAAGAACGAAAAAAGAAGAGCGAAAAATTTCCGCTAGACTTGAGTACTTGTGCGTTGGTTATCCTGGCCGAGACTGCACCTATAATACAATCTTTTTGCTATTAAAAAACTGAACCAGGTACAGTTCCCTGGGTGCATCCCAGTTATGTAATGAGCATTAATGCTTATGTTGGGATAACAGTACGAGGGGTAAGCTTTGGGCATCGTTCGCTCTACCCATCAGGCCCATGGATGAATCTAAGCAAGCCCGCTTGAA
>JAHHIH010000037.1 GCA_019358835.1 Tildeniella torsiva UHER 1998/13D
GGCGTCGCCTGAAGATTTCGGGCGCTCAGTGGGACGAAGTCAACGTGCAACAAGTGCTGCATCATCGGTGCGCGTATCTCAATGGCTATTTCTCAAGGTGAGTCTTGCAAGACTGGGATGCACCCACTCCGGCGTTGCTGACATCTATCTGCAACCTACACGGAGTGAGCTTTCTTACTCAAGCCATAACTTTTCAAACACTCTCTTAGCTCGACTTTATCCAATCAGGCGGCATGACAGAGTCACTCAGTCCAGGTGTCGAAGATAGGGCGAGGGACTTTAACGAACTCAAGGCCATCTCGTGATGTCTGAAAAAGACGAGAGGCCCACAGATAGCGACGGACAAAGGCTAAGGCATCAGCGAAGGTAGGGTGTTGCTTCATGTACCAGGCGGTATGAGGCAGGGAGAAGGTAAATTGCAGGTGCAGGCGCTGGGTGAGGAGCACGACCAACGAGAACAGGGCCAATAGGGCAGGAGTCGTGCGATGGATGGCTAAGTCAGACCACTGCCGCTGAGTTTCAACCCCCAAATGAGCCCGCACCTCCTGGAAGGTGACTTCGACTTGCCACCGTTGCCGAAACCACAGCAAGATTTGGGCGGGTGTGGCCTCCAGATCAGTACATAGAAAGGCTTGAGGCTCCAACTTGCCCAGCGGGTCACGGACTAAGACCCAACGAATAGGGACAGGGGGCAGTCCAGTGTGATACCAGACCGCCGTTTGGGAAACCCACTCTAAGGTGTAGGTTTGCTGACCATACCAACCCTCTAGGGTAAGGGACTGCCAGCGGGTGGTGGAATCCTCCAACCGGGTTTTTAGGGTGGGTAAGCGTTGCCCGACTTTGCGAGGACGGCCGATGGTGTGGGCGTCTCGAGGCGGAGCGGGTTTATAAAGGGCGGCATCTAAGCGCAGTCGAGTGACGACATGAACAGGATTGGGTAGATGGCTCACCGACGCCAAAAAGTCTAGAGCGGCGAAGCTGCTGTCGGCCACCACCACCATGGGCCGATTGCCCAACCCGCGCCGGACTTGAACCAGCATCTGTCTAGCCCAGTCCGTTAACGCTTTGTGCCGTCGCCCTTGCGTTTGGTTGTAGCGCTCTGATGGGGCCAGTACGGTCAAAACGGGCAAGGCCCAGACTCGCTGTGCCCAGGGAATCGGCACCAATAGCATCAGACTGAGCCACCGCAATCCACTGGTCTTGACGAAATGCTCTTGGCTCGAACGCACCGGGTCGCGGTAGATACCGCGCGCTGCAATCCGTTTCCCCCACCGCCGTTCGATGGTGTCGTCGAGACCCATGACGATGACGCCATCAGACGCAAAGGTACCCACCAAAAGATTTAATAAGATACGACTCGCCTGCCGAGACGACCAAACAGCCCGGTTCAGCACCCGGTGATAACGCTGAAACTGAGGTTCGTGGGCTAACCCCATCACCCGCAAAATCTGGCTTACTGTCCGTTTACCAGGGGCTAACAGGGCTCCCATCACCAGCGTCAACGCGTGAAGCCATACCCGCTGGGAAAACAGCGGCGCAAACGCTATCATCACCTTCATAAATTCCATCGCAGCAAGCTCCTCAGACCCTCATCTGAATTCTGCTTGCTGCTTTCCTTTTGGGATCAAAATGGATAAAGTCGAGCTTAGAGGATGCCCACGAAATGCAGTGGCCCCCGGCCGCTGACCAACTCCAGCAGCAGGGCCAAAAAGCCCACCATGGCCAGCCGCCCATTCCACACCTCGGCGACGGGGGTGAGCCCCCAGGCCGATCGCTCTTGGGGGTAAATTTTGACCTTTTTGTCGGGCTGCACCACGTCGGAGAAGAGCTGGCGGGGAGCCTCCAGCGCCTCAGTGACCATGTCGGCCATATCAGCAATAAAGCGGGGATGGGTGTTGAGGGCAGGCACGCGATGAAACCCGTGGATGCCCGCTTCTTCGGCAATTTCGCGGTACTCGATGTCGATCTCTTGCAGGGTCTCGATGTGCTCGGAGACGAAGCTGATGGGGACGACCACCAGGTCTTTGACCCCCTGCTGGGCAAGCTGGGCGATCGCATCTTCGGTGTAGGGCTGGAGCCACTCCACTGGCCCTACCCGGCTCTGGTAGGCCAGGGTGTGGGGGTTGGGGCGATTGAGCGATCGCATAATCAGCTCGGTGCAGTGCTCGATCTCGCGCTGGTAGGGGTCGCCGGCTTCTTCAACATAGCTGACGGGCACGCCGTGGGCGCTAAAGAAAATGTGGGCCTGGTCGGGGGTTTCGAGTTTGTCAAGCTCCTGGGCGATTAGATCGGCCATGGCCTCGCTGTAGCCGGGGCGATCGTACCAAGAGGGGATAGCGGTGTAGACAATGCGCTGCAGGGCGGGGTCTTCGAGCCACAGCCGCTCCAGCAGGCGAAAGCTGGAGCCACTGGTGCTGATCGAAAACTGGGGATACAGGGGCAGCACCACCAGCTTTTCGACCCCGTCGCGCTTGATTTGGGCGACGGCCTCTTCGGTGAAGGGGTACCAGTAGCGCATGCCGATGTAGATATTTGCCTCGGTGCCCTTGTCGGCCAGCACCTGCTTGAGGGCGTCGGCCTGCTCTTCGGTAATGCGGCGCAGGGGCGAGCCACCGCCAATCTGCTGGTAGTTGGCCTGGGACTGCTTGGCCCGAGAGCTAGAGATCAACCAGGCCAGGGGCCGCTGCAGCCAGGGAAAGGGCAGGCGAATAATTTCTGGATCGGCAAACAGGTTAAACAAAAAGGGGCGAACGTCGTCGGGCTGCTCTGGCCCCCCCAGATTTAGTAATAAGACCCCAACACGACCCATGGCACTGTAGTGGCTCTAAAGTAAGTACTCATATCCTCAATTATTCTACAAGCTGGATGAACGGTTTCCGACGTTGATGGCTTCCCCTGCTGCTTTAGATGGCGCGATCGCAGCGCTAAATACCCGATTTAAGGCCGCTCGCCTGGGGCTCCAGGTGGAGCGCCGGGGCGATCGCCTCAGCCTGCGGGGCACCCTTCCCCCCCGCCCCGACAGCGGCAAAACCCGGCCCCACCAGCAGCGGATTCCCCTCAAGCTGCCCGCCACCCACGCCGGGCTCAAGCAGATCGAGCGCGAGGCCAAGGTGATTGCCGCCCAGCTGATTGAGCGCCGCTTTAGCTGGGATAGCTATTTATCTCTGGCGGAGGAATCCCCGCCGGAAACAGTGCCCCTAGCGGATCGGGTGGCCCAGTTTGAAGCTCACCTGGGGGCGCGCCCCGCCGCCGACATCGCCGCCCTGGCTTCGCGCAAAACCACCTGGGACAAAGCCTACGCCCCCTACCTCAAAAAGCTGGTAGCCCATGGGGAACAGCACCCCCGACAGCCCGTCGAAGCGGCCCTTGTGGCTGTTCTGGAGGAGTTTTCGCCCCACTCCCGCAGTCGTCAGGTCGCGCTCACAGCCTTCAAAGCCTTTGCGGATTTTCAGGGGCTGGCGCTGCCCGAAGATTTTGACAAGCTGGCTGGCACCTACGGCAACAGCAAGGCCAACCGTCGCCACCTGCCCTCCGATGAGGTGATTGTGGAATGGGGCGATCGCATCCCCAACCCGTCCTGGCGCTATGTGTATGGGGTGATGGCCACCTACGGCCTGCGCAACCACGAGGTCTTTTTCTGCGATTACCAAGACCTGCGCCAGGGAGACCCGGAAGGCCGGATTACGGTGCTCGAAACCACTAAAACCGGCCTCCACGATGTGTGGCCCTTCTACCCGGAATGGATCGAGCGCTTTAACCTGAGCCAGGGCAGCCTACCGCCCATCAACACAGATCTGTCCAGTACCACCCTCCAGCGCATTGGTCAGCAGGTGGCGATTCAGTTCAAGCGCTACGAGGTGCCCTTCTCGCCCTACGACCTGCGCCACGCCTGGGCGGTGCGCACCATTCACTTTGGCCTGCCCGACACCGTGGCGGCCCGCATGATGGGGCATTCGGTGGCGATTCACAACCGCACCTACCACCGCTGGATTACCCACCGCGATCAGCGGGCGGCGGTACAGGCGGCGCTCCAACGCGGTACCTGGCAGGCGCCCCTGTAGTCGAGGCGAGTAGAGAAGATCAAGACTTGACGATATGCTAAGGAAAATCTGGGTGATTCTTTGCCCTAGGATTGCTGTCAGGCGGGTAGAGCTGTAGAGGGATAGTCGTTAATTGTGTTGCGTATCGTGAATCCACTCCGCCTGCTGACTCGTAACCAGCGCATGGGCAGATGCTAACTGGTTTAGCCTCATCCTGGGTGAGCCCGGTTACTATCTCTTGACATCGGCAGCATCTACTGTTCTGGCTATGCCCCACCGATGAAAATTCTCCTTGTTGAGGATGACCCCTCCACCCAAGAACTTTTAGTCTTTCACCTGACTGCGGCGCGCTACACCGTAGAACAGGCTGTCGATGGCATGATTGCTCAGGAGTTGGCCGCCCTGTGGAACTATGACCTGATCGTGCTGGATGTGAACATTCCCCGGCTAGACGGCATTAGCCTGTGCCGTCACCTGCGGGGGCAGGGAGTGTCTACCCCGATCTTGATGCTGACGGCCCAGGCCGACGACAAAGATGTGATCACTGGGCTAGATGCCGGGGCCGACGACTATGTGACCAAACCCTTTGAGGTCTCTCAGGTGCTGGCCCGCATTCGTGCGCTGCTGCGGCGGGGAGCGCGGGCCACGACCATTCCGTCGCTGGTGTGGGGGCAGCTGTGCCTCGACCCCACCCTGGCCCAGGTGACCTACAGCGGCCAGGTGGTGGTGCCGTTAACCCCCAAGGAATACAGCCTGCTGGAGCTGTTTTTGCGCCATCCCCAGCGGGTGTTTAGCCGCAGCACCATTCTTGACCACCTGTGGACCATTGACGATTCGCCCACCGAAGGGGCGGTGACCAACCTGGTGAAGGATCTGCGCAACCGCCTCAAGCGCAGCGGCGTGATCGAAAACGTGATTCAGACGGTGTACGGGCTGGGCTATCGCCTCCGCGATTTGCCGCCGAGTTTTGTCGGGCTAGAGACCGCAGCGGCAGAGCATGCGAGCCCCAACGGCTCCCATGGCGCTAACGGCAGTGCCCCGGTCGAGCGGCTAGAGCCAGCCCTGGCAGCCACGCCGAAGAGTAAGCCCCTAGAGGCGATCGCGGCCCGGTTTCAGGCGTCGATTCAGCAGCGGCTGGCGGTGGTAGAAGCGGCGGTGCGATCGCTCCAGGCGGGCGAGCTGCCCTCCCAGCAGCGGGCCATTGCCCAGGATGAGGCCCATCGACTGGCCGGGGGTCTGGGCACCTTTGGCTACGACGAAGGCTCAACCCACGCCCGCCGGATTGAGCAGTTGTTGGGCGATCGCCCCCTGCAAACCGCAGAGGTTGACCAGCTCTCGCGCCACTTGCTCGACCTCAAGCAGACCCTAGCCCTGGCCCCTAAGCCCCTCTCGGCCGAGCCTCCCCAGGCGATCGCGCCACTGACTCGCCATCGGGGGGCGGCGCTAGCGGTGGAGCCCAAACTGCTCCATCGGCTCCAGGTCGATGCGGCTAGCCACGGCTGGCACCTAGACGGGGCAACTAGTTTGAGCGAGCTCCACCAGACCCTGAGCCAGGGTCGGGTAGAGGCGGTGGTGCTCACCCTGGATCAGAGCGCCCCCCTAGGCGAAAAACTAGCGCCCCTGCGGGAGGTCAAGCACCGGTTTCCGCAGCTGCCGGTGCTGGTCTTGACCTGCCACGACAGTTTAGAAGAGCGGGTGCAGGTGGCTCGTCTCCAGGGCGATCGCTACCTGGTGGCACCGGCAACCCCCAGCCAGATTTTTGACACCCTAGACCACCTCTTGCCCGAGACCCAAGCGCCTGAGTCGCAGGTGATGGTGGTTGACAACGACCCCATCACGCGGGGGGTTATCACCGAGCTGCTCACCCCCTGGGGGCTTCAGGTCACCGGGCTGGGCGACCCCAGTCAGTTTTGGGAGGTGCTGCGCCAGGCCCAGCCTGACCTGCTGCTGCTGGCGCTCGAAATGCCCACCTTTAGCGGCATTGACCTATGCCAGGTCGTGCGCCAAGATTCGCGGTTTGGTAACCTGCCCATTTTGATGGTGGCGGCCCATCCCGATACGGTGACGGTGCGCCAGGTATTTGAGATGGGGGCCGACGACCTGATCGGCAAGCCCATTGTTGGGCCAGAGCTGGTGACGCGGGTGCTGAGCCGCATTGAGCGATCGCGGCTGCGCCAGCAAATTGAGCAAATGCGCCATCGCCAGGCCCTCTACTGGGCGCAGCAAGAGACCACCGATCCCCTCACCCAGGTGGCCAACGGCCTACACTTCGACGCCTTTTTGCAGCAGCAGTGGGAGCGCCACTGTCAAGACCAGGCCCCGATTTCGCTGATCCTGTGCAGCCCCGACAGCCTGCGTACCTACTATCAAATCTACGGCCAGCAGGCGGGCGATGCGGCCCTGCGTCGCATCGCCCGCACCCTGCACCGCACCATCAATCCCAACATTGACCTAGTGGCCCGCTGTGGCGACGATGAATTTGCCATTGTGCTGCCCAACACCAACCTGGATGGGGCCCTGCGCGTGGTCTCGCGCATGCAGCAGGCCGTGACCGACCTGAAAATTCCTCAGCCCGCCCCCGACGGAGGCGATTGCATTACCCTCAGCTTGGGGATTGGCGGTACTACGCCCACGGGCAACCTCTCCAGCGATCTGCTGCTAAAGACCGCCGACCAGGCCTTAAAGGACGCTAAAGCGCGCGGCGGCAATACGTTCTGCCTGTACCCCATGTGCTGAGTTAACGCGAGCCCGCCATGACGTTTTCGCTGCGCAATCTGCTTATTGTTCCGTTCTTGCTGCAGGTGATCGGCATTACAGGGCTGGTGGGCTATCTGTCGTACCGCAGCGGGCAGCAGGCGGTGCAGGATATCGCCCGTCAAATGATGGGGGTGACGGGCCAGCGGGCTGGGGAGAACCTCAATGCCTATCTGCAAACGCCTCGCTTTGTGGCCCAGACCAATGTCTATCTGCTTGAAGCCGGGAAGCTGAGCGGCACCGACCTGAGCGCTCTGGAAGGTCACCTGGTACAGCAGCTGCAGCTCTTTCCGGAGCTGACGGGTATTGTCGTGGCCAATGAAGCTGGTTCGTTTCTGAACGTGGCTCGTCAATCAACCCCTAGTTTCTTCTCAGTGCGGCAGCGCAATGTAACGGTGGCCGATGACCGACTCTACCGATACCAGATGAATGCCGCTAGCCAAACTAAAACGCTGCTGCCGCCCATTCGGCAGGGCTACGACCCCCACCGCGATCCGCCCGATAACCCGTGGTATGCAGCCGCCCAGGCTAGCCCTGAGGGGCTGTGGCGGCTGGTGGTGAGCCTAGAGCGAGGAGACGAGCAGCCTCGCCTGGTGATGGTGCGGTTTATGCCCTTCCAAACGCCCCAGGGTGACGTTGGCGGTGTCTTTAGCACCGGCATTTTGCTGACGCAGCTAGGGGAGTTTTTGCAAAGTCTAATCCCGAGCGAGGCAGGGCAGCTGTTCGTCATTGAGCCAGACGGCAACCTGGTGGCCACCTCAACTGGGGAGCTACCCTTTGACCAGCAGCCCCGCGCCGATCCGGCACAGAATGTGGCGCTTCAGTCTCGCCGACTGGCGGTGAGCCAGAGCCGCAATCCCCTCACGCGGGCGGTAGCGGCCAGCCTGGTTGCCGACTACGGCCACCTTGGGGAAGTGCGATCGCCCCGTTTTTCCCACCTCCGCTTTGATCAAAAGCAGTACTTTGTGCAGACAACACCGCTGCAGGGCGACTTGAATTGGCTGCTGGTCACCGTGGTGCCCGCCTCTGAGTTCATGGGCGATATCTACGCCAACACGGCCCGCACGGCCCTGCTCTGTGCCCTCGCGCTGGCAGGTTCAATCGGGCTGGGAATTTGGACGGCGGAGTACATTACCAAGCCAATTCTGTCGCTGCAGCGAGCCACCCAAGCGTTGACCAACGGCCAGGCCGTTGTGCCGCCCACCCAGCCCAGCAATATTCAGGAGGTGGAGGCCCTGCGCGAGGGGTTTGACCGCATGGTAGGCCAGCTGGTGTCATCGTTTCACGCCCTCAAAGATCGCGAAAACACCCTGGCGACCTTCTTAAATGGGGTGCCCTTGGCCCTGAGCGTCCATGACCAAACGGGGCAGATGCTGTTTCTCAACGCCAAGGGCAAAGAGCTGTTGGTCAACGGCATTGCCGACGCCGATTCTGGGCAGCTGGCGGAAACCTACCAGCTCTACCGGGCCGGGAGCAATGAGCTGTACCCCACCGCTGAACTGCCGGTGGTACGCGGGCTGCGCGGTGAAACGGCCTACACCGATGACATTGAAGTCGATACCGGCGATCGCCGCATTCCCCTAGAGGTGCACACCATTCCAGTGTTCAACAGCCTGGGGCAGGTGCTCTACAGCATCAACACGTTTCAGGACATCACCGAGCGGCGGCAGGTAGAGCGGTTTCGGGTTGACTACCAGCGCGAGCTAGAGCATCAGGTGGCGCAGCAAATGACTTCCCTGGCGGCCAGTGAGGCCACCCAAAAGGCGTTGATCAACGCGATTCCTGACCTGTTGATGCGCCTTGGCCGAGAGGGGCGCCCGCTGGCAATCTATAACCCAGAAGCGGTGAACTGGCTGGGCGATCGCAACCGGCTCTACGAGAAGAGTATGTATGAGAACCTGCCCGGCACCCTTGCCCAGGAGCGCCAGCGCTGTGTTGAACTGGCCCTAGAGACGGGCACCATTCAGCGCCAGGAGTATGAGTTTGTCGCAGAGGGGCAGACGTTCTATGAAGAGGCGCGGATTATTCCGGTGACCCAGGATGAGGTGCTGGTAGTGGTGCGCGACATCAGCGATCGCTACCAGATCGATCGTCTCAAGGATGAATTTATCTCCATCATCAGCCACGAGCTGCGCACGCCCCTGACCGCCATTCGCGGAGCCCTGGGCATTCTAGAGTCGGGGGTGCTGCACAACCGGCCCCAAAAGACTCAGCAGATGCTGGGTATGGCCCTCAACAATACCGAACGACTGATTCGGCTGGTCAACGATATTCTCGATCTAGAGCGGTTAACCTCGGGCCGCATTGAGCTCACCCTAGAGCCCTGTCGCCTGGATGAGCTGATGGCGCTGGCGGTCAACGGGGTAGAGTCAATCGCCCTAGAGGCCAATGTCACCCTGACTGTAGCCGCTCCCGCCGCTACGGTCAGGGCCGCCCCCGATGCAGTAGTTCAGACCCTCACCAACCTGCTGGGCAACGCCATTAAGTTTTCTGAAGCAGGGAGCAAAATTTGGCTGGCGGCAGAGCTGGTTTCTAGCCCCAGAACTAAGGCCGACCTCAGTGCCCCCCCGGTGGCGCTGCCCGCGTGGGCACAGGTCTCAGTCAAAGACCAGGGGCGGGGCATTCCGGCGGATCGCCTAGAGATAATTTTTGAGCGTTTTCAGCAGGTAGACGTGTCAGATTCGCGCCAGCGCGGGGGCACCGGCCTAGGGCTAGCAATCTGCAAACAGATTGTGGAGCAGCACGGCGGGGAAATCTGGGCAGAGAGCCAGGTGGGCCGGGGCAGTACGTTTTTCTTTACGCTGCCACTGAGGGAGCCATGAGCAAACGCATTTTAGTGATTGACGACGAGCTGGACATTCGCGAGGTGGTCTGCCTGTCGCTAGAGGAGTTTGGCGGCTGGCAAACCGATAGCGCCGGGTCGGGGCAAGAGGGCATTCACAAGGCGTCAGCCGTCCCTTGGGACGCCATCTTGCTGGATGTCTCGATGCCCGACATGGATGGCTTTGCGGTCTACGCTCAGCTTCAGGCCGACGGCAAAACCCAGGCCATACCAGTCATTTTGCTCACGGCTAAGGTGTTGACCAGCGATCGCGATCGCTTTTGCACCCTGGGCGTGGCTGGGGTAATTGCTAAACCTTTTAATCCCGTAACGGTATGGAAACAGGTGGCCCAGATCTTAGACTGGGCCACCTGACCATACAGTTCCCCGCCGACTCTGAGAGCGAAGGGATGTCCGTCAGCATTCTGTAGAGAGCAACGGCTGCTGGCCCCTAGGCTGGGGTAATCATCAGCACCAGGGCTTTTTTGTCGAGGGCCTGCACTTTGCCCGCGTCGCCGATATCCTTCACGATTCTGTCGAGCAGCTCCCCGGCGCGATCGCGGTGCTGGTGCTCACGCCCGCGCAGGCGCACCAAAAACTTAACCGAGTCTCCCTTCGACAGCCACTCGACCGAGCGCCGAATGCGGAGCTGGTAGTCAGACTCTCCCACGTTGGGGCGCAGCTTGACCTCTTTCAAAGACGGCTTAGAGCTTTGCTTCTGCCGCTTACTCTGCTGGTACTGAAGCTTGCCGTAGTCCAGAATTTTGGCCACAGGGGCATCTTTGCCGTTAGAGACCACTACCAGGTCAAGGCCTGCATCCTCGGCCAGGGTAAGCGCCTCCCGAGTTTCCATTAGACCCCGGTTTTGGTTCTCCTGATCGATTAAGAACACCTGAGGTGAGCGAATTTGCCGGTTTACCAGTTGCGTCTTAGAAATAAGTCGTTCCTCTCAAAATTCAACAGTTGGCCGGGGCGATGGCTAGGGACAGAAGTGACCCTAGGGCTGCTTGGCCTAGCAACCATACACCGAGAAGGTTATTATCCATCAGGATAACAATAGAATAGCCTAGCTTTTGGAGCGGTGTTGTGTCGAAATATCCGGTCTTAACAAAACAGTAAATGCCCGGTTGAGTCGGGGTTGAATCCCGCTACCCTGGCCCTCGCAGCAAAGCTCCAGCAGAATTCGTAGAGGAGGCCCATGGCCGCATATTTCGCCACCGTTGCCCGCGGGCTAGAGGCCTTGGCTGCCACTGAACTTGAGAGTCTGGGTGCCCAGCAAGTCGAACCGGGTTTTTGCGGGGTGGCCTTTGAGGGCGACCTGGCCCTGCTGTACCGAGTCAACCTTTGGTCGCGGCTGGTGTTTCGGGTCTTGGTCAAGCTCGCCGACTGCCCCTGCCGCGATGCCGAAGATCTCTACCAGGGCATTCAGAGCATCGACTGGCGGCCCTACCTGACCCCTGACCTCACCTTTGCCGTCGATGCCACCGGCAAAAACCGCAGCCTCAACCACACCCATTTCACCGCCCTTCAGGTGAAAAATGCCGTGGTCGATCAGCAGCGGCAGCACTGGGGCGATCGCTCCACCATCGACACCCAGCACCCCGAGGTGCGGCTCAACGTCCACATTCAAGACGACACCGCCACTGTCAGCCTCGACAGCTCAGGGTCAAGCCTGCACCGCCGTGGCTACCGCCCGGCGGTGGGGGCGGCCCCGCTAAAAGAATCCCTGGCGGCAGCGCTGGTGAAGCTGACCGATTGGCCCGGTGACGTGCCGCTGCTCGACCCCCTCTGCGGCTCGGGCACGCTGCCCCTAGAGGCCACCATGGCGGCGCTCAACATCGCCCCAGGTATTTTTCGCGAAGAGTTTGGCTTCCAGACCTGGCCCAGTTTTGACGGCGACCTGTGGGATGGCCTGTGGCAGGAGGCGGAGTCCGCGCGCAAAGACGATTTGGGGGTTTGGGTGGGGGGGTGCGATCGCGATCCCGACATCATTCACCAGGCCCGCCTCAACGCCCAGCGCTGCGACCTGGCCGAGCAGATCAACTTTTGGGCTGCCGACCTGGCCGACCTCGAAGCCCCCGCCGACAGCGGCTTTCTGCTGTGCAACCCGCCCTACGGCGAACGCCTGGGTGCCGACGACGATCTAGGAGCTTTTTACAAACTGCTAGGGAACGTGCTGAAGCAGCGCTTCAAAGGCTGGACGGCCTTCGTGCTCAGCGGTAACAAAGCCCTGTCGCAACACATCGGCCTCAAATCAGCGCAGCGGGTGGCGGTTTATAACGGCACGCTCCCCTGCCAATGGCTCAAGTACGAACTCTATTAAGTATTAACAGGGATCTGGAATTGGGTCATTTTAGAACTGCTCGTCATTCCTGCGTAGGCAGAAATCCACTCTGAGGGAGATTGCCCAACCTGGATTCCCGTTTTCACGGAATGACAGCCTCCAGTTGACGGGTTCACGAATAATCCAGGTTAACCCTCGATTGCCGCCACCTCACTGTCTGTTTCATCCCAGATTAATTCACCTAGAGTGTGGCCCAGCTTGTCGGAGATGCCTTCGATCCAGGCTTCGTCTTGGCGGGTGTAGCTGCGGGGGGCATTGGCGGCCAAGATCAGCGCGCCGCCAATGCCCATGGGTTGGCAGATGACGCCCTGGGTATTTTCGGGCAGATAGTCAAACTCCACTCGGCCTGGGTAGATCTTGAGATTTACCAAATACACCGCTTTGCCAGTCTCCAGCACCCGCTTCAGAATTGGGCCGGGAGTGACCTCGGCTTTAGGGGCTAAGATGCCGCGTCGCAGCAGGGTTTTGCCCTGACGGTAGGCGACGACAGATCGCGTAACGGTGTTGGTCAACAGCAGGTGAGAGGCCCAGGCCAGTTCGGTTTTGGCGGCATCGGGCAGGGCCTCATCTAGCTCCAACCCTTCTTCGCCAATTAGCGTCACGGCCTCAGGCAGAGTGGGCTGCACACGCTGCCACAGCAGGCCAATCAAAATCAGCAGAGCGCTGAGAATCACGCCCACCACATCCGATCGCGACTGAGATTCGGTCAGGGCAGGGGTCAGCATTCGATTGAGCATCAGCAGAGTACCGCCCAAGCCGCCAGCCACCAGCGGCAACAGCCGTAGCACCCGGTTGGGGTCGTTTTGCGCCATTGATTCAACCTGTCCCCTTGGTTTGCCTTTTACCTAATTTTAGGGGGTTTAGGCTTCAGGAGTGGACGGGAGCGGTAGGGTGCAGGGAACCAAATCCCCTGCACCCTGGGAGGGATGGGCTAGTTATTGCAGCCACAGCCAGGATGGCCGCATCCCGCAGACCGTTCGGGATGGCCGTCGGCGCAGGCGTCGCTGCAAAAATACTGGCCATCCTTTTCTACGGCCTGACTGGTGTCAACAACGCAGAGGCACGAGTCGCAGGCGCATTTCATCTGGGTAACGGTGGTCATGGCAAGTTTCCTCTTGGGCTAAGTGAACTAAACTGATGCTCAAATGCTTGAACACCTGTTCATAAATCAACCATAACATATGAACAAGTGTTCATGGGTTGAAGGTCATTATTGTTCGCTGCGATGATTGGGATATGCCTTTAGACCACGGCTATTCTTCAGAGACGACTGGTATGGCTGGCGATCGCCCCCCGCTCGATGACCTCTCCTGCCACCACGCTGGCCCGTCGCCGGTGGACGAAATTTTGAGTGTGGAAAAGGCCCAACGCATGGCCGAGTTTTTTGGCGTACTGGGCGACCCCAATCGCTGGCGCATTCTCTCGGCGCTGGCCCTGAGCGAAATGCGGGTGGGGGAACTGGCCGCTGCCGTGGCCATGAGCGAGTCGGCGGTGTCGCATCAGCTGCGCATTTTGCGCGCCACTCGCCTGGTCAGCTACCGTAAGCAGGGTCGAAACGTGATCTACTGCCTCAAAGATGACCACGTGTTTAACCTCTATCGGGAAGCTTCGGAGCACTTGGATGAACCGCCGGAGGAGCAGGTGGGTGGATGGGTAGGTGAGTGAGTGGGCGATGCTTTGTTTACAACAGCCGATTGATAAAGAGCAACTTGGCATTGACGTAGAGAAGAAAGGGGGGATGGGTTAGGGTGCTTTGAAGCCTGCTGCGGTGAAACGGTAGACTGGAGTATTGCCGGGTTGTCGTATTGCTATGACCGTTTCTCCCCTTGCCCAGGATGCTGCCGTTCAGCCGCTGTTGGCGATCGCCCAGGCCACTCGCCAGGCGGCGCAAACCTTAGCTAGCCTGTCTGCTGAGGCCAAAAACCGTGCGATCGAGGCCGTCGCCACCGCCCTAGAGGCCAATGCCGATCGCATTGTGACGGCCAACCAGGCGGACTGCGAAGCCGCTCTGGCCGACAACCTGGCCAAGCCCCTGTACGGGCGGCTCAAGCTTGATAAGGAAAAGCTAGCCGGGGCGATCGCGGGCGTGCGCGACGTAGCCCGCCTGAGCGATCCCGTGGGCACCGTGCAAATTCACCGCGAACTCGACGAGGGATTAGTACTCAAGCGGTTGGCGGTGCCCTTGGGGGTGCTGGGGGTGATCTTTGAGTCGCGCCCCGATGCGGTGATGCAAATTTCGGCCCTGGCGATTAAGTCGGGCAATGGGGTGATTCTCAAAGGGGGCAAAGAGGCGGTGCGATCGTGCACGGCCCTGGTGGAGGCGATTAAGCAAGGGCTTGAGAATGCTGGGGTAGACCCAGCGGCGGTACAGCTCTTGACCACTCGGGAAGAAACCCGCGCCCTGCTGGATCTAGAAGGCTACGTGGATTTGATTATTCCACGTGGCTCCAATGCGTTTGTGCGGTTTGTGCAGGAGAACACGCGCATTCCGGTGCTGGGCCATGCCGATGGTATTTGCCACCTGTACATCGACAGCGAGGCAGATTTGGAGCAAGCAGTGGCGATCGCCGTCGATGCCAAAACCGCCTATCCCTCGGCCTGCAATGCGATCGAAACCCTGCTGATTCACCAAGCTATTGCCGCTCAAGGGTTGCCCGTGCTGGCAGCGGCGCTGCGGGCTGCCCAGGTCGATCTGCGGGGCGATCGACAGGCACAGCAGATTGTGCCCGATTTAGCCCCCGCCACGGAGGAAGACTGGGCGACAGAGTACAGCGATCTGATTTTGGCGATCAAAGTTGTGGCCTCGGTGGAGGAGGCGATCGCCCACATCAACACCTACGGGTCGCGCCATACGGAGGCGATCGCCACCCAGAACCCCGCAACCGCCGCCCACTTTATGGATCGCGTCGATGCCGCCGGGGTCTACCACAACTGTTCGACCCGCTTTGCCGATGGCTTTCGCTACGGCTTTGGAGCCGAAGTTGGCATCAGCACTCAAAAGATGCCCCCTCGCGGGCCGGTGGGGTTAGAAGGATTAGTAACCTACAAGTATCAGTTAGTCGGCGACGGTCACGTGTCTACAACCTACAGCGGTAGCGATGCCAAACCCTTCACCCACCGGGATTTGAGTTAGAGCAGCTCCAGTAGAATCGGTAGATCGTTGCTACCGACGGCGGCGGGAGAGCATGAGGCCACCAGCTGCGATCGCCAAGCCACCCACCGTAAAGGGCTCCGGCACTGGCTGGGCGGCGTAGAGAATGCCAATGGGGCGCTGGAGCTTAGGGTTGGCGTCGGCTAGGAGCGATCGCTCCTGGGTCAGCCCGTCGTATTTAAGGATGGAGCCAATCTCCGAAACGATGTCAAATCCCACGGTAAACAGGTCGCCGTTAGGAGCAAAGGCTAGGCTGCCGATAAAGCTGCTGCTCGGCACAGAGTCGGTATAGTTCGTCGAGAGTTCGTCCAGCAGCGTCCCCGTGAGAAAGTCGTAGCGGCGGAGGCCATTGGCAAAGTCGCTGACCAGCAATTCGCCGCTGAGGGGGTCTACCGCCATGCCCAAGAAGCTCACAAACCCGAAGCTATCGGGCGAAGGCTCGGGCTGCTCGGCAAACACCGTCTTTTCTTTGGTGGCGATGTCGTAACTCAAAATAATACTGGGCTGGCCAAAGACAGGCACTCCTTCTACCGCAACGCTGCCCTGGGTAGTTACGTACAGCCGACCATCGGGGCCAAAGAGCAGACCGTTGGGGCCGTTGAGACCATCCGGCGTGATGCCCTGACGGCTGGCAAAAACGTCAATAAACGCCCCCGTGGTGCCGTCGTAGCGCAGAATCTCATCGGATAAAAAGCTGCTGACGTATAGATCGCCATCGGTGCCAAAGGCTACCCCATAAGGGCGAAACAGGCCGTTCCCAGAGGCGAACACATCGATAAACTCTCCCTTGGGGGTAAATCGCAGAATAGCAGAGTTTTCGGGGGTGGTGCCGCTGCTGATATAGAGGTTGCCATCAGGCCCATAAACAAAGGTGTCGGGGCTATCCAGCAGACCATTATCTGGAATTAGCTCCCCACGAAAGTCGCCGGTAATTTCATCAAAAATAACAATGTTGTTTCCAGAGGTATTCCCCACCAGCAGGGCCGCATCCGCCTCCACAGAGAATATCGCGATACCAAACGTGGTCAGTAGCGAAAGACCGAACTGGGGCAAATACTTCATGAAGAAAATTGCGTGTAAATACTGGGTAGTTCCCAGATTTTCAGGCAACCTTGGTGGGGAGATTGTGCTTACCCCAACACTTATGATGATTTCACCAAAACTTTATGGGGCAGCGTTTTGAAGGCTGAACGCTGCCCCTCGTCTGTGCGCCCTAATTTCCCAAGGCCTCATCCAGCACTTGGCGGGCTGATTCTGCTTGGGCTCTGGCTTCTTTAAACCGCAGGTTACTCTGAGCAAACAACTTCAAGATTTTGAAGCCATCCTTCAGCTCGGTGAGTTGATCTTCGGTCATAGGGTCATCGGTAAACAGCAGATCTACCAGATCGCGCACCTGGTGAGCCTCATCGCGGGATGACTGCACCTTGACCTTAAGCGTGGCCAACTGGTTTAAAACCTGAATGGCCTCTACGACGGCGTCTTCTTGCTGTTGCACGGATTCTGAGGAGGTAGGGGGCTGCACTTCTACGAGTTGCTCAACGCTAAAGCCATCGGCCAAAGCGGTGGGCAGTTCGCCGTCGTCAAGCATGGCCATGAGCTGATCCATCGCCCTGTCGCGGGCTTTGCGAGAATCTTTGCCCGATACCGTCAAAACGACATCTGGGCTCTGGGCCAGGGTGTATTGAACCATTAGTGTAGGTCGTGCGTACTACCTCAGTATACGCTACCTGAGTCACAGGACAGAAAATTTATTCTCCCATGCCCCCCTGCACCACCGCCCGCAGCCGTTCGTGCAGCTCTGACCCATCGCGGCGGGGCACGAAGGGCTGAATCATATCGGCCTGGTGCCAGAGGGAAGCGGCCTCAACGGGCAATGGGCGAAAATTGGGAATGCCGGGGGTGCTTGGTAAGGGGGCGATCGCCGGTTCATCCGCAGCCTGAGCCTCTGGTTGAATGGGTGCAGATGCCCCTGTGTCCGACCCTGGTGGCAAATCGGTTGAAGCCGCATCGGGAATCGCCGGTTCGGGGAGCGCATGTGATACGTCAGCCTCCAGCGGGACATCAGCCTCTGAACCTAGGCTGGCCGGAATCGATGGCAGCGCCCGGCGCACGGATGAAGACTCTGCGCCATCTCCGTAGCCGGTAGGGCAGAGCAGTGACTGCCCTAAAATAATGGCTTCAAACTCGCGGTTGAAGTGGCGAATGGGCTGCCCCCGCCGCTGCCACAGCTTGAGAATTTGGTCGATAGAAATAACTTTATAGCGCCCTTGATAAAGGGCTTCGGTGATAGCGTGGCTGACCCAAACCGAACCAAAATCTTCTAACCAACCAACAATCATGGCCTCAGTTGGGTAGTCTTCGGCATCAAAGCTATAGCTGATGAGCAACTGATGGATGGGCTCAACATCTGGAATGTTGTTGGGAGGAATCATAGTGGTTTGCCTACGCGTTAACCCACATCGGCTAGGTCGCTGAATAGTCATTCTTCTTCAGCTTAATCTTAAGCTAGGGCAAAGGCTACCATCGTAAGGTTTATTACCGTTCGCAGTGCCAGGGGCTACTGCACTATCACCTCGCTGGGAGCGTCAGGGGGAGAATCAAAGGGAGCGGTGCGCCCCTCCCAGTCAAAGCCACTGATGCGGAAGCCTAAAAACCCGGTCTCTTGGGTGGGGCTGTAGGTCAGCAGCAGACCGTAGGCTCGACGGCGGTATTCAAAAATTAGGTTGCTGTCGATGATACGGCCACTATCGACGTTGAGAGAGGTCTGAAAACCGGCTAAAAAAGGGCCATAAATTTGTTGAATAATGCCTCCAGACAGCACGTTTTGGTCAACTGTTCGATCGAACAGAAAGGGGGAGGTATCGCCGCCAATAAAGGTGCGGCTAAAGCCAATATTAAACTGGGTATAGTCGAAGGTTCTGCGCTGTAGGCGACCCAGTTGCCCCGCCAAAATGACTCTGGTTTCCAACGTTTCCTGGAGATCGTTGCTGGTGTAGTAGGTGGCTCCGCCCCGCAGGCCGACCCCTAGCACCAGGTTGGGCACTAGCGGTCGGGGGGAATAGCGCAGCCCCTCGGTGGGGGTCGCCGGTAGCGGTTGCCCCTGCCACAGCAAAAAGTTGCGAGTAAAGTCGGCGCTGCCCTGAAACCGAAACAGGCTGGTCAGGCCGGTGCCTGCCCCTGGGTCGAGGAGATCAGCGCGATCGGTGTTGGCGGTCACGTACTGCCCAGACACCTGATAGGTGAGGTTAATGCCGCTATTACCCAACGCTACGACCGGCGACTCAAGCAGAGCCCCGATGGTGTTTTGCACATCCTGAAACCCTAGGGAGCCGTTGAAGAGGCGATCGCGATAGCTATACTCTAGGTTGAGGCGGTGGGTACCCAGCAGGTGCCGGGCGCGGAAGCTGGCCCGCAGCCGCTCGCTGAAATTGGCTAAGTCAAACCCTGCTAGGCTCAATGCGCCAGTGATCTGGGTGCGTGGCCCCACCGGCCCATCTACCTGGGCAGCCAGACCAAAGTTGGCGGGGTCGGCCAGGTTGTAGTTGGAGTCGCCCAGCCAGCGAGAGACGAAAAACTGAGGCGCAACGGTAATGTTCAAAGGCCCCGCTATATTCAGCGGAATGGGAGCTTCAACAAACAGTCCGCCGCGATCGCGGCCATCAATCCCAATGCCCGTAGGCAGCGGATTCAGGGCTTCTGGCGGCAGCTGCCCTCGGGTGAGCACAAAGCGATTTCTAAACAGCGGAATGGAGAGGCCCTGATTGAATACCAGCCGGGGGTTCTCAAAGACCAGTTCGTCCTCTACCTCGTTGAGGGGAGTGAGCCGCACCGTATTGGCCCTAAACTCCAAATCTGGGGGCGAGAAGGGATCGTTCGTCAGCCGCACCTGCTCGGCGTACCAGCCGTCGGCGTCGAAGGAAACCTGCTCGGCCTCAAACCGCAGCCGCTCAATGGTGCCCTGCTCTGTCCCCACTAGCAACCGGGGATCGCCCGTGGCCAAGCCAATGCCGCCGGGGCTGGTAGCCTGGGAGATGGACGGCTGGTTTTGCAGACGATAGTCAAGGGGCAGATTGGCGCCCTGCCCTAGACCAGCCGACTCTGTAGAAAAGTCGTCTTCTAGGGTTGATACCTCTAGCTCGCCCCGGCTTTCAGTGATGGTACCGGCACCCTGTAACAGGTTATAGGTGGCGGTTTCGCCTTCAATAATTTGATTGTTGCGGTTGAAGAAAACGTTGCCCTCGGCCCGCAGATGGCGATTGACCAAATTGGCCCAGAGGCGATCGGCGGCCAGCTGCCCCGTGCCAAACTGCACCAGTACATCGCCCGTAGCGGTCACAATCTGGCGAATGGGCTCAAACTCTTGGCGATCGGCCCGTAGCAAAATAGAGCCTACCCCCTCGGCGGGCAGTTCGGTCTCGACAGGAGCATCGGGGGCTTCCGGTTCAGACCTGTCAAGTTCAGGGTTTTCTGGCTGAGGGCTGGTAGAGTCGCCGTTCTCAGGCTCAGGTGGTGCAGGCTCAAGCGGTTGCGAATCCACGTCAACCGTTTCTTCACGGCCCTCTGTAGCTGGCTCAGCGGGCACCAGGGGTACCGGATCGGCCGGTTCAGGCAATAAAGGCTCAGAGTCCCCAGCGTCGGCTAAAGGCAACGGCGCGAGCTGGCTCACCCCACGCCAAGAGGCGGCATCAGCGGCGGCGCTGTCGGTTGGGGCGATTGACCGAAGGCCAGGCTCTGCCAATGCCCCCGTCTGACCACCTAGCACTGACGGGGAGGCCGCTACCGCTGAAACCAGCACGACTTCGGCTGATTCTGGGGGCGAGGGCACAGCAGGCAAGATAAGCGGCAGAGGCATGAGCTGGCATTACCAACGCAAAAACAAAGCCCGACAAGCGGGCTTAAGCAGGCCATTGTCATCAGACCACGAAGTCTTGATATGGCAGACCTGGGGCATAGACTGGCAGCCCATTGTAGTGCTGCCAATTCTCAGACTACTTTTAGCGGTAGAGGTTCCAACGGGTGCTTCAGATTGCCAAGGCCCAGAACAACCTCCTGGGCTTTGCCATTGGGTAGATATCAACCTGCCACCAAGGCCGAGCCTAATCTATATCTTGACGACCGGGGTTGCGAGAGGGGTCACCGCTCAAAAAGCCAAACACAAATAGCGATACAAAGAAGGCGACTACGAGGTAAACCACAATCTTAAGGGTGAGCATGAGTTTAGATCTCCAAACCGGTAGCAGAGTAGACCCAAGACCTGCCCCAAACAGCCGCCACATTCCAGTGACGGAAACGGCCCCGGTGCAGGACTAAGCTGGGTATATCATATCGCCAAACGTTCGCCTATCGGACGGCTTCGGTTAATCTACCAGAGCGATCGCAGCCAGGCCCACGCCATTCTCAGCCAGGTTTCGAGCACGTAGAGCAGCCAGTCTAACCCCCGCAGCACCGTAACCAGAGGCGGGTCAACGTAGTTGACCTGGGTGACTTTGACATCTAAAGCCTCAGGGGAAGCGAGCTGCTGCCCAGCACCTAAGGGGGTGGTAGCGCTGAGGGGCAGATCAGAGGTGACAGATTCAAGATGCCGTGATCTGTGACTTGGGGTGTTGGCGGAGACTGGCCTTTGGGCGATCGCACCCCCGTAACCGTTCTGGGTCTCCAGAGCAGAGTGATTAGACCCTCTAGCGGCTACGGATACCGCTCCAGATGTCGCTACTGCTAGCTCAACCGAGGTCGTCGCTGGCAGAGTTCTCAAAGCAGGTCGCCCCCAGAAACGAAGCGGGTGGTGGCCGTGGAGGTTTTCAGGCTCTGGGGCGGCGGCCTCGATTTGAGGCCTTTGGTGCCCAATGTCGCGATGTGTGGTGCGTCTGTGGCGGGCAATTGGCCAAAGGCCAGACTCCGCCAACGCAGCAGTCATCGCCTGCTGGCTGGCTTCGCCAAACAGGTTGGTAGCCGCTGCCAGGGGGCTAGTTTGCAGCCACCGCAGGGCGGCGGGCACCCATCTCAGGGGGGGCAACACCGCCGGATTGGTCTGAGGAAGGGGCAATCCGGGCTGCTGGAGCTGGGAATCTAGGGCGTAGCGGCGGCGCACTCGAGCATATTCTGCCAGCATCAGCACTAGGGCTTGCGACAGCCGCTGCTGCTGATCCTCCGTTAGCCCAGCAAAAATTCCGTTGTCAACAGTCACCAGCACCAGCTGCCGAGTAGCTAAGTCTGAGGCAATACCGCGAATGGGTTTATTTAGCGGCACTAGATGCCACTGTCCGGAGGTTAGCACAGCGCCAGATTTCGACTGCTTGAGCCATGGCCCATGGACGTTGACCAACCGTAGCCCGCCAGGTCGAACCATTTGACCGTGGACTACCGGCGGTTGAATGACCGACAGCAAAGCGCGAATCGGCGTGTCTGCGGCTACCAGTTCTGGAGGGAGGGCCCCGGTGAGTCTGGCCCAAACCGGCTGCCACGGACGGGCGACTTGCAGCCGTCGGGAACCCATTCTCAGGCCCTGCACCGCCGCATAGAGCGGGTAGGCGACCACTTGCAACCCCCAAACCGCCGCCGTACGCCCCTGCCGCAGCCATTGCCCGGTGCTGTGGGCCACCTGCCGATATCCTGCCACTAGGCGACCCACGGTCTGGCTTTGAAACGAGCGTGACGAAGTCGCCATAACTCTGCCTACACTGAGGAGATTGCCTTGATCATACCGGAGCCATGCCCCCTGCCACCGTTCTTCCTGTCCTGCCGCCGCAGATTTTAGCCACCCTCGATCGCCTCCGTCACCTGAGCCAACTGGATGTGTTGGGTACCTGGCACCGCTGTCCCGAAGCTGTGGAAAATCTGGATGGTTCCTTAGGTGATGCTGAGAAAATCTGGCCTTTAGCATCGCTAAACAATCGCCATCACATCGCCTGGCCCAAGGGCAAAGTGCCCCTATGGCTGCACCAGCGATTTACCTGGCCCACCGACCTCAACGGCTACCCAGTGCAGGGGCTAACGGCGCGGCTGGCGCTGCGCTGGTGGGCCGACCAAGCCGACATTTTCGTCAATGGCGAACTGGTGCAAACGGGAGACATCTTCGACTGCTGGACGCGGATTGTGCTGACGGACTGCGTTTTGCCGGGAGAATCGGTAGATGTCTCGCTCAAGCTGCTGAGCCCAGGTCACGATGAAGGGGCACTGGTGCAGGCCGAACTGGTATTTGAAGCCTTGGCGGATGACTGCCCCGAACCCGGCTTTGTGGCCGACGAGCTGGCGGTGCTGGCTACCTACCTGGCCCAGTTTGACCCCAACAAGCTCGACATCCTCACTCAGGCTCTTGAGGGAATTGATTGGGATGAAGTGGGCGATCGCCCCCGCTTCCACACCTCCCTGCTGCGCGTGCGGGATGCCCTAAAGTCGTTTTCGCCCTGGCTGAAGCAGCGCACCCTCTACTGCCTGGGCCACGCCCATTTAGATCTAGCCTGGCTCTGGCCCGTCCCCGAAACCTGGGAAGCCGCCGAGAACACCTTCCGCTCCGTGCTATCGCTTCAGCAAGACTTTCCTGAGCTGACCTTTAGCCATTCTTCCCCAGCGCTGTTTGCCTGGTTAGAGCAGCACCGCCCCGAGCTATTCGTCACCATTCAGCAAGAAGTTAAAGCCGGACGGTGGGCGATCGATGCCGGGCTGTGGGTTGAGCCTGATCTGAACCTGCCGGGGGGAGAAGCGATCGCCCGACAGATTCTCTACGGCCAGCGCTACTGTGCCGAGAAGTTTGGCGGGGTGAGCGCGATCGCCTGGCTGCCCGACACCTTTGGCTTTTGCTGGCAACTGCCCCAGCTGCTCAGCCAGGGCAACATCCGCTACTTTGCCACCCAAAAACTCCGCTGGAACGACACCAACCCCTTTCCCCACGACCTGTTTAGCTGGCAGGGGCTCGACGGCACCGCGATCACAGGCGTCACCCTGCCCCCCATCGGCACCGACATTGACCCCGTCGCCATGGCCGAATACGCCTGCCAGTGGGAAGCCCATACGGGGTTTGCCGATGCCCTCTGGCTCCCCGGCGTTGGCGACCACGGCGGTGGCCCCACCCGCGACATGCTGCTCAAAGCCCAGCGCTGGGCCAGTTCTCCCTTCTTCCCCACACTTACCTGGGGCCATGCCGTCCCCCTATTCGACCGGCTCACTTCCTCGTCGCCTTCAATTCACCCGTCGCCTTCAATTCAAAATTCAAAATTCAAAATTCAAAATTCTCTTACCCCCTCCCTCCCCACCTGGAACGACGAACTCTACCTCGAACTCCACCGGGGCTGTTACACCACCCACGGCGACCAAAAACAGTACAACCGCTGCTGCGAAGACATGCTGTTTCAGGCGGAGCTGTTTGCCTCCATTGCCGCGATCTACGGGCTTCAGCCCTATCCTGCCGCCGAGCTAGAAACCGCCTGGAAGCAGGTGCTGTTTAACCAATTCCACGATATTTTGCCGGGGTCGTCGATCCCCGAGGTGTTTGAGCAGGCGAACGAGGAATGGCAGGCGGCGTTGGGGATGGGCGATCGCATTCTGCAAACCTCTCTTCAGGCTCTCGCCGAGCGCTGTCCCCTAGCCTCGCCTCCCCATCCTGATGCTGTGCCCGTGGTGCTGTTTAACCCGCTGAATTGGGAGCGCAGCGAAGTGGTGGCGATCGCGCTGCCTCCCGCCCTGGCTCAAACTTCCTGGCAAGTGCAGGATGCCAAGGGCCAAACGCTGTCTGCCCAGCCTGATCAGGCTAACTCTTCCTCCTTGCTGGTCTACGTTCCCGCTATTCCTTCGGTGGGCTACTGCCTGATCTGGCTGATTCCTGCTGAGACGGCCCCACCCAGTGCAGCCCCCGCTGAGTGGATTTTAGAGAATGCCCACCTGCAAGCCACCATCGACCCAGCCACGGGCGGCATCGCTAGCCTGATCCACAAAGCCACCGGCACCGAAACCTTCCAAGGCTGTGGAAACCAGCTCCAGGCATTCAAAGACGAGGGCCAGTATTGGGACGCATGGAATATTGCCCCCGATTACCAAGACCATCCCCTAGATGCGTTTGTGCTCAAAGGTATGAGCTGGGTTGAGTATGGCCCCGTGCGGCAGACCCTCCGGGTAGTTCATCGCTTCAATCAGTCCACCATCGTCCAAGACTACCGTTTAGAGGTGTATTCTCCCGTGCTTGCGGTTCATACCGAAGTCGATTGGCAAGAGACTCAAGTAGTGCTGAAGGCGGCGTTTCCGCTGACGGTGTCGGCGGCTGAGGCGACCTATGAAATTCCCTTTGGGGCGATCGCCCGCTCGACCACACCCGCCACGCCCCAAGACCAGGCCAAGTGGGAAGTACCCGCCCTGCGCTGGGCTGACCTTAGCGACGGCGATCGCGGCGTGAGCATTCTCACCGACTACAAGCACGGGTTTGATGCCACGCCCAGTCAGCTGCGGCTGACGCTGCTCAAGGCTCCGGTGTGGCCAGATCCGGGGTGCGATCGCGGCCTTCAGACCTTCAGCTACGCCATTTATCCCCATATCCAAAGTTGGCAGCAGGCCAAAACCGTGCAGGCCGCCCGCAACTTCAACCTGCCTATTCGGGCTGTTTTACCCAAGATGTCTTTGTCAGAGCATTCTCCGATCTCATCAGATAGCCCCACCGCCAAAAGCTGGCTCGACTTTGGCGACACGTCCTTTGTGCTGGCGGCCCTCAAGCAGGCAGAAGATTCAGATCACCAATACATTCTGCGTGGCTACGAAAGCGCTGGTATTCAGAGCGATCTCGCCATCGGTGGCAGTCTGCCTGTGGAGGTGATAGTCTCTGTAAACCTGCTGGAGCAGGCCCGGTCGGCGGAGTGGGAATCCCTAGCGCCGTGGCAGGTTAGGAGTTTAGAGCTCGCCGTCAGGCTAAGCTTTAGCTAGAAACTCTGCATGGTTTTACTGGAGCCAGCATCAATGCTCAACGCTGGAGTACTCACGTTTCAGGAATTTGCTATGGCAGAATCGCTGCCGCTGGCGACTATTCAGGCGGTAGTGCTGGAGTTTTTGCGCGATCGCACCGATGCGGTAATTTTTGGGGCACAAGCCGTCAATGCTTGGGTGAGCGAACCCCGGATGACCCAGGATATTGATTTAATTTCCCCCCGCGCCGCTGCGCTGGCCGACGAAGTGCGTCAGCTACTGGCCGAGAAGTTCCAAATTGCTGTTCGCGTTCGAGAAATTAAAGCTGGATTAGGCTATCGCGTTTACCAACTTCAAAAAAACGGCAATCGTCATCTGGTAGACATCAGACAGGTAGCAGTTCTGCCCCCGGCTGAGTCGATTGCCTCTGTTTTGGTTATGGCACCAGCCACGCTGATTGCCTATAAGGTAGTTGCCCTCCACCAGCGCCGGGGCAAGCCCAAAGCCGGTACCGATTGGCGCGATATTGCCATGCTGCTACTGACCTTCCCAGATCTCAAAGTTGACCCAGGCCCAGTAACGGAAGAGCTTATAGCTTTAAATGCAGCACCTGAAATTTTTGCGGCCTGGCGAGACTTAGTGCAGCAACCGATTCAGCCTGTGGATGATGACGACGATTTTTGAGCACCTAGGGAACTAGGACGGTACGAGGGACGAGGCTATTAGTGGCTGGTTGCGATCGCAGTTTGCGGGCCTGGGCCAGCAGTTGCCAGGCCTCAGGTGACAGGGCACCGGGGGCCAGTAGGGAGAGACCAGCTGCGACCTGGCGCTGGCGTAGGGCGACCAGGCCCCAATGCAGATGCAGGTATTGGCCAATGGCGGCCAGGGTGGGGATGCGATCGCGGTATCCCTCATTCACCCGGCCATAGATGCGTTCTTTGATGGTCAAATTCAACGCCATACGGTGGCTAAGCGACATTTTTTGCTCGTAGCCCCCGGCCCAGATGGTGCGGTAGGTCAAGCACTCGTTGATGAACAGCGCATCGCCGAAATCGGCCAGCTTTACCCAGGCGTCGATGTCGTCGTAGTTGGTGGTCATGGTCACATCCCAGCCGCCCGCCTGCAAGAAGGCATCGCGGCGGGCCGCCACCTGGGCCGGGGTGCCAAAGGGCACCTGATCCATCAGCATGCCGTAATGGATGGCGCTTTGGGGAATGTAGAAGACTTGGCCGGGGCCGGTGGCAGAGGTGCGGCGAATTTCAGTACCGTGCTCATCAACCTGAATGGCCTGGCAGGAGCAGAGCACGGCTTGGGGATGCTGGGCGATCGCCGCCGCTATTTTCTCAATGCAGTCGGGTGCTAGATAGTCGTCGTCATCGAGAAACTTAACCCAGTCGCCGCTAGCGGCGGCCACCCCGTTGTTTACCGTGGCGGCGTGGTTGAGATTTTGGGCATTGCGGTGGTAGACCACCTGGCTGCCCAGGCTGCGCACATACTCCTCAGTGCCGTCGGTGGAGGCATCGTCAGCGACAACGACTTCGCAGGGCACGGTTTGGTTAAGACCGCAGGCGATCGCCCGCTTCAGCAGCTCCAGCCGGTTATAGGTGGTAATCACCAAGCTAAATTTCATCGCGGCCTGCTCCAGGTCAACCTACAGGGCTAGCATTCCCTGAGCAGGCCGCGACTGACCAGAAACTAGGACAGCTTGAGCACGGCCATAAAGGCTTCCTGGGGCACATCAACGGTACCAACAGCCTTCATGCGCTTCTTACCCTTAGCCTGCTTTTGCAACAGCTTTTTCTTACGCGAAATATCGCCGCCGTAGCACTTAGCCAGCACGTCTTTGCGCAGGGCCGGAATACTCTCGCTGGCCACCACCCGACTGCCGATCGCCGCCTGAATCGGAATCTTGAACTGGTGGCGCGGAATCAGTTCTTTGAGCTTTTCGACCAGGGCTTTGCCCACGTAGTAGGCCTTATCGCGGTGGACGATGGACGCCAGCGAATCGACCGGGTCACCATTGATCAAAATGTCGAGCCGCGACAGGTGGTTTTCGCGGTAGCCAATCAGGTGGTATTCCATGCTGGCGTAGCCCTTGCTGCGGGACTTCATCTGGTCAAAAAAGTCGGTGACTACCTCGGCCAGGGGCAACTCATAGATCAAGGTGGTGCGGCCTTGGGCCAGGTACTTCATGTCTTTGAATTCGCCGCGCCGGTTCTGGCATAGCTCCATCAAAGCCCCCACATATTCTTCAGGGGTGATCATGTCGAGCTGCACGTACGGCTCTTCGATTTTTTCGCGGGCCTGGGGGTCGGGTAGGGTGCTGGGATTGTCAATTTCGAGCACTTCGCCCTGAATGGTGGTGACTCGGTAGATTACCGAGGGCGCGGTGGTAATCAGATCGAGGTTGTACTCACGCTCCAGACGCTCCTGCACAATTTCCATATGCAGCAGGCCCAAAAAGCCGCAGCGGAAGCCAAAGCCCATGGCGCTAGAGGTTTCCGGCTCGTACTGCAACGCGGCGTCGCTGAGGCGGAGCTTTTCGAGGGCTTCGCGCAGCTCCTCAAACTGGTCTGACACAATGGGGAAGAGGCCGCAGAAGACCATGGGCTTGGCTTCGGCGTAGCCCGGCAGCGCTTGGGAAGCAGGATTTTGCACCAGGGTGATGGTGTCACCGACCCGAGCATCTTCCACGGCTTTAATAGAGGCGGCGAAGTATCCCACCTCTCCCGCGTGAAGCTCATCCACCTCGATTTGAGTGGGGGCCAGCACGCCTAGTTCATCAACTTCGTACTCTTTGCCCGAGGCCATTAGCCGCACCTTGTCTTTGCGGCGAAGGGTGCCATCCATGACGCGAAAATAGACGATTACGCCCCGGTAGCTGTCGTAGTAGCTGTCAAAGATCAGCGCTCTCAGGGGTTGATCGACCGTGTCCGCCGGAGGCGGCACCAGGTAAACGATCGATTCTAAAATTTCGTCAATGCCGATTCCTTGTTTGGCGGAGGCCAGAATGGCACCGCTGCAATCGAGGCCGATGATGTCTTCAATTTCTTGCCGAATACGTTCGGGTTCGGCACCGGGCAGGTCGATTTTGTTGAGAACCGGGATGATTTCAAGGTTGTTCTCCAGGGCCAGGTAGACGTTGGCCAGGGTTTGGGCCTCGACTCCCTGGGAGGCATCGACCACCAGCAGCGCCCCTTCGCAAGCAATTAAGGAACGCGACACCTCGTAGGAAAAATCGACGTGCCCTGGGGTGTCGATCAGGTTGAGGACGTAGTCTTTGCCGTCCTGGGCCTTGTAGTTCATGCGGGCGGCCTGGAGCTTGATGGTAATGCCCCGCTCTCGCTCCAGATCCATATTGTCGAGGAACTGCGCCTTCATATCGCGATCGCTGACGGTGCCGGTGCGCTGGAGCAGCCGGTCTGCCAGGGTCGATTTGCCGTGGTCAATGTGGGCAATAATCGAAAAATTGCGAATCTGAGAGACGGGAACCTCTGTCATACAAGGCTTACCAGCGGCATATAGTTTACAGACTTTAATATTGTAATCCCTCGTCTGGCGAATGCTCGGCGACGGGAGGGGGGAGTGGATGGGTAGGTGGGTAGGTGGGTAGGTGAGTGAGTGGTTAGGAAAGGTGAGGAGATGAGAAAGACAACGGAGATAGACTTGTTATGTCAAGGTCTTCAGACCTAATCTGGCGGGGGTTGTGGGCGTTAACGCCAAACCTGTCTATGCCAGGGCTTAGACTGATGATAAATTCAATCCACCCCATACCCGGCAGTTAGGCCACTCACTATGCAACACTCTGCCTCTCCTTCCGGCGAACGGTCGGCGGAAAAAGTCGACCTCTCGGTACAAATCGACAAAGACCTGCTCGACCAGGTCACCCACCTTTCTCCCGACCCCAGCAAGGTGATCGATGTTGCCCTGCGCCAGTGGCTGCGGGGCGATCGCCGCTACGAAGATGACTTAGTGCGCCATCTGCCCCGCAACCCGACGGTGCCCCCCAAGGGCGAGTGGAACGATTAGATGTTGGCAGCCCTAGGGTTCAAGGTATACGGCGTCAGGTCTAAGGCTGCCCCTTGAAACCTAGACCTGGCATCCTAAACCTTTCTAATTCCAGCTCAACTAGAGCCATCCGCGCGATCGGTTGGTTACCATGGGAGCGTTCCGGCCTCGTACCTCTATGCGATCGCGACCCCCTTTCCCGACCTTGGCGACGGCCAGCCCAGCGGAGGCTATCTCCGCCTGGATCATGGTGCTCAGCCCTGCGGCGGTGGTGGAGTCGATTCAGACCGTGGGGGTCAAAGCCCTGCCGGAAACGCTAACGGCTAACTGGGTGGGGCGATCGCTGGCCGAAATCGTTTCCTTTGCCACCCCCCACGCACTGGGTCAGGCCCTCGAAAGCTTAGCTACCCGCCACGAACCGGTGCAGCTGCCGGGGCGATGCCCGTTGGGTTCCCACAGCATTGATGTGCAGTGGGTGCTGCAACCTCTAATTGGCCTAGACGGTCAGCTGTTTCGCATTGCCGCTACAGGTTACCTGGCCGACCTACACGGGTTGGCAGGTAGTCCCTGGCTGCGGGCCTTAGACGTTACCGCTCTGGCCCAAGAGACCTTACCCGGAGCCTATGCCCAGCTGCAAACCTACTCGCCCCGGCTCACCCAGATCACCCGCAATGTCCGCTGGACGCTGGATCTAGAGATTATTCGCCAGCAGACCGTAGAGGGCTTGGGTGATTTATTTGGAGTGAATCGCTGTTTGGTGTGCAGCTGTAAGGCGGCCCCGAATATGGCCCCTGAGTCGGCCATGGTAGCAGCTGAATATATGCGATCGGGCGACTTGCCCAGTTGGCAGGGGCAGGTGTGGCTGCTGGCCGAAACGCCCTACCTCAGCACGGCGGCTCAGTCGTCGGTGGCGGTGGTGCCGTCTCGCCAGCCCGCTGACCCGTCTATTGTGGCGGTGGCTACCCGCTACCAAAACACCATCAATGGCTTTATCGTCCTCCACGATCGCCCCGATCGCCCCTGGTCAGACATTGAGCTAAATTTGCTCACCGATTTGGCTGATCAGGTGGGGACTGCGATCGCCCACGCCACCCTATTTGGCGAAAGCCACGCCCTGGCCATTAAACTCCAACAGGCCAACGCCAGCCTGATGGAAAAGCAGCTTGAGTTTCAGGAGGCCCGCCGCCAGGCCGAAGAAGCCCGTCAGCAGGCCGAAGAAGCCTCGCGCCTGAAAAGCGAGTTCTTGGCCAACACCTCCCACGAACTGCGCACCCCGCTCAACGGCATGATCGGCTTTCTCAGGCTGGTGCTCGACGGTATGGCCGACGACCCCGCCGAGCAAGAAGAATTCATTGAAGAGGCCCACAAGTCAGCCATTCACCTCTTGCAGCTAATCAACGATGTGCTCGACATCGCCAAGATTGAAGCGGGCAAAATGCAGATTGACATGGGGCCAATTAGCCTTAAAGAGCTGCTGGCCGATGTGGAAAACTTTATGCGCCCGCTCTCTGACCAAAAGAATTTATACCTGGAGATTTTGCTGCCCGCCACCCGCGACGATATTACCGTCAACGGCAACTATCAGCGCCTGCTCCAGGTGCTGATTAATCTGGTGGGCAATGCCATCAAGTTCACCCATGAGGGCGGTGTCACTATCAGCGCCGAGGTGAAACCCCAAAAGGTGGAATACCAGGGCAAACCCTGGCCCGGCCTGGTGAAAATTAGCGTGGCCGACACGGGCATTGGCGTGTCGCTAGAAAAGCAGGATCGCCTGTTTCAAAGCTTTAGTCAGGTGGATGGCGATCGCACCCGTCAGTATGGCGGTACCGGTCTGGGCCTAGCGATTTCCCAGCGCCTAGTCGAAGCCATGGGCGGTGTGGTGCAGTTCATCAGCATGGGCGAAGGGCTGGGCTCGACGGTGACCTTTACGGCACTGCTGTACCAAAAGCCGGTCGTGATCGACAAAGAACCGGTGTATCCGCCGAAGTAGCAGGGTTTTCGCTTCAAAGTTTGCGGTTACGATGGGACTGTTTCTGCAACATTAATGACTAGTGAACGAGTCACCACGCTCAAACAAGACTTGCAGGTCTGCGATCTTAGGGGCACTGACTAAAGCTTCTATAGACCGCCACTACTTCATTTGATCTGAAGTACGCAGCACCCAGGCAATGACCAACGCTCAAAAGCAGGCCAGCAGCGATTCCCAACGCAATTTACTCTTAGCCACCAATCATGCAACTCACCCTTGATGACGACAAAACTAAAGCCTTGCTAACCGAAGTTTTGGTAGAACTATTACAACAAAAACGTGAGATATTTTACGAGCTTATACTTGATGCTCTGGAAGAAGTGGGCCTAGCTAATGCCATCCTTGAAGGCGAAGAAACTGATTTCGTTGATGAAGCCGATATTCAAGCTATTCTCAAGGGTGAAGCGTGAAGATAAGGTTCAGAGGTAGCTTTAAGAAAGACCTAAAGCGCCTCAAAGACCAGCATTTGCTTAATTAGATTAGTGATGCTATTGATGAGATTAAATTGTCAGCCTCGTTAGCCGACATCAAGAATCTCACAAAGCTTAAAGGCTACGACAATTTTTACAGGATTCGAATTGGAAATTTTAGGCTGGGCTTAAAGCCGACATTCCGCAGGTTGACGAAATGGATATTTAGAGCGGTTGGGGTAAGCTCAGGGCACGCATTGGGATCGCGCCTTGAAGATAGAGAATCTAGATCACTTGGGCTTAGTGGCCGCGTTAGTGGATGAGGTCGGGATGGTAGAGCTAGCCGACGAGCTACTCGAAGCCCATAGCCTAAACCACATCAGTCCAGGGCAAGTGCTGAAAGCGATGATTCTCAATGGGTTGGGGTTTGTCAGCGCGCCGTTGTACTTGTTCAGCGAGTTTTTCAACGGCAAACCCGTGGAGCACCTGCTGGGGCCTGGTATTACAGCGGGGCATCTCAACGATGACCGCCTGGGGCGGGTGTTGGATCGCCTGTTTGAGTACGGCACGACGCTGTTTTTTCTGAAGGTAGCGATGCAGGCGGTGAAGCGCTTTGGCGTCAGCGTTAACCAGTGCCATCTGGACTCAACCTCCTCTGCCCTTGACGGCGAGTACCCGTCAGCGAACGAGGCAGAGGTAGTGCCAGAGGCCGATTTAGAGGCCCCCC
>JAHHIH010000038.1 GCA_019358835.1 Tildeniella torsiva UHER 1998/13D
TTGCCCTTAACCTGCTCACGCAGGAGTCCTCTGCAAAGGTCGGCAAGAAGGCGAAACGGCTTAAGGCTGGCTGGGACAACGACTACCTGCTTAGAGTTCTCGCTTCCTGAGTATGCGTTTGCCCTGGATTTGTTGCTGGAGTCGTTGGTTGGTCATGAAGGCAAGTGTTATAGTAGAGATGACTCGGACCCATGCGGTCGCAACGCCCAAATCATGTCAGGACCGGAAGGTAGCAGCATTACGGGATGCTTGTGACAGGCGTGGACTCCGGGTCTTTTAGTTTGTCGCTGAACTGGAATTTCTCTACACCGTTTCAGCCGCCAGCGTAACGTAAGATTTCTGACTATCCTCAATTTTGCTAGTTTTGCTTAGCCTGGGGCTAGGGGGTGGGGTTTTCCGCCTGAGACGGCGTGCCATTGCCCCTGGTCATTGGGCCAGCATCTTTTCTAAGCTGGCAGGGTACACAGAGCAACGGGAGGCTGCTAACCATGGCCGGTTTTGGAGATTTGGTTAAGAAGGCATTTTATCTAGGGGTCGGGGTCGCTTCCTACGCGGGCGAGAAGGCGGGTGACACCCTCAAAGATCTGCGCGAACAGACCCAGGGCATTGTCAATGAGCTGGTGGCGCGGGGCGAAATTACCGCTGAAGAAGCTCAAAAACTGGTCAATGAGATGGTCAACCGTGCTCAAGATGCGGCAGATACCACGCCTGAGAACCTGGCCCAGCCCCGACCCATCGAAATTTTGGATGACGAGGCTCCCTTAGCCACCGTAGTGAACCCCACCGAAGCCCAAACGGCAATTCTGCGCGAGCAGGTGGCCGCCCTGCGCCAAGAACTAGAAACCCTCAAGCAAAAGTCGAGTAACTAGCCCATGGACGACTGGTCTAAGCAATTGTTTGATGCCTTTGGCAATGCCGTGCAAGATTTGACCCAGCAGCTCTCTGAGGACACCGAGCGCTGGCTCGATGAGCTGGTTGAACAGATCGCCAGCGCTTCCGATGCCCTGGTGCAGACAACCGATCAGTGGGCTGAGCAGGTGCAGGAAGCCATTGACCCCGAAATCGATCGCATTGTGGTCGAGATCAACCATGTGGTTGAGCCCTTTCGAGTCACGCTCAATGCTGAAATCAATTATGTGGCTGACGAGCTGAACGAAGTTTTGGGGCCACTGGTGACCGGGCTGTCGGGCATTGACCAGTGGTTTGAAGAGGTCTCAGGCCCCTTCAACAGCACTGTGGAGCCGCTGTTGCAAAATTACCCGGCCTGTGTGGGCTGTCGCAATTTCTGCGGTCAATCCTACGGCGGCAATACCCTGGTGTGCGCCATGCACCCCTTTGGCCCCGAAGAAGAACGCCAGTGCCCCGACTGGGAATCGGTGTGGCCGCAAACGAAGGATCAATAAATAGTAAGCGGGGTTTGATTAGGTTAAACCCCGCCTATTTATGTAGAAGCGGAAAGAAGTGACCGACGGGGCCTTGCCCTTGGCCGATCGCCAGGGCGTGCTTGAGGGCGTTGGTGACGTAGTCCTTTGAAGCTTTGACGGCGGTCAGCGGGTCTTTGCCCAGGGCTAGGTTGGCGGCGATCGCCGCCGATAGCGTGCAGCCAGTGCCGTGGGTGTGCTTCGTCTCCACCACCTCGGCCTCTAGCACCACCACCTCGTGTCCGTCAAACCAGACATCGGTGCTGCGCAGAGCATCCGTCATACCACCCCCTTTGACGAGGACGGCTTGGGGGCCAAGCTGGTGAATTTTGCGGGCAGCCGCTTCCATATCGGCCAGGGTAGCGATGGCTAAGCCGCTGAGCAGTTGAGCCTCGTAGCGGTTGGGGGTGAGAATGCGGGCCTGGGGAATCAGGTGGCGGGTGAGGGTGGCGATCGCATCGTCATCAATTAGCTGCGCCCCGGTGCGCGACACCATCACAGGATCCACCACTACCGAAGTCGTTGGCAATGCTCTGAGCGACTCCGACACCGCCTGAATAATGCCCTGGTTGAGCAGCATGCCGGTTTTGATCCCCTGCACCGCAATGTCGCTGGTCACCGCTTCGATCTGAGCGGTCACCGCTTCCGGCGACAAGGCATCAACCCGCGTGACGCCCAGGGTATTCTGAGCGGTCACGCAGGTCAGGGCACAGGTGCCATGGACGAGATGAAAGGCAAAGGTGCGCAGGTCGGCCTGAATGCCAGCCCCGCCGCCGCTGTCAGAGCCAGCGATGGTCAGGGCCGCAGGCCAGGGAGGTGGCGTCGTCATGGCTAGCGGTTGCCGTTAGGCCGCCGCCGCTGCAAAAACTCAGGGATATCTAGCCCAGCCCCCAAGCCACCTGCACCACCGCTGGCGGGAGGAGTGATGGGCGGCGTCGCCAGGTTGCGCTTAAAGGGGGTGACGCGGGCAACCTCGATCTCGGGCTGAGCCCCGGCGCGGGTGTTAAACCCGGTGGCAATTACGGTGATGCAGACTTCGCCCTGCATGCGCTCGTCGATCACCGCGCCAAAGATGATGTTGGCGTTGGGATCGACCCCTTCGTAGATAATCTCGGCGGCGGCGTTGACTTCGTGGAGGGTCAAGTCGGAGCCGCCAGTGATATTAAACACGGCTCCTGATGCACCATCAATGGAGGATTCGAGCAGTGGGGAAGAAATGGCTGCGATCGCTGCTTCCCGTGCCCGCGATTTGCCCGAGCCCATGCCAATGCCCATTAGGGCCGTGCCCGCGTCGGCCATAATGGCTCGCACGTCGGCAAAGTCAACGTTGACCAAACCGGGGATGGTGATGATATCAGAGATGCCCTGCACCCCCTGACGTAGAATATCGTCGGCAGTGCGAAAGGCCTCCTGCACCGGGGTCTGCTCAGAGATTACCGACAGCAGCTTGTCGTTGGGGATGATGATCAGGGTATCGACCCGGCCCTGGAGAGCGGCAATGCCCTCATCGGCCTGGTTCATCCGGCGGCGTCCCTCAAAGGTGAAGGGACGGGTGACGACGCCAACGGTCAGCGCTCCGGCTTCCTTAGCGACCTCGGCCACAATTGGGGCCGCCCCTGTCCCCGTGCCGCCGCCCATACCAGCGGTGATAAAGACTAGGTCAGACTCTTCTAGGGCCGCAGCAATTTCTTCTCGCGATTCTTCAGCGGCCTTTTGGCCGATGGCAGGGTTACCCCCCGCGCCCAGTCCACGGGTCAGCTTTTGACCGATGTGCAGGCTGTTGGTCTGGGTGGTGTTGTCGAGGGCCTGGGCATCGGTGTTGATAGACCAGAACTCAATCCCCGATAGGCCGCTGCTAATCATGCGGTTGACGGCATTACAGCCGCCGCCGCCGACCCCAATGACCTTAATGCGGGCGACGCTGCTGGGCAAAGCCGTGTTGTTGGTGTACGTTTCTCCGGGCATAGCTCTGGCATTGTGGGGTTGACTGGAGTTAAGCTCGCCGTGGCTAAACGGGTTAGACGGGCCAGCGAAGGCGGTCACAGCATCAGCTACCGGAACCAGGTCAGAGGTTGAAGCCTCAGCCTGATGAGACGAGTAAGCCTCATAGTCAGCGTCGCTGTGGCCAGCACCATTGCCGTGGGGTTCGTCGGGGGTCATAGAGGTTGAGGCCGTAGACAATATAGTAATTACCCGTACTAGATAACCGAAGATAACACCTAAGCCCTAAAAATCTAAACCCCGGCTGATGCTAGACAACTATAGAGTACTTCACCGGAAAAAACCAAATCGCCTTGGCAAGTCTTAAACTACTTGATTTAACCATTTAACTAGGAAAAATGGCCTCTTTGCATCAACAGCGTGGTTCTTATATTCCTTATATATAAACCTCTACTTAAAATTCAGGAGCACCCCTAGGATAAGAATGGGCTTGAGTTGTCTATGGGTTTGCGTTGGGAGCCACCGTTGCCGGGCTCGCCGTCGGATCGGCGGTATTGACCACGGCGATCGAGGGCACGTCGGGGTTGCTGAGATCAATGCGGGCCACCTCAGACGCGGCGAGCTGATTGGGCAGGTTGCGCATTTTGTCGAGGGTGGCCAGCTGCTGCTCGAGTTCTGGGCTGTAGGGGCCAAGGTAGACCGTGCCCAGGGCGGTCTCGAACACCAGGTTGTTGGGGTCGTGCCAGTCAATCTCGGTAATGGCCACCGGGCTGCCGACGATGGTTTCGTAGATCTGGGGCCAGTAGCGCTGGTAGTGGGGCTGAATGCCGCGCAGTTGCAGGGTGGGTAGCTGGGGCGAGGCGGTGCCCAGGCCAAAGCTGGCCAGGGGCATCCAAGCCCCGTGGGCGTCGAGAAAACCGGCCTGGAGATACTGTGTATCGGTGCTGTTGGCCTTGCCCACGGGCAGCACCACCGCTACCGGCACCCGCTCCTGCACGTGCACATTGAGGCGCGGCGGCAAGAGCTGCCGCGTGACTTCGGCGGTGGTGATGGGGGCGCGATCGCGCAGTTGTCGGGCCAGCACCTCCGGCTCCACCTTCATCAGCGGCTGGGGATAGCTCAGCGGTACCAGGCTCTGCACCATTTCATCGCTGAGCAGTTCGTTGCCGGTCACATTAATTTGGTTGGGGCTGTGGATCAGCCACACGGGACGGGTGGCTCCCCAAAAAATGGCCGCCGTCAGCCCAGAGAGCGCCCAAAACCGCCAGAGCGCCTGGCTAATCGAAACCCGCCGCCGTCGTCGGAGGCTTTTGCGCCGGGTCTTGAGTTCGTCGCGAGACAGGGAAGATACACGGGTCATGGCATCGGGGTGTGGGCGAAGTCGCCCGGCGATCGGAGCTGCCGCAAAACACAACTCAGGGGTTAGAAAGGGCTAAACCCCCGCCAACGCCAGGCTGCCGTTAAGCTGATGCCGATTTTAGCGCCTGAAGAGATTGATGCAACGCTTTTTCCCAGCGCTGGGCCAGATCGCCGTCGGTAAAGGGGATGCGGTAGGTTTCGCCGCTGGCGGTGGCCAGGGTAAGCTCCACCGATTTGCCCGTAGGGCTAGCCTGGTCAGCGGGCACGACCTCCCCATTGATTTCGAGCTGGAGGGTGGTCACCTGCTGGAGCGACAGGGTGGTGAGGTCGATGGGCCCCTGGCGGGTAGGGCGACCCCAGGTGAGGTCATCGCCCCGCTGCCCCAGCATTGAACGGATGTCGTACTTGCTGCGATCGAACCCGGTGGCCCAGGCTTCGTAGGCCTGCACCTTTTGAAACTCGTGTCGGCCAGCCCAGGCTAGGCCAAGAAATACCGCCAGCAGGGGCAGCCACAGCAGTCCTCGTTCCATAGTTTAGTTACCTCGCGGATGAGCAGTCGGCTACAAATGGCTCGGGGCAGCCTTGCTGAGATCAGATCGCCCGAGAATTCGCGAGTTAGAGCCGCGATCGCTGGCATCTAGACGCCTCCATTCCCCTGGCTCAGTCGTGAACACTTGTCCTATAAATTGTAAAGTCTTGCAACAGCTGCCGACCGAATTTCCTGGCTCCATGAAAAAGTGGGCCTAGGCAATCGATTTGCCGTTCCACTGCATTTATGGAGGCTGGTACATTGGCATTCCTACCGATTTTAGCTGCGGTTCCGAATACGCTCGAATGGAGCCCTAAAGTGGCCGTCGTGATGATTCTCTGCAATATTTTGGCGATCGCTATCGGCAAGTTCACTATCAAGCATCCCAGCTCACCGCCAGCAATGCCCTCCCCAGAGCTGTTTGGCGGGTTTGGTCTGCCCGCTGTTCTGGGCACCGCTAGCTTCGGCCATATCCTTGGAGCTGGAGCAATTTTGGGCCTGGCCAACCTCGGCGTGCTGTAGTCTTCCCCTAGCTAGCTGTTGCTCAAAGTTAGCTTGAGATCAGATGTAGCCAAGATGCCGGTAGAGAACTACCGGCATCTTTTGCTGTTGGGGCTGTTGGCAATTACAGGTCGTTGCACAGGCGGCGATCGCATCTTTGCACTTTCGGGTTGCCCATTGTGCGGTTGACCTCCCAGGCGATGAGTCTGTCCCGGCAGTTTTCTACTGCTTGCCAGGGGCCGGTTTAATACCAAATCCGAATCACATAGCCCCGATTCCCCAAAGGTCAAACCGTAAGGGCGTAGGCGTAGCCGAGCCAGAGACTCTATGGCATTCGCCCTGTTCAATCGGGGGTAACCAAGCAGGATTTGGTATAAGACGCTGGTTGCGCAGCTAATGCTTCTAGGGAGCTCCTGGCGTTGGCCCTAACGCGACGGGCCGTTCTAACCCCTAAGGGATGGTGTCACGCTGGGGCTGGGGGGCGGTGCCGGGGTAGCGAATGGACTTGAGATACCAGAAGGCTACCGCCAGGGGCAGCACGTAGCGATCCCAGGGGATCGCTTTCATCATGATCAGGGCGTTGAAGGCAATGACCCAGAACAGCAGATCTGGCTTGGCAAAGCGCAGGCAGGTGAGCAGGGCCAGACTGTAGTACATCGCCATCACCAGCCCGTAAAACGGCAGCAGGTCGGCCACCTTGCCCATGTTGCCGTAGGGGGTATCTAGGGGTGGGAAAACTAGGCAGACCACGAGCAGGCCCGCCGCAATCAGCAGCCATTTCTGCAAATTGTTTCGCAGGGCCTGGAGAGGAGCGGCGGGGCGAAACAGCAAAAATTCTGGAATCACGATGTAGGCCCCGACAAAGGCCAGAAAGTTGATCGCCCCACCGGGGGTGAGGGCCAGGGTGCTTTTTTGCACATCGGGGGATTTGGCGGCGATCGCATCGGCGGGGGCCAGCCCCCCAAACAGAGCAACCCAGCCCAAAAACGACAGGCTGGCGATCGCCGGGGCCAGCCAGCGCTGGTGTTGACTGGTGCTGACGGGCTGGCCGAGGCGGTACTGGTTGGCGGCGGCCAAAAACTCGTAGGTGGCGATCGCCGCCGGAAAGGCCAGCATGTACTGCCGTGAGGCGATCGCCAGCACAAAGGCCAGGCAGCTCACCCAGTGGCGATCGCGCACGTAGGCCACAAACCCCAACAGCACCCAGGTACAGGCGATCATCTCGGTGTAGAGCCGCCCGCTGAGAAAGAGAAAGTAGGGGCACAAAAACAGCCCCAGCAGGCACAGCAGCGCTCGCCCGCCCCGGTCTTTGCTGGGCCAGCCAATGGTGGCTACAATCCCCAGCGACAAAATCAAATTCAGCAGTCGGCCCGCCACCATGCCCCGGCCAAATAGGTATTCCAGCAGGCCAAACATCATGAAGGGCAGAGGGGTGTTGAGGCTGTAGTACTCCCGTAGATCCGAGAGCGACGGCAGCAGGCTGTCGCTAAAGGTGAGACTCGACTTCCAAAAGTCGGCTTCATCCCACCAGGCGGGACCCTGCAAAAAATCGAGCCAAGCGGCGATCGCCAGATAAATGGCGGTAATGGCGCAGAGAAAGAAGACTTTTTGCTGGGAATGGCTAAAGGATTGCAGTTTCATAGTGGAATCCCTCGGTACAGCGAGCTAGCGGTGCAGTCAGGCCAGAAAAACTCAGCAGGGGGTGGCGGGGGCTGAGGCGGGGGGCACTGGTTGCTGGCTGCGCTCCCAGAAAAAGCCCGCCACGTTTGCCACCTGAGACACCAGCAGCAGCCCCGACAGCAGCAGGCCCTGGAGTGGGGGCTGCTGTGCCAGGGGGTAGGTCAACAGCTGCCAGTAAAACCTCAGCGGCTCGACCTGGACTTGCGCGGCTGACCGGCGAGCCCGCACCTGGTGAAAGCAGTAGGCCCCCCGACCGTAGTTAAAGTGCTGCCGCCAAAACCGGCGCAGCGACAGGTGGTGGCTGTGGTCAACCCGCGCCTCGGGGGCGTAGGCCATGGGTAGCCCCTGCTGAAGCCAGCGATCGCAGAATTCCCGGTCTTCCCCCGCCGCCAGGGGAAAGGAGGTGTCAAACCCACCCAGCTGCCGAAACTGCTCGGCGGCCATGGCGAAGTTGTTGGAGGCAAAAAAGCTGGGTGCCTGGCGGCTGTTGTAGTAGTTGTAGAGGTAGTCGATCAGCACCTGGCTGGCGGTGGAGAAGACATTGTGGGGCAGGGCGTTGAAGGTGTGGCCGCCTACCAGGGCCAGGGGCTGCCGGTCGAGCTGGGTGGCCAGGGCGTTGAGCCAGTTGGCCTGGGGCTGGCAGTCGTCGTCGGTAAACACCAGGTACTGCCCCTGGGTGCGGGCGGCACCGGCGTTGCGGGCCTGGGCGGGGCCGCTGTTGACCTGCCGCAGCAGCGTCAGGTTGAGGGCTGACTCAAAGGGCTCCACCGTGGGAGCCATGGGCTGGGCGCTGCCGTCGTCTACCACAATCACCTCAAAGCCGTCGCGGGGATAGTTCAGCCGCGTCAGGCTTTGCAGACAGCTGGCCAGCCGCTCAGGCCGATTGTAGGTGGGAATCACAATGGAAAAGATGTAGGGTGTCATCGCTGAATTTCAATAAATCTACGAGGGACAGACGAACGTGTAGGTTGTAAGCCTTTGGCTTAAGAACCCCAAAATCTCACGGTTGCGGCTTTGATCTGGCCTTGAGCAACAGCTGAATGATGCCTTTGGCTTCGCGGTAGCCGCCCGGCAAAAGTAGCCAAATACCGATGTAGGCAAACCCATAGATCAGCCCCTGAATCAGCAGGCCGATCGCCAAGGCCGAACTCGGTGGCAGCGCCAGCATAGCTAGGTATAGCAGCCCAGCGGAGACCAGGGATGCGATCGCCGGCCGCCAGACAGCGCCCATAAAATCTCCCATGGTGATAGGGCATGACGCTACGCAGTACAGCACCGAGGGGTAGGTCAACAGGCAAATGCCGAGGGTATAGCCCATGGCAATGCCAAAGGCTCCCCACTGGGCACCGAGGGCCACGGCCACCATCATCACCGGGGTGTAAACCAGGCTCCATCGCAGCTGCCGCTGGGTTTGCCCCGAGGAGACATAGATCCATTTAGTGACGCGGTACAGGCTGCCTACAAACACGGCCACCGTCAGTACCCGAAACAGCGGAATAGCGCCTGTCCACTGGCTACCTAGCAGTAGCAAGATCACGTCTTGGGCGGTGACAAACAGATAGGCCAGAGCGGGCATGCAAACCGCAAAAATTGGCATGAGGCTGCGGCGGCAGTAAGCCCGGTATTGCTCTGGGTTGGGTAAGCTGCGGCTGAGACTAGCGATCGCCACATCAAACAGAGGAAAATAAATTTGGTTGAACGGGAAGTAGGCCCACTGGTAGGCGACGGAGTATAGCCCCAGGGCCTGAGCCCCGCTCAGGTAGCCCAGCAGAACGCGATCAATCTGAGTGCCCACCCGCGTTAAAAACCGATAGCCGCTCAGGTGTGCCCCGTAGGACACCATGGGGCGTAAGTCCGTCACCCCCCCTGCCGCTGCAGGCGTTGGCCGCCAGCTACATAGTAGCCAGTACGCCCCGCCCTGAATTACCTGCATTACCACAATCTGCAAGACCAGTGCCCAAAACCCCAGGCCAGAGCGGGCAGCGGCGATGGCGCAAATTGCTGCCATCGCCATGGCCACTACCTCAATGGTGGTCAGCAGCCCAAACTTCATCTGCCGCTTTAACAGCGACAAATGCTGAAATGACACACACAGGCTCAACGCGCCAATGGCCATACCCACGGTGATTGGAGTGAGGGCGGGCTCACCATAGAACCAAGCCAACAGAGGCCCGGCCAACACCATGGCGCTGATAATGAAGGCATTGATCTTGAGCGACAGCCAGAACATAGCGCTGGCCTGATCCTGGTCTAGCTCTTCTCGCTGCACCGTGACAGTTTCTAACCCCAGATTGCTCAAGCTATCAACAATCAGCAGCAGCGGGGCCACCATGGCCAGCAGACCAAAGTCTGCCGGTACCAGCAGGCGGGCCAAGATAGCTGTTGTGCCAATGCCAATGGCTAGTTTGAGCGGCTGGGCTGCCAGCATAACTACCCCCGATCGCAGCGCCTGGTGCTGGAGCCGCGATCGCAAGCCTGTGGTTTCAAGGTGAGGGTTAGACGGTGCCATAAACGCTCGTTGGCCAAAGGTTAAAGCGGATGCTTAGCGAGGGAGGGCTAGCCAGGGGGTTTTTAGAGACCTAAAGGGGCCGATTGACCTACGGGCAACGGCTTCGCTCGATAACCGTGCTGTAATTTTTGGTAAAGGGCCAAAAACTGGTCGGTGCGGCTGGCTTCGCTAAAGTTCGTCAGGGCGCGATCGCGCCCCGCCCTGCCCATGGTTTCCGCCAGTTCCCGGTCTTGCAGCAGCCGGGTTAGGCGATCGCCCCAAGCCTCGACTTCGCTCGGAGGCACCAAAAACCCGGTGCGATCGGCGTGGATGATCTCGGGCTGAGCCCCCACGGCACTGGCCACCACCGCCGTGCCCCGCATCATCGCTTCGGTGGTGACATTGCCAAAGGGTTCTTCCCATTGGGAGGGCACGGCCTGCACCCAGGCTTGGTCAAAGTGGGCTTCGAGCTCAGGTCGCGCCACATGCCCCAGCCAGGTGACGCTGTCTTCCAGCCTCAGGCGGTGGGCTAAATCTTTCAGCGCTTCGCCCTCGGAACCCTGGCCCGCGATCAGTAGTTGGGCGGTGGGCACCTGCGATCGAGCCACAGCAAAGGCTTTCAGCAGCACGTCCACTCCCTTCTCCTGCACTAGTCGCCCGGCGAAGACCACTGTGGGCTGGCCTTGCAGAGCCGGTCGGGGATCTCTAATCGGCACCCCGTTGTAGATCACCTCCACTGGGCTTAGCCCCGCCTGCTCCAGCTGGGTCTTCATGCCCTGGCTGAGGGCTACCACCCGGTCAATGGCCCCGCGCCAGCGCTGCCAGAGCTGGTGCTGCACCATCAGCGCTGCCCAGGTTTGAGGGGTGAGACAGCCCCCCGTGAGGCATACCCGCCCCGGAGCCTCCTGGCAGGGGCGGCCATCGGGCAAGACCTTGGTACCCGCCGGGCAAATAGCCTTGTATACAGCGGTTTGGTAAATGCAGGGCCGCGATCGCAGCAGTGGCAAAATCAGCGGCGACAGCTGCCACATAAACATGCGTATGTGCACCACATCGGGCTGAAACTCGTGCAGCACCCGCCGCAGCCGCCAGTAGGCCGAGGAGTTGGCGGTTTGGCTCAGCACCTGAAGCCGGGAGGTGGTGCCAAAGCAGGTGTCATCCGCCAGCTGGGGGTGCCCCGCTACGGGCAGGGCGTCGCTGGCAAACAGCCGCACCTGGTGACCGCGATCGCTCAAGCCCTGGCGCAGCGACAGCATTTGCAGTTCCGCACCGCCGCTGGCGGTGCCGTAATCATGCAGCAGAAGAATTTTCATTCACCGTCCCCTGGGGCGATCGCGCCGGTAGTTCAGTGGAGCTCTCTACAGCCGCAACTCGCGGCGGCCGTAACCACAAACGAGCATGGCGACCAGTCAAATAGCGGTTTATTACCCGGTCAACTGGTGCCAGCGCCCCATACATCAGCACCTTTTCCACCAGCCGGTTTTTCACCAGCCCAAAGGTCATGCGGTGCAGCAGCGGCGAAAGAATCATTCGGCGCCGCCGCCAGCCCAGGGCTTTGAGCTTCTGGCTAAAGTAAACATCCTCGGGCAAGTTCCACTTTTGGCGCAGGTGCACCAGGCTCTCCCGTTCCCAGGCATCGCTCCAGCGCAGCATGTAGAGGTGCAGGTCGGCCCAGCTCCAGGCAATGCCTGGCACGTAGGTAATCACGGAGGTCGGCTCAAAATAGATTTTGCCCCCCGCCTGGGCCACCCCCAGGCACAGATCCACATGCTCTTTGGTATTGAGAAACCCTTCGTCCAGCGGCCCCAGCTGCTCAAACACGCTACTGCGCACCAGCATGCAGTGAAACTCCACCAGCTCCGCTGGCGTGCGCTCTAGCTTGTGGGCTACCTGAGCCACCCGCTGCCCCTGGCGACACATTTTCTCGCGCAGTCGCCGCCGCCCCTTCACATCGACAATGATGCGGGCCTCGCCGTTGGCAAAGTGAATAGTCTCATGTACGGGCTCATCCTGGCAGGTGAGCGGCCCCACAATGGCGGCCCCAGTTTCGTTGGCGCACTGCACCAGCGCCTCCAGCCAGCCGGCCGAGACCACCACATCATTATCTACAAAGACGACGTAGGGCGTATCTACCCGAGCCAGGCCGACATTTCTAGCCTGGTTAGGCGTAAGAAAGTGGTCAACCCGCACCAGTTCAAACCCTTTCTCACGGGCCTGGGCCGTGAGATACTCGGCCACGGGCTTGGGCGAGTTGCCATCTACATACACCAGCTTAAAGGGCATCTGGGTGTGTTCATAAATGCTCTCCAAGTTGGTTTGGGTGTAGCTAAAGCGCTCTCGGGGCGAGACCACCAGGGTCACGTTTGGCACTGTCATAGATCAACCATCCTTAAGCATTAGGAGACTCGTCGAGGGGGTTGCCCGCTACAGGTACAAATCAACAGTTCAGCATTTTTTGTGGGGGCAAACGGCAGTTTGCCCCCACAGGGCGCTAGCTAGACGGCTTGGGGAAGCGATTGACCAGCGGGCACCACCTTACCCCCCGGTCTGAGCTTTGACCACTCCTGGTCAGTAAAGTTCTCATGGTACGAGCGCTCAACGTTGATATTCCAGATGTCGTGATTTTCGCCCACGATGTTTTTGGCGGCCAGCAGTGCCGACAGCATCGAATGATCCTGGTTGTTATAGCGATGCATGCCGTTGCGACCCACAGTTTGCAGATTCTCAAAGCCGCGAATGTAGTCTTCCAGCACCTGAAGATGCTGTCGATACTCGCCGTCGTATACCGGGTAGGCCTTAAATTGGCGAATCACGCAGCCATCTTCCACATCCTCGCGCTTAACCCCTAACCCCAGGCGAGTAATTTCTGCTGAGGCTAGCTCGATTAGCTGCTCATTGGGCATTTCCCAGAGGTCGTCCCCTTCGCTGCAAAAATACTCCATGCCCAGGCAGGTTTTGCTGGGGTCGGGCACCATTTCGGGGCTCCAGTTCTTGAAGTTTTGAATGCGCCCTACCTTAAATTCAGGGCTGTGAATATAGAGCCAGTTGTCGGGGAAGAGATCGGGGTTGTCGATAATCAACGACACAATTAAGAAGTCGCGATACTTGAGCCCCCGTGCCGCCGCCAGCACCTCTTCGGGCGGCAACGGATCTAAGCGATTGACGAGCAGTGCAATGGGCATGGAGTTAATAAAATGATCGCCCACCAGGTCAAATGTGACATCGCCCTTTTTGGCCACCACCTTAGTTATGCGCTTGCCCTGCCGCTCTACCCGCACTACCTCGGTGTTAAGGTGAACTGGCGAACCGTGCACATCAAGTAGCTCCTGGCAGCGCTCCCACATCATGCCGGGGCCGAGGCGGGGGTAGTCAAATTTTTTGATTAGACTCTTGGCATTTTGGCTGCCAAAAATAGCGTTAATTACCGCCTGCTTGAGCGACATATTCTGAATACGCTGAGCCGCCCAGTCGGCGCGAATTTGGCTACAGGGAATGCCCCATACTTTCTCGGTATAGGTCTTGAAGAAAATTCGGTAGAGGCGTTCACCAAAGCAGTCAATTACCCATTCTTCGAAGGTTTCAGCTTCAAATTCGGGGTTCATATATTTTTGCCCTTTGGCTTTTAGGTAGCTAAAGAGAATCAAGGCGCTGGTGACGGGGCCGAGATTTTTGAGCGTCTTCATCAGCGACAGCGGATAGTCGTAGAACTTGTTGTCATAATAGATGCGCGACATTCGAGGTGTCTGGATAAAGTCGTCGCCTAAAATCTCTTTCCACACTGCTTGCACTTCGCTGACTTTGGTAAAAAAGCGGTGACCACCAATGTCAAAGCGATAGCCTTTATAGGTTTCGGTGCGAGAAATGCCGCCCACTTTGTCGGCTTTTTCGAGCACTACCGATTTTTGGCCGTGCTTCATGAGTTCGTAGCCGGCGGTCAGACCCGCTGGCCCGCCACCAATAATAACTACAGGTAGAGACTGCATTGATTCAACTCCAAAAATTGGGGTAACTGCACTAATTAAAATTTGGAAGAATGGCTGGGAAATTAGTCGGCAAAGGTAGAAAATTGCCGAAAGCGGTAGGTCGCCAGCCCGTAGGCAAAGGCAGCACCGCCGTAGAGAAAATAAAACCAGTGCCAGGGAATGACGCGCAGGGCAAATAGCGGCCCTCGCTTGTGCCAAAAAAAGCTGTAGACCCGCTGGTTGATGACCAGCAGCCCAACCATGATGGCAACAGCAACGATCCACAAAAAGGGTTCAATCAATCCGCCGATTAGGCAGCCCAGCATCGCAAAGCTGAGTACTACGCTCAGGCGATTGGTGCGATCGAGGTTGAGATCATTCATCGGCTGTCCCTGGCTGAGAATTAGCTCCGTCCAGGGCAGGGCGCGATAGAAAATTTCGGCCCGCAGCAGTGAAACAGGCTCCCAGCGTTTCAGGTGCTTGACCTGAATGTGCTTGCACAGGCGAATGGTGTATCCCGATCGCCGCAAGCGGTAGCCCAGCTCAATGTCTTCAACGCAGGGTTTGACGTAGCGCTCGTCAAACCCGCCCACGGCACGAAACGCCTCGGCGCGAATGGCTCCGCAGGCTCCCCAAAAAGTTGAAGCCTTTTCGGATGAGATTTGGTGGGTGTAGTGGTGAAATAAATTTTTATACTGCGATAAAAAGTTGGTGGCCCCTGGCTGGTCATCGTAGGAGCCAATTAGCGCGGCCAGGTTGACATCTTTTTGAAAGGCCGCTTCGACGCTGAGAACAGTGTCTTGAGCGACGGTGACATCGGCATCGACGAAGAACAGAATGTCTCCCTGGGCCATGGCAGCGCCTCGGTTGCGGGCACGGGCTGGCCCACCCGCCGAGTCGTAGCGAAAGACCTTAGCTCCAAACTCCTTGGCCGCCTCCCACGAGCCGTCGGTGTCGCCGTCGGCAACCACAATCACCTCGTCGGGCTGGCGGCTGGATTGTCTGAGGCTGTCGAGGCAGCAGCGGAAGCTTTCGCCACCGTTGTGCACAGGGATAATGATAGAAATACTGGAACGTCTGGATGCATGACCTGGGCTGGGATTCATGAACTCGTTATTCCTAAGAATAAGTGATGAGTCTTACAAAAAAGATGATGAACACAGAGCACTGATTCGCTAGCTTTTTATGAAAACAGGGGGCACCTCTGAGAAAAATGAAACGACCTTTGTAATATCTCGGATAACTTCAGAAAAATAAAATGCTTATGCCTCAATGCTTTTAGAGGTATCTCGCTGCTCTATGTCAGGGAAGTTATCATGGCCATTTTGCTGGAATCATGAAAATATTCTCATCTTCACGCTTTCTTTATAATTAATTATCCGTGGAGAATTAACTACATCTCTATCTTTGGATAGATGGCGTTTGAATAAGACTTAAATCGGGTTGATTTTGTTCCTGAATAACGCTTTGGGTATTAGGTAATACACAAAAGATGTGTTGATTAATACATGTAGGGGCGGTTGTCATTAGGCTAGAACTAAGCGAGGCGGCTCACACAAACTGCTCAAAAAGCCTTTGGCAAGTCGTCCTAAGCTTTTGGGGCGGGTGCTGTAAACATGGCTGTAGGGCTGCGATCGCTAGGGTTGTGCAGCGGCAAAAACCTCGCTAGCCTGGGAAAGTTCTAACTGTGCAATCCGCTATGCCCACTGGAGCTTTGTGCGCGATCGCCTATGCTGCCCTCTCTGCGATCGGCGGTTTGATTGGTTATGCCCAAGCCCGCAGTCAGGCGTCATTGGTCACTGGCTTGGTAAGTGCCGTCCTGCTGCTGACCGGAGCCTGGCTGTGGCAGGCTGGTTCTGCTGGCGGGGCCGGTATGGCCATGGGGGTAACGGCGGCCCTGGTGTTTATCTTCATTCGTCGCTGGATGCAGACCCGCAAAGCCATGCCCGCCGCCATCATGATTGTGGCGGGGGGGCTGGCGTTTGTGGGGATGGGGCTGTCGCTGTTTGGCGTTATCTAGGGGGTGGGTGAGTGAGTGAGTGGGTGAACTTGCCCTGTCCTCGCCGTTGGTGAAGGAGAAAATGAGAGCACTAGCTCCAAGATGGGGATGGATTTTGAAAAATTAAAGAGAGTTTGTAGAGTTGGTCGGTTCTGAAGAACCTGACTCGGTAGACGATCGCCCTAACAAGTCTTCTGCAGAGATGCCTTCGGTTTGGTTGCCAAAGCGCCAGAGGGCAGCGGCGGCCTCCGCCTGGGTAACGCCTTTCTGGGGCTGAAATAGCGTGGTATAGCCAAAGGCGCGGCGAATATTGGCAAAATCGCCGTTCTGGTGGTCGGCCAGCACTGCCCGCATTGCCAGGGGCTCAATTTTAGCGGCATCCTGAAAGCCCCAGGTGGTAGCGACTGTGTCGGCGGCAGCGGTCGGCAGCGGCGCGCGCGAATCTAGAGGCACCTTCCACAGCACCAGGGTTTCTCGGGTGAGGGGCGCATCGGGTCGAAAGGTGACGGCGGTGGCATTGCCGGTCTTAGCACTGGGGATGATACCGGCCTCGGCTAGCCCCTGAATGGCGGCAAAGTAAGGATGCGAGGCGGGCACATCCTGAAAAGCTGGGGCCGTGCTGGCGGCAGCGGGGCGCATGCGCTTAGCCGGTACATCTTTATAGAATGTGTTGTTGGCGGTGAGCAGCCACTGGGCGAACTCGCCTCGGGTAATGGTTTGGTTGGGCTGAAAGTTGGGGGACGTAGGGCTACCGTTGGTCGTTTGGCTATCCGCTGGTTTGACGATGCCGAGGGCCAGCCAGTTTTGCACGTAGGGGCGCAGGTCTTCGGGCACTTCGTCGAGCAGGGGCGTGGCGTTGCCCTCGGGGGAGGTCTCTGATGAGGGGGTGCTGGCCTCGGGTTGGTCGGCATCCTCCAGGGGGGGCTCGGCGGGTTCGGGTTCGGCCTCTGCTTCGGCAGGGGTTTCGGGGTCTTCGCCAGTAAATACGGGCCGATCTTGCAGTTGCGGATCGGCCTCAAGGGATTGTTCTAGGGAGCTACCCGCGCAGCCCGCCACGAACAGCAGACTGAGCCCAGATACCATGAGAGTCGTGAGACGCAGCGCAGCAGACAAGGGGGCAACCTCCTTAGCGGGGGAATCGATGCAGTACCTACACAGCGTATTTTAGGACAGCGCCCGCTGCCTCTGCTGGCTGCGCTGTGCCACCCTCTGTAGAGACCCCAGAATTAGAGACCCGAGAACCTGCCAATGCTCCCTCGACCATTGATTATTGACTGCGACCCTGGGGTTGACGATGCGATCGCAATCCTCCTCGCCCTAGTCTCCCCTAGTGAATTTGACCTGCTGGGCATTACCACGGTGGCGGGCAACGTGCCGCTGGCCCTCACCCAGGCCAATGCGCGTCGTATCTGCCAACTGGCCCAGCGCCCTGACGTGGCGGTGTATGCAGGGTGTCCGCGCCCGCTGCTGCGATCGCTCACCACTGCCGAAGACATCCACGGGGCAACGGGCTTGCAGGGGGCCGATCTGCCCGAACCCACCCTGCCGCTGCAATCTCAGCACGCCGTCGCGTTTCTGATAGAACGGTTCACCACCACCTCGACTCCCATTACCCTGGCTACCCTCGGCCCGCTTACCAATCTGGCTGTAGCCCTGATCCAGTGTCCTGCGATCGCCCAGGGCATTGACCAGGTGGTGATGATGGGTGGAGCCTTAGGCAGTGGCAACATCACCCCCGCCGCTGAGTTCAATATCTACGTTGATCCCCACGCGGCGAAGGTAGTGATCGACGCGGGCCTGCCGCTCACCATGATCGGCCTGGATGTCACTCACCAGGTTGTGACTACCCCCGCACGTCTGGCAGCTCTTGAGGCCCTGGATACCCCTGTGGGCAAAGCCGCTGCGGGCATGCTGCGCTACTACGGCCAGCTCGATGTGGAACGCCATGGCCTCACGGCCCCTCCCCTCCACGACCCCTGCGTGATCGCCTACCTGCTGCGCCCCGACCTCTTTACCGGTCGGCCCATGCGCCTGGCGGTGGAAACCGAGGGGTCACTCTGTATTGGGCGAACGGTGGCTAGCGTCTACCCGACCGCTGCCCTTCCCGCCAACGCCACGGTGATCAAGACCGCCAATGCCGAGGGCATCTATGCGCTTTTGACAGAACGCCTCGGGAAACATATAGCCGGGCACAAAACTCCCCCAGCGCGCTTGATAAGATAGCCCTATGGCTTACACCACCGAACAACTCCTGGACTTTCTCGATCAGGAACTTCGCGCCACCTGGAAGGGCGAGCGGGTGGTGCTGTCCTCCGCCGATCGCATCGACAATCCGGTGCTCTCCAAGGCGATCGGGGCCGACAAGCTCAGCAAAGTGTTTGCCATTCAAGACTTTCGCGCCCAGATCCACGACTACCAGCACGAGCATGGGGTGTCAGGGCTGATGTGGCACACCTGCCGGTTTCAGGGCCGCAGTCTGCGCGTGCCCGAACTGCATCCCCAGTTGATCGCCATCCCCGCTGACAAGCTGGCCCTGGTGGGGGCCAAGCCCGCCATAGTCGAGTTTTGGCGACAGTCCATCGCTGGCCTGCGCCTGTGGATAGCGGGAAACGACCCCCAACCTACGACTCTGGGCGCGGTAGAAGAACTCATTGTTGCCTGCGAATGGGCCGAGCTAGCCGCCACGCGGCATGAGCTGTACCTCAGCCTGTGCTGGGGCGACCCCAAAGACTGTCACTGCGACTGGGCCAAGCCAGAGTCGGGGTGCGATCGCATCATCGCCACCGCCGGAGAACCCAGCGGCATCAAGGTATGATTGAGAGTTGAATAACGCAGCTTTCCCCTAGGAGCACCCCCATGGCCATTGCCGTCGGCGTCATTGAAACCCAAACCTTTCCGGCAGTGCTGGCCGCCGCCGATGCCATGGTCAAAGCGGCCAACGTCACCGTTTCGGTACAAGATCGCTCCGAGAGCGGGCGGCAGTTTGTGGTAATTCGCGGCCTGGTGGCCGAGGTCAAGCGGGCTATGGAAGCGGGCCTAGTCGCGGCCAACGCCTGCCCCAACCTGGCCGAAGTCACCACCCACGTCATCATCCCCAACCCCACCGACAACATCGACGCGATTTTGCCCATCGGGTTTACTGCGGCCTCAGAACCATTTCGGGTATAAGCTCTACTATTACAACCCCCCCACAGTCTTTAATAAATCGACACGGCGCGATCGCTACCACCGCCCCGTACAATGAAGGTTGAATTTTTTACCCACAAAACTTTCTCAGGAGTACAACCATGCCACAGGCTGTCGGGTCGCTCGAAACCAGAGGGTTTCCCCCGGTGCTAGCCGCCGCCGATGCGATGGTTAAAGCCGGGCGCGTTACGCTCATTGGCTACATTCGCGCCGGTAGTGCTCGCTTCGCCATCAATATCCGTGGCGATGTCTCCGAAGTTAAGGCCGCTATGGCCGCTGGGGTAGAAGCCGCCGAAAAAACCCCCGGTGGCATTCTAGAAACCTGGGTGATTATCCCCCGACCCCACGAAAACGTGGTGGCCGTGCTGCCGATCGAATTTAACGAAGAGACCGAAATTTACCGCCAGGCCGTCGAGCAACCCATCCTGCCCGGCTCCACCGGTCGTCGCTAGGGCTTCGTGCGCTTAGACCCCAGGGTTCTCCTGCGGGAAGCCAGTGACTTTGGCTGTCCTGTAGAAGAACCCTGGGGTCTTGTCATGCAGTGTCGATGCGCTTAGCTAGCTTCTTGCTGTCACTGGTCAGAGGGCTAAGCGTTTATGATAAAAGTCAGCTACATCGTAGGCATTGCCCACCATTCCCTCGGTCGCAATCTCAACCCCCAGGCGTCACCATGACTGCCACCCTCATTCAAAGCCCCGATCGCGTCATCTTGCAGAATATTAGCTGGCAGACTTACCGTTCGCTGGTGAATGATTTTGAGCAAGAACCCGCAATTCGCCTCACCTACGATCTCGGTACGCTTGAAATTCGGATGCCCCTCGACCCTCACGAAACGTTCAAGAAGCTGCTGGGTCGGTTGATTGAAGCGGCTACAGAAGAACTAAGGTTAGAGATTCGCAGTTTGGGATCACGCACCTGCGATTGTGAAGACTTGGCCAAGGGGTTAGAACCCGACCAGTGCTACTACATCCAGCATGAGGCCGAGGTGCGCGGCGTGGTCCAGATAGATATGGCCCACTACCCGCCGCCAGATCTAGCGGTTGAGATCGACATCACCAGCAGCTCGCTCAATCGCCTAGCGATCTACTCCGCACTGGGTGTTCCAGAACTCTGGCGGTTCGATGGTGAACGTCTGACCATTTATACACTGCAAGGCGAAAGCTACATCCTCAGCCCAGCTAGTCTAGCTCTGCCCCCGCTCATCGCCAGCGATATCGAACGATTTCTGCAACTACACCCCACCACTGGCGAAAATAGCCTGATCAGACAATTTCGCCAGTGGATAGCCAGTCAAGTTGCTTAATCTTCTTTGGTCAAAGCTTCGGGTTTGTGAGCGGCTTGGCTGCCGGTTTTTTCGCTTTCTACCAAATACTGAGGATTTTCTTTCGATGCGGCAACCGTGTGACCCTTAACTTCGGTGCGGGAGGTGAGTTTTTTTACCACCTTACCTACGGTTTTGCCCTGGGGAGTGCTCCAAGAAACCTTGTCGCCCTGCTTAAAGGCTTGATCCATAACAATCACCTGCTTGCAACGATATCGACTTTCGCCAATCGATCAGTAAACCAGTTGAGGCATAGGTCGGTTGTGCTTTGTTTTAACTCAACCTATGCCTCAAAATTATCAGTCGATTAGCTCGTTAATTAGGCCCAACAAAAAATAGTGTTCCTGAGAATCTAAAGCAAAACGCACGACGATCCTCAGACGGTTGGAGACCATAAGCTACTTATCGTCGTTGGGCAGCTCGCCGTTATCTACGCCAGGAACGAGGGTTTTGACGTTTTGGGGATAAATCCCGGCCATGTTTTTAACTGCATCCGCTGACTCTTCGGCAATACGCTTTAGCTTTTCGCCGGGTTGCCCTTCCAAGGCTTCATTTTCGGCTTCCCACTGGCCCATGGTGCGGGGGCGACCGACTTCCTGCGTGGGCGGTAGTTCGTTAGCGTAGGTGCGTCCACCCGTGGTTTGATCGGCTTTGACACCGTTGGCGGTCAGCAAAATAACAACCGCAGAGCAAGCAACGGCAAACTGCTTCCAGTGAAAACGGTTCAGTACTGCTTTCAGGGTTCCAAAAATATCTTTCATCACAAATCACCTATGGGTCAATCCAAACTGCGAATCAGTAAGCGTTCTGCTTGCTGAACCACTAGTCAACACGGTAGGTAACTCGGTTAAGAAGCTTATCGCTCGAAGGGCATATCTTCATAGGTGCAGAAATAGCCATAAAATCGGCGCAATCTTTGGAACAATAGTATTTTTTCCTGTAAGAAGATTATTTCTCTCTAAAGGATGAGCCTAAAACTTCATCATGACAGGGGGTGAATGCTAAGCGTCGGTTTTAAGGTGCTGACATAACCTCTATGGAGAGTCATGGCTTACCTAAATACATCAATTGCCCATGCAAGGCATGACGATAGGCTTGAAACATTGATTTGCCAGTTGCTAGAAGCATCGCCGCACAGCCAAAACTTGGCGCAGGTGATGGCCGATCTCTTGGCTACCCTGGGGCAGCAGTTGCAGTGCGATCGCGTCTTTCTCTACCTGCGATCGCCCTGGTCTACCCTGGGTCGAGTGCCCTTCTGTTGGCGATCGCGACCATCAGTGCCCCTGGTTTACGACCCTAACTGGAAGCCGGAATATGCGGCTTTGGCAAAGGACGATCCAATGTTTGCGGCGGCTCTCAACACTCAGCCCAGCATTTTCGTAGAAGATGTAGAAACCGCCAGCCCTAGCGTCTTGAACCGAGACTTTGAGCAAGACACCTTTGGCCATCGCGCCCTAATTCACGCCCATCTGTGCTCAGGGCAGAAACTCTGGGGCATTCTACAGGCTTGTGTTTTCGATGCACCGCGCGAATGGAGCTGGAGCGATCGCCAGCTCATCGAACAGGCCGTCTCCTGGCTCACCCCGTTCGCCATCGACTACGTAAGCGCCCATGCTCCTTAATTTTCAAGCGATCGCGAGCTAGGGTGAATGCCGGATGGCATTCACCCTAATAAACGCTGTGCTAGAAAACCGCTTGAGGCACGGGTAAAACCCCTTGGCGCTGGGTCGGCGTTAAGGTCGCCAGCCCTCGGTTAGCGGCACTCAGCACCGCCAGCAGCGAGGCGGTGACAATGCTGCTGTGAATGCCGACGCCGTGGATGGTGCCCTCTAGCCAGTCGGCAGCAATTTCGATTAGGGCGATCGCATCGGCATCACTGCCATGGCCAATCGCCTTTTCCTCGTAGCTATGGATCCGAATGCCTAGATGCAGCGCATCCACAAAGGCATCAATGGGGCCGTTCCCCCGGCCTTCGCGGCTGAAGACTGTGTCATTGCATTCCAAGGTTGTGGAAATAGCCGATGGGGTTTCATCATCCTGCCAATGGTGGCTGACGTACTTAAACGGCGCATTGGCCCGCAGATATTCCTGCTCAAAGAGATCCCACAGCATGGGTGCAGTCATCTCTTTGCCCGTGGCATCCATGGCTCGCTGCACCACCTGGCTAAACTCAATCTGCAAGCGGCGGGGCAGGCTGAGGTTGTAGTCGCGCTCCAGCAAAAAGGCGATGCCTCCCTTGCCCGACTGGCTATTCACCCGCACCACCGACTCGTAGGAGCGACCCAAATCTGCCGGATCCAGCGGCAGGTAGGGCATGTCCCAGAGGTCGTCAGGATTGCGGGCCGCAAAGCCCTTGCGAATCGCATCCTGGTGGGAGCCGGAGAAGGCGGTGAACACCAGGTCGCCTACGTAGGGGTGACGGGGGTGAATGGGCAGCTGGGTGCAGTCTTCGACAATGCGCGCCCCCTCGTTGATGTGCGAAAAATCTAGCCCTGGGTGAATGCCCTGGGTGTAGAGATTGAGCGCCAGGGTGACAATATCAACATTGCCGGTGCGCTCGCCGTTGCCAAACAGGCAGCCTTCGACCCGATCGGCCCCGGCCATTTGGCCCAGCTCGGCGGCGGCGATCGCACAGCCGCGATCGTTGTGGTTATGCACGCTCAAATCGACGCTGTCGCGGTAGGCGAGGTGGCGGTGCATCCATTCCACCTGGTCGGCGAAGACGTTGGGGGTGGCGCTTTCTACCGTGGCGGGCAGGTTGATGATGGCTTTGCGATCGGGCGTCGGCTGCCAGACTTCCAGCACCGCATTGCAGATATCTCGGGCAAACTCCAGCTCCGTTTGGGAGAAAACTTCTGGCGAATACTGGAAGCGCCACCGGGTTTCCGGTCGTGCTGTCGCCAAATCGCGGATCAGCGTCGCGGCCTTCACCGCTAGGTCGATAGTGGCCGCTTTGTCGTTGCGAAACACCACTCGCCGAAACACTGGAGCTGTGGCGTTGTAGACATGGACGATCGCCCGTTTTGCCCCCGCTATTGCCTCAAATGTGCGGCTAATCAAATCTTCTCGCGCCTGGGTCAGCACCTGAATTTCCACATCGTCGGGCACGCGATTTTCTTCAATCAATCGGCGCACAAAGTTGAAGTCGGTCTCCGAGGCGGAGGGGAAAGCCACCTCAATTTCCTTAAAGCCGATCGCCACCAGCAGCTCAAACATCCGCAGCTTTTGCTCGACAGACATCGGCTCAATTAGCGCCTGGTTGCCGTCGCGCAGGTCGGTGCTGAGCCAGATTGGGGGCTTGGCGATCACCTGGCTGGGCCAGGTGCGATCGGGCAAGTGAATGGGAGCAAAGGGGCGGTACTTCTGGGCAGGGTTAGTCAACATGGGGAAGATCTCTTAAGTTTCTGATAGCAATACTGAGGTGATTTCTAAACATCACCTGACTGGAATGGTGGGCACCGCCCACCCTACAGAGCTTGGGAATTGGTGCATCGCGCTAGGCGGGTCAAGTACCCTACAGCAGCACAGGCTCAGTACATCGCAAAGTCTCTACTAGCCCTCACCCTAAATCCCTCTCCCAAGCTGAGAGAGGGACTTTGAAAGGTTTTCCGGCTCCCCTCTTCCAGGGAGGAGAGGGGCTGGGGGGTGTAGCTTGCTTCCCGCAGGGTGGGCTAGATCTCGCAGGAGAGATTGTTTTCGATCTACCGAGGCTGTCTCGCAAAACTCCCAAGCAGTAGTCAGGTCTAGGGAAAACCTGTGACCTGGGGCGTCGAGCTATTCAGGGCATTCCGCCTTTGTTTTAAAAGTTAGTTGCGCCCAAGGCGCAGCAGCAGCCCCAGCCCTAGGAACAGGCTGAAGAGAGGGGCGAGGGTGAGCTGCAAAGACAACATTGAGACTATTAGGGTGCAAAGTTGCACAACATACGGATACTAACCGCACTGGAAAGCAGCGTCAAGGGCTAAGACCGTGCTGAAAATTATGGTTTGCTACAGCTTTAAATGGGTGGCTCGACGACGGGCGGCGGGTCTCGAACCAGATTGGTGATTGCGGTGAGGGTGCGCAGGCGTAGATTGCGGTGGCCCAAATCGGTGATTTAGGTGATCTAACTGAAGCCAGTTATATAGCGAACTCACCACTTATTAGTGACAATAGGAGTTGGGTCTTCAACTCCTACGGCTGGCTGGTTTCCGTGACGCAATGGATTGCCCTGGGCAACTCGTTAGCTATGGCCCTGGTTTGCTGTCAGCCCCCTGCGTCAACTGGCGTGGGGCCTTTTTAGACGCTTAAATTTTTATTGCCCTACCGTGCCCGAGTATGACCGCTGAACCCAACTTCGTCCTTGATCTCACCCTGGCCCTGGGGTGCTCTGCCATCGGCGGCTATATTGCCCATCGTCTGAAGCAGCCAGCGCTGCTGGGCTACCTGGTTACGGGGCTAATCATCGGCCCCTTTGGTCTTGGGCTACAGACCGATGTAGAGCAAATTCAGGCTTTGGCGGAGGTGGGCATTGCCTTTTTGCTGTTTGCCCTGGGGGTAGAGTTTTCGCTGACTGAGCTGAAGCGAGTTAAAGATATCGCCATCAAGGGCAGCTTTTTGCAGATGGGGCTGACCACGCTGCTGGTGTGCTCGGTGTCGCTGCTGTCGGGCACGGCCAATTCGCCACTCCAGGGCATTTTTTTGGGGCTGGTGCTGTCGCTATCATCGACGGCGGTGGTGCTCAAAACCCTCACCGACCGGGGCGAAACTGCCACCGTTCACGGCCAGGTGATGCTGGGTCTGCTGATTTCCCAAGATATTGCCCTGGGGCTGATGCTGGCGGTGCTGCCGGTGCTCAACCAGCCCGATGCCCTGGGGCCAGCGCTGGCGATCGCGGCGCTTAAGTTTGGGCTGTTTTTGGCGGGGGCGATCGCCCTGGGCCGTTGGGTAGTGCCCCAACTCATCCAGCACATTGCCGCCACCGAAAGCAGCGAGCTGTTTTTGCTCACCGTGGTCGCCCTCTGCCTGAGCATCGCCTGGATCACTTCTTTTCTGGGCCTCTCGATCGCCATGGGAGCCTTCGTCGCGGGCCTGATGATCTCTGAAATCGACTACGCTGACCAGGCCCTGGGCAAGATTTTGCCCCTGCGCGATACCTTTGCCTGCCTGTTTTTTGCCTCCATCGGCATGCTGATCGACCCCCATCTGATCGTCAGCGACCTGGGCCGAATTTTGGAGCTGGTGGCGCTGATTATGGTAGGCAAGGCGCTGATTATTTTGCCCATTGTGCTGGGGTTTGGCTATTCGCTGAAAACGGCGGTGAAGGCCAGCTTTGGCCTCAACCAAATCGGTGAATTTTCCTTTGTGCTGGCGCTGATGGGGCTAGAGCTAGGGTTGATTAACGAGGAGCGCTACTCGCTGCTGTTGGGCACGATTGCCATTTCCCTCATGCTCACCCCCCTGTGGATTAACCTAGCCCCCAAGGTGGCCGACTGGCTGCACAACCTGCCGGTGCTCAAAGATTTTCTCAACCAGGCCGAAGATCCCAAACTGCTGTCGGTGCCTGGCGATATTCAAGACCATGTGATTGTGGCGGGCTATGGCCGGGTGGGCGAGGTGCTAGTGAATGTGCTGCTCAGCCGGGGCTACTCGGTGCTGGTGATCGACAACAGCGAAACCGCGATTCAGCGCCTGCGCAATCGCCACGCGCCCCTGGTGCAAATTCCCTTTGTCTACGGCGATGCCGACAGCGAACTGGTGCTAGAGAAAACCTCGCTAGAAACCGCCAAGGCTCTGGCCATCACCCTGCCCGATCCGACCACTACCCGCCTGGTGCTGCAACGGGCGTTGCTCAGGGCACCCGAGCTGGATATTATTGCGCGATCGCACAACAATGAAGAGATCGACGTGCTCACCCAGCTAGGGGCCAGGGAGGTGGTGCAGCCGGAGTTTGAGGCGGCCTTAGAGCTAGGCTCACACTTGCTCAACACTCTGGGCGAAAAGTCGATCGAAATTCAGTCGGTGCTGGACTGGATTCGCCAGGATCGCTACCGCAGCATTCGCCCGGCGGTGCAGGTGGGTGAGGGGTGACGAGATAGAGTCTTGTAATGATGTTTCAGTGTCATGTTTGCGGCTCTAAGGAGTCGAACACAACTTATGTAACCGAGGTTTTTCGCATTGGCGATAAGTTTTACCTAGTTGAAAATATCCTGGCTAAGGTGTGTGCCAACTGTGGAGAAGAGGTATTCAGCCGAGAAGCAACAGAGAACATTCGTGCAATGCTATATGGCGAAGGCGAACCTAGTTGATCGATCTCGGTTGATGTCTTTGCCTATCAACCTAAAGCGTCTTAAAACTACAAGGTTAGAGGCGGGCTACTGTACTGTCGGCACTTAATGTACCATTAGAAGTATTAGAATATTTTGTCTTGATGATCCGTGTGTTACACCCGAGACAAACACCCTGGTTTGACCAAAGTTGTTGATAACCCACCGTGCATCTTTCTTATAGTTTTTTACTAATATTTGTTGTTCTGTTTTCTTAACCATTCTTGTCCAACACGATGTGCGAATGATTTAGCTTCATTCTCATTCATGGGTTTCGGCGGCAGTTGATTCTTGGAAACGGCATGTCTAGCCTTTAACCCCATAACAGAAGGATGATTTATCGATCGTTCAAATCTTGATTGCTCTGCCTTAGTTGTAAACTCTGTCAAATCTCCATCACAGTCTTCAACTATCAGTTCTATGATATGCCCAAGCTCAGTCATAGAAGGGTCTGAGATGGATAGCAATTCCATGACATATAGCACGGCAGGCTTCGTTAATGCACTGCTCATTCGTCTGATTAAGGTGGCCTCCTTCTTTTTCTTCTCCAATTCCTCTGCCTCTTTTATTCGACGAATTATTTCATCCTCAGAAAGATGAGAATTTCGAATTATTCGCCCTTCACCTCTCAATTGAGCACCGCCCAATACACATGTAGAAAGTTCTGCGAAAAAGTGTCTCTTCATTATTCCGCTTGAGCTTTCATATCGAACAGAAACAAACTCTAAGCGAGAATCTTCTTTTTCAATTTGAGCTGTTTTATTGAATTTTTCTATAATTTCAATCGCGTCAGTGTATACTTCTTTAGATGATGAAACCTCAGAGTATTTAGGGTGTTCCAGCAGCCATTTACCAGAATCTTGGTGCTTATCTTCAACAAATTTATATCCAACGTTAGCAAGAACGGAACCAATCACATCTTCATTTCCTGAAATTATTTTTAGCTCCGCACACCATGTCATAAGATCTAGCTCTTACTATGTGTATACCCGCCGTCTACTAAGGCAAAAGCCCCCAGAGGCATTGCTGCCCTTAAAGGCTTTTGTGTGGCTCACTTATAGCTACGTTGTGTGAGCTGTACATTCTCAAAGTCGAGAGTTTCCCGGTGCAGCTGGGGCGATCGCCCTTCCCCTGCATATTCCCACGCCGCCACAAAGGCAAAGTGCTCATCGTCGCGCTTCGCCTCGCCATCGGGGGTTTGGTACTCTTCGCGAAAGTGCCCGCCGCACGATTCTTCTCGTTGCAGAGCGTCCCGCGCCATCAGATCTGCCAGGTCGATAAAGTCGGCCACGCGCCCAGCAAACTCCAGGTTTTTGTTCAAAGTGTTGGCCTCGCCGGGGAGTTTGAGGTTTTGCCAAAACTCGGCCCGCAGGTCTTGAATCTGGGCGATCGCACTCTCTAGCCCCTCCCGATTCCGCGCCATGCCCACGTTATCCCATACAATACGGCCCAACTCGCGGTGAAACTCCATCACCGTTTTTTCGCCCTGAATGCTCAGCAGCTTAGTAATACGAGCCTTAGCACTGGCCTCCGCCTCCCCAAAGGCATCGTCGTCGGTGGTCACAGGCGCGAACGACTGCCCCGCAATGTAGTCACCTAGGGTGTAGGGAATTACAAAGTAGCCATCTGCTAACCCCTGCATTAGCGCACTGGCCCCCAGCCGATTGGCCCCGTGGTCAGAGAAATTCGCCTCGCCCAGCACAAACAAACCGGGGATGGTGCTCATCAGATGGTAGTCAACCCACAGCCCGCCCATGGTGTAGTGCACGGCGGGGTAGATGCGCATCGGCGTTTCGTAGGGGTTCTCGCCCGAGATGCGCTGGTACATGTCGAACAGGTTGCCGTAGCGGGCGGCGATGGTGTCGCGGCCTTGATGGGCGATCGCATCCCGAAAATCTAAATACACCGCCAACCCGGTCTCGCCCACACCGCGCCCCTCGTCGGTCATTCCCTTAGAATTGCGCGAGGCCACATCCCTCGGCACCAGGTTGCCGAAGGCCGGGTAGCGCGTCTCTAGGTAATAGTCGCGCTCCGCGTCAGGGATGTTGTCAGGATGACGCGTATCCCCAGCCTTTAGCGGCACCCACACCCGCCCGTCGTTGCGCAGGCCCTCGCTCATCAGCGTTAGCTTCGACTGATAGTCGCCCGACACCGGAATGCAGGTGGGATGAATCTGCGTGTAGCAGGGGTTGGCAAAGTAGGCTCCCCGCCGATGGCAGCGCCAGGCCGCCGTCACGTTGGAATTTTTCGCATTGGTCGAGAGGTAATAGACATTGCCGTAGCCCCCCGTACACAGCAGCACCGCATCCCCGGCGTAGCGCTCTAGCTCCCCCGTCACCAGGTTGCGCACCACAATGCCCCGCGCCTTGCCGTCAGCCACCACTAGCTCCAGCATTTCGCGGCGGGCATAGACCTCGATCTTCCCCGCCTGGATCATGCGCATCATGGCGCTGTAGGCCCCGAGGAGTAATTGCTGCCCGGTTTGCCCCTTGGCGTAAAAGGTGCGCGACACCTGTGCCCCACCAAAGGAGCGATTGTCGAGCAGGCCGCCGTATTCCCGCGCGAAGGGCACCCCCTGGGCGACGCACTGGTCGATAATGCCGCTGCTGATCTCCGCTAGCCGATGCACATTGGCCTCGCGAGAGCGATAGTCGCCGCCTTTAATGGTGTCGTAGAACAGCCGCCACACGCTGTCGCCATCGTTGGGATAGTTCTTAGTGGCGTTGATGCCCCCCTGGGCGGCAATGCTGTGGGCGCGGCGCGGTGAGTCTTGAATGCAGAAGCTTTTGACGTTGTAGCCCAGCTCTGCCAGGGTGGCCGCTGCCGAGGCCCCCGCTAGCCCGGTGCCGACGACCAAAATGGTGTGCTTGGCCTTGTTTTTGGGGCTGACCAGGCGACAGTGGTCTTTAAAGTCACTCCATTTTTGGTTCAGCGGGCCAGCGGGAATGCGAGGGTCGAGCATGGGGAAGATAAGGCGCGGATGTGCCCTTATTTTAGACCTGTCGGCCCGTTCGCGCCGTTAGCTATTTGCGGCCTGCCTCAGTGAGCGAGGAGTTGATAGCGCAAGAATGACCTAAGTGCGACTGTGCGCCAAGGTTGACTGATCGCCCCTTCAAAGCAAGTCTTTGACCATATTAGTTGACCGTAAACTTAATATCGCTGCTGCTTTCCGACAGTTTTTGGTCTTGGTCGTTATAGGCTTCAACTTGCCAGCGGTAGACGCCCTTTTGCAGAGGATTATCTAGTACAAAAGAGGTGCCATCGACACGCTCGCCAATGTAGTCAGCCGTAGCGGTGACTTCTTCAGGATAGATGTTGAATTTGTAGTAGGCCGCGTCTGGATAGGCTTCCCACTGAAGTTCTAGGCCCTCGGCACTTACCTTAGCACCCGCCTTGGGGTTGACCAACTTCAGATCGCCCTTGAATAGATTGGTTGTATCAGCAAACAGTGTCTTATCCGCAGCAACGTCATACTCGGCTGAGCTAACGCCCGCAACTCCAGTGGTTAAAAAAACGTAGGAATCAGTGTCAAATACGCGGGCCAAAAGCGCCTGATAGACCTTGGGTTCGACATCGGTGATGACGTATTCGCCGTTCTCATCAGTCTTGGCTTCATAGATTTTGCCGTCGCAGCCGCCAACAAACTGGCTAAACTGCTCGCAAAGCTGCACCTCAATTCCGACCGCAGGCTGGCTGTTATATAAAACTTTTCCCTGCACGTTTCCTGTGCCGGGGGCGGGCTTTACATTTTCAACTTGTGTTTCTTGAACCTCTGTTGCCGCACTCTCATCAGGGGTGTCAGACGATGAGTTTGCGGTTTCACCGTCGCTGCCGCAGCCTGCTAATGAAATCGCTGTTGCTATGCAGATAGCAGCTGCTAAGCGTTTGCCAGAAATCATAGGATGTGAACCTCTTCGTATAGGATCTAATCGGACACAACTCCTCCTAGATATTTCTACAGAGGGTGCCCGCTGATTCCGTAATTCACACAACTTTGCCTGTTTGAAATGAACCTTAACACGTTGTATAGTGCTAGGAATCCTTAAAAAGCGGGTCGCCTAAGATACAAGAGCGATCGCGATCGCCCTTCAACCAAATCTTTGGCCATCGCCCCATAGACACAATCTGGGACAGGGAATGAAGTCACTGCGCCGCTTTAGGCAAACGTCATCGGTCCATGGCTTGCCCAGTGAAAACGGCCAATTGGGCGTCAAAAGCACGTTTGAAGGCGGGCCGCGCTTCGCCACGGGCGACGTAGGCGGCGAGGGTCGGATATTGCTCCAAAATACCCGAGCCGCTCAGTCTGCGCAGCACCTGCACCATCAGTAGGTCACCGGCGCTGAACATATCGTCGAGCCAATCGGCATCGCCAAGCCGACTAGCAAGGTCATCTAATCGGCTACGGATGCGATCCTCCACGAGTGGCAACCGCTCCTTGTACCAGGTCTTGTCGCGCTCCAAGTACATCGCGGCTTCTCGCTGAACGACGGTTGGCTCCACCGTGGCGATCGCTGCGAACATCCAAGTGATTGCGCGTGCTCGGGCATTTGCATCCTGTGGCAGCAGACCCGTAAGGCGCTCCGCAATATGGAACACGATCGCCCCCGACTCGAACAAGGCGAGATCGCCTTCTTCATAGGTCGGTATTTGCCCGAAGGGATGAAGCGCACGATGGGTAGCTTCTTTCATCGCACTGAATGAAATGAGACGAACGTCATAGGGCTGGTCTACTTCTTCGAGCGCCCAGCGTACGGGCATGTCACGTGCTAGTCCCTGGCCGCGATCGGGCGACTGTTCAAAGGCGGTGATGGTTGGGACTGTTTGAGAACTCCCGCTGTGCATTGTGCTGCTCCTTGATGGATTATGTGCTTGCTCTCGTTAGTCGAATGGCACAACACAAAATCGACAACCCACAGAATTTTTCACCGGTAGCCAACTAGCCTAACTGTGTATTGGGTGCATCCCAGTCTTGCAAGACTCACCTTGAGAAATAGCCATTGAGATACGCGCACCGATGATGCAGCACTTGTTGCACGTTGACTTCGTCCCACTGAGCGCCCGAAATCTTCAGGCGACGCCC
>JAHHIH010000039.1 GCA_019358835.1 Tildeniella torsiva UHER 1998/13D
TGCATCGCCAAGATTTCCCATCTGAGTCAGTGGATAGTGGCGTTAAAGAAATGAGTATCGATGGCGGTAAGGTGCGCTTACGGACACCCCAAGGCCACCCGAGTGAGTGGCGAGACTATAAGGGTGTCAACCTGCACCAGTGCTGTGTTGCCGCGTTCTTTAAGGCCAATGACGCGCTGGTGGCTTGGGTTAACCAGCAACCGTTGGCGTCGCCACTCGTGTGCATCGGCGACGGTCACGACGGGATTTGGAATCTCTTTGCCCAGGTGGATTCTCAGGTACAGCGACTGGAAATTCTAGACTGGTATCACCTGATGGAGAATTTAGGCCAGGTTGGCGGGTCTCAGCAGCGGCTGGACGCCGCCGAAGCTTGTCTCTGGCACGGTGATGTTGAGGGGGCTGTCAAGCAGTTTGATGATTGGTCTCATGAGCGAGTGGAGCGCTTTATGGCCTACTTGCGCAAACATCGACACCGCATCGTCGTGCAACAAGTGCTGCACCAGCGGTGCGCGTATCTCAATGGCTACTTCTCAAGGTGAGTCTTGCAAGACTGGGATGCACCCTTCAAAATATCGCTTAAGCTACTGCGTGAAACTTGGTCTTGCTCCTTCAGTTCTTCATGAGCAAAGAGAAATGCATAAGCGAGGCGACGAGCATAGTCAAGTTTGCTCCCTGCTTTGAGTCTTGGATCATTTAGTTTAAAGCGATCGCCTTTATCGCGGAAAATTTGCTTCAGTGATTCTCTATCTGGAGAAGCTTCTGAAGGCTTTGCAATGACTGAGACTGTCTGCTCTGTTACTAGTTTTTCTTGTTCGCATAATGCTGGAGCAGCTTCAGGTAAAAAGAGGTGAGAGTCTTCGCTTGCTGAAGCAGTTTGAATGTAGGTCTGCTGTCTTTGTGCAGCTTTGGCCGAGATTTTTGTTCCTAAAATTGATCCGAGCTGAATGCCGAGGATTTCACCAACCTCATCAGTAAATTCAGTTTTCAAAGAACACTCTTTGTCTTTATACTCCAACTTGTTAACTGCTGGGCTATGAGTTACTGCTTGATTGTTTGAAGTACTTGTCATACCTGAACCTACAGGTGTTCCACAAACATTGCAGAAACGAGCATTGAATTTCAGCCACGAGCTACATTCATGGTTTTTACACTGCACTTGAATTCCGCAACTTGGGCAGTAAATATCATCGACTGACAAATTGTCTTGACAGGAAAAACAGGTTGACATTGAGTAACCCCCAAGTTTTAGAACATCTTGTGAACAGGAGAAAGACCGAGACGCTATATGTGGTGGTGCACTTATTTAACGCACGCTAGACTTATTTCAGGAAATCATAGCGTACCCAAACGAGTATGCGTGTACTAAAAACTCAAGGCACAGTTAGGGATTACCGTACTTTTACTAGAAACCTATGTTCAATTGCCTCTAAAACTGCAACCGTTTGTGTAAGCAGCCTGAAGAAGATCCTCGGGCTGTGGAGGTGAGGGCTAGAAGTCGTCGTAACCAAAGGAAAATTCTCCCGCTGGACTCTGGGTTAGAGAGCTGATCGCGCCATTGCCGAAATCAGTCCAGGTCTCGAAGTCTTTCAAGATGCGGGCTTTGATCGCCTCGGCGTAGGCCACGAAATAGGACTTCCAGTTATCCGCAGTGGGCTGTCCGTAGCCTGCTACGGAGCAGACCCAGGACTTTTTCTCCTTGCCCTTGAGTGCTGGCTCCACGCGCACGCCAGCACCGAAAGCGCCATGAAGCGATCGCCCCGAGATTTCTTCGCACCCGTCGCGGCCCCGTAAGCCTTGCTCATATCGCTGTGGAACGCCCGCACGGTATCGCCAAAGCTGCCGCAGAAGGAACCCTTGGTAGTCAGCATCAGCGGGAAATCGTGCATGAGGGAATCTTGATTAATTGGATTTTTTTGGCTAATGGCGTCTCATTTGAGCCCTGCACGAACAGCGATGCTGTTCGATAAACCTGAAAGAAACCCTATACCAGGCGCTTTCACGTTTCGGGCTTGTAGACTACTGAGGTGCTCTGACAGCTAAAACCGATTAGTCACTGGTGCGTGCGTGCCTGTACTTGAGCCTGGTTCTGGGACAAAGCGAATAGACCATTGGTGAAGGGGTTTCCCTATCCCGTTTAGGAGAATGATTGAAGCCGCTACTCCCAGGCAGAGCATGTTCTCAGTCTTGTAGGCGGAGGTGTTCTATGGTGTCATCGAGTCAGTCCGAAGCTCAGTTCCAAACCATTCACCCGAATGCAGCGGGGATTGATATTGGAGCCGATAGACATTGGGTCAGTGTGCCCCCTGGACGAGACCAGGAGTGCATTCGCAGTTTTGGCTGCTTTACGCCCGAGTTAAATGCGCTAGCGGATTGGTTGAAGCAGTGCGGGATTGAAACCGTGGCGATGGAATCGACAGGGGTCTACTGGATTCCGCTCTTTCAAATTCTAGAAACTCGAGGGTTTGAGGTTCGTCTCGTGAATGCCCATCACGTCAAAACAGTGCCAGGGCGTAAAAGTGACGTGTTGGACTGTCAGTGGTTACAACGATTACATAGCTACGGGTTACTGGCCTGGTCATTTCGACCGAATGACCAGGTGTGTCAACTGCGCAGTTATATTCGGTACCGGGACACCTTAGTCACAAGTGCCAGCACCCACGTCCTTCGGATGCAGAAGGCGTTAACCGAAATGAACGTGCAACTGCACCGAGTCATTAGCGATATTACGGGCAGCACCGGGATGCGGATTCTGCGGGCGATAGTCGCAGGCGAGCACAATCCTGAGGCACTTGCCGCTATGCGTGATACCCGGATTAAAGCCTCTCAATCTGAGATCGCCGCCGCGTTGACCGGCAATTATCGGACTGAACAGGTGTTTATTTTGCAGCAAGAGTTGCACCTTTATGACACCTATCAGCGACAAATCAAAGCCTGCGATGTCGAAATCGAGCGGCTGCTAAATGACTTCACAGACCAAGTGGATATGGACGCGAGTCCTCCGCCCAAATCCACACAGCGGCGCACCAAAAAGCCCGGTAGTAATACGCCAGAGTTTGATCTCCACACGCATCTGTATCGCATGAGTGGTGTCGACTTTACCCAAGTTCCAGGATTAGGGACCCTGAACGTTCTCATCATTTTGTCCGAGGTCGGGCTCGATTCTTCTCGGTTTCCTTCCGCTAAGCACTTTTCCTCTTGGTTGGGATTATGCCCAGGTAACCGCATCACCGGCGGCAAGGTCAAAAGCTCGAAAACGCGCCCTGTTGTCAATCGAGCCGCCCATGCTTTCCGCATGGCAGCCCAGGCCGTCTCGCGCAGTCAATCTGCAGTAGGGGCGTTTTATCGTCGCATGAAATCTCGATTAGGGGGACCCAAAGCGATTACGGCAACGGCCCACAAGCTGGCTCGGATTTTCTATCAGTTGTGGTCTCGGCGACAGTCCTACGTTGACCCTAGCCTTGAAGTCTATGAGCAACAGTACAAGGCACGGACGCTAAAGCAACTTCAGCAGAAAGCCCAATCCTTAGGCTTTGACCTGGTGCCTCAGCCTATTGCTGATGCGGTTGTTTCTTAGGAGACAGTCCAGGTGATTCAGAGAGATTCCATGACCTCCCAACGGAAAAAGCCCCCTATTTCTTGGGGAAGATAGGGTTGAAAGACTGCATTGAAGTCGATTTTCCGACTTCAGGCCTGATTATCCTACCAGTTCAGCCGATGCCTCAGGTTGGGTTTCCAAGATACACGAACCGCTTCAGGTTATACACCAGATTTTTCAGACCCAACTGAGTCTGGGCCCGGGCCAACCCGATGCTGCGCACTGCCTTGCCTCCCATGCTGGTGACAAACTCCCCAAAGACATGCTCCACTCTGGCACGGGTTTTAGAGCGCTCTCGATTCGCGGTTGTCTGCTCCTCGCTCAAGGGGCGATTGCGATAGGCCCGTTCATTGATATGTGGTTCAAACCCGATCAATTTCAGCACTTCGACAATCAGCACGGAGAGATAGGCACTATCCGCCCAAAGTCCATCGCCGCTATTGTCAGCATCCAGCAGTTCGCCCAGCACCTGCGAGTCATGAACCGACGCATCGGTGACACTGTAACGGCGAATGAACTTAAAGCCGACATCACTATTGACGTGGTTTTTGTAGCCGTAGTGGGATGTCCCATTTTTCTTTGTCCATCGGGCGTCAACATCCTTTTGAGCCAGTTTACGCGGTTGGTCTTGCCACTCGGCGGGGACGTCTCCCTGCTTGATACTTTGGTTCTCCTCGCGGGTGTTGCGTTGTTTGGGGACTGGAATCAAGGTCGCATCCACGATTTGCCCATCCTTGGCGGCATACCCGGCCCCTTGAAGATATTGACCAAACTGCTCAAACAACGTCTCGACCAAGCCGTGCTGCTGTAACTGCTCTCGGAAGAGCCAGACCGTCGTTGCGTCCGGTACCGTATCTTCAAGCCCCAAACCGAGAAATTGCATGAAGGACAGTCGGTCGTTGACCTGATATTCCAGTTCTTCATCGCTGATGTTATAAAGCTTTTGCAGCACCAGCATCTTGAACAGCAACAGGACATCCGTGGATTTACGACCAGCTTGGCTTTTGCGCGGTTTCTCATGAATCCGCATCAGAATGGGATGAAAGGTCTCCCAAGGCACCAGTTGATTTAACTGATTCAGTACCGCCTTCTTTTGCTCCAGTTTTTGCTGGCGGTCTTCGACATCCCAGAATCCCTGCTGTCCCATCGCCTGCTTACTTCAACAAACCGACCTTATGATCTCATAGTGAGATCGCTCTGGCTATTTTTCGAGGTGCCCTTGAGAAGCTTTGAGTGATCGTTTTGCCATAGGTCTTCCCAGGGGGCTGAGTGCAGCAGAAATAGCGTTGGCATGGATACCAAATCTATCTCTCCTCAGGGAGTTTCACCCGTAGGAAAACTCTAAATTCAAACGAGACTCGGCATATATCACTCTTCCTTCAACACGCATTAAGAACCGGAATAAAAGTAGAAAACAGGCAGAATTACGTAATCCTATCTAAGGAACTGAGGCTCAAGGAAAACAAGTATAAGACTTTGCGCAATATTACGTTTTTCATTTCTTCATGGCTTTTCTAGCCAGCCTTGATGCGACAAGCCTCTGGTTGTCAAGTCAAATCCCAAACTCACTAAAGGATATGACAACTCAGCGACCTAGGCTCAGTACTGAACTCAGGCCGACTGTAAAAGCTGCTGAATTAACCCCTTTAGCTCTTTCATTTTAAAAGGCTTTGAAAGGTAGTGACTCGCGCCCGCGGCTAGGCATCCCTCTCGATCACCGGGCATCACCAAAGCGGTTAGGGCCACGATGGGGATATTGGCACAGCGAGCGTCGCTGCGAATGAGCTGCATCGCCTCTAGACCATCCATACCGGGCATTTGAATATCCATCAAGATTAGGTCGGGCGTCTGAGTTTGGGCCAGTTCGACGGCTGTCTGGCCATCTTTTGCGTAGATCAGGCGATACCCGAGGGCAGTGAGGTAGCTGGAAACCGTAGCCACATTCATATCATTGTCTTCAGCCAGCAAAATGAGCGGCGACTCGATCGCCGAGTTAGCCGAGTCGGGCGAGGAGACAACCAGCACCGGAGACAGGGGGGCCTGGTGGCTGGATTGCAGTCTCTCGATCGCCTGCTGTAGCTGGTGGCGGCTAATGGGTTTAACCAAATACTCTGACGCGCCGAGAGACAACCCGTAGGCTCGCTCGTCTACGACAGACACCACAATGACCGGAATGGCCAGGGTTTCGGGAGTGGTTTTGAGCTGGCGCAGTATATCCCATCCAGATAGATTGGGCAGCAAAATATCGAGAATAATCAGGGCTGGATGGAACTGGATAACATCGTCCATCACCCGATCGCCGCTGGGGCAGATGATGGCTTCCATCCCTTGCTCTTCAAGATAACGAGCGATCAGACCTGCCGCAGCGGCAGAGTCTTCGACCACCAGGACGCGGCAGTTATCGGTATCGAGTAGGCTGCTTGGGGTGGCCGGGGTGGCGATCGCCGGTAGAGCTATATCGGTAAGGTAAGGGAGATCGAGGGCGAAGCAGCTGCCCTGGTTGACCTCACTGGTCACTGATACTGTGCCCCCATGCAGTTCAACCATCTTGCGCACCAGGGCTAGACCCAGACCCGTGCCATTGTATTGGCGGCTTAAGCTACTGTCGATCTGCACAAAGGGCTGAAAGAGTTTGGCAATATTGTCTGGGGCAATGCCAATGCCGGTGTCGCTTACCAACAGTTTGAGGTAGTTTCTGCCGTTTTTCTGTTCAGCACAAGCCCGAAGGGTGACCTGCCCGCCAGCGGGCGTAAACTTGACGGCGTTGCTGAGCAGGTTGATCAGAACCTGTCGAATGCGCCGTTCATCAACTACAACGTCTGGTATTGCCTGAACACTCTCTAGGCTCAAACCAATACCTTTGGAGAGAGCCAGCTGTCGGACAAAGGTCAAACTCGATTCGCACAGATATTGAACACTAACTAATGCCGTCTCTAGCTCAAGTTTTCCGGCCTCAATTTTAGATAGATCGAGGATATCGTTAATTAGATCCAGTAGATGGGTGCCGCTGCGCTCGATCGTCTCCACGGCCTGCTTTTGACGATCGTTTAAGCTGCCAAAAACATCTTCTTTAAGGCCCTCAGACATACCTAAAATGGCATTGAGCGGGGTGCGGAGTTCATGGCTCATGTTGGCCAAAAATTCGTCTTTGAGGCGGGTGGCGCGATCGAGCTCGGCATTGGTTAACATAAGCCGTTCATTGATCTGCTGTAGGCGTTCTTCGGCCTGTTGGCGCTCGGCTTCGCTGCGCTTGCGATCGCTAATGTCTAGGTTCACCCCAATCATGCTTTTAGGGTTGCCCTTGGAGTCGAGTGCCACCATGCCATAGGCCTTGATGTGGTGGATGCTGCCGTCAGGATGAACCACCCGAAACTCAGGATCGTAGACGGCTTGCCCCAGGACAGCCTGCTGCAACAGGGTTTCGAGCGCTGGGCGATCGTCGGGATGAACGCTGTTGACCCAAATCTCGTAGGGCACAGCGGCGGCCATATCGGTGGCAGAGACACCGTAGAGTTCATACATCCGCTCATCCCAAAAGATGGTGTTTTGCTGAATATCCCAATCCCAACAGCCGATCGCGCCAGAGTTCAGAGCGAGGGTGAGACGATTGGATAGGTTTTGCCGCTCGAGTTCAGCGACTTTGCGCTCCGTAATGTCTAGGGCCGTCCCAAAGATTTTTGCAATTTGCCCTTGGTCATCTAGTTTGGCTTCCCCGCGCGCGTCTAGATAGCTGATGGTACCGTCAGCCCTGAGAATTCGTAGCTCTATTTGGAAGGGATTGCCTGCCCCCAGGGACCGCTCCACACACTGATCTAGGCGAGCGCGATCCTCTGGGTGAATCAGATTGAAATGCTCTGCATAGTCAGGTTCAGGCTCGCTCGGGTCAAGCCCAAAGATCTGGAACAGTTCATCGGACCAGCTCAGCTGGCGGGTGGCCACATCGACTTCCCAACTGCCCAGATGCACCATGCGCTGGGCTTCTGCCAGGGCAGCTTCGCTCTTGCGGAGTTGATTCTCAATGGCTTTGCGATCGCCAATATCGGCAAAGTAGCCCACAATTTCGACCGGTGTGCCCTGGGCATCGCGTATCAGCCGCAGTTCGCTGCGTACCCAGATGTAATGGCCAGCTTTGTGCAAAAACCGATATTCATGGATATGCTGCCCCTGGTCAAACAGGGCCGGCAGCTCTGCCCACAGGCGCGGGGCATCTTCGGGATGGAGATGGAACCCCCAAAAATCGGGGCGGGACAAAAACTCGGCCGACGTATATCCACTCACATTGACAATGTTGTCGCTCATGAAGGTGGTTGCATAGTCACCTGCGGGCTGGCAGGTAAAAATGGCTGCTGGGCTAGAAGACAGCACAAACTCTAGCTGCTGCTTTAGCGTTTGGGCCTCTAGTTCGGCTTTTTTGCGCTGGCTAATGTCCATTTCGGAGCCGATGATGCGGGTTGGGTTGCCGGCCTCATCCCAGACAGCCTGGCCCCGGTCAAGAATCCATAAGTAGTGACCCTCTTCATGGCGGAGGCGATATTCCTGTTGGTAGAAAGGCGTCTTTTGAGCTAAATGGTCTGCCATTGCCGCCAGAACGCGATCGCGGTCATCGGGGTGGATGCGATCGGACCATTCTTCTGGAGTGCCGCTCACCGTGTCCTCCGCTAACCCCCGCAACTCGTGCCAGCGTTTGGTGCGAAAGATCTCGCCGGTTTTCACGTTCCAGTCCCAGAGGGAGGCATCGCTCCCCTGGAGGGCGAGCTGCCAGCGCTCCTCGCTTTCCTGAAGGGCAGCCGTGCGCTGGGTAACCCGCGCCTCTAGCTCGTGATTCAGCTCCTGGAGGGCGATTTCAGCCTGTTTGCGTTCCCGCAGGGCCGCTTGCTGCTCGCTGATATCGCGGATCATAAACAGCACTTCGTTGTCGCCGTTGGCGATCACGCGCACTTCTTCGTACTGCATGCGATCGCCTATCTGAAGCTGCTGCTCATAGACTTGCAGGGCACCGGTATCCAAGGCTTGCCGAATAGCGGCGAGGTGGCGTTGGGCTACCTCAGGCGGCAGCAGATCTACCATCGATTGCCCCACCGAGTTCATTGTGGAAGGCAACAGATCGGTGATGCACCGACTGGCGATGTACTCCAGGTACACCCCATCTGCCGTGGTGCGGAACATTAAGTCAGGAATGGCGGATAGGATGGCACGGCTCTGGGCCTCGCTCTGGCGCAGCATTTCCTCTGCCTGTTTGCGATCGCTGATATCGCGAATCATCAACAGCACTTCATTTCCGCCAATGCAAACCGCCCTTAGCTCCTCATGACGGAGCTGATCGCCCACTTGAATGTGCTGTTCGTAAACCTGCAACTCCCGAGTTTCTAAGGCTCGACGAATGGCGGCGAGCTGGGGTTGGGCTAACTCCGGCGGCAGTAGATCGGCGATCAACCCGTGGGGGGTCACTAGGGCGGGAGTAAAGAGATTAAAGCTGCGATCGGGGCCGATAAAATCGAGATACTGCCCCTCGGCACTCACCCGCACCAGGAGATCGGGAATAGCTGCGAGAATGGCCCGCTGGGTGGCCTCGCTCTGGGCGAGGGCGAGTTCTGCCTGTTGGCGCTCGGCCTCACTGCGTTTTCGCTCGCTAATATCCCGAACCATAAACAAGACTTCATCTGGGTTGACAGGGCTAACCCGCACCTCTTCCCAGCACAGCTCGCCGTCGATCTCAATCTGCTGCTCGTAGATTTGAACAGTCCCTGTATCAAGAGCTTGCCGGGCCATCTGAACTTTCTGCTCAGCCAGGGTGTGGGGCAGCACGTCGTAGATAGTGTGGTTAGAGAAATCTGAAGGAGGCAGCAGCACTCTTTTAACTGAATCGCCCTTCAAGATGCCTAGATACCCCCCCCCGCGATTGACGCGAACCAGCAAATCAGGAATCGCTTCGAGGATGGCGCGGTTAGTGTCTTCTAGGGTTTTGCGATCGGTAATGTCGCGTACGATCACCAGTACTTCGTTGTCGCCGCAGACGTTAATTCTGACTTCCTCCGTGCGCAGGGTGTCATCGATGACAATCTGCTGGTCATAGATTTGCAGCTCTCCCGTCTCCAATGCCTGGCGAATGTACTCTAAGCGTCGGGCCGCTAACTGGGCTGGCAAGATCTCGTCGCCCCGTTTGCCCACCAAATCCGCATTGCCACAGTAGAGCTCGAAGTCAGCAGAGCCCACACGGTCGAGATAGACCCCCTCTGCCGAGGTGCGGACGATCAGGTCGGGCAGCGCCTGGAGCAAGGACTGATACTGGGCAGCGCTTTGGTTAAGGAATGTGGTTAGCTCCTGCTGGTGAGTGAGTTGGGCCTGCTGCGCTTGAAGCATCTCCCATAGGTGGGGTTGCAAACGCCCTCGGGTAATCACCCCCACCAGCGCCCCCTGCGCATCCACCACGGCCAGACAGTCGGTGGCGTGCTGCTGTAGAAGCCTGGCCGGAACTGAAATATCACTGAGATCAGATTGCCGCACGCTGATTACCGGCGTCTGCATCACCTCAGCCATGATCAGCTCGGCGAGCGATCGCCCCTGGGCCACCAGCGGCAGCAGCGAGCCCTCGGTAAAACTGCCGACTAATTTTTCTCCGTCAACGATAAAAATACAGGAAAGTTGCGGTTGACTATCTCCCATTAAACGCACGACATCGCTCACCGATGTTGTGGAGCCTACAGAAGCGGTAATGTCAACAAAATCATGATGCATACAAGCAACTAATGGGAAATCTATCTCTAGTCTAGTTTTCCCAAAACCTGAGCAATAAGACGTTTTCTATATCCACCTTCCCCAAGGCATATATTTCTCATATTTTCCCGAGGCATATATTTCCCATATATTAAAGATGTAGAGTCTGCAGAATTAAGTTGCCCAGCAGAATGGCTGCTGGCACAAGTTACTTTGCCACCCCGTATTTTTATTTAGTAAATAATCCTTCAAGATTATTCATGGTTTCGATCTTCGTGCTCAGACATTTAATTTGCAACACAGTACCTTTCAAACCAAAACGGTTAATCTTAATCTAGCCACAGCTTGTCATGACAAGCTGTGGCTAGATTAAGACCCACGCCTGCTCTATTTTCCACTATGGTCTATGCAGAACCTGCATAGAATGCCGACTTTTATGCGATCGCTCAAGCGGCTAAGGTGCTATTGCTGAAGCAGTTTATACCAATACTTTATGAGGATGAGCATAATCCAACGCCCGGAAGCCTTATCAGCAAAGGATTCTGGCATCCAGTTTTCCGCTCGTCTTCACATTGGATTGGTATTAGTTGATGCTCCCATGCCTATGTCTCAACCATTTTCTATTCTTGTTGTTGATGATGAACCCGACAACTTTGAAGTGATTGAAACCCTTCTCTCGATAGAAGAAACGGCGTTGGGTGAGACTCATTCCTATCAGCTGCACTATGCGGCCAGTGGGCCAGCCGCCCTTGAATCGCTGGCGTTGTTTCAGCCCGATGTGATTTTGTTGGATGTGATGATGCCGGGCATGAGCGGGTTAGAGGTCTGCCAGCGGATTAAAGCGATGGCGCAGTGGCAATCGTTGCCTATTATTATGGTGACCTCGCTGACCGAAAAGGCAGATTTAGCCCGCTGCTTTGCCGCCGGGGCCGATGATTTTATCAGTAAACCCGTTACCGGTCTTGAGTTAAATGCCAGGGTGCGATCAATGCTCCGCATTCGTCGGCAGCATCAGGCTTTGGCTAACTTTAACAGTCACCTTGAAAAGATTGTGCAAGAGCGCACGGCCCAGCTCCAGGCGATGATCGCCCGGGATGGTCTGACTCAGCTGTCTAGCCGCGCCTTTTTGCTTCAGCAGCTAGCCGAGATGCTGCGGGCTAAATGCTTCTCTTTTGCGGTGGTCTATTTAGACTGCGATCAGTTCAAGCTTGTGAATAGTGCCTTTGGCCATGGGGTTGGCAATCAACTGCTCCTGGCGATCGCCGAGCGTCTGCAACAGCTGCTGCGGCCCGGCGATACGCTGGCGCGGGTGGGGGAAGATGAGTTTTGCTTTTTGCTCCACCAAATTGACAGTGAGAGAGCGCTTGAGCCCTTTATCCACGAAGTACTTCAGAGTTTTGTCAGCTCCTTTGAAGTGGATAACTGCGAAATTTTTATGACCGCCTGCATCGGCATTGCCCTGGGTGACAGGGCCTATCAACGAGCCGAAGAACCTCTGCAAGATGCAGATACGGCCATGTACAAAGCCAAACAGCGCGGCAAAAATGGCTGCCAGGTCTTCGATCGCCAGATGGCTGTGGCCATGCTAGAGCGCCTGACCCTAGAGACCGATCTACAACGTGCCCTCAACCATCAAGAGTTTATCGCCTACTACCAGCCCATCGTCAATCTGCACACCGAAGCCCTATGCGGGTTTGAAGCGCTGGTGCGCTGGCGGCACCCCAGTCGGGGCCTGGTGTCCCCTAACGAATTTATTCCCTGCATGGAAGAAACTGGGCTGATTGTGCCCCTGGGCATTGCGGTCTTGCGGCAGGCCTGTGGGCAGCTGCAGGCCTGGCACCAGAAGGGTTACAGCGACCTCACCATGAGCGTCAACCTGTCGGTGCGTCAGTTTGCCTCGCCCACCCTGCTGGCCGATATCGACCAGGTTTTAGCCGAAACGGGCATTGACCCCGCCTATCTGAAGCTAGAAATTACCGAAAGTGCCCTGCTCGAAAATGCCGAGACGGCCATCGGCATTATGGCCCAGCTGCGATCGCGTCAAATCCATATCAGTGTCGATGACTTTGGCACGGGATATTCGTCCCTGAGTTCGCTCCACCGCTTTCCGCTAAATGACTTAAAGATTGACCGTTCGTTTGTCAGCCAAATGCACGAGAGCCAGCGCAATTTCAAAATAGTCAGCACCATTATTTCGCTGGGCGACCAGCTGGGGTTAACGGTTGTGGCCGAGGGCATTGAGACTCGCCAACAGCTTAAGCAGCTGCAACACCTGGGCTGTCAACTGGGGCAGGGGTATTTATTTAGTCAACCCCTCAGCACCGATGCCATTGAGACCGATCATCTCAACCGTCGTCTGTAAGACCGCATCCGCAGCCCATCGCCCCAATTTCACTGGCTTGCAAGGGTTGCAGGCTGGGGGCGGGTACTCTATGCCCAGGTGTGGGTAACCCATGGACTGCCCAGGTGGGTTTATCTTCGAGCGTTGTAGAGACAAGATGGCTGAAGTTTTAACGGTTCTCATTGTTGAAGATAGCGAAGACGACGCGTTGCTGAGCGTTGAGACGCTGCGGAGGGATGGCCTAGCGGTAACCTGGGAGCGGGTGCAAACCGCCACCGCCCTGGAACTCATGCTCTCGACCCGCCGCTGGGATGCGATTATTTCTGACCACAGCCTGCCGGGGTTCGATGCCTCGACAGCCCTGGCCATCGTGCGCAAGCAAGGGCTAGATGTGCCCTTTATCGTCGTCTCTGGAACCTTTGGCGAACAGCAGGCGGTGGCCCTGATGAAGGCCGGTGCCCAGGACTATCTCGTGAAAGACAACCTGGCTCGCCTACCAGAGATAGTACGCCGCGAGGTGCGAGAAGCCCAAAATCATCGCGATCGCCAGCGGGTAGAACAAGCCTTGCAGCGAAGCGAGACCCGGTTTCAAAAGCTGGTGGAGGCCCAGCCGGGTGCCGTGTTTACAGCTATTTTGCAAGTCAACGGCGATCGCGCGTTTACCTACCTGAGCAGCACCGGGGCCAGCCTCTTCGAAGTTCCCATTGACATTGCCCTGGCCGACTTTAGCGCGATCGACGCCCTGTTGCACTCAGAAGACAGGGCTGGGGTAGATGCGGCCATTGCCCACAGTGCAGCCACCCTTACTCCCTTGCACCACGAAGGGCGCATCGTTACCCCCTCGGGTAAGACCAAATGGGTTCAGATCCATGGCCAGCCCGAGCGCCTGCCCAACGGCGATGTGCAGTGGTTTGGCATGGTGCTGGAGGTGACCGACCGCAAACAGGCCGAGCTGACGGTGACACGCCAGTGCGACCTCAACCATCTGATGATGGCCGTGACCCAGCGCTTTGTAGAGGTGCGAGCCGCCCAGTTTGACGCCGAGGTGACCCGCGCCCTGGGTCAAATTGGAGCCTATATTCAGGCCGACCATGGCCATGTAGTGGCCCTGGCTGCCGCCAACACCCCCCGCGGGGGCACGATGCGCATCACCCACCAGTGGCAGCGCCCCGGCTGCACCACCATGCGCCCGCCGCCCGATACTATCCCCACAGCGGCGTTTCCCTGGACGACGGCGGCGCTACTCCGGCGGGAGGTAGTCAATGTGCCCCAGGTGGCGACGCTGGCCGCCGACCGCGCCACCGATCGCACCAGTTGGCAGGGGTTTGACGTCGGGGCGGTGCTGTCTGTGCCCCTGATTCAAAAGACTCGGGTAGTGGGTTATGTGGGGTTTCTTACCCTAGGCCGACCCGCCGCGTGGGATGACAATATTCAGCAGATGGTGCAGGTGCTGGCCCAAACCATTGCCTCTGCCCAGGCTCGGCTTCAGGCCGAGCGACTGCTGGCCAAGCGCGAGGCCCAAAGCTGGGCCATCCTCTCGGTCATGCCTGATCTGCTGATCCGCATGGGAGCCGATGGCCGATACCGCGAGGTGCTGAGTCAAAATCACCCCTTAGATGTTGTTACCCCGTCCCAAAGCCGCATTGGCCGCCATGTGTCAGAGATTTTGCCCGCCGATTTGGCTGAGTTTAAGCTCCAGGCTATTCAGCAGGCCCTGGCGACCCATGAGGTACAAACCTACGAGCAGGAGATGCTAGTGGGCGATCGCCTCCAGCACGAAGAACTGCGGGCGGTGCGGTGCAGCGACGATGAGGTGCTGTTTTTAATTCGCGACATCAGCGAGCGTAAACGCGGCGAAGCCGAACGCCAGTGCGCCGAGCTAGCCCTTCAGCGGAGCGAGGCCCACCAGCGGGCGCTGGTGAAGGCCCTGCCCGATCTACTGGCGCGGTTGAGCAAAGACGGCATCTACCTGGAATTTGTCGCCAGTCCCAGGTTTCATGTGGTGGGCAATCTGCCAGAGCTGGTCGGCACCCATGTGAGCGAGTCGCTGCCCCCGATTGCGGCCCAGCAGCGTCTCGATGCTATTAAACAGGCCCTGGCCACTCAAACCATCCAGTTTTATGAGCAAGATCTGTCCACAGCAGAGACATTTCAGATTGAAGAAGTGCGCGTGGTTCCCTACCGAGACGATGAGGTGCTGGCCCTAGTGCGAGACATCAGCGATCAGAAAGCGGCCCTGCGGGAGCGCGACCGAGCCGAACATCAGCTTAAAGAACTCAACCAATCGCTGGAGCAACAGGTAGCCGAGCGCACCGCTGCCCTGGAGGAGCGCGAAGCCCGCTATCGGGGCCTGATGGAGGGAGCCAGCGACGCCATCGTGGTGGCCGATATGGAGGGCCACATTCTAGAGGTGAATCGCCGGATGGAGGAGTTGTTTGGCCGCTCCCGCGAGCAGCTGACCCAGATGCACCAATCCCAACTGTATCCGCAAGACCACCAGGCTGAGGTTGGTGCGCTCTTTCAAGTGACGGTTGAGCACCCCCATGTGCAGGCCTTAAACGTCCCCATCCTGCATGCCGATGGCCGCCAAATTCCGGTGGATATTACTGCAACGACCATCGATTTGGGGGCGACCCGGGTGGTGCAGGGCATTTTTCGCGATGTCAGCGATCGCCAGCGGATTGAATCCGAAAACCAACATCTGCGCGATCGCCTGGGATTTTTGCTCGACTCCAGCCCCGCCGTTATCTACAGCGTTGAACCCACAGGCCACTACAGACCGACGTTTATCAGCCAAAACCTAGCAGATATCTTGGGCTACGAGTCAGAGGCGTTTATCGCCAACTTTAGCGACTGGCGCGAGTACTACCATCCCGACGAGGCCGATAGCCTATGGGCGGGCATGTCTGCCGTTGTCGAGCGCGGCTTCTACGCCATGGAGTATCGCTTTCGGCACCGCGATGGCCATTACATGTGGGTGCAGGATGAAGCCCGCGTCACCTACGACACCTGCGGCGAGCCCCAGGAAATTATTGGCTACCTGGCGGATATCACCGATCGCAAGTGCGCCGAGGATCAACTGCGGCAGACCAACGCCGAGCTGCTTCGCGCCACCCGCCTCAAGGATGAGTTTCTCGCCAACATGAGCCATGAATTGCGCACTCCGCTCAACGCTATCTTGGGCATGACTGAGGGGCTGCAAGAGCAGGTGTTTGGCGCTATCAACGAGCGCCAGCTCAAGGCTCTCACCACCGTCGAGACCAGCGCCTCCCACCTACTGGCGCTGATCAACGACATTCTCGATGTGGCCAAAATTGAGTCGGGTCAGATTACCCTGCACCTGACCCCCACGGCGATCGCTCCCCTTTGCCACTCAAGCCTGACCTTTGTGCTGCAGCAGGCCTACAAAAAACGCATTCAGTTCATGGATTGCATTCCTCCTGGCCTGCCTGATCTGGTGATCGATGAGCGGCGCGTGCGCCAGATTTTGATCAACCTGCTCGCTAACGCGGTCAAGTTTACGCCCGAGGGAGGTCGCGTTAGCCTGACAGTCGCGCCAGAGTGGTCCCAAGACGGCGACAAGACCCAGGCCGTGATCCGGTTTACCGTCAAGGACACGGGCATTGGCATTGCCCCCGACGACCAGCAAAGACTCTTTCAACCCTTCATTCAGATCGACAGCGCCCTCAACCGCCAGTACGAGGGCACAGGGTTAGGCCTCACCCTAGTAAAACAGTTCACCGAGCTCCACGGTGGCCAGGTAGGGCTAATTAGTGAAGTCGGGGTCGGCAGCAGCTTCACCATCGATCTGCCCTACGAGCTTGGGGCAGGTCGATGGACAGCCAGTCCGGCTACTGCCGTCGCCAGTGCCCTAGAGACCCCGGCTATCCCTGCCCAAAAGCCCTTAATTCTGTTGGCAGGCGATCAGGAGGCCACGATCAGCACCGTGGTTAACTACCTCACCGCTAAGGGTTACCGCCTGCTGGTGGCCCACGAGGGCGAAGCGGCCATCGCTCTGGCTCTGGCAGAGAATCCCGATCTGATCGTGATGGATATGCAGCTGCCGGGGGTCGATGGACTGGAGGCGATTCGCCGCATCCGCGACGCTCCGCACCTGGCCGATCGCCCGATCATTGCGCTCACCGCGCTGCCTGGCAGCAGCGATCGCAATTGCAGCCTGGCGGCCGGGGCTAACCAGCACCTAGACAAACCGCTGAAACTCAAGCAGCTGGCCGCTGCCATTCAGCACCTGCTCACCCCCTCACACCATCAACCCCTCAATTCACCCGCCGACCTATGCCATCCGCCTCTATCTTGATCGTTGACGACGACCCCAATAACTTTGATGTCATCGAGGCCCTGCTCGACGCCCAGGGTTATCAGCTGCACTACGTCAGCACGGGGGAAGCGGCGATCGCCGCCCTCGACTACCTACAACCCGACCTGATTTTGCTCGATGTAATGATGCCCGGCCTCGATGGGTTCGAGGTTTGCCAACGGCTCAAGTCTTCGCCCGCCTGGGCCACCCTGCCCGTCATGATGGTGACGGCCCTGAGTGAAAAACAGGACCTCGCTCGCTGCTTTAGCGCCGGTGCCAACGACTTTATCAGCAAGCCTCTCAACCGGCTAGAGCTGATTGCCAGGGTGCGATCGATGCTGCTGCTGCGGGAGCAGTATCGGCAGCTAGAAACCTTTAACGCCCAGCTCGAAACCAAGGTGCTAGAGCGTACGGCCCAACTCCAGGCGATCATTTTCCAAGATGCCTTAACCCAGTTGCCCAGCCGGGCCGCCCTAAACCAGACCCTGGCTGAGCTGCTTCAGGCTGAGAATTCGGCCTTTGCGGTGATTTACCTCGACTGCGACCAGTTCAAGCTGATCAACGGCTCCTTTGGCTACACCCTAAGCAACCAGCTGCTCAAGGCGATCGCCGAGCGGCTTGAGCAGCTGGTGCCCAGCGACGGTCTGCTGGCCTGCCTGGGGGGCAACGAGTTCTGTATTGTGATGCGCCAGACCAGCGAGATGGAGCGCATCAACTGGCTCATCCAGACCATTTTAGACAGCTTTAAGACCTCCTTTACCGTGTCAGGACTGGATATTTTTATCACCGCCTGTCTGGGAGTTGTCCTAGGCCACAGCGACTACCCATGCCCTGAGCAACTCCTTCAGGATGCTGGCGTTGCCATGTATCGGGCCAAGCAGCAGGGGGCCGGTAGCTATCAATTTTTTGACCCGCAAATGCACCAAACCATGGTGGATCGCCTGGCCCTCGAAAATGACCTCAAGCGCGCCCTCGATCGCCAGGAATTTGTGGTGTATTACCAGCCCATTGTCCACCTCAAAACTCTCAAAATTGCCGGGCTAGAGGCGCTGGTGCGCTGGCAGCACCCCACCCGTGGCCTGGTTGCCCCCGGCGAGTTTATTCCCCTAATGGAAACTACCGGGCTGGTGGTGCCGGTGGGCCTGCTCATTCTCAAGCAGGCCTGTCAACAGCTGCATCGCTGGCAGCAGCAGGGCTGGAGCGATTTGACCATGAGCGTCAACCTGTCGGTGCGACAGTTTGCCTGCCCAACCCTGCTCGACGATATTGACCAGATTTTGGCCGCCACCGGCATCGACCCCGCCCGGCTCAAGCTGGAAATTACCGAAAGTGCCATTATGGACAATGCCGAAACCGCCATTGCCCTGGTGGAGGCCCTGCGATCGCGGCAGGTTCAAATCAGCATCGACGACTTTGGCACGGGCTATTCGTCCCTGGGCTATCTGCACCGATTTTTGGTCAACGACCTCAAAATTGATCGATCGTTTACCAGCCAAATCCAAGTCTTGACGTCTAAATCCAAGGTCGTCGATACCATTATTACCCTGAGCAAGCAGTTGGGCTTGACTGTCACCGCCGAAGGCATTGAGACTCAACCCCAGCTAGCGCGACTGCAACAGCTCAGCTGCGAACTGGGGCAGGGCTATCTGTTTTCTAAACCCCTACCGGCAGCAGATATTGAGGCCCGCTTTCTCAATGGCAGAGATACCCCCCTCAGGCTGGTGGCCTAAGGGGGTGTCAACCGTTGCGCTACTTGCGATCAGAGATGAGCCGTACTCAATCAATTGTAGGTAGAGATGATTTGAGTCCACATGTGCAAGGTGGTGTAGGTCTCTTGCCATGCATCCAGGGATAAACTCGGCCAAACATCTATTGGGGCAGGTTGATTTGACATTATGGTTTCCTCGCGAGTAGGAAAAGGGGTGCGTGATCAATAGGTCTTCTGTTGTTCGTCGGCAAAGCACCAGAGCCATTGTTCTCCCAATTCTGCTGAACTGATTACCGCATGTCCGCTTTCTTCGTAATGACGACGAGCATGTTGATTTTTAGACGAGTCGCAGCACATCATTTTGCCGCAGGTTTGACAAATTCTTAAATGTACCCAGCGATCGCCAACTCGCAGGCATTCCTCACAGCGGAATAGTGGGTAATTGGCTTTTGAGATCATAGTCTCTAGCGTCAGTTCGTTCAGGTGTTGACAAGGCATGGAAGATTCCTGTGAATATGCAAGATATGTACTTGATCAAATGGGATACAGCCATGTGCCTAGCACCACACATGACCTCAAAAACTTTAGCTACCCAAAAAGTGATGATAGTTAATGCGCGATCGCTGCTTTTAAGGCTGATTGGGCATTAGCGATCGCCAGTTCACGGGCTTCATCCCCCATATTCAAGCTATCGGCATAGACAAACTCGATATCCGTTATCCCAATAAACCCAAAAATGAGTTTCAAGTAGGGTGTTTGTAGATCATAGGCGTGAGTAGGGCTACCTTCGGGGTAGGCTCCTCCCTGCGCCATGATGATCGTCATCTTCTTGTTGTGAACCAGTTCCTTGTAACCTGCTTCATCAACGGAAAATGTACGTCCCGCTCGCACAATCTGGTCAAGATAAGCGTCGTTGGGATGAGTGGTTTTCCACTGGTTAATGAACTCTTTAGAGAGCGTGCGAGAGATGGAGCGATCGCCACGCGGACTCGCATCTAAATGGAGAATGTGGGTCATAGGATAAATCTCAAATTGTGAATGAAGCATGTAGCGGAGACAAATGAGCAATCGACGGGTTAGCGCTGACCCAACAGTGTGTACAGCTAAGCGTCACACATGAGCCATCGGAGCTCTTTTGTGAATTCAACGTCGCTGCTTGAGCGTGCGTTAATCCAGTTTCACCTTAAATGTTCACGCCTTCAATCATGGAACCGTGCAATTGACTTGCTCGATCCATTTGCATGACTGTTTGCACAAATTCAATATAGGGGGTCGCCCTCAAGCTGTCGCCTACAGCAAGTTAAATTTTTTACAGTGCAAATTGATAGATTAACCATGCCATCGCAGAGTAGAAGGCTGACTCTAACTTAAGTTAGAGTCCGAATTTGATCGTAAAGTACATTCATACAACCGATCGACCATCAAGCCCCAGTCTCCTGAGGGACAGCAATTTTTCAGGCCTACTTGACTCTTGAGAAGCATCTGCTGCTGTTCCTCGACAATGAGATGGTGCCGCCGACCAATCATTTCAGTAAACAGGCACTGCGCTGGAGCGTGGTTTTTCGCAAGGTCACCCATGGCTTTTGCTCCGATTGGGGTGCGGAGTTGTTCGCCTAGATGCGGTCGTTGGTTTGCAAGCGATATACTTTGGGAAACGGATGACAGTCCTTTATCGGGGGAGCACTCAATGATTACCCTGCCTGGAATTACTATCCACAGCAAAATCTATGAGAGCTTAGCTTCTTTGGTGTATCGGGGCATCAGAGAGCAAGATGGTTGTGCAGTGATCGCCAAAGTTCTCAAGCAGGATTATCCCTCTCCTCAGGATTTAACTCGCTATAGGCAGGAGTATGAAATTACTCGCTTTCTCAATATTGAAGGCGTAGTCAAGGCCTACAGTCAGCAAGACTACCAGCGCACGCTGGTTATTCTTTTGGAAGACTTTGGTGGAGAGTCTTTAGAATGCTGGATGCGGCAACAATTAGACTTTTGTCCCATGCCGCTGTCGGTTTTTTTGAATATGGCGATCGCCATTACTGATGCTCTAGGCAAAATCCATGCGGCTCATATCATCCATAAAGATATTAATCCTGGCAACATTGTCTTTAATTCGAAGACTGGCGTTGTTAAAATCATTGATTTTGGCATTGCCACTCGCTTCAGTCGCACCAATCCCACATTCAAAAGTCTCTATCTTTTAGAAGGAACCCCCGCCTATTTGTCGCCAGAGCAAACCGGGCGAATGAACCGGATGCTCGACTATCGCACCGACTTTTATTCACTGGGTGCAACCTTCTACGAACTGTTGACGGGGCAACTACCGTTTCCCACTAAAGATCTCCTAGAGCTAGTCCATTGCCACATTGCCAGACCGCCGACTCCCCCACATGAATTGAACGCAACGATTCCCCAAACTGTTTCAGATCTTATTTTGAAACTGATGGCAAAGAATGCGGAGGATCGCTATCAAAGTGCTTGGGGCATCAAAGCAGATTTAGAACGCTGTGCCCAACAACTGGCAGAAATGGGTTTAATTGAACCTATGCCGTTGGGACTGCAAGATGTTTCCGAGCAGTTCCGCATTCCTCAAAAACTGTATGGGCGAGAAGCGAAGATTGCAGCATTATTGGCGGCGTTCGACAGGGTGGCAGGGAATGAGGGAGTAGGGGAATGGGGAAGTGGGGGAGCAGAAGAAGACATTACCTTACTACCGCATCGTGAAATGATGCTGGTCTCCGGTTATGCTGGCATCGGCAAAACGGCATTGGTGCAGGAACTTCATAAACCGGTCACAGCAAACCAAGGCTATTTTATCTCTGGCAAATTTGACCAATTTGGGCGCAACATTCCCTACAGCGTCATTGTGAATGCCCTGCAAAAGTTATTGCAGCAACTCTTGAGCGAACCGGATGAGCAGGTGGAAGCGTGGCGATCGCGCCTGCTCACTGCTCTGGGCAGCAACGGACAAATCATCATTGATGTCATCCCCGAAGTTGAGTTAATCATTGGCAAGCAGTCGCCTATACCCGAAGTTGGAGCAACTGAGGCACAGAATCGCTTCAATCTCACGTTTCAAAGATTTGTGCGGGCGTTTTGTGCAAAAGAGCATCCCCTAGTCATTTTTTTAGACGATCTACAGTGGATCGATTCTGCAACCTTGAAGTTAATCGAACTCATCTTACTTGATGAGCAAATCCAGTATCTGTTTTTGATCGGAGCCTACCGAGATAACAAACTGACTCCAACGCATCCGTTGGTCTTAACACTAGAGAGCCTGCGAAACCAGGAAGCAGTACTTCAGGAAATCATCCTGACCCCCTTAACACTGGAACCGTTGACTCAACTGGTGGCTGAGACATTACATCGCAATCCTGATGCTGTTCGTTCTTTAGCCCAAGTCGTGTTGCATAAAACCGAGGGCAACCCTTTCTTTGTTGGTGAATTTTTGAAGTTGTTGCATAGCGAAAACCTGTTAATCTTTGATGCCCAACAGTTGAGTTGGCAGTGGAATTTAACTGAGATTGAAGCTCAAGATATCACCGATAATGTGGTGGAGTTACTGCTGCGTCAGTTGCAGAAATTATCGGAAGCAACACAGCAAGTTCTCTCTATCGCTGCTTGTGTTGGGTCTGAGTTTGATTTAGAAACGTTGGCGATCGTTTGCGAAAAATCACCGCAAGCAATTTTCCAGGATCTACTAGCAGCAATACAAGCGGGATTAATTCAACCTCTGTCTGAATTGGACGAAGACTTGTTAGTTCAAGAGTATAAGTTTCTGCACGATCGCGTGCAGCAAGCGGCTTATGCCCTAATTGATGATTCGTGCAAACAAGTGGTTCATCTCCAAATCGGTCGCAATTTACTCGAAAAAACTTCACCAGAGCAACGATTCGATCGACTGTTTACTATTGTGGATCATCTCGATCAAGGAACGGAGCTTGTCACTGCTCAACCAGAACGAACTGAAATTGCCAGATTGAATTTAACGGCAGGTCAGAAAGCAAAAACAGCAACGGCTTATGAAGCAGCTTTTAAGTATTTCACTACAGGTCTTCAACTTCTCGATACAGAGAGTTGGCAGAGTGAGTATGACCTGACCTTAGCGCTGTATTCAGAAGCAGCAGAAGCGGCGTATCTCCAGGGTCGCTTTGATGAGATGGAACAGTTGGTAGAAGTGGTGCTTGATCGTGGCAAAACAGTGATTGACAAAGTGCAGGCTTACGATAGCAAAATTCAAGGATATTTGTCACAGGGCAACCTGAAAGAAGCATTAAAAACTGGATCGGAAGCGTTAAAGCTCTTGGGACTAGATTTGATAGAAAATCCAAGTCAGGCAGATGTTCAAAGGGAACTGGAGTCAACGGCTGCATTACTCGCTGAACGAGAAATCGAAAACTTGATTAATTTACCAGAGATGACTGCACCAGAACCGCTAGCAGCTATGTCAATCCTGGTGAGTATGAGGTCTGCTGCATTTATCAGGTCACCAGCATTATTCATGCTGATTACTTGCAAAACGGTAAATTTATCAATCAACTACGGGAATGATGTCTGGTCATCACTGTTTTATGCTGGCTACGGGTTTGTTCTATGTGGAGTTGTTCAAGACATTGAATTCGGTTATGAGTTCGGCAAATTGGCTCTCAGTTTGGCAGAACGATTGAATACTAGAGGAAATGCTAGAACCTCAATGTTCTCGAATGTCCATATCATGCACTGGAAGGTGCATCTTAGGAACACAATACCCATGCTGGTTGATGCCTATCAAAATGGATTGAAAACTGGAGACTTTGAAACTGCTGGTTTTACTGCATATTACGTGTGCTATTACCCGTTTCTTGCTGGAGAAGAACTCACCCAACTGGAACAAAAAACAGCAACCTACAGCAAAGCGATCGATCAAATCAGACGAGAAAGCCCCTCAAATTGGCTGGCAATATTGCGGCAGACCATTCTTAATTTGCTAGACAGGGCTGAGAATACCAGCCGTTTAATCGGTAGGCTATGTACTGAAGAGGAGGCGTTGCAACACGCTATTGCAATTAAAGATGGAACTGCAATCCAAATACTCTATTTGCACAGGGTCATGTTGTGTTATCTATTTGAAGAACACCATCAAGCTGTACAGACTGCTATTTTGGCAAAGCAACATTTTGAAGAGGTGACAGCAGTAACGGTTCTACCCATATTCTGTTTCTATCATTCTCTAGCGCTTTTGAGCCTATCGCTTAAGGATTCAACCTCTGAAAAAATAGCTTGGCTAAGTTGTGTTAGCTCCAACCAAGAAAAGATGCAAAAATGGGCGAGTCATGCCCCAATGAATTATCTCCATAAATTTTATTTAGTCGAGGCAGAGAAAGCACGAGTCTTAGAGCAATTTCTTGAGGCTGAAGAGCTTTATGAACGGGCGATCGCAGGTGCTGCTGAAAATGAGTATATCCAGGAAGAAGCATTAGCGTATGAATTAGCGGCTAAACATTATCTGGCGCGAGGTCGGGAAAAGATTGCTCAGACCTACATGAAAGAGGCGCACTATTGCTACGATCGCTGGGGCGCAACCGCTAAAGTCAAAGACTTAGAACAACGCTATCCACAGTTGTTTCCTCAGTCGTCTAGAGCCGCTTCCGCTGCTGAAACTATTACTAATCCTTTCCATACCGCGTTCGATTTAGCAGCAGTAATGAAAGCTTCACAGACGATTTCTCGTGAAATTGAACTGAAGCAATTGCTGCGATCACTGATGCAAACTTTAATTGAGAATGCTGGCGCACAAACCGGATATCTGATTTTAGAAAACTCAGGAGAATGGTCGATTGAAGCGGTTTGTGAACTCAATGCCGATGAGAATGCCTGTGCGACTCAGGTGTTACAGTCTATTCCCATTGCCGATCAATTACCAGAATCAATCATTCAATATGTGATTCGGACTCTAAGGCCTGTCACTTTAAATGATACGACTCGTGAAGGTGCTTTTATTAATGAGCCATACATTCTGCAGAACCAGCCTCAATCTGTTTTCTGTTTGCCGCTGCTGAATCAAGCCAAGCTAGTCGGTGTATTGTATTTAGAAAATCGGTTAGCAGCTGGAGTATTTACACCAGAGCGATCGCAGGTCTTGCAGCTATTATCGACTCAAGCCGCGATCGCCATCGAAAATGCCAACCTTTACTCAGAACTGCAGGCTAAGGAAAGCAAGATCACCCAGTTCCTTGAAGCGATTCCGGTGGGAATTGCGATCGTGGATGCGAAGGGTTGCCCTTACTATGCCAACCAATGCGGCAATCAACTCCTGGGCAAAGAAACTGATCCTTCCGTAGCACCGGAGCAGATCTCAGAGGCTTATCAGCTTTATGTAGCGGGAACGGATCAAATCTATCCAGCGGAGAACTTGCCTACTGTGCGGGCATTAAGGGGCGATCGCATCAGGACTGAAGATATAGAAATTCGTCGAGATCATGTCTCAATTCTACTTGAGGCCCGGGGAATACCAGTTTTTGATCAACAGGGCAATATCACTTATGCGATCGCTACCTTTCAGGACATTACAGAGCGCAAACAAGCCGAGAAACTCTTAGCCGACTACAACTGCACTTTAGAGCAACAGGTCGCAGAACGAACTGCTGCGTTACGACAAAGTGAGGCTAAGTTCCGAACTATCTTTGAAAACTCGCAGGTTGGCATCTACCGAACCCGCCTCTCGGATGGATTAATTCTCGATGCCAATCAACGCTTTGCCGATCTGCTTGGCTTTGATTCGCCAGAAGAGATCGTTGGGCTGGAACACACTACAGGCTTTAATGTAAATCCCAACGATCGCCAACAATTCATTGAGGTGCTGAAGCGAGATCGGGAAGTGAGAAGCTATGAAATCCAGATGCAAAAACGAGATGGGACACCGTTTTGGGGACTTTTCTCTTCTTATCTGAATGCAGCCGATGACTATATTGAAGGCGTGGTTGAAGATATTAGCGTTCTCAAACAGACAGAAGCTGCTCTGCAAACGAGTGAGGAACGACTACGCTTAGCATTAACCGCTTCAAATCAGGGACTCTACGATATGAATCTCAAAACTGAAGAAATCGTGGTTAACCCAGAATACGCTTTAATGCTGGGCTACGATCCAGCAACATTTCATGAGACCAAATCTAGGTGGGTTGAGAGTTTGCATCCTGATGACAGAGAATCAATGTTTGCAGTTTACAATGGTTTTATGACTGGAGAAGCTCCCAACTATCAAGCAGAGTATCGCCTGCGTACCCGGGATGGTCAGTGGAAATGGATTCTTTCTGTCGGCAAAATTGTTACCTGGAATGAGTCCGGTGAACCTATCCGAGCGTTAGGAGTTTATACGGATATCAACGATCGCAAACAAGCAGAAGAAGCCCTACAAGCCTCAGAGTCAAAGCTACGGGCTCTAATTGAGGCAATTCCCGATCCATTGTTTGTACTGACTGCTGAAGGGCGATTCCTTGAAATGATCGTGCAGGAACCAAATCTGCTATGGCAACCCTATGAGGAGATGATTGGTCAAACTATGCATCAACTCGTAGAGGAACAAGCTGATGAATTTCTAAGTTATATTCAGCAGGTGCTGAGAACCCAACAAACCCTCACGGTCGAGTACAGTGCGTTTCTAAATGGACGAGAAGCCTGGTTTTCGGCTCGCATTGCTCCAATCAGCCACGATCAGGTGATTTGGCTGTCGCGAGATATTACGGCGCTTAAGCAAGCAGAAGAAGCCTCAATTTTAGAGGAGCGCAACCGCATGGCACGCGAAATTCACGACACGCTCGCGCAGTCGTTTACAGGCATTCTGGCTCAGGTTGGAGCTGCAAACCAGGTACTAACGGATGATGTAGAAGCAACTCAGGCACATCTAAACCTGATCAAAGAATTGGCCCGAACTGGACTGACTGAAGCGCGGCGATCGGTCGTGGCGCTCCGTCCTCAGCTTTTGGAGGAGGGCAGTTTACATAGCGCTCTACATCGTCTCATCGCTCAAATCAGAACTGCCGCAATGGATACCGCTTTATATTATGAGATTGAGGGTGCGGTGTATTCTCTACCGACTGAAGTCGAGAGTAATCTATTGCGGATGGGGCAGGAAGCTTTAACCAATGCGATTCGACACGCCAATGCTGATGAAATTCGAGTGGAGCTAATCTACGATCGCGATCAGGTTTACTTGCGCGTACAAGACAATGGGCAAGGCTTTGGAGTTGGAAGTATTTCAGCCTCTGAGGGGTTTGGCCTACTCGGCATGAGCGAACGAGCAGAGCGCATCGGTGCACAACTCACGATTCGGAGTCAACCTGGAGAAGGAACAGAGATTATTGTCACCATTGATCGGGAGGCATCACAATGAGCCAAGCCATTCGGATTCTGATTGCGGACGATCACGCCATTTTTCGGCAAGGATTAGCCACGATTATTAACCGTGACCCAGATATGCAGGTGATTGCCCAAGCCGAAAATGGGGAACAAGCGATCGCTCTATTTGGGGAACACCAACCGGATATCATGCTGATGGATCTCCGCATGCCTGAAGTAGAAGGAGTTGCCGCCATCGGTGCAATTTGTGCGACGGCTAAATCGGCTCGGATTATTGTACTGACCACGTATGATAGTGACGAAGATATTTACCGGGGATTGCAGGCAGGCGCAAAAGGATACCTGTTGAAAGAAACTGAACCTGATGAGCTTCTGAATGCCATTCGTACCGTTCATCGGGGTCAGAAGTACATCCCGCCCGATGTGGGAGCAAAGTTGGTACAGCGGCTCAGCAATCCAGAACTGAGTGAACGAGAACTAGAAGTACTCCGCTCACTAGCACAAGGGATGAGTAACGCTGATATTGCGGCTGCTTTGAGCATCGGTGAAGGTACTGTTAAATCTCATGTCAATCGGATTTTGAATAAGCTAGATGTCAGCGATCGCACTCAAGCGGTGATTGTTGCCGTTAAGCGCGGCATTGTCAGTTTGTAGGATGTACTTTCGATCAAATTCGGATTCTAACTTAAGTTAGAGCCAGCCTTCTACTCCGCGATGGCATGGTTACTCTACCAATTTGCACTGTAAAAATTTTAACTTGCTGTAGGCGACAGCTTGAGGGCGACCCCCTATATTGAATTCATGCAAACAATCATGTAAATGGATCGAGCAAGTAAATTGCACGGTTCAATGCTTGATACAGATGTAAAAAGATGAGCGACGACCATAGCCACAGTTCTTTACTTGTACCACCTTCAACTAAAGATTGGATTCAAGGTCTGCTGAGTGCCAAGGTAGTGCTGGTGATGTATGGAGACTACCAATGCCCTAGAAGTGCGGACGTTTACAAGCTGATTAAAGCGATCAAACGAGAGCTTAGTGCTGCTTTTGGAGAAGATTATTTATGCTTCATCTTCCGTCATTTTCCACAAGCACGGATTCATCCTCATGCTCAACGGGCAGCCCAAGCAGCCGTTGCCGCCGCCGCCCAAGGAGAGTTCTGGTCAATGAGCGATACTTTATTTGACCATCAACAAAGGTTGGAGAATGGTTATCTTGTCGAGTACGCCAATGATTTAGGGCTTGACATTCCTCGATTTCTCCAAGAGTTGTCTAAACAAGTGTATGTCGATCGCATCAATGAAGATATCGAAGGCGGAATACAGAGCGGAGTAACGACCGCCCCAGCTCTGTTTATCAATGGAAGTCGGTATATCGGGCACTGGAGCACGACGGAGTTGATGGCAGCCATGATTGCGGCAAGTCATTAAGATCTCCGATCCCTACTCCCAATTCACATCTGACTTGTTGGTTAGTGCCAGTCAGCGATCGAATGTGCGATCGCTAGTTTTGCTGTTTTGTTAAACAACTTGCCAATTCTTGAACCATGTTAACAACTACAACGCCAACCATTGAAGCTAATTATAAAGGCTTAACGCACACCCGATTGCAGCAAGTAATTGACTATATTCAGACTCACCTCGATCGAGAATTATCACTGGCTGAACTTGCAGAAGTGATCAATGTTAGTTCGACTTATTTTGCGAGTTTGTTTAAACAAACAATGGGGATTTCGCCCCATCAGTACGTGATTCAACAGCGCGTGGAACGAGCAAAAGTAATGTTGAAGAAGACGGATTTTGCGATCTCCGACATCGCTCTACAAGTCGGCTTCTCCAGCCAAAGCCATCTGACTCAACAATTCAAGCGCATTACGGGAATGACTCCAAAACAGATTCGCTAACGTCCAAGCACACATTCACGCACGAGTCAAGGAGACAAAGATGACGCTCAACACAATCAAAACGGAAGTGCAAGATGCGACTTACGTGGAGGCCGCCCGGTGGGGTAAGCATCGGGGGTGGCGGTATGTTCTGGGACTGGTGATCATTCTCTTTGCGTGGCTGGTGGTCGGGACTGGTGCCAGCGTACTCGTCGCGTTCGCGCTCAGCGGCCAGCTGGATTACTCCGTGCTTGGTCCTTTCGGGAAGTTCCTGTATGTCATGGCAGGTTTTCCGGTCTTCCTGGCGGGAGTCCTCATCGCCGTTACCCTTATCCACCGCCGCTACCCCCGGACGCTGGTTACGGCGCGGGAGCGGATCGACTGGCGTCGCATTGGTCAGGGGTTTGTGGCGTGGTCCGTTCCAACGTGTCTGATAGGTGTGCTGGGACAGTATCTCTTCTACCCCGACACCTTTTCCTTCAACTCCGACCTGGCGACGTTCGCGCTCTTCGTGCCACTGGCAGTGGCCTTCACCGCGATCCAGACCACCACGGAGGAGCTTTTCTTTCGCGGCTACATCGTGCAGGGCGCGAGCATGATCTCGCCCAACCGCGTTTTTCTAGCGCTCGTGGCGGCCGTGATATTCACCCTGCCGCACCTCCTAAACCCGGAGGCGAGCGCAGGCGACTGGCTCACGGTCTTCTCCAACTACTTCCTCGTTCCGGGTCTGTTGTGGACCGTGGTCTCATTGATTGACGGAACCACTGAACTCGCCATCGGCGTACATTTCGCAAACAACATCATTGGCATACTCCTGTTCAACATAGCCGGAAGCGCCTTGACCACACCGGCTCTGTTCACAATCAGCGAGTTCCACTCGACCTATGTGGCGCTATTGGTGCTGGTTGCAATACCCGTATTCCTGGCGATCGCCTACAAGGTGTTCAAACGCGATAAGGCATCCGAACCCGTTCCCCAGAGCCACCACAGGGGTCCTCAGTGATCTCGTCAGTTCGTTGCTGAAGGTCAATCTTGACTGAAACAGGAGAAACAAAATGATACTGCAAGATAAAGTGGCGTTAGTCACTGGTGGCACAACAGGAATTGGTCGAGCAACCGCGTTAGCGTTCGCGCAGCGTTCCGAAGGAAAGCTTAACGAAGTTATCGCTTATGCCCAACAACAAGCAAAGGTGGCGGTGGTGGGTCGTCGAATTGATGAAGGTGAAGAAACTGTAAAAAATGCAAAAACCGAACACCGCTTTCCAGCGACCCACAACAGGAGCATTCCATATGACCCAGCGTGACGCCGTTTTCCCCGCCGGTCGGCATGACCTCTACACGTCACAGACCTATTCCGCAGCGATCAGATCAGGTGACCTCCTGTTCGTGTCCGGTCAGGTCGGCAGCCGCAGCGATGGCTCGCCCGCGCCGGACTTTGAGGCTCAGGTTCGCCTGGCATTCTCCAATCTCGAGGCGACCCTGCAAGCGGGTGGATGCGGGCTTGACGATATCGTCGACGTGACGACCTTTCATACCGATCCCGAGAATCAGTTCGGCACGGTCATGACCGTTAAAAGCGAAGTCTTCCCGGAAGCGCCCTATCCGAATTGGACGGCGATCGGCGTCAACTGGCTCGGGGGGTTCGACTTCGAGATCAAGGTCATCGCCCGTATTCTAGGCTGAATTCATCAGGCGGAGCGGGCGGCAGGATAACCCGACACTGCACTCGACCGACCCAGCATTTGTCATCAGGGCGAAGCGATTCGCGGGCTTATTGGTAAGTAAATTGCCGATTTGACGATCACATTAGTAATCACATACAGCAATTTCCACTCTAGTGAGGTACAATCTATACTTCTTGAATTTGCTTTAACATAATAGCGATGAAACCTTATTCACTAGCCTTCCGCCGAAAGATTATCAAGGCTTATGAAGACGAAGGTG
>JAHHIH010000040.1 GCA_019358835.1 Tildeniella torsiva UHER 1998/13D
TTCAGGCGGGCTTGTTTGGATGCATCCATGAGGCTGACTACTAGCGCGAACAGTGCCCAAAGCTTAGCGCTCGTACCGCCATCCCAACATAAGCATTAATGCTCATTACATAACTGGGATGCACCCACCTTCCATTCCCGCGATCACAATATCTTTCCTTACTCTCAAATGTTCAATCATCGACGCACCTACTCCCCCGGCGGGGCAATCTTTCTCACCCTGGTCACCTTTAACCGCAGACCCATCTTTGCAGAAGCCGACAACGTAAAATGACTGAGCCAAGCTGCAACCGCCGTTAAAGCTGAAATGCCCTTGAGTTTGAGGGGGAGGGGTGGTAGTGAGTGAATTGATGGGGTGGTGGGCAGTGCCCACCCTACTTGAGGTCAAATAGGGTGATTGTTGGGGCGATCGCCCCATGGTTCGTATACTCTGGCTTCACGATCGCCGCCGTGCCGATCATCCAAGTTGAATAAGAATCAAAAAATGACGCACTATTCCTGTAACTACCTCAAAGCTTATCAACGCCAAATATCAATTCTTCAAGTTCATCAGCTTTTGTCGCTACCATGACAACTGTACGCTCAAATAGCTCCTGGTCAAGATTGCTGATTTTAATAATCGTCGTAAGTATTAACCGATTATTATCATCCAGACTTATGCCATAAGGAGCAAATGAATCCACGCTTTGCAATGCGCGAACTGCTGATTCCATAAGAGTTATTTTGCCAACAAAGCTAAAGATTCCTACATTGCTTTCGTCAGCTTCATTCTTGAAATTGAGCAACCAGACCAGTTGAGACCTTCTATTACCTGTGGCAAGTTCAAACCTAGCAGAATCGCCCCATTTCTCATTGGAAATACGATGACCGTAAATATGCTTTTCGAAATTTTTAGAAAATTGCTTATAAAATTTATTCAGGTCATTGTCCGAGAAGAAATCATCATTTTCTACAAATATTGGCTCATTGCCAGAGATTGAAGCTTCTGGGACAATAATAATTGAAGAACAGCGAGGGCATTTACCACGTAATCCTGCTTTTGAGTCATCAACCTTCAATTCCTTTTCACACTGACGGCAATTGAACTCAATCATCGTAAGCCTCAACTTCTAAATAGAGCCACTTTATTATTCTCAGATTGAGTGAGATAGTCCGGACAGTTTTTGCTCTCACATCGTTGCCACCGTAGCACCGTAGGGTGGGCACTGCCCACCTTCCCATCCAGCTATCACCAACCCATCGGGAATACTACCTAGAGTCTCTTTCCTTAACCCCCAAATGCCCAATTATCAACGCGCCTGCACTCCCAGCGGGGCAATTTTTCTCATCCTGGTCACCTTCAACCGCAGACTCATCTTTGCAGAACCAGACAACGTAAAACGCCTGCGCCAGGCTGCAACCGCCGTTAAAGCTGAAATGCCCTTGAGATAGAGGGGGAGGAGTTGATGGTGGGTGAATTGATGGGGTGATGGGCGGTGCCCACCCTACTTGACGCCAAACAGGGCGATTGCTGGGGCGATCGCCCCACTGCTCATATACTCTAGCGTTGCGTTGGCGTTCGCGAAGCGTTCCGAAGGAAAGCCTCCCGGAACGGCAATCGCCGCCGTGCCGGTCATTCAGTTGTGGTTCAAGCCGCTAAACCAATCAATTGAGGAAATCAAGTTTCACTCAGGAGTTACTTGATTACAAAGCCCCATTCATAAGTAACGTTATAACAAAATCAAGTTTTGCTTAGGCGTTACTTAACTATGGCACCCCATAGATAAGTAACCTTGCCAGATAATCAAGTTTTCTGCGAGCGTTACTTATCTACGGCCTGTTGTTATCGAGTAACGCAGTCCGATAATCAAGCGTTGTGCCCAGGTCACTCAATGCGCCCCCTGGTTTTGCCAATGCTCTAAGGCGCTAAGCCCTCATCCCCCTCGCAGTAGTTAAATGAGTAAACCGAATACTCAATGCGCGGTGCGAGTCATCAAGCCTGCTGCACTCTAAACATCTGCTGCTCGTTCTGCTACTTAAAAATACGCAGAATCCTTTTTTATTTGTGCTGCACAAATTCCGTATTGCTTAGGGGTTCACAGGTTAAGCCCATTTGCCATAGTCGAAGGGTAAACCGTTAGGGGGTATTTTACCAATGGGCAGACCAAAAAGAAGTTCGAAAGCAGTAGAGCAGGCCCAGCGTCGCGCCGCCGCCCTGCGATCGCTTGGGGCCAATTTAGACTTGGGTAATGGCCTCACCCTGGCCGAGTATAATCAGTTGATTGATGCAGTACGAGCCGATATTGCCACCTACAACGAGGCCTTATCTCAGGTAGACAATGCCTCGAATAGCGTGCAGGCAGGCGAGAAAAAACTGCGAGATTTATCTGAGCTAATGCTGATGGCCGTTGCGGCCAGGTATGGCAAAGACAGCTCTGAATACGAAATGGCAGGCGGCACCCGCAAGAGCGATCGCAAGAAGCCAAAACCCCGCCAAGTTCAAGCGGCTTAGCTTATTTAAAATTCCTAAAAATCGTTGTAATCCAAACCCCTTTTGTCTCAGTCACTTTGCGGAGACAAAAGGGGTTTTGCTTTGGGCATGAGCAGTACGCCGATAGATGGTTGTAATACCGAATCCGCCTTGAGAAACCCCGATTCAAAACAGGCACCTCGTAGGGGCACTGCAATGCCCCTACCAATTGGGGTAGCTCTCTATGGCTGCGATCGCCAAGGCCCAGTATCGTCCAAAAAAGGCGAAAATTCTGGAGTTGACCAGGTGAAGGGTAGGCTGCCTGCGACGCGGTAGCCCTTTTGCTGGTGAAAGCGAAGCAGACGTTCAGCACCTTCGTAGGTCGTCACTTCAGACCCATCCCAAATAACTTCAGCAGTGCCCGTGAGGTAGAGCAGATCGCCCTGCTCAAAGTCGATGAACACCAGCCCAGCGCGGGGGTTAAGCTCTAAATTGCCAAAGGTGTTGAAGTGAAAATTGCCTGAGAAGTCGGGAATGGTGAGGGTTTGAGGATCGTCGATGCGCACAAAGCCAGGTTTGCCGCCCCGGTGCGACACATCGACACCGCTAGCGCTTCCTGCAACCTCAGATTGGTAGGCCGTGGCAATAAAGAATGTATCGGCGGCGGCGACCATCGCGCTTTCGGCATCGCCCAGGGTGGTGAGGGAATGTACCGACCTGGGGGTTGCCGGGTCGAAGGCGTGCCACACAAACCGCCGCGCCTGAATGTATTGGGGGCAGTTGCCGAAGCTCTGACCCACCGCCACGGTAAAACCTTCGGACCGAATTGCCGCGATGGTGCCATTGATGCGGTTGCGGCGGCGGCTGTGTAGCTCAATGCCCAGCAGGCCAATGTCGGCCCCTGCTGCCAGATTGTGGTGCAGCGGGTCGCCCGCGAGGGGTTGAGCAGCAATGCGCAGAGTGCGGTCATTTTGGGAGGTGATAAACCCCGGTTCCCCGACCAAAATAGAGGCCCAGGGCTGGCCCTTGCTATCTACCGTACCGACCAAAACATAAGGCAGTTGGGCAAAGAATTCGCGGTGCTGGTCGGGCAAATAGTCGCGAATGATCCGCCGCCCTTGCCTATCCATGCGGTCTTGCACCCCCAGCCGAGTCTGAATCGCCAGTTCCCCAGCATGGAAGGGAGATTCTTTATAGGACCAACCTAGATTTGCAGTCATGGGGTGATCTCCACTAAGGGGGGAGCGGTAGGGGGCAACAGCGTGCGAATTTCTGTGCCTGCGCTCAGCAAGCGGTGGACGGGGCAGCGATCGCCAATTTCCCGCAGGCGCTGCCGCTGTTCCTCCGTCAAGTCGCCCTCCAGGGTGAGGTGGGTCAAAATCACCGTCTGCCTATCCACGGTCTGCGACTCGACCTGGAGCTGACTCGCTCGACCGACCAGCCCTTGCGCTCGGCATACATTTGAATAGTGATCGCCTTGCAGCTTCCCAGCCCGGCTAGGAGCAGCTCGGTGGGGGTTGGCCCTCGGTCATCGCCGCCCACCGAGGGGGGTTCATCGGCGGTGAGCTGAAACTGGCGAATGGCAATGTCTTGGCCAAAGCGCGATGCATTCGATAAAACCGTTACAGATGCCATAGCGCGTTGCCTCCTCAACGTAGGTGCTGCTGTACCCAAGCTGCTGAGCTGCGGGGAAGCATATGCCAATTTTCAGGGCAATTAGCGCAGAAACTCAGGCCTGGCTTATACCTCTAGCGTAGGAGCTGCACCGGGCATTGTGGCAGCTCCGATACCAATCTCATCACCCGAAATGTGGGCAGAAAAGAGAGATCTCCGTTAGGCCAGCGCGATCGCAGGCGACACAACCCCCGACACAATTTGCACCGAGTCTGGGTCAGCCCAGAGCACCAGTTTGGGGTCGTAGGGGCTGTTGAGGTAGCGGTGCCGGGGCAACAGTCGTAGAGAAAGCCCTTGCAAACCGCTGGCGGTGTACTCCATTTCGAGGGCATAGAGGCTTCTGCCGTGGGCATCTTGCCCCTGGTAGGTCATGGGCACCGCCACCCCGGCGTGAATTTCGCCATCCACCGAGACCGTGCCCTGGTAGAGTTCCACCTGCACATCGTCGGGGGTGAGCGCCCCGAGCTGAATGGCGGCAGTTACCTTAAAGGGCTGGTTCACCCGCAGATCGGCGGTGTCGGAGATAGCGACTTGCTCAAAGCGCACGTCGTACCAGTGATCGGTCAGGCGGGCCTGCCAGGTGGCCAGCTCCTTGCCGGGGCCGTAGTCGGCAGAGACCAGGGTGTAGGCGCGATCGCTGGCCGCAAAATAGCCCAAGTTCGCGTAGTCCTTCACCATGCGGGCGGTGTTGAACTGGGGCGTGTTGAAGTAGATCGCCTCCTTCATTTTGGCTACCCAGCCGCGCGGAATTTCGTCTTTGTCGCGCTCATAGAACAGCGGCACCACCTCTTTCTCCAGGATGTCGTAGAGGGCGTTGGCCTCCACATCGTCCTGGTAGTCGGGGTCGTCGTAGTCTTCGCCGTGGCCGATGGGCCAGCCGGTGCGAATGTAGTCGGCCTCGTCCCACCAGCCGTCGAGCACACTGAGGTTGGGCAGGCCGTTCATCGCCGCCTTCATGCCGCTGGTGCCGCTGGCCTCGCGGGGGCGGCGGGGGTTGTTGAGCCACACGTCGCAGCCCGCCACCATGTCCCGCGACAGGTGAATGTCGTAGTTGGGCACAAACACAATCGAGCGGTTCAACCCCTCGTCGCGGGTGAAGTGAATAATGCTGCGGATCAGCTCTTTGCCGGGAATGTCTTTGGGGTGGGCTTTGCCCGCAATCACAAACTGCACCCGGCGACCCGTACCATTGCCATTGATAATCTGCCGAATGCGCTCCAGATCGTGGAGAAATAGGGTGGCGCGCTTGTAGGTGGCAAAGCGGCGGGCAAAGCCAATGGTGAGCACGAAGGGGTCGAGGCATTCCTGGGCTTCGGCCAGCTCGCGGGCCGAGCCGCCGCGATCGCGCGTACTCTTGGCCAGGCGATCGCGCACCGTCACCACCAGGTGCGATCGGCACTGCTCATGGTTGCGCCACAGCTCGTCGTCGGGGATGGCGTACACCCGCTTCCACAGCGATGCGCCAGGGCTGGCTTCGGCCCAGTTGGGGCCGAGGTAGCGATCGTAAAGCGCCTGGGTAGACTTGGCCACACAGCTGCGGGCGTGCACCCCATTGGTAATCGCATAAATCGGCACTTCATCCTGGGGTAGCTCAGTCCACAGTGCGCCAAACATGTCGCGCGACACCTCGGCGTGGAGCTTGCTGACGCCGTTGATAAAGGTCACCGTCTTAATCGCCAGCACCGCCATACTAAACGGGGCCGAAAAATCTCCCGTGTCGGTGCGGCCCAGGGCCAAAAACTCGGCATCGCCCAGGCCAAAGCGATCGCGGTATTGGCCCAGGTAGTGCAGCACCTTCTCCGGCGGAAACAAGTCGATGCCGGCGGGCACCGGGGTGTGGGTAGTAAACATCTGGCTGGCCTGGGCCACTTGCAGCGCCTCGGCAAAGCCCAGGCCGTGCTCATCCATCAGCACCCCCATGCGCTCTAGGGCCATAAAGGCCGAGTGGCCCTCGTTCATGTGGTAGGCGGTGGGGGCCAGTCCCAGAGCCTTGAGCATGCGAATGCCGCCAATGCCCAGCATCACCTCCTGGTGAATGCGCATGTCGATGTCGCCGCCGTAGAGGCGATCGCAGATATCCTGGTCGTACTGGTTGTTGGGTTCAATATTGGTGTCCAGCAGGTACAAGGGCACCGTGCCCACCTGCACCCGCCACACCCGCGCATACACCAACCGACCGGGATACTCCACCTCGATTCTGAGTTCCTGACCGTTGGCATCGCGCTCCAGGTGCAGCGGCATGTTGTAGAAGTCGTTGATCGGGTAGCGCTCCTGCTGCCAGCCGTCGGCGTTCAGGTATTGGGCAAAGTAGCCCTCCTGGTAGAGCAGGCCCACCGCCACCAGGGGCAGGCCCAGATCGCTGGCCGACTTGAGGTGATCGCCCGCCAGCACCCCCAACCCGCCGGAGTACACCGGCATACAGGTGGTGAGACCGAACTCCATCGAAAAGTAGGCGTAGCATTCCCCCGAGACCGGGGCTTTGCGGTGTTTTTTGTACCAGGTGCGATCGCGCAAATAATCGCCCAACCGCTGGGCCGCCCGATCCATCTGGGCTAAAAACCCTTCATCTTCCGCAATCTCGTTCAGTCGCGCCTGGCTAATCGTGCCCAGCATCAGCACCGGGTTGTAGCGGCTCGACTCCCACAGGTCACCGTCCAACCGCCGAAACAGGTTTACCATCTCCACATCCCAGTCCCAGTGGAGGTTATAGGCCAGGGTGCGCAGCGCCTCTAGCCGCTGGGGCAGAGCTGGAGTAACGTTAAACGTGCGAATTGGACGCATAGGAAAGCAACCATTGTGGCGGTTTTATCGTATATAGAGCCATTCTGCCCTCTATCGGCGACGGGGGTTAGGGCTTTTAATACTCTCTTCGGCCCCAAACCACCTCAAAGCAGCCCGTACCCCCAGGGTAGGACTTCTCCCCAATTCCAGGTTATGAAATCCCTACCCAGGGGCATAGCGTAGAGGGGGAGGCTCAGGGAATAATAGGCAGGTAAGGAGAATTTTACTCGCCACCCAACGACAACAAGGACAAGACCATGACGCAGGATAGGAATAACCAGGGCTTTGGAGCCACCCTCGAGAACGACGCTCGCCCCGAGGTCGAATTTGATCAGTGGGCCAGGGCCGTCCGCCAGCAGATGGTTGCCGCCCTCAAGCGCCGTGGCAGCAGCAACAGCTAGAGCCACCTCAGTTAGCGTCTAGCCGACCGAGGCGATCGCAGCCTTCAGAGCGCGAACAGGTGCAAGCTGACTAAACAGCCCCTAGGGCAAGAGCTTGCACCCCCCACCTTCAAAGTCTAGGCTCGACCCTACAGCTGTTGTCTGAGCCCATTCCCCCAGTCTTGGTAGACTACTGGTGCACCTCCGCTTCACAGCGCCCTACATCGCCAACCCTGTGGCCCCCAAGAAACCTACCGGCAAAAGCAGCAATCCCAGCGAAAGCCCCCTATCAACCCCCGCCAGTTCTGGCCGGGGGTTTAAAGTGCAGGTATTTTATTTGGCGGCCAGCAGCAACAGCCCTAGCGCACCCATTAAAGACGCCCTGTGGTTTGCCACGTACCCAATCATCCCCCGCATTGGCGACTGCGTCTTTAGAGATGGCGTGTACTACCGGGTAGAGCGCGTTTTTTTGTATGAAAACCTGGCCGCTGGCTGGTGCGCCGACGTCGAAGTTACCTTCTACGGCAGACGCTAGTTGAGCCCCCGATCGCCGCCCCCAGCACCGTGTTACAAAACTTATGGAAAGCCCCGCCCCCAGGCGCTGTAAGTACCGCCGCCACAGTGTTACAGAACGAATAATCTCCAGAAACCTTATGTTAAAGTAGGCGGGTAACATGTTTTGCTTTCGGTAGGCTGGTTAATCACAGTCTGATCTCAATTTTCGGGTAATCGGTGTGTACCACTCCGAATCGAACTTGTCTACATTACATGTCAATTTTGGAGTTGTGCCATGTCGATTTATGTAGGAAACCTCGCCTACAATGCTACGGAAGGAGACATCACCGAAGTCTTTTCCGAGTACGGGGCCGTTAGCCGAGTAACGGTGCCCACCGATCGCGAAACCGGTCGCCCCCGGGGCTTCGCCTTCGTCGAGATGGAGAAGGAAGCTGACGAAGACGCCGCCATCGAAGCCCTCGACGGGGCCGAATGGATGGGTCGCGAGCTGCGCGTTAACAAGGCTCGTCCCAAAGAGAAGCGTGCCAGTGGCGGTGGTTCCCGTGGCAACTTCGGCGGTGGCGGCGGCGGTCGCGACGGCGGCAACCGCGAGTTTTCCCGCTGGTAAATTGTCTGGCTCTAACTAAATTTAGCTGCAATGGCAGAGGATGACTATCCTCTGCCATTTTGTTGTGGGCCTATCAGGTGAGCTTTTCTAGGGCAGAAATTCCTTCAGGTGGCAGCGGAAGGCCATTCCAGCACCCACTGACCCAATAGCCCGGTGCGATAGTCGTTGAGAATACGCTTGGCGGTGCGTTCGATATTGTCTTGAAATTTTGTGGCCGCCACCTGAGTAACGAAATCTTCGCCGGTACCGTCGTCTAGGGCTAGGCCGTAGCGGGCTTGCAGAATTGCTTGGTAATCGTCTGGGGAGTTGGCCTGCTGCAAGCCTTTAAGCACATCCAAAAAGGCTGCCGCCGTGCGCTGGGTATCGTAAGAGGCCTCGCCGATATCGTCGCAGATGGCCAGCTTCAGCGCCGCCGCCTGATCATCCATCCGTGAGGGAATTACCCCTGGGGCATCCAGCAGATCGAGATCGCCCGATAGGCGAATCCACCGCAGTTGGCGGGTAATGCCGGCTCGGCGAGCGCTGGCCACCACTTTGCGATTCAGCAGGCGGTTGATCAACGCCGATTTGCCCACGTTGGGAAAGCCAATCACCACGGCGCGAATGGGGCGGGGCTTCATGCCTCGGGCCTGGCGGCGCTGGTTGACGGCCTCGCCAGCGGTTTGGGCGGCCTTGGCGATCGCCTTCACCCCCTTACCCTGCTGCCCATCGGTGAAGTAGGGCACCTCCCCCTGTTGGCGAAACCAGGTCTCCCAGGCGGTGCGGGCCTCGGTTGAAATCATATCGACCCGGTTGATCACGAGGATTCTGGGTTTGTCTCCCACCCAGACATCGACCTTGGGGTGCCGCGTCGAGACCGGAATTCGCGCATCGCGCACCTCTAGCACCACATCCACGCGGCTGAGCTGATCGACCAGGGCTTTTTCTGCCTTGGCGATATGGCCGGGGTACCACTGGATTTCGGGGGTGGGCATGGGGGTAAGGGGTGGAGGGGTGGAGAGTAAGGGGTAGGGGGTAAGGGATCAGCTCTTTAGCAATCGTAGGGTGCATTCGCGAAGCAATGCACCTGATTTAAGAAATAATCCCCCAATTCAATCAACGGTCCATGGGGCATCGGCAGCTTTGGCAGGGAGGGTGCTAAGGGTGGCCAGGGTTTCATCGCACCAGGTGAGCCAGCTGGTTTCGTAGTGGATGCCGTTGCGCAGGGTGATGTACTGAAAGCGCGCCGCGATTGCCATGGCTTCGGGCTTAGAGAAGTATTGCTGCTCGATCGCCCGGTAGGCTGCCAGCGTTGCCACATGCTGAGCGCGCTCGTGCTCAAGGGTAGCCCCCATGGTTGCGGGCGGCACCAGATAGCCCACAAACAGCTTGACCAGCAAATCATCTTTGGTCGGTACGCATTTAGAAGGCTGGGCAATCCACTCCTTGAGCTGAGCTTGACCCGCAGCGGTGACGCGGTAGATCTTTTTGTCGGGTTTGCCCTCCTGGGCGATCGCCTCGGCGGTAACTACCCCCTGCTGTTCTAGCTTGGTCAGCTCGCGATAGATCTGCTGGTGGCTGGCGTGCCAGAAGAAACCGACCGAGCCGTCGAACTGCTTGGCCAGATCGTAGCCACTACAGGGGCGATCGATCAGCGCCGAGAGAATTGCGTGGGAAAGGGCCATAGCAATACGCTACAAAACTAAATATGCAAAAGATTGACTATGCACTTGCGTGCATATAGGATTGAGGCATCGGAGAATGCAAAAGATTGCATATTCACTCAGTTGCATTTTCATTATGTCGGTCTAGGGCAATTGCCCGCTGCTTCAATCGCATTTGTTCACATCCCTTCTTTAGCCAGAGAAACGCCATGGTCAGCCGCACTCAACCGTACTCCAAACCTCGTCGGCGGGTTCAGTCGCCCCTAAGAGGCATCAATTGGTCAGAGCTAGGCGCCGCCTACCGGGTCTTCTTAAGCGATCCGGCGGCGGGCATTCGGCACATTCTCGCCGCTGGAGGCCAAAGCCAGTGGCAGCGCTGGGTTGAGCACCGCCTAGAGCGCCAAGCTGCTCACCTGGCCTATCGCACCATTGCCGTCGATCTCGATGCCCTGGTGCAATTGCCCCCTGACACCCTAGGCGGTGCCTATGCCCGCCACATGATCCGCTACGGATTTGACCCTGAGACGTTTATGACCGACGAGGCCAACAGCGAGTGGCTGCGCCAGCGCATGGCCATCAGCCATGACATCTATCACATCTTCACAGGGTTCGACGCGTCACCAATTGGGGAGTTTGGGGTGGCGGCCTACACCCTGGTGCAATATAGGGATTTGCTGAACGTGTTTGTGCTGTCGTTTGTACCCCTGAGTTTGACCAATCCATTGTGGACGGTGCCGCTGCTGCGGGCGATGGGGCGAGGGTTACGCATGGGGATGAAGGGGAGGGCTGCGATCGCCTATCCGCCCGAACTCAACTGGGAAAAACCGCTGGCGATCGTCCGCCAAGAACTGGGCCTAGAAGACTTCTTCAAATCTCGCTGAGGATGGTCGGGGCTGCTGGTGTCAGGTGATGCCAGGGAATTCTCACCAGCAGCCACAGCGATACCATGTCCAGTGTTGACGGTCGAAGTTTTAGAAGTCGAAATAGATGTAGGGCAGGGTTTCTGCCGGAGCCAGCAGCCAGGCCAGCACGCTAAACAACGGCACCAGCAGCAGCTTCACCGGCCAGCTCAGCTCTAGCTTGAGCCCCCGCTTGACCACATAGGCCCCCGCCATCAGTCCCACCACGCCACAGAGCAGCAGCAGCAATTGCGTAAAGGTAAAGCCCAGCGATTCTAAATAGACCAGCTGACTAAACTGCGCATCTGACGGCGTGCCCCAGAGCCGCTGTAGTGCCAAAGTGTAGCGATCGGGCTCAGGCAGCCGAAAGAACAACCAGCTAAAGAACACCAGCCCCTGGGTGAGCAGCCAGCCCAGCCCAGTCCCCGGCAGCGTGCCCCAAAATGCCTTGAGCTTGGGCACCGCTTTGCTCCACGATTGGGTCAGGCGGTGCACCACCAGCCCCGCCCCGTGAATGGCACCCCAGATTAAAAAGCCCCAGTTGTTGCCGTGCCAAACCCCGGCAATCAGCATCACCGCCATCAGGTTGAGGCAGGTGCGCAACAACCCCTTCCGTGACCCACCAAAAGGGAAGTAGAGGTAGTTGCGCAGCCAGTCGCCCAGGGTCATGTGCCAGCGCCGCCAAAAGTCGGCCAGGCTGGTGGTGAAGTAGGGGGCGTCGAAGTTTTGGGGCAGGTTAATGCCCATCAGCAGGGCGCTGCCCCGGGCGATGTTGACGTAGGCGCTGAAGTCGAGGTAGAGCTGAAGACCGTAGGCAAAGGTGGCCAGCCAGATGTCGACGCTGCCCGCCCGCTCCAGATTGTCAAAGCTGAGGTTGACCAAAATGGCGATGTGGTCAGCAATCAGCAGCTTTTTCATCGCGCCGTAGGCGATTAGCCATAGCCCCTCAACGGCGGTATTGAGGCCCGGCGGCTTTTGTTGCTCAACCTGGTCAATAAACGGGTGAAACCGGGTGATGGGGCCAGAGATCAGCTTCGGGAAGTAGAGCTTGTAGGCGGCAAAATCAGAGAAGTTGAGCGCCGCTGGCGACCCGCGATACACATCCACCAGGTAGGCGATGCACTCAAAGACAAAGAAGCTCAGCCCCAGGGGCATGATGATGCGGGTCAGGGTGTCGTCGGGGGCGCTGCCCAGCTCAATGCCCAGCCAGCGAAACAGCCCTTCAGCATACTTAAACCCCAGCAGCAGCGCCACATTGAGGCCCACGCCCAGCCACAGCAGCTGGGTGCGGCGCTGGTTCCAGCCCCGTTCAGCCAGTTGCCAGCGAGGGTTGGGGATGCGCCAGTCAAGGGGAGCGGCGATCGCATTGCCAATCAAAAACGTCACGATCAGCAGCGCCACTATCAGCAGCAGATACTGCACCTGAATCGAGGCGTAGAAGATCAGGCTGGCCACCACCAGCAGCCACAGCCGCGCCTGCAGCGACTCCAACGTCCAAAACACGCCGACAACGCTGAGCAAAAACAGGGCATAGACCAGGGAGGGCAGGGTCATGGCAGGGCGGGGGGCTCGGGGGGAGTGGCGGGGCGGGGCCAGGCAATCAGTGGGTCTTGCCCCAGCTGGCTAGAGACCTGGTAAGCGCCGTAGCGGTTCAGGTGGCTGGGGTCGGAGAAGTAGTCGTAGCGATCGGGCCAGAGCTGGGCAAAGTCGCGGAAGAGAAACCCAGTCTCGGTGGTGGAGAGCTTGAGCATGTGCTGCAAGAACTCGGCCTCAGCATCGCGCCGGTAGTCGTCGAGGTATTCATCGGTGAGGGGGGTGTTGATGAATACGATGGGAATGTCTTGCTCCTGGGTAAAGCTGAGCAAGTTGGCAAAGGCTTCGACCTGCTGGCCCTCCAGGCGAAAGCTGTCGTAGTCGCCGTCGTAGCGACCCGAAACTCGAGCAAAGTCTTGGTAGTAGGTAGCAGGGTTAAACCGCACCGAGAGGGCCAAAAACCCGTCGAAGTCGATGGTACTGCCCTCGGGCATGGCGGCATCGAGGCCCTCTTCGCTGGAGCCAGGGGGGGTGGGGGTGGCGGCCATCATCCGCTGCTGAAACCAGCCCTTGAGGCGATCGCGATCGGCATAGACGGCTGAAACCGTGGCCAGCCGACCGCTGAGCCACTCATCCATGGCGGCGTAGCTGTTGGGCAGCGACCCGGTGGGGGTTTCGGGGCTGCCTGGGGCCGTGGGATCACCTGGTGTGGCGACGGCCTCAACTTCCTCAGCGCGACGGCTGGCCACCTCGCGGTAGCCGGGGGAGGCCGCAATGGCGTTGTAGGTGGCATCGACCCGTCCGCTGTTAAAGGCCCGCGCCCCGTCGGCCCAGATAATCAGCTGGGGCAGCTGGTCGGGCTCTAGCACCTGGCGAATCACCAGATCTACCACCTGGGCGGTGGCCCCGTTAATGCCAAAGTTGAAGATGCTGACATTCTCATAGCCAATGGTGGCTAGTTCTTGGCGTAGGGCCTCTGGGTCAACCCCCCGCAGGGCGCGGGAGCTGCCGACAATCATCACGTCGGGGGGGCCAGACTGCTCTAGGTGCTGGTAGTAGAGGGCCAGCTTTTCGTTCATCTGGTCGCTGTTGAAGCTAGAGAACGACGCTTGCTCGACCAGGTCATCGATGGCGACGATGGGCTGGCTGGGGCTGGTATCGAGGGATTGGCCCCCAGCGGTGTCACCGTTGGAATCGCTGGTAAAGCCGCCTTCGCCCCAGCCGTTGTCGCTGCTTTGAGAACCGGGCCAGTCAAGTTCGGCCAGATCCTCCGCCAGGGGATCACTGGGCTCAGAGGGTTCGGTTAGGGGAGGAGCGATGTCTTCAGCCTTGGCCTGCTGGCTCGGCGGGGTAATAATCTGCCCCAGCAGCCAGTCCATCTGAAGGGCGACAAGGACGCCGACCGCCGCCCACACCACGGCAATTTTGAACCCGTCGGAGCGACCCAGGTCGTCTAGGCTCTCGACCCCGTCGCCCCGGTCGGGGGTGGCGCTGGTCAATAGCTGCGATCGCAGCAGCAGATGGCGGCCCTGGGTCAGCAGGTCTTGCACCCACTCGCTGAGGGCAACGTCCTCCTCCAGCTCGGCTTCGATTTCAGCGGCGGTGACGGGGCCGTCGGGTCGCACCAGCAGCTCGTTGACGTAGGAGTCGGAGGCGGTGAACTCGGGGGTGGCCTCGGGCACCAGGCGGCGGCGGGCCAAAAAGTCTTGGCCGAAGGTCCAGGCGGGTTGCGATTGCCCCGATCGCCGTCCGTAAACGCGCACCCCTTCGATGCCCATGGGGCTGAGGGCCAGCAAATAGTCGTTGATGGGCGGGGCCACCAGGCGGCGGCGGGGGGCCACCGGGCCATCGACCATGACGTGCAGCAGCCCGTCGCGGCGCAGCAGCTGCACCCGCTGGCCGCCTGTGGCCAGGCGGTCGTCGAGGCTGGGGTTGAGCAGTCGGGTGAGCAGGAAAGCGATCGCGGGCAGGTCGCCGGTCTGACCCAGGTACTCGGGGGTGTCAGCCAGGGCGCTGTGCTCAGCGGCGGGCAGGTCGAGGTAGTGCACCCAGGCGGGGGTGGCGTTGGCCCCAGCTTGACCGTAGATCACCGCTCGGGGAATGCCCTGGGGCGCGAGGTCGTTGAGGGGCGTGGTCAGGGCTTCGAGCACGGCCTCTTGAGCGGCTAGCCCCTCGGCCTGCTGGGTGTCGTGGTCGCCGCTTTGGGGCGAGCAAATCAGGTGCAGGGTGCCGTTGGTGAGTTCGGCGGTGACGCCCAGGTGCCAGCTGGCCACCGCCGCCGAGAGCAGGCGGGCGATCGCATCGGTATCGCCCCAGCGGCCCCACTCCCGCAGCATTTCCTCGGGCGGGGTGAGGTCAATGCGCAGGCTCCAGTCGGGCTTAGTTTCGCCCCGCACCTGGAGCAGCAGCACCGCATCCTTAAACTGGGTGAGCTGAAGCTGCCGCAGCCGTTCCGCCGTGGGTCGGGCAATTAGCGAGGGGTCGGGGCTGTAGGTGGCCTCGCAGAGAATCCACAGCCGCGAGATGGTCGTGTCGGAGCTAGCTGGGTCGCTGGCCTTGGCGGGATCGTCGTCGTCGAGGGCAATCGCCATGCGGTGCAGGTGGGCGGTGCCGGGAATGGCCTTGATGCTGACCCACACGCCGACATCGAGGCTGCTGAGGGTCTCGCTCAGGTACCAGGCGATCGCCTCGGGGTCACCCTTGCGAGCCAGGCTTAGGTTCGACATCACGATCGCCCCGCTGCCGCCCTCGGCCCCTCGGGCCGACTGGCCCTGGTTATATTTCTCCAACAGCGACTGGGTGGCCTTGATATCGGCCTCATCCTGGTTTTCGAGCACCAGCTGGGCCAGGTGGCGCTCCAGGCGGTTGAGATAGATCGGGGCCGTCCAGGCGGGGGTGGGGTTGCCCTCTAGCCGACTGTAGACATAGAGCTGATACACCTGGGGGTAGTGCTGGCGCACCAGGTCATCGCCACCTTCGATCAGCGATCGCACCAGCTTGAGCAGCACCGCCGACTGATCTAGCGCCGTTGGCGTCTCGCAGAGCACGTGGAGAATATTGCCCCGCAGCTTGATGTGCAGCTCGGCGGTGGGCAACCCCATGGCCTGCTTCAGCCAGCCCAGCACGGTGTCTGCTGAGGAGTTGGGGCTAAGGGTGGGGTTGGATAAAGACACAGGCATGGGGGGTCAGGGTAACGGCTAGGCTAGGGCCACACTCCCGAATTGTGAGACAACGCCTGGCCGTGGCGCAGTCGGTTTAATTTATACCAACTCCAGCGCCAATCAGCCGATTTCTTTTGGGGCAATTTCAAAACTGGGCCAGCCCAGGTCGTGCTCAGCCACCGACCCCATCCCAATTGCCCTATCCTACTTGCTCAACATACATAGATGATAGGAATGCCCTGGCCAAGGCCACCTGGTCAGGAGCAAGGCCCCTTGTCTAATATATTAGTGATCAATTGCGCCGACGGTATGACGGGGCGATCGCTCCCCAAAACCCCGCCAGCGACATTTCCAGCGGCGGCCCCGAGCCTAGCTTCTCTGCATTTGTGCCCCTATTTGTGATTATCCTATGACCTCGTCGCGCCCGTCTGCTTCTGCCCCGGTCAATCGCCAGTCTGCCGAAGTGGCGGTGGGGCTGCTGGTGCCCCCGGTGCTGCTCGGCATTTTTGCAACCCGGGCCCTGGCCGATGGGCTGACCCAGCTGGGGCTGGCCAGCGAGCAGCTGTTTGCGGGCGATCGCCTGCCCAACTTGAACATACCGCCTGTTGCGCCCGAAACCGCGCCTCCGGCACCGGAGGTTTAGGTCGGTTCTGACGGAGTTTTCGATTCCTTAAAAACTCCCAACAGCACAGGGGTTGACAGCTTTGGCAAGCGCTTATCAAGCTGTAACGATTTCAGTTTGTTCATCTAGACAAACTTCTTCCGGTCAGGGTAATCCTATAGAATCTTTGCGATATCCCCGTTCTCTCTGCTGTCATACCCATGAGTTCAACGCTCCACTCCTCCGGGGATGCCCGGCCCGCAGCTCAGACTGACCTGGCTAGCCTGCCCGCAGCGGTGGATGATCAGTCCTCCTGGCAAGATTTGCTGCTGCGCCACCGGCTGCGCGTAGTCGAAGACCTGTGGGAAAACGTTCTGGAGCACGCCTGCGGTCCCGAACTCCTAAAACTGCTCCAGCAGCTGCGGCGCATGTGTTCCCCCGAGGGGCAAGCCCCCACCGCCGCCGAGGCGCGGGTCAAAGCCGTTGTTGACGTAGTCGAAGCCCTCGACCTCGAAGACGCCATTCGGGCTTCGCGGGCCTTTGCTCTCTACTTTCAGCTGATCAATATCGTCGAGCAGCACTACGAGCAGCGTGATCAGCAGCAGCAGTACCGGGCCGCCTACGAAACCTCGGAGCTGGCCCAGCGCATCGGCCAGTCGATCTTTGGCAATAGCATCAATGACAGCGAGTCGAGCAACCTCTTCCAGGCTGACCTGCTGACCCGCAGCATTGCCGACCCCCCCAGCAGCCGCAAAGAAGCGGGCACGTTCCACTGGCTGTTCCCCACCCTCAAGCGGCTGAATGTGCCGCCCCAGGTGATCCAAAATTTGATCGATCAGCTCGACGTGCGGCTGGTGTTTACCGCCCACCCCACCGAGATTGTGCGCCACACTATCCGCGACAAGCAGCGGCGGATCGCCAGCATTCTGCGCCAGATGGACCAGGCCGAAGAGAGCGCCCAAACCCTGGGCCTGGCCTCCTCCTGGGAGATCGAAGAACTCAAAGAACAGCTCACCGAAGAAATTCGCCTCTGGTGGCGCACCGATGAGCTGCACCAGTTCAAGCCCTCGGTGCTCGACGAGGTTGACTACACCCTGCACTACTTCAACGTGGTGCTGTTTGAGGCGCTGCCCCAGCTGTATCAGCGGTTTGAGCGGGCGATCGCCACTACCTTTCCCGAGCTTGACCCGCCCCGCCACCGCTTCTGCCGGTTTGGCTCCTGGGTGGGGGCCGATCGCGACGGCAACCCCGCTGTCACCCCCGAAGTCACCTGGAAGACTGCGTGCTACCAGCGCAACCTGGTGCTCACCAAGTATATGGCCTCCGTCGATCGCCTGGTCGAGCTGCTCAGCCTCTCCCTGCACTGGAGCGAGGTGCTGCCCGAGCTGCTCGAATCGCTGGAGCAAGACCAGGTCAAAATGGCCGACATCTACGACGAGCTGGCCATTCGCTACCGCCAAGAGCCCTACCGCCTCAAGCTGGCCTACATTAAACAGCGGCTCAAAAACACCTGCGATCGCAGCCAGCGCCTCTACCACAGCGACCCCTTCGCTGACCACTCTAACGACCCCGCTGGTCTGCCCATCTACCGCTACGGCCACGAGTTTTTGGCCGAGCTGCGGCTGATTCAGCGCAACCTAGAGGCCACTGGCCTCAACTGCCAAGACCTCAACACCCTGATCTGCCAGGTCGAAATCTTTGGCTTTAACCTGGCTCAGCTCGATCTGCGCCAGGAGAGCACCCGCCACTCCGACGCCCTCGACGAGATCGCCCAGTATCTGCAAATTTTGCCCCAGCCCTACAGCGAGCTGCCCGAGGCCGACAAAATTGCCTGGCTGGTCAGTGAACTCACCACCCGCCGCCCCCTCACCCCCCGCGAGCTGCCCTTCTCTGACAAAACCCGCGAGACCATCGCCACGATGCACATGGTGCGCCAGCTCCACCAGGAGTTTGGCCCCGATATCTGTGGCAGCTATGTGATCAGCATGAGCCATACCGTCAGCGACCTGCTAGAGGTGCTGCTGTTGGCCAAAGAGGCGGGCCTCTACGACCCCACCACGGCCCTCAGCAGCCTTCAGCCGGTGCCCCTGTTTGAGACCGTCGAAGACCTTCAGCGCGCCCCAGCGGTAATGGAAGAGCTGTTTCAGCTGCCCCTGTACCGCAATCTGCTAGACGGTCAGGCCAACCAGCCCGCTGACTCTGGCCCCGGCAGCGTGGCTGCGCCCCGAGCCGTGCCCCTGCAAGAGGTGATGCTGGGCTACTCCGACAGCAACAAAGACTCCGGCTTTCTCAGCAGCAATTGGGAAATTCATAAGGCTCAGCAGGCGCTCCAGACCACCGCCGATCGCTATGGCGTCTCCCTGCGGATTTTCCACGGGCGCGGCGGCTCGGTGGGGCGCGGCGGCGGCCCCGCCTACGAGGCGATTTTGGCCCAGCCGGGCCGCAGCATCAAAGGCCGCATCAAAATCACCGAGCAGGGGGAGGTACTGGCCTCTAAGTACAATCTCTCTGACCTGGCCCTCTACAACCTGGAGACCGTCACCACCGCCGTCATTCAGGCCAGCCTGCTGAGCAACAGCGTTGACGATATTCAGCCCTGGAATGAGACCATGGAGGAGCTGGCCACGCGCTCCCGCAGCCACTACCGCCAGCTGATCTACGAACAGCCCGACCTGGTCAACTTCTTCCACCAGGTCACTCCTATTCAGGAAATTAGCCAGCTCCAGATCAGCTCGCGCCCCTCACGCCGGGGCGGAAAAAAAGACCTCGGCAGCCTGCGGGCGATTCCCTGGGTGTTTAGCTGGACCCAGGCGCGGTTTTTGCTGCCCTCCTGGTACGGGGTGGGTACGGCTCTGCAAGAGTTTGTGGACGAAGCGCCGGAGGAACACCTCAAGGTGCTGCGCTATTTCTACAGCAAGTGGCCTTTCTTCAAGATGGTGATCTCAAAGGTGGAGATGACCCTGGCTAAGGTCGATCTGCAAATTGCTGAGCACTATGTGCGCGAACTCACCACTCCCGAAGACAAAGAGCGGTTTTTGGATCTGTTCAGCACCATTTCCCAGGAGTTTTACCTGACCCGCGACATGGTGCTGCGAATTACCGACTGCGATCGCCTGCTCGATGGCGACCCTGATTTGCAGCGATCGGTCTACCTGCGCAACGGCACCATTGTGCCTCTGGGCTTTTTGCAGGTGGCCCTGCTCAAGCGCCTGCGCCAGTACAAAGACCAGGCGGCGACGGGGGTGATTCGATCGCGCTACAGCCAGGGTGAATTGCTGCGCGGCGCACTGCTCACCATTAACGGCATTGCAGCAGGGATGCGGAATACGGGCTAAATTCAACCCTTAAACTGATTGGGTAAATCACCGTGACCAACAGCGCTATTGACTATCTCACCGACTCCGACGGCAACCCTAAAGCCGTAGTGATTCCCATTGAGTTATGGCGGCTATTGCTGCCCCAAGGAGGCGACTCCATACAAGACTTAGCCGAAAACCTGGAAGATTACTGCCTGAATAAAGCCATGGATGAAGCTGAGGAAACACCTCTACTGAGTCGAGAAGACGCTTTAGCTTTTTTAGAAGCGGAGGATGTTGATTGAAGGTTGCCTATCGCAAACTTTTCTTGAAAGACCTGAAGAAGCTCAAAAAGCAACCCATCTACCAGTCAATTTATGACATTGCCTTCGACACTCTGGCATCGACAGACTCAATTCAAGATTTGCCCAACGTCAAAGCTCTGACCGGAGCACTCAACCGCTACCGCATCCGAGTCGGTGACTATCGAATTGGTGTTGAGCTAAACGGCGACACAGTAGAACTGATGCGGGTTTTGCATCGCCGCGAATTTTACCGCTACTTTCCCTAAAAATAGCTTGCTTGCCCCTGGCACTAAAGTCATTAGTGCTGGTTTTCTCCATGCCTTAACAGCTCCCGCCAATATCAGGCACGCTCTGCACTACCTATTTACAGTTGCGGTAAATAGAGATGCCCTTTTCGTCGATGTGCTGCTTCAGGGCCTCGCGTGTGATGGTGCCATAGGCCACAAAGTCAAAGAAGTAGGGTAGTAAGTGTCTTCTTCGATGTCAAATTTGAGCCGGGCTGCCAGCACTGAGTTAACCCCATCGCCCTTGATAGCGATATCCACATCTGAGGCGGGTTTGTGGGTGCCAATCGCACGCGAACCAAACAAAATTGCTTCTTCCACCTGCGGGTAGGCGGCGATGAACTGGATAATTTCCTCAAGTTGCTGATCCGATAATCCGTAGCTCATGGTTTTGTGTTGCGATCGCCCATCACCCCCACCCTCTGCCCCTCGCCGCAGATTCCCCCCCACAATCTTAACGACTGGGGAAATTCGGTGTGTCGAAATCTGAGCCATGCAGTAAGCTTATCGGCAGACTAAGGGTATAAGGGCCAAAATCGCCCTACAGCGATGGGTTCAGGTCGGCATCGGTAAGCCCGCACAGTCAGCCAACACAAAATCGTTTGAAGGGTTGAGGAGTAACTCCATGAAAAGCTTAGGGCGTTGGATCAGCCATGCGGCAGGGGCCGCTCTGCTGGCGGTGGCAGCTACTGCTACGGGTGCGGCGATCGCCCCACAGGCCGCTGAGGCTCAGGTGGCCTACGGTAGCTATGTCGGCATTGGGGCCGGTCTCGGCCTCACCAGCGACGCGGCTACGGGCCGAGGTGGCGGCGTGCAGGGCGTGATTTCCGGTCGCTACCGCCTGTTGCAGTATCCGGTTTCGCTGCGGGCCCAGGGCTTTATCTTTGGCGGCGACTTTGCCTTTGTGCCTACTGTTTCCTATGACATCCCACTGAGCTGGAATACCGATGTGTATGTGGGGGCTGGGGCCTCGTTTGTCGGCGGCGGTGGCGATGATCCCTCTATTGTGGGTGACAAGACTGCCTTTGTGGTGCAGCCAGGCATCGATCATTTGTTCCCCAACAGCAACCTGGTCGCCTTCGGCAACGCTATTTTTGCCTTCGACGCCTATCGCCAGGGCGGCAACATGGCCATTTCGGTGCAGGGCGGCGTCGGCATTCAGTTCTAGCGATTGGGTTTGGCCCCTCGCCAACGGTTTTGCTTGAGCGGTTGAGTTCTGAGCTACTAACCAACTAGGTAGCTCAGAACTCTTTTTTTGTGGTGGAACGAATCAGAACAGATGTATTAAAATTGCTGAACTGGAGGGCGATCGCTCCCTGGTCCGCTATCTGAAGTTCACACAGAGGATTGTCCATGGGGATGAGTCAGCCGCTGGGATCGGTCATCCAGGGTTCGCTGAGCCAGGGGCTAGAGGTGCGCCTGCACCCCGATATATCGGTAGAAGATATGCGGGTGGGCAAGTTTTTGGTGGTGCAGGGGCGGCGATCGCAGTTTTTCTGCATGCTCACCGACGTCACCCTGGGCACCGGCAGCCAGCGCATTTTGGCCCATCCGCCGGAGCCGTCGAACCTGTTTTTGCAGGAGGTGCTGGCGGGGACGGGTACCTACGGCACGATTGAGCTGACGCCGATGCTAATGTTTACGCAGCAGGAGGGTGAGGGTGTAAGGGGTGATGGGGTAGGGGGTAGGGGGAAGGCCAAGAAAAAGGCTGATAGCTCCTACGGCTCGATGGAGGTGCAGAGTAGTGCTGATGTAGAGCTGCTGCCGGTGAAGACGATTCCGGCCCACTTTAGCCAGGTGTACGACGCCAGCGATCGCGACTTTCGGATCATCTTTGGTTGGGAAGATGACCCCCATCGGCGCAATTTTGCGATCGGTCAGCCCATCGATATGGAGGTGCCGGTCTGTCTGGACCTCGATCGCTTTGTGGAGCGCAGCAACGGCATTTTTGGTAAGTCGGGCACGGGCAAATCGTTTCTGACCCGGCTGCTGCTGGCCGGGGTGATCCAACGCCAGGCGGCGGTGAATTTGATCTTTGATATGCACTCGGAATACGGCTGGGAGGCAGTCAGCGAGGGCAAGCAGTTCAGCACCGTCAAGGGGCTGCGGCAGCTGTTTCCCGGCCAGGTGCAGATGTTTACCCTCGACCCCGAGGCCACCCAGCGGCGGGGCGTGCGCGATGCCCAGGAGCTGTATATCAGCTTCGACCAGATCGATGTGGAAGACCTAAATCTGGTGCGGGGCGAGCTGAATCTGTCGGAGGCCAGCCTGGAGAACGCGATTATTCTGCGCAACGAGTTTGGCAAGGCCTGGATCAACCGCCTGCTGACCATGACCAACGAAGAGATCCAGGAGTTCTGCGAGACCAAGATGGGCAGCAAGTCGTCGATTATGGCCCTCCAGCGCAAGCTGACGCGGCTGGCCGACATTAAATATATGAAGGCGGCCAGCGGTACCAACTACATCACCCAGATTCTCGCCGCCATCGACGAGGGCAGGCATGTGGTGGTGGAGTTTGGCTCGCAGTCGAACATGCTGGCCTACATGCTGGCCACCAACGTGATTGCTCGGCGCATCCACGCCAGCTACGTCAAAAAGGCCGATCGCTTCTTGCAGACCAAAAATGTGGTAGATCGCCCCCGCCAGCTGATGATCACCATCGAAGAGGCCCACCGCTTTCTCGACCCGGCCACGGCGCGGCAAACCATCTTTGGCACTATCGCTCGGGAAATGCGCAAGTACTTCGTCACTCTGCTGGTGGTCGATCAGCGGCCCTCGGGCATTGACAATGAGGTAATGTCGCAGATTGGTACCCGCATTACCGCCCTGCTCAACGACGAGAAGGATATCGACGCCATCTTTACCGGCGTGTCGGGGGGGCAGAGTTTGCGATCCGTTCTCGCCAAGCTCGACTCCAAGCAGCAGGCGCTGGTGCTGGGCCATGCGGTGCCCATGCCCGTGGTGGTGCGCACCCGCCCCTACGACAGCACTTTTTATACTCAAGTAGGGGCCACGGCCTGGGAAGAGCTGCCCGACGAGGTGGTGTTTAAAGCCTCAGAAATGGCCCGCGCCGATCTGGGGTTTTAGGAAGACTTTAAAAGCCAGGCAGGCGAATGAAGCCGTTGTCGTCAGACCTCTGAAATTGCTCTAACGGTTGTGGCGAGACCACTTTAGAGAATGTCGCTTAGAGGACGATTCACAAAAAAAACATTCTGGCAATCGTCACTTTAGAGCAGGGGCCAAAATTCTTCCGGAGGGAAAATCCACCTTTGGATAGAGATGAGATCTATAGCTGAGTAGAGCTGGCCCGTCGTGATACCCTAATGGCTAATCGTTGCTAATAATGTAGTATTACTGCCACCTCAATCTTAAGTTTCTAAGTATTGTTGGGAGAATTGCTAAGGTAGTGGATAGCGTCTGCAAGTCGGACAGCCCCCGTCTCGTCAGCCCTGTGGGTTCCTGCGCATTTTTAACTGCCATCGAGGCTAGCCCCGATTGGCCCCTTCCTAAACTGGGAAATAGGCATCTTCCCCTCTTCTGAGGCCAGGACAAACAAATATGGTCAATTCACCGAGCCAACCCCTCGACCGGGCCGCCAATTCTGAAATTCGCCACTACTACCAGTCGCACCGGCTGTTTCGCGATCGCTACCGCGTGCTGAAAAAGCTCGGCCAGGGCGGCTTTGGCGTTACATACCTAGCCCAAAACGCCACCCTGCCGGGGGAACCCTACTGCGTGATCAAGCAGCTCTGCCCCAAGGCGGGCAGCGAGCTATCCTTAGAGCGGGCCAAGGTGCGGTTTCGCCGCGAGGCTCGGGCCTTGGCCAGCTTGGGCAGCCATTCGCAGATTCCGCAGCTGCTCGACTACTTCACCACCGGGGGCGAGTTTTATCTGGTGCAGGAGTATGTGCACGGCGAAACCCTGGCCCAAGAGGTGCGGCGGGCTGGGCGGCTGACCGAGGCCCAGGTCAAATATTTTCTGCGCGAAATTATTCCGGTGGTGCGGTTCATTCACCGCAATCGCATCATTCACCGCGACATTAAGCCCCCCAACATCATTCGCAGCGAGCGCGATCGCCGCCTCGTGCTGATCGATTTTGGCGCGGTGCGCGAGTTCCTCTCCGACGTGGATGAAGGCGCGATGCAGGCTCCGGCCACCCAGTTTGTCGGCACCCCCGGCTTTGCCCCGCCCGAGCAGCTAGCCCTGCGCCCCTGCTACGCCAGCGATGTCTACGCCCTGGGCATGACCTGCCTGTATCTGCTTACAGCCCGCACCCCCATCGAGTTTGACCAAGACCCCCACAGCGGTGTGATTCGCTGGCACCACACCGTCACCGTCAGTCCTCACCTGACGACGGTGCTCGATCGCATGCTGCTGCCCGATTCCCAAGACCGCTACACCACCGTCGATGAATTGGAGCGGGCGCTGGATCTGGAGCCCCATCTAGATGTGCTAGCGGGCTGCATGAATACCCGCGATCGCCCGTCCTACGATTCAGATGCAGATCAAATCGAGGTGTCCAGCGATGCCTACCTGACCCCGATTCAGCGGGAGGCCCAGGCGATTCGCAAGTGGCGCACGAAGCGATCTCTCCCCCACGGGCAAGGGCGTTCAGCAGGGCCAGTGTCGCGGCCCTAGGCTAACCTTAAGACGCCCGCATAGAGACCTGGCTTGATCCCCTCAGCCAGGTCTCTATGCGGGCGTTGAAGTCGGCGTCGGTTTCGTCGTAGAGGCAGTGGCCTACATTGGGCACCACCTCTAGGGAAATCTGCTGGCTGAGGTCGGCTAGCCCTGGGGCCAGGGCAACGGGGATTACCCGGTCTTGGTCGCCCCAGAGCAGCAGGGTGGGTACTACCAGCGTAGCGACCATGTCTTTGACCGAGGGGCTAAAACAGGGGTCGGTGCGCGATCGCACCAGGTAGCACAGGGTTCGGGCGGCACCGCGATCGCCGGGGGGCAGCGCAAACAAATTCACCAGATCATCGTCTACCCGTTCGGCCACCGTGTAGATGCCCGCCAGCGCCCGCCGTAAAATGCTGGGGCGACGCACTAGAGCAAAGAGCGATCGCATCAGCAGCGGGTTGGCCACCAGACTCTCGACCCGCAGCGCCAGGGTCGCCACCCAGCCCGCCACCAGATCCTCACGGTTGGCCTCTAGCGGCAGAGTAATCAGCGCCAGCTGCCTCACCCAGTCGGGGTGGTTGTGGGTAGCCGTCAGCGCCACCAGCGCCCCGAGGGAATGGCCCACCAGCGCCACTGGCTGACCAATCACCTGACGAATGAAATCTGCCACCTGCGCCGCCCACAGCTCTGCACCATAAAGCGTTGCGGCCTTCTCAGAATCGCCAAAGCCCAACAGGTCGATGGCGTAGACCGGGGCTACTCGACTGAGGGCCGGCAGGTTGTGCCGCCACTGGTTGAGGTTGGCTCCAAACCCGTGAATCAGCAGCACGGGCGGCACCCGCCCATCCCCTGGCCCAGGGTGAAACCAGTAGCGAATGCGCCAGCCGCGCCAGTGCCAGAACCGCTGGTAGCCTGCCGCGCTGAGGCTAGACGAGAGACTGCTAAGTAGCGTCGGCGGTTGGAGCACAGCACAAAGCCTAGATAGGAGTGGTGGACGGAGCCCACCCTTGGCTTCAGTCTATCGCTTCAGCGATCGCCGCCGCTCACAATGGGCGCTCACTCAATGGGGGCTTCCAGGTTTTTGACCGTCTTGGGCAGCAAAAACGACAGCCCCAGGCACAGCAGGCACAGCGCCAAAATCACCAGCAGGGTGCTCTGCATCGCCTCAATAGCGGCCGTTTGCAGAATGCCCTTGAGGGCGGGCTGAATCGACTCGGGCAGTTGGGCAAATAAATCGCGTCGTTCGCTGCGGCGCAGCGTCTGAATCGCCACCTGGAGCGATCGAATCGCCGTCCGCCGCACCTCGGGGTCAATGGTCTGCCCCAGCTCGGCCACAATGCCATCGACAATTTTATAAGAGGCCACGCTGACCAACACCGTACCCAAAATGCCCCGACCCAGCGAGGCCCCCAGGTTTTGAAAGGGCCGATACACCCCCCGCGCCTCGGCCCGATCGGCTCTGTGGGTGTCGGCAAAGGTGAGAGATGTGATGTAGGTCGAGAACAGCCCAGTGCCAACCCCCATCACCACCAGGGCCGGTAACAGGCCCAGGGCCGTAACCGGCGGGCGAATCGCTATCACCAGCAGAGCAATGCCAACGGCTTTAACCACCAGCCCCGACTGAAGCAAGTAGCGGGGCGGAAACTGAGGCCGCCGCTTCACCAGCAGCAGCAGCACCGCCAGCTGAGCCACCGTAAACGGAATCACCGCAATGGAGGTTTGCACTGGGTTGAGCCCCATCACCGCCGGAATGAACTGGAACAGATTAAACTGCACCCCCACCGTGGTCATCGTGTGCAGGGTGCCAATGGCGAGGCCAATGGTGTAGATGCGACGGCTAAAGACCCCCAGCCGCAGCAGCGACGGCTGTCCCTGGCGCAGTCGCACCCGTTCCCAAAACACCAAGATCCCCAGGCAGATTAACCCTGTGGCCATCAGCACCGGAGCCATGGAAACCCCAAAGGGGGTCAGCACAAAAGCCAGCGTTTGGGGATCGCCCTTGGGCTGCCACCAGCCCAGCTCCGAGGCCAGGCTGAGCCCCACCAGGGTGAACCCAAACCCCGCCACTGAGAGTAGCCCCCCCAGCCAGTCAATCGGCAGGGTCTGGGCTGGGGCGGGTACCGCAATGGGCCTTACCAGCAGCCAAATTAAGGGAATTAGCCCCAGCTCAACGGCAAAGGCCCAGCGCCAGCTAAAGTCAAAGGCCATCACGCCGCCAGTGATGGAGCCGACTAGGGCTCCGAGAACGCCTGCGATCGCCAGAGCCACCAGCCCGTACTTTTGGGTCACCTCATCGGGATAAAGGCCATCCATCAGCGCGACTGGGGTACTCACCAACACGGCTCCAGCCACGCCCCCTAACCCCGCCAGCCCCAGAGTAAAAATACCAATATCTGGACTGATCACCACTACGATCAGCCCCAGGGCAAACAGACCCAGGGCTGCCCCCAGCACCGGGCGACGCCCTAGCCGCCGGCTCAGGTTTTCGGCGGTGGGGGTAAACGAGGCCGTCACCAGCGACATCAGCACCAGCGCCGACTGCACGTAGCCCACGCTCGAATTAAACTCCTGCACCATAGGCGGCATAATCGGCTGCACCACCCCAATGGTGTACGACAGCATAAAGAGAATCAGGCACAGCCCCAGGGGCCTGCCCCAGGTATCTAAAAAACTTGGTGGTCGAAGGGTCGGTTGATCAACCATCTGAATCTAGAGGGGTTAGGAACCGTTGGCATCGGGCATGGACTCCTTCAACCTGGCGTCTCCCAGCGGCGACTGACCGTTGGTGCCCCGTACCACAAAGGCAGGGGCAGCGTAGTCGGCGGGCAGATAGTCGGCGGGAATGGTGGAGTGGTTGCCGTCGCGCAGGGCCGAGAAGGTAGGCGACAAAATTTCGATGCTAGCGGCGTTGCAGTAATTCTGAATGTTTTGGTGGAGGTGAGAGTAAATTATCGGCATCTTGTGAGGATAAGCCGTGTAGGCGTTGAGCTCATAGCTGACGTTAAAGTCGTTGAGCGCGGTTTGCAGCACAAAGGGCTCTGGCACAGGGGTAATGTCGGGGGTCGCCAGGGCCGCCTCAATTAGCACCTCATGCACTTTGCGCCAGGGCAGGTCGTAGCCCAGGGTAATGGTGGTGTAGAGCACTAGAAACCCATTCGATTCGCGGCAGATGGCGCTGTAGTTAATCACGTTGCTGTTCAGCACCGACGCATTGGGAATAGTGACAGTCTCTTGCTTAGGGGTGAGCACCCGCGTCACAAACAGCGACTTGTCTTCGACCTCGCCCACCACATCATTAATGCGAATAAAATCTTTGAGCTGGAAGGCGCGGGTGTAGATCAAAATGATCCCCGACAGAGCGTTGGCCACCGCCGAGGATGAGCCCAAAGTCAGCAGTGCCCCCAAAAAGAGCGAAATACCCTGAAACGCAGGGGAGCCAAACCCCGGCAGGTAAGGCCCGGCGATCACCATGGCGATCGCCACAATCAGCAGCATGGTTAGCCTAATGGTCGGCTGCACCCACTCGGGATAAAACCAGGGATACACGTCGTGGCGACCCAGTTCGATAATCACCTGCCGGGCAAACTCAATTACGTAGTAGGTAACCAGGGCGATCACGCCAATCATCGCCAACTCGGGCAGGTAGGCCACAAACCCCTGGGCCAGCAGGCTAAGGCGAAAGGCGATATCCTCTAGCAGACTGTCGCCAAAGGCCGCCGTCGCCGGAAACTGGCTGAGCACAAAGGGCACGTACAGGTACAGCGCCAGCAAAATCAGCACCGGGCGCAGCAGCCGCACCAGCCCGCCCAGCAGGTAGCTGGTGGCCCCAGACCCCAGCACCCGCACCGATTGAATTTGCAGCGTCAGGGTATCGGTTTCCCGTCGCTGGCGAATGTAGGTCAACAGCTTAGAGCTGCCAAACAAAATGCCCCGCAGCACCAGAAACACGGCAATGGTGCTGAGAACAGTCATCGCCAGGCTGGTGGCAATACGCCGAATGCTGCGGCGATCGCGGTAGTCGATCACCCCCCGCTGAATCCGCTCGACCGCATCGGCGGCCAGTTCTGGATGAGACAACCCGTAGGCCTCTACGTCATCCTGGCGAACGGTGAACAGCACGGTGTCGCCCGCCAGCACTACACTCTGGGTATCCGTAGGCTCAGCGCGAATCTCGTCGGGGCTCAGGTCAGAGTCAGCGGCGATCGCCCCGAGCCGCTGGGTAATAATGCCCGCTCGCTCCTCCGCCGTCGTAACCCCCTCCACCCCCTGCTTGACGTAAAACAGCGGCTCCCCATCCAGCGTCACCGGAAAGCCATCGACCACGTTGCCCACCGCCTCTGGGCGCACGGGGCTAGCGGCGGCTGGCTCTGGCACTGAGGGATCTGCGATCGCCAGAGCTGGAGGCAACCCCACCAGCAGCGCCACAGACAGCCCCAGTAGCAGCCAGTGTCTAAGCCGTCGCCTCTGAGTGCGCCAATCTGCTAAAAAACCCATAGCGTTGATTACTAGCTGGCAGTAGAACACTAAACCTTGCCCCAGGCTAACTGGGTATAAGCAGTGTAGGACGGCTAACTGCTGGGCATGCAGAATCACGCATTTCCTTTAAAAAGCAGGCGATCGCGCCCACAGTCGATCACATCCGCCAACTCTGCTACACCTGAGCACAAAAACAGCCGAGGGCTAAGCAGATTCGTAGCCCTCGGCTATTTTCAAACTAGAATTTGCAATCTCTACAGCTTCCGCACGCTGGCCTGACCATCTTTGACTTCGCCCACCAGCACTTCGGTAGCCACGCCCACAAACAGGCCGTTGTCGAGCACGCCGGGGATGTTGTTGATGGTTTTCTCTAGCCCGGCAGGGTCGTCGATCGCATCAAATTTCACGTCCAAAATCATGTTGCCCTGGTCAGTGATCACCGGGCCATCTTTCTTGATGCCCATGCGCAGGTCGGGCTTGCCGCCGAGGGCTTCCAGCGCCTTAGTGACGGGGGTAACCGCCAACGGCATCACTTCAACAGGCAGAGCAAAGGTTGTTCCCAGCTTATCCACCAGCTTGGAGCTATCGACAACGACGATAAACTCTTTGGCGAGGGAATCGACGATTTTCTCGCGGGTATGGGCAGCGCCGCCCCCTTTCACCAGGTTCATTTGGGGGTCAACTTCATCGGCCCCGTCGATGGCCAGCGCAATCTCGTCACCTTCGTCCAGCGTGGTCAAGGGAATGCCGTACTGCTTGGCCAGCACCGACGCTTGAAAGGAGGTGGGCACGCCTTTGATATTGCTAATTTCGCCACTGGCCAGCCGTTCGCCAATGAACTGGATGGCATAGGCGGTGGTTGACCCGGTTCCCAGACCCACTACGGTATTCGACTGCACCCGCGCCGCCGCCTGACGACCCACTTCCTGCTTCATCAACTTGACAGGATCCATCTCGGTCATGACTGTAAATCCTCTGCAATCGCTGCGTTTTCGGTCTCTAGCATGACCTAAAGCGGGGCGGCTGCATAGAGCAGAGGAGGATAGGCAAAGGCAGGAAGAGCGATCGCCCCCCGCAACGCAAAAGCGCTCCCCGAGAGGGGAGCGCTTTCACTATCCATCAATCAATGGGGTAGTCAGTCAAGACTAGCCGATGATTTCAGGTGCCTCAGCCGTAGCCAGGTCGAGGGGGAAGTTGTGAGCATTGCGCTCGTGCATCACTTCCAT
>JAHHIH010000001.1 GCA_019358835.1 Tildeniella torsiva UHER 1998/13D
GATCATCAGCACGCCGAACCAGCCCACATACAGGCGGTTCTCGGTGCTGGTCACCCACTGGCAAAACTGCTCCCACAGGGAGGCGCTTTCACGCCGCTGTAGAGTTGTGGTCATAATGTATTAGTCCAGGTAAATGTACTAAGTATGTTGCTGAGTTTTGTTTCAGCTATCGTTACATTAGCACACATTCCTAAATAAAAGCGAGCAAAAAATATCTTGTTATGTCTTCGGAAGGAGACGAGAGTTGCAATCCCGTACGGTTGGTGGTGGAATAGAGTCTGCATTGCCCTGCGACATGCTGGGCAAACACGGGGGCGTGGCGGAATGGTAGACGCTACGGACTTAGAAAACTGAGCCTTAGTGGAGAAATCTGCTAAGTGGAAGCTCTCAAACTCAGGGAAACCTACCTCTAAACCTGGGCAACGGCACTTGCCTCGCTCGGGTTCTAGACACGGCAATCCTGAGCCAAGCTGGTATGTTTCATGCCGGAAGGTGCAGAGGCCCGACGGGAGCTACCCTAACGTGAAGTCGAGGGTAAAGGGAGGGTCCAATTCTCAAAACCTGGTTCGGGATTGCTCGTCCCAGGCAGCGGCGAAAGCTGCGGGAGAATGAAAATCCGTTGACCTTAAACGGTCGTGAGGGTTCGAGCCCCTCCGCCCCCATACCATTTTTAGTAGTGAAGCAAAGCTTTACCCAACAGGGGCTAATATGACCGCCCGCTGGATCACGGTCCAGCGGGTCACAATGCTTGTAATATTCTTCTAAGTTTCCCTGTAAATTCCGCTCCACTATCACCAAGCCGAGTAGCTATCCTAAGAAGTTATGGCGTTACTTGCCCGGCATAGGTTAAAGACTTGAAATTGTTTGCCAGCTCTCCGTTTAAAGGTCAGCGGAATATGTTCTGGTTAAAACTAGGCACAATAGCTGATTAGGCTAAAGACAGTATTGTGCTGTGTTACTTTACACAAATGATCTGTGGGTGTTACTTAAGAGCCCTAGGCACCTTAAGCACTGCACGAATGGCGATGTTCCCCTCTAGGGAGCTAGCTGGACGTTGGAGGCACAACACCAAGACATGCATCTACCATCGGGTTCATTGGGTCTGGAATTTGTCGGATTTGGGTTGTTTAAGCATTCAGTCTGTGACTAGACCTGCCAAGAGGTAGGTTTAGCCAGCGTTTTGACTATCAGAGTCTAGAGAGTCTAGCGGTAGCACTCTAGTAAACGCTGTTTGCTGTTCCGCAAGGAGCTGACTCAGGTCGCTTGCCAAACTACTTCCGGTAACCATGGGTCGAATCTACCAACCAATGTCTCGGGAAACTGTGTCTAGATATCCTTCGATGGAGTCAAACGAGTATGGGGCTCGACCTGGGTTGTCACTGGCTCAGGCTCAGCAGGTCATCTATGATTTTTTGTTGGAAATCGTCAAATTTTGGCATCCCCAAGACGTTTTAGAGGAATTTCGCCACCTTTTCATCCACCATACTGATTCGGTCAGCTCGCAGACCCTGCCAGCGCTGCACATCATCTTGTTTGCGAATAACGAGCCAGAGTTTCGCAACACGATTAAGCGCTGCTGTTACATTCTTGTTAACAACTGGGAGGTCGCTCGCCAGTTTGACGCCATTCAGGATTTGGTCGATATATTTTCTGATCCCCTGATTCAACGTCGCACCCTATCGCCTACGCTCAAACGGCTGCGCCACTGGCTGACCCGATTTCTCGAAAGCGAGGATTTTGAGGAACTCCGGCTGTTTGCAGCACGCTACACCGAGGAGCGCACCCTCAACCGCCCCGAGGACTGGACGGCTCGCTATACTCCGTACCTGCTGGTTCCTCAGTACATCAATGAGGATAACCCCATCGAGCAGCGCCAGGCGGCCCGCGCCCTCTCTCGTCGTCTAAAGGACAAGTTCAAATTTGACCTGGCTATGTACACCGCCTATAGCCAGAACGGGCAAGCCCGCGATCGCCCCGTGGACAACCCCACAGCCCTGGGAGACAGCGCTCTCCGCCTGGTCAAAGCGATCGTGGCTAGGCGGGGCGAGTTTAGCTATAAAAACTTAGCCCGCCTATTTTTAGAGCAGATAAAAGAGAGTAGCTACGGTGACTTTAAGAAAAGTCTGACTCGCTACTTGCTCTATACCGTCAGCGGCAACCCGATTTCTAAACAAATTCAGGAACAGCTGGATGCACGGCTAGTCAACCTCTATACGGAGTTTGACTTTGAACTTTGGGACTCGTCGCTGATGTTGCGCACCAGTAACCGAATCGTCGATTATTTGATGACTGAGGATCAGGAACAGCCGTCGCCATTGTTTTCAATGATTTTGTCCCAGGGCAATGCCCTCACCCTGGCAATCATTTTGCTGAAGCTGGTGCTGATTTCGCGTCAGACCCTTCCCTATATGGAAACGAGAGTTGCCAGCTTGATTCGCTACTACGAGCAGTTTCCCCGCAGCGAATGTCAGTGGGTAATCAACTTCTTAGAGGTGTTTCAGATTACGTTTGCCATCTATGGCGACAACACGGAATATAACTTAGTCAAGGTGACCCAGCGCGACCCAGGAACCACGGCCCTGTTCCTGGCTGAACGGCAGGGGCTAGACGCCTTTAGAATTTTTTCCCAGAAGCTGAATCAGCCCCAGGATGGGGCTTTGAGCAACCCCGATCTCGCTGCGGACAAAGGAGAGCTGCTGAGGGATCCGACGGAGGGGGAGTTAGACCCTGGGGAGCAGGCCTAAGGAATCCAGTCAGGAAGCGCCTTCGGACTGCTGCTGGTACCACAGACTGAGGGCCGTCTGGTGCACAGTCTGCCAGGGAATGTTGTGCTGGCGGGCCAGGGCGGCACAGTCTTCGTATTCTGGGTGGGCATTGAGTACCGCCTGGGTGCGGGGGTGGTAGGCCAGCTTCAACGCGACCGGGCCGTAGAGGGTCTCTAAGGTTTCGGTGCGGCGAGGCAGCACCCACCGCTGCTGAGACTGGCGGCGAATGCCGAGGGTGGAGGTTTCGGCAAACAGTATGTCTGTACAGTGGGGTTCGTCCGCAGGGCGGCAGAGCACGGTGATGAGTAGCCCAGGGCGGGATTTTTTCATGGCTACGGGCTGGGTGAAGAGGTCGAGGGCTCCGGCCGCAAGGATGCGATCGTAGAGGTAGCCCACGGCCTGGGGCAGCAGATCGTCAACCTGGGTTTCGAGCAGGGTCACGGTGTCTGACTCGTAGGCAATTCCGGCTGGGGCTGAGGTAGGGGATACCACCGCTGAAGCCAGAGTCGCCGCCGTTTCCCCAATCCACAGGCGCAGCACATTGGCGACGGGCAGTTCCTTTCCCCCGGCCCCTAAGCCGGTACTGCGGAGGGTCATGGCAGGGGGGTCGCCAAAAGAGGCAGCGAGGGTGGTGGCGATCGCCGCCCCGGTTGGGGTCACCAATTCTCCATCGAGACCATTGCTGTAAATCGGCACCTGGCGCTGCTCTAGCAGCTTGAGCACGGCGGGGGCGGGGACGGGCAGCCAGCCGTGGGCCGCTCGTACTCGCCCCCGTCCGGTAGGCAGGGGCGAGCAGACCAGCTGATCGACGCCCAGGTAGTCGAGGCCCAGACAGGTGCCGACAATATCGACAATGGCGTCGGTGGCGCCGACTTCGTGGAAATGCACCTGGTCTACGGCGATGCCGTGAACGGCAGCCTCGGCTTCGGCCAGGCGACGAAATACGGCTAGGCTCCAGCGCCGGGCGCGATCGGGCAGGGCGGCCTGGGTAATCAGGTGCTCGATCGCAGGCAGATTACGGATGGCGGTTGGGAGAGCGATCGACGATTTAGCGCCGTGGTCGTGCTCAGCAGCAGCGGGATAGTGATGATGAGATTTCCCCTGGTGGTGAATTTGGGGAGGAGAGGTCAGCGTGACCTCAGCGTGGAGCGCCCGCAGCCCTTGGCGATGGGTCGGCGTCACGGTCAGGGTAAATTCGTCGCTCAGACCCAGAGTCGCCAGCTGGGTTTGCAGATAGTCGAGGGGTACCCCGGCATCGACCAGGGCGGCCAGGCACATATCGCCAGCAATGCCCGAGGGGCAATCGAGGTAAGCTAGGGTGTTCAACAGCGCAACCGCAGCGGGGACAGGGGCAATGGCAACAACCTATAAGCTACATTCTGAGAACCCGCAGAGCCGCAAAGTAGAGGCTGTGGTCTCAGCGCTGCGGCAGGGGGCGGTAGCCCTTTACCCCACCGACACAGTTTACGCCATTGGCTGTGACCTCAACCATCGCGGGGCGGTGCAGCGGGTGCGCCAGATCAAGCAGTTGGCCAACGATAAACCCCTCACCTTCCTCTGTGCTTCGCTATCCAATATTGCTGACTATGCGATCGTCAGCGATGGGGCCTACCGCCTGATTAAGCGACTAATTCCGGGGCCGTTTACCTTTTTGCTGCCCGCCACTCGCCAGGTGCCCCGCCTGGTCATGAACCCCAAACGACGCACCACGGGGATTCGAGTACCCGACCATGCCCTTTGCCTGGCGCTGGTGGAGACGCTGCAAAACCCGATTATTTCGACCTCAGCCCTGACGCTGCTGCCCGAGGCGACCAAAGGACGCCCTCTGGACAAGATGACGATGTTTGACACCCTGGAAAAATTAGTGGACATCGTGATCGATGACGATCGCCCCCTGGGCTACGAAGTCTCGACCATTCTGGATATGGAGGGGGAGAATCCCCTGATGATTCGCAGGGGCCTGGGGTGGGAGACCGCTCTAGACTGGGGTGCTCAGCCGGTATAGCTGCCGATGGCGGGGCCACTGGCAAGGGGGGCAACTGGGCAACTGGCACCCCCCTTGGCAATCCTAGGCGCACCGCTTCGATCGCGATCGCCCGCGCCAAGTTGGCTAGCGACTCACGGGCCTGCATGGCTGCAAAAGATACTGAAACCATTTCAGAGCAAGGCTTTCCAGCTTTGACGGCCCAGCACAGACCAAGGATTGTCTTGAGACAATCTGTTTGACGAATCCACAACAAACGCCTTGCGGCAGGGGCGGGCAGCTTTGCATGCTGGCACAGGCCCTGGGAAATCCCAGCGGCTGAAGCGGGGGTACATAGCAACCCACCGGCAATTCACCAATCCACTGAGTGTCCCGGCTGGCTATTCCCGATTTCAGTGTCGTTGTTAGGATTGGGTAACTATGAAGACCGCATCTACCTGCTTAGCCATGCCCCCATCGCCCCCTGGGATCACCCCACCGCCCCCAGAACCCTCTCCCCAGCCTGAAGCTGCCGGAACGGTTCCGACCATTGCCGCCCTAGTAGATGAGCTGTTTATGGCCCACCTCCAGCGGCGGCTAGGGGGCATTGATGGGGTGATGCAGCGGCTGACGACTGAGATTGAGCGCATCTGTGCGATGAGCGATCGCATCCAGGCCTCGGGGGATGTCAACCACTGGCAGGCCGCCCTGGTGCGCCATCGGGTGAGCAAATGCCTGGCCTACTACGACATGGGCTCGAACCGGGGCCGGGTGGAACTGCACAGCAGCCTCAGCGCCATTGTCTACCGCCATGTGGCTCCCCAGGGCAGCCATCTGGGGTTTAAGGGCCGCTATGCTCTACTCGAAGACTTCATGCAGATTTTCTACATTGAGGTGCTCAACGCCTTTCGGCGCGAGCACGAGCTCCCGACCACCTACACCCCTCGCACCCGGCTGGAGCTGGCCGAATACATGGCCTTTAGCGAGCAGTACGCCAAACGGCGCATCAACCTGCGGGGCGGTAGCCAGCAGCTGATTGTGCTGCGCGCCCAGGCCTTTAGCCGTCGCCAGCCCGCCGAAACCTCGGTGGATATGACCCTCGTCAGCGAGGGGGCTAAAACCGAGGCCGCCGAGAGCCACGCCCGTAGCTCGGTGGTGCAGCAGGTGCGTGAAAAAATGATGGCCGAGACCAATGACCCCGGCGATGGGGTGATGCGCGATCGCGTCATTAACGCCCTCATGCAGTACCTCAAAGCCCAGAACCAGACCGACTGCGTTGACTACCTGGTGCTCAAGCTGAAGGACTGCTCCGCCGCCGAAATCGACGATATTTTAGGGCTTTCGGCGCGGGAGCGCGACTACCTTCAGCAGCGGTTCAAGTACCACGTGGAGAAGTTTTCCCAGCAGCACGAGTGGCAGCTGGTGCACCAGTGGCTTGGGGCCAACCTGGAGGCCCGGCTGGGCATGACGCCAACGGAGTGGGGCGACTTTTTGGCCACCCTGCCCGAGGACTACCGCCAGTTTCTCGACCTCAAGCGGCAGCAGATTGACAATGGGGCTCTGACCGATGAGGCGATCGCCCAAGCCCTGGGTTGGACGCCGAAAAAAGTGCAGCGCAACTGGACCAAGGTGCTCAAGCTGGCCTGGACTTTTCGCAACCAGGTGCGGGGGGCAGAGGCAAGTTAAGGAGGCGGGCTAGCCTGCGATCGCCTCGTCCCCAGTGCCCGGCGGCTCAAATTTGTAGCCGACGCCCCGCACCGTCTGAATCAGGGCCGGTTGAGTCGTGTCTTTCTCAATCTTTTTGCGAATCTGACCCACGTGGACATCTACTACCCGCTGATCCCCGACGTAGTCGTAATCCCAAACCTTTTGAATCAACTCTGCCCGCCGCCACACGCGACCGGGGTGGCTGGCCAAAAAGTGCAGCAGATCAAACTCCAGGGCCGTCAGGGGCACCATTTCGTCATTGAGCATGACTTCCCGGCGCACCGGGTCAATGGCCAGGCTGTTGAAGGTCAGGCACTGCTGTTCTGCGGCGGTGACCGGGCGCTGGCGTTTGAGAATCGCTCCCACCCGCACCTCTAGCTCGCCGAGGCTAAAGGGCTTGGTCAAATAGTCGTCGGCCCCTTCGTGAAACCCGCGAATTTTGTCCGACTCGTCGGTGCGGCTCGTGAGCATGAGCACAAACACCCCGGTGCGCGACTGCATTTCTTTACAGAGGTCGTAGCCGTTGGTGTCAGGCAAGTTGAGGTCGAGGATGACCAGGTCGGGGGTGAACTGCTCGAACACCGCCAGGGCCTTTTTGCCGTCCTCTGCCGACTCCATTTCATAGTCCTGCTTAGCCAGGAACCGATGAATCAGGTTGCGAATTGCGGGGTCGTCGTCGACAACGAGGATCTTGGCTTCCGCCATAGTCGTACCTTTCTGTAAGTTGGCTAATCAGGATGATAGTCAGGAACCCTCGAAGGGTAGGCTCACCAGCCATGGTGCCAATGCCCTTTTAGTGCTTTTCAAGCCCTTTACGGGGCATCAGTCATAAACCAATAAATAATTTCATAGCTTACTCGAGAATTTTGTGAAGTTACCACTCTGCTACCGCAGCTTGGAACCTTGGGCCTCAGTAAAGCCACGGCTATCGGCGAGGCGATCGCGGTTTATCACCCATCAACCCCAGCAGCGGCCCTAAAATCAACCCGAACACAAACCCCCCTGAGTGAGCCCAGTAGGCCACCCCGCCACCCGCGCCAACGTCACTGCTGAGGCTGGCAATGCTAAACAGCGCCTGCTGCACAAACCAAAACCCTAAGAAAAAAACCGCCGGAATGCGAATGGTGGTGAAAAAGATAATCAGCGGAATCAAGGTGACGATGCGGGCCCGAGGAAACCGCAGAATATAGGCCCCCATCACCCCGGCGATCGCCCCACTGGCCCCAATGGTGGGCACCGCCGAAGAGGGATCAAAAACCCACTGGGTCAACCCCGCCAGCGCCCCACAGCCCAGGTAAAAAATCAAGAACTTGACGTGGCCCAGGCGGTCTTCAATATTGTTGCCAAACACCCACAGGTAGAGCAGGTTACCCCCCACGTGGAAAAAGCCGCCGTGGAGGAACTGGGACGAGAGTAGGGTAATCCATTCGTAAGCCGGGGCCTGGAGCGCGCCCTGAAAGCTCTCGGTTAGCTGGGCCGGCACCAGCGCCCAGGCGTCAAAGAAACCGTCAATGCTCTCCTGCGACAGGCCAAGCTGAAACACAAATACAGCAATATTGATCCCGATCAGTCCGTAGGTGACTACGGGGGTAATGCTGGTGGGGTTGTCATCACGAAGCGGAACCACGGCTGTACCTAAAGCGTGACTTCATTCTAAAGACGCCCCGACCGTAAACGCCTAGACCATCGGCAGAATTTCGAGGCTGCCCGCGCTGCCATCGAGACGGGCCATGGCCCCCACCGGCAGGGCCGCGTTGTCGCCATCGTGGCCAAAGGGCAAATTGGCCACGACAGGGATGCCCAGATCGCCGAGGCGATCGCGCAGCACCTCGGCCACCGCAAAGCTGGGTACACCCTCGGCTGGCTCACAGCGGCTAAACCGCCCCAGAGCAATGCCGCTGATTTGAGAAAACTTGCCCGCCATGCGCCAGTGGGTCAGCATGCGATCGATGCGGTAAGGGGCCTCGGTGACATCTTCAAAGGCTAAAATTGCGCCCGTGAGATCTGGCTCGTGGGCGGTGCCCAGCAAATGGGTGGCCACCGTCAGGTTGGCGGGCCACAACCGTCCCTCCGCAGTGCCTTGGCTCCACCCTTCGCCGTGTAACGGAGGTGAGCCATGGCCCATCACTAAATTTTTCAGCCGCTGCTGCGACCAATCGGGCTCCGCTGCCAGGGTCGTCAAGAGCGGTCCATGCACCCCGCTTATCCCCCGTTTTCCTAAGCTCCACAGCAGACTGGTGATATCCGAAAAGCCTATCAGCCACTTGGGTGGCATCGCCTCGGGCCAGTGCCAGTCCTCCAGCAGCCGGGTACCCCCGTAGCCACCCCGAGCGCAGAGAATGCCTTTATAGGTGGGGTCGGCCAGGGCATGGCCCAGTTGGTGACGGCGGTTGGCATCTGCCCCCGCCAAATATCCCCACTGATCTTTGGCACCAGGGCTGACATCCACCCCAAAGCCCCAGCTGCGCCAGACTTCTAACCCCTGGTTAAAGCTCTCCAGCTCTCGCAGGGCACCGCTGGGGGCGATTACCCGCAGGCGATCGCCCGGCTTTAGCGGCGGCGGATAGCACCATACCTTCCCCCCATCGGCGGCAATATCGTGACTCACCCCTATGACTCCGTAGCTAACTCGCTATAATGCTTAACAAAGCGTTACAAAAGAGATCTATGGCTAACCTCCCCAACCCATCTGAAACCCGCGAATGGGGCTTCACCCCCGCCGCCGAAAGCCTCAACGGACGGCTAGCTATGCTGGGTTTTGCCTTCGCCATTGTGATTGAAGCCCTCAGCGGCCAGGGCGTGCTGCATTTTCTAAATCTAATCTAGGCAAGATTTAAGGGAGATGAGAAAGAAATGAGGAGGATAGGAAAGGTAGAAACAGCAGCCTCTAAAACTTCCTCATCTCCCAAACTTGCCACTCCAACATCCTCCCTTCCATTCCAGAACTACCCAAGGACGCTGGCCAAAAGCGCCTTTTGAGCATGCATCCGGTTCTCCGCCTGATCCCAAACCCGAGAGGCGGCACCCTCCATCACTTCATGGGTAATTTCTTCTCCCCGGTGGGCGGGTAGACAGTGCAGCACGATCGCCTCTTTACTGGCCTGGGCCAGCAGCGCCTCGTTGACCTGGTAGGGCTGAAACAGTGGCAGGCGCTGGCCCGCCTCAGACTCCTGGCCCATGCTGGCCCAGACATCGGTGTAGAGCACCTGGGCATCTTTGACGGCAATTTCAGGGTCAGTGGTGACGAGCATTTTGCCATTGCCCTGCATCAGCTGGTTGGCCTGGGCCACAATAGCTGGGTCTGGCGCATAGCCCTCTGGCCCAGCAATATGAACGTTCATCCCTACCATGGCGCAGCCCAGCAGCAGAGAGTGGGCAACGTTATTACCATCCCCCAGGTAAGTCAGAGTGAGGCCCTTCAGACTGCCAAACTCTTCTTGTATGGTCAGCAGGTCGGCCAAGATCTGACAGGGATGCTCCAGATCGGTCAGGGCATTGATCACAGGGATTGAAGCGTAGTCGGCAAATTCTTGAATTTCAGCCTGGTCAAAGGTGCGAATGGCCACCACATCTAGGTAGCGATCGAGCACTCGCGCCGTATCGCTAGTAGGTTCACCCCGGCTCACCTGGGTCACCCCAGAATGTAGATCGAGCACCTGCCCCCCCAGCTGATACATGGCCACCGAAAAGCTGACGCGGGTGCGAGTTGACGCCTTGCGAAACAAGAGCCCCAGCACTTTATTAGGGAACTGAGGCTGGTGTTTACCCGCCTTGAGTTCAGTGGCAAAGGCCAAAAGCTCTAGCAGCTCATCAACACTTAGATCACTCAGGCTTAGCAGGTCGCGCCCGCTCAGGGGTGGTATGGACATGGGCAAGCATTCGTAAAAATAAGACACTAGCAGATTATGGGGAAGCCGCTTTCGGGTCTGTATCGCCAGGGGCAAAAGATTTTCACTGGGAGCCTGCGATCGCCTACTAAGGCTATCTGAGTACAGATGTGTCACCCTCTCAGGTCTGCACTATGATTGGGGCATCGCATTTGCCGTGGTAGTTTCGCCCTATCGTTGAGGCCGATCTACCGCTTTTCATTTGCCGTCTTGTTACCCCTGCACGTTTATGATCAGCGCGGTTATTCCTCCTCAGCCTCAGGTATTGCCCCAGGGGCCACTGCTTCAGCCGCCCTCCGTGAAAGAACGGGCAGCGGCAGGATATTTCCGCGACATTGCCCTGTGGCTCAACCAGCCCCTCACCCCCCACGGTATTTTTGTGCAGGTGCAGGCCGATCGCCCCGGTTGCCTCCAATTAGTAGTGGAATTTCGGCAGCCCCCGATTAAAGACCGGCTGCTGCGGTTTCTGTGCCACCGCGTCTGGCTGCTCAACTCAGAGCTGATTGAAGGCATTTCGGTCGTGGCGCGCCCCTTGGGTCACCGCCGAGTGCTCTGGCAGCAGCGCGTCAAAATTGTTACCCCGGCCCTAAAGCGCCGCCAGAGTAAGCTCAAAGCCCAGGCCCAGCGCCAGGCCGCCTCGGCGATGCCACCCAAAATTCGACCGCCGCGTCCGGCTAAAGCCCTATCGCGCCAGCGCTTACAAACCCTACGTACCTTTGTGCTGTCGGGGTCGGCGGTGGCGGCCTTTGTGATGGGCTGCCTGCTCGAAGTGATTATTTCTGCGCCGTCGCCGTCGCTACCCCAGTTTTCGGCCCAGGGTGAGGTGCTGCCAGCGACGGGTTCAGAGCTGGATACTTCTCCAGTGGCACCCGTCGCCCTCAGAGATACTGGAGAGGCCAGGCCTGTCTCTGCCCCAGGAACAAATGCAACCGGTGCCAATGGCAATCGCCCTACGGTAGTCGATACGGCCCTTGAGCCAGTGGGCGTAATTGCTCACCAAGCCGTCGCGCCGGCCTCTGCTGACGATGTCACCCTCTTGTTTGGCGGTGATATTTCTTTAGAAGATATTTCTCCAGAAAGCCTGACGACTCCTGGAGGTTTTTTTGCTGATGTGGCTGAGTACGATCAGGCTGATTTAGCACTGGTTAACCTGGCCACCCCTCTGGCTACAGCCGCCACCAATCTTCAGGAGGGGCTGCGGCATCAGACCCGCACCGATGCGGTCAATCTATTGGTGAACAGCGGCGTAGATATTGTCAACCTCACCCACAGCAGCCTGATGGACTATGGGGCTGAGGGCCTCAACGAAACCCTCACCACCCTAGACAGCAAGGGGCTCTACCGCATTGGGGCCGGGCGCAACGCCCTCGAAGCCCGACGCCCAGAGATACTCGATGTCAAGGGTAAGCGCATTGCCTACCTGAGCTATGCCATGGGAGGCAACAATGCGGCCCACGACACTGACGTTTTGAGAGAGCGGGCTGGGGCCAGCGACAAGGCGATCGCAAAGGAAGTCGAAACCTTCAAAACAGCCACTGCCTTTAAAGACAGAGCCGGTTTTAACGCCCAAAACATGCCCGAAATCGTCGCTGACATTCAGGCCCTGCGCGACGAGGTGGACTGGATTGTGGTGAACTTTCGCTGGGTTGACCAACTCAGCGAACAGCCCAACTTTATGCAGACCAACCTGGCCCGCCTAGCCATTGACCAAGGTGCTGATGTGGTGGTGGGCTACCATCCCACCGTGATTCAGGGGGGTGAAATTTACAAAGGTAGGCCCATTGCCTACTCCCTGGGTGACTTTGTGTTTCGCCCCGATGAGCCCGTCGAAAACCAAGATTCAGCGGTGCTCAAGGTCTCGCTGAAGGATGACCAGATGCAGGTCGAACTAGTGCCCGTTCGGGTGCAAGACTCCCATCCCAAAACCCTCAGCGGTAATGACAGTCAGCAGGTGCTCCAGCGCATTGAGCAGGCTTCATCGCAGTTTGACCAACCGCTCAAGTCGCCCGTTGTGCTTGACCTCAACGTCCAAGAAGCACCGCCAGAAACCGTCAGCGACCCCAGCAGCCCCTTTGTATCGCCCGATGAGGAGGACGTTCTGCCGGTAGAGTTAGAAGCCGAACCGACGCCAGAGCCCAAGGATAGACTGGAGGACGGGACTGACTCTAAGGACATCCTGGAAGATTCGGCAGCGCCTACTCAGGACTCAAATACCCCTGAGGCGCTTGACGACGGTAGTGAGCCTGCCAACGTAGATCAGCCGTCGGCAGCCCCAGAGACAGATCAGTCCTCTCCCAATGTGCCAGACCCCCTGGAGATGGAGGTCGAGTTTGATGGCGACCTAGAAGAATGGGGGCCTAAGGTGTCACCAGAGCAGCAGGAGTTTAAGCCTGTGCCGCCCGAACGCAGCGGCGGCACCTCGCAAAGCGCTCGGGAGCCAGTGCAGAACGCATCTCCCGCCGGAAATCGCCCCAGTGAAGTTCCTGTGCCGCTGCCTGCCCCAATCCAGATGAAGGCCGAGCCCGTGGCGGCAGTACCGCTGGGTACTTCCCAACCCGCCGCTTTAGCGGATGACGCTGAGTCCGAGACCTGGGCCGACACCATACCTGAGACCCCAATCCCTACCGAAGGTGAATAACGCACCGTTAGGGCTTCATAACTTCAGCAAAAAGCCCGATAAACAGCTGTGGCTAGAGCACCTGGGGGCAGACAGCTATGGTAACGTCTAGGCATTGTGCCGTTGAGGTGTCCTGTGTTTGCCGTTGCCCAAAAAGCAGACCCCTACTCCACCTACGTGCTGTCGGATACGGACACCGACACTCGGCTTGAACTGGTGCCCGATCGCGGCGGCATTGCCACCCGCTGGCAGGTGGAGGGGCAAGATATTTTTTACTTTGATGGCGATCGCTTCGCCAACCCTGAGCTATCGGTGCGGGGTGGTATTCCCATTCTGTTTCCCATCTGTGGCAATCTGCCCGATAATAAGTACGCGCTGAATGGTCAGACCTACAGCCTGAAGCAGCACGGCTTTGCCCGCGACTTGCCCTGGCAGGTCACCCAGCAGGATGTAAAGGAATCGGCCAGCCTCACTTTAGAACTAACCAGCAGCGAAGCTACCTTGGCGCAGTATCCGTTTGCGTTCAAGCTAGCCTTTACGTTCAAGCTGCGGGGCCACATTCTAGAGTTGCAGCAGCGGTTTACCAATCTTGCGGCTCAGCCCATGCCCTTTTCTACCGGGCTGCACCCCTATTTTTTGGTCAAAGATAAATCTCAGCTAGAGTTTGAAATTCCCTCCACAGAGTTCCGCAACCACCTGACGGGCGGGGTTGAGAACTTTGGGGGCAGCTTTGACTTTGGCCAAGCCGAGATTGACCTGGCTTTTCAGAACCTGACGGCTCCGGCGGCGACGGTCACCGACCACCACCTGGGGCGGCGGCTCACCCTGTCGTGGAGTGCCGACTACAGCAAGCTGGTGTTTTGGACGGTACAGGGCAAAGACTATTACTGCCTAGAACCCTGGACAGCCCCCCGCAATGCCCTCAACACGGGGGAAAATCTGCTGATTATTGAGCCGCAGCAAACCCTGGAAACCCATGTAAGGATGGCGGTGGCCTTTCTGTAACCGGCCAACCCAGCGTTGAAATGACGGCTATTCACCCGTGCATACCGCCACAGTTAGCTGAGCGTTGGGCGGATCGCGATCGCTCAATACTGAGGGAGACCGCCTAAGATAGCCACTGTCAGCGTGGAGATCGCCGCTGTCCCAGCGATCCCCGCCGACAGTCAGGGGACAACAAGATCCGCTAAAATGTGCTTCTGCCTGGGGGTGGCTACCTGCCAGGATCCTTTTTCTGCCTATAGCTGGCTCTATGACCCAACTCAACAACGGCATTACGCTATTTTTTAGCCTGCTGGTCGAGGCTATGCCCTTTCTACTGCTGGGGGTGATGTTTTCTAGCGTGCTGCTGCTGTTTGTTGATGAGCAAAAGCTGCTATCGGTGATTCCTAAAAACGTGGTGCTGGCGGCGCTGGCGGGCAGCTTAATTGGCTTTCTGTTTCCGGTGTGCGAGTGCGGCAACATTCCGGTGGCGCGGCGACTGCTGACCAAGGGCGCACCCACGGCGGTGGCAATCGGGTTTTTGCTGGCAGCCCCCACAGTCAACCCGGTGGTGTTTTGGGCCACCTGGATTGCCTTTCGCGACCAGCCCGAAATTGTGTTTCTGCGGGTGGGCTTCACCCTGGTGGTGGCGGTCACCATCGCCCTGATCTTTAGCGCCCAAGCCGATGTGCGCCCGTTTTTGCAGGACAGCCTTACCCGCATGATGGGGGATCCTGAGCCGGTGGCGGCTACCCCAGCGGAGGCCGAGATCTCGCCGCTGCTCAAATCGGGCACCTTTCTAATGCAGTCACCGGGGCAGGTGCTTCAGCTCGATGCCCCGCCCGCCCAAGTGTTAGCCCAGGTCGCTGTCGCCGCCCCGCCCATGGCCACTCGCCTGCGGATGATGGTTGACAACATGGTGCTAGAGCTGCGGGAGCTGGGCGCAGTGCTGGTGATCGGCAGTGCGATCGCCGCGTTTGTTCAAGTTGCCGTCCCTCGCGAGGTCATTCTCAGCTTGGGTCAGGGGCCAGTCACCTCGATTGTGGCGATGATGGCCCTGGCCTGGGTGGTGTCGATCTGCTCGACGGTCGATTCGTTCTTTGCCCTGTCGTTTGCCTCCACCTTTACCAGCGGTTCGCTGCTGGCGTTTTTGGTGTTTGGCCCCATGATCGACCTCAAAAATATCAGCCTGCTGCTGACGGTGTTTAAGGGCCGGGCGATTCTCTATTTATTTGTGCTGGCGGCGCAGCTGGTATTCCTATTGACTCTGGTGATGAATCTCTACACTGGCTAGGGCGAGCACTGCCCACTATCCAACCGACCCGCTACCTCACCATTTCCTTTTGCCCATGACCTCAACGTCTAGTTCTAACGGTTCTCGCGCTTCGGGTGGGCGATCGCTGCCCTGGCAGGCCCTGGTGGATGCCGCCATGCTGCTGCTGTGGGGGCTGATGCTGCTGCGCTTTACGGTGACGGGCAAGCTCTACCTGCTGCTACACCCCGACTACATGTGGCTGGCCCACCTGGCTATGGTGCTGCTGCTGGCGATGGGGGTGAGCCGCCTGGTGCAGGTGGGGCTGAGCTACCGCCGGGGAACCGGGCAAACGATTCGCAGTCAAGAACACACGGCGCTACTGCCCCGGCAGTTTAGCGTGGGCCTGCTGATTGCGATCGCGGTGTTTGGGCTGATTTACACGCCGCGCCCCTTCGCCAGCGAGACCGCCTTTCAGCGGGGCATTACCGATGTGCTGGGTCAGACGCGATCGCGGCCCCAGCGGTTTTCCCTCGGCGGCGAATCTGAGGAGCGCACCATCGTTGACTGGGTGCGCACCCTCAATGTCTACCCCGAGCCTGATGCCTACGCGGGTCAGATCGCGAAGGTAAGCGGGTTTGTCACCCACATTCCCGACTGGCCCGATGAGTTTGTGATGATTTCGCGGTTTGTGCTCACCTGTTGCGCCGCCGATGCCTACCCCGTGGGCCTGCCGGTGGAACTGCCCCCCGGCACCGCCCGGCCTGCCCCGGACACCTGGCTTGAAATCAAAGGCACCGTGCAAACCAGCACCCTCGACGGCAAACGCCAGCTCGCCATTGGCGACCCCACCCTGACCGAAATTCCCGAACCCCGCACCCCCTACGAATATTAACCATGGCCCGTCGCCGCTTTCGTCGCTCTCGCTCTCAGCCCCTCGATCGTCTGGCCGTGATGATCATGGCTGGTCTCTCGCTGGCGCTAGGACTGCTGATTCTCTCGGGCGACCACGCCACGGCGCGGGTGCGCGACTTTACCTGGCAAGACCGCCGGGTAGGGGCCGAAGACCAGGCCTTTTTGCTCACATTTAGCCGCCCTATGGATGTGGCCAGCGTGGAGCAAAATCTCGCCCTCGATCCGCCCCTGCCGGGCAAGGTGAGCTGGGCCGGCAGGCGTATGGCCTACACCCTGACCGAGCCGCTGCCCTACGGAAAATCGTTCAGCGTGAGCTTGAAGGGGGCGCGTGATCGCTACGCCACCACCGCCAGTAGCTCTAGCCGATTTGAGCCCTTCCAAAGCCAGTTCGAAACCCGTCCCCGCGCCTTTTTGTATATCGGGGCCGAGGGCGACGAGGCCAACCGCCTGGTGCTGGCCGACCTCGGCAGCCAAGAGCGCACCATTCTGACTCCCAAAAACCTGTCGGTGATGGCCTTTAAGCCCTATCCCCTGGGCGACAAGGTACTATTTTCGGCCAGCGACCCCAGCCAGTCCGGTAGCCTGCTCAACCAGCAGATTTACACCGTCACTACAGGCCTCACCCCGCGCCCGCCCATCGACTTTGCCGCCCCGCGCCCGCCCCTGTGGCAGCAGCTCTGGCCCCAGAAAAAAGCCGCTCCCTCGGGGGAAACCACCCTGGTGCTCGACAACAGCACCTACCAAAACCTCAAATTTGACCTCTCCGCCGACGGGCAAACCATTGTGGTACAGCGGGTCAACCAGCAGAACCCCGCTGACTTTGGCCCCTGGATTGTGCGCCAGGGGGCAGCCCCCCAGCCTATCGAAACCGAACCGGGTGGCGACTTTTTAATTGCCCCCGACAGTCAGTCGCTGCTGCTGCTCCAGGGCCAGGGCACCGCTATTATCGACCTCGGTTCAGAGAAAACTCGCGGCTCCAGTCAGCCCCTCGACTTTTTGCCCAACTACGGGCGAGTGCTCGATCTATCTGCCGATGGCTCGGCTGCCGCCATGGTCAATTTCAATCAGGATGACCCCGAGAAGCGCTTTACCGAATCGCTGTTTTTGGTCACCAACCAGGGCCGAGAAGAAGAGCTATTGCAGGTGAGCGGGGCCATCGTCGATGCCCAGTTTGACCCCACCCGACCGGTGCTCTACGTGCTGGCCAGTGAGTTGGTCAAAGCCCCACCAGATCCTGACACCCTTCAGACGGAAGATGCCTACGCCGAGCAACCGCTGCTGCTAGCTATCACCCTAGATAACGGTGAAACTAGCCCTCTGCTGCGCCTGCCCCAGCAGCAGCGCATTCACATGAGCGTGGCCCCCGACGGGCGATCGCTACTGGTTGACCTAGCCGGGCAATCCACTCCCGAGGGTGAAACCGGTGCACCCGTCATCTGGCATCTACCGCTGGTTCACCCAGCGGTTCCTCTCGATGCCGCTGCATCCGCCGAAGGTGTCGACACCATCCCAGGTGCAGCCGTAGCCAAAACTGAGTCCAGCGATGCCTCGGCTGCGGCTGCCGCCAGCACCATGCCCACCGTCACCGATCCAGAGGAGTTTCCATTTAGCGGGTTCCAGGCCACCTGGCTGCCCTAGGCGGCGGTTACCCAGATCACCCTGGCCCCCGGCTGACAATGCCCGACCACTGGACCTGCTTTTCTCCCGTGCGGCGGTAGGAGAAAAAGCGGTCGGGCTCTTGAAAAGTGCAGTGGGGGGCGATCGCCACCTGCTCCCGCTTTAGCCCAAGTTGCTCAAGCTGCCACTGATTCGCCAGCCGCACATCCAGCCGCACCTTGCCGGGGTCGTCATCCTCAATCACAGGGGATTGTTCGTGCTGTTGTAGTTCTACCACCAGCGCCTCGTCACTATCCATAGGCTGGGGAAGGATCGTGCGCCCCACCGCTGCGGCCACGTCCACAGACACCTGGTAGACCTCCCCCGCGATCGCCGGGCCAATGGCCACTACCAAATCCTCCAAACGGCTGCCCTGAGCCTGGAGCTTGCCTACCGCCACCGGCACAATCGCCTGGGCCGTGCCCCGCCAGCCCGCGTGGATGGCCGAGACCTGCCCGGTGGCGCGATCGCCAATCAGCACCGGGCTACAGTCTGCCGAGCAGACCCAGAGGGCTTGACGGGGGCGATCGCTCACCAGACCGTCGGCCTCAGCCATTTCCTCAGAATCGGGAACGGGCAGGTCAGCGGGGGCTAGCACCCGGTTGCCGTGAACCTGCTTCACCCGCTGCACTGCTGCCGTCGAGTCGAGGGCCGCCGTCAGCGCCTCGGGGGTTTGGGGCCAAAACTGGCGAGTAAAAAATCCGTGGGGCCAATCCTGAAGCAGATCACAGGTGAGAAACGCGTGCCCTTGCCAGCTTTGCCAGTGCCAATGTGCCATATCGCCCCCTGCGGCGGTTGTGATGCCTGTACGCTGTTGTCGCGATCGCTACCCCCACCGCCAATGTAGAGCAGGCGTTAAGTTGCAGCGCCGTTTTATCAAGTTCTATTTTGCAATGCTCCCAACCGTCTCTGTAGATTTTTTGAGGTGGTAGCGTGATCACTATTAGTCAAAGACCTATCCTAATTTCTATATAAAATTCTAGGACGATTAGCGGGTGAACCTAGACCGACTTCGCCAGGCCCTACTCCAACCCTCGAAAAACTTGGGAATAATGCCCGACTATCAGGCATTGCGCCCCCGTTTTCATCTCCACTGGGCTGAGCAGATTGACTCCACCAACCGAGCACTGGTCGCCATGATGGCCGCTGGCGCTCCGGCGAGCACGGTGCTGTTGGCAACGACTCAGCAGGCCGGGCGAGGGCAGTGGGGACGGCAGTGGCAGTCTCCCCCCGGCGGGCTGTACCTGTCGCTGGGGCTCAAGCCCGATCTGCCTGCCTCCCGCAGCCCCTACCTCACCCTGGCCAGCGCCTGGGGTGTGGCCACCAGTCTGGCCAACCTGGGCCTACCGGTGCAGGTCAAGTGGCCCAACGATTTGGTCGTTGGGGGCAAAAAGCTGGGCGGTGTACTGGCCGAAACCCACCTGGAGAGCGGCCGGGTACAAACCGTGGTAATTGGGCTGGGGCTGAATGGGTTTAACCCCGTTCCCGACACCGGCACCTCGATTCAAGCGCTAATTCAACCGGAATTGCCCCCCGGCCCGTTGAATACCTTGGAGGGCCTGGCCGCGATCGCCCTCTACGGCCTCATGCAGGGCTATCTCCACTGGCAAAACCAGGGCGACGACGCCTTTTTAATCGACTACCAAACTCGCTTGGCCAACCTAGGCCAGGGGCTCACGGTAGCAGGCCAATCGGCAGAGGTCATCGGGGTCGCCCCATCGGGAAACCTCCGGGTGCGGCTAAGGCCAGAGCACAACGATACGCCAGCGGTCAAGACGCTGGAGATTGAACCAGGTAAAGTAACTTTGGGCTACAATGCGTAGCGGCTGATTATATGGTGAAAAGAAATAACGCAGAGCCTATTCAAGCGCATAAACTCCCCGGAGTTTATCCTTCAGTAGCCTGGCTACAGATAGCGTTGCTCGTTGGGGGCATGGGGCTAACCCATAGCGGATTAGCCGTTGCCGGAACTACCGATGCCCCTGACTCGTCTGACCAAGAAGGGCCAGTTGAAACCTCAGCTGACTACCTCATGCCGACGAATAGCAGCGCCCACAGGGCTAGCCCTCCAGCGACGCTAAGTTTGCCTTCACCCTCCGTAGCGCAGCCTGAGTTTACGCCTCAGCGCCCGTCTACCTCAGCCGTTGTGACATCACCCCCTCCAGCGAGTTCGCCGATGTTCTCTCCGGTTCCTCCGCCGCCCCCAGCGGCTATCACCGTTACAATTCCGGCCACCCCCACGGCCCCCACCATGGCAGAGAGCTTGCTGAAGCCCGCGATCGCCTCGATGCCGGGCGAAGCCGCTGAAACCGAGGTTCCCGCTGCGGCCAGTACCCCGGAGCCGGTTCCTGCAGAAGCCCCTGCTACCGTAGTGCCTGAAGCCATTGCTGCCGATGAGTCAGTGCCAGCGGGCTACAACAGTGTTTTTATTGACCCTACCGATTACAGCCTAGGGGCCACCCAGGCCCCAGCAGCCCGACCCGGCGGATCTCCAAACGTGGTCTTTGCTGAACGCTCTAGCGGCTGCCAAATTACCGTTGCCGCAGGACAAAACAGTCCAAGTACGGCGTGTGGTGCCACCACCGCCTCAGCTTCCCAAAGTGGTGGGGCAGCCAGCGCTGGACAGGGCGAAATTCGGGTTGGCCCCCTTGCGGTGAGTTCCCAAGGGGTGAGGCTGGGCAGTACCACCATCGTCAGTCGCGAAGCCCTTAACGAAAAGCTGCGTCCCCTCAACGTGCTGCGGCGCGGCAATGAACAATACGTGTTTCCGCTGTCGGTGCCCGCATCAATTTCATCGCTGTTTGGTTGGCGCATGCACCCCGTCGCCCAGAGCTGGCGCTTCCACTCAGGAACTGACCTTGCAGCCCCCATGGGCACTCCCGTGCTGGCCACCCGAGCCGGGCGCGTCTCGGTATCAGACTTTTTGGGCGGCTATGGCCTGACCGTGATCATGCGCCACGACGACGACAAGCTTGAGTCTCGCTACGCCCACCTGTCTCAGCTCGCCGTAGCGGCTGGGGAGTGGGTAGAGCAGGGCGAGGTGATTGGCCTGGTCGGCAGTACTGGTACCTCCACTGGCCCACACCTGCACTTTGAGCTGCGTCAGCTAACCGGCGAAGGCTGGGTCGCGGTAGACCCGGTCGAGGTGCTGGAGTACGGCGTGGCCAATCTACTACAGATTATCGACAACCCGATGCTAGCTCTGGGCCAAGGGGCCGCGAAGGCCGCAGAAACCGAAGACGGTTTGCCGACCGATTATCCCTTCCGTCCGGCTCAGCCCAATGCCAGCTAGACCGGCCCTGTCGGTTGGGCCGCTAGAGAGACGGGGATAGCCGCTATGGGCTATGTCTTTGAGCACCAGGTTCGGTTTCACGAAACCGATGGGGCTGGGGTGGTTTATTTCGCCAATGAGTTGGCGATCTGTCATGTCGCTTACGAAGCCTCCCTAGAGGCGGCGGGGCTGGATGTTGGGGCATTTTTTCGGGCTGAAGTGCTGGCTTACCCGATTGTCCACACCAGCATGGACTACCGTCGCCCGCTGCGGTGCGGCGATCGCGTCACCATTCACCTCACCCCCACCCGTCTAGACGACAGCAGCTTTGAAATTCAATATCAGCTGAAACTTGAGGATAAGGCAGTGGCCCAGGCCATGACCCGCCATGTCTGCATTGAGGTGGCGAGCCGTCGCCGCAGTTCGCTACCCACCGAAATGGAGCAGTGGTTGGCCCGATGGGGCGATAACTCTCCCCAGTCTGGAGAAGGCCAGTGATGGAAGGTAGCTGGCAGGAGTGGCTATTTGTTGGCGGGTATGTGGGGTTTTTGGTGGCGATCGCCGTTCTCGTTCTCACCACTCGCTCCAAGCCATAGCCCGAGGTCTTCGACAGCCAAAGCAATTTCGCCTAGCTCGTCCAATGGGATGCGGCGATCGCCAGTTCAGTTCTGAAGAATTTTGCGGGAACCTATGGGTTCCCGCAAAACCACCCGGATTTTGTAAGCCTTTCTTAAAGTCCGCCGTATTGTTTCCGTAAATTCGCGGTGGTGCTCTCCCCATAGAGCGCCCGGTTCGATAACCTAATTACAAGCGCTAAAAGGGCGGGTTAAATTTAGCTTAAACGTCAAATAGGCGTCTCCTGATGGGGTTTCCCCCGGCTTCGGTCGGGGGTTTTTATTTGGGGTACGATTGGTTGTCGGAGAAAGTCATCGTCTGAGATTTCACGGATCAATTGTACGGAGTGAGGTGCTGGTTGGGAAATCTGGAGAAAGCGATTTCAAGCCCCGAATTTAGTGGGCACCCTCGGGTATTCACCCTTGACGCTGGACACAGCTGCCTACCATGTATTTTCAGATGACATTCCAAGTTGGCATCCTGGCATTGGTGGCAGCGATCAATGCTTTGGTCACCAGTATGGCTTGGCATTGTCGGGATTCGACCCTGGCGCGACAGTATTTCTCGTGGATGATGGCGGCGGCGACCTTCTACGCAGCGGTAGCGGCCATGGAGGCTGGGTCGATTGACCTGGCGAACAAAATTTTTTGGTCCACGTTGGAATACGTGGGCACAGGCGGCATCATCATTTTCTTTGTGCTATTTACCGAGGCTTACGTCCACGGGCGATCGCGTTTTACCCGCCAAAGGCTGATCTGGCTCAGCCTTTGGCCACTGATCAACATCGCCTTAGTCGCCACCAACACCTGGCATCGGTGGGTCTGGGTAGACGTAGTGCTAGCGGCCCCACCCAGCAATAGCGCTATCTACAGCCATGGCCCTGGCTATGCTTTTGTGCTGGCCTGCCTCTACCTTTACAGCCTGTGGGGGATTCATCTGCTGGGTCGGGCCTCCCTCAGCGGCGGGCCGCTGCACCAACGACAGGCGCGATGGCTGCTGGCGGGGGCGTTGTTCCCCTACTTGGGTGGCACCCTTTACTCCCTTGAGCTCACCCCAGCGAACCTAAACCTGACGCCGATGTCGTTTATGGCTACAGGGCTGCTGTGTTTCTGGGGGCTGTTTCGCATGGGGGTGTTCGAGGCGATTCCCATCGCCCGCGAAACGCTAATTGAGCACCTGCGTGACGGCGTTATCGTTGTGAATTTAGAGCACCAAGTTATTGATATCAATCCCCAGGGGCGATCGCTGACCAAGCTTAAGGGCAGCGCCGTGGGGAGATCCATCCACAGCGCCCTATCCAACATTCCAGAGCTCCTGCACCACTACGACCAGGGCACCGAAACGCCCTTTTGTCTTTGGACCGACTCCCACAACACCTGCCATATCACCGTGCAGAGTTCCGCCTTAAAAGACTACCGTGGCAAAACCCACGGACGCTTGCTGGTACTGCGCGACACCACTCACCAGTACCTGGCGGAGCTAAAACTACGCCAGGCCAATACGCGTCTCAGCCTCCAGCTGCAAGAGATCGAGGGTCTCCAGGTCAAACTCCAAACCCAGGCCAGTCGAGATCAGCTCACCGGCCTTTTTAACCGCCACCATCTCCATGAAACTCTGCCCCAGGTACTCCTTCAGGCCCGCCAGAAGGCCTATTCCGTGGCGTTTATCATGCTCGATATTGATTACTTTAAACGGGTCAACGATACCTTTGGGCACCGGGCTGGCGATCTGCTGATTCAGGCATTCAGCCAAATTCTGCTGGTGCAGATACAGGAGGGCGAGACCGCCTACCGCCTCGGCGGGGAAGAATTCTTGCTGATTTTGCCCCATGCAACCCTAGAGAGCGGGATACAACGGGCCGACTACATCCGCCAGGAGTTCAACGTCTCGGCTGTGCCCTGGAACGGGAAGGACATCCGCACTACGGTATCTGGCGGCGTTGCCACTTTCCCTAACCACGCTACCCAAGCAGACGATTTGCTCCATGCTGTCGATTTGGCTCTGTACGCAGCTAAAAAATCAGGTCGCAATCAGATTACCTGCTTTAACCCCCGAATCCATCAGCCCAGCTCGGTCTAAGGCCAAATTGGATCTGCCTGGCCTCAATTCATTGCTCCAAGGGCGCAATGTTGTCAAAATATAGAGACAATTACCGTCCAAACCTTAGCGTAGCGGTCTCATTTTTGATGAATACAGTCACCGGTATTGGTTTTCTCCTCGCCCTCTTGGCCGGGGGCGGAGCCCTCTACCTACTCACCCCCCGCCGTTACGAGTCCTCTAACTCCGTAGCCAACTCCTATGACCAGTGGACCGAAGACGGCATTCTGGAGTTCTACTGGGGTGAGCACATTCACTTAGGCCACTACGGCTCACCGCCGCGCCGCAAAGACTTTCTCACCGCCAAGGCCGATTTTGTCCACGAAATGCTTCGCTGGGGCGGGTTAGACCATCTGCCAGCGGGCACGACGGTATTAGATGTAGGCTGCGGCATTGGCGGCAGCAGCCGCATTCTCGCCCGTGACTATGACTTTGCGGTGACCGGGGTCACCATCAGCCCTAACCAGGTGCGGCGCGCCCAGGAACTCACCCCGCCGGGAGTTTCCGCCCAATTTCAAGTGGATGATGCCATGGCCCTGTCGTTTCCCGACGGTAGCTTTGACGTGGTGTGGTCGGTGGAGGCAGGCCCCCACATGCCCGACAAGGCCGTGTTTGCCCACGAGCTGTTGCGGGTGCTCAAGCCGGGCGGGGTGCTGGTGGTGGCCGACTGGAACCAGCGAGACGATCGCAAAATTCCCCTCAATGCCTGGGAAAAGCCCGTTATGCGCCAGCTGTTAGATCAGTGGTCGCACCCGGCCTTTGCCAGCATTGAAGGCTTTGCTGAACAGCTCGAAGCCACCGGCCTTGTGGCAGGCCAGGTCACCACCGCCGACTGGTCAAAGGAAACCCTGCCCTCCTGGCTTGATTCCATTTGGCAGGGGGTCATTCGGCCCCAGGGCATGGTGCGCTTTGGGCCAGCGGGGATTGTCAAGTCGGTGCGGGAGGTGCCCACCCTGCTGCTGATGCGGCTGGCCTTTGGCGCTGGGCTGTGCCGGTTTGGCATGTTCCGCGCCGTACGGGGCAACCCCTCTACGCGACCTCAGGCAATGGTCACTGCGTCTGACAGGTATACGTCTTGAATTAGGTGGAACAGTTTCACCCCTTCTTTGAAGTCGCGCTGAAAGGTTTTGCGGCCTGAAATTAGCCCCATGCCTCCGGCCCGCTTGTTAATCACGGCGGTACGGATGGCTTCGGCAAAGTCGTTTTCGCCGGAGCCGCCGCCGGAGTTGATCAGCCCCATGCGCCCGGCGTAGCAGTTGAGCACCTGGTAGCGGGTGAGATCGATGGGGTGGTCGGTGGTGAGATCGCTGTAGACGCGGTTGATGGTTTTGCCGTATGGCTGCCCTAGGGCTTTGGCCACAGCCCCGTAGCCGTTGTTAGTTTCAGGCAGCTTTTGCTTGATGATATCGGCCTCAATGGTGACACCCAGGTGGTTGGCCTGGCCGGTGAGGTCAGCGGCCAGGTGGTAGTCTTTGTCTTGCTTAAAGGAGCTGCTGCGCAGGTAGCACCAGAGAATGGTGGCCATACCCAGCTCGTGGGCTCGTTGAAAGGCAGCGCTGACCTCTTGAATCTGCCGAGTTGATTCATCGGAACCAAAGTAGATGGTGGCCCCGACGGCGACGGCCCCTAGGTTCCATGCCTGCTCAACGTCAGCAAACATCACCTGGTCGAAGCGGTTGGGGGCGGTGAGCAGCTCGTTGTGGTTAAGTTTGAGAATAAAGGGAATTTTGTGGGCGTAGCGGCGCGACACGCTGCCGAGAACGCCGAGGGTAGTGGCGACGGCGTTGCAGCCCCCCGCGATCGCCAGCTCCACAATATTCTGCGGGTCAAAGTACATCGGGTTGGGCGCAAAGGAAGCCCCAGCCGAGTGCTCAATCCCCTGATCCACCGGCAAGATGGATAGATAGCCAGTGTTGGCCAGGCGGCCCGTGCCGTAGAGCTGTTGCAGGCTGCGCAGAACTTGGGGATTGCGATCGCTCTGGGCAAAGATGCGATCGACCCAGTCTGGCCCCGGCAGGTGCAGCATTGACTTTGACACCTTAGCCTCATAGTCGAGCAGGGTTTCGGCGTCGGGGCCGAGCCAGTCGGCGATCGCAGTGGGGGAAGACAGAGCAGTTACCATAGCGTCGAATTGATTTACGGCATGAGCGGGCACGGGCTGTCTAAACGTTAGCCCAAGGTCTCAAAAACGTGAAGCTACCCAGGTGCGCTGGTTTTTAAGACCTCCTTAACCTCCATTTCTAAAATCGATTCCCCCGTGGTGAGCGTCAGCCGCCTAAACTTCCCCCGTAGCCGAACGGATTAGTCAACTAGCCCGTACAGGTCGTTAATAGCGATCGCTTTAGACGTGATGTAAACCGGCCCTTCGACCTGCGGCTCCACCAGAAAGATGCGGTTATTCATGCGGCTGTCGGGGTGGCTGGCGCTGTCTGCCAAAACCAGGCCTGCCAGATCGACATAGACGGGGCTGGCCAACCCTCGAACCAGACCTAGGCAAACTAAAGCGCCCAGGGTTGCGCCAAACATGACACCTAAAAGCATTGCCCTAAGCTGCGATCGGGTCATGAGTAGCTCCTACGGAAAGGGTTGGATGGGCAAACCCTAACTCAGGAGGGATAGATGCCGCCAGTTGGCGCCAGGCACCCCGTGGATTTGGATGGGGGTGCCATAATCGGAGGAACGCACCCTGTGATTTTTGCTCACCATGCCCACCATTGACTATCTGCGCATCAGTCTTGTGGACCGCTGCAACTTTCAGTGCCAGTACTGCATGCCGGAGGGGGCCGACTTGCAGTATCTACCTCAGCAAGAATGGCTGACCCGCGCCGAACTGCAGCAGCTGTTGCAGGAAGTGTTTATGCCCCTAGGGTTCTCGAATTTTCGGCTCACCGGGGGCGAGCCGCTGGTACGCCCCGGCATTGTGGATATCGTGCGCGATATTGCCGCACTACCAGGGACGACGGATTTATCTCTGACCACCAACGCCTTCTTGCTCAGCGGCCTAGCGCAGAATCTCTGGGATGCGGGATTGCGGCGCATCAACATCAGCCTGGACTCGTTAGACCCGGTGATTTTTGATCAAATCGTGGGGGGACGCGGAAAATCCCGCTGGCCCCAGGTTTGGGATGGCATTCAGACCGCCCACCGGGTCGGGTTCTCGCCGCTCAAGCTCAACGTGGTGGTGATTCCGGGCGTCAACGACCACGAGGTGCTAGATCTGGCGGCTCTGACCCTCGATCGCGAGTGGCATGTGCGCTTTATCGAGTTTATGCCCATCGGCAACGACAGCCTGTTTGAAGAAAAGGGCTGGGTCGATTCGGAAACGCTGCGCGATCGCATTCGCCAGCGCTGGGGCCTGAGTGAGGGCGATGTGCTGGGCCACGGCCCGGCGGATGTTTTCCAAATTCCTGGCGCTAAGGGGACTGTGGGGTTTATTAGCCAGATGTCGGAGTGCTTCTGCGATCGCTGCAACCGCATGCGCCTGTCGGCAGACGGCTGGCTGCGTCCCTGCCTGCTCAACGAAACCGGGCAGATTGACCTCAAAACATCCCTGCGCCAGGGCGTCCCAACCGCAGAACTCAAGCACCAGGTAGCTGAACTGCTGGCTGCCAAACCCGACATCAACTACAAAATGCGCCAGTCGGGCACCACCGGAGCCTACGGTCGCACCATGTCGCAGATCGGGGGCTAGCCCAAAAACAGCTTGTAGGCGGGGTTTTGGTTTTCATCCCAGTACTGGTAGCCGAGGGTGTCGAGAAAGCTCTGCCACTGGGGCATTTCCTGGGGCGGCACCTGAATGCCGGTGACGATGCGGCCATAGTCGGAGCCGTTGTTGCGATAGTGAAACAGGCTAATATTCCAGTCGGGGCTCATGGCGCTGACGAACTTCATCAGCGCGCCGGGGCGCTCGGGAAACTCAAAACGGTAGAGCAGTTCGTTGTGGGCCAGGGATGACTTGCCGCCCACCATGTGGCGCAGGTGCATTTTTGAGAGTTCGTCGTCGGTGAGATCCAGCGTCTTTAAGCCTTTGGATTCGAATACCTGAGCCATAGTGGCGGCATCGGCCCGACCTTGAACTTCAAGCCCTACAAAAATGTGGGCTTCGTGGTTGTCGGCAATGCGGTAGTTAAACTCCGTCAGATTGCGGGTGCCCAGGCATTCGCAAAAGGCCTTGAGGCTGCCCGGCGTCTCGGGAATGGTGACGGCAAAGATCGCCTCGCGGTGTTCGCCGATTTCGGCCCGTTCAGCGACGAAGCGGAGGCGATCGAAGTTCATGTTGGCTCCGCAGGCCACCGCCACCAGGGTTTGGTCGGTGATGCCGGTGCTTTCGACGTAGGCTTTGGCTCCAGCGATCGCCAGCGCTCCCGCCGGTTCCAAAATCGATCGTGTGTCCTCAAACACGTCTTTAATCGCCGCGCAGATATCGTCGGTGCTCACCAAAATAATGTCGTCTACGTACTGCTGGCAAAGGCGAAAGGTCTCTTCCCCCACCTGGCGCACCGCTACACCGTCGGCAAACAGGCCCACGGTGCTCAGTTTTACCCGCTCCCCAGCCTTGAGGGACTGGGACATGGCATCGGCCTCAATCGGCTCTACGCCAATGATCTTGATCTCAGGTCGCAGCCGCTTCACGTAGGCGGCAATGCCCGAAATCAACCCACCGCCGCCGATCGCCACAAACACGGCGTGAATGGGCTGGGGGTGCTGCCGCAAAATTTCCATACCGATGGTGCCCTGACCCGCAATCACATCCGGGTCGTCAAAGGGATGCACAAAGGTCAGTCCCTTTTCCTCCGAGAGCTGGCAGGCGTGGGCGTAGGCGTCGTCGTAGGTTTCGCCGTAGAGCACCACCTCGCCGCCCCGCGCCTTCACCGCGTTCACCTTCATCATCGGCGTCGTGGTGGGCATGACAATAATGGCGCGGGTGCCCAGCTGCTTGGCCCCCAGCGCCACCCCCTGGGCGTGGTTGCCCGCCGAAGAGGCAATCACACCGGCTGCCAGCTGCTCCGGCGACAGGTGGGCCATTTTGTTGTAAGCCCCCCGCAGCTTAAAGGAAAACACCGACTGCATATCTTCGCGCTTCAGCAGCAGCCGGTTGTGCAGCCGGGCCGACAGGCTGGGGGCCAAATCCAGGGGCGTTTCCTGCGCTACGTCGTAAACCCGGGCGGTGAGAATGCGTTCGAGGTAGTCGGTAGGCATTGCGGGGGAGAGACGAAGGAATAAACCCCCATTTTAGAGGGGCAACGTCCCCAGTTTTAACGAACGCCTGCCCTAGAGCTTAAAGTAGGCCAGTGCTCGCTGGAGCTGGGCGGCCTGGGACGCCATATCGTGGCTAGAGGTGGCCAACTGCTCGGCGGCCACCGCGTTGTGCTGGGTGACTTCGTCGAGCTGCCCCATGGCGCTGTTGATCTGGGCAATGCCGTTGTTTTGCTCCAGGCTGGCGCGAGTGATGTCGGCCATCAGCCCCGAGGTTTGCTGAATACTGGGGACGATTTGCTTAAAGAGATCGCCGGTGCGTTTGCTGACCACCATGCTGCGATCGGCCAGGGTGGTGATTTCCTCAGCGGCAATGCGGCTGTGTTCGGCCAGCTTACGCACTTCCTTGGCGACAACGGCAAACCCCTTGCCATGGTCTCCGGCACGAGCCGCCTCCATGGTGGCGTTTAGGGCCAGCATGTTGGTTTGTTCAGCAATGTCTTCGATGACGTTGATTTTGGCAATAATCTCCCGCATCACCTGCACCGTTTCAGTGACGGCCTGTTCGCCCTCATCCACCATCGTCGCCGACTGAAGTGCCGATTGGTAGGTGTGCTTGGCTTTGGCAGCGTTGCTGTTGATCACGGCATTCATTTGCTCAATCGACACCGTGGTTTGCGCCACCCCAGCCGCCTGTTTAGCATTGCCGAAGGAAAGCCCCTGGGCGGCATCGTTGAGATGGGCAGAAATCTCCAGCATCTGTTGGGCCGCCGCCTGCTCATCTTGAATAATGCTGGACAGGCGGCTTGTCATCATCCTCAGGGCATCCAGCATGTGGCCAATTTCGTCATCTCCGCCGGTAGGGATATCGACGTGTAAATCTCCGGCGGCAATCCGCTGAACGATCGCCGCCGTAGCGAGAATCGGCTGCGTAACGCGCCCCGCCAGATAGTAGGCTAACCCGATCACTCCAAGGCCCAGGAAAATGCTGCCCCACAGAATGTACAGCGCCAGCTGAGCTGAGAAGTCGAGGGTGGCCGTCAGGTCATTTTCAAAAGCCGCCAGACCGTTTTGAGAGTCGTTTAGAAAACTCTCGATCGTTTTGGTGTAGGCCGTTTTAGTCTGTTGGTACTCGGCCCCATCCAGTAGAGCAAGGGCCTGGTCAGGCTGCCCCGCCTGCAACAGGTTAAGGGTCTCTGTCTCCAAGTCAGCTAGTTTGTCGTTGAGCACCTTTTGCTGGTCAAAAAGCGCCTGAATTTCAGGATCAGCCGCATTGGCCTGGGCCGCAACAATGAGGTTTTCCAGCGGGGCAAAATAGGCATCGTAGCGTTCTTGCCAGCGGCTGTCTTGGGTCAACACATAGTTGCGCATCGACTGGGTGAGCACCTCGTCTAACCAGATGATCTGCTGGGCGCGGGAAAGCTGCTGTTGGGATGCGCTGACGGAACTCAACCTGGCGCGAATCTGGCTGACGGCGTAGTACGTCACGGTGCCGACTGCTGCCAACGTGAGCGCACCGCAGAGATAACCCACAAAAATCCGCGTGCGAATTTTGCTAGAGGCCAATCTCTTGAATATAAACTTCATCACGTTTTCCCTGTTTTCTGTAGATGTGGTTGGGCGGCGGCAGCATTAACAGTCCGTTCTCCAAGCGGATCTCCCCGCTGGCTGACAATGCTCCTGGCTCAAGCAAAGAACGCTACACAATTCTTCCCGTTCTAAAGTGCTACTCAACGTTTCTTTAGCTAGAGAATTTCAGCGTTAAGAGTGCTGTCTAGCAGCGGGCTTAGCCGGAGCTTTGTCGCCAGTCGGAGAAAAGGCATCGCCGAGAGATCTGCCATTGGGTTCCTGCGGTAGAGTTGCAAAGGAAATTGGCGCAGTGCCTATGCCCTTCCCTTTGTCTCGTCGGTCTAAGCTTCCAACCACAAGCACTCCAGGTGCCGTGCAAATCTGGGTCGGTGCCCGCCCCCATCGACTCTGGCGAGGGCTGCTGGGTCTAGTGCTTGTCAGCCTAGGCATCAGCGGTGGAATGCTCTTGCTGGGGCTAAGTTTCAGTATGGGGCTACAGCTGATGCTCGACCCCGAGGCGTTGCCCCAGGTCTTGGCTCGGCTACAGCGATCGCAGCAGGTCGCCCTCCCCCCCGCCACCAGCCTTGACGATCTGCGGCGGCAGGCCCAGGCGGCCCAGCAGCGGGTGGGAGAGCCGCTGCGGTTAGAGGTTCCTGACACTGAGCGTCGTGACCTGGTGATTGTGCCCGTGTTGGAAGCGGCTTCGGGGGCCATTGTCTCCCTCAACCTGTTCCAGACCGAGGGCAGCGAGGGGAATCTGAGGGCGATCGCATCCCTACCCATTACCCCCCTGCTTAAAGACGCCGTACTAGCGCCCTGGCGCGACAGTCCCCAAGCGCCCACCGCCGTTCCGGCGAATTTTGACTTCACTCGGGTCGTGCCGCTGCCGGCCCCACCGGTCGCCACCGACGGGCTCTGGCTCACCCTGGAGGGCAGTTGGCAGCAGCAGGGCCTCACCCTGCGCTACGGCCAGCTGTTGTACGTTGACCCCCAAGCTCAACGGCTGGAGCTGCTGGTTCCCTGGAGCAGCCCGGCCAATCGCCCGCCCCAGTGGGCCGACCTCGATGGCGACGGCCCCAGCGACCTGGTGATTGATGAAACCGTGGGGCTGGAACCGGCCCTGCGGGGGCTACAGGTTATGCCTGGGCCGCGCGTGCAGTCGGTGTCTTGGGTGCGGGTACCGGTGGATGCTGGCGCCCAGGCCAGTAACTATCAGCAGGCATTGCGCCTGGCTAGAGGCGGACTGTGGCAGCCTGCCCAAACCCAGCTCGCCAACCTCAAAACGCCCCTGGCCCAGGGCTGGAACCCGGCAGCAGAAGCCCAGCTGCGGCTGATGGAGCGCCACGCGACAATCACCCGGCAGCAGGCTGAGCAAGATTGGTCAACGCCAACCCAGCACATTTTGGCGCTGCTGATTGACGGGCGATGGGAGGCGGCGCTGACCCAGCTGGAAACCAGCCCCGAGCTGCTGCCCACTTTACTAAACCGCCTCGGCGTTGACCAGGGCCGCCTGTGGAACCGCATCAGCGCCGCCGCCGCCCTACCCGACCCACCCCCCGCCCTGTATGTCTGGGGTGGGCTGGCCCTCAAAGCCCAGCAAAACCGGCCCAGCAATCGAGATGGGGCGACCCCAGACTGGCTCAACCGCCAGCCGGTGCCTACCGCTGCTCGCCAACGGTTGGCCAAGGTTTTGGCTACCTTGACGACCACCCAGGCACAAGCGGTGGCCAGCGCTAAGGCGGGTGCAACAGCCGCAATCGCCCCCACCGCCAGCCCTGTCGCTCAGGCGATCGCGCTGCCCCCCCTCACGGCCCTGATTGGTCAGGCCCTCCCCATCCCTGCACCCCAGTCAGGCTATGCCGCCCCCGGCCAGTCTCTCGATGCCGCCCTGGGCCAGTGGTACGCCATTGAGGTGCGAGCCGTTCACCAGGATCAAGACTGGCAGCCGGGGGCTGGGCCAATCCCTGCCCAGGCAACCCCGGCGGCGGTCTGGCCCATGGTGCAGCCTGCGGCCCAGGCATCGCCCCAGCTGCTGCGCTGGGTCAGTCCGACAACTGGCGTTTCGGCCCCCCTCACCGTGCGGGGGCTGAGCCTAACCAACGGCATCGTAACGCTCCTGGCGACCGGCCCCGCCACCAACACCTCGGTGCTGCCACCGCTGGTGTTTTCCCAGGGGGCGCTGATGTGGCTCGATGCCAGCCAGGGTGAGACGGCAGAACCGGGGGCGATCGCCGCCGCCACCGCATTTCTTGGCATTCAAACCTCTCCCACCGACCTGACTGAGGCCCTACCCACCCTCAGCCAGCACCGGCTTGATCTGACTGGCGATGGCCAACCCGAGCGGGTGCTCACCTGGGATGATGCGGCCTTGGTGCAGCTCCAGTCCTGGGGGGGGGAGGTGGAGGGCACCGCTCCCAAAACCGTCATCATGGGTCAAGACAACCGGGTGCTCTACAGCGATCTAGTCGAGCCCCAAACCCTAGTCGCCCTAACTAGCCCTAACGCGGGCGAGCCTGTGGGGCTGCTGGTGCACCAGGCAGGAAAATACGAGTTATTAATTTGGCAATCGGCCAACCAGCGGTTTGAGTAACGCCCCTGCATCGCGATCTGGGAGCAACAATCTGAGCCCCAGTGGGTGAATTAAGCCCGTAGCGTCTTGATTCACTCTAAAAAAATGTAAAGAGGTCTAACGGCGATCGCAATTTGCTTACCCTAATTGGGTACCCGCAACGGCAAAAAGGATAGTACACAAATCCTATTACCCAGATTAACCACCCCAGTAAAACTGGTATAAACAACAACACTATGCTTGTGTCCCAGGCCAACATTGGTCAACTTGTACCTGTGTCGCAGCAGCCTCGCAGCCTACAATCACCGCCTCCATGGCAGGCCGAAATGTAGTCTAGATCACCTTTCGCCCTTAGCGCTGCTAGAGCGCTGCTTGGTCAAAATGCTCTTCATATGCTTTTTGACGGTGTTGGGCGTAATGTTTAGCGTTTCAGCGATTTGTTTGTAGGTGTAGTTAGTCTGGTGTAACAACCACACATCTTGTTCACGGGAGGTCAAACCCATTTGCCTTGCTTCTTCTAGGGCAATATTCTGAGAAAATTGATTTTGATCTTCCATGTTGAGCAGTAAATAGTTATAGCTAGAGTTATCTCCTTGAATCCAACGAGCATAAATGTTAAAGACCGTAAGGCAATCCACAAAAACAGTAGACTGATTTAGCCAATTTTGCTGAGAAAACTCGCGTCGAGCACCCCGCATAAATTTTATAATATGCATAATTTCCTTAGGAATAGGCTGAGTTCCCTCGGAGCACTGAGTCATTCTTTTTGCTATAGCGAGTGCTTTTCGATTGATATAAATCAATTGATCTTGATCGTCAATCAAGATAATGCCTCCTAAAACATCGACCAGTATGCTCTTGAGCAGATTAGGCAAAGAGGCATCTTGAGCGAGGTTAGGCAAATCAACAAATGTGTCGCTAAGGGTAAAACTACCCAAGGGAGTCTTTAAAACCATGATGCACCTGAAAATTTTCAGCACTAGGCCTTGAATGGGCGGGGTATTAGGCCTAGACTGCCCGGCTCTCCCCAATTCTTTGGCTTTACCGATATTCAGCAAATGCTGATTTTTAATCTAGAGGAACAACCTTTCTATGCTATCACTCTTTACCTTGCGGCATATTGGCACCACCAAAACATCTTATGTGCTTGTTTTTAATCTAATTTAAGTGCGTCATTTCTCAAGTCATCAGTCCGTGTAAGTACGGCTAAATTTGTTGCAAATAGAGCAACCCTGCCTGCGTGCAGAGGGTTAGTCTATGCAGAGACTTCAACCTGTGAATACTGGCCAAGGCAAACACTATCTATGGTGGCAGATATAGAATTTTGGCTGTCTCTAATCTATATCTAAGGATTTTGGCCTAAATCTCCTATCCTCCCAGGTGGGGTACCTGTAAGGGGGGATTTTCAAATCGGGCTGCTTTTGTGACGATGCAGGCTACAGGGGGCTAACTCACCCACTTCTTCTGAAGCAGGGACGATGAAATTAGCTCCCTGCCGATGAATTCACGTTCAACAAGCAGAGGTTACCTCTATGACTACGACTCTACCGGCGATCGAACAAAAAGCAGAAATCGTTGCACCTACTGAAATTGCCAACCCCCCTGAAGAATTTCTCAACCGACTGCCCGCCCAAGGTGGTCTGGTCGGTGATACAGAAACCTACAGTCGCGAAATTTTGGGGCAGAGCCAGTTTGAGCTGTATCACCTCAAAGCCACCGGTCTGCGGGGACAGGTACCTCCTTGGGGACCTTACCCTGAGCAATCTAAGCACATTGTCGATCTCGATGAAGACCTGCGGGTTGGCCTGGTGATTAAATTTGACCAAAGCCCACTCACCCGATTGTTGTTGTGCCTGGGGGTAGACATTAACGCCTACTTCCATTTTGAGGGTCTAGGCTCAGCGGCAGCAGAGAAGGATCTCAAGGTGACCATTAAGTCGGTTGAAGGCCAGTTTAAGTATTGGGTAGGCACCGTTATTAAACCTGAAGATTTGGGCCTGACCAAAGGCTACTACTTGGTGGGTGCCACAGTTGAAGTAGGGCCTCTGACCCATAAGTGCGGCCAATATGTCTTTGGCTATGGCTATATTGGCGAACGACGGCTCCAAATCGCTGACCAGCCCTTTGTGGGTTAGCACCCTCGGGCATCTGAGCATGGGCATAGGGTTGAACCAGCCTGAGCCAACCTCATGTGTTCGTTAAGGCATCGAGCCAAAATTCCCTAAACTGGCAGGTTACTAGTGCCTGCTAGTTTTCTCGAACCATTGCAACGCTGGGATAGGGCAGAGGCAGACTCCCTTGCCTGGCGCTAGTGGAGAATGACCTATGAGCACTGCATCTGGGGGAACTTCCCCAGTTCATGACCATCCCTTAAGCCCGATTAAAGGTATTGGCCCAGCCCGGCAGAAACTGCTGCGAGAGCTGTTGTCCATTCACACGGTGCAAGATTTGGCCGCCGCATCAGCCGAAACGATTGAGTCGTTATTTCGCGAAACAGGGCAGTCCATTACTCGGTCTAAGGCCGCCGATTGGATTACTCAGGCCAAACACCTAGCTGAATCTATGGATTCCGCACTCGGTAGCAACGTGCCTCCAGAGGATACGCACCGACCCCTCCAAATCTCCTTAGCAGCTGATGCCAAATCACTCGAGAATTTGCCGCCAAATGCGGTTGTAGCTGAACCCGTAGAGGTGGCTAAAGATGAATCCGAAACTCAACTTGAGCAACCTGGGGTAACAGCCTCAACAGCAGAACTGATAAAGCTGCGAGTGTGCAAAATTATATTAATACAGCCCCCTAACGCAGGTGTTCCCCAGATGGCGACAGAGCGCGATCGCAGTCTGCCAAGCCCAGTATTGGCCGAGCAGCCCTTTCAACTCAACGTTGTCTTTGAGCTAGATAGGTTAGCCAGTCTGGCTATTTTGCCCCAGGCTAGCTATAGCCTACAAGGGTTTGCAAAATCACTGACATATCCTCACCGAGCGATTGCTTTGGGGGAAAGTGTCCTTCATTTCTTGGCGGGCCATCATTCGCCCTATAGTGCAACAATTGTGGGGTCTGGGTTACCTTCAGGGCTATATCGACTGCAGCTTCTGATTGCTTTTCAAGGTATCTCTATTCCATTTGGCATGCATGAGATTCCACGCTTTCAGGTGGTTTAAACGTCAAAATTGTAGTCAATAATTATCATGAGCTTTGGTCATGGGCACCTTTGACTGGCGACAATTTCTTGAGAACTGGAGCCAAGACTATCTCGCTTGCGTAGAAAAAGACGATACACCTAACCCCGAGGTCTTGGCATCTGGCTGGCTCGGTTTTCCTGGGGCCACCGAAGTCCAGATTGCAGAGACAGAGGCCCGACTTTCAATTCAGCTACCGCCTTCCTATCGAGAATTCTTAAAGATCAGTAATGGCTGGAGACAAACAACCCCTTTTATTTATCGCATCTTAGCGATTGAAGAGGTGGAATGGTTTCATGTTAGGCATGCGGATTGGATAGCCTCATTTAGCCAAAAATATGGCCAGACCCATGCTCCTACGCCTGCTGATTATCCATTTAACGGTGCACATCCAGGCCCTATAGTTTCTGATGCCGATTACCTTACCTATGGCCATGATCAAGACTGTAGTAAGATTCGCATTGAATATTTAAGTAGCAGTTTGGAGATCAGTGAAAAAGGGGAGTCTTCGATTTATTTACTCAACCCTGAGGTAATGAATGATAAACAAGAGTGGGAAGCCTGGTTTTTTGGCGACTGGCTGCCGGGTGCAGATCGATATCCCTCTTTTCAAGCCATGATGGAGGCGGAGTATAAGAATTTTCTGGACATGAAAGATGTGCTTTAGAGGCAGATAAAACAGTAAAAATGTGCTCCCAATGCTTAAAGCTCGTTAATAAGCTTTTTAAACCTAGTTGTCGGCATAACCGGAGATACAGAAATCATGGTGGCATCCACTTTGAAGTCGAATTTTTTTAATTTTTTAGCAGAGCAAGGTTTTGAAGATGCCTCTATTGCCGACAAAAAACCTAGTTCTGAGAGGGTAGACAATCACCAATTTAATAAAGCCCTGGTGGAAGAGTGCATTGGTGGTATTTTAGTCTTTACAGAGCAGCAGCAGCTTGTGTATGCTAGCAAGACAGCCCACCAGGTTTTAAACCAGCTCAAGCAGGAAAGTTCGACCTCCTGCTTGATACCTGACGAAATTTCGCACATCTGCCAATCGTTAATTCAAAGTCGGCATTTGTTTCCTGAACAAAACTGGCTGATTGAGTTCGATATTTTTACCAGCGCAGCGACTACACTCCACATTTGCTCGCGCTGGCTCACGGTGGATGTAGTAGCCAATCCCTGCCTCTTGCTCACCATTGAAGACCGTCAGCAAGCCATTATTAACCTTGTGCTAGAGGAGGCCAATCGCTACGGGTTAACTCCCCGCGAAAAGGAGGTTTGGTTGCTTCAGCACAACAACTATACCTATAAGCAAATTGCCGCTGAATTGGGTATTACTCCCAATACTGTAAAAAAGCACACCCGCAGCATTTACGCGAAGAAGAAAGCTCAGCAGGAAGGATAATCTCGACATCGATTTGGGTGGTGTCCTCAACTTCGGCAGTTTCGACTATTTGGCTGCAAAGGGGGTGGCATAGAGGCGATCAATCCGAAACTCAAGGGCAGTCATCTGATGCTCCCAGGTGAGTTTTTCGATAACGATATCGGCGTGAGCGAGCCAGTTTTCATCTACCAAACACAGCGGCACATCGAGGGGAAAAATGCGGTAGCCGTCTTTCTGCACCCGATGCCGAGTTCCAACTTCGAGCACAGCGGGGTAACCCTGGTCAGGCTTGAGCTTGAGCAGACTATTGATTTCACAGGGCATTCCCATGGGCAGTTCTCTAAAGGTTGCTTTGGCGGTTTTGGGAAGGAATCGTTTGATAAAGACAACGAGGTCAGCGCTGGCTCAATCGCACCATCCCGGCCAGAGTTACGACGACAGCAGGCAAAGGATTTATCCTAGCAGTGAACTCTCGTTGCCATAGCTGCACGATCGCCCCATGCCCCCAACGCCCCACCCCCAACCCCCTGCCGTCATCACCATGGAGAATGTGTCGCGGGTATTTGGCAGCGGCGAGGCAGCAGTGCGGGCCTGCGATCGCATCAATATCACCATTTACCCCGGCGAGTACTGCGCCATTATGGGCCAGTCGGGCTCGGGCAAATCGACCCTGATGAATATCGTCGGCTGCCTCGATCGCCCCACCAGGGGGCGCTACCTTCTCGACGGCACCGATGTCTCAACGGTTGATAAAACCCGACTGACCCGCATTCGCAACCGCAAGATTGGCTTTATTTTTCAGCGCTACGAGCTGCTGCCCAACCTGACGGCGCTAGAGAACGTAATTTTGCCGATGATGTATGCCGGGCTGGGGCGATCGGTGCGGCAGCGGCGGGCGGCGGCAGCCCTCACCCACATGGGCCTGGCCAACCGCATGGATAAACGCCCTTCCCAGCTTTCAGGCGGTCAGCAGCAGCGGGTCGCCATTGCCCGCGCCATTGTCAACCAGCCGGTACTCTTGCTGGCCGACGAGCCCACCGGGGCGCTCGACTCACAGTCGGCCACCGAGGTGCTGGGCATTTTTGAGGCCCTGCATCAGCGGGGCATTACCATCGTCATGGTGACCCACTCCCACGAGGTGGCTCGCCACAGCCAGCGCATTATTATGATGAGCGATGGCCGGGTCACCAATGCCCACCTCAGCCCCGCCGAGCTGGGCCACCTGGCCCCCCTGTAGCAACCGACTACCCTTTGTTTGGAATGCTCTGTGCCGCCTGAACCTCACCCCGACACTTCCACCCGCGCCAGTGACTCAGCGGATGCGGATCCCCTCCCGCCGGGGCCAGCGGAGCAGGCGGGAACCCCCAACCTCCTCAGCTCCGGCCTATTCGATGACGACCTGCTCGACGATGGCACTCAGGCCAACTCTCGCCCTGGGCTAAGGTGGATCGTGGCGTCGGGGCTAGTGATTCTAATCGGCGTGGGGGGGTGGCTGGGCTACCGCACCTGGCAGCGCCACAGCGTAGACCCCGTGGTGGTAACCACCGGCACCCCCAGCCGCGACACCCTCGAAAACCGTGCCGATGCCTCCGGCACGATGAGCCTGGGCAACCAGCAAATTCTCAAAGCACCAGCGGATGTCACCGTGGAGGCGGTGCTGGTAAAAGAGCGCCAGCGAGTAGAGCGGGGCACGGTGCTGCTGCGGTTGCGCGATCGCGGCCTCGAGCAAGAGCTGAACGAGGCCGAAATTGAAACCGAAATTCTCAGGCTCCAGCGCCAGCGCAATGCCGAGGTGCTGCAAGATCGCCAGCGCACCGTGCGGCGGGCCGAAGAGCGCTTGAGTGAATCGCGATCGCTGGTCGATCAGGGGTTTATTTCTCAGGATGATTACAACGAGGATCGCGACACTCTAGAAGCAGCCCAGTCGGAGCTGCGGGGGGCTGAGGTCGAGCTTCAGCGATCCGAGCTAGAGATTCGCCAAAACCAGGCCAAACTGACCAATGTTCGTGCCCGCATCGCCGACAACGCCATCGTTGCCCCCTTCGCCGCCGTGGTGCTCAACATCGACGTGCAGCCCGGCGACGGCGTGAAGAGCGAAGGCACCCTGCTCACCATCGGTGACCCCAACAAAGAGGTGGTGCTCTTTAACCTCATGACCCTCGACGCCAACAAAGTGTCGGTCAACATGCCCGTGCGAGTCAGCGTCATCGGCCCCAACCCCGAAAACTACACGGGTCGGGTGATCAGCATTGCCCCCCAGGCAGTTAATGACAGTGAAGGTGATGGCGGCGGCGGATCCCAGGCCATGGTCAAGGCGATCGCCCAGCTCGATCGCCCCAGCGGCGTGCTCATCCCCGGCAGCTCGGTCAGCGTCGCTGTCATTTTGGTGCAGCGAGAAAATGCCCTAGCCCTGCCCACCAACGCCATTCAGCAAGCAGACGGCGAAACCTTTGTCTGGGTCGTCGATGCCGACAGTCGCGCCCAAAAGCGCCCCGTCACCACCGGCCTCAACACTCTAGAAGCCGTCGAAATTGTCTCTGGCCTGCAAGACACCGATACCGTCATTCTCACCCCCCCGCCCGACCAACCCCTGGAGGAGAACACGGTGGTAGAAACAACCCCCATCGCTCCCCCAGGCGGCCCCCGCCCCATCCCCTAAGTCACCTTCATATCCCCCCATTCCCCCAGGGCAGACACATAGGTCTGCTCCTACTCACCCACCCATCCACGCACCCACGCACCCACGCACCCACTCTCCTCCCCCATGCCCCTCTCCCCCCTCGACCTCAGCCTCACCACCCTGCGAGATCTAACCGGCAACTGGGTGCGATCGGGCCTCACCGCCCTGGGCATTTTCATGGGGGTCGCCGCCGTCAATGCCACCCTCAACATCGACACCATTGCCAACCGGGTGCTGCAAGAGCAGCTAGCCGCCAGGGATAACCCCAATATCACTCCCTGGGTCTACGGGCGCAGTCTCCCTCCAGTGGAATTTGATCAGGCGGCGATCGCAGAAATTCAAGCGGCTGTTCCCGGCATTGTCAGCATTAGTCGGGTAACTCAGCTATGGGAGTCAGAGGTGCAGTACCAGGGCAAGATCACTGACAGCGTTGATGCTCTCAGCGTGTCAGAGAACTACCAGCGCACCACCGGACGCCAGGTACTCGAAGGCCGCTTTTTTGACCCCGAAGACTTCAACTCGTTTCGCCCCGTAGCCGTGATTGACACTGTACTGGCTCAGCAACTCTTTCAAGCGGCTCCGCCCCTGGGGGAAGGTATTTTTATCAACGGCACCCGCTTCACCGTGATCGGCTTAATTGAAACCAAAAACCTCGACGGCAGCGAGGAAGGAGAACCCACCGGCACTCTCTGGGTGCCCGAGCCCTACGGCAGTCTGCTCAGGGGACGTTTTTATTATTACCAGGGGGAAATTCAAATTGCCGTGCGAAGCCTTGACGATTTTCAGACCATCAGCGACGGTATCGAAGCCCAGCTCCAGCAGATGTTTCCGGGCTACGAAATCTATATCTATGGCAATGTCGAAGACCTCTACGAAGAAGAGCAGCGCCAGCGGGCCTCCATTCGCGTGCTCAAGGCTGTGGGGCTGCTGGCCCTGGTAATTGGCGGCGTCGGCATCGCCAATATCACCATCGCCGCCATTATGGAACGCACCCGCGAGATCGGTTTGCGCCGCGCCATTGGGGCCACCGATTTAGAAATCATGGCCCAGTTCATCGCCGAAGCCGCCCTGCTCAGCCTAATCGGCGGCACCACGGCGGTGGCCACCGTCCACGGGTTGACCAAATTGGCGACCACCACGGTGTTTGAAGCCCCCTATGAGTTCAACTGGCGCGACGCGGCCCTGTCCATGGGGGCCGCCTTTGGGGTCGGCGTCGGGGCCAGCTTCTTGCCCGCCCTGCGAGTGACCCAGATCGACGTGGTGCAGGCACTGCGAGGGGAATAGGGTAGGGATGGGAGTGGGTAAGTAGGCGGATGAGAGTGCGCTATAACCCTAGCTGTATCCTACGAGGGAAGCGATGGCAAATCCATGGCAAACTGCTGATGTTCAGGGGATTGCAGGCCTGTCTGTAGTACAGCCAGAACTTGAGCCATATTGCCCTGTAAAAGCGCTGTTTCGGCTAACCACAGCCCCGGAAATGTGGCACTGCGAATAATACCACCGGCATCCATCGGCAGCGGCTGGTAGTCACCATCTACTAGGTAAAACCAGTCCAATCTGTTTTCGTACACTTGCCAGACCAGGTATTCGAGCACGCCGTTACGGCGGTAGGCCTGTTTCTTGTCGCCCAGATCAATAGCAGCGCTGCTGGCGGCAATCTCAATCACCAGTTCAGGGGTGCCTTCTAGGTAGCCATCGGGGCTGAGGCGAGCTTGGCCGCCAGCGGCCGCATCGATCAGCAGCACAATGTCGGGCTGAGGTTCATTGTCGAGGTCTAGGCGGACTGTGGGCTCAATGCCCGATCGAGTGCCGGGGGTTAGAGCCGCATAGGTACCGATCCAAGTGTTTAAGCGACTGTGGGGTTCAGCATGCTGCTGAAACCTGAGGGGTGAGGCCACGTAGACAACTCCTTCGATGAGTTCAGCTTTTTTAACGGTGGAGTTTTTGTAGCGCCGCTCGAATTCGGGGCGGGTGAGGCGATCGCCGCTTTCCAGCGGAGCTGTTGTGACACCAGTGGTTGGGGCTGAACCAGCGTGATAGGTTGTCATAGCGATGGGGCGAGTTGTTGGTTCTATCCTACTGGGTAGGTCGGGCCGTGGTTAGGAGGCAACGAAAATGATGGAGACTTTGACGACGACCGTCAATCAGCGACTGGGTCTAGGTTGGATAGGCGTACTCCTGGGGTTTGGCTGTAGCGCGATCGCCCCTTCTACCCTGGCCAACACTCTTCCCCTAAGCGATCCTGCACCAGCGGCTGAGTCGCCGAATTTAGAATCAGCACCTGCGGCAGTAGAAGCAACCGCCGCAGTCGTTCCCCTGACACTGACCGATTTGCTCAACCTCACCCTGGAGGGCAACCGCGACCTACGCAACCAGGCCCTTGGGCGCATTGTGCAGCGGCAGCAGCTCGCCGCCGCCGAGCAGACCTTTAACCCACGGCTAACGCCAACCCTGCGGGTCGATGCCACTCGCAGCAACTCAGGCAACGGCGGTGACGTAGAGTCAACTCCAGGCTCGGTGCTGCTGGGGGGCAGTGACACCGACCTCGACCAGCAGGTGCGGCTCGACACTACCCTTACCACCCGCCTGGGCACCAGCTTTGAGCTAGGGCTCACCCCCTTTGAGGATGGGCAATCCCTACAGTTCAGAGTCAGCCAGCCCCTGCTGCGGGGCTTTGGCACCGCCGTCAACGAAGCCCCCCTCAACCAGGCCCGCCTAGGCGAAACCCGCAACCAGCTGGCCCTGCGCAGCGCCGTCATCGACACCCTCACCACCGCCATTCTCAGCTACAACAATTTGATCGATACCCAGGCCCAGGTTGAGATTCAAGCCCAGGCCTTGGAGCGGCGGCAGCAACAGTTCGACATTGTGCAGGCCCTGGTAGAGGCGGGGCGGCGGGCTCCCATTGAGCTGTTTGACCCAGAGCGATCGCTAGCCGATGCTCAGCGCAGCCTGGTCGATGCCCAAAACCAGCTCGACCAGGCCAATAGCGCCTTGCTCAACCTGATTGGCACCGATCGCAACCTGCGCTTTGTCGCATCTGTAGAAACCATCACCGAGCTGTTCGCCGCCGCTGCCGCCCAGCTGGCCACCTACCAACCCGAGGCCCTGGTGACCCTGGCCCTGGCCCAGCGCACCGACTACCAGCAGGCCCAGTTCCAGCGGCAGCAGCAGGAACTCGACCTGCTGGTGGCCCAAGACAATCTGCGTTGGCAGCTCGACGCCGTGGCCGATGGCACCCTAGGCGATGGCTCCCGCAGCGCTGTGGGGCTAGTGGCCACCCGCACCTTTGGCGACCCAGACCCCGAAACCAACCGTCTGACTAGCGATATCACTCTGCAACAGCAGGACAACACCCTGGCCCAGCTGCAAGATCAAATTCGCAACGATGTCGTCGCCGGGCTCAGCTCAGCTCAGGCCAGCCTAAGCCAGGTGGTCGCCGCAGAGCGAGCCACCCTCAACGCCCGTCGCCAGCTCGAAGCCGCCCAAGCGCAGTTTCGCCTAGGACGGGACAACATTACGCTGTTTCAGCTGATCGATCAGGAAGAAACCCTGGTGACGGCCGAGACCAACGAGCTAGCGGCCCGCATCGCCTTCCTCAACAGCGTTGCCCAGCTAGAGCAGACCGTGGGCATTACGTTCGATCGCTGGGCAGCGGCGCTAGAGATTGCCCCTGAGTTACAGAGGTAGGTAAGGGGACAAACGCAACCAGCAGGCACCTCTCATGTCAGGCCGATTCTGTTCACCTTGACTCCAAGCCAGAATCCCGCATGGGCTTACCTTAATGAGCTTTGCACGTGAGGGCTTGCCCCCTAAAGTTGGCTGTCGCTGCTCGATTTATGCCCTGAAGACCCCTCGTGAGATAGACGGCCTAGGGAGAAACATCAGTGAACATACTTAAATAACGAGTTCTTCAACTGCCATGCTAGATGTCATTAGTTCCACAGTTAGACCCCTGCTGCTGGATGATCAAGTGCTAGAGATGGCCTACAGACTTTACATGACGGCTCCTCGCGGTGGCTCGCCCGCCATTAGCCTCAAGCGTTTATCAGATATGACCGGCAAATCTCCCCTAAAATGCCGCAACGCCATCGTGGAGGCCAATGGGCTAGGCCGCTTCCCCGATTGTGAGCTGCACCCCTAGCGGTTCTATTCCGGGCTACACTTTGGGATAGTTAAGGGAAGACCGCATTTAGCTCGGGCTTGGCCCGTTCTCTTGCTGTGGTTTACCTTGCCTCTGTAATGCTGCCGCCCCTGTGATGTTGCTAAAGCGCCTGGAACCCTTGCTGAGCCGCAAGCGGGTAGCCATTGTCGAGGCGTGTGTCATTGGGCTGGTGTCGGGGCTAGCGGCAGTGCTACTCAAGCAGGGAGTCGAGCTGCTCACCCTGTGGCGCACCTCCACCACCTTTCCCCTATGGATAGCGCTACCTACAATCGGTTTGGTGGGCGGTTGGTTGTCGGGCTGGTTGGTAGAGCGACTCGCTCCAGAGGCATCGGGCAGCGGCATTCCCCAGGTTAAGGCGGCGCTGGGCTTCGCCAAAGTTCCGCTCAACCTGCGGGTGGCACTAGTGAAACTCGGCAGCACCCTCCTAGCCCTAGGGTCAGGTCTTTCCCTAGGGCGGCAGGGGCCAACCGTGCAAATTGGGGCGGGCCTAGCCGCGCAGCTGAGCCGCTGGGTGCCAACCTCCCCCGAGTATCGACGACAGCTAATTTCCGCTGGCGCGGCGGCGGGTCTGGCGGCGGGCTTCAACGCTCCGATCGCCGGGGTGCTGTTTGTTGTCGAAGAACTGCTGCAAGACTTTTCTGACCTCACCCTGGGCAGCGCTATTTTGGCGTCATTCATTGGGGCCGTAGTGTCGCGGCTGCTGGGCGGGCAGGGGCTGAATTTAACCATGGATGACCGGCCCATTAGCCTGTCGGTGCATGACCTGCCCTTTTTGATTATTCTGGGGCTGCTGGCCGGGCTGCTGGGGGCGCTGTTTCGGCGGGGCATTTTTGGCAGCCTGGCGTTCTTTCGGCAGTTTAAGCGGCTGGGTCTGCCGGGACGGATTGGCCTGGCGGGGCTGATTACGGGCCTGGTGGGCGTGTTTGTACCGGTGGCAGCGATCGATAACACCGGGCTGCAAGAGTTTTTGGTGACGGGTTCAGCGGGGTGGCAGCTGATTGCGATCGCCTTCGTCGCCAAGTTTCTACTTACTCTATTGGCCTACGGCTCGGGGGCACCGGGGGGAATTTTTGCCCCCTCGCTGGTGCTGGGGGCAGCGCTGGGCTGCCTGGTGAGCTTCTTTGCCCAGGGCGTCTACACCGGCTTTGGGGCCTGGCCCCTACCAGCCGATTTAGCCACTACTACCACCTATGCGCTGACGGGGATGGGCGCTTTCTTTAGCGCGGTGACGGGGGTGCCGATCACCGCCATCGTCATCGTGTTTGAGATGACCGCCAACTTTAACCTGGTGCTGCCCCTGATGATTGGTTCGGGCGTGGCCTACTTGATTGCCGATCGCGCCAACGACGGCTCGATCTATAACCGCCTGCTTGCCCTCCAGGGCATTCACCTGGAGCCAGTGCCCCAGGCCAACAACCCCTGGGGTCACCTCAAAGCTGCCGATTTAATGCAGCGGCGGGTCGAAACCCTCTCTAGCCAGATGAGTCTGCCCGAGGTGGTGCAGGCCTTTTCGCGATCGCACCATCGCGGCTTTCCGGTACTCGAAGACGGTCGCCTGGTGGGCATCGTCACCCAGAGCGACCTGAGCGACTCCACCACCCAGAATCTGGATGACTACCTCACCCTGGCCGATATTATGACGACCGAACCGGTCACCGTGGCCCCCGATGCCACCCTGCCCCGAGTGCTACACCTGCTCAACCGGCTCAAGCTCAGCCGCCTGCCCGTTACCGAAGGCAACAAGCTGGTGGGCATCATCACCCGCGCCGACATCATTCGCGCCGAGTGCGACCAGGTCAGCGGCGACCAGCTCGAACTCGGTCCCCAGGCTGAACCCTCCTACGTGGTGTTTCAGCAGCAGGCCCCCGCCACCGGCCAGGGACGACTGTTGCTGCCCCTGGCCGACCCCCGCACCGCACCAGATTTGATCAAGATCGCGGCGGCGATCGCCCACGGGCTGCACTACGAACTGGAATGTGTTCACGTGGTACCGGTCTCCCGCAGTGTTGCTCCCGCCGAGGCCAAAGTCGATTTGCAGAAAGTCGAGCCCCTGCGCCAGCTCGCCCTCTCCTACGCCGAAAACAGCGGCCTATCAGTACATTTTCAGGTGCGAGCCGCCCACGAAATTGGCCGCACCCTGCTGGAAGTGATCAAAGAGCGCCACATCGACCTGGTGCTGATGGGCTGGCACCACCCCAGTCTCACCCCCGGTCGCGTGATCAGCGGCGTGGTCGATACCCTGATTCGCCAGGCCCCCTGCCAGGTAGTGGTAGTGCGCCCCGGCCGCAACCTCACCTTCGATCGCTGGCTGATACCCACCGCAGGCGGCCCCAACGCTAACAGCGCCCAGCGTCTGCTGCCCGGCCTGCTCACCCTGGGGCACTCCCCCGAAATTCAGCTCTGCACCATCTGCCACCCCGAAAAGGGCGAGTGCCTCACCCCCCAGCACATCTCAGAGATGGCCGATGGGTTAGAAGCCTCCCTCAAACGCCCGGTCTATACTCAGGTGCTGACCCATCCCTCGGTTTCTGATGCGATCGTGGATATGGCCAATCTCTGCCACACCGACGCTATTTTGCTAGGAGCCTCCCGCGAAAACTTGCTCAGTCAAGTGATTAAAGGCAATGTGCCGTTAGAAATTGCCCAGAATACTCACATCACCATCATCCTGCTGCGCCAGGTCGAAGACTAGCCGGTTTAGGATAAGCAGATATAGACGCAGCGGAATGGTTTAAGTTTCTTGGGCAGAGAAAATCCTGAATAGATCGCTTTCCTGCGCCATCATTCTTAAAGCTCCCGTAAATCAGCCCGTGACGGGGAGCTATTTGGGCCTGATACAACTCTATATCTCCAGGTAAAGCAAAAACATGTTTAGCCTGGGACACCATGCTTAAACAGTTTTTGCAGAATACATCTACCCAGTTTGTGCGCGACTCTCACGCCATCAATTGAGAGCCCTGATCAAAGAATCAGGGGCAGTATCTACCACCAGTGCACTACTAACTGATGGCTTAGCAGCAAATCTTGCTTTTAAGCCCCACGCAAGTTGGTATTCATCCACATCTATGAGGTAGATCCAGATCATGACTTTAAAAGCTTTTGGCTTAGGCCTAGGTGCTGCTGCGGCCTTTTCCGCAGTCGCTGTTCTAGATGCTCCGGCACAAGCCGCTAGCATCGCAGGTCAAACTCTCAGCTTTAACGGGTCAGCCCGTCTAGAAACCCCAGACGCTGTTACGAGCTTGCTAAACTTCTCGAGCTTTAGCAATACAACCGCTGGAACAGTAACTCTTGCCGACGCCAGTGCCGACGTGTTTGGTACTGCGGGTACATCTTTCAGCATAGGAGACCTGGCACTAACCAAGACCAATGCTACCACTTGGGAATTGACAACCGGCCCTGCCAACAATTGGTTGACAGGGTTAGCCGATGGTGTTGAGTTTACCCTTGAGCAATTCGTGCTTGAGCAAGTTTCTGTCAGTGTAGGGCCTGCTAACATCCCCCTATATGTAGCCTTTATTTCAGGCTTTTTTACGCCATCTGGCCTCGGTGGTAGTGGCGCGCTGACGGCTCAAGGTGGTCTGGTTCTTGAGAGTGGCTCATCGTTCTCATCTGACATCACTGCTGTTCCCACTCCGGCCTTGCTACCGGGTCTAATTGGGTTGGGTGCTCTGGCTCTACGAAAGCAGAAACAAGACTGTGTTGAGGAAGGCAATTAACTATTAGCAGTTTCCTGTCCTTATGCAAAAATAGCTAATCGACAAAGCTCTGGCATTAAACTCCAGAGCTTTTTTATGAACAGCAACAGAATAAAAAATCAGGCCCTAGCACTGTCTAATTCGGCTGAAGCAAACCGCTGACCAGAGCAAAGCATCCCAATCTTTCGGTGCCAAGCGCAATATTCCTAAGACAACTTTACAATAAATTATTCTCCTAAGAATCGGCATTGTCAATAAAAAGTCACCCGTGAAGGCGACTCTTGCTGAAAGCTACTGATGAAATGGTCAATAGGCTGGCTAAAACCCTTAGGGCACTAGCCAGCTCACCGACTCAGAAAACTAGGCGCTTTCTTCAACTTCTTCCTTCTTGCGGCGCAGTGCCGCAACACCCATGCCAATTAAGCCGGGCAGTAGCGCTGGAGTAGGGACAGCTTCGATTGAGAGTGAGAAGCTGCTAGGATTGCCAAGGTTAGTTTGAGTAGTAAACAAACCTGATCCCTGAATTGACTCACTTCCTAGTCTGAAGAAACCTTCAATATCGGCGTCTCCTGTAGATTGTCTGAATATGAATTTGGTGAGATCAAACTGAAGGTCATTACCTCCAGGAAACCCAGGCAAATCAATTCCAGAAAGGAAGCTAGGTAGTAACCCTGTGAACTCAAACATTCCACCGCCGATGTCGGTTAAAGTCAAGTCCTGAATCCTGGCAAGGGGAAGTGGTAAGCTCGTTGCCCCTGTAAAGGAACCTGTGCTTGCTCCCAAGCCAACGGCCTGTCCACCAGCAAGACCTTCGAAATCGAGCGTACCGACACCTCCACCAGATGAGAAGCTAACTCCCCCCCGGGTTACGTTTTGCAGGTTCAATCTGCTTCCAACTAAGATTGCTGCTTCAGCAGGAGCCGAAGCTAACACGGTACCTGTGACCAATGTACCTGCGATCGCAGCGCTTGATACAAATGCTTTAAATGACATAGATTAAAACCTACCTAAATTCGCTGAAAATGGGGCTAGATCTTTCAGGCCTAATCTTTAGTCTCGTCTGGCAAAGAGATTCAGCCAGAGCAAGAGTAGGTACACCAAAGATAGATTAGACAGCAAATGCACGTGTTTTCATCAAGGACACCTTTCAATCATACGTATTTTCACAGAAAGGCATCAACGGTCAACTAGCATATTCATCATTGCCACACACTATTCTGTCATCTGTGAGTACCTAGTAATGACCAATCAAAACCAACTATGCAAAAATCATTTATATCACCAGCTTAAGCTGGCAGCAGCGCCATCTTTGAGGCAGCTTCTTTAGCGATCAGCCCAATCAGCGGAATCTTAGAGATCCAGAGTTTTTCGAGGGCCTGCTCTAGCTGGGCAGATTTCACCGTGCCCAGGTGTGAAACCAGCACCATACCACTGCTCTCTGCCGACAGCAGGGCAGCATCGGCGTACTCAGCAAACGGTGGTGAATCGTAAATCACCAGGTCAAAGTAAGACTCGGTTTTGGTGACAAACTGCTTCATTTTTGTTGACGACAACAGGCGGGCCGGGTCGATATCAGTAGTGCCAGTAGTTAACACAAACAGATTGGGTTCGGTGGGCGATCGCTTAATCACGTTCTTTAGATCTAGCTCCCCGGCCAAAATGTTGGCAAAGCCCTGGTGGTTAGGCAGTTCTAGAAAGTTGTGCAGGTGCGGAAAGCGAAAGTCGGCATCGATCAGTAGCACTCGGTTGCCCAACTCGGCGGCGGCCCAGGCTAAATAGGCGGCGGTGGTCGAGTCAGCCAGCTGGTTGTCGGCAGAGCTAATTACCAGCGACCGGAGCGGGCGATCGGCGTCGAGCCGTTGCAGGTTGGCCACCAGCGATCGAAACGCCTCGCGATAGGCATAGAGATCGTCTATCGGCAAATCTCCCGGTTTAGGCCCTTTACCATTCAGCATCTCACCGGCTACCTGATACAGCGACAGCAAATGCTGCTCGTCATACCCACGCTCAACCGCTCCATTGTGGGGAATCAGCCCCAAAATGGGTACCGGCGTGACCCGTTTGAGATCGCGGGCGGTGTAGAGCACATCTTTTTGAGAGTCGAGGGCGAGGGCCAAACCGACGCCTAGCAGCAGCCCGAGTAGCCCCCCCAGCACCAGATTGTTCGACAGATTGGCAACGTCAGTTGCCACCGTCGCTGGAGTGATCAATTCCCAGGGTAGCTCGCGCTGGGCCGCCTCAATTTGTAGGGTTTCGCGGCGCTGAAGCAGCTGGCTCAGGCTGGTGTTGGCAATGGTCAACTCCCGGTCTAGATCGGTAAACTCGCGGGTCACCCCAGCCAGCTGACCCACATCCACATTTAGGTTAGCCAGCGTAGACGAAAGGGCGGCCTCTCTCGCTGCCAGCACGTCAATTTGGCCCATCAGCTCTTGCTGAGTATTGGCTCCTTCGCGAGCCATGAGTGCCAGCAAATTTTGGCGCTGCTCTTGCAGCACCTGCATATCGTCGCTTGTGCTGCGAAAAATTGTAGACGCCTGGGCAATTTGGCTGTCTAGCGCCAGCAGCTGCTCGACCAGGGCTTGGTAGCGGCTATTGCTGCTGAGCACCGACGAGACCGAAGCATCTTGGGGGCGATCGCTCAGCTGGCGTTCTAGCTCTTCGTAGCGGGTCAGGTTTTCTTCTAGCTCAATCAGCACCGCCCGATACTCATTTTCAAAAGTAGCAAGTTGATCGGATAGCTTTCCACCCTCTGCCTCGGGGGTGATTAAATTAGAGCCCTGGCGTAGGCTTTGTAGATTGGCCTGTAGCTCATCGACCCGCTGCCGAGCATCGGGTATTTTGTCGTCTAAAAAGTTGAGCCCCTGCTGTAGATCGCGCTGGCGCGAAGCCAGTCCGTAATCTAAAAACGTTTGGGCAATCAAGTTGGCCACGTACTCCACATCTTGCGACGACCCCCCTCGGTACACCGCCTGAAAAATTCTTGAGTCTTTAGTGAGCTGAAGCCCCAGCCGACTTTTAACTCGGCTGTAGCAAATGCTGTCTAGCTCTGCTTCAGATAGGCCGGTTGAGGCCGTTTGGGCCGGAGGTACACAGCCCTCGAACCCCTTAGCCCGCAGATCGGTCACTACGGGTTGCAGTACCCCAGGGCTGGTTAAAATTTTGGTTTGATCAGCCAGGGTCAGATTCGTCTCCTGCTGGTTCACAGGCACCTCAGACAGCGACGAGATCACTTCGGTCTCAGCACTCTGGGGCTGAATCAGAATTTCAAAGGCGGCGGAGTAAGATGGGGGACTAAGGTAAGCCCGCAGACCTGCGGCCCCGGTCATGGCAGCGGTAATGCCAACAATCAAGAGCAGTCTGCGCCTGAGGGTAGATAGCAGACTGGCCAAGTCTAGCCCGCCTTCTGAGCTAGATTCGGCCCCCGTCGCCATGGGGATTGTGGGCGAGGGTTGGAGAGTATGAGCTTTCATCCCTGATTCCTAAGTAAATAGTAGTTGCGGGCGGTGAAGCGGTGCTCCAATCACAGACTGTGTGCTCCAGCCTAGGCAAGCCACACGGTAGGTCGCATACCGTAGGGCTTGATCAAAATAGATTGAAAATACGGAAGGGCGCAGACAAAATGTTGAGGAAATTGGCGAGGGGGTTAGCCACACCGCCCAGCGTGTCTGAAAAGCTAGCCAGGCCCGATCGCCCGACAATAATGATGTCGTTGTTTTGCAGCGCCGGGTTGTCGGCATCGCTGATGCCCTGGGCAAAGTCGATGTTGATTTCGCGCTGGGTAACGGTGCCGTCTGGGTTGAGACGCACCAGCCCCACGGAAGTTTCTCGGGCGCGGGTATTAAAGCCACCAGCGGCTAAAATTCCCTGGTTTAGGGGCGTATTGGGGGGTACCTCAACCAGCCCAGCGTTGCGCACCTCGCCCACAACATTGATGCGAATGGTGTCGGGCGAAAAGCTAGATTCGGCCAAGCGCGACGATTCTGCTGGGCCTATAGCGGCTGTGGCAGTAGGAATAAACACCGTATCGCCTTCTTGAAGCAGCGCATTTTGCTGGGTTGCACCCACCTGTAGCAGACTCCACAGGTCTACGGTAAAGACCTGCTCACCGCTGGTGCGGGTGAGACGACGCACCTGCACCTGGCGAATGTTGGCCATGGGCTTAATGCCCCCCGCAATTTGAATGGCATCGGTTATCTTCTGGGCATTGCTACCGGCTCGGCCCCCGCCTTCTCCCCCTGGTACCCCTGCATCCCCAGTGCGGGTGACGCCGCCCTGGAGGGTATAGGGGCCAGGACGGAAGACTTCGCCAATGACTGCGATATTGATCGGTAGGCTAGAGGCCGGGGCAATGCCAGCCTCAGCTAACAGCTGGGCTTCTTCGAGGGGCACCAGGGTAGAGGGAATGAAAATACTATCGCCATCGCGCAGGGTAATGTCTTGGTTGAGGTCACCGCTACTAATCAGATCCCACAGATTGACACTAAACACTTGCCGCTGACCGTTTTGTAAGCGCTGCACCTGCACCTGACGCAAATTGGCGCTGCGGGTAATGCCGCCAGCCTGGGTGAGTAGCTGGGTCAGCTTTGGGAAGGCAGTGCCGTCAATGCTGAGGGTGTAAGCACCGGGGCGGTTTATTTCTCCGGCAACACCCACTACCAACGGGCGGCGGGCCAGCAGATTAAGGGTAACCCCAGGACGCCGTAAATACTGGTTGTAGCGAGCTGTAATCCGCTCTCTAGCCGTGTCTAGGGTGACACCCTGCACGTTGACATCGCCTACCAGGGGCAGCGTCAGGGTGCCATCGACTTGCACTTCAAACTCACCGCTGTACTGGGGCAGCTGAAATAGGGCTAGCTGCACGCGATCGCCAGCCCCTAAGGTATAAGGCTCGTTGGCCACCTGGGGTGAAAGCCGGGGCGCAGCCGTTGGCGTCGGTGGTCTTTGGGCTTCTACTAAAGGCACCGTAGTCGGCCTGCCGCCGGGCATTCTTTGGGCCGGGGCCACGCTGGGGTAGAGGCCGTCGAGACCCACGAGCAACAGGCTTGCCGTGAAGGCTAACCCCAGACGCCGCTTTAGCAGCGCCCCAGATATGGCTAAATTAGACATGAGTAGACTCCCTTTTCGGGTAAAGTAGGCCCCGCGTCTATTCAATATCCGTAGGTCTGGCCATGAATCCGAAAGGTTTTGGCCTTAGTCAGTAGTTTTCTTGAACCCTTCACATAACTTTCGCAAATGAATGCCAGCCGCTAAGATAAGCTAAAGGAGACTACGTATTTTCACTGGCCACGTAAAAGTGTTTCACATTAAGTTACGTACGTGCTAGTGTTTAGCGGTGCATCGCCATTGAGTGTCTTTGATCATTCCCTCCAGCTATGGTCTAGGGCACAGCCAGTTCGCTATTAGGGTTAGCATCGGCGATCAGACATTTAGTAGAGAACGATGAGCGGGGCAGCTCTCCTGAGTAGCCCAGTTCAGATAAAGCCATTACGGTGGGCTAATCAAAGTATGCCTGCTGAGTCACGCTTTTAAAATTGCTTTGGAGTATTGTAAGCAAGCTTGGTACTGCATTCTTTGGCAACCAACTTGTGAAGGTTAGATCAATATTTTTTCTTAAATGGTGAACTTTTTTAGACGGTGCGCGTCTCAAGTGTTTCAACGGGCCTATGGCTTAGCTAGCCATTGCCTATGCGTCTGCCAGATGTAAACCATTAGTCTTTAAAACTGACAAATCCTATCGGGGCGTCTACCACTGATTGTCCTTTAAGCTCCTTAGGATCATGTCAATCTCCAAGAATCTCATTAGTGAGTCCGTAATTGGATTTTCGGTGGCGACCAACCCCTTTGCAGAGCAGATTGATCTAATCATGCACTGGGGTCAGCAGCGACTGAGCCGAGTAGTTTGTGTAGCCAATGTGCACATGCTGATGGAAGCGCGATGGAACGAGACCTTTGCTAAGGTGCTAAGCCAAGCAGATTTGCTTACTCCAGACGGCATGCCCCTGGTATGGACTTTAAATTTGCTGCGCAAAAGCACCCACGATCGCGTCGCGGGCATGTACATTCTGCGCGAAGTGTGCGAGCGGGCTTCGGTATCGGGGTTGCCGGTTTACTTTCTGGGTACCGACGAGTTGACCCTAGGTAAAATGCGGCAGCGCCTTCAGAAAGAATACCCAAACCTCACCATTGCCGGTATGGAGCCGCTACCCTTTCGGCCCCTCACACCCGAAGAAGATGCCCAGGTTGTAAAAGATATCAACACTAGCCAGGCCGGAGTTGTGTTTGTTGCCCTGGGCTGTCCCAAGCAAGAAATTTGGATGTACCAACACCGCTCTAAAATTAAGGCGGCGATGGTAGGCATTGGCGGAGTGTTTCCGATTTATGCTGGCATTAAAAAGCATGCACCAGCCTGGGTGCAAGACTCGGGGTTAGAGTGGCTCTATCGGCTCACCCAAGAGCCGGGTCGGCTGTGGCAGCGATATTTCAGAACTATTCCACCCTTTGTTTACCTGTCGGTCAAGCAGGTGGTGGTTACCCGATTACACCGTCGTATCAATCGCATGCTGAGGGCATTTTAGGACAGCGTCAACGTTTGCCTTAGCGCTGAGAGATAGCATTTCTCTAGCCGGTCAGGTACGCCACTGAACAGACCAGTTCCCCCCCATTCTTTTGCGACTAAAGATTCACGCCGTACCCCCTTAATAAGGGGGAGAGGGGATTATTTTCGTGTACTCACGAGTCTAGGGATTGCTGTAGTAACACTTCTAGAATGCTCACCCTGTTTCTATAGGAGAGATGGGGCAAGTGCCGTTTGCATATATCAATAGAGTGTGAAAACACCGCAGAAGTTTCTGCTGATTTTAAGATTCTTCCTGATTTTCTTGTCGTCGCCAGAAACTAGGTGTATGGCCGTATCTACCCTAAATACCTACCATGACTCAGCCCCGATCGCGCAATCGCAACCGGTCTAAACGGCGGAGCATTCTTTGCCCCATCCATGACAATTATCTCGACAGCGTCAGCCAAAAATATCCTCTTTTTGCCACCAAACCTGAGCATTTGCAACAGAGCGGGCTGAGCCGTCGGGCGGCCTTTACGCTGATTGCGAGCTTGGGTACGGTTCCCCTTCAGGGGGAATGGCTAGAAGCTTTTTGGTGCGATCGCTGCCAATCAACCCAGTGGTACCACGTGCGCAAGACTGAATCTAATTTATACACCCTCTGCACGGTACCAGAAGCGCTCTGGATGCAGGTCGCTGGGGTAATTTTGCCCACCGGCAACCCCACCGTAGGCGAGTTTACCCGCCGTCAGGCGCGGCAGACTACCTACGGCGGCGTGAAGGATTTTTACCGGATGGGGTGAGGCATGGAGAAGGTGGGGAGATAGGGAAGGTGAGGGAGATGAAGAGTATAAAAGGACATTGTTCACAAACAATTCCTACCCCCACTTTTCCTGTCGTCCTCACCTTCCTTACATCCCTCATCTCCTCCATTTTCCTCACCTCCCTTAATCGTCACTATTGTTGTTCATTTACTATCTAAACCCTATGTCTAACCCCAAAATAGCCCTCATTACCGGCATTACTGGTCAAGACGGCTCTTACCTAAGCGAGCTGTTATTAGAAAAAGGCTACGAAGTCCACGGCATCATTCGCCGCACCTCGACGATCAACACCGATCGCATTGACCACCTCTACGAAGACCCCCACAGCGACTCGGCCCGGCTGTTTTTGCACTACGGCGACCTCACCGACGGCACCACTCTGCGCCGCATTCTCGAAGAGGTGAAGCCGATTGAAATTTATAATTTAGGAGCACAGTCCCACGTGCGGGTGAGCTTTGACTCGCCCGAATACACCGTGGATGCAGTGGGCATGGGCACCCTGCGCCTACTAGAGGCCATTCGTGACTACCGCCAGCGCACCGGCATTGAGGTGCGCTACTACCAGGCGGGCTCTTCAGAAATGTACGGCAAGGTGCAGCACGTCCCCCAGAGCGAAACCACCCCCTTCTACCCCCGCAGCCCCTACGCCTGCGCCAAGGTCTATGCCCACTGGCAAACCATCAACTACCGCGAGTCGTACGGCATGTTTGCCTGCAACGGCATTTTGTTTAACCACGAATCGCCCCGGCGCGGCGAAACCTTTGTCACCCGCAAAATTACCCGCGCCGTGGCCCGCATCGTGGCGGGGCAGCAGAGCAAGATCTACATGGGCAACCTGGATGCCAAGCGCGACTGGGGCTATGCCAAAGACTATGTCAACGCCATGTGGCTGATGCTGCAACAGGACGAGCCCGACGACTACGTGGTAGCCACGGGCGAAACCTACTCGGTGCGCGAGTTTTTAGACATTGCCTTTGGCCGGGTCAACCTCAACTGGCAAGACTATGTGGCCTTTGATGAGCGCTATCTGCGCCCCGCCGAAGTCGAACTGCTGATTGGTGATCCCACCAAGGCCAAGACCAAGCTGGGCTGGGAACCCTCGGTAACTTTTGAAGAGCTGGTGCACCTGATGGTGGAAGCCGATCTGCAAGCGCTGGGGCTAGTCACCCTCAACGGCAGTGCGGCCACTAGCGTGCTCGATCGCGCCACCCTGCGCACGGCCAGCGGCGTAGCGGTGGGATAGAGCGCAGACCATGCGCCCTAGGGGGAAAATCCATTGCCCCCCTTTTTAAGGGGGGTTGGGGGGATCGATCCGAGCAATACACGTAGATCACAAACACGCTTTCTTGCCGTAATCCAGCCCTCACCCCCAGCCCCTCTCCCAGGGAGGAGAGGGGAGCCGGAACCAGACTTCAAAGTCCCTCTCCCAGATTGGGAGAGGGATTTAGGGAGAGGGCTACGGGGACTTTGTGATCTACTGAGGATACGTTTCACGGAGTTGCAACCCCCTATTGTTCGCAGAGCCAAATAACCCATTGGAGCCCGCCGTACGTGCTGTTCAACACTCTGGTAGACCCATGTTTCAGTTCTTATTTTGCTCCCCAAAGGAATATCATGCGGCCCTAAACGAAGACTTAATTGTTCCAGATACTGTGCAGCTGGCACCCATTCATCCATCGGTCAACTCGGTCTTAAAGCGATGCCTAGATATAGTTGGTGGTTTGGCAGGAGTTTTAATCACGCTACTCTTGTTGGTGCCCATTGCCGTTGCCATTCAGCTTGATAACCCTGGCCCGGTCTTCTTTAGCCAGCTGCGCTGTGGGTACCAGGGGCGACCCTTCCGCATTTGGAAGTTTCGCTCGATGGTGGCCAATGCCGATGAGCTAAAACATCTAGTAGAAAACCAGGCCCAGGGGCTGATCTTTAAAAACGACAATGACCCTCGCATTACCCGAGTGGGCAAGTTTTTGCGGCGCACCAGTCTAGACGAGTTCCCTCAGTTTTGGAATGTGCTGTGGGGAGACATGAGCCTGGTGGGCACGCGCCCGCCGACGGTGGCGGAGGTGCGACAGTATGAGCCTCACCACTGGCAGCGGCTAAATGTGAAGCCGGGGCTAACGGGCAAGTGGCAGGCCCAGGGGCGATCGCACATCAAAGATTTTGAGGCGATCGTCAAGATGGATATTGACTACCAGGCTCAGTGGTCTTTGGGGCACGATGTGATGCTGATTTGGCAGACGGTGGGCGCGGTGGTGCTCAGCCGAGGGGCTTATTAGGGCAGTCGGGGTGCGCTATGAGAAGCCTTCCAGAGCAGCGCTTTTGGTTTGAGAAACGCGGGCTAAGGCTGGGGGTATGATCCGGGCCGCTACCGGATGGTCGAAGGCAAATGGCTGATCGCTCTACCGACTGCCGAACTTTAAAGCTGCCTGAGCACTCACCCCATCCGGATAGTTTTGACATTTTGCAAAAATTTTCACATCGGGCTAAACCCTAGGGAAAGTACGGAGAGATAGGACTAGGTATCCGGAGAGGGCCATTTACTCTTGTAAAGGAAGATAACAACTCAAGCACATTCCCTTTTTGAAAGGGCCTTTTGCAGAGGGGCTTTGATGGTCGTCTTAGATCTCAGTCTCTTTGCCCTGTACTAGAACGCTCCTTAGGCGATCGGGCAGAGTATGGGATAGGTGTGCCTAAGCGTTGCTCTCACTAGAGGTAGCACTTGTATCGCCTAAAGAGTTCAGCAAAAGACTACATAAATGCAAAAGATGGTTTGAGCTGTTGTTTACATGGCTTATAGGCTGCGACGCATTTCATAAGCATTTCTTGAAATGGCTTAAACATCGGTAAGGAGGGCTTAAACCTTTCAGCGGAAGCTATAAGTGTTTTAATGGAAGCCTTATAGGTTGCAAAGAAAGCTATAAGCATTTCAAAGAAAGGCTTAAGCCGTGCAAAGAAAGCTTTAATGCTTTTTAGCAAGGGCTTAATGCCTTGAGGGGATTTTCGGATCTTTTTGGAGGTGCAGCTAAAAACCAACCTAAAAGGATCCAAATTTATACGGTGATGATAGGCTTAAGGGCTTGGCTACAGTGTGGAGGTTGGAACTGGTACCAACACTGTTGTTTATTAATGCCAGGGAGCATTTACGGTATATGAGACGCAAAAGATTATCTGCAACGTTAGGAAAGGCTGAGGTGCGGGCTGCATCCATGGACTCGATTCTGCCGAATTTAGATTTGGGTAATGGACTAACGCTAGAGATGTACTGGGAGGCGATTAATGCTTTGCGGCTCAAGCAGCAGCAGTATAATTCGCTACTATCGAAGGTGGATAACCTATACAACGAGATGCTGGCGGAGGAGCGAGCGCTGGGTGAAATGTCGGAGCATATGCTGAGCGGGGTGAAGGTAAAGTTTGGCCGCGACAGCTATGAGTATGAGATGGCGGGGGGTGTTCGGCGCTCTGATCGCAAGCGACCTCAGCGGAAGGTGGCAGCAATGCCGACAGTTTAGAGTTAACAAATTAGAGTAACAAAAACTGAATATCACTAGCGCGGTCGTGTTTTATAAATGCGACCGCGCTTTCTTAAAAGTACTCAACAGTAATTCATCGTTAGTCAACGTTACATATTTCGTTGTGACAATAGCCCATGTCGTGACCAAGGACAGCATGCATCGTTGCCTAACGTGGTGCATACTGTGATTTTAGGGAAAGGGAATCGCAGTTCTCTAAATAATTTTGGCCAGATTAGGATTTGATACATCTGAAGTTTTTGATAGCTCACAAATCTTCCTACCTAAGCTTTTTTATGAAAATATGGCATTTTGGAGCGTCTCCGTCGCCCGATGATGTTAACGGAGTAAACACAGCAGTCTGGCTCATTGCCCAAGAACAGGTAAGTCTAGGCCACGAAGTTACACTAATATTAGAAAGTATTCCTAATAAGTCTACAAGCCTTTTCGCCAATATGATAGGTTTAAATATTGCCTATATCAAAACAAGCAGGTATTCATACGATGCATTTATGATTGACGCATTACTAGAATCAGGCTTTCCGGACTTGATACACCTCCATTCTATTTTCCTTTTAAACCAATTCTTCTTAGCAAAGAAGATATTCAAAAACAGAATTCCATACATAATTACTCCTCATGGGGGATTAAATTTTAGCCGTAGTAAACTCAAGAAGCAAGTGTTTAGCCTGCTTTTTGAAAAAGAAAAGATGTACAAGGCATCAGCTATCACAGTGGTCACGCCAAGAGAAGCAGATAGAGTATGCAGCTACCTGCCTAGGTATAATCAGCCAATCCGCTGGATACCAAATCCTTTTAATGTATCTCGCCTAAATGGAAGAGCTTGGAAGAGAGATACAACATCAAAGAAAGTCATCTTTCTGGGGCGTTTTGATGTTCTCCAAAAAGGAATAGATATTTTGGCAAAAATTGCATATTTATCACCTGAATTCGATTTTCACCTTTATGGAAGAAAAGATCGTAAGACAGGAAATGAGCTGCATAAAATCCAGCAGGATTGCCCAAAAAACCTACACTTTCATGATCCTATCTACGGGGAAGAGAAACTCGATCTACTCTCAGAAGCTTCTATATATATCCAAACATCTCGATGGGAGGGTTTCCCAATGTCAATTGTTGAAGCAATGTATTTAGGTTTACCCTGCGCTATTTCAGAATGCCTAGACATGGCTGAACTTTTTCGCGAAAAAGGGCTGGGCGTACTTTTGTCAACAGATCCTAGAGTAGCTTCGCAACAATTGGCAGATGCTTTTAGAAATCCAAAAGGTTTTGAAAGTTTTTCAGAAACTTCTAGACAATTTGCCATCTCATGCTTTAGCCCTTTTAATGTAGCAAAGCAATATCTAGATCTCTATGAAGAAGTCTTATCTTGAGGAGGCTCGTGTTAAAAATACATTCAATATCTCTAAAGTCCCTACCATTATCCAGAGACAGAAACAACTTCTGCATACGTCTATTAGCTAACAACATAGAAGTAAAGATTACTGAAATAAAAAAATCTAAGGGATATATCAATCAGATTAGTCCATATCTCATGAAGAGAAATTAATTAACTTAAAAAGCAGAAAAGTATTTTCCCTTTTGAAATTTGGCATTCAGTTGTTCTGATTTAGCAAAAAAGAGTTCTAAAAATGAGTCTAAAAAATAAGGCTATTAAAGGAGTTTTTTGGTCAGCGCTTGAAAGCTGGGGTCACCAAATTATTTCTTCTATAGTATTTTTTGTGCTTGCAAGGCTTCTAGGGCCAGAATCATTTGGACTCATCGCTTTAGCTAGTGTATACATTGCCTTTATCGGCATTTTCTCGGGGAGTAGTCTATCTTCTGCCATTGTCCAAAGAGCAGACTTGGAGCCAGAGCATTTAGATACTGCTTTTTGGACTAGCCTCCTTATAAGTATTGCTTTGACCCTGGTTAGTTTTACCCTAGCTGGTTGGATCGCAATCTTATTTTCTGAACCGACTCTCAAATCTATTGTGAGGTGGCTCTCTATTAGCTTATTAATCAATGCTTTTAGCGATGTTCAGCAGGCTATCTTTCAAAGAAATATGGACTTCAGAGCGCTTTCTATTCGCTCTTTGGTCGCAACGACTGTTAGCGGAATTGTTGGGGTAACAATGGCTCTAACCGGATCTGGAGTGTGGAGCCTAGTTGGACAGCAACTATCTAGCTCCTTAACAAAAGTCTTGGTTTTATGGTGGGTCAGCACTTGGCGACCAAGGTTGAAGTTTTCTAAAAGCCACTTTAAAGAGTTGCTTAGCTTCAGTATTAATGTCACGGGCTCTAGTTTCACAAACTTTTTTAGCCGCCGATCTGATGACTTACTAATTGGCTATTTTTTAGGGGCTACGGCTTTGGGATATTATAGCGTAGCCTACAAGCTGCTCTTAATGATGATTGACTTGTTTTCTCGTGTTTTGGAAAAAGTGGCTATGCCAATATTTTCAAAGCTACAGAATGAGCCAACTAGAATTCGAGAAGCGTTCTACCAGGTAACTCAAACAGCAAGTTTGATTACTTTTCCGGCATTTATCGGTGCAGGGATTTTGGCACCGGAGCTAATACTAATTTTCTTTGGAAACCAGTGGGGGGAAAGCATCCCTATCATGCAAATTTTGGTTTTTATTGGAATTTTACAGTCACTAAGTATTTTCAATAGCACTGTTCTGTTAGCAATGGGTAAACCAGATTGGAGGTTCGCCTTAGGCTTATTTCTAAGCATAACAAATGTAATTTGTTTTGCGATTTCTGTTCATTGGGGGATAAAAGCGGTTGCCCTAGCTTACGTAATTAAAGGATACTTGTTATCACCAATATCCTTGAGTCTGATAAAAAAATTGATAAAAATCAGCTATCTGAAGTATGTTAGCCAACTGTATGCTCCAGCTGTATGTACATTAATCATGACTTTAGGAATCGTTGTTACCAAATACACCTTTGCTGATCAGATTAATTCTATATGGTTACTTTTGTGCTGTGTTTCTATAGGAACAATTATGTACTCGTCATCACTATTTTTAATATTTCCTTCAAAGTTTAAGAAAACAATTTCTTACTTCTACTCAACTTAGTATTTTCTATAGCTTCTCGACATTGGGTGCATCCCAGTTTTGCAATGAGTACAAATGCGTGGTTATTAAACCCATGAGAATCAAGGGAGCAGAAATAGTATCTCATATTTGGACTTGCAAGACTAGGATGTATCCTCGACGTTTCTATGATTTAAGTCAATACCCAAGTTTCTGTAACTACATTAGAAACTGAATCTTGTGTCCATAATAGTTTATAGGCTAAGAGTCATGCAAGGGAAAATAAAGTTTTACATTAAGAATTCGTTTTCAGAAGATTCTCTTGTTTACCCTTTAAAAGCATTTTTAGCATTTAAAAAACTGAGAGATGGAGCATTAAAATCGATAGAAATTTATCTAGTCCGGTTTTTTTCAAGCTCAAAATTTCTAACATCAATTTATTATCTATTGCTCTCAAAATCCTTTAAGCGAGAGCAGTACGCCTGCCTTATTGGACGCATGAGATACTATGATTCACTCCACAGTAAAGAATCTAATAGCTATCTCTTACGAAGAAATACTCATCGACTAGAGAAAGGCTTACTTATGAGGCCACGGCGAGATATATTCGCGGCAGGCTACATAGCAGAAACTGTTGACTGTTTTTTTGAATCAGTCAATCAAAACAACAGTTCACAGAATCTGGAAGAGCTGAAGTGGGCAAATGATGTGCTTTCAGAATATTTTGATGTTGTTGGCTCTCAACCAGGAATAGACAAAGCAAGGGCTAAATTTAAGTCTGCGTTGGGAGCTAGCATTGATGTCAATGAATCGCTCAAATTTATTCCATACAAACGAGATTCTAGTGTGCCTTTGTCAGTCAGTTATGAGAGCTTTTTAAGTTTATCCCAGCGACGTCGTTCAGTACGCTGGTATCTATCGAAGCCTGTTCCTAGGGATCTGATCGATAAAGCTGTTAAGGTAGCCTCACTTTCTCCAAGCGCTTGCAATCGTCAACCGTTTGAATTTCGAATTTTTGATGATCCAGATTTAGTCCAAAAAATTTCAGTCCTCCCAATGGGAACCAAAGGTTTCAGCCATAATTTCCCAGTTGTTGTAGTGGTGGTTGGGAAGTTGAGTGCCTACTTTAGCGAACGCGATCGCCATATTATTTATATCGATGGCTCTCTCGCGGCAATGTCTTTTATGTATGGCTTGGAAACACTAGGTTTAAGCTCTTGCCCAATTAACTGGCCTGACGTAGAACCTCTGGAGAGAAAAATGGATAAACTTCTTAAACTTGAGCCAGACGAAAGGCCAGTTATGCTCATATCTGTTGGTTATCCAGATCCAGAAGGCATGGTTGCATTTTCTCAGAAGAAAAGTCTCGAAAAAGTTCGAAGGTATAATTAACCATAAAAGTGAAATGGGTCTTTTCGCACGGATTAGATGCCAAAGATAATGCTCAAGTAATCATTTTTCAGGATTTTAGCCTTATGTTATTCGAAATTCGTGGCGTTCATTTTGCTAACAAGGGTGCTGAGCTTATGCTGCATTCTGTTTTGCAGAAGGTAGCGGAGTGGAATGATCAAAATAAATTAGCAATGCGCTTCCAGCTTGGAAGCTTCGATCAAAGAGCAAAGCTGGGCTTACGGCAACTTTTTTGGGTTGACAAAGGGCTACCTCTAATTGGGAAAAGCTATGCACAGGCCATTTCATTGGTACCTAAAAAGACGCGCAATGCTCTTGGCATAGTGACCTACGAAGACATTGATGTGATTTTGGATGCATCCGGTTTTGCCTACTCTGATCAATGGGGAATAGAAAAGTCTACTCGAATGGCTGAGCTCGCTCGGAAGGCAAAAAAAATGGGTAAGAAAGTGGTGCTCCTTCCTCAGGCATTTGGGCCTTTTGAGAATCCCCGAAAAAGAAGCGAATTCATAAAAGTCTTAGAGAATGCCGACTTAGTTTTCGCGAGAGATCCCATTTCCTATGATCATTTAATAAATCTAAGTATAAATTCAACTAACATAAGAATGTCGCCGGATTTCACTAATTTAGTAAATGGAGCTGTTCCTGGCTATTTTGACTTATCAGTAAAGAGGGCATGTGTAATACCAAATAATAGAATGCTGGATAAAACTTCGAAAGAGACTAAAAATAGCTATGCTCACTTCCTCGAATACTCTATCCAATTTCTTTTAGATCAAAGGCTTAATCCATTTATTTTGCTTCATGACAATTCTGACAGAGTCCTAATATCTCATTTAAAGGGAGTTTTTGGTAATCAATTAGAGGTAGTGGAAGAGCCTAATCCCTTATATGTAAAAGGCATCCTCGGAAATTGTTATCTAGTCATTGGTTCTAGATTTCACGGATTAATTAGTGCGTTGTCTCAGGGGATACCCTGCATAGGCACAGGGTGGAGCCATAAGTATCAGATGCTATTTCAAGATTACGATTGCTCATCTTTTCTCATTTCTGATTTTCAAGATAAAGATAAAGCACTTTACCAGCTCAATCAATTGGTAAGTGAACCTAGTCGATCAGAATTAATGAATCAATTACACAGCGCTAGCAAGAAACAAAAGAAACTCTCATCGGAAATGTGGAGTGAAGTGCACAAATTGATCTACAACTAATTTTTTTGAGAATTCATAATCAACTCAATGAAATATGAAAAATCTCCCTGCTCCTAATTCTCCACTCTTTGTCTCTGTAATTATTCCTGTCTTCAACGACTCAGAGCGGCTCAAGCATTGTCTAGAAAGCCTTGAGAATCAAAGCTATTCTAAAGACCATTACGAGATAATTGTAGTAGATAATGCTTCTCAAGAAGACCTACAGAATTTAGTAAAGCAATATCCTCAAGCAAAATATGGTTATGAAGATAAACCTGGTGCTTATGCATCAAGGAATAAAGGAATTTCGATGGCAAAGGGAGACATTGTTGGTTTTACTGACTCAGACTGTATACCAGATAAAAATTGGATCGGAAAAGCTGTCGAGATCTTTAGAAGCAACCCAAGCTGCGGCTTAGTCGTTGGAAGCATTGAACTTTTCTTTCAAAATCCTGATTGCCCAACAGCCGTTGAATTATACGAGAGTGTTACAGCATTTCAGCAAGAGAGAAATGTAGAAGTAAATCATTGGGGTGCGACTGCCAACGTATTTACTTTCAAAGCAGTTATTCAAAAAGTGGGGCTTTTTGATGAAACCTTAAAATCGGGTGGAGATATAGAATGGGGGCAGCGTATTTTTGCTGCTGGATATTTCCAAATATACGCAAAAGAATGTGCTGTTCTGCACCCGGCCAGACATTCCTTTGAAGAACTAATCAAAAAAATCGTCAGAGTGGCTGAGGGTAGACACGCTAGACTAAAGGAGAAAGCAAAATATCCCCATCAGCAGTTTGGATTTAAAGATGATCTGTTAAGCGCGGTAACAAGGGCTTTAAGACCTCCAATTAAATCAGCCTTTAATATTTTTAGAAGCAAAGAGTTAAAGAATATAAGCCAAAAAACTCAAGTTGTCTTTGTTCTTCTAATTGTTAGATATGTTTCTGCATGGACAAAAATTCGAGTTTCAATTTCGTCTCATTAAATAAACTTAGGGATTGCCACATCCAAAGTCTGAGTGATGCCATAGTCTCATAGACTTCTTCAGGAAGTTGAAATCTCAGGTCATTTATAAAAGATTACATCCTGCAAAAGGATTAGGATATTACTATGATCAGAAATTCGGAGCAGACATATCAAATCGAAAGGCTCTCAAAGAAAGCATTTCATATTGCTTATAAGCAGTTGATTGGTGATAGAAGATGCCAATTTTATGACTTGTCAAAAATTCAGCCATCTCAAAGAGAATCCAAATCTCCAATTATTCAGTTTTATTCATCTATTGATAACATTGGAAATTTTTTACCTGTCCTTGGAATTCAATCCATGCTAGGTACTGTTCCCGATACCTGGTGTGTACAAGACAAATCCATTGATTTTGACTTCATCAATAAAAATTATAAATTTGTCATCATTGGTGGAGCCGGACTTTTAGTCCGAGGTAATGGGAGCTTTGAGCGTTTCTGGACTCAATTTTCTGAAAAATGTAAGTTACCTACGGTGATCTGGGGTGTTGGAACTGATGGGGTTAAGGATATTAGTCCTCCTTATCGAAGAATCGTATCAGAAGTTGCTAAAAGGTGTGACTTAATTAATGTTCGAGATGAACTAACAGCTGAAACTTTCAACCTTATTGATCCTGATATAAGTGCTTGTCCCACGGTAGCTTATCTTCAGGCTGTAAAAAAAGTCAAAAAGCTATCAAACAAACCGCTAGATCAGGCAACTCTAATTCATTATCAGCCTCAAATCCACGTGGATTCTTACATAAAGGAGATTAATGAATTAATGAAAAAAAGTTTTACTAAGTATCGAAGAACGACTAATTATCAATATTCTTTTTTAGGACTTGACGATGCTATCTATAAGTTTTATCTAGAAAGTGGCCTCGTAGTCACAGCTATGTTGCATGGTGCAATCACTGCCTATGGTCTTGGCATCCCCTATGTAGCAATTTCAAAGTCCGATAAAATGAATGCTTTCATTAACAAGTTTGGAAACGGTTTTCAAGTATCCTCAGCGAAAGAACTGAGAGATCTTTTTGATTCTAATGAAGCATCGAAAAAACAGCTTAAGCCTGTTGCCCTTGATTCTGTATTAGACTTTGGGGATAAAGTAAAGAATTGGGCGGAAGAACTATGATAAGAACCTTAAGTTCTGTACAAATAGGAATTTTCTATGCCTCAATCTCACATTATTATTACTCACCAATACCCGCTTAACGCTCCTGGAGGTGGAACTAGGAGCTGTGTCCAAATTATTCAGCACCTTCAAAAAATTGGGGTCGAAGTAACTGTTATTCAAATTTCATCCGATTCTCAACAAGGCACTGATTTAGTGCCTTGTCAAGTATTTTCTGTTGCTCCCAACCATTTCAATTATTTATTCACCGGATATTCAATCGCTCGCACTATCGAAAAATTGATTTCTCAGAAATCAGTAGATGCCGTTCTGAGCTGGAGTTATGAAGCTGCCTTCTTGCCAAAGTTTCTTAGGAAACACAAAATCTTGTTTGGTATGATTGCAGCGATGCCTTCTTATGAAGACTGGTTTACTCGCAAGACTGACTTTAAGTTTCTTAAAGGGTTTAGTGATAACTGGTTTCGATTGAGACCTTTTCGGCTAGCAGACATCAGTTTCGTCTCTTCTAACTTTACAAAACGAGAGTTAAGCGACCTTTTTGATATTGAGTTAAGGAAAATTTCTGTAGTTGGGCGAGGTATAGATGATGTGTTTTTCAGTGTCAATCGGACACCGTCTAAATCTATTTCTAATTTTATCTTCTACGGTTCATTAGCACCTGTAAAAGGTGTTTTTGATGTCGTTGACGCGTTAGGATTTGTCTATGAAAAGGGGTTTCAAGAATGGAAACTGAAAATTGCAGGTTGGGGAGATTTGGATCTTCTAACCCAATCAATACGGGAGCATGGTATTGAAGACAATGTTCAATTTCTCGGGCGCTTAGAACCTAATGAGTTAGTTCAGTCATTAGGCTGGGCAGACATAGCTATCTTACCTTCTAGGGCTGAGTCGTTTGGCCGATCTATTGCTGAAGCCCAAGCTGCGGGTTTACCTGTGATCTCCTACGCAGTTGGCTCAATTCCTGAAATTGTTGATCATGGTTCTACTGGCTGGCTCGTTCCGCCTAAACAGCCAAAACTTTTAGCAGAAGCTATTGTTCAAGCCATTAAGCAACCTGCTGCTACCTATCAAATGGGGCTAGCTGGTCGAGAACGGGTTAGCCAGCTTTTCTCGTGGGAAAAAACTGCTGGAGCCATCCTGCACGGTATAGAAAACGCCCGAAGGAGTAATTCATAATGTCTCAGACTGCTACTACACTAAAAAAAGTTGAGCCTTTCAATACACTAGCTTCCTTACGAATCCTGTTCGTGAGCCACACCTACGTCGTAGGCGTCAACCAGGGCAAGCTCGACGCCATTGCCCAGGCCGGTGCCGAGGTAGGGTTGCTAGTGCCCCAGCACTGGCAGGCCCCCCAGTGGAACAAGCGCTTTGAGGCCGAAAACCCCTACCCCCGCATTGCGCTTTACCCTTGCCCCATTTATTTCGAGGGTCGGGCCGGGGCGCACTTTTACCCCCCCCTGGCCATCTTAAAAACCATCCGCGACTTCAAGCCCGATATTATCCAGGTAGAAGAAGAAGTCTTTTCGTTAGCCGCCCTAGAGGTGGCCTTTTGGGCACGGCGCTGCCACATTCCAGTGGTGCTGTTTGGCTGGGAAAACCGCGATCGCCAGCTGCCCGCCCCCCGCCGCTGGATGCGGCAGTACGTGTTTGACAGCACCCAAACTATTTTGGCGGGCAACCACGAAGGGGCCGACCTGCTCAAACAGTGGGGCTACGCTAAACCGGTCGAAGTCATGCCCCAAATGGGGGTCGATACCGAGCTGTTTTCGCCCCAGCTGCGCCCCCCCAAGCCCAGCGATGCGCCCCTGTGCATCGGCTTCGTGGGCCGCATTGCCTACCAAAAGGGTATCGATACTCTAATTGAGGCGGCCCGCCTGCTTCAGCAGCTGGGGCTGAGGTTTCAGATTAGCCTCTGTGGGTCTGGGAGCGACGAGGCCCAGTTTAAGCAGCTGGCCCACGACTACAACCTCGACGATGTCGTTGTTTGGACCGGGGGCGTGCGCCACGACGAAGTGCCCCAGGCGATGGCCAAAATGGATGTCTTGGTGCTGCCCTCGCGCACCGTACCCACCTGGAAAGAGCAGTTTGGCCACGTGCTGATTGAAGCTATGGCGCTGGGCCTGCCGGTAGTGGGGTCTACCTGTGGCGAAATACCCAACGTAGTGGGTGAGCCAGAGCTGGTGTTTGCCGAAGGCGATGCCCCCGCCTTAGCCAGCATTTTGGCCCGACTTATTACCGACCTACCCTGGCGGCAGGCCATGGCCACCCACAGTCTCAAGCAAGTAGATGAGCACTATAGCCACCAGCGCATTGCCGAACGCTTAATTGAGCTGTGGCAGTCGATTGTGCAGGCGGGCTAGGGCCAGTGGATCGAAAACAAATATGACCTATTGCTATGCGTATTGCTATTGTTCGCCGCGCCCTAGGGGCCTCGTTTAGCATGGATGTCTATGCCGATGGCCTGATCAGTGGCCTACGGCAGGCGCGACCCCGCTGGGATATCGTCGAGATTATCCCCTCGTTTTCAGAGTATCAGGGCTCAGCGCTGAGTCGGTTGGGCAAATACTATCGCCGCTATAGGCAGTTTCCCCGTCAGGTGCGGCGACGCACCGATGTCGATCTATTTCACATTGTTGACCACAGCGATGGGCACCTGTGTTACGCCCTAGGGCGCACCCAGCGCCCGGTAGTCGTCACCTGTCACGACTTGATTAACTACATTCAGCCCGAAAATATTCGCACCCAGACCAGCATGCCCTTGGTCAGCACCTGGGTGTGGCGCTACGCCGTGCAGGGCATTGCCCAAGCCGACCATATTATTACAGTGTCTGACCACACCGCTAAGGATGTGATGGCCACCTTTGGTGTAGAACCGGCCCGTCTGACCACGGCCCCCAACGGCGTTGACTCAGCCTTTCGGCCCCTGCCCCCAAAGGCCATTGCGGCGGCGCGATCGCGCTACCACCTAGCCCCCGACACCCTTTGCCTGCTCAATGTCGGCTCTAACCACCCCCGCAAAAACATGGTTGCCGTGCTCAAAGCCCTGGCGGTGCTGCGCCAGCAGAGTCTACCCGTGCACTTGCTCAAAGCCGGGGCCAACTTTACCGATGAACAAAAAAACTACCTTCACCAGCAAAATCTTACGGATTGCGTGGCCTACGTCGGTAAGCCTAACCAGACAGAGTTGGTCGAGCTATACAACGCGGCCAATGTTTTACTCGCGCCCTCGCTCTATGAAGGGTTTGGCATTACCCCCCTAGAGGCCATGGCCTGCGGAACTCCAGTGATTGCCTCCAACGCGACTGCCCTGCCCGAGGCCGTCGGCGATGCTGGAGTGCTGGTAGCCCCCAACGATATTGAGGGCATGGCGGCCAATGTAGTGCGTCTTGCCAACGACCGTTGCTTTAGAGAAAACCTAATTGAAAAAGGCCTGACTAGGGCCAGCCAAATGTCTTGGGTGCGATCGGCAGACATTGTAGCCGCTGCCTACGAACGGCTGACCCCGGCAACCTGATCAACCTCTATGCCCTAACTCATAATCTCAACTCTATGGAAACTCTTCAAGTAGAGGTCGCCCCTAGCACCTCACCCCAAATAGCCCCCATTAATCTGCTGCTATCGGCCTATGCCTGCAATCCTGAAAAAGGATCTGAACCCGGCGTGGGGTGGAATATGGCGAAAGAGCTAGCCAACCACCACCAGGTCACCCTACTAACCAGAGAAAGCAACCGCCAGGCCATTGAAACCTCCCTTGGCCAAGCACCCGTTACCAACCTAACGGTAGTTTTTTGCGATGTACCCATTCTTCAGGGTTGGTTCAAACAGCAGCAAAACCTCAGCGTCTATCTCCTTCACATTCACCACTATCTGTGGCAGTGGGTGGTTTATTTACACGCTAAAAAGCTGCACAAAACCCAAAACTTTGAGCTGGTGCACCACGTCACCTACGGTCGCTACTCAGCGCCCAGCTTTTTATCGTTTCTACCGGTGCCGTTTATCTTTGGCCCCGTGGGCGGTGGGGAGTCAGCTCCTGCCCCCTTTTGGCAAGACTTTAGCCTAGGCAACAAATTCTATGAATACATGCGCAACATCCTTCGATGGATTGGGGAGCGCGACCCCTTTGTGCGCTTGACCATTAAAAACAGCGACGTTGCGATCGTGGCCACCCCAGAGACAGCTCTGCGCCTCAGCCGCCTGGGGGCCAAGCGCATTGAGCGTATCTATGGTCAGACCGGCATCAATCAGCAAGAGCTAGTGCGGCTGGGCCAGCTGCCTGAGCCATCCACTGGTTCTAAAATTCGCTTTATCAGTATTGGCCGCCTACTGCATTGGAAGGGGTTTTATCTAGGGCTGCGGGCCTTTGCTCAGGCTGACCTCTCCGATGGAGAGTACTGGATTGTGGGTGATGGGGCCGAGCGAAAAACCCTGGAAGCCCTAGCCAACAATCTGGGTGTTGGCAATCGAGTGAAATTTTGGGGCAATCTCTCCCGAGAACAAACCCTGGCTAAGTTGGGTGAGTGTGATGTGCTGGTGCACCCAAGTTTGCACGACTTTTCGCCGACGGTCTGCCTAGAGGGCATGGCGGCAGGGCGACCCGTGATTTGCCTTGATCTGGGCGGGCCAGCCACCCAAATCACCCACGAAACCGGCTTTAAAGTACCTGCCCATACGCCAGAGCAGGCTGTGCAAGACATGGCCAAGGTGATGGAGACTTTGGCTAAAGCTGGCCCTCTGCGACAGCAAATGGGCCAGGCAGGGCGGCAGAGGGTCAGCGAACTCTATAGCTGGCCCAGTAAGGGCGCATTTTTGAACCAAATCTATCGGGATGTGATCTCCCAAGCCTGAATACCTTACCAGGTTCGCTCGCTGGGTAGGCCAACTCGATTATGGACAAGCCCAGGGAATGCAACAGCTGGCGCATATCCACAAACTCACTAAGGCTAACCGCCATGCGCATTTTAAGCGTGCACAACACCTATCAAATCCGAGGGGGCGAAGATGAGTCTCGCGAATCCGAAGAACGGCTATTACGGGAGTATGGGCATGAGGTAGACGTCTACGAGGAGTCAAACGATCGCATACAACATTTAAACCCGGTTCAGCTAGCGCTTAAGACAGTTTGGTCTCAGGAAGCGTATCAAGAAATCAGCCGTCGGTTAGATCAGAAGCCCTACGACATCGTACATATTCAAAACTTTTTTCCGCTAATTTCCCCTGCTGCCCACTACGCAGCTAAAACCGCAGGAGTGCCGGTAGTTCAAACCTTGCGAAACTATCGGCTCCTATGCCCCAACGGGTTGTTTTTTCGTAACGGTAAAGTTTGCGAAGACTGCATGGGCAAAACGATTCCTTACCCAGGTGTGATCCACGGCTGCTATCGCGAAAGTCAATCTGCTAGCGCAGCTGTAGCCACAATGATCACAGCCCATCGAGCTCTTAACACCTGGTCTAAGACAGTTAGTCTATTTGTTACGTTGACCGAATTCTCTCGTCAGAAATTTATAGAAGGTGGATTCCCTCCTGATAAGGTTGTTGTCAAGCCTAATTTTGTTTACCCAGATCCGGGTATTGGACAGGGCGAAGGCCATTACGCTCTGTTCGTCGGACGTCTGTCGGTAGAAAAGGGGTTAGATACACTAATTGCTGCTTGGGAAACCCTAAAGGCACCTATTCCCCTAAAAATCGTTGGTGAAGGCCCTCTAGCCAACCTGGTTGAAAAGGCGACTCAGCACATGCCTCATATTGAGTGGCTAGGGCGACAGCCCATGGCAGAAGTACATCGCTTAATGGGTAATGCCCGCTGTTTGATCTTTCCCTCCAAATGGTATGAAACCTTTGGGCGAGTTGCGGTAGAAGCTTTTGCTAAGGGTACGCCTGTTATTGCGGCCAAAATTGGGGCGATCGCAGAGCTAGTAGATTCTAACCAAGTTGGTGTTCTCTTTGAGCCCGGTGATGCTGACGATCTTGCCACAAAGGTTACCCAATTTTGGCTATCTCAAGCTGACTATGGTTCTATGCGTACGGCTGCTCGTACTAAGTTTGAGCAAAATTATACCGCCGAGAGAAACTATAAATTACTCATGGGAGTGTATTCACAGGCGGGGGGGTAATAAAGCTTAAAATTTTGATTTTAGTCTGGATAGAGTGTTACTAAAACCTAAAAAAACCGGGTGCATCCGACTTTTATAAATTTACGGTTATCATCCCCTATTCCCTTCTCCCTTTTTGGGAGAAGGGAAGCCAGGTTCAAAGTCCCTTTCCCAAGTTGGGAGAGGGACTTTGGGTGTAGCTTTCTTCCCGAAGGGTATGTTCAAGAAAGTGGGATGCACCCAACAAAACCTTTGGCAGAATGGTTAAGACTTCAAATAGATATTAGCGATTGATTAAACGCAAACATCTTGACCAGTAGAAAGAATCTCAAATTTTGTCACAACTGGAATGTTCGAATTCTGTCTTTCTTCAACCCGTCGTTAACGTAGCTACGCCTATGCTATGGCAAAAGCAACGCTTAATTATGTCACCTGTCTAATGTCTAATACAGTCAAGGAAGAGTTAAAGAGCTAGGCATGCATTTATCAGATTATGTCAAAGCGCGGCCTCAATCTGAGGTTATCACAGCTCCTGTTCTACTACTTTTTGCATTTGCGACCATTTTTTTTCCAAGAATAATCAATTCCATAGGTGCCCCTTCACCAATTAACTTTGTTCACTTTCTAGTAGTTCCTATTGTTTTACTGTGGATTTTAGTTAAAACTCGACCTCGCGATAGACATCAAGCCTCAGTCGCAAAACAGTTCTTAAGCTGGCTTTATCTGCTTCTAATTGTTGTCATAGCTAGTGCGCTCCTTAACAAATCTTCTATAGTTAATAGCGCTCTTTCATTTTTTCTGCTGGCAGAGCCGCCCTTATTTTTAATTGGTTTACTAAGCAGTATTTTTTCATATAAAGACTTTCTGATATTCCGCACTTGGTTTGTTCGATTCTCAATTTTTCATTTAGCTTTATCGCTTATTCAAGCATTTTTATTGACCGTAGGCATCATGAAGCCTGGAGAACTGGGTGTGATCCAGGACAATATACAAGGAGTTTTTTATGTGTCAGGAGGCGGGCATAACGTAGCAGCCAGCGTTTCGATGGCTTTTGGGATCTACTACTTAGGTAGTACTCAAGGTAACAGCGGCAGCAATATGGTATCTCGTTTGAGGATCATAGTTTTAATTTTGTCTATAGTGCAACTTTTATATGCAGACTCTAAGCAAACCATGCTAGCAGCACTGATAGCATGGACATTTTTAACTATTACTAAAGCAAAAAAAATCGTAACTTTTCTAAAGTACACCATACTGATTACCGTTATTATTTTCGCGATGCTTTGGGCCATCGATCATATTCCTTTGTTTAGAGCTTTCGGCATCTGGCTAAAGCCCGACATCTACGGCAGAGATGGAGTTGCAACCCAGCTAAAGGTCTCTGCTTTTCCTGTCATTATTTCCCACTATGAGTCAATCCTGAACTGGTTTTTAGGGTTGGGGCCAGGCCACACTGTTAGTAGAACAGGCGGGTGGATCATACGAGAATACTGGTCTCTATTAGGTCCACTTGGCGCAACTGTTCATCCCGCTAGCGGAGAAGTTTGGAATGAAGTTGCTTCTGTCTGGATTGGCAGACGCTCTAGCATGTTTTCACCCCTTTTCGGCTGGGCTGGTATTTGGGGGGACTTAGGTTTCTTAGGCTTAGGTAGTTATATAGCAATTTTAGTATTTATCTGGAAAAAACTATGCAAAGACGATTTTTCTAAATTTATTCTTCTTACTATGGCCGTTCACGGCTTCATTTTTAGTCAGATGGAAGAACCTGGATTCATGGTTCATTCAATGACTCTTATTTTTCTGCGATGGAAAGAGTTAAAACTAGAGAAAGGCGGCAATCAGCTTTGGCAATAGTCAAAGTAATAACTTCAAAGAAACATTAATTCAAACTATACCGGTCGAATTTAACTTTGAACTGGCGAATAACCATAATAAATGACTTGAGGAAATAAACTATGTCGGCCGAAGAAAATAATAAAAATGTTAGCATTGAACATCCAAAATCTTCTTATAGGCCAGAAATAGATGGCCTTAGGGCTGTCGCTGTGATTGCTGTCATCATCAATCACTTCAATAAGAATTGGCTGCCTAGTGGCTATTTGGGCGTAGATATTTTTTTTGTGATCTCCGGATTTGTCATTACTTCATCGCTGGCAAATCGTCACAACAAATCACTAAGTGACTTTCTTCTCAGTTTTTATAGTAGGCGTATTAAACGTCTAGTTCCAGCTTTAGTGCTGTTTGTCATCACAACCAGTATTCTCATATGCCTATTTAATTCAATCCCGAAATCTTCACTTCAAACAGGTATGGCGTCTCTGTTTGGTCTCTCTAACTTGTATTTGTTGGAGCAGTCTACTAACTACTTTGCATCATCAACAGAACTAAATGCTTTCACTCATACTTGGTCGCTAGGAGTGGAAGAGCAGTTTTATTTTCTTTTTCCGTTTCTTGTTTGGTTTACAGGATTTGGGCGTCTAACTACTAGTGGAGAAAAGAATTTACTTTGGGTAACAGGATCGCTGTCAGTTGTCTCTCTAATTAGTTTTGTTTTTCTTTATCAGATTGATCAAGCTTCTGCTTACTTCTTAATGCCTACGCGCTTTTGGGAATTAGGTTTAGGGTGTATATTGTTTCTCGGTCTAAAGTCTTACAATGTTTTTTCGAGGAATATACAAACTGCTCCATCACTACTAGTAATTTTTGGCATTATAAGCATTTTATTTACTCCACTTCGGTATGCCATTCCAGCGACTGTTGTTGTTGTTCTACTCACAGTAGTCTTGATTGCTTGCCTTCGCCCAGGAACCGCTGGATACTATTTTTTCACCCAAAAGCAGGTAGTCTATATCGGACTCATTTCCTATCCACTTTATCTATGGCACTGGGGGGTGCTAGCTCTTAGCCGGTGGACGATTGGTGTTCACTGGTGGTCTATCCCTTTTCAAGTCGCCTTGATGCTGCTTTTGGCAACTACTTCTTATCGGTATGTGGAAACCCCGCTTCGCCATGCTGAGTGGTCTGCAATCCGCTGGAAGTCTATTGGGTATGGAATTTTTGCCGCTGTTGTTGCTGCCCTTATTCTTATAAGTCTAAATACTCCCTTAGGAAAATTAGCCTACGCAGGTCAAAAAAATAATCAAAGCGAAATGGCTAATGTTATTGAAACTTGTGGGGACATTTCTAAAACTCAGAAATTTCTTATTGTAGGTGACAGCCATGCCGAACAGATTTCGGCACTGTTCGATTCAACACCTATCAAGTGCATAATTCACCGTGAAACATTGAGTAAAGGGCTGTATCCCACTCTGAATTCTCAAATAGGCGACAAAAAAAATACTCCTGTCAAAATAGATGCCCTTGTCACCCATATAGATGAATCAAGTGATATGTATAGGCAGCAAATAGATTCGCTGTCAAGCGGGGATGTTTTAGTGATTTCATCGCGTCATCTTTGCAGGCTGTTTGAAAAATGTTTCAGCGTTGATTTATTTGAAAAATATAATCGTTTCTTTGATGATGACTTAAAGGAAATCAGCGAATCGGAAGCACAAGATATATATATAAGTAAGTTAAGAAGTCTAGCGACTAAGCTGCAAGCTGAAGGAGTCAAGGTTTTAGTGTTTCTACCTATGCCAGAAATACGTCAAATGCCACAACTTTGCCAGCGGGAATGGTTTAGGCCAGTTTTGCCTTCAGGATGCTCAGTTGGCGAAGATACGTATAAGGCAAGAGAGCTGATTGTTGATAAATTTAATAATGCCCTAGCGCCTAGCAGCAAAACCAATATTTATCTATACGACGGGTATGATCTTCTTTGCGGGCCTTCAAAAGATTGTCCAAATATTATAAGGCGTCCAGATCTGATGAAGGATGCCACTCATATCAGCCCTAGCGCCTCGTTTCTTATTCACAAAGATTTTATTTCCTTCCTACATCGTAATAACCTGATTAATTAACCAGCACACAATATGTAAAAAAGTCTCTTGAGTGACCTTGCAAACCACTACCTGTAGATCTGCAAGGATTGGCTTACTGTACCTAACTATAAATTTCCTGTGTAGTTTGCCCCAATCAGCTACAATCGTCCGGTTTTGGCGTTCGTTCGCAGAAATAAGGTTAGGAGAACATACTTGAGCGTTCTCTGAATGTGTTGCTATCTAAGTCGTTATCAATTATGACAAGTGCTTCAGGCTCTCCCAGTACATTCTCGTCTCCTCCTTCCACACCTACGGCCAGTCGTATCTTTTGGGTGATTGGCCTAGCCTGCATCATTGGCTTTGTAATAAATCTCCTGACTGCTGCCATTCCCCCCGACCCTATGGCTCTAGAGTGGCGGATCGGCTTCATGCAGCAGGTGAGTGGTCGCAGCATTTTGCTATTTCTCGGCATTGCCATGGTGGTCTATGGCGGCCTGGGTCAGCGGGCACTGTCTCGCTATCTAGCCTTGGCCTGCCTGGTAGGGGGCATTTTGTTTTTGCTATCGGGGGTGATTGTCATTCGCGATGGGCTGGTGCTGCAAAGCCAGGCCCTTAGCACTATTGAGAGCGAGGCAACAGAGATACGCTCTCAACTACAAACCGCACAGGCTAATCCCAACTTACCTTCTGAAATTACCCCCCAGCGCATTAAAGAAGCCCTAGGCCAACTCGAAGTTCAGGCTGAAGCACTGAGCCAAAATGCTCGCAACAGCACTATGCAATCCATGATGTCGATGCTGAGTACCCAGGTCGTAACTGGTCTAGGGCTGTTGGCGCTGGGCAGAGTTGCCATCAAGCACAACCGCTAGACCCTTGGCTTTCTAGACGCAAAAAGCTAAATGAAGGCAGGGATAGCAATTATCTGTCCTTCAGCTTTTTTTACAGCACCATAACGCTACTTTTTACACCTATGGCTGCCCCCACCTTAAACCTCAAACCCCACCTACAAACCACCTGGGGTTGGATAGCCGCCTTAGCCAAAGACTTCCACGGGCGTATTGTGCTACTGGGGCTGACGGTGGGGCTAATTTACCTGCCGGTGTGGCTAGGGTACTTAGTACCAAGAGCCCTTAAAGGCAAGGTGGGCTGGTTTTTAGTGCTGTGCATGCTGGGATTAGCCGCTGCAGAGCTATGGAACCGTCGCGCTGTACTTAAAACTCTACAAGCGTCTGAAGAGGATCGCCTGCTTGGGCAATTGCTGATTGTGGGCGCAGCGGTACTGTTTCCGTTTTGTCGCTTTGCAATTTGGCCTCAGGCATTTTTGTGGTTGGTAGTTTTAGCGGGTATTGCTTGCAGCACTTGGGGAGCCAGCTTTTTTAGTCGTTTTATGGTGCCTACAGCTTTAATTGGCATCACTACCTATCCTCGCATTGGTTTTATTTCTCGCTTTATCTGGGATTTTTTTGCTCCTTACCAGTTTTTAGAAATTAGAATGGCCGAGGTTAGTAGTGCGGCTATGCGGGCCATTGGTTTTCCGGCGGTGCAGGAGGGAGTTTACATTACCTTCCCCGAGGGCGCAGTAGAAGTAGGCTGGGGCTGCAATGGGCTAGATATGGCTCTTTCTATTGCCGCCACTGGTTTCATCATGGGAATTCTCTATAAGCAAAAGCCCCGCCAAATGGCAATCCTTATTGGTATTGCCGTAGTTATTTCAATGCTATTTAATATTCCTCGGCTTATGCTAGTGACCATAGCTCATGTGTACTGGGGCGAGTGGTGGTTCAATTTCTGGCACGGCTTTTGGGGTGGTCAAATTTTTGTGGGTGTGCTGCTCACGGTGTATTACTACGCCATGATGGCTCTGATTGCGAGATCTAAAAAAGAATTAAAAGCTTAGCGTTCAATTGAGCTCAAAAATTATTTGTTTAATGCACTAGTGTCAAACTAAAAAATATCTCTGTCAGCTTCTCAGCTTTATACTTCAGCTACAAAAACTCTAATACTTTGGTTTGTCAAGAAAAGATATGGTTTCATTATTGTTTTAAGGCACTTCTTACTTTATTTAAAGCCGCTTATATAGAGTTATTGTAAAAACTAAAATTTAGGACTAGTGTTTATACGTATATCATTCTATACTTGACGTTGAAGGGTTACTGAGATTTCGGGTTTTATCTCAATCTACTTTACTACCACACTTACGAACTACTGGTTCTATAAACGAGGGGCATTACCAGGTCGTGAGGAGTTTAAATGCAATCATTTTAGGGTTGAGTTATTCATGCCAATTGAGATTGCCTAAGCTTCTCGCAGCCTCATATATCAATGTCTAGAGCGTTTAGCCCTAGATTTTAATCTCAAAACTCATTCACCTAAATCCCTCTTTTACTAAGGACTATGACCACAACATTGAATCGATTTTCTGTTTCTGCTCTAGCGGCCAGTGCTCTGGTTGTCACGGGTTCTTTTGCCTCTCAACCAGCTCAGGCCTTTACGTTTTCTAGCGACAAAAGCGCAGTCACTGTTTTTAGCTCTGACGTAGGCAAGTCGTTTGACGTCTTCTTTGACGGTAACGTTGCAACAGTAGATACGACTGATCTGAGTGCTAAGGCAACCTTTACGTTCCTTGGGTTCACTGCTGTGGGCAACAGAACTGAAGCTGCCTTTCAAGTCCTTCTTGATAACACCTCAGCTGTTGCTTCTAGGGTATCTGCCTTAGGGTTTGATTCCTCCCTAGGCCTGCTAGGTGTAGGTAATAATAACGATCCTGGAAGAACTAGAGTAACCGGGATATTTACAAACGATCGCGGTGGAGCTTTCCCAAATCAGTTTGGCGATATCGATGTATGTTTTACCAATGGCAATACCTGTCAAGGCGGTGGTAATGGTGGTATTTCAATGGGTGATCCCGCTGGAACTTTCAACCCAGTGCTAGCCTTTCTTGGTTCGGTTAATACCTTTACGCTGAGTAACTTTGGCGTGCGCTATCAGGCGATTGAGAATGGTGCTAGAGACGCAAACGGTAACTTAATTCGAGACAATCGAGGCCGCCTTGTTACTAGTGGCACTGGCATGGGCGAGGTACCTACCCCCGCATTGCTACCGGGTCTACTGGGCTTGGGTGTAGCAGCCCTGCGTAAGCGTCAACAAGAAGACGGCGAAGTTGCCTAAGGGCATCTTTTAATTGTTTTGACTGATTGATTGTTGAGAGCGCTATCTCGTAGCTGAGATAGCGCTTTTTTTGACCTTTAGGTTTAGATAACATTGAGTTGTGGCAAAGTCTAGGTGGCATTTTGTCCACCTTTGAGTATCCGTTTGCGAAAAATGTCGGGTAGGTATACGGAAGGCAATGAGGATTCATAAAGTTAGTGTAAGGCAGTTGAGGAATGTGAGTGATTGTAAAGTTAGATCCGATAAATCACACCCTCAATTGTGTATCACTTCAGGGCGTTTACCTACCAGTTTTGTTTGTCGTCTTTACCTTTTGCTAACATCAATTTGTCTCTACGGATCCAGCTATTCAGTGCTAGCTGATCATCACCTAAAGCTTTGGATTGTAGCCACGCGAGTCATCACACCCTGATAACGGAGACACATTAAATGTACGAACCTTAGATCGTAGTCTAAGGCTCTAGTAAAAGCATTGAGACGGCATTTATCCCCTGTAGGTTGGAGAAAAAATGACGACTCAAACTCAAAGTGTTCCTAGCCTGATTAAAGGCATTGTCTTTGTAGATGACTCGATCGCCGATGCCGATACTCTGCTGAAAGGCCTCAACCCTGGCCTGGATGTGGTGTTTCTTGACTCGGCTCGGGATGGTATTGACCAGATTACAGAAGCACTGCGATCGCGCTCTGGCCTAGATAGCATCCACCTGCTCTCCCACGGCGAAGCGGGCGGGCTGACATTAGGGGCAACAGCGCTTAACGTCAATACCCTTGATAGCTATGGCTCGCAGCTCAGTCAGTGGGGGCGATCGCTCAGCGATGGTGCCGATTTGCTGCTCTACGGCTGTAACGTGGGGTTTGGCTATGGCGGGTTCGACTTTGTCGAGCGGCTCAGTCAGCTCACCGGAACCGATATCGCTGCCTCTGACGACATTACAGGCGGTGCGGGCGACTGGGACTTTGAGTTGGTTACTGGCTCTATTGAGACAGCTATAGCCCTGAGCACTGAGGCCCAGGCTAGCTATGCTGGCAACTTCAACATCATCACCGTCACCAGCACCGCTGATAATGGCGCAGGGTCGCTACGGGCTGCCATTGCTTCAGCTCCAGCGGGCAGCGTGATTAAGTTTGCCTCAACCTTGGCCAACAAAACTATTGCGCTCACCAGCGGTGAGCTGTACCTGAGCCGTAACCTCACCATCGATGCTACTGGGGTAGCTAATCTAACTATTAGCGGCAACAACCGCAGTCGAGTACTTCAGGTAGGAGGCTCAAACAACCCAGTAACGGCCACCTTCAAAAACTTGATCATTGCCAACGGCAACGCGCCTGCTGGCGGAGCAGGGGGCGGGGTTAATGTGGCCAACTATGGCGGCATTACTCTAATTGGTTGTCAACTCAACAACAATAAAGCCGATCGCAGCGGTGGTCTCATGCTTTGGGCTGGGGTTGAAGCCAGAGTAATTGACTGTAGCTTTACTGGCAATGACGGCAGCCGCGTCAACAATGGCTTCAGCGGTGGAGCAATTTCTACCAACGGCTCCGGAGGGGTCGGGGAAGCCTCATTTTTGATCGTTGAAAACTCTCGTTTCGCCAATAATACAGGCTTTAACGGCGGCGCTATTTACAACTTCTCCAGTCCTACAACCGTTACAAAATCCACTTTCCTCAACAACACAGCCATTGGCGATGGAGGAGGAGCTATCTTTGGTGATGGCACTGGCCCCGGTGGCACCAGTACTACCCAAGGAACCCCGCTACTCATTCAAGACAGTCTCTTTGAATCTAATAAGGCTAAAGGTGGTGGCGGGGCAATTTATGCCTGGAGCTACGGTAACGAGAAGCTGATTGTAAAAGACAGCACCCTGCTCAATAATTCGGTCAGCCGCAGCTCCCGAAATTTGGCCCGTGGCGGTGGCATTGAAGCCAATGGAGGCAGCATCACACTGCAAAACATCTCTGTGGCAAATAACCTGGCTGATGGCCAGGGAGGTGGTTTGTGGGTACAAACTAAGCTACCCGTCAACATTACCAACTCGACTTTTTCGAGTAATCGAGTCACCAGTGATGCCGGTGGTGGGATGTTCATCAATACAGATGCAACAGCCCCCGTAAACATTACCAACTCCACCATTGTCCACAACTATGCCGGGCGGGCCAACGGGGCGCTTTGGATGAATGGCGGTAATAAAGACTCAATTACGCTGCGTAATTCGATCGTGGCATTTAATACAGCGGTCGATGCCAGACAGAACCAGGTAGGCTATACCCCCCGTGACGGCGGCGGCAATATTGAGTTTCCGGCTCCGGTAAATTCTGGCCCGCGCGTGGCTGCTAACAGCCGCATTGTCGATCCACTAATGGGGCCGCTAATGAAAATTGGCGATGACCTGGTGCATCCACTGCTGTCGAGCAGCCCAGCGATCAATACCGGAGTGAAAGGCACGGGCGTGCCCACCCAAGACCAGCGCCAATTTACCCGCGACTCTCTGCCCGATGTAGGGGCCTTTGAGCGCGGCGGTTTACCAGCAACCGGCGGCAGCGGCAACGATGTTCTTTTGGGTACTTCAGCTAACGATAGCCTCTCGGGCAGCGATGGCAACGATACCTTACTGGGGCTGGGCGGGGCCGATACCCTAACCGGCAGCACTGGAGCCGATCGCATCGTCTATACCGGGCGATCGCAGGCCGAGGCCTTTAGCCAGTCATCCCTGGCGGCGCTCGATCGCATTGTCGGGTTTGATGCCACCCAGGGCGATCGCATTCAGCTCGACTACAACAACAATTTGCTTACCTCTGAGCGGCCATTGGGCCTGTTTAATGCTGGATTGAAGACTGGCACGACTCTAGAGCAAGCCGCTTTGGCAGCTTACCAGGATAAAAATCAGGCCTCTAGCGGAGCGCAAGCGATGGCGGCAAACCAGGCGGTGTTTTTCCGCTGGGGAACTCGCACATTTCTGTCGGTCAACGACGGCAACGCTGCCTTTTCTAAAGGCACGGATTTAGTGGCCGAAGTCACGGGCATCCGCATGGTCGGCAGTGATTCTACTGCCGGGACTTTAACGGTGACCAATTACTTCGTGTAAAACGACAAGCTATACACAGCACGCCTCTAAAGCCTCGGTCGTCTGGCCGGGGCTTAGAGAGCGATGCGGTTCACCTATAAACATCCAGTGAAGTTAGAGCAAACTGGGCGGAAACCGCTCTTCCCCCCTGAATAGGGTTGAAGTAAGCCTGTGTCCTAGCGGTGGTGTACGCTCTCCACCCTAAAACTAAGCATTTATAAATCTGGAGCTTTACCTATGGTTGGTGCCTCAAATCCGCTCGCTTCCCACTCGCTCAGCAGTCAGGCGATCGCCCGTGTGGTCGGTCTCACCTGTGTGTTTGGCTTTATTGTCGATATGACGGCCCTCACCTTTCCCCTTGGATCAGGTACGGCCTGGCGGGTGGGGCTGCTGCAACAGATGGGCGATCGCAGCATTGTGCTGCTAATTGGCATTGCCCTATTGATCTATAGCGCTTGGGAAAATCAAAATCTGCGCAAGCCCCTCGGTTTTCTGGCGTTGGGGCTTGGCACGCTCTTTTTGCTAATTTGCATGCTAGTCGTGCGCGACAGTTTTTCGCTGCACTCCCAGGCAATTGACAATATTGGCAACCAGGTTACACAACTGCAAACCCAGGTAGAAGCCAGCCGCTCTAACCCAGAGGTAACGGCCAACGCCACCGAAGACGACTTTGCCAATGCCCTACGGGCGATCGACACCCAGGCTGAAACCTTAAAGCAAAACGCAAAGACCACCATTACCAAAAGCGGAATAGCCAGCACGAGCAACTTTGCCGTGGTGGGCATTGGGTTGCTCAGTCTGGGCCGACTAGCGATGGGTGCTAAGGGTCGGGTCGCGGGGCGCAGCACCAAAAAAATGAGAAAAACGGCGTAGCTCAGGGCGCTATAGCCGTACAGCGGGAAGAGGGAAGTGGCAAGCTTCAGGGCTAAATTTGTGGCGATCGCGGCGTGATCTCTTCCGTTGCTAAAGCAGAGCGGGAAGGTTGGGGCGATTCTCCAACGGGGACGCTTCGAGATCGCCCCGCCCCCGGTACCAGAGAAATCAAATCTTCGATGTTTTGCTGCATGGTGCGGCAGATCGTGTCGAGGGGCAGGTCGTTGGGGTCGTGGCCGAAGGGGTTTTCGATCTCAATGCCAATTTCCTCGATGCCAAACACCGCAAAGCTGATTAGCCCCACTAACAAAGGTGTGCCCCAGCCCACTGAGTCCACCATTTGAAAGGGCAGGGCCAGACAGTACAGCATCAGCAGTTGCTTCAGGTGAATGCTGTAGGCCACGGGCATAGGCGTTTTAAGAATGCGCTCGCACCCGCCCAGGGCATCTACCAGGTCATCCAGCGTCTCCAGGCAGTAGGTGAGCTGGTGAGTATTGAGGGTTCCCTGGGCCTGCTGGGTTTGCAGGTAGTCGGCCACCCAAAAGGCAATCTCTAGCGGCGGGTTGTTCATCTGCCGCAGTTTGGCAAATTGGTCGGCAGTGAGCAGGCTGGCCAACTCGGCATCGGGGGGCTCGCCGCGCAGGTGCAGCTTCATGGCGATCGCAAAGGCGGGCAGCTGGCGCACGGCGGCTATTTTGGCCTCGTAGCCTCCCGGCTGGGTCGTCTCGATCGCCACCCACATCTGCCGGGCCAGGTTGCGGGTCAGGTTTACCACGCTGCCCCAGAGCTTGCGCCCCTCCCAAAACCGCTCGTAGGAGGTGTTGGTGCGAAAGACCAGCAGCAGACCCAGCACCAGACTGGGCACCAGCGACCCCAAAATGGGCGACGCTACCGGCCAGCCCCGGCTATACAACAGCAGAATCCCTAGAGCAAAGACCGCGCACAGCAGCACTCGGGGCATGACCGCCGGGATCACCGACCCCCGCACGCGAAACAGCAGCTTAAACCAGTCTTGTTCAGATTCGTAGCGGCGAATGCTGCGTTTGATGGTTGGGTTTGACACCGGCTCATTTCCCTGGGAGATCGCAATTGACCTTACAATGCATTCCCGGCATTGTAGACGCTCTAACGGGCTGAGTCTGTTTCTTTGCCAGCCTCAACAATCTGATCGACGCTAAGCGCCAACTCTGGAAAGGTCAGGGAGGTTAGCTGCTGGCCAGGGAGAAAAGCTTGGCCTGCCTCATACTCTTCCGTTAGCTGACGATATATCCACACGGTCGGCACCTTCGGTGAGCCGATGAATCGTATACCTCCCAGGGCGCGGTAGTCTACAATCCAATATTCTGGAATGCCCAACTTTTCATACTCGGCCAGTTTCGTCAGGTAGTCGTCTTGCCAGTTCGTGCTAACGACTTCTACCACTAACCGCACTGCATCGCCGGTTGAAATACTGGAGTGTTTCTTCCAGTAGGGGTCTGCTTTCGCCTTGGCCTGATTTAGCACAATGATATCGGGCAGATAGCCCTCTCCCTCTCGCAATGGCTTGAGCAAACAGGACTGGGGAATAAAGTAGGGCAGACCTAGTCGTTCAATCTCAAAATCAAGCTTTCTTCGCACTAAGCTAATCACTTCTTCATGGGCACCGATGGGGCGCATTTCGGTGATAACTCCGTGGCGCAGCTCGTAGCGTCCGCCATCTTCGGGGTACAGCGGCAAAAATTGGTCAAAGGTAAGGGCTTGAGCGGCGGCCTGAACCATAGTGGTCTCAGCGGTTTCTGGTTTTCTCTAGATTATACGGTGACGGCATAATCGATCAGTTGTAGCAGGCGCGATCGCAGCGTTTCCAGCCCCAGTCGCTCGGTGGCGGAGATAAATAGCGCTTGGGGATACTCTTCTTGGGCGATCGCCAGCACGTCGCTGCTCACCCGGTCAGCCTTATTAAACACCAGCAGCATCGGCCCCGGCACAATCGGCATGTCCTTGAGAATGCGCATCACCCAGTGAATCTGGTCTTGCCAGGCAGGGTGTGACACATCAACCACGTGGAGCAGGGCGTCGGCCTCGGTGACCTCTTCCAGGGTGGCGCGAAAGGCATCCATCAGCGAGGCAGGCAGCTCTTCAATAAAGCCCACCGTATCGGTGACCACTAGCTGGGTGGTCTCGTTTGTAGTGGGATTGGTGATCGCCAGGCGGCGGGTGGTGGGGTCGAGGGTGGCAAACAGCTGGTCGGCGGCGTAGACCTCGGAGTTAGTTAGGGTGTTCACCAGGGTTGACTTGCCCGCGTTGGTATAGCCCACCACGGCGATCGAGGGCAGGTTGTCATCCTGGCGGCGGTGGCGCAGGCGGGCGCGGTGGGCCTGGAGCTGGTTCACCTCTTGCTGAAGCCGCTGAATGCGCCGCTGAATTGCCCGGCGCTCGGTCTCTAGTTTGGTTTCCCCTGGGCCTCGGGTGCCAATGCCGCCCCCCTGCCGCGACAAAGCCTGACCGCGCCCCTTCAGCCGGGGCATTTGGTATTCCAGCTGGGCCAGCTCAACTTGCAGCTTACCGGCACCGCTCTTGGCCCGCTGGGCAAAAATATCGAGAATCAGCTCGGTGCGATCGACCACGCGCAGGCCCACCATGTCTTCCAGGTTGCGCACCTGCATGGGGGAGAGGTCGCGATCGAACACGATCAGATTGGCCCCCACGGTTTGGGCGGCCAGGGCTACCTCCTGCACCTTACCGGCCCCCAGCACGGTCTGGGGGTGGGGGCGAGGGCGCTTTTGAAACATGGTTTCCATCACCTCACCGCCTGCACTATCGACCAGGCGCTCTAGCTCTTCGAGGCGGTGCTCAAAGTGCTCAGGGGTTTGGTTGTTGGTAAACAGGCCGACGACCAGGACGCGATCGCGCTCATCCTCTACCTGTAGCGCGGTAAAGGCGCGGCTAAACTCGGCTTCTAGACCCTCAGCCAGGGCCAGAAAGTCTTGCTGAGAAAGGTCTTCTAAATCGAGCGCTTCTGACACCAGCCAGCGCTGCTCGGGGTGGGGCACCAGGTGGGCCAAATACGTGCTCTGAATGTAGCCCGTAGCTCCGCCGCCGCGTCGGGTAAAGCCAGTGCCCGTCAGCGCCAGTACTGCCAGCACATCCAGCCGCTGAAGGGCCATGGTGGTGAGAATGGCATCGCTGGGCGGATCGGGCTCAAACTGAGTGGCGATGCAGCGAATGCCGCTGAGGCGCTCGGCCCCGTAGCGGGGCAGCTCTGAAGGGGGGATTTGGGTCTGCCGCAGGGTGCCCACCCCCACTCGAATTACTTGACCGCGACGGTTGACGTAGGCGCACAGAGGATTGTCAATGTCGGTGCTGACCGCCGCCAGCCGCTGGGCGAACTCAGGAGTCACCACGCAGTCGCCCGGTAGCCGCTGATGGTAGAGGCGCTGCAGCTGCTTGAGCTGGCTGGGCTTGAGGCCCTTTAGATTTCCGTAGACCGTTTCGATAGGGCTAGTACACTCCTGGGTACAGTGGAATATGCCATAGTAATTGGGCCGAAGTGAGAGCGTCAATGACATCTAGATATTCTAACGATCGCCGCCGGGGCAATTTTATTCGCTGGTCGGCCCCGTCTCGCAGCTCCGACCAACGCGATCGCCCCGATCCGGAGTTTGTGGTTGACCGTCGGCAGCTTTACAAGTATTTAGATTCCCTGGAGGGGTTCTCAGGCGAATAGGTCAGCCTGAGCAAGCCGACTGAACCGCCACGGCAGGGCAAAAAAAATTGAAAATCGGATGGTTTCGGTCTATAACACTCCTAACGCTCAATACGCTCGATGAAGATTGGGTGTATTCTTGTTTCGAGTTAAACTCCGAGCCAAGTTCAGAGGCGAGGTCTTGCCTTTGTTGCCTTTGGGAAAGCTAGACTTCCCGCGCTGGACTTGGTTATTCCATAGCCCTTAATCAAGCCCCTGGGACAATCCGTCATGAGTACAGAATTTGAATCGGATCCTGTGTTTACTGAGCCCGAACGGCCAGTGCTCGATGTAGAAACGTCGGAATCTACCGCTGGTGCCCTGGGGGATGAGGCCACCCGCCAGGTACAGAAGGTGTGGGACAAGGTATCTGCCCTCCTGGGTGACCTGCCTGAATATGTATCCACCTTCTTTAAGCAGTACCGTCGGCCCATTGTTACGGTGGGTTTGATCATTGCCGCCATTATTGCGGTCAAGCTGGTGCTGGCCCTGCTCAGCGCCATCAACGACTTTCCGCTGCTGGCCCCCACCTTTGAGCTGATCGGCCTAATCTATAGCGGCTGGTTCCTCTACCGCTACCTGCTCAAGGCCTCTAACCGGCAGGAGCTGCTGAGTGATATTGCGGCTATTCGGGATCAGGTTTTGGGTAAGGGGTAGATGAGTCGGTAGGTAGATGGAGTCGGTGGGTAAGTGACACAAACTCACACACCTGCCTCACCCACACACCTACCTCACCCACGCACCCGCCTCACCCACACACCAACAGCTTCGGTTACCTTCCCCTGTGATTCGCGATCGCACTTTCTATACTGGTTGTAGATGCAGCTGGTCGTTAGAACCCAGGGGTTCGTTTATTTATGGCGCAGACACAGACAATTACCCAGGCGGTTGAGCGGCTGGGCTATCGAGTCACTGTGGGAGATGTGGCCGCTGAGGCCGGTCTACCACTGATGGAGGCCCAGCAGGGCGTGTTAGCTCTGGCCACTGAGGTGCAGGCCCACCTTCAAGTGGCCGAGTCCGGTGAAGTCGCCTACGTCTTTCCCCAAAACATTCAGGCCGTGCTGTGGAGCAAATCCTGGCGGCTGCGGTGGCAGGCCGCTTGGGAAAAGGTCTGGCGGGTGCTGTTCTACCTGATCCGCATTTCCTTTGCAGTAGTGCTGATTTTGTCGCTGGTGCTGATTGTGGTGGCGATCGCGATCATTGCGATCGCCGCCAGCAGCGCTGGCCGTGAGGACAATGACAGCGGCGGTGGCGGTGGTGGCGGCGGCATGGTATTTTTGCCCCGCTTTTGGCTGGGGCCAGATATTTTTTGGATGTTTGACCCCCGGAGCGATCGCCGTCGTCGGCCCCGCACCAAATCAGAGATGAACTTTCTAGAGGCGGTGTTCTCCTTTTTGTTTGGCGATGGCAACCCCAACGCCGATCTAGACGACCGCCGCTGGCAGAGCATTGCCCAGGTGATTCAGGCCAACGGGGGCGCGGTGGTGGCTGAGCAGATCACCCCGTTTTTGGGCGACCTGGGCAAGGGCTGGGCCAGCGACCTGGAAGACTTTATGGTGCCGGTGCTAAGCCGCTTTAACGGGCTGCCCCAGGTCAGCCCCCAGGGCGGCATTGTGTACCAGTTTCCTGAGCTACAGGTGACCGCCAAGGCGCGGCGCACCATCAACCCACCGCCATTTCTGCGTGAGCTGCCCCGGCGCTTTAGCCAAGCCACCTCTGGGCAAATTATGGCCGCCATTGGCCTGGGCAGTGCCAACCTGATTGGAGCCTTCGTGCTAGGCAGCATGCTGCGAGACAACCCAAGTTTGGTGGCTGATCTGGGCGGTATTGTCGCCCTAGTCAACTCGATTTACTGGGTGCTCTTGGGCTACGGCTCGGCCTTCTTAGGTATTCCCCTCGTGCGCTATTTCTGGGTGCAGCGGCAGAACGGTAGCATTGCCGCCCGCAACGCCGATCGCGAGCAGCGAGCCGAAGTCTTGAGTCAGCTCACCGACGACCAGCGCGAAAAGCTGGCCTTCGCCCAAACCCTCACGGCTCAAACCGTGCTGGGTACTGACGACCTGGCCTACACCACCGAAACCGACCTGACCGAGCAGGAAATTGCTCAGAAGGACAAAATCGACTCCGAGTGGCAGCGGCTGCTGGAGGAGCGGCAGGGGAAGTAGGGGAGTGAGGGAGTTGGGGAGAGTTTTGAATGCTTAGTGTTGAGTGTTGAGTTCAAGTCTTGACCCAGGAACTCAAAATTCAAAACTCAAAACTAACTCACCGCCCTACTACTCCCTAACCCCCTACCTCGGATCTACGATCGCCCCCACAAACAGCACCGTGCCGGTATTGCGATCGCGAACCGCCGCTAGAAACGGTCTATCCACCACCATCTCAAAGGGCGGATCGGGCGGCAGGGCGATGGAGGTGGGCATGATGCCGATCGCTGTGCTAGCGGCGGCTTCGGTACCTGCTTCGTTGACTTCAATAAAGGTTTTGTGGCGCACTTGGTTGATGAAGGCATCCAGCTCGGTGAGGCCCGAGAAGTCGGCCTGACCTGCATCGAAGGCGATGCCCATACCCAGGGCTTGCAGGGCCGGTATTAGGTCGGCTTCGTACTCAAACTGAAATTTGGGCAGCTGAATTTCGCCGGGGCGCGATCGCATTTGGCCCATCCAGCTTTCCCAGGTTGCGGGAGTGAGCTGCGCCGATAGAGTGGCTAGATCGGTGCCGGGGGCGGGCAAAATCACCTCAAAGCTGAGGGATCCGTTGCCGTAGGGCAGACTCACCGCCTGAAATTGGTCAGTTTCCGCATACAGATAGTCATCCTGCTGGGCCATCAGGGGATGCTGGATGGTTTCGTCGCTGGCTAGGGTAAAGGGGCGATTCGTCGTGCGGGCAGGGTCAAAGGCCTCGCTCCAGGCTCCTTTGAAATAGATGGCGTTGACCAGCACCAAGAGCTGGTCGGCAGGCAGTTCGTCAACAATGGTGGGGATGCGATCGCGGGTTTTTTCTTTGACCCAGTTGTTGATGCGATCGGTGGCGGTAGGTTGACTAAAGTCGAGGGCAGCGACCTCGGCGGCGTAGGCGGTCTGCATGCGCTCCACATAGTCAGCCCGCACCGGCAGATCTTGGTTTACCCAGAGAGAATTGGCGATTTCAAGGGCTACCTCGGGGTCGAGCTGAGTCAAATATTCTGTCAGGGCCTGGTTGCCCGCGTTGAGCTGGTCGATATCGAGGTTGTGAAGTTGGAGGGTAGCGGCGATCGCCGCCTGAGTTTCCCCACCCGCGCCGTTGTAGGCCATGGCCAAGGCCAGCGCTACGCTGGTGGGCGACACCAGCACGTTCTCATCGGGGGTCGCTTGCCGTAGTTGCTCAAACAGAGCAAAGCCAAAATCGAGTTGGGCTTGGGTGAGTTCTGTATCCACAGTAGGGATTTGGGATAAACGAGGGGCAGAGTCTGAGTTGTTGTAGGGAGTCGGTTCGGGGGCAATCGGGAGCTGGGCCTGGAGCTGAGCGCAGCCTAGAGTCAGGGCTGCTAAACCGCTAGAAAGCGCGGCCCAGCCAATCCATCGGTGTTCCATAACGGGGGTATCGATTAACGCTGTCCCCACCTTGCCATGGGGGATGGAGTGGGACGGGGTGGTTGCAGGAATGGAAACTGATGAGGGAGTGGGGAGTGAGTGGGTGGATGGGTGGGTGAGTCCCGAATTAGGGGATTTTTGGCAGAGAAAATATCCTCAGGTAGGGGGGCAGTGATCCACATGGGGTGCATAACGCTGAGGCGAGACTTTGCTAGCGCGAAGCAATGCGCCGATAAGATAGGTGGCTAATCTCAGGTATTGTCCAACCTGAAGCCTAGGCCTGGAGCGATCGGGCGATCGCCACACAATCCCCAAACGACGCATTGGTCTTCACCCCCTGCCAATCCATCGACGGTATCGCCGCCTGGTGGCCCTTCATCTGCAAGGCTGCAATCAAGCGATCGCGGTTCGGAATATCCATCTGTCCGCGCCGTCCGATCTCGCCTAGGGGGTAGTAGTAAGGGGGCAAATCAATCTCTTTATCCATAATGTCCAAAAGCTTTGACTGGGAACTCCAGCCCCAGCTGTCTGCCAAACCCTGCATCTCCGCTAGAATTTCCCCGTTATGGAGCGGCCCTAGCCACATTGGCCCACTCACTACAGGTGGATCCTGCACTCCACAGAGACAATTCACCCGCCCCAAATGCCGCCAATCCACGGTTTGAAAATGCCCGCAGCGGTGGCAGTAGGCTAGAAATCCATAGTTCGCCTCCGTCAGGGTGGGTTTGCTCACCAGCCGCACCATCGCCCGATGCACCTGGCCGGTGAACAGCGAAAAGACTGGCTCTATGCCCAGTCCCCGCGCCGCTGCGGTCTGGGCCGCGTGGCCGATGATCAACCGCAGGCCTTGTTCGTGGACGGCGGGGTGCGATCGCGCGCAGGCTCCATAGGTTCTCACGCTGCGCTCGAGGTCGTGGCCGCTGGTGGCGCGGCCATCGGTGCTGGTCAGGTAAAGCATTCCCCCGAGGCGGGTGGCCCACAGCCCGGTGTCGACATAGGGGGCCGGGCCACCAAAGTTGTCGATATCCACCAAGTCGTAAAAGTCGCGCTGCTGGTAGCAGGTGAAGAAGACCTGGTTGGCATCCAGGTGGGTGATGCGACGGGTATGGGCGGGCAGAGCCGCCAGGTTTTGGGCCAAAACGTCCGCCAGCTCAGGGTTGCCCTCGTTGGCCCACACCCAGTCGGCACCGGCCTCTAGGCCATAGCGCAGGGGCCGCACGCCGCAGCCAGTCATAGCGTCGAGCACCCGCAGGTGACCGTGGCGCTGGCGGTAGACGGTGGCCGCCAACACCGCCAGATCGCGGGCGATCGCGCTTTTGGGGCGGTAAAACGCCTGCCCGACCGCAAACGTGGCCTTACCTTCCTGCATTAAAACCGGGGATGACCCTAGGGTCACCGAGCCGCCTCGACAGCCTTTGCGATCGCGCCCTCCAGGGTGAGTTTATCTAGCTCGGTGAGCACAAAGACTTCTTGCACGGTTTTACCCTTGCGGGCAATCAGCTTAAACCCCCCGCGAATAGGCACCGATACCTTCACCCGCAGCTCGGGGGAGTGGGCTCTGACATTGGCAATCACCCCCGGAGTGACGGTGCCAATGCCGGGCTGTTCTAAAAGCCGTTCGAGGATAGGAATCAGCCCAGGCAGATGGGTGGAGTGGTTCCAGACTAGGCGACCGTCCGAGGCTTGTGTCATTGGGGTGTTTTAAGAAAGATTTAAGAAAAGACTATCTAATAAAGATTACTTGATTATGCTTTTTCGAGGGGGGCCATCGTCAAGCCAGCGCGGGTGAGTTGGGTATGGTAAAGCTCCGCCTGCTCAAGCGGGCCAACCCACACAACCGCCTGGCCGTCGTGGTGCACCTGGTTGGTGAGATCCCAGGCGCGATCGCCATCCATGCCCGGAATGTATTTCATCAAGCACTCGGCCACATGCTGAAAGGTATTGACATCATCGTTGAGCACGATGATTTTGTAGTTGGGATAAGACTGGCGCGTGGTTTCGCGAGTCTTTGTGGGGGCAATGGCGGGGGCCGAGGAAACCGCTTGGGGCAAAACCGGAGTCATGGGAAGTGAACCTAGCTGAACCTAAACCTATTGTCCTGCACACAGTTGCTCGAAGGTTATTTGAAAGCAGCGATCGCTAATGCGATTGGCCTGGGCAGGGTCGACCCATCCTAAAACCTAGCTCCTAGCTAGCCCGTGCCATCTATGAGCCTGTCTAGACCTTCTCAAACCACTTCTGAGCAAATTTGTTCTCCCTAGTGTATCGAATTCTGGTCGCCCAAACCTGTGCCTAGTCCCCGGCGCAGAGCAACCCTACCCGGCTCGGCTATCGTTGCCCCACCCTCCCACCGCTAAAGCGAGAGCATGCGCTCAAGCTTAGGAATAGTCAAGGGCAGATCGATGTAGGCATCGGCGATGGATGAGTAGTTGGCAGCCGCATCCGCCGGGAGCAGAATCACCACCTTGAGGGGCTGAGGCACCAGCGGCGGCTTGAGCTGCTGTAGGTAATTCTCCAACGCTGGGTTGCAGGCTTCGCGATCGCCCACAATCAGCAGGTGGGGCCGGTGCTCTTGGAGGTGTTGGTTTACCTCAGCCCAGCTGCGACAGCCGTTGACCTGCCAACCGCAGGCCCTAACATAGGCTATCAACGCCCGATGGTGATCGAGGTCAGTATCTAACACCACCAGGCGCTGGCCGCCCGCTCCCATCGGCACCGGCCTCACCGCCCGCAGATTGGCAGATGAACTCCCCTCTGGCCCATGCAGGGGCAGAGAGAGCACAAAACAGCTGCCCTGCCCCACCGCCGATGTCACCCGCAGATGGCCGCCGTGGAGCTGAGCCAGCTGTCGCGTGAGCGCTAGCCCCAGGCCAGCGCCCTCGTACTGCCGATCCAGGCCGCGATCGATCTGGGTAAAGGGCTGGAAAATCTGCTCTAGCTGATCCGCTGGAATACCAATCCCCGTGTCTTCAACCTTAAATTCCACCAGGGCCTCGCGGCTGTGCACCGTCAGCGTAACCCGACCCTGGGCCGTGAACTTGATGGCGTTAGAGAGCAGGTTGAGCAGCATCTGCCGCAGGCGACGCTCGTCGGCAATGCAGGTGGCTAGCCCCGGAGCGGCCACCTGATAGGTCAGCACCAAACCTTTTTCAGCGGCGCGAGGCTGCATCATCGCCAGGCAGGCCTGACAGAGTTCTGTCAGCGACACCTGCGCCAATCGCAGGTGCTCTTGGCCCGCCTCCACCTTAGAGAGATCGAGAATGTCGCTGATGATCGCCAGCAGGTGTTCGCCGCTGCCGTGAATATAGTCCAGGTATTCTGCCTGCTTGGGGTTAAGCGAACCCACCACCTGCCGAGACAACAGCGCCGACAGTCCCAAGATAGAGTTGAGCGGAGTGCGCAGTTCGTGACTAATCATCGCCAGGAAACGGCTTTTGGCCTGGCTGGCGGCCTCTGCGGCCCGGCGCTGCGCTTCGAGCGCCTGGGTGCGATGGGTCTGGCGAGCCACATCGAGCCTGCCCTGCTCGCGGCTGGCCTCTCGCTGCTTTAATACCTGCTTCAGCTGCTCAAAAGCAACGTCATCTCGGCAAAAGGGCCGCAGGTCTTCTAGGTCATTGGCGGTCATAGGGTCATGGTAGAACAGGCAAGCAGAGGCAGAAAGGGTGCTGCATCCAGCCTTGGGCCAGACACAGCAGGTGAAGCCTGGGTTAGGACTGCCCAAAGTGCCAGAATTCACGCCTGAGCGTTTTTTTCATTTTTCGCTCTTCTATTTTCGTGCTTTTGCTACACTCCCCAATTAAACCTCACCTAGCTGGGGCCACAACAGCCTGAAAATATTATTTAGAGCGCAACATGAAGAGCGCAACAGAATGGACAAGATCAGGCTGAAGAGGGGCATTTAGCCGAAGTGCTGAAACCCTTGATTAAAGCTGAGCACCTCAGGGGCACCCCCGTCGCTGAGCCACAGTTCAACCTCGGTTGCCACCGTCGTCTCCCCCACGATCGCACAGTCTGGCCCTAGAACTACCTGCAAGGCCTCAGCCTGGGCTCTGGGTAAACACAGCACCAGCTCAAAGTCTTCCCCGCCGTAGAGGCACCAGTCGAGGGCCTGCGATCGCCCTACCCAGTCCACCAATGCCCTTTCCAGAGGCAGATTCACGGCTTGCAGGGCTGCCCCAACCCCGCTGGCCCGGCACAGGTGCAGCACCGCATTGGCCAGGCCATCGCTGGAGTCCATGGCGGCAATGGCTCCGGCTTCGGCATCGGTACCCAGCACCTCCCAGAGGGCGGCGATCGCATCTAGCCGAGGCCGAGGTTTCTGGTGGGCAGCAATCCAGCGATCGCGATCGGCCTGGGCCACCCCGGTTCCCCACTCGGGATGCAGCAATAGCTCTAACCCCGCCCGCGACAGGCCGTGGTAGCCAGTCACCACAATCGCCTGCCCCGGCTGGGCTCTACTGCGGTACAGCGCCCGCTGGGGAGCGACGCTGCCCAGGGCGGTAATCGCCACGCTAACGGCATCGGCCCGGCAGAGATCACCACCGAGCACAACCCCACCCCAGCGGTTCAGGCAGTCGGCCATCCCTTGGTAAAGCCCCTCGACCCAGGCCAGGGGCGTGTGCCCCGGCAAACTTAGGCCCACGGTAATGCCCTCGGGGGTCGCCCCCATGGCCGCTAAATCGGACAGATTGGCAGCCACCGCACGCCAGCCCACGTCGGCGGGGGCGGTGGTGCGATCGCTAAAATGCACCCCCTCCACCAGCACATCAGTCGTTACCACCAGGTGACGACCGGGAGGCAGGGCCACCACGGCCCCGTCATCGCCAATTACATCCCCAGGACAGTAGCGAAACAGTCGCTCAAGCAGCCCCAGCTCGCCCAGTTCAGCAATGGTTTGCGGATTTTCCATGCAGATGTTCCACTGGTGAGTCCAGTTCTTCGCCTATGGGAGCGCAGCAGGTATAGGAATTTCCCTAACCGCCTACCCATCCACCCGCCCACGCTCGGCGACAGAATTCTAGGACGGCTGCACCAGATTTTCGGCCCCGGACACCACTCGGATGGATTCAATGCGATCGCCCTGGGTGAGCTGGTCGAGCACCTCTTTGTTGTCCACCACGTAACCAAATACTGAGTAGCGCCCGTCCAGCAGGTTGAGGCCCGCCGGGGTCATCTCGGCTTCAAATAAGAAGAAGAAAAATTGCGAGGAAGCGCCGTTGGGGTCATCGTTGGGGCGGGCCATACCCAGGGTGCCAAAGGCCGAGAAGGGCAGCACCGGATCGTCCAAAAACCGACCAATCTCTTCTAGGGTAGTACCGTAGACCGGGGCTTCGTCGCCCTTGACCAAAATTTCCAGGGGTATCGCCCGGTAGGACTTGGTTTTAGGGTCAATAAACCCATCCTCGGGGCCGGGGGGGTCACCGGCCTGCAGCACATAGTTGTCTTCGGCGCGAATGAACTCCATATCGTCGTAGAAGCCCCGCTGCACCAAGTCCACAAAGTTGCCGCCGGTCACCGGGGCGCTGTAGCCGTCGATCACCGCCTGCATCGTGCCTTTGTTGGTAGTAATTTCTACCGTGGCGCGCCCCTTGAGCTGGGGCAGGTTGCTGTACTCCTCGGGCACCTCAAAGGGAAAGGCCTTGACCATCAGCTCTTCGATGCGGCTGACATCGTCGAGCATGGCCGACCGCTTCTCCTGCACGGTGGGGCGATCGCGCAGATCCACCGCCTCCCGCAGGGGCACCAGCTGGGCCTGAATATCGTCGAGGTAGGAAATTGCCGCCGCCCGCTTGCCGTCGGGCACCGCCGCCAGCATCGCCTCGCGACCGCGCATCAGCACCCGCTCCAGCTTGGTCAAATCTTTGGCCATGGGGCCCCAACGCTTGCTGCGCAGCCACTCTGACAGGCCCTCTAAGTTAGCCTGCACTGTGCGAATGTCGGGGTTGTCAATGGGCAGCGAGTAGCGCAGCAGAGCGCGACCGTCGGTAATGGCGTTGCCCGGCGGCAGGTAAGCGACCAGCGGCCCGCCGAGAGTAGCTGAAGGCATTGCCAGGGCCGGAGCCAGCGAGCCCAGCCATACCCCTATCACCACGGCTAGCCCCCACCCCAGTCGCACCAGGGTGGCCCAGCCCAAACTCTGCCGTTGATTCATCGCGCGCATATCCTTGGCCATAACTCCTTGCTCCGCCCCAGGCGGCCGTTCACCATAGGCGCAGTGCACCTCTAAACAATCTTGTCATACTCTGGCGGCCCCTAGGCTCGAACTCATACCTCCGGCCCTCAGCCTAGACACCGCTGACGCGCCCCCAGCCCGTTCGCTGGTTAAGGCTAAATCCTGCGGGAAATGGCCGCAGGGGGGTAAAATGAATTGCCAAACTTACGACTGTCCCCGTAGCCAGCGCCATGATTTCCAGCAACGATTTTCGCACCGGTACCTCCATTGAGCTAGACGGCTCCGTCTGGCGCGTGGTCGAGTTTCTCCACGTCAAACCCGGCAAGGGGTCTGCCTTCGTGCGCACCAAGCTCAAGAATGTCAAAACTGGCAACACCGTTGACAAGACCTTTCGGGCTGGCGAAACCGTGCCCCAGGCGGTGATTGAGAAGGTAGACATGCAGCACACCTATCGCGATGGCGAAGAGCTGGTGTTTATGGACATGGGAACCTACGAGGAGGCGCGCCTCACCCCCACTGAAATTGGCCCCCAGGTGAAATATCTAAAGGAAGGCATGGAGGTCAGCGTTGTCAGCTGGAACGGCCAAATTTTGGAAGTTGAGCTGCCTAACTCGATCGTGCTCGAAGTGACCCAAACTGACCCTGGGGTGAAAGGCGATACCGCCACCGGGGGCACCAAGCCCGCTATTCTCGAAACCGGCGCTCAGGTGATGGTGCCGCTGTTTATTTCCATCGGTGAACGCATTAAAGTAGACACCCGCACCGACGCCTACCTAGGTCGCGAGTAGGTTGTTTACTGGCTGCTTGACGCCTGCGGCCCATGGGCTGAACAAGCCTGGCCTATTGCCCCCGATTAGACCATCCCTATAAGACCGTATGAGACTTACGCCGTGGAACTAAGCGTCGCCGATTTAAGAGAGTTAGTTAGCGCCCTGAGCCAGAGCGATATTGTTGAACTCACCCTCAAGAGTTCAGACTTTGAGCTCACCCTGCGCAAGCCAGGGGCGATGGTCTCAGTGGTGGCACCGGCCCCTATAGCTCCCCAGGCGACAGGAGAGTCAGCACCCAGCTCGCCGCCTGTGGCTGAGCCAGTGTCGGCATCGCCGCCCGCCGCCCCGGCCACCCCGCCGGGCAAGGGCAGCGATTTGCTGGCGATTACTTCTCCCATGGTGGGCACCTTCTACCGATCGCCTGCCCCAGAGGAACCGGCCTTTGTGGGAGTGGGCGATCGCATCAGCAGCGGCCAAACGGTGTGCATCATCGAGGCCATGAAGCTGATGAACGAGCTAGAGGCCGAAATCAGCGGTGAAATCGTCGAGATTTTGGTAGAAAATGCCCAGCCCGTGGAGTTTGGCCAAACCCTGATGCTGGTTCGCCCCGTCTGACCGTTGCCCCGTACGCCCCCGCCCCCTGCCTATGACCGTTGATCAGCGCATCATCGTGCCCCTAGACCTACCCTCGGCCTCGGCGGCCCTAGCCCTGGTGGATGCCCTCCCCCAGGTGAGCTTTTGGAAGGTTGGCCTGGAGCTGTTTGTCAGTTCTGGCCCTGGGCTGATTGCAGAACTCAAGGCCCGGCAAAAGCGCATTTTTCTCGACCTCAAGTTTCACGATATTCCCAACACCATGGCCGGGGCCTGTGGGGCAGCGGGCCGCTATGGGGTTGACCTATTGACCGTTCACGCGGCGGCGGGCCAGGCAGCCATGGAGGCTGCTCAGCAGGCGGCGATCGCCGCCGCCGACACCGTGGGCATAGAGCCACCTCTGGTGCTGGCGGTTACCCTACTGACCAGCATTGACCCTCAAACCCTGGCCGTTGAGCTAAAAATTCCCCTTGACTCCAATAGCTACGCGCTGCAAATGGCTCTACTCGCCAGAGATAGTGGCCTAAGAGGCGTCGTTTGCTCACCCCAGGAGGCCAGCCAGCTGCGACGCTTTTTGCCCGCCGACTTTGTCTTGGTGTGCCCAGGGGTACGCCCCACCTGGGCCGACAGCCAAGACCAGCGCCGCACAATGACCCCCGCCCAAGCCTTCAATGCCGGGGCCACCCTACTGGTGATTGGTCGCCCAATTACCGCTGCCCCCGACCCCGCCGCCGCCTTTGAGCGCATCTGCGAAGAATGTTCTACCGCGATCGCCCCCTAGCCCGCCTAGCCGCTCTGGCTGGGGGCGTAGCACTGCTGCTGGCACTGGGTGGCGCTCTTCAGGCCCAGGAGCCCCCTGAACCCGAGCCCAGCTATCTGCGGCCCGCCAACCCCTGCCCGAGTGACCCCCAGGTGCTCGCTACTCAGCTTTTGGCCGACTTGCCTAGCTATGCCAACCGGGTGTCTAGCCGCAACCTAGATCTGTCCACTAATCCCCTGCAACCGGTAAGCAGCATATTGGTGGCCAGTGCCCCCGATCTCACCCCCCTAGACCTGGCCCAGCTGTCTCCCGCAGGGGCTGCGAGCGATCGCGTACCCGATGCAGACTTGCAGCAGGTGTTCTTTACCACCCTAGAGCGACAGTACTGGCAAGGGCGACCGACATCCCTGCAACACCACCACTGGTTATTTCTCACCCCCACCCAGGAGGGCTGGCACATGGCCCTGCTGTTTTCAAGCCTGGGCACTTATCCCAGTAGTGGCCCCTTAGGCTCTATCAGTCGCGCCCCCACCCCACCCCAGGAGAGCAGCGATGGCATTGTCGGTCAGGCGGTGAGACTCTGGCTGCGCGACTGTCGGGCCGGGGCGGTGTTTCCGGCAGTTCCGGCAGCTACCGAGGGGGAGACAGCTCCTTCAGAGGAGTTAATCGATCCGTAGAGGGTGTCGCGCTGGCGGGCCGGGCGGCCTAGATGGGCGATCGCCCCCCGCAGATCCGCCACCGTCATGCAGGTTCCCCCCTGGGCACCGGCCATAGTGGTGATGTGCTCTTCCATAAGGGTGCCGCCGATGTCGTTGCAGCCCCAGGTGAGCGCCTCGGTCGCGCCGCCCAGCCCCAGCTTCACCCAGCTGGGCTGATGGTTGACAATCCAGTTGCCCAGGTAGATGCGGGCCACGGCCATCAGCAGTAGCGCATCGGCCAGCACCGGCTGATCGCGCCCCACCCGGCGGCGCAGGGGCTTGGGGGCCTCCTGCCCTACAAACGGCAGCACAATAAATTCCGTCATCGCCGCCGAGTAGCCTGCCTCTAGGGACTGACGCTGGCGCTGGCGCAGCTTTTCCAGATGAGTGATTTGCTGGGCGGGGGTTTCAATGTGGCCCGAGAGCATGGTGCTGGTGGTAGGCAGACCAATCTCGTGGGCGAGGCCAATAATCTCCAGCCAGGTAGCAGAGTTGATCTTTTCAGGACACAACACGCGCCGCACGTCGTCATCGAGTACCTCTGCCGCCGTTCCCGGCAGCGAACCCACCCCGGCATCCTTAAGGGCCAGCAGTACGTCGCGATAGCTCATCCCGTCCTGGCGGGCGATGAACTCCACCTCCTGGGGCGAGAAGGCATGCAGGTGCAGCGCGGGGAACGAGCCCTTGATGGTATTCACCAGCTTTAGGTAATAGTTCAGAGAGCGACCGTCGATTTTGGCCTCGGGGTTCAACCCGCCCTGCATACAAATTTCGGTGGCTCCTACGGCGATCGCCTCGGTGGTTTTTTCGAGCATGGGGGTAAAGTCAAGCCAGTAAGCCCCTTCATCCTCGGCATCGCGGCGAAAGGCGCAGAAGCTACAGTGCTGCTCACAGATATTAGTGAAATTGATGTTGCGGTTGACCACGTAGGTAACGGTCTCCCCCACCTGCCGCTGGCGCAGGGTGTCAGCCGCATGGCGAATGGCCTCTCGGGCTGATGGATCTCGCTGCTGTAGGAGCGCTACACCCTCAGTTGGGACAATATCATCCCCGGCCAGGGCCTTTGCAAGAATGTGCTCAATTTCCATAGCTGCCAGCATCCACCGTTACATCATCACTTTCTTATTGTGGCGACGGACTGGGTTTCTAGCAGGCAAATTTACTGCGCAATCAAAAAGTCCGTGTTCCCAAGGCTAGAAACACGGACTTTATTGTGCTTAAGCTGACAACCGCTAGCCCTGGGCTACAGGCTCCAGGGTGGGAGTGGCAGGAGCTTTGGCCAATATGTCGCTCAACAGGTTCTGGTTGCTGACGCTGCGATCGAGGGCCGCCTCCAGGGTGTAGCGGGGGCTCCAGTTCAGCGTTTCCTTAGCCTTGGCATTGGTGTAGCGAAAGGGCTTCAGTCGCGCATCCAAGCTGGCAGGAATCAGCAGCCCCGGCAGGCGGGCTTTGCCCTTGAGCAGTTGCTGATTCACAAACCAGGCCAAACTGGAGACGCCGCGCATCATGCCCCAGGGCATAGGGATGACCTGGGGCGGGTTTTCGGTGCGCTTCACCAGTGCCTGGGTGAACTGGCGGCGGGTAGGCAAATTGTCGTCCACCACGTTGATCACTTCGCCAGCGGCGGCAGCGCTGCCCACCGATAGCACAATGGCCTCGGCGCAGTTTTCAACATAGGTGACGGGAATTAGGGCATTGGGGCCAATCAGCAGCCATTTGGAGCCAAAGTCGGCTCCGTGGCAAGCATTCCACAGCGCCTCGCGACCGTAGATCATGCCGGGGCGAATCAGGGTGACGACGGCACCGTTGGCTTTGCCCCAGTCGCGCATCAGGTCTTCCTGAATTAGCTTGGTCTGGGCGTAGGCGTCGCGGTACTCGGGTTCAGACTCGATGGGGAAGGTTTCATCGATTACCTGGTTGGCTGGGGGGTTGAAGTAGTCGTACACCGAGAAGGTGCTGGTGGCCACCAGCTTTTTGACGGCAGCGGTGGTCATCGCCCCCAGCAGGTTTTCGGTGGTGAGCACGGTGCCTGCGAAGCGATCGTAGAAATCGCCGCCCTTGACCGCCGCCATATGAATCACGCAGTCTACGTCGCTGAGGGCTTCGGCGATGCCGCGACCCTGGCGCAGATCGAGGCGCACCAGCTCCACTGCAGGATGGTCAGCCCAGGCTAGCTTCGAGGCGTCGGTGGCGGGGCGCACCACGGCCTTGACGGTGTAGCCCTGGCGCACCGCCTCGGCCACCACGTACTTGCCTAAAAACCCCGAAGCTCCAGTGATAAACAGCTTCATACTCGGTTCTCCTGTGCCAGTAGGGTCTCAATCAGTCGGTTGGTTTCATCCATATCTTCAAAGCTCACCGGCATGGGCTGATTGTGAAGAATGGCGGCATAGGTCTGGTCGAGCAGGCGGTGTAGCCCTTCGTAGGCGGTGCGCTGCATGACTTTGTTGCGGAAGTTTTTAACGCTGGAACTCATGAGATCCCAGCCGTTGACGAAGTGGTTGACTAGCGGCGACAGTTGCTCACCCCCGGCCCGAGGAATCACGGTGCGCAGGTAGGGCTGAAACAGGTCGGTTTCGGCATAGCCCTGGCTACCCCGGACGAATAGGGTAAAGCACTCGGGCTTGGTGTAGCAGCTAAACCGCAGGCGGGCATGTTGCTGGCCGTTGAGCAAAATGGCGTCGAGGTCGTCGTACTTAAACAGGTCGCCGCCACCGTGGTTGCTCCAAGCCGCCGCAACCCGGTCTACCTCGGGCATAAACCGCAGCAGCAGGTAGGCCATGTGGGTAATGACATCGTGCACGACCCCGGCGGGCAGCTTGTGGACGGGGTTGGGCAGGTTGCGATCGGCAAAGCGTCCGCCCGCTTCGCGATAGCCCAGGGCCACGCGCACCTCAACCTCTTGCACCTCTCCCAGGGTGCCATTTTTGACCATCTCTTCGATTTTGAGGATGGCCTCGTTAAACCGATAGTTGTGGTTTTCAATTAGGTGAAGATGTTTCTCTTGGGCCAATTGCCAGAGGGTTTTGAAATCCTCGTAGGCTGGCGTAATCGGTTTTTCGCAGATGACGTGGGCCTGGGCATTGAGACAGTCGGTGACTAGCTTCTGGTGAGTGTTAGGCGGGGTGAGAATGTGCACCACATCAGGCTTGGTTTCGGCCAGCATCGCCTGGTAATCGGTGAAGGCCTGCCCGGCGTGAAACGTCTCAGCGGCGTACTTTGCGGCGGCAGCAGACAGATCGCACACTCCAACCAATTCACTGTGGTCAGAACTATCTAGAAAGCTCAAATGTTGTTTAGAAATGACGCCGGTGCCAATGACCGCAGCTTTTAAAGATTTATCCATTGAAGATACCTGTAGCAAACCAGCCAAAACTAACCATAGAGATGTATCTAGGATGAAAAATTGAGCCGCGCAGGGCTAAGTGTACCCATTCTTAACCGCTGTACAGGCAATATGGCTGAACTCAGTAGGGGTGAGAAGGTTCAGATAGATTGCTGAAAAATTCCAAATCCCTGATTGCACCCTGAAGCGTCTACAGACTACTAAAACCAAAACTTAAAGCTTTGTCGCTGACCTCTGGGGGGATATTGGCTGCGATCGCATTCCCCACCAGCAACCCCAGCCCCACAAATCAGCCCACGAGACGGCGCTAAATCCTGGCCCACCCCCAAAGAAATAGGGCAATATTGGGTATTCGCACCTCGCGATCCTGTCCCCACGGTTAAGGCTATGGTTTTTTGTGGTTCCGCCAAAGGCAGTGGTTTTGGGGCTGCTGCCCAACGGCTGGGGTGCTGGGGCAGCCTGACGGGCCTTTGGTTGACCGTAGCGATCGCCCCAGCCCTGGCCCAGCCCCCGCCAGCAGACGCCCCCACTGGCAGCCCCGACCCTAGCCTTAGGCTAGACTCTGAGATTCCCAACACCTCAATTCCCAACATCGCCTTCGACGACTACCGACTGGGCCCTGGGGACGGCATTTTTGTCGGAGTACAGCGGTTTCCCGACCTCAGCTTCCCCGCCACCCTAGACATTCAGGGCAACGTGGTGATGCCCCTGGCGGGCACCCTCAACCTCACCGGGCTCACCCTAGAGGAGACGCGCGAAACAATTTTTAACCTCTATAACCAGTACGTGGTCAATCCCGATGTGTCGGTGATTCTTACCACCCAGCGCCCGGTGGAGGTGACAGTGGTGGGTGAGGTGCCCCGTCCCGGACTGTACCCCTTACAGGCTCCGCAGCTGTCGGTGGCGCTGCTGACGGCGGGGGGCTCTACCACCTTGGCCGACCTGCGCCTAGTACAGGTCGATCGCCCCCTGGAAACCGGCGAGATCATATCGCGCACGATCGATCTATTTACGCCCCTCCTCCAGGGCGAGCCCATTCCCCAGGTGAGGCTGCAAGACGGCGATGTCATCACCGTGCCCCGCCTAACGCCAGAGGCGGTAGAGAGCTACGATCGCGCCCTGGTGGCCACCTCAACCCTGGCTCGACCCGAGATCACCATCCGGGTGCTCAACCGAGCAGCGGGGGGGCGGGGCGGCGAGGCTCGCTTTGGGTCGATCAACCTGCGTAACGGCAGCCGCTTTTTAGATGCCCTGGCCGTGGCGGGGGTCAACCCCGATGTGGCCGCCTACAACCGCATTGCGGTGCTGCGGTTCAATCCCGAAACCGGGTCTGCCGATACGATTATGGTAGATGCGACAGCGGCGGTAAACGGCGACCTCACCCAAAACATTCCCCTCCAGGAGAACGACATTTTGGTGGTTGACCGCAACCTGCTGGCGCGGGTCAGCTATGCTCTCAATACCTTTACCCAGCCCTTCCGCGATGTACTGGGGTTCTTACTCTTTTTCGACTCGTTAACTGATTCGGCAGACTCGTTATTTAGGCCCTAGCCCCCCAGAGCCGCGATGGTTTCTCCCTTTATTAAGCGCTATCTGCTGGCCCTAGACCGCTACAAGTGGCCCAGTCTGGCCACCCTGCTGGGCATTTTGGGCATTTCGGCGGTAGTGGCCGTGCAGCCACCACCGCCGCCGCTGTACCGAGCCGAGGGGGTGCTGGTGCAGAATGCCCCAGTCATTGCCCTAACCGCCACCGGAACTGAGGTACAGCAGCGGGGCCAGGGCATTATTTCGGAGGAATTTTTGCTAGCCGACGTGCTGCTTCAGCAGGTGTCCCAAGAGCTGGAGCGGCGCGGGGTTTCAATGGACCCCGAAACCCTGCGCTACCGTACCACAGTCAAGCTTGAGGGAGAGGAAAACGTGGTGCAGCGGGTCACCGTCACCTTTCGCGGAGCCGACGAAGAGCAGACCCAGCTCGCCCTCAGCCTGATGTTTGAGGCCATGGTGGAACTCAGCCGCGTGACCAACCGGGCTCGCACTCGGGCGATTGTGACCGCCCTAGATGAACGCCTGCCCGCTGTGGAGGCCGATCTTCGGGCTGCCGAACAGGCGCTGGAAGCCTACGATCGCACCGAAGGCCCGGCTATTCAAGCGGCCCTCGACGGCAGCCTGCTGGGGGCGATCTCGGGGGGACAGCAGCAGCAGCGCCAGAACCAAATCGCCCTGGCGGGGCTCGACTCCCAGATCCAGAGCTTGCAACAGCAGCTAGGGCTGACGCCGGGGCAGGCGTTCACCGCTTCGGCCCTGAGCGCTGACCCAATTATTGCCCAGCTGCGATCGCAGATTTTAGAAAGCGAAACCCAGCTCAAGCTGCTGTCGGCCACCCTGCGCGAGTCGCACCCCACCATTCAAGACCTGCGCCAAAACCTGGCCGCCTACAACGCCCTGCTGGCCGAGCGCGCCCAGGAAGTGATTGGGGGGCAAGACCTGGCCGCTCTGCCCAGCGTCAGCGAAGTGCGCCAAAACAGCACCCTCGACCCCGCCCGCGCCGCCCTGGCCAACCAGCTGGTCACCCTCAGCGCCCAACGGGCCGCTCTGGCCAGCCAGCAGCAGGTGCTCAGTCAGAGCGATGGCCAATTGCGCCAGCAGTACTCCAGCCTGCCCAACAAGCAGCTAGAGCGCAACCGCCTGGCCCAACAGGTGGCCCTCAACCAGGCCCTCTACGACCAGATTCAGGCCAAACGCATCGATGCCGAGGCCGCCGAAGCCGAAACCGCCAGCAGCCTCACCGTGGCCCAGCCGCCCACCACCACGCTCCAGGCTGACCCACCCACCAGCCCGGTTGCGGTAATGGCCGTGGGCGGCCTGCTGGGGGTCGTTGCTGCCGGGGCCGTGGTCTTTCTGCTCGATCTGCTCGACAGCACCGCCCGCACCGCCGAAGACCTCCAGGGCATTCTCACCGATCAGGATGTGCCGGTGCTGGGGTTAGTCCCAGCTCTGGCGGCTACTTCCTCCCAGGGCTGGCCGATTCTCTACCAGCCCCAAACTCCCGACCTCGAAATCTACGAGCGCCTGCGCAGCAGCCTGCGCCGAGCGGGCAGCCTATCCGAAGCTAGCGCCCCCCCACGAGTGGTGCTGATGGTCAGCAGCCGGTCAGGGGAAGGGAAAACCACCAGCGCCTTTAACCTCGGCATTGCCGCCGCCCGCGCCGGTCGCCGCACCCTGATTGTCGAGGCCGACCTGCGTCAACCCTCCTGCGGCCATCGGTTAGGGGTCAAGCTTGATCCAGCCGCCATCTCCGAACCGCTGCACTACTACGCCGGGCGGCAGCAAGAGCCCATTCAGCTTGCCCCCTGGGTCGAAAACCTCTACCTAGCCCCCAGCCCTGGCCCCCAGCCCCACCCGGCAGCCATTCTAGAGTCGAGCGAGATGGGGCAATTTTTAACCGATGCCCGCGCCCGCTTTGACCTGGTGCTGATCGACGCGCCGCCCCTGGGCAACAGCAATGACGCCCTGCTACTCGGGGCCGCCAGCGATGGGCTGCTGCTGGTGACCCGCCCCGGCTACACCGACAAAGCGGTGCTAGAGGCCTTGTTAGAACAACTTTTAGAAAATGAAGACCTGCCGCTGCTGGGTGCGATCGTCAACGCCGCCGATCGCACCACCCTCTCATCTCCCGCCATTTCCCCCGCCGATAGTTCCCCCGCTACCCCCAACCCTCAGCCCCTGATTCGCTCCATTGACTTTTAGTAGGGAATTTCATGGGGTAGGATCGTAGGCTGTAGCCGATTGGAACGTTGAGGAGCGATCGCTTGCCTACCCTGGGAGTCAACATCGACCACATTGCCACGATTCGCCAGGCCCGCCGCACCGTCGAGCCCGACCCCGTGGCCGCAGCGGTGCTGGCCGAATTAGCTGGTGCCGACGGCATCACCGTGCACCTGCGCGAAGACCGCCGCCACATGCAAGACCGCGACGTCCACCTGCTGCGGCAGACCGTGCGTACCCACCTGAACTTAGAGATGGCCGCCACCGACGAAATGGTGGCGATCGCCCTCGATGTCAAACCCGACTATGTCACCCTGGTGCCCGAGCGGCGCGAAGAAGTGACCACCGAAGGCGGGCTCGATGTGGCGGGTCAGCGCGATCGCATGAAAACTGTGGTCAGCACCCTCCAGGAGGCGGGCATTCCCGTCAGCCTATTCATTGATGCCGCCACCGACCAAATCGAAGCCTCGGCCCAGGTCGGTGCCCAGTTCATTGAGCTGCACACCGGTCCCTATGCCGAAGCCAAGGTCGAAGCCGACCTCCACCGCGAACTCGACATTCTGACTCAGGGAACGGCCCAGGCGATCGCCCTCGGCCTGCGGGTCAATGCTGGCCACGGCCTCACCTACTGGAATACCACCCCAGTCGCCCGCATCCCCGGCATGGAAGAGCTGAACATTGGCCACAGCATCGTCAGCCGCGCCGTGCTTGTTGGCCTAGAGCGCGCTGTCCGCGAGATGAAAGCGCTGATTTAGAGTGGGGAGTAGGGGGTAGGGAGTAAGGGGGTAGGGCAAAACCCCTCACCCCTCACCCCTCACCTTCCCCACCCACCTCACCTTCCCACCCACAAAGGAGATTCCCCATGACCACCTACTACTACGCCGTCGCCAGCCAAAAATTTCTGCTTGAAGAAGAGCCCCTGGATGAAGTCCTCAAGGAGCGCCGCCGCTACTATCAGGAGCAAGAGCAAGAGGTGGATTTTTGGCTGGTGAAGTCCCCCGCTTTTCTAGAGGCTCCTGAGCTGGCCAGCGTCAAGGCCCGCTGCCCCCAGCCCGCTGTAGCGCTAGTTTCCACCAGCAAGCAGTTCATTACCTGGGTCAAGCTGCGGTTTGACTATGTAGGCACGGGTGAGTTTGAGGCTCCCTCTGCCTCTATCCCCGATCCCCTTGCCTCCCTGGATGCGGTGGTGTCCTAGGGCGAGGCCAGGCGCAATTGCGATCAAAACTGAGAATCTCTGCCCCGCGATCGCTGCTTTAGGCTAGAATCGCTGGCAGATTATGGCTGTAATAAATAGAGCAATGGTAAAGGGTTTGAAACGGAGCAGCGCACCAATATCGCTTAGTTGGATCACACTGCCCCGCGCGGGCAGCCTTGCCCTGGGGTTATTGCTGGCACCGCTAGCCGGGGTCTGGACTGCTGCCCAGGCTCAGTTTCCGCCCTGCCCGCCCCCGGCAGCCAATGAGTATCTGCTGCTGGTACGCAGCAACACCGAAGCCGAGCGCACGCGGGTGCAGAACCTGCTGCCCTCCAACAGCACCGTCCTGGTTTGCGATTACCTTAACGACACCGTCGTACGGGCTGGAGGGTTCACCAACTTAGAGAATGCCAACGCCTGGGCCCAGTATATGACTGAGGTAGAAGGCTTCCAGGCCTTTGTAGCCCGGCCAGCCACCACTGCCGCTCAGCCAGCCCCACCCACCGCAAGCACGACCCCACCGACTGGCGGCACGACTCCACCTGCTGGCGGCACAACTCCGCCCGCGAATGGCGCCCAGCCCAGCAATGGCACCCCTACCCCGGCGACTCCCCCAGCTGCGACGACAACACCGACCGCCTACGCCCCTCAGCCCCTGGGCACAGGCTTTGCGGTGCTGGTGGATTACCAGTATCAGCCTGAGTCGGCGATCGCCATTCAGCGCCAGGTGGGCCAGGCCGTAGGTCTAGCGGTACATCGCCAGCGCTCTTACCTACTCATTGCCCACAGCCCGGATGTAGCAGGGGCCGCCTCCACCCTGTCCGTGCTCACCGGCCTCAACATCCCTGGATTTATCGTCGATAGCCAGGAAGTGGTGATGCTGACCCCAGCGGTAGCCCTCACTGCACCCTAGGGTTTTCCCTTTAAGGCAAGTCAATTCCAAAAAAGTAATCGGTAGCTGTGACTCCCCTCAGCTACCGGCTACTTTTTTGGATCAACCCAGTAGAGCATCAGCTCAATAGGCCGGAGCAGCCAGGCAGGAGATCATGGCTCCTAAAATCGAACCGGCAATCACCTGAAAGGGCGTATGGCCCAGCAGCTCCTTCAGCCGGTCTTCTCTAATTTCGGGCTTTTCTTGAAAGAGTTCGTCGATAATTTGGTTGAGTACCTTGGCCTGCTTGCCCGCCGCCTGGCGTACCCCTGCCGCGTCGTACATAACAATCACGGAAAACACCGCCGTGGCGGCAAATATTGGGCTTGACCAGCCCAGGGTTTGGCCAATACCACAGGCTAGGGCCGTCACCAGGGCCGAGTGGGCACTGGGCATACCGCCGGTTTCTACCATCACCCGCAGGTTGAGCTTGCGGTGGCGCACCAGTTCGATAATGGCCTTGAGCCCCTGGGCCGTGAAGCAGGCAATCAGAGCCACCACGAGCACATGGTTGTTGAAGATGTCGCTAAAACTATCCATCGGCGCAGGCAAACCTAGTAGGTACGGGCAACAATATAGTCGGCGATCGCCAGCAGCGGCTGGTTTAGATCCCCAAACCTCGCCAGGCTCTCCTTCGCCGCGTCAATCAGCTGATTGGCCTGGCAACGCGACTCTTCCAGCCCCCACAGGCTGGGGTAGGTCACCTTCTGGGCCGTGATGTCTTTGCCCACTGACTTGCCCAGGGTTTCTGGCGTCGAAGTGATGTCGAGAATATCATCCACAATTTGAAAGGCCAGACCAATGCGTTGGGCGTACTGGCGCAGGGTTTCAATCACCTCTTCGCCAGCCCCCGCCAATATGGCCCCAGAGGTAACCGAAATTTCGAGTAGGGCCGCCGTCTTGTGGTTGTGAATGTAGTTAAGGGTCTCTAGCGTCACATCAGGGTTGCCCTCGCTGGCCAAATCTACCACTTGACCGCCCACCAGACCTTCACCCCCCACCGCCTTGCCCAGCCCGGCAATGACCCGCAGCACACGCTCAGGATCGGCCCCCTGGGTTTGAGTCGCCACATGCTCAAAGGCATAGGTCAGCAGGGCATCGCCCGCCAGAATAGCCACATCGTCGCCGTAGACCTTGTGGTTGGTGAGGCGGCCCCGGCGGTAGTCGTCATTATCCATCGACGGCAGGTCGTCGTGGATCAGCGACATGGTGTGAATCATCTCCAGGGCACAGGCCGTGGGCATCGCCACCGCTATACTGCCGCCCACCAGTTCACAGGTGGCTAGGCAAAGAATGGGGCGCAGCCGCTTTCCCCCGGCCAGCAGCGAGTAGCGCATAGATTCGTAGAGGGTTTCGGGGTAGCGCAGGGCCAGAGCCTGGTCGAGGGCGGCCTCTACCTGGGGGCGACGCTCGGCCAGGTAGGCTTGCAAATCAAAGGGGCCAGTGGCGGCGGGTCTAGAATCGAGGGAGTTGGTTGGCACCATGGCGGCAGGCAGGTTGAAACGCGACAAAAAAGTGAGTTTAAGACTGGACAATCTCTGGGTTACAGGCGGTTGCGGTAGCTGGTGACGGTGTTCTCAAGCAGCATGGCCACGGTCATGGGGCCAACGCCTCCCGGCACCGGGGTAATCGCCGCTGCCACCGGCTCCACCGAGGCAAAATCGACATCCCCCACCAGCCGCGCTGAGCCATCGGGCTGCTCGACTCGGTTAATGCCCACGTCGATGACTACACTGCCGGGCTTAACGTCAGCAGCCGTAATCATACCGGGACGACCCACCGCCGCCACTAGAATATCAGCTTGCCGCATCACCGCAGCTAAATCGGGGGTGCGCGAATGAGCCATGATAACAGTGGCGTTGGCCTCTAGCAGCATCAGGGCCATGGGCTTACCCACGAGAATGCTGCGCCCCACCACCACCGCCGTAGCCCCAGCGGGATCAATATTAGCGGCCTCTAGCAGCCGCATCACGCCGTAGGGGGTGCAGCTGCGCAGACCCGGCTCGCCCCGCACCAGCCGCCCCAGATTAATCGGGTGCAGCCCGTCGGCATCTTTATCGGGGTCGATAGTGAGCAGCAGCGCCACCGCGTCGAGGTGGTCGGGCAGGGGCAGCTGCACCAAAATGCCGTCTACGTTGGGGTCAGCATTGAGCTGCTGAATCAGATCGGCCACCTCCTGCTGGGAGACGGTGGCGGGCAAGTGCTTGCCGTAGGAAGTGATGCCCACTCGACTACAGGCCCGCTCTTTGTTGCGCACGTAGGCGACGCTGGCGGGGTTATCGCCTACCATAATCACCGCCAGCCCTGGGGGACGGTGCCCCTGGGCAGTAAAGGCTTGAACAGTGGCGGCCAGCTCAGTTTGAATTTGGGCCGCTAGGGCTTTGCCGTCGAGCAGTTGGGTCATGGCCGGGTGCGCTAACCTGTATCTCGGAAACGATCGCGGTTGGAACCCTAGGGCAAACTTTGCCCAGAGCAAGGATTCAACGCCTTCTCAGTGTCTCAGATTTTGATCCTCTAAACGCCTGCGATCGCCCCTCAGCGCCCTAAAAAGCCTCCAATGAACACTTTAAAGTATCGGTTTACCTACTACGGAGCGGTTGGCCTGACCCTGGTGGCGGTCACGAGCTGCGGGGCCAGCGTGGATGCCACAGTGGGCTATTCGCTGCGCGATCGCCTCAGCACCTGGCCCGGCCTCGCCTGGCTCGACCCCGTCACCCCCATTAGCGAAGCCAGCCAAAGCCCCCGCGATACGGTTTATCTGGCTGGCACCGTAGGCCGCCATCTACCCCTAGTGGGTCAGGGTCTGTATGAGCTGGTGGATGACTCAGGCTCCATTTGGGTGCTGAGTACCGCCGCGCCACCGCCAGTAGATGAGCAGGTCACTCTGCGGGCAGCCATTCGGTACGAGCAGGTTTTGCTGCGCGGGCAAGACATTGGCGAGTATTACGCCGAAGAACTAGAGCGCCTGCCCCCAGAATCCCCGTGAGAATAACAGCAACGGCCCGGATAGCTTTCTTCTCGGTATGTAGGGGCCGGGGAAATGGTAGTCTCTTAGAAATGCTGTGTATAGACATTCACACTGGTAGGAGAGGATTAGGGTAAATGAAACAACTGGTTGGCCTACTCGTTGCGCTGGCAGTGCTGTTTGGTTGGGTGAGTAGCCCCGCTGTAGCGCAGCCCATCTCTGGGGCAGACCTTCTGAGCGCCCCCATTGTGGCCACGGCCTGGCTGGCAGAATCGCCGCAGAATTCGGTAGACGCCAAGCTCAAAACAGAATATGGGGCTAAGTTGGACCTCAACAACGCCAACGTACAGGGCTTTAGAAAGTTTCCTGGACTGTACCCCACCCTGGCGCGCAAGATTCTGCTCAATGCTCCCTACGAGAGCGTTGACGACGTGCTCGATCTACCGGGCCTGAGCGATCCGCAGATTGAGATTCTCCGCAAGAACCTGGATAACTTCACGGTTACCGTGACTGACTCCGCTCTTGTAGAAGGTGGCGATCGCTTCAACAACGGCGTTTACAAGTAAACAGCGGGCCATCCCTCTGTTTGGCTTAGCCGCCCTTAGTAGCCCTGGTTGGTCAGGTTGGCCCAAGGTCAACGCTGGTTAGCCAGGGTTTTTAGCACTTTACTATTTGAATCATTCTTGGGAGTCGTCTTTGACCCAGCCTGATTTGTCGCCGCTTGCACCAACCCCCAATCAGCATTTCGATGTGCTGGTGATTGGGGGAGGTGCCGCCGGGCTTTACTCGGCGCTCTCGATTCCGTCCCAGTGGCGCATTGGCCTGGTGACCAAAGACACCCTGTCAATTTCCGCCAGCGACTGGGCTCAGGGGGGCATCGCCGCCGCCATCGGCGTAGACGACGCCGTATCCCTTCACGTGGCCGATACCCTGGTAGCCGGGGCTGGACTGTGCGATGCCCCGGCCGTGGAGCACCTAGCCAGCAAGGCCGCCCCCTGTATCCAGCGCCTGGTAGAGCTGGGGGTCGCCTTCGATCGCACCGAGGGCCAGCTGGCCATGACCCTAGAGGCCGCCCACTCGCGCCGCCGCGTGCTCCACGCCGCCGACACCACAGGACGGGCGATCGTGTCGATTTTGGCCGAGGCGGTGCTCCAGCGGCCCAACATTACCGTCTTTGAAAGCGCCTTTGCTCTTGACCTGTGGATGGTCGAGGGCCACTGCCGAGGGGCGCTGGTGGCCCACAATCAGCAGCTTCAGTGGCTGTCGGCCCAGGCCACGGTGCTGGCCACGGGGGGCGGCGGCCAGGTCTATGCCCAAACTACGAACCCCACCGCCAGCACGGGCGATGGCGTGGCTATGGCCTGGCGGGCCGGAGCCCAGCTGCGCGATTTAGAATTTGTGCAGTTTCACCCTACCTCCCTGGCGGAACCGGGAGCACCGCCATTTCTCATTAGCGAAGCGGTGCGGGGGGAAGGCGCACATTTAGTCGATCGCCAGGGCTACCGCTTTACCTTCGACTACCATCCCGACGGCGAGCTGGCCCCGCGCGACGTGGTCAGCCGCGCCATTTTTCACCACCTGCAAAAGACGGGCGACAGCCGCGTCTGGCTCGACATGCGGCCCATTCCCCGCGATCGCTTGCAGTACCGTTTCCCCAACATTTTGCAGGTGTGCCGCACCTGGGGCATCGACCCACTCATCGACCCCGTGCCGGTTTCCCCTGCCGCCCACTACTGGATGGGCGGCATCACGACGGATCTCAGCAGCCAAACCACGATTCCCGGCCTCTATGCCGTAGGCGAAAACGCCAGCACTGGCGTCCACGGGGCCAACCGTCTAGCCAGCAACTCTCTACTGGAATGCCTGGTCTACGGTGCAGAACTGGCCAACCTGCCCCTGCAAGCAAACCGTAGTTTTGACCTCGAAGGAGCGGCTTCCGAGGTCTCAGCCCTGGATGCGACCGCCCTGTGGCCCCAGAACGCCGCCGCTGACGCACTGACGACAATTCATCAGCAGCGAGAGCAGCTAACCCAGCTGATGTGGGATGCTGCGGCCATCAGCCGTGATCAGGCTCGGCTAGAGGGGGCGATCGCCGCCCTGAGCCAGTGGCGCACCGAATGGCAGCAACACCCCTGGCAGGCTCTCCACCACCTGTCTCCCGACCATACCTACTCCCTACCCGATACCCTTGACTGGCCATTGGTGCGAGCCTGGGGCGAGCTGGGCAACCTCTACGACATTGCCTGGCTGATTCTCAACAGCGCTGCCTTTCGCACCGAGAGCCGGGGCGGCCACTTTCGCCAAGACTATCCCCAGCCCAGCCGCGAGTGGGAGGTGCATACGGTGGTTGAGGGCGATCGCTGGGAGAAATCGCCGCCGGTGGAAGGGTAGGGGGTGGGGGGCGAGTGAGTTTTGGATGCTTAGTTTTGTTCGCGAAGCGTCTCCGAAGGAGAAATTTTGAATTTTTGGTGTACGAAAGGCATTCAAAACTCAAAACTTAAAACTCAAAGCTCAAAGCTCAAAGCTCAAAGCTCAAAACTGCCCAGACATTCTTTTATAGCCGTAGTCACATCGGTTAGGACATCAAGCAACCATGAAAACGCTCAAACGTTTGAACGTTTATAGGGAAACTGTCTCAACTAGGCTGGCTATAGCTATAACTCACCTCAACTACCGCCGCCGCTGCTTGGCCCGTCGTCGCTTGCCCTTGGAGGCTGAGGATATCCAGTCGGTGACGTAGTGACTGAGGGCACCGAGTTCTAGCCCCACTACCAGGGCCAGCCACCAGGGCCAGTAGGTGGTTAAGGCCCAGCTCAGCCCGTCGATCAGTTCGCCCCAGGAAAGGGCGGTGCGCTGGGCGCTGTTGAGCAGATCGACCAGCAACAGCCCGCCAAAGCTCAGCCACAGCGACAGGTAGAGCACGCGCACCACCGTGCCCACAATCGGCCCGTGGGACCAGTGCGATCGATGGCGAATGCGGCCTCGGTAGGGGAGCCAGATCCACCGCAACCAGCCCCAGCGCTTGTACTGCACCGAGTGAATATCGAGATCGGGGCCGAGCATCCAGCCGCCCAGCAAAAACCCCAGACAGACCACCGTGGTCAGCCAGCCGCTGAGGGTGACGCGAAAGGCAGCCAGCACCACCAGCGGTAAGGCCCAGAGGGTAATGCGATCGTGGGTACGGCCTGAAGACATGGCACAGATGTACCAAGCTTTAGCCCTTCTGGCAAGGGGTGCAGGCTGAGGCGATCGCCTAGGAGGCCATTAACCCAGTCACCTGAAGAATCGTTTGAATCAGCACGTCGGCCTCCACCGGCTTGGGCAGATGGTGCTGAAACCCGGTGGCCAGGGCGTGGGCCTGGTCAGAGACGCGGGCGTGGGCCGTAATGGCGATCGCCGGAATCTGAGCCTGGGGTGCGGGCAATTCCGTTCTAATTTTCTGAATTAGGGTGTAGCCATCCATATCGGGCATGCTGATGTCGCACAGCAGCAGCGCTGGCTGCGTTGAGCTGAGCAACTGAAAGCCTTCCCCCGCCGTGGCCGCCGCCGTGACGATCGCCCCCTGGGACTCCAGCAAAAACGTCAGATAGTCGCGGGTGTCGGTATCATCGTCAACGATCAAGATAGGCATATTTACCAGGGCACGGAGGCCGATCTCGGCGGGTTGCGGATCAGGAAGTGCGGCAGGCGCGGGGTCAGAGGGAGAGGGCACCAGCGGCAGAGCCACGGTAAAGGTGGTGCCCTGCTCTGCACCAGGGCTTTCGGCCCAGACGTAGCCCTGGTGCTGCTCTACCAGGTAGTAAACGATCGCCAATCCCAGTCCAAGCCCCCCCTGGGCGCGGGTGGTGCTGCTGTCGGCCTGGCGAAACCGATCAAAAATGTGGGGCAAAAAGTCGGCGTCGATGCCCATGCCGGTGTCGCTGATGCGCAGCTGGGCATAGCCCGGCTCGTAGGATGGGGGGGGAGGGCTCAAGGTCGGGGGCAGGTCGGACACCATCGAGAGGTGAAGATCTACCCGCCCCTGCTGGGGAGTGAATTTAATCGCGTTGGTGAGCAAGTTCCAAACCACCTGCTGCAACCGCAGGGCGTCTCCCACAATCTCTAGGCGGGCGGTGTCTTGAACATTGTCATCCAGGGCGATCGCCTTAGTCTCTGCCGCTGGCCGCACCGTCTCTAGGGCCGTTTGGGCGATCGCCGCCAGATCGAGCGGCTGGCAGTGGAGCTGGAGCTTGCCCCGCACAATCTGTGACACGTCGAGAATATCTTCGATCAGCTGCTTTTGGGCAATGGCGTTGCGCTCAATGGTGCTGATGGCGTAGTCGGTTTTTTGCGGGTCGAGGTTGCGCGCTCGCAGCAGGTGCGACCAACCCAAGATTGAATTAAGCGGCGTGCGCAGCTCGTGGGAGAGCACCGCAATAAACTCGTCCTTCATGCAGTTGGCGGTCTCCGCCTCCTGGCGAGCCGCTTGCTCGCGAATTACCTGGGCGTTGGCCGCCTCGGCCTGCTTGCGCTCGGTAATGTCTTCAACGGTGCCCACATAGCCCAGAAACTGCCGCTGCTCGGACACCAGGCGGGCCGATCGCACCGAAACCCAGCGCGCCCCTTCGTCCTCCGCCTGAAACCGAAACTCCTGGGAATATTCTTGCCCCTCAGCCATAAAGGCTGTCCAGGTCGATTGGGCGATCGCGGAGTCATCGGGGTGCACTGAGACCAGCCAGTTCTGCTTAGGGATGGCCTCGGTTGAGCCGCAGCAGATGGCTTGAAAGCGAGGGTTAGTGTACACACAATGACCCTCGATATCGGTGACAAACACCCCCAGGGGAGAACAGGTGCTGAGTAGACGAAACCGCTCTTCACTCATTTGCAGCTCAGCGTTAATCGCCTCTAGCTGAGTGGCCTGCTGCTGCAAGATTTCTGTTTTTTGTCGCAGGGCCTCGCTCTTTTTAAATAGCTCAATAAAAATAGCTACCTTAGACAGCAAAATGTTGGGCGCGATCGGTTTGATTAAATAGTCTACGGCCCCTAGAGCGTAGCCCTTAAACATAAATTGTTCGTTGCTGCTAAAGGCGGTGAGAAAAATAATTGGTGTATCCCGCGATCGCTGGCGGTGGCGAATCAGCGTCGCTACCTCAAAACCATCCATCTGAGGCATTTGCACATCCAGCAAAATCACCGCAAAGTCATCCTGAAGCAGACAGCGCAGCGCCTCTTCCCCCGAGGTTGATTTGACCAAGTTGGCCCCCAAGTCTCCCAGAATGGCCTCTAGCGCCACCAGGTTTTCGGGTTGATCATCTACCAGCAAAATATTGACCGGAAATTCGCTTTGCATGGCTAGCCTCCCGCTGTGCAGAGGTTCATTAGGCGGGGCGCAATCTGCCCGAGGGGCAACACCGCATCAACGGAAACTGCTGCGATCGCGGCCTTCGGCAGCACCGGGCTCTCCGCCGTGTCTGGGTCTTGCACAATGGTCATTCCGCCCCGTGCCTTGAGGGCCGCTAGCCCTTGTACGCCGTCCTGGTTGGCTCCGGTCAAAATCACACCAATCACGCGTTCGTTGTAGCTATCAGACGCCGACTCCAGCAGCACATCAATCGACGGGCGGGCGTAGGAAACTGGCTCATCAACAGACAGAGAAAAATACCCGTATTCTACCAGCAAATGATAGTCGGCTGGGGCGAGATAAACATGCCCCGGCTGAATGCGTTCTTTATCTTCAACTTCATGCACTGGAAGAACCGTAAACTGTTGTAAGAAAGTGCCCAACCCTGGGTCAGACTCGCGGTGGCGATGCTGCACAATAGCCAGTGCCGCAGAAAAATCCTGGGGCAGGGCACCCAGCAGAGTTTTTAAGGCCGACAGGCCGCCCAGGGAAGTGCCAATTACGATCAGTTCATAGCTCACTAATTGCGCCTCCTGTAAAGCTTTTCGGCTTTTGCTAAATCCTCATAGGCAGTTTCATATTTTGTAAACCGAATGGTTTCTTGCTTGCCCAGGCCGAGAATGCCAAACTTACACAAGCTGTTATAGAACAGCTCATGAACCTGATTTTGCAGACTTGGATTGAAGTAAATCAATACATTGCGGCAGATGATCACATTGAACTCATTAAATGAGCCGTCAGTCACCAGATTGTGTTCGCCAAAAACCACCCGCTCCCGCAGGGCAGGCCGCAAAATTACGTTGTTATAGTTGGCCGTATAGTATTCCGAAAAGGTGCGCTGACCACCGGCCTTTAAATACAGCTGGGTGTAATCCTGCATTTGCTTGTAGGGATAGATGCCCTGCCGGGCCACTTGCAGCACCCGGTCGTTGGCATCGGTGGCGTAGATGCGGCAGCGGTGGTAAAGCCCTTCCTCTTGCAGCAAGATGACCATCGAATAGACTTCTTGACCGGTCGAGCAGCCTGCATGCCAAATGCGAAAGAAGGGATAGGTGCGCAGCAGGGGCACCACCTGCTGGCGAAAGGCCACGTAGAAGCTGGGATCTCGAAACATGGCCGTGGTGTTGACCGTCAGCCCCAGCAGCAGCCGTTCGGCGCAGGCGCGATCGCTCAGAGCCTGGGCCTGCAACTCGGCGACGGTGGCAATCCCTTCGGTGCGCAGAAAGTGTTGAATGCGGCGCTTGAGGGATGCTGGGGCATAGTTACGAAAATCGTAGCCATACCGATGGTATAGCCCTTCAATCAGCAAGTGAATATCCAATTCGTCGGGTTTCAAGATCGCCGCCAGCACCCCATATCCCGTTCAAACCACTCACTAGAGCTGTTCATCTCAACTGTGCCAATCTTAGGAAAAGTGTTTTTCAGCTGATGCGCGCCTACACCTCCTAGGACAGACTTCAGCTGCACTTCTGGTATGGCCTAAAGTCTGCCCTATTGTCGCCCAATTTTCTCGCCAAACGGTATGTCAAAGGGAGGATCTTGGCGACCCCTGCGGCTGTTGCGGCGGCAGCTGTTGCGGCGATGGATGTCACTACCGATATAGCCACAGCCGCAGCAGCGTCAGCAGTTGCTCGGTATCGACAGGTTTGGTGATGTAGTCAGAGGCACCGGCTTCGATACACTTTTCGCGATCGCCCTGCATGGCCTTAGCAGTCAGGGCAATAATCGGCAGCGATCGAAACTGCTCCTGCCTGCGAATCAGGCGGGTGGTTTCGTAGCCGTCTAGCTCGGGCATCATCACATCCATCAGCACGATGCCGACATCGGCGTTGGCCCGCAGGGTCTCGATACCTTCGCGGCCGTTCTCGGCGAACACCACCGCCATGTCGTACTGCTCCAGCAGGCTGGTGAGGGCAAAAATGTTGCGCACGTCATCGTCGATGATCAGCACTTTTTTGCCCGCCAGGGCCGGATCGCTGTGCTGCAACCGCTCCAGCATTTGCTGCTGGCTTGGCGGCAGACTGGCCTGCACCCGGTGCAAGAACAGAGCGGTTTCATCCAGCAGGCGCTCGGGCGATCGCACATCCTTAATGATGATGGTCTCGGCCAGGCGGCGCAGCTGGGTTTCCTCCGCCTCGCTCAGGTCTTTGCCGGTGTAGACAATAATCGGCAGCCGCACCAGGGCCGGGTCTTGCTTGATCTGCTCTAACAGGTCAAAGCCATTCATATCGGGCAGGCCCAGGTCAAGCACAATGCAGTCGCAGGGCTGGGCGCGGAGGGTCTCCAGAGCCGCCGCCCCGGTATGCACGGCGGTGCTGGTGACATCGCCCCCGCCAATCAGCTCAATAATGCTCTGGGCCTGCACCGGGTCGTCTTCAATCACGAGCAGGTAGCGCACCCGGCGCTCCACAAACTGTTTGATGTCGATCAGGGTTTGGGTCAAAATTTCGGGCGCTACGGGCTTTTGAATATGGGCGATCGCCCCCATCTGAAATTCCTGCTGCTGCTGGTCGTTGACCGTCAGAATGTGAACGGGAATGTGGCGGGTGGTCGGGTCGTGCTTGAGCTGTTCGAGCACCGTCAGACCGTCCATATCGGGCAGGTGCAGATCGAGGGTAATGGCGTTGGGCACAAATCGCTGGGCCAGGGCCAGCCCGGTCTGCCCCTGGAGGGCAATCAGCACCTTAAACCCCTGGCCCCGCGCCATATCCAACAGAATGCGGGCAAAGTTGGGGTCATCCTCAATTACCAGCAGCACCCGCTCGGCGGAGTCTTGCCCCCCCGGCGACAGCCGCGCCCGATCGTCCTCTAGGTTGGCCGGCAGGGGACGTAGCCAGTCCTCAGTGGGGCGGTCAATGGGAACCGGAGATGGCTGAGGGGCTGCGATCGCGACGGCGCGCCGCTGGGTAGCGGGCGATCGCAGCCCCTCAGAGCGCTGCTTTCTGATCTGAAGCACCTCTCCATCCACCGAAGGGGCGGCGTAGCGCTCGGGCAGGTATAGGGTAAACGTGCTGCCCTGGTCGGCCTCGCTGTGCAGCTCCAGGCTTCCCCCCAGCAGCTGCGCCAGCTGAAGGCTGATCGACAACCCTAGCCCAGTGCCGCCGTAGCGACGGCTGGTGGTGCCATCGGCCTGCTGAAACGCACCAAAAATACTGTGCTGTTTTTCCGGCGGAATGCCAATGCCGGTATCGGTGACCGCAAAGGCCACCCGGCCATCGGCCACCGCAACTATCTCCACCGCGACGCGGCCCTGCTCCGTAAATTTAATCGCGTTGGAGATCAGGTTTTTGAGAATCTGCTGGAGCCGCCTGGGATCGGTGGCGAGGGTAGCGGGCAAGCCCTCGTCCACCACCACCTCAAACTGGAGCCCTTTGCTGGCGGCGGTCGGCTGGAACGTGCGCTCTAGCTCAAACTGAATCGCCGTAAAGGCCAGCGATTCGATCGCCACCTCCATGGTGCCCGACTCAATTTTGGCCATATCGAGAATGTCGTTGATCAGCGAGAGCAGGTCTGCACCAGCAGAATGGATCGTGCGGCTGTAGTCCACCTGCTTCTCCGTCAGGTTACCCTCGCCGTTGTCGCTGAGCATCTTAGCCAAAATCAGCAGACTGTTCAGGGGCGTCCGCAGCTCGTGGGACATATTGGCCAAAAACTCTGACTTGTAGCGCGACGACTGGGCCAGCTGACTGGCCTGATCTTCCAGCTCCTGACGGGCCAGCTCAATCTCACGGTTTTTGCGCTCCACCTGCTGCTTTTGGGTTTCCAGCAGCTCGGCCTTTTCTTCCAGCTCCTCGTTGAGCTGCTGTAGCTCTTCGTTCGACTGCTGCAGTTCCTCCTGCTGTTGCTGCATTTCCAGATCTGACTCTTGCAGCGACTGGGTGCGCTCTTCGAGCAGCTGATTGCTCTGCAACAGTTCTTCCTGCTGCTGGCGCAGTTCTTCAGTCAGCACCTGGGATTGCTCCAGCAATCTCTGGGTTTGCATGTAGGCGGCGATCGCGTTGATCATCACCCCCGTCACCGCGCTGGCCTCATCCAAAAAGGCCAGCTGGAGGTCATCAAAACGATGAAAAGACGCCAGTTCCAGCACCCCCTTCACCGCGTTCTCAAACATGATGGGCAGCACCACAATGGTGAGGGGCACTGCCGAGCCCAGCCCCGAGCGAATCTGAATGTAGTCCTCCGGCACCTGGGTCAGCACAATGCGCTGCTTCTCTAGGGCGCACTGGCCCACCAGCCCTTCCCCCAGGTTAAATTCGTTCGACAGGTGCTTGCGCTGCTGGTAGGCGTAGCTGCTCAACAGCTTGAGTCGGGGCGGTTCGCTGGCAGAGTCTAGCAGATACAGCACCCCCTGCTGCGCGTCGACCAGGGGCGCTACATAGGTCAACATCAGCTCTGCCAGGGTTTCGAGACTGCGCTGGCCCTGCAACTGCTGCGACAAATCGGCCAGATTAGACTTCAGCCAGCGCTGCTCTTCGTTGGCGCGAATCGTCTCCCGCAGGTTGGTCACCATCTGGCTGAAGGTGCGGGTGAGAATGCCGGTTTCATCCTGGGAGACGCTATCGGGCAGGGTGACGGATAAATCGCCGTCGGCGAGCTGTTCTGCGGTTTTAGAGAGCTTGCGCAGGGGGTCAGAGATATTGCGCGACAGGGCCCACCCCAGCAGCGACAGCACAATAAACGAAATCGGAATGCCAAAGGCAATGGTGTAGAGCGTCTGCTGAGAGGAAATCTGGGCCTGGGTAGCCCGCTCCTCAAGCATCCTCTCCTCTTGCTGAACCAGTTCCGCAATCAGGACGCGGATCTGATCCATGATCAGCTTGCCGCGATCGGTCAAAATAAAGTCCTGCGCCGCAGTGAACCCCCCTGTGTTTCGCAGTTCAATGCCCTCCGCTAGCCTAGCCAGTCTGGCATCAATTAACGGTTGCAGGTTTGCTAGGCGGCTTTGGAGGAGCGGGTCATCGTCGGTGAGCTGCACCAGGGTCTCGTACTGGTCGTCAATTTTGGTCAGGGCATTGGTGTAGGGCTCTAAATACTGGGGCTGGCCCGTGATTAGATAGCCCCGCTGGCCAGTTTCGGCATTGACCAACTCAGTTTCTAGCTCGTTGAGATAGGCCAAAACCTGGTACGACTGCTTTTCCCGCTCGGCATTGCGAATCAGACTGGTGGTGGTGCGGTAGGCCACGGCACCCAGCACAGCTAAGAGTGCCAGCCCTATAGCAAACCCGGCCCCAATGCGCGTCCCAATCTTGAAGCGGTTTACCATAGCGTGTCATCACCGAGCTAATGCTGTATTCCAGGAAATTGCCCCAGACAGGGCTTCACTCTTTAATCCGAGCCAGACTCTATCCGGAGCTCAATTCACCATCCAAACTGTAATCTCTGCACCCCTGAACTTGGCATCCACCCTTGAGAAACCAGTTTGTCTGAAGCCTACGAGCAGCCCTCAACTCGACTAGCCCGTAAACAGCCAAGGCTCCAGGGTTCAGAGAAGCCCTGGAGCCTTGAGTTAGACGATCGCCTCCAATCCGAGGCAGATTTAAAGCCCCTAGCCCAGCAGTGCCTTAGCCCGGCTGACCACGTTCTCAACGGTGAAGCCAAACTTCTCCATCACCAGATCGCCAGGGGCAGAGGCTCCAAAGCGATCGACGCCAATCACATCGCCTTCGCCACCCACGTAGCGGCACCAGCCCATGGTGATACCCGCTTCCACCGCTAGGCGCTTGGTGACGGCCTTGGGCAGCACCGACTCCTGATAGGCGGCATCCTGGGCGTCAAACAGTTCCCAAGAGGGCATAGAGACCACCCGCACCTTGGTACCAGCGGCCCGCAGTTCCTGGGCGGCATCGATGCAGAGGCTGACCTCGCTGCCAGTGCCAATCAAGATCAGGTCGGGGGTGCCGTCGCAGTCATCGACGGTGTAGGCACCCTTAGCAACGCCTTCGATCGAGGCGCCTGGTAGGTTGGGCAGATTTTGACGGCTAAAGGCCATCAGCGTGGGGGTCTTGCGGTGCTCCACAGCGATCTTATAGGCCCCAGAAGTTTCGGTGCCATCGGCAGGGCGAATCACGATCAGGTTGGGGATTGCCCGCAGAGAGGCAATGGTTTCCACCGGCTGGTGAGTGGGGCCATCTTCGCCCAAACCGATGGAGTCGTGGGTCATGACATAGATCACTCCGGCTTGGGAGAGAGCCGACAGGCGAATGGCCGCCCGCATGTAGTCGGCAAATACCAGGAAGGTCGCACAGTAGGGAATCAGGCCCGAGTTGTGCAGGGCGATGCCGTTGCAGATCGCGCCCATGCCGTGCTCGCGCACGCCAAAGCGCAGGTTGCGGTTTTCGTAGGCTCCCTTCTGGAAGCTGCCGGAGATCTTCAGCTCGGTCAGGTTCGAGTGGGTGAGGTCGGCGGAGCCCCCGATCAGCTCAGGGATGGCCGGAGCTAGGGCGTTGAGGGTAACTTCGGAGTTCTTGCGGGTGGCCAGGGCCTTGTCGGCGGGGGTGTAGGTGGGCAGCGCGTCGGCCCAGCCCTCGGGCAGCTGGCCCGAGAGCATGCGCTCAAACTCGGCGGCTTCAGCGGGGTACTTAGTGCGGTAGGCAGCGAGGGTTTCTTCCCACTCGGCCTGGAGGCTGGCACCGCGATCCACAGCCTTGCGCATGTGGCTGAGGGCATCTTCGGGAATTTCAAAGCTGTCGTAGCTCCAGCCCAGGTTTTCGCGGGTTAGCTTAATTTCATCCCCGCCTAGGGCCGCACCGTGAACGCCAGCAGTGTTTTGCTTGTTGGGGGAGCCGTAGCCGATGGTGGTGGTGACTTTGATCATCGAGGGGCGATCGCTAACAGATTTAGCCTCTTCGATCGCTTTGGCGATCGCATCCAAATCCGTATTGCCGTTCTCCACGTGCAACACGTGCCAGCCGTAAGCCTCAAACCGCTTGCTCACATCTTCGGTGAAGGAGATATCGGTGGAGCCGTCAATGGAAATGTGGTTGTCGTCGTAGAGGGCAATCAGCTTACCCAGGCCCAGGTGTCCGCCCAGGGAGCAGGCTTCGCCAGAAACCCCTTCCATGTTGCAGCCGTCGCCCAAGATGACGTAGGTATAGTGGTCTACCAGAGTGGCGTCGGGCTTGTTGAACTTGGCGGCCAGGTGAGCCTCAGCCATGGCCAAACCAACAGCGTTGGCGATGCCCTGACCCAGGGGACCAGTGGTGACTTCGATACCGGGGGTCTCAAAGTTCTCGGGGTGGCCGGGGGTGCGAGCGCCCCACTGACGAAACTCTTTAATGTCATCCAGCGTCACACTGTCGAAGCCGCTCAGGTAGAGCAGGGCGTATTGCAGCATGCAGCCGTGGCCGGCGGAAAGGACAAAGCGATCGCGGTTAAACCACTGGGGGTTTTTGGGGTTGACCCGCAAAAATTTATCCCACAGCACGTAGGCCATGGGTGCCGCCCCCATGGGCAGACCGGGGTGGCCAGACTTGGCCTTTTCCACGGCATCAATCGCTAAGAAGCGAATGGAATTAATACAGAGTTCTTCCAGGGATTGAGTTGCAACAGCCATAGGTTCAACAGCTTAACGACGGTTTTTCGGAGCAGCAGCACGCAGCACTAGGACTAGCCCAAGGGCTAACACGGTTATTGGCCTGAATCGATTAAGACCCCACACACAGCCTCGCCTTTCAGCAGACCCCGCAACCAGACGATTGTCAATACCCCCTGGTTGGGCAAGGCACAAAGCTCAGATGCCAGACGACAATTCTTAGGTCATTATACCTAGCGATTGTTTCAATCCGTAGCTCTAGCTACGGTATTTCTTGAACACTAGGGTAACGTTGTGGCCCCCAAAGCCAAAGGAGTTGGAGATCGCCACCTCAATGGGCATCGGCCGACTCTGGTTGGGAATATAGTCGAGGTCGCAGTCAGGGTCGGGGTCGTGGAGGTTGATGGTGGGCGGGGCAATATCGTTGGCGATCGCCAGACAGGTCGCCACCGCCTCAATGCCCCCAGAGCCGCCCAGCAGGTGCCCGGTCATCGACTTGGTCGAACTCACCGCCACCTTGTAGGCCACCTCCCCCAGGGCGGTTTTAATCGCCTGGGTTTCGGTGGGGTCGTTGGCCCCTGTGCTGGTGCCGTGGGCGTTGATATAGCTAATGTCGCTCGGCGCAAGCCCCGCATCCTTTAGCGCTAACTGAATACAGCGAGCCGCACCCACCCCGCCGGGCACGGGCGAGGTCATATGGTAAGCATCGCAGGTCATGCCATAGCCGACAATTTCACCGTAAATAGTCGCCCCCCGGCTCAGGGCGTGCTCTAGCTCCTCAAGAATGAGAATGCCGCAGCCCTCACCGATCACAAAGCCGTCGCGGGTTTTATCGAAGGGGCGGCTGGCGGTGGTGGGGTCATCATTGCGGGTCGAGAGGGCGCGGGCCGAGGCAAAGCCTGCCACCGACAGGGGCGTCACCGCCGCCTCGGTGCCTCCGCAAATCATCGCCTGGGCGTAGCCATGCTGAATCAGCCGAAAGGCGTCGCCAATGGCATTAGACCCAGCGGCACAAGCGGTGACGGCACAGGTGCTCGGCCCCTTAGCCCCGGTATGAATGGCGGTTAAACCCGCCGCCATATTGGCGATCATCATCGGAATCATGAAGGGGCTACAGCGGCTAGGGCCCCGGTTGAGATAGATCTCCTGCTGGTCTTCTAAGACCTTGAGGCCGCCGATGCCTGAACCAATGCAGGTGCCAATTTGCTCGGCGTTGAGGTCGGTGATGGACAGACCCGAGTGCTGGAGGGCGCGCTGACCGGCGATCACCGCAAACTGGGAGAAGCGATCCATGCGCTTGACTTCTTTTTTGTCGAGAAAGTCGCCTGGATCAAACCCCTTGACCTCCGCCGCAATTTGCGACGCGTGCTGGGACGGATCAAAATGGGTGATGCGGGCCGTGCCGCTGCGCCCGGCCACCAGCCCAGCCCAGTACTCCTCCAGGCTATTGCCAATGGGGGTAATGGCATCCATGCCAGTCACTACAACGCGCTTTGATTCAGAGTTTGCCATAGCCAAATTTCGGGTAAACCAGATCGAAGGTGAGGGGAGAGCCGGGCATACAACCGTAAAACTAATAGCTTGCGGGGCACCCCTCGGCACCCCGCAAGCCCGCAAGCGCGAGCATTAACCTAATTCTCAGGGCCGATCCCCAGGATTGGGTAGAACCTAGGCGGCTTTGTCTTCGATGAAGTTAACGGCATCCTGCACGGTGGCAATAGCCTCTGCCGCTTCGTCAGGAATTTCAATGCCGAATTCTTCTTCTAGAGCCATGACCAGCTCTACGGTATCGAGAGAATCGGCGCCAAGGTCGTTGGCGAAGCTAGCTTCGGGCTTAACGTCAGCCTCTTCAACCCCTAGCTGCTCGCTGACAATCTTTTTGACCTTTTCAAAAGTCTCTGCGCTCATGGATCTCCAACGCCTCTTTGTACGGAATTAACAGAATTAATCGACAACAAAAAACCTTATCACCCTGCGACCCCATCGAGACGAATATCTGACGTCAAGCCCCAGCATAAGGCACTCAATTTTGGCCATCATCCCCTGAGTGAAATCGGAGGGAAGACGTTACGGAAGGTGTGACCGAGACAGCGCCTAGCCAGCTACAGTTACCAATTTCGAGCCTTGATCCATAGTATCGGAAAAGGCACCCTACCAAAACTCCGTCGCTCGGTAGCCAAGTTCCTCAAGCATAGAGCGCAGCAGCGGCAGACTCAGTCCGATGACATTGCTGTGGCATCCCTCGATTTTCTCAATCATCAGCGCCCCTTTGCCGTCGCTAGAAAAGGCTCCGGCGCAGTCTAGGGGTTCGCCAGTGCTGACGTAGGCGGCGATGGTGGCGTCGTCAATATTGGCAAAGTAGACTCGGGTAACGGCACTTTCCACCAAAATTCGACCACCGGGAGCGATCAGGGCATGGCCAGTGTGAATTTCGCCCATCTGACCCCGCATGGCCTGCCAACGGGCGATCGCATCGTTTTTATCCGCCGGTTTGCCGTAGATCTGTCCCCCAAAGGCCATCACCGAATCGCACCCCATTACCAGGGAACTGGGAAACTGGGGCGCTACCACCTCCGCCTTGCAGCGGGCCAGCGTGGCCACATAGGTGGGCGGGTCAGAGACTTTCACCTGGTCTTCGTCAAAATTGCTGGGGTACACGAAGGGGTGAATGCCTGCGCCCACCAGCAAAACGCGGCGGGCCTTTGAAGCCGAAGCGAGAACGAACTGGGGTCGAGAAGAAGTAGGCATAGCTAACGTTGACGGCGGTTGGGATGAATTGCTTTGGTGCAGAGATTTTCATGCTAAGGGGTTTGCCGTCAAAATCCATCTGTTCCCTTAGCCAGGGAATGTACTCAGGGTGAACTATCTACCGTCAGGGAGCGGAGATTCAGTGAGAAACCCCTGGCATCAGGCACCGGGTTTCTTTGCCTGGTTCAGATTGACCTGAGCGTTCTCGAAGCAACCCTGTGCCCAATCCGTATGGTCTAGGACACCTTGAACGAGGCTACCGACTGCTTCATCAGATCGCGGACTTTTTCCCAGCGGCCTTCGTCGGTGGAGGCATTGAAGGTGTAGAGTTTGCCCCGGCGCACGATGGCGCTGGCCAGGTTGTGGCGCGGCCCAGCGGGCAGGTCAGCCAAATATTCAAGAATGTAGTAGGTCTTGTCATCCACCGTGCCGATGCGCTGGGCGCTGAGCAGATCGACGCTGCTCTCATCCCCCGAGAGGGCGCTGAAGCTCTTGGAGAGCTTGTAGCCCACTTCGGTGGGGGTACCGAGCGCATCGAGGTCTTTGCCCTCGGGCACGTCGCTGATTACCACGCTGATGTTTTCGGTCTCGTGGATGATGTCGTGAAACACGATGTCGGCAGCGCCGGGCACCTTCACCTCAACCCAGCCGGTGGGGTACATAAACTCGTAGCCCGAGTACTGGTCGGCGTAGGCCTGAAGACCACCGCCACCGCCCACACAGCCCTGGAGGGTGACAGCGAAAACAATCAAAAGCACTGTGGCCAGCCGCTTCAGCATGGGTCGATATCCTTGGATCTGTAATTATCAATAATGGTTAATTGTCTCACACGGGCTGCTCAAGCCGACTTTTGAAAAAACAGCAGATGCTGCTCGGGCAGGCTGTCGTCGGTCTTAACCCAGTCCAGGCCCACCTGGGCCATTTCGCGGCGCACCTGGGCCACGCTCATCTTGTGCAGCCGCTTGATCATAACCAGGGGGTTTTCGGCTTTGTACTCGGCTAGCACCACCCGCCCGCCGGGCTTGAGGGCCGCGACAACGCCCTCCATCACCTCGCGGGGGTTGGCAAACTCGTGGTAGGCATCGACCATCAGCGCCAGGTCAATGGAGCCCGGCGGCAAGTTGGGCCTGTCGGGCTGCCCCAGCACCAGCTCCACATTCTCAATGCCCTTGGCCTCTAGCTCGGCCTGGAGCATGGCTAGCATTTCGGGCTGAATATCCACGGCCAGCACCTTCCCTTGGGGCACAAGGGGCGCAATGCGGCGGGCGAAATAGCCGGTGCCAGCGCCAATGTCGGCCACGATATCGGTGGGGGAGAGGTCGAGGGCTGCGATCGCAATCTGAGGCCGCTCTTGCAGCGCTCGACTGGGGCGATCGAGCCAGCCAGCCCCCTGGTGGCCCATGGTTTGCGCAATCTCCCGGCCTAGGTAGACCCGGCCAATGCCGTCGGCACTGGGGGTGACGGTTTGATACTCAGTACTGGCCTGGAGCGTCGCCGTTCCACAGGCAGTGAGCCCCCACAGCACGGCGACCAAGGCCAGGCCGCGCCAGAGCGGGGCGATTCCGGGACGGATACTCGTTCCGAGTCGGAGCCCGAACGCTTCGCGAATCGCAGCCCAAACGTTGTTTAGCTTCCGAAAATAGGAATCAGCGCCAGTCATAACGAAGTGTGTTCCCCAAGCAATTCCACCCATCCACCCACCTACACCATCCACCCCAGCTCACGCCTCGACCGGGGCAGCCGTAGGCTCCAGCAGCGTCACCAATGCCAAATTCACCTGGTCTTCAGCGGGCTGGCTGAGTTCGGCACGCACGCTGGGGCCAAAGAACGATTCAATTTTGGCTTTCTTCTCCACCCAGGTGGAGAAAGGCACCATCGACGAGTCAAATTCCAGCACCAGGGCATAGTTGCCGTCCACCTCGGCTTCGTGCAGGCCGCTGAGTTCAGGGCACTCTTGCCCCGAGGGGCTGAGCCCGAGCTTTTGCAGGGCGACATCGAGATGGGCTTCTTGACCGTAGCGGTAGCGGGTAATATCTTGGCGCACCTGGTTTTGGGTGGGGGTAGCCTGCTCTTCGCGCAGCTTTAGCACCTCGGGCGAGGTGGGCTGAGTGTATGGGGCTGGCTCTAGCTCAGCGGCCCGCAGCGCCAGCCCGCCCAGCAGCACCGGAATGCCGTAGAAAAACCCGACCAAATTGAGGGTGGAGTTGTCTTGAAAGTAGGCAATAAACCCAATGATAGTGAGCACCCCGCCCACCGCCAGCAGCACCAGACTCAGGTTGATTCGCCCTAACTTAATTCGCCCCAGCATTACGACCCTCGGTGGAAAGATTACTTCTGACTATCATGCCGTCTTGTGGGTGAGAAGGGTAGGGAGTGGGTGAGTAGGTGAGTAGGTGAGTGGATGGGTAGGTGAGTGGGTGGGTCACTGACACACCTACACCACCTACACACCCACTCTGCCCGATGCGCCTTGCCACAAAGTTGTCTATGCTGTCGGTGAAGAGTTTTAAGGCGGGCTATGGAACTGCAAATGATTCGCGATCGCATTGCCACCATTCGCTCTAAGCGAGAGGCGCTGATTCAGCTGCTAGAGCAGCCTGACTTGGGCACCCTGCGCATTGATGTCAACCAGGCGATCGAGGAAATGGACGATCTGCTGGAAGAATTTGACCGCACTTTTCCGGTGGGATGATAGGTTGAGATTTGGATTGCAATCCACCCAATCCTAGTTCAGCGGCTGAGTTTTGCCGGTAGGAAAGCTCAAAGGTCTGAACTGGGCTGGCGATTCTTTAACTACATCACCTAAACTTCCGTCAACTCGCTATGGCCACCAGCTACTCCGTCGAAATTCACCACCAGGGCACGACCCACACCATCACTGTTCCGGAAGACCAGACTATTCTGGCGGCGGCTCAGGCGGTAGGGCTCGATCTGCCGACCTCCTGCGGGGCGGGGGTGTGCACGACCTGCGCGGCTCTGGTGCTGGAGGGCGAGGTCGATCAGAGTGAGGGCATGGGGGTGAGCACCGAGCTTCAGGCCGATGGCTACGCGCTGCTGTGTGTGGCTTTCCCGCGATCGGACATCAAGCTAGAAACCGAGAAGGAAGACATCGTCTACCAAAAGCAGTTCGGCCAGGGCTAACCCCATACCGGAAAAGATTGATCTTTTTAGTGGGTAGATGATGGCGCTGGCCACTCACTTTATTACTGTGGATATCCATTTGGGAGAGGCTCAGGGAGATCTCGTTGGAGCGATCGAAGTGGCCCTGGCCGAGCGGGGCGAACCTCTGCGCTGGGCGATTACTCAGGTGAATTCTGCCACCCAAACCGCCACGGTTGAAGCCGTGGTGACAACGCACTCTAATTCTGAGCTGCTATGAATTCTGCCAATCCGAGTCGTCGCCCCTATACGGCGGTGCTGGTGGTGCCGACGGGCATTGGGGCAGCGGTGGGGGGCTATGCGGGGGATGCGCTGCCGGTGGCGCGGGCGATCGCCTCAGTAGTCGATACTTTAATTACCCACCCCAACGTGATGAATGGGGCGCAGCTCTACTGGCCGCTGCCCAATGCCTGCTACGTCGAGGGTTACGGGCTCGATCAGTTTGCGGCGGGGCGCTGGGGACTGAGCCCGGTGCACCGCAATCGCATTGGTCTGGTGCTAGATGCAGCGATCGAGGATGACCTGCGCTGGCGACACCTGCAAGCGGCGGATGCGGCTCGGGCCACCCTGGGCTTAGATTTAACCGACTATGTTGTTACCGATGCGCCCTTGGGGGTAGAGCTGAGGACGGCGGCCTCGGGGGCGACCTGGGGGACGATTGGGCGGCCCGACAGTTTGCTGCGGGCGGCGGAGCGGGCGATCGCCGCCGGAGCCAATGCGATCGCCGTGGTGGCCCGCTTTCCTGAAGACACCGATGCTGAAACCCTGCAAGACTATCGCCAGGGCCATGGGGTCGATCCCTTAGCGGGGGCCGAGGCGGTAATTAGTCATCTAGTAGTGCGCACTCTGCGGGTGCCCTGCGCTCACGCCCCTGCGCTGAGCCCGCTGCCGCTAGATCCGTCGATTTCGCCCAAGTCTGCCGCTGAGGAACTGGGCTACACGTTTTTGCCCTGCGTGCTGGCGGGGTTAAGCCGAGCGCCCCAATTCGTGACCGGGCCAGCGCTGGGCTACCCTGGGGGACCATCCAGCCCTACCCTCTGGGCCGACCAGGTTGACGCTATTGTGGTGCCCGCCAGCGCCTGTGGGGGCAGCGCGCTGCTGAGTCTGGCGGGGCGATCGCTGGCGATCGCCGTCGAAGCCAATACCACTGCTCTAGAGGTCAGCCCCGAAGCCCTGGGGGTATCGGCGGTGCGGGTGGCCTCTTACCTAGAGGCCGTGGGCTTATTAGCGGCCCATCGAGCCGGGGTTCATCCCCAGGCGCTGACGGCGCAGATGCAGCAGCTCAAGGCCCTGGGCTCTCCCCTAGGCGATTCTTCCTTTGGGCAGATAGAAAACTCGCCCCAGATCTCTACGATTGCACCTAGAGGAGGCTAATGTCTGACACTGCCAGCCCCTAGGAAAATGCGAGACCGCAAACTAATCGCGATCGCATTACTCCTTCAATAGAGGCATGGCTAGAAGCAAGAGCGTCATCCCAATATCCCTTGATCTGTTCTGGCTACGAAGTTGACTCTTGGGTGAGGCCGATTGACCTAGCCTCCGCTGTTGTCACAGGAGCATGTTATGAGCAAGCGTACCGTCAACGTTCTCCTCGTCGAAGACGATGAGGTCGATGTGATGAACGTTCAGCGGGCCTTTAAGCGCAACCGCATCGAGAACCCTTTATATGTCGCCAACGACGGTTTAACCGCGCTAGACATGCTGCGCGGCAACGACTATGAGCCACCGTCGGTGCCAGAGCATCGCCGTCTCGTGCTGCTCGACATCAATATGCCCAAGATGAATGGGCTAGAGTTTCTCCAAGCGCTCCGACAGGATGAATCGCTCAAATCTACGCCAGTGGTCGTCTTAACCACCTCCGATGCCGACCAAGACCGCCTCGAAGCCTACCGATTGAACGTGGCAGGTTATATCCTAAAGCCAGTTACCTTTTCCATTTTTTCGGAGGTAGTGGCGTCCCTCAACCAGTACTGGACGCTGTGTGAAATTCCTTAATCAGACCCACTGGACGCCGCCGTGGGTAGCAGAAGCAGGGGCTGAGCGGATGGGTGAAGCGCTAGAGATTCTGTTGGTAGATGACGATGCCGTCGATCGCATGGCCATCTGCCGCGCTCTCGATCGCGCAGATCTCCCCGTCAACGTAACTGAGGTGACCAGCGCTGAGCAGGCAATCGCCAACCTCAACAGCCGCACCTACGACTGCGTTTTTTTAGACTACCGCCTGCCCGAGCAAGACGGCCTGTCGCTGATCCGTCAGTGGCGGGCCGAGGGCGTGACCATTCCGCTAGTGGTGCTGACCGGCCAGGGCGACGAGCAAATTGCCGTTGACCTGATGAAGGCCGGGGCCAGCGACTATCTGGTCAAAACCCGCGTCTCGCCCGATCGCCTGGCGCTGCTGTTGCGCAACGCCCTGCGCATGTATGAAGTGGAGCGGCGCGAGGCCAAAGTTATGGCCCAGCTTCAGCAGACCAACAAACTGCTCACCCAGCAGAATGAAGAGCTAGAGCGCCAGCGTCGCTACATCGAAGACCAGAACCTCAAGCTACTAGAGGCCTACCGGGTGAAGTCGGAGTTTTTGGCCACGATGTCCCACGAGCTGCGGACGCCGCTCAATGCAATTTTGGGGTTTTCGCAGATTCTGGACAGCCAGTCGAAGGGGCCGTTGACCACCCACCAAGCGGAGATGATCAAGCGCATCTTCGCCAACGGCAAAAATTTGCTCAACCTGGTCAACGACATTCTTGATCTGTCTAAGCTAGAGGCCCAGCGGCTAACCCTGAGCCTGACCCAGGTGAATCTCCATGGTCTGGTGCGCTCTACGCTGTCAGACTTGCGATCGCTGGCCGACGGCAAAGCACTCACCCTAGAGAGCACCCTCCAGCTCGACGACCCGATAGTAGAAAACGACGAACATCGGCTGCGCCAGGTGCTCACCAATCTGGTGTCTAACGCCATCAAATTTACCGATCGCGGCCAGGTGCACATCACCCTGGCCGAAGTCGCCCCCGATCGCATTTCCCTCACCGTGGCCGACACTGGCATTGGCATCGTCAAAGAGCAGCTGCCCCACATTTTTGAGGCCTTTCGCCAGGTTAATCAATCCATTCGCCGCCCACACCCCGGCACCGGCCTAGGGCTGGCCATCGTCTACTCGCTAGTGATGATTATGGATGGCACCATTGCCGTCAGCAGCGAACCGGGGCGGGGAACGACCTTTGTCGTGACGCTGCCCCGGCGGATTTCGCCGCTGCCGGAGACCCAGACCCCAGACCCTGATCTCAAGCCCAGGTTCAATGGCTTAGGCCCTGAGTAGGCGGGGGCCAGCCCTGGCTTGAGGCGGTTCCAGCACCATCCTCGCTCCTCTGAACAAAGCCGCCATCTATTTGGGTTGGCAACGTGGGAAAATAAGGTTCGCATTTTTGGGAAATTGCCTGTGAAAGCTCTCGTGGTCGGCAGCGGTGGCCGTGAACATACCCTGGCCTGGTCGCTACTGCGATCGCCCAAAATTACCGAAGTGGTCTGCGTACCGGGCAACGGCGGCACCGCCACCCTGCCCCACTGCCGCAACCTGGCCATGGCCCCCACCGACTTTGAGGGCATCGCCCGCTTTGCCCTGGTTAACAACCTAGAGCTGGTGGTGATCGGCCCCGAGCAGCCCCTGGCCGAAGGCATTACCGACTACCTGCAAGAGCAGGGGCTCAAGGTGTTTGGCCCCTGCCAGGCGGGAGCGCAGATCGAAGCCAGCAAAGCCTGGGCCAAGGCGCTGATGGTCGAGGCGGGCATTCCCACTGCCCAAGCCGTCGTGTTTGAAGACGAAGCCGCCGCCCTGGCCTACCTAGAGCAGCAGGGTGCCCCCATTGTAGTGAAGGCCGACGGGCTGGCGGCGGGCAAGGGCGTCACCGTAGCCCACACCCTAGAGGAGGCCATTCAAGCGGTCAAAGATGCCTTTAGCGGCAAGTTTGGCGCGGCGGGCCACCAGGTAGTGATCGAAGAATTCATGACCGGCCAGGAGGCGTCGGTGCTGGCCATTACCGACGGCAAGACCATTCGCCCTCTGGTGCCAGCCCAAGACCACAAGGCCATTGGCGAGGGCGACACCGGCCCCAATACTGGCGGCATGGGAGCCTACGCCCCGACCCCCGTGGTCTCCCCTGAGATTATGGAACGGGTGCAGAAAGAGGTGCTAGAACCGGCGATCGCCACCCTACGCCGCCGGGGCATTGACTATCGCGGCATTCTCTACGCTGGGCTGATGATTACCCCCGAGGGGGTGCCCAAGGTGGTGGAGTTCAACTGCCGCCTCGGCGACCCCGAAACCCAGGCCGTGCTGCCCCTGCTTGAAACCCCGCTGGAAGAGGTGATGCTGGCCTGCATTGAAGGGTGGCTCGACACCCTAGAGCTGAAATGGAAGCCGGAGGCCGCCGCCTGTGTGGTAGTAGCCGCCGAGGGCTACCCCGACAAATATCCCAAAGGCATGGAAATTGTCGGGTTCGAAGCGGCCGCCGCAACTGGGGCGCTGGTGTTCCACGCGGGCACCCGCCGCCGGGGCGACACCATTGTGGCCGACGGCGGGCGGGTGCTGGGGGTGACGGGCCTGGGCGACACCTTTGAGGCGGCGATCGCCAATGCCTACGAGGCGATCGACAAAATTTGTTTTGAGGGCATGTACTATCGCCGCGACATCGGCTACCGGGTCAAGGGGCTCTCGTAAGTCGAGCTTTGCCACAGGGCGATCGCCATGCCAACAGGCTGTTTGGGCCAGTTCGGCCCCAACAGCGACGAAGCCAAGTCCGTAGGCTCTTGGAAAGTAACTAAACTGCGAAACCAGTCTTTTGCTTTGGTTTGCCCTTCGACTTTTTCTTCGATGAGCTTTGCCCCACCTCTTGCAGCGCCTCTTGAAACAAGTCGTTCAGATGGATAGGCACGCTGGCAATCTCTGGCAGCGTCGGTTCCAACGGCTTGCCCGCCTCGACTAACACATCGTCTAGATCGTCAGGAGTCAGCCCTGAGCGGTTAAGGCAGCGCTCCAAAGACGCCATCAGCGGCACGGCATTGTCTTCAGCAAAGCATCGCCAAACGTAGGCATTGACCGCATCTTCCTTGAGATATTTTTGAATTAGCTTGTCTACCTTCGCTACAGATTCCTCATCGGTAGCTTCAAACAACTGGGTTAAGCGCACGTAGTCTTTTAAGAACGTCTGGCCCCAGCGGGGATGCACAAAGACCGTAACCGCCTCTGCCCGACGCAGTTCATCGGGCAGATTAAGGGGCGGCATGGCCATCTTAATCGCCTGATCGTCTTTGAGCAGACGGCTCACCTCGCGACCGTCTTCGCCAAACGACTCTACTGACTCAGCCACCTCTTCCTCAGAGAGGCCCGACTGAGCCACCAGTTCTTTCAACGACTTAGACCCATCCACCCCAATCTCTTCTAATCGACGCTGGGTCGTAATCTCTTGATACTCTTTGAGCTTTTTGTTCAGCTCGTACCCAGACAGCGTGACTCTGTCTCCACCAAAAAAATCGACAAAATCGTGGTGGTAGCGCTCTACAGATTGCCAAGCTTCGGTTAGCAGCTCAGGGGCATCTCCATAGAGGTAGTTGGGAAACCAGTTTTTAAAGTTGCCAATGGCTACAGCTAATTTAGGCTTTCCCAGCTTTCCCAACAGCATCAGGGGACCTGAAAATGTCCAACTATCTCCTGCCTCGGGTGACAGGCGGGTGACGACAATTTCCCCTGGGCTTAGCCGAGATAGTTCTGCTGCCGCCTGCGCCCCATCAGGTTCTACCCAATAGTGCTTTTCGGTTAGCCAATTCATTAATTCGTAGCGCTCTGCTTCTACCTGGAGCACTTTAAAGAGGCCATTAAAGGTGTTCTGCCAACCCTTAACTAGAGCCTGATCATCGGCAGCCAGGTCGGGCTGATGTTGCAAAAAAATATCCAATACCGATCGGCTAGAGACCTGGCCCTCGGTTAAAAACATATCAACGGCTAGATCGGATCGACTGATACCCTGAAGGTTAGTCGCTGACCAATGCTTTAGGCGATCGGCACTGTAGGTTTCTAAAGCGGTTGCTAAATCGCCCTCGGCATCTAACACAAAGGCCCGTAGGGTTTGCTTTAAAGCATTGGACTGTTTGAGTTGTTCGTTCACGCGTAGCCTTATTGACACAACCGAAAGAAAGCCGATCAAGCAGAATTTTACTAGAAAAAAGAATTTAGGGCAACTTGCTGACAAGCTGCCCTAAATCATCACTATTAGATAAGTTTGTCGCCGTAGAGCATCATAGTCCTAGGCGATGAACCAGAGTTTTAGTCCTTGGAAAACGCCGTCTCTAGTCTGGCTAATCTGTGCTTACCTGTTTTGCTAGCAGAGACCGATAGCGATTAAACAGCCCGCTTAGACACTGCGTAGTAGATAAACAGAGCGACAATTGCGCCCAGAACCGCGATCACTACACCACCAATGCTGAGACCCGTCGCCGCGAGGGTAAACGTTCCTGTGGTGAGCAAAGTGTAAAGGCTACCGCCAACGAATGCACCAATTACGCCTAAAATCAGCGTGCCCAAAAGACCACCGCTCTGATGCCCAGGATAGATGGCCTTAGCAATTGCGCCAGCAATCAAACCCAATACGATCCATGCCAGAATATTCATGCGTCCTCTCCAAAATGTTTAGTAGGCAATCGGTGCCTTTTCCTTACAATTAAACAATAGCGACTGGTTCCAGCTAGCGAGACCATCTAAAGATATAGTTAGCCTTTGTCTAAAGGAATACCTGAGGTGTGGGCGGCTAAAATTGCTGGCGCTTGATTGGGCTTTGCCGCGTTTTACCTACTTATTCCCCAGGCGTTAATCGTCAAGCAGAGCTTAGATCGTCGGGCAGATGAACGATTCAATGCCAGCGCGGTGGGAAACCCCGCGAAGGTGTCTAGGCACCGGTTCCTCTGCCGCCTAGGCACTATTTCTAATTTAGGCAACAAACCGTTGGCTTCCCTGGCTTTGAGGCCAAACTCTAAAGCGGCTCGGTTGGGTTCATCGCGCTGGGGCAGCGGTGCTTTACTGGGCGAAGGGCTCACCTGACAAAAGGTTCAGGGCTGAGTCAATCAGGGCATCTTGAGACGATGCATCTCGTCAACATTTTTTGCTGGATTGTTCTGCTTTGGCCACTGGCGCGTGCTGTCAGTGCCGAGATCGATTCACTTGCTATGGCGCAGCACCAGCGGGCCGTACAGGGCGGCAACTGACAGTCTTACGCTTAGAGGTCTAACCCCATGCCGTCTTTCACCCCCTTTGACCGGGCTCAACCCCGAGCGGCTTACATTACCCACATTGGCAAATGTCTGCCGGGAGACCCGATCGCCAACGATGAGATGGAAGCCTATCTGGGCCAGGTGGGCGATCGCCCCTCCCGAGTCAAGGCCCGCATTCTCAAAAGCAACGGTATTCAGCAGCGCTACTACGCCCTCGATCGCCAGCAGCAGACCACCCTCAGCAACAGCCAGATGGCGGCAGCGGCGGTGCGAGATGCACTGGCCCAGGCTGAGCTAGACCCCAAGGCCATTGACCTGTTGGCCTGTGCCACCACCTGGGCCGACCTGCTGGTGCCGGGCTTTGCCAGCATGGTGCATGGCGAACTGCCGGAGCTGGCCCCGGTGGAGGCGACCTCTCACCAGGGGGTGTGCTGCGCTGGCGTGGCGGCGCTCAAATACGCGGCGGCCCAGGTGCAGCTGGGTCAAAAGCGGCGGGCGATCGCGGTGGCCTCAGAACTGGCCTCGCGGTTGTTTAAACACACCCGGTTTGAGGCCGAAACCGCCGCCGGAACCGCCCTGCCCTTTGACACCGAGTTTCTGCGATGGATGCTGTCGGATGGCGCGGGGGCCTGCTTGGTCAGCGATTGCCCCAGTGCCAACGGCCTCAGCCTCAAAATTGAGTGGATTGAGTCGGTTTCCCACGCCAATTCCCATCCGCTGTGCATGTACGCCGGGGTTGACAGCCCCACGGAGCTGACCAGCTGGATGGACTTTCCCGATCAGGGGGCGGCGGCAGCGGCGGGAGCGCTCAACCTGCGCCAAAACATTCGCCTGCTCGACCAGGTGGTGCAGCTGGGTGTAGAGGGCTGGATCAGGCTGATCGAAGCCGGTCGGGTGCACCCCGACCAGGTGGACTGGCTGCTGTGCCACTACTCGTCGCATTTCTTTCGCAGTCAAATCATCAATTTGCTCGAACAGGCGGGCTGCATGATTCCTGAGGAGCGGTGGTTTACCAACCTCTACACCAGAGGCAACACCGGCTGCGCCTCGATCTACCTGATGCTGGAGGAGTTGTTTAACTCGGGCAAGCTGCGGCCAGGGCAGCAGATCTTTTGCTTCGTGCCCGAAAGTGGTCGGTTCACCACCGCCTACATGCTGCTAACGGTGGTGGAGGCAACCGGGCCAAGCCAGGGTTCTGAAGCCGGACCGCTGTTGGCCGCTACGGCGATCGCCCCTCCCGACCATCTCCCCTCGGCAACCGCTGCCCTGGAGGTTGAAACCTCCGAGTCTACGGTTTCTGAAGCGCTGCTGCGCCAGTTGATGCTGGTGTGGCTGACCTTTGAGCGAGAGCTGCGGTCTGTCCCCATCGTCAGGCGACTGCACCGGGGAGAGTTTACCCTCGCAGACTACCGGGCATTGCTGCGGGCCTTGCGCCCCCAGGTGGTCGATGGTGCCCGGTGGATTGCCCGAGCCGCGTCGAACATGACCGACTTTGAGCTGCGATCGCACCTGATTGGCCACGCCCGCGACGAGCACCGCGACTTTCAAATGCTGGAGCGCGACTACGTCTCGGTCGGGGGGCAGCTCGAGGAGATTCTGGCGGCTGAGCAAAACATTGGTTCAGAGGCTCTATCTGCCTTTATTTTTCAGCGCGCCTCCCGCGAAAACCCGATTGATCTACTGGGCAGCATCTTCATTGTGGAAGGGCTGGGCAACCGCATGGCAGGCCAGTGGGCCGCGCTCATTCAACAAAGCCTGGGGTTAGATAAGACCCAGATCTCCTTCCTCAGCTACCACGGCGAGAACGACGAGGCCCATGTGAAAAAGCTCGATGCCTTTCTCAACGCCGACTGGATGACAGCGGCGATCGCCGCCCGCATTGTCAAAACAGCCCAAGTCACCGCCCGCCTGTACCGCCTACAACTGGAAGAGATTGACCTATGACCCACATCCCCGTGCCCCACAACCGGCAAGACCCCAGCCATTGGGATGCCATCTATGCCGACTGGGCCATTCCCCTCGACCCCACCGCCAAGGCCTACATGGTCAAAGACCTGCAAAGCTGGTCGCGCTGCTACCTGCTGCTGCCGATCAAGCTCTTTGCCAACCTGGCTATGGCCTTGATTATGACGCTCAAGCGGCTCTTGCCCTTTCAGTTTCGTAACTACTGGCTGATGCACCAGCTGGCGGTGTGGTTTCTCAACACCTTCACCACCCCCGAAGCCTGCTACCTGATCGTGCGCCACTTTGCCATTGGCTCTAATATTGTCAATTTTTTAATCGACAACGGCCCCGACCCGACCCTGCCCCACGCCACTCTTTACCCTCGCCGGGTAGAGGATCTGGCCGCCAACGCTTTTTTAGAGCATGACATCAACCTCTACAACTTTGTGCTCGACTACCACCGCGCCCAAGCGCAGCACCCCAACTGGCTAGAGCATGTGCGTCAGCGAGGGCTCAGCTATGGCGGCATTCGCCCGGTATCGGTCGAGATCGACATCACCCGACGGGGTTGGCTCCAGGTGCTCGATATGGAGTCCTCCCTGGAGCTGTTCAAAATCTGCTATTCCCTCTGGGTCACCAGCGCCGAGTTTGAGCGGGCGGTGCTGTCCCTTCAGTTTGACGAAAGCTTTGCCCTGTACTTTAGCCGGGTAACGGGCGACTACGCCTGGAACCACACCGTGAGTAACCGCCATCCCCTAGCCCCCAACAGCGCCTTTGGGTCGGCTCGCAATCTGCTGCTGCACGGCCTGGCGTCGGAGTCGCTCCAGCGGTATCTGGAGCTAGCTATGGCGGATAGGCAAGAGCTGGTTGATGGGGCGATCGCCCAAAGTCATACGGTCTCCTAAACAGACCGCTGCGCTATGCCGAATGCGGTGGGCAATGGATGGATGCGATCGCCCCTGCCGCCGCACCCCATCCTCTGGCCATCGCCAAAACCCTCGGAATCCATAGAACATTGGTTAAGCTAAGGGCACCCTCCTTAACCTCCCTCCCCAATGCCCGTTTTACAACAAACCTGGGACAACAGCGCCTTCTTCAGCGGTAGTGACGATCCCCAAATTGCCGCCACTGTCGATCGCATCAGGGCCGAAATCGACACTCTGGCCACCCTCTGCGCTCCCTTTGTCGAGCAGATCGAACCCGCAGAACCCCTGGTTCAAGCCCAATTCGAAGAATTGCTGGCCCAGGTCAGAACCGCCCACCAGCAGCGCACCGCCACCGCCAAACGCCTGGGCAACCTGCGCACCTTTATTTCCTCCATTCTCAGTGTTGACTCCCGCGACGCCAGCGCCAGCGAGTGGAAACCCACCCTGCAACAGCTCAGCGCCGAAATCAGCCAGGCCACCAAAGCCCTAGATATTTTTCTGCTGCGGGTCGATAACGCCTTTTTTCAGGCCATCATCGCCGATCCAGTCCTCGCAGAGCTGAGCTTCTCGCTGCGGCACCAGCGCCAGCTCAACGACCAGCTGCTCAGCCTGGCCGAAGAAAAGCTGATCACCGGCCTGGCCGTGAACGGGCTCCAGGGCTGGGGTAACCTCTATACCGAGCTATCAGGCACGCTGAAATGCACCGTGGCGGGTGACACCGTGGGCTTGGCCAAAGCCTTTAACCTACTCAGTTCCCCCGATCGCACCATTCGCTCTGAGGCCTGGCACGGGGTCAACGCCGCCTGGGAGAGCCGGGCCGATACAGTGGCGGCCATTCTCAACGCCATCAACGGCTGGCGGCTAGAGGAAACCAAGCAGCGGGGGCACCACCGCCGCCTGCACTACCTCGACAAAAGCTGCCACCAGAGCCGCATCGATCGCACCACCCTCGACGCCATGATGGCGGCCACCTACGACCGGCGAGCCATTGGCCAGCGAGCCTTAACGGCCATGGGCAAAGTGCTCGACATCCAGCCCGCCCCCTGGGATTTGTTTGCGCCACCCCCGGCAGCAGGCCAGACCGAGGGCTTTTCTTTTGAGGCGGCGATCGATCTCGTCGCCAATGCCTTTCGCCAGTTCACCCCCGCCATGGGCGACTTTGCCATGATGATGGCCGAAAAGGGGTGGATTGACGCCCAGCCCACCTCCAACCGAGCCACCGGGGCCTACTGCACCAGCTTTGCCGAGCCCAAAGAACCCCGCATTTTTATGACCTTTGAGGGCAGCATGAACAACGTGCTCACCCTGGCCCACGAACTGGGCCACGCCTGGCACAACTGGGTGATGCAAGATCTGCCCCGCTACAAGACCTTCTACCCCATGACCCTGGCTGAAACCGCCAGCATCTTTGCCGAAACCCTGGTGCGCGACGCTCTGTTTGAGCAGGCCAGCACCCCCGAGCAAAAGCTCAAAATTGCATGGGAAGAAGGGGCCGCCGCCATCACGTTCTTGCTCAACATTCCCGCGCGGTTTACCTTTGAGCAAAAATTGGTTGAGGCTCGCCAGCAGGGGTTTGTGATTGCCGACAGTCTCAAGGGGCTGATGCGCGACAGCTGGCAGCACTGGTACGAAGACAGCCTGACCAGCTACGACGAGATGTTTTGGGCCAGCAAGCTGCACTTCTCGATCGCAGGGCTGGGTTTCTACAACTATCCCTACCTGTTTGGCTATTTGTTTAGCCTGGGCATCTACGCCCAAAAAGACCACTACGGCGCTCAGTTCAATGACCTCTACACCAAGCTGCTGCGCGACACCGGCAGCATGACGGCGGAAGATGTGGTGCTGCGCCACCTCCAGCAAGACATTCGCCAGCCCAAGTTTTGGCAGGCCAGTTTAGACATCGTCGATCGCGCCGTCAGCCGACTAGAAAGCCTGGTGGTGTAGGCGCAGACATTCCACAGCATCGTTACATTAGGCACTTGCTGATCTCCCCGAACCCATTAGCCAGCGAAGTCTGGGTTAGGACAGCTCACTATGCCAGAATTCAAACCCATTAAGCGTTTTTGGCGTTGCTGATTGCAGGTATGATTTCCCCTCATCCCCAACCCTTCTCCTTTGGGAGAAGGGAGCTAAACCTCTGGTTCTCTCGCCCTTTGGGAGAGGGCTAGGGTGAGGGGCAAAGGCTGGCAATTCATACGCCAATTCAGCAACGCTGCGGTTTTTCGCTTTTCGCTTTTCGCTTTTCGCTTTTCTCTCTTCGTTCTTTTGCCCTATGACTATCGCTCACGATCTGTGGATACCCGATATATCCATTTTCGAAAAAATTGTTCGGCCCATCTTGGTCTACGGCTTTTTGCTCGTGGCCCTGCGGCTGGGGGGCAAGCGAGAGCTAGGCCAGCTAACCGGCTTTGACCTGGTCGTGCTGCTCATGCTCTCTAACGCCGTACAAAACGCTATCATTGGCGACGACAACTCGGTCTCCGGGGGGCTAATTGGGGCCACAACCCTGCTGATCACCAACTACCTGGTGGTGCGTCTGGCCTATCGGTATCCCCGCATTCAGCAGGTGGTCGAAGGCCGATCGACACCGCTGCTTGTAGACGGGCAGATGATTACAAAAAATCTGGCCAAAGAACTGATCAGCGAAAAAGAGCTGCATACGGTGCTGCGCCGCCAGGGGTTTGAAGACCTGGCGGAAATTAGGGCGGCGATTTTAGAAACCAGCGGCAGCATTACCGTTGAGCGCGCCACCGATTTGCCCACCCCTGTTGAAGCAGAGCTGCTGCACCGACTCGATCGCATCGAGCAGCGGCTCCAGCGGCTTAGTTGAGATCGCCAAGGCGATCGGGGGGCCAAAACCGAAAGACAGCGCGGCCAATCAGGTGGTCGGCGGGCAAAAAGCCCCAGTAGTGGGAATCAAAGCTCTTATTGCGGTTATCGCCCAGCACTAGGTAAGCATCGTCGGGCACCGTCACTGGCCCGTACTGGTAATCGGGCTTAGCCGCAATGTAGGGTTCTGTTTGGGGTTCGTTGTTGACGTAGAGCTGTCCATTTTTGACCTCAATTACGTCCCCCGGCAGGCCAATCAGCCGCTTGATGAAAGCCTCATCTTGGCCGAGGGCGTCGGGCGGGCGAAACACCACAATGTCGCCCCGCTGAGGATCGCCAAAGTCGTAGCTCACCTTGTCGATGATCAGGCGATCGTTGATCTCCAGGGTGGGCAGCATGGAGCCTGAGGGAATGTAGCGGGCCTCGGCCACAAAAGTGCGAATGCCCAGGGCCAGCAGCACGCTGAGGCCCAGGGTCTCAACGGTTTCACGCAAAATGCCTTTGCCTCTGGGGGCCGAGGGTGGGGGCGGGGTAGAGCTGGACTCGATCATGGCTGACTCACTTGCAGGGGCTGAAAGCTATTTCTGGCTAGGGCAGGGTCATTGTCAACATCGACCAAGCTAAATCACGCCATCGTCGCTGCCACAATGCTAGCGGTAAACAATCCGGTGAGCATAAGTGACCTCAAGAATACCCTGGGGGTAACTGGCGATCGCAACGCGTCGCGGCTGTGGTCGGGCCAATTATAGACGACGGCGCTAGGGGCTTAGCGCCGTCGTCTAGTTTATTGTTCTTGGCCCATCAAACCGGGCCATCAAGCCGGTTAGACCCATACCGTCGATACCGTTGATGTCTAACCCTAGGTCTAGGTTAGGCGCTGGGGATGTCGTTACAGTGGCATGACTGTGACAACGCGATCGACTGGCCAATGCAACTGGGCTGCAACGTTAGCGACACAGTATTGTCACAACCGCTGTTTAGGCTTTGCCTTCAAATCAACCTGTTCTGGCGAGCCCACTGCGGCTACTACCAGGCAACACTAACGCTCCCTCACATCAGGAAACTTTGCTATGACCTCACCACTGCTCAGCCGGTTGGTTAGCTTCGTGCAAACCGAATTTGGGGTATCTAACGAAGAAGTGGCGACCGCCTTTCACCACCATGACTCGGCCACTCAGCTGCCGATGATTCTGTGGCAGTATGGCTTTATTACTACCGCCCAGCTCGACACGCTGTTTGCTTGGCTAGAACGGGCCAGATTCCGCTCTATCAAAGGGGGACGGGCAATGAGGGACGGGCTGGGCAGCTAGGGTTGGAGACAGCTAGCGACCGCAAGCCTTCCAAACCGACAAATCAGCCGACTTGATTGACACCAGAAGATTGCTCAGAAGGGTGATACACCTCCTCAAAAATCCGTTTGAGAGACCCCGCCAGCGGCACGGCCAACAGCAACCCTAAAACCCCCGCAAGCTGGGAGCCAATTAACAGCAGCACCAAAATCCACACGGGGTTTAGCCCGATTAGATCGCCCAGAATTTTGGGAGCAACAGCGTTGTCAATCACCTGATCGACTACCAGGGCCACTACCACTAGCTCGCCCCCCAGCAGAACGCTGTTAAAGCTCACAACAATGGCAGCCGTGAGGATGCCCACAATGTCGCCAAAGGGAATCAGCGCCAGCAGGCCAATGCCAATGCCAAACACCAGCCAGTAAGGAATCTTCAGCAGAAAGAAAACGGTGGTGAGACTGGTGGCCATGAGCAGGGCGATCGTGGCCTGCCCCACAAAGTAGTTCTTAAACTTTTCCTGAAACGCCAGCCGAATCTGGCCGCCAAAGTTGCCCGGCAGCCAGCGCAGCAGCCCACCCCAAAACTCATGGCCGTGGAGCAGCAGGTAAAGGGTTAGCACAGCCGTAATCAGCACCTCTAGCAGGCTGTCGGCCACGCCAACGATGACTTCTAACAGCTGGTCGGGCAGCTGAGCCACCTCATCGGGCAGCATTTGGGCCAGCTGGGTCGCCAGCGCGGTCACATTTAGGGGAATGCGCCTGACCTCCAGCCAGGCATCCAGCACCTGAAACTGCTCGCTACCCGACTCCAGCCAGTTGGGCAGGCGATTGCCCAAATCTCCGAGCTGCAGCAGCAGGGCCGGTACCAGGGTAAAGCCCAAAACCCCCACTAGCCCAACGGTCAAGAGCAAAATCAGCGCGATACTGATGCCGGGTTTAATGCCCCGCTTTTCGAGCAGCTCGATTGGATAGCTGAGCAAAAACGACAGCAGCGTGGCGGCAATCAGCATGGTAAAGGCTGCTTGAAAGGTCTGAAAGACTTTGTAAAGCAGCCAAACATTCAGAATGGTCAAGGGCAGGGCAATTTCCCACACCAGCCAACGGGGCAGCTTGTCGAATGCTTGCATGGTTAAAGGCGGAGCCAAACGGGGTTCTCTATAAGACTTTAAGGTAGCGTCTTGCCGTTGAGGAAAGGGGCGCGCTGGGGTAGAGATTGGTTGGCAGCGGTTGCGTTAAAGGGTCTGCGCTAGATCACAGCCTGTTGGAGATCCCCCCAAATGCGCCTCATAGCCGTCGCCAAATCGGTTAGGACATTCTGCACAATCCCTTGGAGCGATGGCTATACGCCAGTGCGCTGCCCCAGTTTTTGCCCATGGGAGTGACTTATGTCTTAAGCGCAGTGGCAAACGCTATAAAAGGGAGACTTCAAAACTTGGATACCCCTCGTCTTATAGAGGCTGCTGGCTATCCACAATGTATGGAGACAGGGGAGAGCATCCGGGGATAAAGCTATAGCAGATGCAGATTCAAACAGTTTCTAGCGGTTTTTTAAAGCAATGCAATATTAGTGCCCTGAGCTGCGCTCGCTGGGGGCGGTGGGGGAATGCTTAAGGAGCCATTCCTCAAGGTCAGACATGTTTACGCAGAACCGTAAGTTTCGCATTGGCGGTTATCAGCCGGGGCAAAAGCCGGACGACGTTAAGCATCACCAGATTGGTCGGTTTCAGAAAGAGGAACTGCCGCCCCGAGTCGATCTGCGTCACCACATGACCGAGGTAGAGGCGCAGGTGGGCAACAGCTGTGTGGCCAATGCCTTTGTGGGGGCCTACGAATACCTGGCCAAGCGCGACCTGGGCGATGCCGGTGACGTGAGTCGGTTGTTTGTCTACTACAACGCCCGATCGCAGACCGGCAGCCACAACGAAGACGCTGGCACCCAGATGTACTGCGCGATCGAAACCCTGATGCAGCACGGGGCCTGCTCCGAAGACCTCTGGCCCAACGACGAAGAGCTGATCTTCACCGAGCCCGACACCGGAGCCTACGACCACGCTTCCAACTTCAAAATCATCGAAGCCGAGACCATCGACACCGATCTAGACCTCTGGCGGCATACATTAGCTGAGGGCTACCCGATCGCCTTTGCCCTCAACACCTTCGAGTCGTTTGACGAGGCTACCCGCAACAAAGGCCGCGTGCCCCAGCCCAAACGCTCCGACAACGTGCGCGAAACCCACGGCTGGCACGCCATGCTCTGCGTCGGCTACTCCGACAAAGACCGCTTTTTTATTGTGCGCAACTCCTGGGGGCCAGAGTGGGGCGATCGCGGCTACTGCTACATTCCCTACGACTACGTCATCCACGACGACTACAACGGCCACGATTCGTGGATCATCAAATCCCTCAGCGAACTCGACTTTAGCGCCGAAGTTTGGGAAGAGGACGAGTCATTCTTTGCCGACGATTGCTCGCTGCTACTCTACGACTTCTATATTCACACCGAAGACCCTGAGGGCTTTACCGACGCCCTCGCCGCCCTCTGCCTCACCTACGTTGAAACCGAAGACGACTACTACTTCGACTACGACTATAACGAAGACGACGGCAGCCCCTACCTGCTCAATATTCTCAACTTTGACCTCAGCGTCGAAGACGGCACCGAATTTGTTGCCGAGCTAGACGCCCTCTGCCAAGAATACGCCGTCGATGAATCCTACGGTTTTGGCTACGGCAGCAGCGACGAAGCAGAAGCTGAGGAATCCGAGGAAGAGGAGGAATCTGAAGAGGAATCGTCTGACGAAGACTATTCCGAAGAAGAATCCGCAGACGAAGAATCAGAGGAGGAAGAGTCCGAAGAAGCGGAAGAGGAATACTCTGAGGAAGACGAGGAGTCTGAGGAAGAGTACACCGAAGAAGAATAGCCGACTGGCGGCACTTTGGATTTCGATGAGCATGGCTTCCGTCAATAGGATTTGCTGATTCCAGCCATGCTCACGAGGTCTGAGGAGGGCTGGCACAGTTACCAACCTGTGCCGCGTCACTCTGGGCAGTATGATAAGAGCCACTCAGGCAGATGCTACTCCCCAGAAGCTGATTACGTCTCGAAAGCTACACACATGGATGGATGCTGATTACGTCTCCGAGTTGCAACAACGGGTCAGCCGGCTTGCTGTAGAACTTCAGCAGACTAGGGCCCAGCTAAAACTGGAGCAGCAAGATCGCATCCAGGTAGAACTGGCGCTGCGCGAATGTAACGAACAGCTGCGCCAAATTCTCGACTCCACCGATGCGGGTATTGCGTTTGTTGACGCCGAGCGGCGCTACCAGTTTGTCAATCGGTTTTATGAAGTGCGCTTCAACCGATCCCGAGACAGCATTCTCGGCAAATATGTGTGGGATGTAATTGGCGACAACGCCTACGCCATTGTAAAAAACTATATCGATCGCGCCCTAGCGGGAAAACCCCAAAGCTTTGAATTTGGCATGACCTACCTGAATGGGGATTATGCCTATCTCACCAGCTGTTTGACGCCATCTTTAAACAGTGACCAAGCCGTAATTGGCTACTACCTATTTGTTTTTGACAGCACAGAACGCCGTCGTCTAGAGCTATCTCTCCAGGCCGCCAATGCTGAACTAGAACAGTTGGCTACGCTAGATGGCCTCACCCACGTTGCCAATCGACGGAAATTTGATGACTATTTAGCGCAGGAGTGGCAGCGGGCTGTACGCAGTCAGCAGCCGCTCTCGCTGATTTTGTTTGATATTGATGCGTTCAAATGCTACAACGACACCTATGGCCACCCAACCGGTGACGCCTGCCTGATCCAAATTGCCCAGACCGTTGAAGCTACGGTTGAACGAGCGACGGATGTGGTGGCCCGCTACGGAGGCGAAGAGTTTGTGGTCGTGTTGCCCAATACCAGTTTGCCCGGCGCAGTGGCGATCGCCGAGCAGATTCACCAGGCCATTAGAGCCTTGGCCATCCCCCATGAGTCATCAGCGGTCAGCTCAATTGTCACTATCAGTTCGGGCATTGCCAGTCTGGTGCCCACCGCCACTGGGTCGCCCGAGGAGCTAGTGGCCAGTGCCGATCGGGCACTCTATGCGGCCAAGCAGCAGGGGCGCGATCGCTACGTTATCGACGGTGCCCTGGAGCAGAAATAGGGCTGATTCCTTGAGTTCAGCAGTTGACCGATTAATTTCGTCTAGCTAATGTTTAACTAACGAAGAATGAAATCAAGACTAAGCTAGCAACCAACAAAATAGCTCCTGCACCCCAAACAAGATAGCGTTTCTGCTGCTGGGGCGAAGGATAGGACGCTGGATACACCTTTGGTTCGGTAGCAAAGTTGTTGATTATGCCTTCATCGTCTACAGTCGTGCCCGGAATCGCAACGTCTTTAGTGGGCTGATCGTCATCATGGTGTCTGGCATTGACCTGAACTTCAGCCGGGATTAGCTCACTACCGTCACTGGCATTTTTTCGACCTGAATTGCTGTCTTGCGACTGAATTTTGTCATTACTCATGGTGTCCTCTGATTAGATAGTGGGAATGTCTGCTTTTGTCTAAAATTATTGAGATTTAGATGCTTGCGATCGCGGCTATCTGTCTACAGCAGCCTCCTCTTTTTCATAAACCTGAAACGACTTGCAGTCGGCTCTAGCCAGTTGAGCACCGCCTAGCAGAGTCGAATATATTTCCATATAAGAATCTGACAATGCCTCAAATATAATGCGTTCTTTTGCATAAACAATTCGCTCAAAGTCGCAAATAGCTGCATTCATAACTCGAATGATCTGAGTGTTAGCTGTATGGTTAATGTAGTAACAAAGAATGAGCGGCAAATCTTGAATTGGCGATTCTGGTGTTAAAAGGGAAAGCATATAGCGCATATTTTTTGCGAATGTAGGTTCGCAGGTGAGAATTTTGCGTTTAAAAACTGCCTATGACCATCTCATGGAATTGTTTAAATAGACGTTTAATTTGTATGAACTGCATGAAAATGTATAGAAAATTAGAGACTGCATCTAGATCACACCGCGCGTAAATCGGCTTCGTTGAGCAGCACGGTGGTTTCTCCGCCAAGTCGGCCAAAATTGGGCTCTGGCCCCAGAGTCATCTCAATAATATAGGTCCAGGTCTCGGATTCATACTTAAAGCTTTTTATAGAGCCTTCGCCACCCAAAAAGCGTACATATTGAGCATGGCAAAACTTAGGGGATTTGACAAATATCTCAGCCATGGGGATTGCTCCCATAATTTTTCTATATGGTCACACTAGATAGTTTATAGGGCAGCACAGTATCTAGACTCTAGACTAAGCTCATTTCAGGAGCCTCGTGGTTTTTCCAATTTTCATGATTGGCCACCCAATCTTGAATGTGCGGCTGAAGGGAAGTTTTGGATAGATGAACTAAATTCCAGACTTCATCAACTAAAGATTCGACATCAAAGGGTTTTAGCAGATAGGCTTCTGCATTTGCGATTAAATCTTGGGCAAAATTAGCTAGGCAGTAGGCAGAAGCTATCAAAATAGGGATGATCTGATCGCGGCTAAGGGAAACAGCCCTAATTCGACGAATTAAGGGCCAAATATCCTCATCCATAAATCTGATTTCACAGATTAAAATATCGGGAGTGAAGCGCTCTATAAGCGCGATCGCATCGTTAATAAACTCGGTGGTCGTCACCGTTGCACCGTAGCTTTCAAATAAAACTGTGCAGAGATATCGGCTATCGGCATCGTTATCTACGACAAGAATCTGCACATCTTTAAGTATGCTAGGGTTAGGCAGAAGCTGATTTACATTTGACATAGTAATGGCCCCGCTGAAATACCTGTCTATTCTGCAAAAACGTAACCGCCCCCTGAGCGGAGTCGAAGGGATTATTTCGGGTAGGTTTTGGCTTTCTCCCTTCGGGAGACGTTTCGCGAACGACTTCGCCCACTAGCATAAAACCAGGGATACTTACGCAAAAACCGCCCTTAGACTCTGTCTAGATTAGGTCGTAAACGTAACGCTACCCTCCAAAATAGGAATAGTTTGATAGCAATGGCCACAGCGCCAGTACAGCTGGTTTGCCTGTATATGGCGCAGTAAAATATGCGAGCAGCAGGAGCATAACTGTCTGCCCCCTGCGACTCGCTTCTGATCGATTGAGCCGGGTTGCCAGCATTGTTGAAGCATAGAAAAAGCTGGCCATACCGCTATAAAAATCATAAAATCACAGGTGTAAACAGCCTATAGATGGCTTACTGCAATACCTGAATCAGGTAATCAAAATAAGTGGCTACGTCACTGGCATCTTCTGCTGAGAGCAGCGCCATGGTGACAGACTTCATGGCACGCACGCTTTCGGCTACGGCCTCTAGGGGAGTGCCTAGGGAACTGTACATTTGGCGCACCCCAATGACGCCGATATTTTCAATGGGGGTTGTTTCTCCAGCCGCTACGCCGTAGGTAACGAGGCGGAGGTAATAGTCCATATCGCGCAGGCACGTGGCGGTCATTTCGGTGCCGTGGGCGTTGCCGCCCGGCGCGACTAAGCTGGGGCGAGTTTTAAACAGCTGATTAGCAGCCTGTTTAATGATGCGATCGCGCCCTTCCCCCAGTGCCTTAACCAGTTGCAGGCGGCGATCGCCGCTAGCCACAAAGAGTTTGATCTGATCCACCTCTCCAGGGGTGAGGTAGCGGCAATCGGCATCGGCATTGATAATTAGCGTCTGGATAATGCTCATTTGAATAATTAGCTATTGCTAAACGGCGGAAAACTGCTGTTTAAAGAGGGATCAAAGCCTCGTTGCCTAGGGTTATCTATCGATGTCCCTAGCTTCACCTTAGAAAGCCGCTGGGTTACTTTCTGAATGAATTGATGAAGTAAGATACAAAATGCAAATCAGCTTAGGGAAAAGACAGCGCGAGCGCAAGCCATTTTTTGAGTCTAGGCTAGCTGCCCTGACTGCTGATGCCATCGGTTGTCCGCCCCGTCATTTCGTCAGGGTGAATGCGGTAAAGGGCCATTTCCTCTGCTCGGCCCCAGGCGTCGATCCAGGTGCGGTTAATGGCAGGCGACAGATCTGGATTTCGTGTTTTAACAAATTCCATGACGCGATCGATATCGCCCTGTTCAGTGATGTGCTCGGCCCGGCCCGTCACCGTAACGCTGCGCCAGTGCTGAAGATTCTTAACATCTTCAACCTGTAAGCACACCTCTGGATTGACATCCATATATTTAGTTTTCATCCCCACCGTGGTGAAAATGTAGAGGTTTGGCTCATCAAAATAGTAGTGCATGGGCACCACGTAGGGATGTCCCCCAAGGGCACAGCCCAGATGACCATGGCCAACCTGCTGAAGCAGATCGGTCATCTCTTTCGCACTCATCTCATCGATATCTAACACAGGTTTTCTCCTTAATTGTCAAAAGGTTGGAGTCGGTACTTTATTTAGAAAGCGTCAACCAAAGGGCCAGATTAATCGCTGCTTTAAGCGACGAAGTGGGTTAGAAAAGCAAAGGAAAACTGCCGATTGTTCAAACTGGTTCAGTTATGAACCATTACAGTGCAGCGGTACCCGCTTGGGGTGCTCGTATATTCTCCAAAGAGAGCTGCGGTCTGCCCGTGTAAACCGAGTTGAGCAGCACATCGAGCACCAGGGCCTGGCGAGCGCTGGCAATGGCTTGGTGGGTAATCAACTCGCCCACATTGAGAATGACCTCATCCTGCTGACCCAAAATAACGCGGGTGGCGGGCCGCCCCAGGGCACGTTTGATCTGTTGGTCTTCGATCGCTCGGGTGCTGCGGTGCTGAAGGGCAATGGTGGTCTCTTGCACCTGGCTCCAAAGGCTTCTAGCTCCAGATTGGAACTGACCGGCAGCGGTGGCGGTGGTGCTCTGAAGGCGATCGCTCGCGGCGGTCAGAGTGCTATCGGTGTGCTGGGCTACACCGGCAGACAGACCAACGGCCTCTAGCAGCAGGCGATCGCGGTGGTGGGCCTTGGCCCGGTCAATCACCTGGGGGGTGACAATTTGGCCCGGTGCCGCCAAGATGGAGCCCGCTTCGGTACGCACCAGGTGCCGCACCCGCCTGCCCTGGGCCTGGTCAACGGTTAACCCAGCCACCGCTTGCTCGACCCGCGCCCCGAGGGGCACTGACCAACTGCCCCCGGCGGCTCGGTAGAGATCATCTAAAATGCCCAGGGCTTCGGCGGCCTCGGCGATTTCATGGGTGATGGGTTGCCCCTGCAGGGCCAGCAGACTGCCGGTGGGGGTAATCACATCGCGCTCCAGGGTGCCACCCGTGACGTAGGCCTTTTGACCCGCCGGGTCGATAATGGCGTTGGTCAGAGTGTGGCTGGTGGCGCGGCTGAGGCCGTGGAGCTGAGTTTCGGCGATCACGGCGGTTGCTAAGGCTTTTTCGCTGGCGTAGTGACCCAGATTTTGGAAGTGCTCGTTGGTGAGCTGGGCCGTCACTTGGACGCGATCGCCCACGGTTTGACCCAGTTCTTGCAGGCGATCGCCCGTCGCCTGAGCGCTGGCTTGGACGCGATCGCTCACCGTCTGCATAGCCCCCCGCAGCCCGCCCACCTGCTCTTCCATCAGCTGGGCCGTCTGGCTGGGCACAAAGGCCACATCTCGGCCAATCTTGAGGGTTTGAATGGCGGGCACAAAAGAGCGCCCCGAGTAGGCATCGGCAAACAGCCCTCCCGACACCTCGTAGCCCTCCACCTGACCGGTAGTCTCATCAAAATAGAGGTCAACAATCACCCCCAGATTGCGGCCATCCAGGGTCAAAATGCGGGTGCCCCTGAGAATCGTGTTGCGATCGAGAATCTGTCTAACGGCGGGGAGACGGCTATCCGGCCCGTTGGCCTCCCTACGCCAGTTTTTGACGATCGCCCCCTGGGAGGCAATAATCACCGCATCAAGGCCGATCGCCTGCACATCGCTGAGCAGCAGCACCTGGGCAGGCCTAAACCAGCCTGCCTCTTTCACCAAAAACCCCAGCAGCTGATGGCTCTCTTGGTCAAAAATTAAGTCTTCAACCACGTCAAACTTTTTGCCATCGTCGTAGGAGACAACGGGCTTGCCGATAACGTCTCTACCTTTAAACATGATCTAAAAAGTCCTTTATTAAACGAACTATCTTTCCTCTGTTTGAAGAAGTGAGACTTTAAACCAGATGCATCCCAGTTTTGTAAGTTGGCCCACTCTGCGGGAAGCAAGCTACATCCCCCAACCCCTCTCCCAAAAAGGAAGAAGGGGGGCCGAATTCAAAGTCCCTCTCCCGCCCTGGGAAAGGGATTTAGGGTGAGGGCTACGAAAGTGGGTTGCACCCGTTAAACGTCCCCCTTTTTAAAAGGAATTGAGGGGGATCTTCATTTTTGCTACAAGAATGAGAACTTTTCAAATATCCTCTGAGGCTAGTCGATCCAGGCATCATTCAGCGGTAGAGAAGACCGCTCATTTAGCGATCGCTCCCCGCCAAAAACGGGGATGACGTTGATCACACCGAGGTATTCGAGCGATCCGGCAGCGGCGATCGCGGCGATCAAAACCAGCGTCACATACCAGCTATTATTTGACTGTTTCCCAATGAGGCGCGGCATGATTTCCTCTCCATCAGCAGGGTCGCGGTTGACGAATTTACTGATTGTGGTTACTAGATAAATCATGCCGCAGCGGCGATTGAACTGCGGTCTAAGCCAGGGTTTGAATAGCTTGATTTGTCTAAGAACGTAGCAATTTCCTTTAATTACCCTGCCATTCTCGGTCTTCCAGTTCGGTTTGGGGCAGCAGCAGGGTGGCCTCAATTTCTTGGCGAATGCTTGTCGTAACTTCGCAGTTGCTATTCAAACAATCGACCAGCAGCTGATTGGCGTCGTAGTAGCGCTTGAGCACCTGCTCTTGCTCAGGGCTAAACTGCCAGGGATGATGAATGTTGCGGTACTGGACAATGGAACCTTTGAGTTGGTTAACCCAGGCTGGGTAGTTGTCTTGCCACCAGCTTTGCAGCCGCTCTTGGCCCTGGTGAGAGGCAGGCAATTGGTCTTTGAGCTGTTGCAGCGATTTATAAAATCCAGCATCGAGCACCATCACCAAAATGTTGTTGAGCGCCTCGCTACAGGCATTGGCGTAGGCAAAATCTTGGCTGTGGTCAATGGCAAACTCTAGCAGTAGGTTTTCTAGGGCCGTATCTAAAAAGACGCCCTGATCTAAGGTGCTGGCCAGGGCAAATTGGTCGGCGGTCTGGGGGCTTTGGGCCAGGGCTAAATAAAACGCTCGGGTTGTAGCCAGCTTAGGCTCAGCGGGAATAGTCTGAGATTTTTGGCTGGCCCACATTAAAAAGTCTTGCAGGTGGGGGTCTTGGGCCACCAGGGCATCAATTTCCTGCTTCATGAGCTGCACCAGGGAGTCGGCGCTGCGCAGCATAGCGGCGGTGAGCAAAAACACCTCGTGCCAGTGGGGGTCGGTAATGTGGCTGACTAGCCCGCCCAGGGCCTGCTCTAAGGCGCTCAGATTGTGGGTAGCGACGATTTTTCGCGCCGTCAGATATTCTTGAAACGCCAGATAAGAAAAGGAAAAAATGCCTCGGGCGCGCTCGATCAGCAGCCCATGCTGGGCTTCGATCGCCTTGAGCATGGCCTCACTTTCCAGCTGAAGCTCTTCGGGTTCTAGGGTCGCCCCCGGCAAATTTTGTAGGTAATCTTCAATGTATTGCTCAATGATGCGCTGCTCAAAAAAGTATTGCCCCTGCTCAAAGGTGACGGCGGCTAGCTGACTCAGCAGCTTCATTTTTTGGGGCAGCAAAAACCCGCGATAGACATCGTCGCGCTCTACGCCTTTGGTTTCATCCCACTTGCCCAGCAGCAGGTCTAGCCCCTGCTTATAAAACGCCGTGCGCTTGCTGGGAAACCGCCCTTCCCCCTGAAACACCCAGCAGGCGAGATGGAGGAAAAGCGGCGTGACTACTAGCTGGCGAAACTGCCAGTTTTCGGGTAGATCGAGTTTGGTGACAAACTCGGCGGCCTGGGTCTGGCCCAGGGGTCTTGCGGTTCTGCCCAGGGCCACAAACCACTTTTGGGCAAAGGTGGCAATTTGAGCCTGGCTAAAGGGGGCAATTTCAACATCGGTGAAGCCCCGCAGCGCCAGCTTTTGGGCGGCGGTGCGGCAAGACACCACAAACCGGTTGCGGTGATATTTGTCTGAAAAGGAACGAATTTCGCGAATGACAGCGTTGATGTCCTGGTTGAGCACTTCATCCATGCCGTCCATCAGCACCAGCATGCGCCCCTCGTTCAGCAGGGTTTCAAGCTGGGCGGGGCTGGTGAGGCCAGCGGGGATCAGGCTCTGGTGAATGGTGTTAAACAGGCTGAAGTCATTTTGATGGCGGCAGGCTTCGGCAAACTCTCGCAGCACGATAAAGATGGGCACTTGCTCAGGGGCAAATTCGCCGCTGTTGCACTGCACGGCCAGGTGCTGCAAGAAGGTGGTCTTGCCCACCCCCGGCTTGCCCAACACCCGCAGCTTGCCGTGAATTTTGACTGCCTCAATGCCGGGTATTTGCGGGTAGTCAATCTGCCCTAGCCCAACTCGGTCAAACTCGGCGGGGGCGAGGTTATTGAGGTCGGCCACCTCTAGCCACTGCTGATTGGCCACGGCTTCTAAAATGTTGACATCCACATAGATGTCGTCAATCTTGACGGGGTGGCTGATGTCGAGCAGCTGCAAAATGCCGCACTGGTGCTGAATGGTGTCTCGGTGCTGCGATCGCACCTCCTCCACCAGTTCATCCACGGTCATGGGGTGGGGGGCAAGGCTGTCGCCGGGGTCTAAAAAGTCGGCGGGCGGATCTTTGGCAACCTCGCGCCACTCAATATCGAGCACCTGACAAATTTCCATAAAAATTTGCCGGTCTACGGGCTGGCCGGTAAACAGCCGCCAGATGGGCTGTCGGGTCTTGAGGTTGACCTCGGCGGCCAGGTTGTCTTGGGTCCACCCCTTGAGGGCGAACGCGCGCTTAGCCCGCTGAATACCAGCGGGGGAAGCCCGAAGTGATCGCTTGACCATGAAATAAACGGATTATCTTAAACGGCGGATTAAAAAGCAGGCATTTTATATGGGCACTATACTAGCGCCTTTTATTCGAATACAAGGAGTGCCAGATGACAAAGGCGGCTTCACCGAAAAAATGATGCCGTTCTCGGCTGGGGCATCCCCAGCAGTCAAACCAGACTCCGCAAAACGGCTGCGGTTGGGAGCCGCGCCAGGGCTAGGGACTAGCCGGTAATGGTGTCTACTAGGCAGTCAACCATCAGGTCTTGGCCCATGGGCGCGATCGCATCGCCGTGGAGAATGTGCTGAGTCATGACGTAGCCCATCAGCGCCCCCATAAAGATGCGCGCGGTGGCCTCAGGGTGCTGCGGGTGCAGCCCAGGGTGCGCCGCAAAATAATTGCTCAGCAGCGCCCAAACCCGCTGGGGCAACGCCTGCACAAACAGCTGGGCCAGGGCCGGAAACCGCCCCGACTCGCCAATAATCAGCCGCAGAAAGGCAATGTATTCGTCATCGGTGGCCATCATCGTCAGCAGGGTGTGGGCCAGCTGGCGCAGCACCAGGGCCGGCGCTTCGGTAAAGGATAGGTGGCCAAACACCAGCTCAAACCGCTGGGCCGTGACCTGGGTAATCAGCGCGGTAAAGACCCCTTCTTTGTCCTGAAAGTGCTTGTAAATCGTGATTTTAGACACCCCGGCCGCCGCCGCCACCCGATCCATGCTGGTGCCTTCGTAGCCCTCCTGCAAAAAAACATGCAGCGCCCCCTGCAAAATCTGCTCACGCTTGCGCTGGGTTGGGGTCATAGGAGCCGAGGTCATCGCCAAACCTGACGTTTTGAAACACTTTAGGACAATGCGTTGTTAACGCTTGGCCCTGAAACTATACTACACCGTATAGTTTATGCAGCTGTCAGAGGACATTCCCGATGGCTCAAGCATCTTCCCCAACCGCCGAAGCGGATGGTTCCCATGCCGAGCGCCCGGCGAAACGTCGATTTAAGCCAAAGCTGGCGATCGCGCTGCCCCTGTTGCTCGTTCTCGTGGGCGGGGCGGTGGGGCTACGGCACTGGCTCACCACCCCAGACGACAGTGCGATCGCCCTCAGCGGCCGCATTGAGGGCTACGAGACCAACCTTGGAGCTAAGGTAGGGGGCCGCATTGCCGAGATCACGGTGCGGGAGGGCGATGCGGTGCAGGTGGGTCAGGTGGTCGCCCGCCTCGACGATGCCGAGCTACAGGCCCAGCTCGCCGCCACCGAGGCTCAGGTGGCCGCCGCCCGGCAGCAGGTGAACCAGGCCCAGCTTCAGGTGGCGGTGGTCGAAAGCCAAATTCAGGAGGCCCAGCTCACCCTCCAGCAGTCCCAGGGGGAGACGGCGGGCCGAGTCAGCCAGTCAGAAGCCTCGGTAGCGGCGGCTCAGGCGCAGCTGGCCGAAGCGCGGGCCAGAGCCCAGGAGACCCTGGCGGCCCTGGCGCTAGCCCAGGGCGATCGCGATCGCTTTGCCACCCTGGCCGCCCAGGGAGCCGTGCCGCAGCAGCAGCTTGACCAGGCCCAAACCCAGGTTGAGACCACCCAGGCCACGCTGAGCGCGCGGCAGTCGGCGGTGGCGGCGGCGCAGCAGCAGGTCAGTGCCGCCCAGGGGTCTTTAACCCAGGCCCAAACCACCGAGTTCAACCCAGAGATTCGCACGGCCCAGGTGCAGCGGCTGCAAACCCAGCAAGACCAGGCCCGCGCCCAGCTGGCGGGGGCCGAGGCCAACCTCAAACAGGCCCAGGCCGCCCAGGCCGAGGCCGAAGCGCGACGCGACGATTTGGCGATTAAGAGCCCGATCGCCGGGGTGGTCGTCACCCGCACGGCAGAGCCGGGGGAAGTGCTGGCAGCCGGTGCGACGGTGCTCACCCTGGTGAATCTAGATCAGGTATATCTGCGGGGCTACATTCCCCAGGGCGAGGTGGGGCGCGTGCGGGTTGGCCAGACCGCCCACATCTTTTTAGACTCGGCCCCCGATCAGCCCCTGGCGGCGACGGTGGCGGCGGTGGATGCCGAGGCGTCGTTTACCCCCGAAAATATCTATTTCAAAGACGACCGGGTGACCCAGGTGGTTGGGCTCAAGCTCGCCCTCGAAAATCCGGGGGGATACGCCAAGCCGGGGATGCCCGCCGATGGCGAGATTTTGCTCGATGAGGCGGAGGCGGCGCGATGACGGCGGCGGTTCTTCCCCAGACTGAGATAGCGATCGCCGTGCAATCCCTACGCAAACGCTACGGATCGGTAGAGGCGCTCAAGGGCATTGACTTTGCGGTGCAGACTGGCGAAATTTTTGGCCTAATTGGCCCCGACGGGGCGGGCAAAACCACCACTTTTCAAATTCTCGCCGGGGTGATGCAGGCCACTGCCGGGGAGGTGAGCGTGCTGGGCACCGAGCCTCGCCATGCCCGGCTGAACCTGGGCTACGTGACCCAAAAGTTTTCGCTCTACCCCGACCTCAGCATTCTCAAAAATATGCGCTACAGCGCCGGTCTGCGGCGGGTGCCCGAGGCGCGGTTTGAGACGCGGGCGAGCGAGCTGCTGGGGCGAGTGGGGCTGGATCGGTTTCGCGATCGCCTGGCCGGGCAGCTCTCGGGCGGCATGAAGCAAAAGCTGGCCCTCTGCTGTGCCCTGGTGTCGGGGCCAAAGATTTTGCTGCTGGATGAGCCCACCACGGGGGTTGACCCCGTCTCGCGGCGGGAGTTTTGGGATTTGCTGGCGGCGGTGGCCGCCGAGGGCGTCACGGTCGTCGCCGCTACCCCCTACCTGGATGAGGCCGAGCGCTGCCACCGCATCGCCCTGATCTACGCGGGCGAAATCCAGCAGATTGGCACCCTGCAAGAGCTGCGGAACCGTCTGGGGCTGCGGCGCATTGAGGTGCGGGCTGAGCCGTTGGATCAGGCGGAGGTGGCGCTGAACCAGAGCCGTGGAGGCCCTCTCCCTAGCCCTCTCCCTGGGGGAGAGGGGACTGGAAAGATCCCCCCTGCCCTCCTTAAAAAGGGGGGTAGCGCAGACAGTGGTACTGAGAGCCCCCTTTTCAAGGGGGCAGCGACAGCGGGGGATCCAACCCAAGCCATTGTCGATATTCAGACCTTTGGCGATCGCCTGGATGTAATGGTGAGTGACGCCGAGCGGGGCAGCGAGCAGATTCGCGCCGTGCTGGCCGATCGCGGTATTCACCTCAGCGACCTGCGCCAGGATGAACCCACCCTAGAAAACGTCTTCGTCAACCGCCTGCGCCAGCAGGGGCTAGACCCGGCCTATCTAGACTTCCCGGCCTATCGCTCGGGCAAGGAGCCGGGGGGCATCGCCTTAGAAACCCGCCAGCTGCAGAAGACTTTTGGCGACTTTCATGCGGTGCGGGGGGTCGATATTACCGTTCACTACGGCGAAATTTACGGTCTGCTGGGGGCCAACGGGGCGGGTAAAACCACGGTGATTAAAATGCTGTGCGGGCTGCTGCCCCCTAGCGGCGGCGAGGTTGAGCTAGCCGGAGAAACCAGCCGTTTGGATCGCTCGGAGGTGCGATCGCGCATTGGCTACATGAGCCAAAAATTTACCCTCTACGACGACCTCACCATTCGCCAAAACCTGGAATTTTACTGCGGCGTCTACGGGGTGCCCCAGCCCCTCCAGCGCGAAAAGATCGACTGGGTGCTCGAAACCTGCGGCCTGGTGGGTCAAGATCATCTGCTCACCGGCAGCCTGCCGGGGGGCTGGAAACAGCGGGTCTCCTTTGGGGCTTCGGTGATGCACGAGCCCGATATTCTGTTTCTCGACGAGCCTACCTCGGGGGTTGACCCCCTGGCGCGGCGGCAGTTTTGGCGGCTGATTCGCGACTTTGCCCGGCGGGGCACCGCCATTTTGGTCACCACCCACTATCTCGAAGAGGCCGAAAACTGCAACACTATGGCCTTTATGGTGGCGGGAGACATTGTGGCCCAGGGGTCACCGAGCCAGATCAAGGCCGGGCAGCCGGGGCAGCTGATCGAGCTGGTGTCGGCCCAAACCCAGGCGGCCTCAAATCTGCTCAAGCAGCGGCTGGCCTCCTGGCGGGTGTCGATTTTTGGCGATCGCCTTCACCTGGTGCTCGACGACCCCGATCGCGACCTGGCCGCCGTACAGCAGTGGCTCCAGGAGGCCCAGATCGCCGTGCAGTCTACCCGGCCTATCCCCTTTTCCCTAGAGGATGCGTTTATCGGCATTGTGCAGCGGGCGGAAACGACCCAGCGGGCCAAGGCACCATGAAGCGCGTTTTTTCCCAGGCGCTAAAGGAACTCAACCAGTTTCGCCGCGATCGCCTCACTATGGCCCTGGCCTTTGTGCTGCCCCTGGCCGTGCTGCTGATCTACGGCTACGCCATCCGCCTGGAGGCCAAAAATATTCCCCTCAGCATTCAGGATTTTGACGACAGCTTTCTCAGCCGCACTTACGTTGAGCGCCTGTTTGCCACCAACCAGTTTGTGTTCACCCCCACGGTGGGGCGAGACCCCACCTCGGCGTTGGATCAAGGCATCGCCAAGGCAACGGTGATCATTCCCCCCGATTTTGAGCGTCAGATTAAGCTGCACCAGCCGGTAACGGTGCAGACGCTGATCGACGGCACCGACGTCAACAACGCCCGCGTCATTCAAAACAGCCTGCGGGCCACCACCCAGTTCTTTCTGCGCAGCAGCAATCTGGTGCCCGAGCAGGCGCGATCGCCCATCCGCCCCCAGGTGCGCCTCTGGTTCAACCCCGGTCGCCGCGAAGCGCTCTACATTGTGCCCGGCATTTTTGGCGTCATTCTCTGGGTGTTTCCGTCGATGCTAGCCGCCATTGCCCTAGTACGCGAAAAGGAGCAGGGCACCCTGGTGCAGGTCTACGCCTCTGACCTCAGCGCCGTGGAATGGCTGCTGGGCAAAGAGCTGGCCTACCTGCTGGTGGGGCTGGGCGAAGCTCTGGTGGTGATGACTGTGGCCACCGTGCTGTTTGGCCTGCGCCTGCGGGGCGACCCCACCCCGCTGCTGGTGGGGCTGGTGATCTATCTGGCGGCGGCGGTGGCCTTTGGGCTGCTAGTGGGGGCGCGGGCTGGCAACCAAACTGGAGCCGTGCAGGGCACCGCGATCGCCGGTTTTCTCACCGCCCTACTGCTCTCGGGCTTTATCTATCGCCTAGAGAATATCCCCTTCCCCCTATCTCTGCTGTCGAATGTGATTCCAGCTCGCTACTTTATCGTCATTACCCGCGATGCCTTTGTGCGCGGCACCGGCTGGGTCGGTGTTTGGTATGCCCCCCTGGCGATCGCCCTGATCGGCGGCTTTTTCTTCCGCACCGCCACCCGCATCCTCCACCGCATGCAGTTTGCAGACTAGCCCGATCGAGTGCCTTTGCCAGGGTTCGGATGCTTCAGCTGACGGCAAGGGCAAAGGCTACACCCACAAAAGCACCCTGCCTCTAGGCTAAATCAGCCTAGTCAGCGGTAGTGAAGGGGTTCAGGATCATAACGGCGCAGTCTTCAAAATCGCGGGTATTGCGGGTTACCAGGGTTAGCTGATGGACTTGGGCTGTAGCCGCAATCAGCATATCGGCCTGGGTTCGAGTCATGCCTGTGGCTCTTAGACTGCCGCGCAATATCCCTGAGCGCTGGGCAATTTCGGGTGTAATCGGCAAAATTTGGCAAGACGTACCGAGAAAACCTTGAAACCAATCTTGAATACGGGCATTTGGCTTAGCTCTAAGCCCGTAGGTGATTTCTTCGAGGGTAATGACGCTTAAAGCGATCTCCGTAACTCCCAAGCTCCACTGCACCACGCCAGGATTGGGCTGGGGTCGAGCCAGCTCACTGATGATGTTAGTGTCGCAAAGAAAGGTCATAAGCGGTTGGAATCAAACGCATTAGGCCGATCTTGGCGCGGGGGAATCTCAAGCATGTAGTCTTCTTCAAGACAAATTTGGCGTAGCTCGGTAAACGCACTGGCCAGAGAAAGATGTTGCTGGCGGTGCTGCTGCCAAGCCAGAAATTCGTGGAATAGATCGGCCTTAATTACAGCAGCAACTAAAAAGTTGTGTTGATAAATAAGCTGAGGCTCTTGATCTGCGGCATTGATTACCTCAGAAAACTGCTGCTGCGCGTCTTCAACATTCCAGGTCATAGGCGTTACAACTTAGACAAGTCCCCGTTCAATTCTAGACAACCCCTACTCTACAGAGAGGCACTGCTTGAGCAAAAGACCTCAGGGTTGAATTGTCCACCTTCCCTACCCTTCTCCCATGCCCTTCCCCCGCCTCTGGTCACTGATGCTCAAAGAAGTCCGGCAGATTTTCAAGAATCGGCAGATTATCTTTTTGCTGCTGTTTCCGCCGACGGTGCAGCTGCTGGTGTTTGGGCTGGCCCTCAACCCCGCCGTCAACCACCTCAGCCTGGGGGTAGTGGACTACAACAACAGCCCCGCCAGCCGCGATTTTGTCGCCGCTCTGGTGGCCAATGATGTGTTTGAAATTCAGTCGGTTCAGCCCAGCGCCGCCGCCCTGGGGCAGCAGGTACGCAGGGGCAACATTTCCACTGGGCTGGTGATTCCGCCGGAGTTTGCCGAGCGGCTGGCCACCGATCGCTCGGTGGATGTGCAAGTGCTAATCGACGGGGTCGATGCCAACACGGCGGGCATTGCTAACGGCTATATGCAGCAGCTGATCAACCGCTACGGGCAGAGCCTGGGGCCGATCGCAGAGCCGCCCGTACAGACGGCGGTGCGATTTTTGTACAATCCGGGGCTGCTGAGCAGCTGGTTTTTTGTGCCGGGGGTGATTGGCGTGGTGCTTACCCTGACCGGGTCGCTGGTGTCGTCTACCACGGTGATTCGCGAAAAAGACATGGGCACCCTGGAGCAGCTTTTGATGACCCCGGCCCAGGGCTGGGAAATTTTGGCGGCCAAGATTGCGCCGCTGTTTGTGCTGCTAATGGGGGATGTGCTGCTAGCTTCGGCGATCGCCCGCATTGTCTTTGGTCTGCCCTTTCGCGGCAGCTACCCGCTATTTTTGGCGCTGTCGGGAATGTACGTGTTTGTGGCGATTAGCATTGGCATTTTGCTGGCCACCCTGGCCCGCACCCAGCAGCAGGTGGTGCTGATGTCGTTTTTCTTTAACGTGCCGCTGATTCAGCTATCGGGGGCGATCGCCCCCATCGAGAGTATGCCGACCTTTTTTCGGGTGCTGTCGTTTTTTGACCCGCTGCGCCACTACGTCACCATCGCCCGCAGCCTGATTCTCAAGGGCGTGGGCCTGCAAATATTGCTGCCGGAGGTCTTGACGCTGCTGGGCTTTGCGGTTCTGCTAATGGGGTTGAGCATCAGCCGATTTCGGGCGCAGCTCAACTGAGTTTGCCCCTGACCACGCGCAGGCCCAGGCAATCTCCACACAGCTATGGATTGCTCAAGCGCAGCGATCGCCGGACTTGCACCAGCGATCGGAGTTAACGAGGCAAAAGCGCCCCTCAACGCCGGTTCGACCAATGTTAGCGCGGTGTGAGAAAAATCCCAGTCAAGCGGTATTTCAGGGCAAGCCAGCGTCGTTTGGCAAAGATTAGATCGTGAGGCTGACAACACTTTAGGTCGGCCTTGGCTCAACCATGCATGCAAATAGATGCAGCGATGGCATTAATCAAATCTATAGAGATATCCACCAGCAATAAGCTTGACCTATTGGTTGAATTAAAAATTGCATTCCAAACCTACCCGCCAAGGGGGATCGTTTGCCTAAAAATGGCTATAGACTTATTTTCATGCAAAAAGAATGTGCAATTGATTCAAGTCAATACATATTCTAGTCATTCTCCTCGACTGCAACCTTGCCGTCACAGGCTATAGGCCTTGCTGTCTAGTGCGATCGCCCACAGCTTTTCCACCACCCATAGTCCATTTAGCTAACCAGCGCTCCCAACTGCGGAGGCCGCTGTAAGGAGGTTCTATGTCCAATTTTTCGCGCCGCAAATTTTTGGCCACCGCTGGTGTATCGGCGGCCAGTTCACTGCTACTCAAGGGTTGTTTAGGGAATCCCCCTTCGGCCACCGTCTCCACCGCCCCGGTAGCCGCGGCCCCAGGCCCCGTAGCTGCCGGTGACACTCCCGAAACCACTACAGTCAAGCTGGGCTACCTTCCCATTGTGGAAGCCTCCCCGCTGATCGTGGCCCAGGAAAAGGGATTTTTTGCCAAGTATGGGATGACCGGGGTAGAAGTGGCCAAACAGGCGAGCTGGGCCGCCGCTCGCGATAACGTCACCATTGGCTCTGCCGGGGGCGGCATTGACGGTGGCCAGTGGCAAATGCCCATGCCCCATCTGCTCAGCGAGGGCATTATCACCGACGGCAACAAAGTGCCGATGTACGTGTTGGCAATGCTGAATACCCAGGGCAACGGCATTGCTATTGCTGGTGCCCACGCCGGTAAAGGCTTGGGGTTAGATGTCTCGGGAGCGGCAGACTACATCAAGGGCTTCTCCGCTAACCAGGGCCGCAAGTTTAAGGCGGCATTCACCTTCCCCAACGCCAACCAAGACTTTTGGATTCGCTACTGGTTCGCCGCTGGCGGCATTGACCCCGACCAAGACATTGAACTGTTGACGGTGCCCGCCGCCGAAACAGTGCAGGGCATGCGCAACGGCACCATGGATGCCTTTAGTACCGGCGACCCCTGGCCCTACCGCATTGTGACCGACGACATTGGGTTCTTAGGGGCACTGACTCAGGAAATGTGGGCCTTCCACCCCGAAGAATATCTAGCCCTGCGGGCCGACTGGGTAGATGCCCATCCCAAGGCCACCAAAGCCTTACTCAAGGCCGTAATGGAAGCTCAACAGTGGGCCGATAAACCCGAAAATCGGGCTGAGCTGGTGCAAATTACCGCCGGTCGTAACTACTTCAACATTCCCCCCGAGGTGCTGAAGGCCCCCTTTGACGGCAATTACAAAATGGGCGATGGCAAGGCCGACATCAACAGCTTTGACGCTGGCCCCCTGTACTGGAAAGACCCCAAAGGCAGTGTGTCTTACCCCTACAAGAGCCACGACACCTGGTTTCTCACCGAAAGCATGCGCTGGGGCTTCCACAAAGACCAGCTCACCGACTTCGACACCGTGAAGCGCATTGTCGATGCCGTCAACCGCGAAGACCTCTGGCGCGAAGCCGCTACCGAAGCAGGCTTTACCGACGCCATTCCCAAAGACACCTCGCGCGGCATCGAGACCTTCTTCGACGGCATAAAGTTTGACCCCGCAAACCCTGAGGCATACCTCAACAGCCTTCAGATCAAGCGGGTCTAGGAGGAGAGGAAAAGTAGAAAAGTTTTGAGTTTTGAGTTTTGATTTTTGCTATCTCCACCAAAAACTCAACACTCAACATTAAGAACTCAAAATTCTTCTAAAACCCTCTTCCCCCCAGCACTGGTTCAGAGAGAGATGACCAGAGGCGAACCCGTGGGGTCTCCATCGACCACAGCAGCCCCACGTCCGTTCGCTTCGGTGCCTGAACCAGCCTGCCTCGGTCAGTCTCCCCAAAGAATGGCCGAGGTAGGTTTCCTCCTCAAATGAATCCCTAGCAACCATTAGCACTTTAGGAAAACACCCATGGTTACTCAAGCCCCTTCGCGAACTCAGCCCCGTTCTAACCGAGTTCTTGTGTCCGTTCAGCAGTTTTGGCAAAAACGCGCCCCTGACTTGATTCCGCCCATAATTGGCATCGCCGTGTTTTTGACAGTGTGGCAGCTGTTCTCGTGGTCGGGGGCCACCCGACTGCCGGGGCCGCTCAGTTTGTGGACTGACACCCGCACCCGTGAGCTATTGCTGTATCCATTCTTTGATTTAGGCGGTTTGAATAAGGGGCTGTTTTGGCAAACCCTGGCCAGCCTGGGGCGAGTGGCCCAGGGCTATACCGCTGCCGCTATAGTTGGCATTGCCGCAGGGGTTTTGGTGGGCACCAGCCCCTGGCTCAATAAGGCTACTTACCCAATCTTTCAGTTTTTGCGCATGGTGGCTCCCCTGGCCTGGGTACCGATCGCCCTGGTGGCCCTGCAACAAAACCAGCCCGCCGCCATCTTCGTAATTTTCATCACCGCCGTGTGGCCAATTTTGATCAACACCATTGAGGGGGTGCGCCAAATTCCTGAAGATTACGACAACGTGGCTAAGGTGCTGCAACTGTCGCGCAAAGACTATTACCTGAATATTTTGTTTCCCTCAGCGCTGCCCTATATTTTTACCGGGCTGCGGATTGCGATCGGCCTGGCCTGGCTGGCGATTATTGCGGCAGAGATCGTGATGTCAGGGATTGTGGGCATCGGCTTTTTTATCTGGGATGCGTACCAGCAGAACTACATCAGCGAAATTATTTTGGCAGTGTTTTACATCGGCTTTGTGGGGCTGCTGCTCGATCGCCTGATTGCCCTATTGCAAATGAAGATCGCACCGACACGGAAGTAAGAAAGAAATCTGTAGGGTGCATTCGCGGTTCCCAATTCTCTGCTAAATAACTCAATTTATGGGCCGCAATGCACCGTGACTAGACTCATGCGATGGTGCATTGCTTCGCGAATGCACCTACGGATAATTCAATTTTCGCAAATTTGGACAGTGGGTGGTGCCCACCCTACACATTCAATCTCACAACGATCGCGAGGATGGAACTATGAGCTTATTGGTGGCAGTTGACCAAGTGGATAAGGTCTTTTCCCTATCCGACGGTGGTGAATATATTGCCCTCAAAGGCATTGATCTGACGATTAAAACCGGAGAATTTGTCTCCTTTATTGGCCACTCGGGCTGTGGCAAATCGACCCTTTTAAACATGATCGCGGGGCTATCGCTGCCTAGCTCGGGAGTACTAACCCTGGAGGGAAAAAAAATTACGGAACCTGGCCCCGATCGCATGGTCGTCTTTCAAAACTATTCCCTGTTGCCCTGGCGCAGCGTGCGGGAGAACATTGCCCTGGCGGTGAACTCGGTCTATGGCGACCTGCCCAAGGGCGATCGCCGCAGCATTGTCGAAGAGCACATCAACCTCGTGGGCTTGCAGCAGGCCGCCGACAAAATGCCCGACCAGCTCTCAGGGGGCATGAAGCAGCGGGTGGCGATCGCCCGCGCCCTGGCCATTCGCCCCAAATTGCTCTTGCTGGATGAACCCTTTGGGGCGCTGGATGCCTTGACGCGGGGAAATTTGCAAACCCAGCTGATGCGCATCTGCGATGAGAACAACGTCACCGCCGTGATGGTCACCCACGATGTGGATGAGGCGGTGCTGCTGAGCGATCGCATTGTCATGCTCACCAACGGCCCCGGTGCCGAAATCGGCAACATTCTCGATGTGGATATTCCCCGCCCCCGCCAGCGCATGGAGGTGGTCGAGCACCCCAGCTACTACAGCCTGCGCAGCGAAATTATCTATTTCCTCAACCAGCAAAAGCGGATTAAGAAGCTGCGGGCCAGAAAAACTACAGCGGTGGCTCGCCACGGCCTAGAGAAGGTGAATCTGGAGCTGGGCTTTGTGCCGCTGACCGCCTGTGCCCCGGTGGCGATCGCTAAGGAAAAAGGCTTCTTTGCCAAACACGGCCTCGATGAAGTCAACCTGGTGCGCGAAACCAGCTGGCGCGGCATTGTCGATGGCATCGCCGGGGGCTATTTGGATGCCGCCCAAATGCCCTCGGGTATGCCCCTGTGGTTTTCGCTAGGCGGCCACAACAATCGTCCCCTGCCGGTGGTCTCGGCGCTGACCATGACCCGCAACGGCAACGCCATTACCCTGGCCCGCCGCTTTTACGACCAGGGGGTTCACAGCCTCGATAGCTTCCGCGCCATGCTGCACCGCACCCCCGACACCCAGCGCCGCATGGGCATGGTGCACCCCTCGTCGATGCACAACCTGCTGCTGCGCTACTGGCTGGCGGCGGGCGGCATCGACCCCGACAAGGATCTGGCTTTACAAACCATTCCCCCCGCCCAGATGGTGGTGGATTTGAAAAACAATGCGATCGACGGCTTCTGCGTCGGCGAACCCTGGAACCTGCGCGCCGCCATGGATGAGGTGGGCTTCACCATCGCCACCGATCGCGAAATCTACGACGGCCACCCCGGCAAAGTGCTCGGCGTGCGCGAAGACTGGGCCGTCGCCTACCCCAACACCCACATCGCCCTCACCAAGGCCCTGCTCGATGCCTGCCGCTACTGCGCCGACCCCGAAAACGAGCCAGAGATTCGCCAGATTCTCTCCCAGCGAGCCTATCTGGGCACCCCCATCGACTACATCCATCTGGGCAACCCTACCACCAAGGTCTGCACCCTCGACAAGCCCATGCGCGAGTACGCCCACCACCTGTTCTTCGGCGACGGTGCGAATCGGCCCAGCCGCACCGAACCCCTTTGGCACATGGCCCAGCTCGCCCGCTGGGGCGACGTGCCCTTCCCCCGAAACTGGCTCGAAATTCTGGAACGTATCGTACGGGTCGATGTCTACAGCACCGCCGCCCGCGAACTGGGCCTGCTCGACACCAAGTTTACCCGAGGCCACATCCACCTATTCGACGGCACCGACTTCGACGCCGAAGACCCGATCGGCTACCTCAACGGCCTCGCCATCAAGCGCGACATCACCATCGCCGAGGTGGTGCTGGATGGGCGAATGGCAGCCTTGGCGGCGTAGGGAGTAAGGGGTAGGGGGTAGGGGGTAGGGGGTAGGGGGTAGGGGGTAGGGGGTAGGGGGTAGGGGGTAGGGGGTGGATGGATGAAGCTTATTTCTCCATTCATCCAAGCCAGAGCTTGGAACTTCTTATCCAAGTCGGGGTTTGAAACTCCAAAGTTTAGTGCCCACAACATCTCCATTGGCAGAACAGAGGTTTAAACCGATGATCGGCCAGTCCTTTCCGTTGGGTCCAGGGCGGCGGAACGGTCCTGGTCGAGGGGGTCTGGGGACAATCGAAATGTCCCCAGCAGTACATCCGGCTTCCCAACCCCCATCCTCGTCAGCCATGCAACTTACGTCCTAGGCAATCACTTCCTCAATAATCAACAGCTCAACGCTTAGAACATCTCAATCTTCAAGGAGTATCCCCATGCAGCCCACCCCTCTCAATCTCAAGTCCCGCCGCCCCGCCCATCTCGAATTGGTAGAATCCCCAACCTCCCCCGACCAAGGCTTCCTAGTTTTCGATCGCGTCTCTAAAAGCTACCCCACCGCCAAAGGCGTATTCCCCGTCCTCGAAAACGTCAACCTGACCATCCAGCAGGGCGAATTCGTCTGCTTCATCGGCCACTCCGGCTGCGGCAAATCGACCCTGCTCAGCCTGGTCTCTGGCTTTCAGCAGGCCACAGGCGGTTCCGTCACCCTCGACGGCCAACCCATCCTCAAACCCGGCCCCGATCGCATGGTCGTCTTCCAAAACTACGCCCTGCTCCCCTGGCGCACCGTCTTTGAAAACGTCTACCTGGCGGTGAAAACGGTATGGCCCCACAAACCCGAGGCCCAAAAACGCGCGATCGTGCGCGACCACCTCGCCATGGTGGGGCTCACCGAAGCCGCCGACAAGCGCCCCGACCAGATCTCCGGCGGTATGCGCCAGCGGGTCTCCATCGCCCGCGCCCTGGCCATTCGCCCCGAAGTGCTAATTCTCGACGAACCCTTTGGGGCCCTCGATGCGATCACCAAAGAAGAACTCCAGGAGGAACTGCTGAAGATCTGGAACGACCACCGCTGCACCGTGCTGATGATCACCCACGACATCGACGAGGCCCTGTTTTTGGCCGATCGCCTGGTGATGATGACCAACGGCCCCGCCGCCACCATCGGCGAGGTGATGGAGATCCCCTTTGAGCGGCCCCGCGATCGCGACCAAATTATGGAAGACCCGCAATACTACCAGCTGCGCAACCACGCCCTCGACTTCCTCTACAACCGCTTTGCCCACGACGCAGGGTAGGAGAAGTCCAGGCGTTTTGCAGCTGCTACTGGGAACCTTGAGTCGGCCCAGCCCTAACCGCGACGGGCTGGGCGGGCTTGACCAGGTATTTAGGCGACTCACCATAGCCCTGCCGGTAGTAAAACCGATGGGCCTGCTCCCGGCGGCTGTGGCAGTGCACCTCAATGCGATCGCACCCCCGCGCCCAAGCCAGCTCACTGGCCGCTTTTTCCAGCGCCGTCCCCACCCCCTGACCCCGAGCCTTGGGGTCAACGCAAAAATAGCTGATGCGGCAAAAGTCCCCCTCCAAAGCCAGCTGCGGAATAAAGTGCAGCGAGATTAACCCAAGGACGGCCTCCTCCTCCACGGCGACCAGCAGTGCCGCATCGGCATGGGTGAGCTGCCGCTGAAGGCTTTCGGTAACAAACTCGGGGGTGACGGGGTAGTCGAGGGCGGTTAGTAGAGCTGCGATCGCCACGCTGTCTGTCACCTCACCGGGTCTAATCTGCATAGGCGATTAAGTCCAGCGCAACGCAAGGATTTACTTGAGAGGCCACCACGACACCTTATCGCGGGTGGCCCCGTACACTTCCTTTAGCCCCTCGGGGTCAACCACCTGCACCTGGTCATTGGCCGACTCGGCAGTTTTGCTGCTCTTGATATAGCCCGCCTTCGTCAGCCCCTTTAAAACCTGCTCAACAGTGCGGTGGTTGAGCTGGCAGGCGCGGGCGATGAGATCGATGGGTAAGTCAAAACAGTAGCTGGGGTTGCTACCTTGGCTCGGCTGACTGCCCAGGCTGCGCTCTTGGTAGATCAGCGCCCGCAGCAGCGCCGCCACCGCCTGGGGGGGGTAGGTGCTGCAATTGAGCAGGTGATACTGAAACTTTTCGCGCAGCTCAAATAAAAGCGAGTAGCGATCGCGAAAGGTTTCATTCTGGTCGTACAGCGATTGCACCACCGCCATCGGCACTTTAATCACGTCGGTGGTTTTGTAGGCCTCCACCAGGCTAGGAAACGCCCGCACCACCGGCCCAAACCCCACCGGCAAATTGCGCATGCCAAAACAGGCCCCCGGATAGGTCATGGCAATCACCCGGTCGAGGGGAGTGCTGCGCATGATCACCGGGCCACCGTCTACCACCACGTAAAGGTGTTCTAACCAGGTCTGCGGGCGAAAAGCCGTATACACCGGACGGTTAGAGTACAGCTTTTCCACGACCAAGACACTGGGGTCTAACCCGTTGAGCAAGTCTTTGCCCTCCAGACCCTGAAACAGAAAACTCTTCGTGGTCAGGGTTGCGACGGCATCAGTCGCCGCAACCAGGCCTTTTTGCCTTGCCATACTGCACTACAGGTTCGTTACCCCGCCATTGTCCCTCGAAAACCACGCTTGCTCAAGAATTTTTGACTTCGATCTTGAACAAAGTGCAATCGAAATGAACGTTGCAGCTATGGCCTGACGAAACTAACCGTGGCCCGTAGCACGGTGAGCGGCAATTTCCACCATTTACGACAGCAAACTTCAGTAGCCGTCGTCGGCCTCGGTGTTGAACCACAGATCGGCGTCTAGCTCCACCAGATCGAGCAGCGCCTCGTGAATCGTGCCCGCCTGGCCCTCAATGGCCAAATCAAACCAGCCATCCTCCTGGCCGTTAGTGCCCAGCAGAGCACCAAGAATATTCACCTTCAGCCCGTAGCGGTTAATCAGGTTTGAAATCACCGGGTCGGGGTGCCGAGCCTTAGGAATGCGGATTTTGACCTGAGTTTGCACCAGACTTTCCGGTTCCTTGAGGTGCAGCGCCTCAAGACCGTAGTCGGGAGAGATAGACGCCATAACAGACCTCCTAGTGACCTTTGCTCTTGATGCCAGCGCTGCGTTCTAGCAGATACTTCAACACCAGTGTGACCACAGCCAAACAGGCCAGCAGCAGGGCGGCAGTGTAGGCCCCTTGGCTGTTGTACTGAGTATGAGCCTCTTCAATAAAGAGGGGCAGGGTTTGAGTTTTGCCGACAATGTTGCCCGAAACCACGGTCACCGCCCCAAACTCACCCATGGTTCGCGCGTTAGTCAAAATTAGGCCGTAGAGCAAACTCCACTTAATCGACGGCAGCGTGACCCGCCAAAAGGTCTGCCACTGGGTCGCCCCCAGGGTGGCAGCGGCCTCTTCTTGCTGGGTGCCCGCTTCTTCGAGGGCGGGGAGCACCTCGCGGGCAATAAAAGGCATGGTGATAAAGATACTGGCCATGACAATGCCCGGCAGCGCAAAGATGATCTTGATGCCGTTGGCATCGAGCAGTGGACCAAACCAGCCCCGGTTGCCAAACAGCAGCACCAGCATTAGACCTGCAACGACGGGCGAGATCGAGAAAGGTAGGTCGATGATGCTGATTAGCAGCGATCGCCCCGGAAAATTCTTGTTGGCCAACGACAGCGCCGCACAGAGCCCAAACACCGTGTTCAGCGGCACCGTAATCGCTGCCGTAATCACCGTCAGCTTCACCGCATGCAAAAAGAACTTGCTGGTAAACGTGTCGAGCAATCCGGGCAGACCACCCTTAAATGCCTGAACAAACACGTTGAGAGCCGGCACCAGCAAAATTAGCCCCAGGAAGCCAAAGACAAAGGCCACCAGTAGCCACTTACCCCACTGAAACCCTGAGGTTGCCCCCCGAGGCTTGGGTGCAGTGGCGGCAATGGGTTGCTTGAAAGATGAATCAGCCATAGAAGCGCCTCCCACGGGCCTGAATGAGGTTGATCACCAGCAGTGCCGACAGCGAAATCAGCAGCAGCACCGTGCCAATTACCGTGGCCCCGGCGTAGTCAAACTGCTCCAAACGCTGAATGATCAGCACTGGCGCAATTAAGTCTTGAAAGGGAATATTGCCCGCAATAATCACCACTGAGCCGTACTCGCCCACCGCTCGCGAAAAGCCCATGGCCACGCCCGTGAGAATGGCAGGCATCAGCGGCGGCAAAATTACCCGCAAAAAGGTCTGCCACTGGGAAGCCCCCATAGACCAAGCCGCCTCTTCCATTTCCGACTCCATGTCTTGCAGCACCGGCTGCACCGTCCGCACCGAAAAGGGCAGTGCGATGAAGATCATCGCCACCAGAACCCCTAGACGGGTGAACGACACTTTAATGCCGAAGGGATCTAGAAAACTGCCAATCAAGCCGTTGGAGCTGTAGATGGTCGACAGGGTTAAACCAGCTACTGCCGTGGGTAGAGCAAAGGGCAAGTCGATGATGGCATCTAAAAATCGCTTCCCCGGAAACTCGTAGCGCACCAGCACCCAGGCAATAATTAGCCCGGCAAAGCCGTTGATAATGCTAGCCACCAGCGCCGTAAAAAAGGTGACGTTGTAGGTCGAAATCGCCACCGGATCGGTAGCAATGCGCCAAATCTCTGCCGGGTTTAGGGTTAGCGCCTTGAGCACGAGCGCCGCCATCGGCAAAAACAAAAACAGGGTCAGATAGAACCAGGTGACCCGCCAAGTCCAGGGGGCGTGGAGAATCTGGTGCCAGAAACCCGGCGATGAAGACGGTGGAGATGAAGTCATGGGTGCAGAGAAAACGAGTTGATTTGCCCGGATTGAAAGTCCCTCCCCCTACCTGCCCTCCAACGGAGAGAGTTTAGGGGGAGGACTCTCTACCTACTTACCGACCTTGGATTGAATCTGGTCAAAGATCGCCCCGTCGGCAAAGAACTTTTTGTCGATTTCTTCCCAACCGCCCAAGTCAGCCACCGTAAACAGGGTGGTAACTTTGGGGAATTGATCGGCAAATTTCTCACCCACCGACGGATCAGAGGGGCGGAAGCCCACTTTGGCAAACTCTTCCTGGGCTTCTGGGGTAAACAAAAACTCCACAAAGGCTTCGGCAACGTCCCGTGTGCCGTGCTTGTCCACGTTGGCATCGACGACCGCAACGGGGTTATCGATAGAAATATTGACTTCCGGAACTACAAAGGGCAGCTCTTCACCGTTTTGGGCGGCCAGCAGCACCTCGTTTTCGTAGTTAATCAGCACATCGCCCTGGCCTCGGGTGAAAAACACGTCGGTGGATTCTCGCGCATCTTTGGGCAGCACCGGCACGTTTTGATAGACCTTGGTGACAAAGTCTAGGGCAGCGGCATCATCGCCACCGGTTTGGGTCTGAAAACCCCAGGCTCCTAAAAAGTTCCACTTGGCACCGCCGGAGGTTTTGGGGTTGGCGGTCACCACTTGCACATCGTCGCGGGCCAGATCTTCCCAACCTTGAATATTTTTGGGGTTACCCTCCCGGGTGACGAGCGCCGCCACAGACGAGTGCACAATGGCGTTGTTGGGAGATTCGCCTTCCCAGCCGGGTTCGATCAGTCCACCCTCTTCAATTTTTTTGGTATCTCCGGCCAGCGCTAGGGCCACAATATCGGCCTCTAAACCATCTAATACGGCACGGGTTTGAGAACCTGAGCCCCCGTAGCTCTGGTTGAAGGTGACCTCTTGACCGGTTTCGGCCTTCCACTTCTCGGCAAATTTAGGAATGATTTGCTCGTAGGCGGCCTGGGTTACAGCATAGGAGACCAGGGTGAGCTCTACAGGGCCAGCGGCGGCGGTGGTCGGTTCGCCCGTGCTGGCCTCGGGGGTGGAGGTGGTGCTACCGCAGGCGGCTAGGGTGCCCGCTAGCCCCAGGCCAGCCATAAATAAAACTGCCGATCGCCGCGAAATATAGCGTTGAGGTGATGTCATGGGTAGCTCTCCAAAGAATCTCCGGTATCTCGATAGGGTTTTCGAGGATTACGTTTATGGACTTTATCATAAAATTCTCGGATAAATTTGAAATTCATTCGAGATCGATATGAACATTTTCTAGATCTCGTCTGCATCTTGTTTTGGAGTGGCTTGCATTCAAGCTGCGAGTACGGTAGGTTTGTTTCACATCGCGGCAGCTGCCTGGACGGCAGGTTTGGATTTGTGGATGCCGCATGGCGCTTTGACTGGCGCTGATGTAGGTCTGACTGAGTTGGATTGAGCACCCCTTGAGGCATGCCCCCTAAGGCGCACCCTAGAGTTTTGGAGATTACCCGTGGGAATTCGAGTCGAAAACGTGTCTAAGCGGTTTGGGGAATTTCAGGCCCTGGAGCCGATTAACCTCGACATTAAGAGCGGTTCACTGGTGGCGCTGCTGGGGCCGTCTGGGTCGGGCAAGTCCACCCTGCTGCGGGTGATTGCGGGGCTAGAGCAGCCCGACACCGGCAGAATTTACATCTCGGCCCAAGATGCCACCACCAAGTCGGTGCAGGATCGCCAGGTGGGCTTTGTGTTTCAGCATTACGCACTGTTTAAGCACCTGACGGTGCGCAAAAATGTGGCCTTTGCCCTGGAGCTGCAAAAGTGGCCAAAAGATCGCATTAAGAACCGCGTCGATACGCTGCTCGACTTGGTGCAGCTAAATGGGTTGGGCGATCGCTACCCCTCCCAACTCTCCGGTGGGCAACGCCAGCGGGTGGCTCTGGCACGCGCCCTCGCGATCGAGCCTCAGGTTCTCTTGTTGGATGAGCCCTTTGGTGCGCTGGACGCCAAGGTGCGCAAAGACCTGCGCGACTGGCTGCGTCACCTCCACGATGAGGTGAATGTCACCACCGTCTTTGTCACCCACGACCAGGAGGAGGCGATGGAAATCTCCGATGAGATCGTGGTGATGAGCAATGGTCGAGTTGAGCAGGTGGGGTCGTCGGCTGAAATCTACGAAAACCCGGCCAGCCCCTTTGTGATGAGTTTCATCGGTGCGGTCAATGTACTGTCGCCCGATAACACCTGGAAGTCGCTTCACCGCGATGCCCCTACCCATGGGGAGGTGTTTCTGCGGCCCCACGACATTGAGATCTTCACCACCCACTACGATGGCAGTGTGGCGGCCACGGTGAACCACATCATTCACCTGGGCTGGACGATTCGCATCGAGCTGACTCTCGACAATGGTCATCCCATTACCGCCCACATCAACCGCGAGCAGTTCCGCGACCTGGGCCTTGAAACGGGGCAAACGGTGTATCTGCGCGCCAAGCTCATTCGCAGCTTTGCCACTGCGCCGGGCTATGCGCCGTCGGTGGCGTAACACCGCAAAGACCTTATTCAAGCTGGGGTTAAAGCCACGAGGCAGCGAAATTCACTCGTTTGGTTGGCAGGTTGAACGGATTAAGCGTTCAACCTGCCAACTTTTTAGCGAGCATATAGCCTCTGAATCGGCGTTCAGCCCGTTCAGCTCAACGGTTGCGAGCCGGGGAGCCGCAATATAATGTCATAGTGGTTTTGGCGCTTCCAATCCGGGGGCCAAGACGTAAGCAGGTAGGCAGGCGATGGGGTTAGCAGGTATAGATTTGGGGCTGGCAGTCAGCGGGTTGGCGCAGCTGGCGTCGCCAGGGCCAATAATCTTTCAGCTGGGGCCATTGGCCATTCGCTGGTACGGGCTGCTGATTGCGATCGCCCTGGCAATTGGCATCACCCTGGCGCAGCGGCTGGCCCAGCGGCGCGGACTTGACCCCGAGGCGGTTGCCGACCTCTCGATCTGGTTGGTGCTGGGGGCCTTGCCCGCCGCCCGTCTTTACTACGTCGCCTTTGAGTGGGATCGCTACGCCGACAACCCGCTGAGTGCCTTCGCCATCTGGCAAGGGGGAATTGCCATTCACGGGGCGATCTTGGGCGGTATGCTGGCGGCGCTGTTGTTTGCTCGCATCAATCGACTGTCGTTTTGGGCACTGGCGGATGTGGTGGCCCCAGCTCTGGTGCTGGGCCAAGCTATTGGTCGCTGGGGCAATTTCTTTAACTCCGAGGCCTTTGGTGGCCCGACCAACCTGCCCTGGCGGGTTTACATTCCCCCCGCCCAGCGCCCGCCGGGGCTGGGGGCTGTGGAGTACTATCACCCCACCTTTCTCTACGAATCGCTGTGGAATTTGGGGGTGTTTGCCCTGGTGATGTGGCTGTTTTTTTGGGGGCTACGCCATCCCAATCGGCTGAAGACCGGCACGCTCTTTTTGGTCTACTTCGCCACCTACAGCCTGGGCCGCTTTTGGATTGAGGGGCTACGCCTCGATAGCCTAATGCTTGGGCCATTGAGAATCGCCCAAGTGGTGAGCCTGACGGGGATTGTCTTGGGGGTAGCTGGGCTACTGTGGCTGTACGTGGGGCGGCGATCGCTGCCCGATGTGGTCAAAGGCGGCTAAGCCCCGATCGACTCCCGGAAAAAACGCCCTGGAATTCTCAACGAGAATTCCAGGGCGCAGTAGGGGAAGTGACGATTGACTATGGCCAGGAACTACTGCGGCGGGGCACTGCCTTCGGAAGCGCAGTCTCCACCCCCTCGGCCCCTGCCCATGTTGCTGCGCAGAGCCTCCTGCAACTCAGTTTCGCTAACGCCCAGTTCGGCGGCGGCAGCGGTCAGGTCAGGCCGGGCGGGCGGTTCCGCTGGCAGGCCCAGGGCTTCTTTTAAGGCGGCTTCACTGACGCCTAGCTGCGTGGCGGCGGTGGCCAGTCTTTGGCCGCGATCGCCGTCTCTGCCGCTGCGCAGGGCCTCCTGTAGCTCAGTTTCGCTCACCCCCAGCTCAGTGGCGGCGGCGGCCAGGTCAGGGCGCGGCGGCGGTTCGGCAGGCAGCCCTAGAGCTTCTTTCAAAGCGGCTTCACTAACGCCTAGCTCAGCGGCGGCATTGGCCAGCCCTTCACCATGCCCCCGGCCCTCGGGCCGCTGAGCGGGCTCAGTCGGAGCGGCTTCGGGGGTTGTGGGCTGACTTTGGGTAGTTTGGCTAAAGGCGGCCAGGCTCAGGCCGCCCACCAGGGCCGCCGCCAGGCCAGCAGTCATGAGGGAACGATGCATTACCATGGATGATTTGCTCCGGTGGTTTAGGTTAACAATTCCTATTAAGCCTGGGCACTGTGGCAAAACCATGGCCGCCGGATTACAACTTTGTCATTTTTGCGGCCTGCTGGCGGTGCTAGGCTGTGAGCGCCTATGAACGTTTTATTAGTCGAAGACGAGGCCAAAATTGCCAGTTTTGTGGCCCAGGGGCTGCAAGAACAGGGCTTTGTGGTGGATACCTGCCCCAACGGCACTGAAGGCTATGCCCTGGCCACCGATCGCACCTACGATGTGGTACTGCTCGACATCATGGTGCCGGGCATGGATGGGCTGGCCATTCTCAAGGCGCTGCGGGGGGCGGGCTACGCCGTGCCGGTAATTTTAATCACCGCCCGCAACGAGCTAGACGATCGCCTGGCCGGGCTGAATCTGGGGGCCGACGACTACATCGCCAAGCCCTTCTATGTCGAAGAACTGGTGGCCCGCATGCACGCGGTGGTGCGGCGCAGCGGCGGCGAACGGCAGAACTTTTTGGCCGCTGGCCCCCTACGCCTCGATCGCATCACCCGCGAAGTCACCTGCGGCGGGCAGCAGGTTGAGCTGACGGCGCGGGAGTTTAACCTGCTGGAATATCTGATGCGATCGCCCGGTCGAGTGCTGACCCGCACCCAAATTTTGGAGCATGTCTGGGGTTACGACTTCAACCCCAGCACCAACGTCGTCGATGTGGCGATTCAGCGACTGCGCAAAAAGCTCGACCCCCTAGACGCCGCCCAGTGGATTGAGAGCGTGCGCGGGGTGGGCTACCGCTTTCGCCCCCCAGAAGAAAGCGCCCAGGAACGTCTCCGAGGGGAAAGCTTGTGACGCGATCGCCGCTGCCCCGACTTTCCCTACGGCTGCGGCTGGCGCTATGGTCTGCGGCTTTAGCTGGGGGGGCGCTGCTGGGGTTTGCCCTGCTGTCGAGCTGGCTGATCTACCAGGCCAAACTCGACAGCCTCGATGCCCGGTTAGAGCGCACTGCTCCACTGGGTCGTCCCGGCGATCGCGGTGAACGGCCCGATCGCCCCGCCATACCCCCCAATCCAGAATCAGCCCTGGCCCAAGACCTGGGCCTGCCCGCCGATGCGGAAGTAGGGCTGTTGCTGGTGGGCCGCACGGGGGAGGTGGTTTACCAGTCGCCCCAGTGGCCCAGCGCGATCGCCCAAATTTCCCCTGTGCCTGACCCAACCCAGGGGCGGCGGAGGTCGCGTCGATTGATGACGGTGCGCACGCCTAGCGGGCCTTGGCGAGTGGTGGTGCGGGCTACGCCTGTGGGTCAGCTGGCGATCGCAGCCAACCTCAATGCCCTCCGCCAGGAGATGACGACCCTGCGACGCATCTACGCCCTGACCATTCCCGGCCTGCTGCTGGTGATTGGGGGCGGAGCCTGGGCGATCGCCGGTCAGGCTCTGCGGCCCGTGCGCCAGCTCAGCCAGAGCGTTAACCAGGTGACGGCCCAGGGGCTGCACCAGCGGGTGCCCGCCGACCCCGACCCCGAGTTTGCGCCCTTAATCAACGCCTTCAACGCCATGCTAGAGCGGCTTGAACGCAGCTTTCAGCAGGCCTCCCGATTCAGCGGCGACGCCGCCCACGAGCTGAAGACGCCCCTCACCATTCTTCAGGGTGAGCTAGAGCGGGCCATTCAGCAGGTCGAAACCGGCTCAGCAGCCCAGCAAACCCTCAGCCAATTGCTCGACCAGGTGCGCCACCTGAGCGGCATTGTGCGCAAACTGCTGCTGCTGTCGCTGGCCGATGCCGGGCAGATGAGCATTCAGCGCCAGCCGGTTGATTTCAGCACTTTAGTGCAAGATCAGCTGGAGGATCTCTCGCTGCTGGCCCCCGATCTGGAGGTGACCGCTGAGATTGAGCCGGGGCTAGAGGTAATGGGCGATCGCGATCTGCTGGCCCAGCTGATTCAAAACCTGATCACCAACGCGGCCAAATACAACCTGCCCCAGGGCTGGGTACAAATCCAAGCCCGCCGCGCTCAATCCCAGGTGCAGCTCACATTGACCAACGCCACCACACCCCTTACCCCTGTCGAGGCCAGCCGCCTGTTCGAGCGCTTTTATCGCGGTGAGCCTGCCCGCGATCGCCAAACCGAAGGGCTGGGCTTGGGCCTTAGTCTTGCCCGCGAGATCGCCCGCGCCCACGGCGGCGATCTGGTGCTGACCCCCAGCCCCGTTGGTGAGGCCCGGTTTGATCTGCACCTGCCCGATACCAAGTCCGTTGCCAAGCTTAAAAACTAGGGCTCCGGTAAGTTGAGTGAAACGCAATGCAACCCAACATTGATGGGCCTGCCTGGGTTCTGCCAGCGCTCCATCCAGCCCACAAAGCTGCAAGTCTAGGTCTAGCCAAGGTGAGTGGTAGTCTTGCCCTAAGGGAAGAGAAATATTAGAGTTGTGTAAACAACTGTTAACAAAGGTATAGACTAAATTAAGGAAAATACTCCACTATTGGCTTTACCTTGGGCCAGCGGTGGGCCGCCTTCGTCGTTGTCAGTTCCATGTTTTTACGGCAAGTCAGTATGAGACACGCGCTAAACATTTTGGTCATCTGTGTAGTAAGCCTCTGCGCCTGGCTGCCGATGGCACCGGCTCTGGCCTACGACAACCCCGAACTCCTGCCCGACACCCAAACCGCCATTATCGACCTGGCCAAGTCGCTCAGCGCCCGCCAAGAAGAGAGCCTCGACTCTAAGCTCAACGACTTTGAAGCCGAAACCGGCTGGAAGCTGCGGGTGCTGACCCAGTACGACCAAACCCCAGGCCGCGCCGTCAAAGACTTTTGGGGCCTCGACGATCGCAGCATTATGTTAGTGGCCGACCCTCGCGGGGGCAATCTACTCAACTTTAGCGTGGGTGATGCCGTCTACGATCTGCTGCCCCGCACCTTCTGGATTGAGCTGCAAACCCGCTACGGCAACCAGTTCTTTGTGCGCGAAAACGGCGAGGACAACTCCATTCTCAGCGCCCTCGAGTCGATTCAGGGCTGCCTGCTCCAGGGGGGCTGCAACGTAGTGCCCGGTCTGCCCCAAGAGCAGTGGGTGCTGACGCTGATTACCTCCATCGTCGGCGGCGTGATCTGCGGGTTCGCGGCCCATCCCCGCAAGCCGGGACAGATTTTTGCCTGGCAATGGGTGCTGATTTTTTCGCCGCTGTGGGGGATTCTGTTCTTTGCCTTTGGCATCGGCCCAGTGGTGACCCGCACCAGCGACTGGCTACCTCTGACGCGCAACATCGCAGGCTTTCTAATTGGTGCGTTGGTGGCCTTCCTCACACCCATCCTCGGCAATCAGCCCTCCAATTCTGAGACCTAAAGCGGGCGGCTTAACCCGCCGGTCTGTGCAAAGTGGGCATTGTTCTGAGGAATGATGCCCACTTTGCCTGAATTACACCGGCTGGGCTGCCATGACGGCATTGACCGTTGACAGCAGCAGTCGGGGGTCAATGGGTTTGCTAACGCAGTCGTTGGCCCCAGCCTTAAAGGCCTGGGCCATCTGGGCCGGATTGTCTAGATCGACTAGAGCCAGTATTTTTGGCCCCGACGCGCCTGTCCCCTGGCGGAGCGTGGCAATGATGTCGCGGCCATCGGCGCTGGCGAGGCTGAGGCTGGTGATCATGGCGGCGGGCTGAAGCAGTTCCACCTGGTCGAGCACCCGCGAACCGTCCACAATCCAGATCACCTGGTAGCCAGCGGCGGTGAGCATGTCGCAGATGACGCTGGCGGTTTCTTCGTTGTCTTCAACCAGCACAATGCGCCCGACAATGGGTTCGGCGGTTACAGACTGCTCTGGCTCTGGAGGGTTGGTCAGCCGCTGCAGCGGAATTCTGACCGTAAAGACGGAGCCCTTGCCAACCTCTGAACTCACCTTAATCGAGCCGCCGTGGAGCTCGACCAGCTGCTTGGTGAGGGCTAGCCCCAGTCCGGTGCCGGGGTGCTCACGCTGAAGCACGTTTTCCAGCTGCTGAAATTTTCCAAACAGCAGAGACTGGGCGGCGGCGGAAATGCCAATGCCGGTGTCTTTAATTTGAAAGACGGCGTCATTTTGCTCGCGCCGCACGTGCAGAACGACCTTGCCGCCAGCATCGGTAAACTTGACAGCGTTGCTGAGTAGATTGGCGAGAATTTGCCGCACCCGCCGGGGGTCGGCCACAAAGGTGTCTTGGCCGTTGGGCAGCTTGAGGTCGAGGGCGATGTCGATATCGTTTTGGGTCGCCTCGTTGCGAAAGGCATCGACGCTCTGGCGACAGAGGGAGGTGAGGGAAAACTGCCGCACGTCTAGAACAGTGCGCCCAGCCTCAATTTTTGACACGTCAAGAATGTCGTTGATGACCCGCAGCAGCTGCTCGCCGCTGGTCTGAATGGTGGAGAGGTAGTCGCGCTGACGGGGGGTAAGATCGCCCAACGACCAGCGCAGCAGGGTGGCCGACATGCCAATGATGTAGGTGAGGGGGGTGCGCAGCTCGTGGCTCATGGTGGCCAGAAACTCGGTTTTGGCGCGGTTTGCGGCTTCGGCAGCCACCAGGGCATCCCTTAAGTCTTGGGTACGTTCGACCACGCAAACTTCGAGGTTTTGGGTCTGCTGCTGAAGCTGGTGGTAGAGCTGGGCCTGGTTGATGGCGATCGCCAGGTGTTCGGCAATGTGCTGCAAAAACTCGGTTTCCCAGGGCTGCCACTGGCGCAGGTCGTCGCACTGGTGCACAATCAGCAGTCCCCACAGCGTTTGCCCCACCAGAATGGGGGCCACGGCCTTAGACTTCACCTGCATCTGCTTTAGAAAGGTTGCCATGCAGGGGGCTTGGGGGTAGGCTTGGGCCACATCGTCGATGACGAGGGGACGACCGTGGCGGTAGCGGCGCTCCTGATGGGGGTAGTCGGGGTGGTCGTGAAAGCAGAGGTCTTCGGTGTAGTTGAGCACCGAGGCGAGGCGATCGCTCGATCGCGCCTCGTAGGTGATGTAACCCCTGGTGCCCGCCCCCTTAGCTTGACTTGGGGCAGCGCTATCCATCGACTTTGTTGGGACGCTCACGGCTGGGTCAAATTGGTAGATCAGCAGCCGGTCGGCCTGGAGAAACTGGCGAACCTCGGCCACGGTGGTCTCTAAGATTTCGTCCAGCTCCAGGCTGCCCTGAATTTTAGCGATCACCTGGTTCAGCAGCAGGCGACGCTCTTGCTGCCGGTCGATGACCGTTTGGGCCGGTACCTCGGCGTTAGCATCGGTGTAGGCCTGGAGCCAGGCCAGCATAAACTGGCTGAGGGCATTCAAACTGGTGGGGGCCAGAGTTGGAACCAGATCCCGCTGGCTCAAAAAGGCCTCAACGGCTGCGGCCTCGGCAACTAGGCTGACCAAGGTGCGATCACCCTCCTGAGGGTGCGCGGTCACCAAAACCGAAAGCTCTGGCCCCAGCAGGCACCAAAAACTACTGCCGTCAGCGGTGTCGGCAGACAGGTTGTCTTCGGTGAGCAGAGTCAGCTGGTGCCGCTGGCCGTACTGACGCAAAAATTGCCCTAGCAAAACCAGAGCCGCCTTGGGCATGACCTGCTCAGTGCCAAGGTTTTTAGGGCCACGGTCTATAAAGTCAGACATCTCTACATTCTGAGGCCGAGGGCGCCCACTGCGGTGGTTTAAAACGGGGCATTGCCAAAGAAAGCCTTAAGGTTTGAAGCGTCGCCATGCTAGGGAGTCCCCATGGTAGCTTTCGTTTTGGGCCTACCCTGACTTACGCTAGAGTTCCTTCAGATTTGATGTTTGTCCTAATTGTTGCCCTAGGGATTGCCCATGCATCGCTTAGCCGCTACCCCCGGCGGCTGGACGCCGGATACCAAGGGCGTCATTTTTGTCGAGCAGACCCCGGCACCGCTGGTGTTTCTCACCGCCGCCGATACCGAAATTCAAAGTCTGACTCGGGCCAGTTTTCCCGCCGATTTTCCGGCCCTACGGGTGGCCAACCTGCTTCAGCTTCAGCAGCAGTTGGCGATCGACACCTACGCCGACGATGTGCTGCGCCACGCCCAGCTCATTGTGGTGCGGCTGCTGGGGGGCCGCGCCTACTGGCCCTACGGACTGGAAGTCGTTCGGGATGTGGCCGCCGAAACCGGGGCTGCCCTGATTGTGCTGCCCGGCGACGATCACCCCGCCCCCGACCTGATCAGCCATTCCACCGTGCCGCTGACGGTGGCCAACCAGCTCTGGCGCTACCTCAATGAAGGCGGCGTCGAGAATATGGCGCATGGGTTGATGTGGGTGTGCGATCGCCTTCTCCACACCGCTTACCATCCCCCCGAACCGCAGGAAATTCCTAAAGTTGGCATCTATCCCCTTTGGGCGTCTACTGTTCAACCGCCGACAGTCCCTGGCTCCCTCTCCCCTAGCCCCTCTCCCATGGGGAGAGGGGGACTGGAGTGTGAAACTGCCAAAGTGGGTCTGATTTTCTATCGCGCTCACTATCTGGCGGGCAATACTGCGCCCATTGACGCGCTGTGTGCGGCGCTGGCAGAACGACAGCTCCACCCGGTACCCGTATTTGTATCGTCGCTGCAAGATCCTGAGGTGCAGGAGGAGTTGATCACTCTGCTGAAGCCCAAAGAGGGTCAGGGCATTGATGTGCTGCTGAATACCACCAGCTTTTCGGTGGCGAAGCTGGACGGTGCCACGCCCAATTTAGATCTGTGGGAAACCCTGGATGTGCCGGTGCTGCAAGTGATTCTCAGCGGCGGCACCAAAGCCGCTTGGGAAAGCCAAAGTCTAGGCCTCTCGCCCCGCGACATTGCCATGAATGTGGCTCTGCCCGAGGTGGATGGGCGCATTATCACCCGTGCGGTTTCGTTTAAATCGGTCAATCAGCGCAGCGAGACGCTAGAAACCGATGTGGTCACCTACGAGCCGGTGGGCGATCGCATCACCTTCGTCGCCGACCTAGCCGCCCATTGGGCCAGCCTGCGCCGTACCCCCGTGAGCGATCGCCGCATCGCCTTAATTCTCGCCAACTACCCCAACCGCGACGGTCGCTTGGCAAATGGAGTTGGTTTAGACACGCCCCAGAGTGCGATCGAAGTTCTCCACGCCCTCAAAGATGCTGGCTACACCCTGGGCGACATTCCCACCGATGGCGATGACCTGATTCGCCAGCTCACCGCCGGGGTGACCAATGACCCCGAAGGCAAGGATTTTCGCCAAATCCACCAGTCCCTTGCCCTCGCAGACTACTGCCAGCATTTTGAGACTCTGCCGGAAGCGGTGCGTGTTGGTATGAGCGATCGGTGGGGCATGCCTGGGGAAGATGGGGAAGAAATTCAAAATTTCTCCTCCGGAGACGCTACGCGAACAAAATTCAAAATTCAAAACTCCCTACCCCCTACTCCCCACCCCACTATCACCTCACCTGCCCCCTTCCCGATCTCTGGCATCCAACTCGGCAACGTCTTCATCGGCGTTCAGCCCAGCCGGGGCTACGACCTCGACCCCTCGCTCAACTACCACTCGCCCGACCTGGAACCAACCCACGACTACCTGGCCTTCTATCTTTGGCTGAGGCATACCTTTGGGGCGCAGGCGATCGTTCACCTGGGCAAGCACGGCAATTTGGAGTGGCTGCCCGGCAAAGGCGTCGGCCTGTCGCAGGACTGCTACCCCGAGGCGATGTTTGGCCCCATGCCGCACCTGTACCCGTTTATTGTCAATGACCCCGGCGAAGGCTCCCAGGCGAAGCGCCGCGCCCAGGCGGTAATTCTCGACCACCTCACTCCACCGCTCACCCGCGCCGAACTCTACGGCCCCCTCGAAAAGCTTGAAGGGCTGGTAGATGAATACTACGAAGCCCAGAGTTTAGATCCAAGCCGGTTGGCCTTGATTGGCGATCGCATCCTCACCCTCCTCACCGAAACCAGCCTGCTTGCTGAAATTTCCACCAACCCAGGGCAGACACGTGGGTCTGCCCATACACCCACCCATCCACCCACCGACCCATCCACTCCCCCACTCCCCACCCTCGACACCTACCTCTGCGACCTCAAGGAAGCCCAGATTCGCGACGGCCTCCACATCTTTGGCCAGTGCCCCGATGGCCGCCAGCTGCGAGATTTGATCGTGGCGATCGCCCGCCACCCCAACCCTGGCCGCCAGGGATTAACGCGCGCGATCGCAGAATCTTGGGGTCTAGACCTCGACCCTCTCACTATCGATCTCGGCGAATCCTTCACCCCCTCACTCCCTCACCTCTCCACCTGTCGCATCGCCGGAGACGTTGTTGAAGCCTTAGAAGAGGAAGCGTCGCGTCTGGTGGAAGGGTTATTGATGAAAACTACTGCCCCGAGCCGCCCTCTCCCTAGCCCTCTCCCAGGGGGAGAGGGAACCGGAATTGGCTCCAGCCCCCCTCTCCCTGAGGGAGAGGGGCTGGGGGTGAGGGGGACAACCCTCGCCGCCGAACTCCACTGGATTCAGCACACCCTCATCCCCGCCCTGACCCGCACCACCGACGAGATCGCCAACCTACTGTCGGGCCTCGACGGGCGCTACGTGCCCAGCGGCCCCGCCGGAGCCCCCACCCGCAATCGCCCTGATGTGCTGCCCACAGGGCGCAATTTCTTCTCGGTAGATATTCGCGCTATCCCCACCGAGAGCGCCTGGGATGTGGGGAGGCGAGCGGCGGAAGTCCTAATCGAGCAGTACACCCAAGATCACGGCGAATACCCCCAAACCCTGGGCTTGTCGGTGTGGGGCACGTCCACCATGCGTACCGGCGGGGACGACATTGCCGAAGCCCTAGCCCTAATGGGAGTGCGCCCGGTGTGGGATGGCCCCTCGCGGCGGGTGGTCGATTTTGAGGTGCTGCCGCTGGCGGCGATCGGGCGGCCTCGGGTCGATGTCACCCTGCGAATTTCGGGCTTCTTTCGCGATGCTTTCCCCAATTTGATCGACCTGGTAGATCAGGCGGTGGCAGCGGTGGCGGCTTTAGAAGAACCGCCCGATCAAAATCCCCTGGCGGCGCGATCGCGCCAAGAGAGCGCCGAGTGGCAGGCCCAGGGTCTAACGGCAGAGCAGGCGGAGCTGCGATCGCGCTACCGCATCTTTGGCTCTAAGCCAGGGGCCTACGGAGCTGGCTTACAGGGGCTGATCGAGTCGCAAAACTGGACGACCGACGAAGATTTAGCCCGCGCCTACCTGAACTGGAGCGGCTACGCCTACGGTCGCAACGCCCAGGGCCACGCCATGCCCGAGGCCTTCGAGCAGAGGCTCAAGCACCTGCAAGTGGTGCTCCACAACCAGGACAACCGCGAGCACGACCTGCTTGACTCCGACGACTACTACCAGTTTCAGGGGGGCATGACAGTGGCGGCCCGCACCCTCCAGGGGCAGCAGCCCGCCACCTACTTTGGCGACAATGCGGTGACGGCCAAGCCCAAGGTGCGATCGCTCGACGCCGAAATTGCCAAGGTCTACCGCTCTCGCGTGGTCAACCCCAAGTGGATCGAGGGCGTCATGCGCCACGGCTATAAGGGAGCCTTTGAGATGGCCGCCACGGTCGATTATCTGTTTGCCTACGACGCCACCGCCCGCTGCGTCGCTGACCACATGTACGAGGGGGTAGCCCAGGCCTATGTGCTCGACCCAGCGGTGCAGGCCTTCGTGCAAACCGCCAACCCCTGGGCGCTGCGTGATATGGCCGAGCGCCTGCTCGAGGCCCACCAGCGCGGATTGTGGGCCACCGCCCCCGAGTCGATGCTAGATGCCCTCCGCCAAACGGCCAACCAGGCCGAAGGCGTGGTAGAGACCCAGCAGCTCAGCTCACCAGGCCATTAGTGTGAAGGTTGCTACCACTGCCGGTCGAGAAACTCTGGACTTGTGATGATAAAGGTAAGGTCAAGGTTGCTTACCCCTGCCCTAGGGCATGCTGGGCTAGTCACTCACAGCCACGGAGAATTATGGAAGGCATCCCATGACTGGGCAAAAGGTTAGTCAGATTCTTTGGGTTGGCAAACCTCCAGAGGCGACATCATTACCCAGTTTTGCCGCCTCTAAATTGGCAATCATTGCCCTAGATCAGGTGCATGCCGCTCTGGCTTACCTGGCCGCTGGCCACCGCATAGATGGCGTGCTGCTCGATCTAACGGCCCCAGCCACCGAGGGGCTAGATACGCTCCGGGCTCTCCAGGCCCAGGCTCCTGGCCTACCAGTGATTGTGTTGGTCAGTCCAGACCAGACATCCCTCGGCCTAGAGGCCGTGCGGGCCGGGGCAGAAGATTATTTGATCAAAGGGCAAACCCCGATTGCCGAAATCTGGCGGGCCGTGGGCTGCGCCCTTGAGCGCCACCGTCGGCACCAGGCGATCGCCCCGCCTCCCGCCGCCAAGGGCGATCTAGACACCGTGGCCAGGCAAGACCAGCGCTACCAAAAGATCTTTCAGGAGGTGCCGGTTTCTCTGTGGGAAGAAGATTGGTCGGCGGTTATAGACCTGGTGCGCGATCTAGAACACCAGGGCATTACCGACTTTGCCGCCTACATTGACCAGCACCCCGAGTTTGTCGCTCTGGCCATGCTGCAAGTGCAAATTTTAGACGTCAATCAGACCACCCTAGACATCTTCAATGCGCAGACCAAAGCAGATATTCTGGGCTCCCTAGAGGTGGTGTTTTCGACCCTCGATACCCTGCCGGGGTTTAAGGCAGAGCTGACGGCCTTTTGCCTCGGTGAACCGGCATTTGAGAGCGAAAAAGCCATGCGCACGGTGACCGGAGAGCTGATTCATACCTGGGTAAAGACCACGTTTCCTGACTGGCAAAGCGGGTCGAGCCAGGTGCTGGTCAGCCTACTCGATATTAGCGAACGGGTGCAGCTTGAAGCCGAACGCAGACAGGCCGAGGTGCTATTGGCCACCCGCATTCGTCAGCAGGAGGCGGTGGCTCGGCTGGGGCTGGCGGCCACGGGGGCCGATCGGCTAGAGCCGATCTTGCAGCAGGCCACCGAGCAGGTGGCGGCGGTGCTAGACATGGAGTTTTGCACCGTTTTAGAACTGACAGAGGGCGGCAGCCAGCTCCAGCTGGTGGCCGGGGTGGGCTGGCATCCCGATCGCATGGACACCGTGACTATCCCGCTTGAGCAGGCCTCGCAATCGAGGCTGACGCTGCGATCGCCCGATCCCATCTTCATTGATGATATGGGTCAGGAAACCCGCTTTAGCGCCACCCCCGTGCTCAACGCCCACCAGATTGTCAGCGGCATGAGCGTGGCGATTCGCGTGCAGGGCGAACCCTGGGGGGTGCTGGGGGCCCACTCTCGCCATCCCCGGCAGTTTTCGACCGACGATACCTACTTTGTGCAGTCGGTGGCGGCCCTACTGGCCCTGGTGATTGAGCGGATAGCCACCCAGGCAGCCCTGACGGAAAGCCACCAGCAAATGCAAACGGCCCAGCGCATCGCGGCCCTAGGCAGCTGGGAGTACGACATGGTCAACGATCGCCTGCATTGGTCAGAGGCCTGCAAACAAGCCGCGGGGATTGCCCCCGAGCAGGCGATGCTAACCTATGACGACTTTTTGCGGCACGTTCACCCCGACGACCTGGCCATGGTCATGCAGCAGTTTGAGCAGGCCAGGCGCGATTGCACCGCCCTAGACTACGAGCATCGCTGGATCTGCCCCAGCGGCGAGGTGCACCACCTGCACCAGCGGGGTGAAATCACCTATGACTCCAGCGGCAATCCCCTGCACGTCGTCGGCACCCTGCAAAATGTGACAGAGCGCGCCCGCCTCGACAGCGATCGCCGCCGGGCTGAAGAGACCCTGCAACAGCAGGCAACCCTGCTCACCAACGCCGAACGCATTGGCAACATGGGCAGCTGGGCCCTTGACCTAAACGCCAATCACTTAGTCTGGTCAGCGGGCACTGATCGCCTGTTTGGCATGAGCCCAGAGGCCCCGATCGAGACCTTTGAGGGGTTTCTCGCGCGGGTGATACCCGAAGATCGACCCAAACTGCTAGCGATACACCACCAGGTGGATGCCGCCGCCGGGGTTTTGGAGGTTGACTACCGCATCCGTCGCCCTGACGGGGAGACGCGCTGGCTAGTGGATTGGGGCAATATCGAGTTGGATGCCGCCGGTCGGCCCTTCCGACGACTGGGCATGGTGATGGATGTGACGGATCAAAAAGCCGCCGAGGCAACTCTGCGGGTCAGCGAAGAACGGTTTCGGCTGGTCTCCAGGGCAACCAACGACGCCATTTGGGACTGGGACATTGTCGCCAATACCACCTGGCGCGGCGAGGGGTTTAAAACTCTGTTTGGCTACAGCGACGCCGACCTCAAGGCCCCAAGCGACTGGTGGCACAGCCACCTGCACCCGGAAGATGGCCCGCGAGTGCTGGCCTCAATACAGACGGCCCTAGCAGGAAATGCCACCAGCTGGAAAGATGAATACCGCTTTCGTTGCCAAGACGGTAGCTATGCCTACGTGATGGATCGCGGCTATATCATGCGCAATGCCCAGAGGCAGGCGATTCGGATAATTGGCGGCATCCTCAACCTGACCGAAAAAAAGAATCTGGAGGCCCAGCTGCTGCAAAGCCAAAAAATGGAGGCGATTGGCCAGCTGACCGGTGGCATGGCCCACGACTTTAACAACCTGCTGACGGTGATTATGGGCAACGCTGAGCTACTGGTAGAAGAACTCGGCCCCCAGCCCCAGCTGCGATCGCTGGCCGATATGATCGGCAGGGCTGCCCAGCGGGGGGCCGACCTCACCCAGCGGCTGCTAGTCTTTGCCCGCGGCCAAACCCTCGCCCCCCAACCCGTGGATGTCAACCGGCTAATTGCCCATATGCAGGGGCTACTGCGCCGCACCCTAGGAGAGCAAATTGAGATACGCTGCGGCTACGATGACCGCCTGTGGCCCGCCCTGGTAGATGACACCCAGCTTGAGAGCGCCCTGCTCAATTTGTGCATCAATGCCCGCGACGCCATGGGCGGGGTGGGCTGCCTCACCCTAAAGACGGCCCAGATGCCCATGGCCGCCGAAAGCGGCGATCGCCCCGGCAATCTCCACCCCGGCGACTACGTCGTGGTCACGGTGTCAGACACCGGAGTGGGCATGGCCGCCGATCTGCTGAGCCGGGTGTTTGAGCCATTCTTTACCACCAAAGCCAAAGATAAGGGCACCGGGCTGGGGTTGAGCATGGTGTACAGTTTTGCGTGCCAGTCTAACGGCCATGTCACCATTGACTCTGAGCCGGGGGTGGGCACAACCGTGCGGCTCTATCTGCCCCGCTGCAGCGATCGCCAACAGCTGGCGCTAGAGGGCGATACCCAACCCGAAGCGGCCCTCTATGGGGGTGGCTCAGAGCTGATCTTGCTGGTCGAAGACAATGCCCTGGTGCGAGACTACGCCCGGCAGCAGCTCAAAAGCCTAGGGTATCGGGTTTTAGCCGCCCAAAACGGCCCAGAAGCCCTGGAGATGCTTCAGCAGCAGCCTGAGATCGATCTGCTGTTTACCGATGTGATTATGCCCGGCGGCCTGAATGGCCGAGAGCTGGCCGACGCGGCCCACCGACTGCTGCCCCAGCTGCGCGTGCTCTACACCTCCGGCTATGCCGAGAACGTCCTGCCCCAGAGAGAAGACCCAGAGGCCGAGATCCAGCTGCTGCACAAACCCTACCAGCGAGCCGAGCTGGCCCATAAAATCCGTCAGGCCCTGGCCGATAGCTAACCAGGGGATTTTTTCTCGACGTACCGCCATGACCTTCCGACTGCCCATCCTCTCGCCTCGCCTTGCCAAAGGGTTTGCCCTAGTCGGGCTGGCGGTGGTGTTTGCCACCGATACTCTGACACCCCTGGGGTCTGGCCACGCTAGCCTATATCTGCTGTTTGTGGCGGTAGCGGGCTGCTCCCGCAGCGATCGCTGGGTATGGGGCGTTACCCTCGCCAGTCTGGGCCTAACGGCGGCGGGCTTTTTTGTGTCGCCGCCGCCGCCGATAGAGGTTGCCCTAGTCTACCTGATCGCCAATCGGCTAATAGCAGGCCTGGCGATCGCCACAACCGGCGGCCTTACCCTGACAATTTTGCGGTACATCAAGCAGGTAAAGGATTCGCAACAAGCGCTTGGCGACACTTACGAGACCCTCAGGTCGCAGCAGACCCTGCTGCAAATCGCCAGCGAAATTGGCCGTTTTGGGGGCTGGCTGGTGCCCCTCGATAGTCCTACGGTGATCTGGTCTGAGGAGGTGTGCCGCATCCACGAGGTCGAGCTGGGGTTTGCCCCCACCCTGGCCCAGGGCATTGAGTTCTACCCGCCGGAGTACCGCGATCGCGTTAACACGTTCGTTACCGCCTGTATCGAAACCGGCCTGCCCTTTGACGAAGAGCTGCAAATTATCACCGCCCGCCAGCGCCGGGTGTGGGTGCGCTGCATTGGCCAGCCCGTCCGCAACGATCAGGGAAAAATTGTGGCCATACAGGGAGCCTTCCAAGATATCACCGCCCAAAAGCAGACCGAAACATTCTTAGAGCGCAGCGAGCAGCGGTTTCGCCAGCTGGCCGACGCCATCCCCCTAATCGTTTGGACCGCCGATCCGCAGGGCCTGGTTGACTACACCAGCCAGGCCCTGCGGGTCTACACCGGCGTCTTTGAACCCAAACCCCATCTCAGCCGTACCTGGCTGACGCTGCTGCATGCCGACGATCGCGCCCCCTGCCTAGCGAAGTGGAAGGCGGCGGTGCAAACCGGTAGCCCCTACCGGTTTGAGTTTCGGCTGCGGCGCTACGACGGCGACTACCGCTGGCACCTGGTGCAGGCCATTCCCATTCGCGACGACGCTGGCACCACGGTCAAGTGGTACGGCACCGCCACCGAAATCCACGAGCAAAAGCAGCTTGAATACGAAGCCCGCCAGACGGCCGATCGCTTTAACACTACCCTAGAGAGCATCACCGACGCCTTTTTTACCCTCGATCACGAGTGGCGCTTCACCTTTCTCAACCGCCAGGCCGAGCGGCTTATACAGCGCCAGCGGGCCGATCTGCTGGGTAACTGTGTGTGGGATGAGTTTCCACAGGCGGTGGGCAGTGTCTTTCAGCAGCAGTTTGAAACAGCCGCCGAGGAAGCGCAATCGGTTGAATTTCGAGAATTTTACCCCCCCTTAGATGCCTGGTTTGACGTGCGAGCCTACCCCTCCAGCGAGGGCCTGGCCGTGTATTTTCAAGATGTCACCGATCGCATTGTGCTAGAAGAGCAGCTACAACAGTCCCAGCGGCTAGAGTCGGTAGGACAGCTCACTGGCGGCATTGCCCACGACTTTAACAATCTGCTGACCGTCATTTTGGGCAACGCCGAGCTGCTCAGCGAAATGCTCGAACCCGACCCCCAACTCCAGCCCCTAGCGGCCATGATTGGCAGTGCCGCCCAGCGCGGGGCCGACCTTACCCAGCGGCTGCTGGCCTTTGCCCGTCGCCAGGCCCTCGACCCCGAGGCCGTGGATGTCAACCGGCTAATTGACGCCATAGATGGGCTGCTGCGCCGCACCCTGGGCGAGCATATCGAGATTGAAATCGTGCGCCGAGCCGGACTGTGGCCCGCCCTAGTTGACTCCGCCCAGCTCGAAAGCGCCCTGCTCAACCTCTGCCTCAACGCCCGCGACGCCATGGCCCAGGGCGGCCGACTGACGGTTGAAACCGCCAATACCCACCTCAGTAAAGACTACGCCGACCAGCATGTGGAGGTAGTGCCGGGGCAGTACGTCATGGTGGCGGTGTCAGACACGGGCCTGGGCATTGCCCCCGAAAATTTAGAGCGGGTGTTTGAACCCTTTTTTACCACCAAAGAAACCGGCAAGGGTACCGGCCTGGGGCTGAGCATGGTCTACGGATTTGTCAAGCAGTCGGGGGGCCATATTAAGCTCTATTCTGAGCTGGGCCAGGGCACCACCATTAGAATGTACCTACCCCGCTTTCAGGGCAACAACGAGCTTCAGCTCCGTCAGGTAGATAGCGCCGTGGTGGGTGGATCAGAGCTGATTTTGCTGGTCGAAGACGAAGAGCTCGTGCGCCGCTTTGCCCACGACCAGCTGGTGACTCTGGGCTACCGGGTGCTGGTGGCCACCGACGGCCCCGCCGCCCTGGCCCTGGTGCGCCAGCGAGACGATATCGACCTGCTGTTTACCGATGTAATCATGCCCGGCGGCATGAGCGGGCGCGAGCTAGCCGACCTGGCCCGACAGCTCAGACCCGAGCTAAACGTGCTTTACACCTCGGGCTACACCGAAGATGCCATCGTCCACCATGGCCGATTAGACCCTGGGGTACAGCTCTTGAGCAAGCCCTACGGCAGAGCCGAACTCTCCCACAAGATTCGCGATGCGCTGGCCGCACCGCCCTGCCCATGACCCGACCCGCCTTGCCCATTTCAGAGCAGCTGCGGCTGCAGGTGCTGCGATCGCACTACCTGCTCGACACCCCTGCCGAGACCGCCTACGACAACCTGGTGCAGTTGGCCGCCCACCTGTGCCAGGTGCCCATAGCCGTCATTAACCTAGTCGATGAGCACCGCCAGTGGTCTAAGGCCGCCGTGGGCCTAGAGCGGTTTGAAAGCCCCCGCCAGACCTCCTTTTGCACCCACGTGGTTGATAGCGATGCCCCCCTGGTAGTGCCCGACACCCACCAGGATGCCCGCTTTGCCGACAACCCCTTTGTCGTGAGCCCGCCCCACCTGCGCTTCTACGCGGGCCTGCCGCTGAGGTCGCCCCTGGGGGTAACCCTGGGCACCCTGGCGGTGTTTGACCGGGTGCCCCGCACCCTCACCGCCGAGCAAATGACCCTGCTAGAGGCCCTGGCCCGGCAGGTCATGGCCCAGCTAGAGCTGCGCTTTGAGCACATTCACCATCGCCTCACCGCCCTGCGCCTGGCCGTGGCCCAGCAGTTTAGCCAGATGAACACCTGGCAGTTTTACATCGCCGAGAACCGCCTACTGTGGACCGAGGGCATCTACCGGCTGACCGGCCTCACCGCCGACCGCTTTGACGAAACCCTGGAGGCCTTTGTAGCGCTGGTGCACCCCGGCGATCGCGACGCGGTCACCACCGCCCTGCTCCAAGCGGTGCAGGGCCAGCCCCTCGACCTAGAGCACCGGCTGGTGCGCCCCGACGGCGAAGTGCGCCAGGTGCGGCTCCAGGGCCAGAGCTTTGCCGGTGACAGCGCCTTTGCCCCCCTGCTGGTGGGCACCCTGCAAGACCTCACCGCCGACAAGCTGGCCCAGGCTCAGCAGCAGGCCCAGCAGCAAGCGCTGCGCTATGCCCACGACACTCTCAGCTTTCATATCCACAACTCCCCCCTGGCCGTGGTGGAGTGGGACTGGGCCTTTCGGGTTAGCCACTGGTCGCCCCAGGCCGCCGCCCTGTTTGGCTGGAGCGAAGCCGAGGTGCGGGGGCGGCACCCCGGCGACTGGCCCTTTGTCTACCCCGACGACGCCCCGGCCGTAGAGCAATGGATGGCCCAACTGCTCTACGGCGAGACCTGGCGCAACGTCAGCCACAACCGCAACCTGACCCGCAACGGCGCGGTGGTGCACTGCGAGTGGTACAACTCAGCGCGGGTCGACGACGATGGCAACCTAGTCTCAATTTTTTCGCTGGTGCTCGATGTCACTGAGCGGGTGCAGGCAGAGCAGTCGATCGCCGCTGGTCTGGCCCGAGAGCAGGCGGCTGGGGCCGCCCTGCTGCTGCGCAGCCGCGAGCTGCAGCAGGCCAACCAGCAGCTGCACGAGAGCCGCGCCCTGGCCCGCATCGGCGGGCGGCTGGGGCGACTGGGGGGCTGGGCCGCCGATATTGGCCGCAACCAGGTGTACTGGTCAGAGGAAATCTTTCACATTCTAGAGTGGGAAAGCAACGATGCCCCCTCCCTAGAAAACGCCCTCGATCTCTACCCTCCCGAGCACCGCCAGCGGGTCAGTGCCGCCATTGCCACCTGTGCCCAAGCGGGCACCCCCTTTGACCTAGATGTCGAGCTGTATACCGCCACCGGGCGACGGTTTTGGGCCAGAGCCATGGGCGAAGCCGAGCGCAACGCCAAGGGCGACATTGTGCGGGTGATTGGGGCGTTTCAAGATATCTCTGCCCAAAAGCAGGCCGAGTCGGCCCTAGAGCGGTTTGCCACCCGCCTGCGCACCACCCTCGAAAGCATGACCGACGCCTTCTATCTGCTCGACGACCAGTGGCGCTTCACCTACCTCAACGCCGAGGCCGAGCGGGTGCTTAGGCGATCGTCAGGAGAGCTAATTGGCCAGGTGGTGTGGGAAACATTTCCTGGAGCGCAAGAGTCTCAGCTCTATAGCGAATATCACCGAGCGGTGCGCGACAATCAGTCGCGGCATTTTGAGATGTACTACGAGCCGCTGCACGAATGGTTCGACGTCAATGCCTATCCCTCCAGCGATGGCCTGGCGGTGTACTTTCGGGTAATTAGCGATCGCATTGCCCTCGAAGACCGGCTGCGCCAGGCCCAGCGCCTAGAGTCCCTAGGGCAGCTAACCGGCGGCGTGGCCCACGACTTCAACAACCTGCTCACCGTGATCATGGGCAATGCCGAACTGCTGGCCGAAACCCTCACCCCCGACTCGGCCCTGCGCCCCCTGGCTGAGATGGTCAGCAGCGCCGCCCAGCGCGGGGCCGAGCTCACCCAGCGGCTGCTGGCCTTTGCCCGCCGCCAGGCCCTCGACCCCAAACCCGTGGATGTCAACCAGCTAATTGCCACCATGACGGGCCTGCTGTGCCGCACCCTGGGTGAGCACATCAAAGTGGTGAGACTGCCCGCAGACGGTCTGTGGCCCGCCCTGGTAGATGCCGCCCAGCTCGAAAGTGCCCTGCTCAACCTCTGCATCAACGCCCGCGATGCCATGGCCCAGGGTGGCGAACTCACCCTTGAGACCAGCAACGTCTATCTCGACCAAGACTATGCCGACCAGCATGGGGAAGCGCAGCCGGGTCAGTACGTTCTATTGGCTGTCTCCGACAATGGCGTTGGCATTGCCCCAGAGCATCTGTCCCGCGTATTTGAGCCCTTTTTTACCACTAAAGAGGCAGGCAAGGGCACCGGGTTGGGGCTTAGCATGGTGTATGGTTTTGCCAAACAGTCCAACGGCCACATTGCGATTTATTCGGAATTGGGGCATGGCACTACCATCAGGCTGTATCTACCAAGATATTTCGGCACCCAGGAAGACGTACCCGAGAACGTAGTGATGACAGCCTCTGCCAGTGGTCAAGAAAAGATACTCTTGGTCGAAGATGATGACTTGGTGCGCAGCTATGTGCAAAATCAGCTAGAACAGCTGGGCTATCGCGTGACGGTGGCCAACAGTGGCCCGATCGCCCTGGAGATCATTCAGCAGCAGGCTGAAATTGATCTACTGTTTACCGACGTGATTATGCCTGGCGGCATGAGCGGCCGAGAACTGGCCGATGCCGCGCGACGACTGCGCCCCGACCTCAAAATTCTCTACACATCGGGCTACTCAGAGCAGGCCATTGTTCACCACGGCCGCCTCGACCCCGGCGTTAAGCTGTTGAGTAAGCCCTACCGCCGGGCCGATCTGGCCCAAAAGATTCGCGATGTGCTAGATGAATAGGCCTGATTGGGCAGGCTTAGGGGTGAGTGGATAGGCGATAGGGTCCTAGGGCCAGGACAACTAAAAAGCGGTAACGGATGAGCGATCGCCGACTGTTGATTTTAGACGATGACCCCATGACAGGGGAGACGATTCAGCGGATTGCTGAATTTGCCGGGCTGGAGGTGCACTTTACCCCCGACCCAGGCCGGTTTTTTGATCTGCTCCACGAGTGGCGGCCCACCCACATTGCCCTCGACCTGGTCATGCCCACCATGGACGGCGTGCAGGTGATGGCTCGCCTCGCGAAGCTGTCGTGCCGGGCCAAAATCATCATCACCAGCGGCGTGGGCAGCCGCGTACTCGACGCCGCCGGGCGCTCGGCGGTCGAGCACGGCCTCGACATTGCCGGAGTACTGGCCAAACCCTTTTCACCCGCCCAGCTGCGGGAGATGCTGCTGGGCCACATCTCCACCGGGCCACCGCCGCCACGAGCCATCGCTACCGCCCCAGCCGAGCCACCAGAAATTACGCCGACCGACCTCCACCAGGCCCTCGATCGCCAGGAGTTTGTGCTGGCCTACCAGCCCAAGGTGCTCTGCACCACGGGCGAACTGGCCGGGGTTGAGGCGCTGGTGCGGTGGGCTCACCCCACCTACGGTCTGCTGCCGCCGGGCCGGTTTATTCCCCTGGCGGAGAGCTGCGATCTGATCGACCCCCTCACCGACCAGGTGATCGATCAGGCCCTGGCCTGGTTTGGGCCGCTCTGTGCCGGGGCCACCCAGCTGTCGCCCACCACCTGCGATCGCCTCATGCTGTCGGTCAATATTTCGGCCCGCACCCTGGCCAACGGGGCGCTGTTTGAGCGCGTTCAGGAGCGCTGCCAGGCCCAGGGCGTTGACCCTGCTCGGCTGATCTTTGAACTCACCGAAACCAGCGCCATGGATGACCCCGTGGCCTCCCTCGATCTGCTCACCCGGCTGCGCATGATTGGCTTTCACCTCTCCATCGACGACTTTGGCACCGGATTTTCGTCGATGCTGCAGCTGGTGCGGCTGCCCTTCTCTGAAATTAAAGTTGACAAGTCCTTTGTGATGACGGCAATGACCTCCCCCGAGTCGCGCACCGTGGTGAAGTTTATCGTCGATCTGGGCCACAGCCTGGGGCTGCGCTGCACCGCCGAAGGGGTTGAAGACGCCGAAACCCTGGCCTACCTCACCGCCATAGGCTGCGATCTGGCCCAGGGCTACCACATTGCCCGTCCCCTGCCCGGCCACGATTTTTGGCCCTGGCTGGCCGCTCGCTCCCACACAGTCGCCCGCCTCTGAGGCAGCCCGAACCCTATATCGCTGTGGCCAGCCTGGTTGAGATATTTCCCTTTATAACGCTCAAACGTTCAAACATTTTAAGGGTTTCTCAATGGCCTAGCCAACGTGACGACGGCTACCCCTGGCCCCGCGCTGTTTTCCCGCGCCCGCTAGCGCAGCTCATTAAACTACAGACTGTGAATCTCTGGGCAGCAGCGATCGCCCCCGAATATGTAAGGGCAATATAAAGAAAGCATGTAAGCTCACACGTTTGCATACAAATCGTCACACAGGCCCAGGATGAATGACTTCACCGACGATGCTGAGCGGCTGGCAGCGGTGCAGCGGTACCAAATCTTAGATACGCCGCCGGATGCGGCCCTAGACCGCATCACCGCTCTCGCGGCCCGACTGTTTCAGGTGCCGATCGCGCTAATTACGGTGGTCGATCGCAATCGCATTTGGTTTAAGTCGCGCTACGGGCTGGCCCTAGAGCAAATCGATCGAGAATCGGGGCTGTGCGCCTCGGCCATTTTTCAGAGCCAGGTCTACGCCATTGCCGACGCCCGCCAAGACCCGCGCACACGGACAAATCCCCTAGTTCACAGCGAGTTTGGCCTCGGGTTTTACGCCGCCGCTCCCCTGGTGACCCCCGAGGGCTATACCCTCGGCACCCTGTGCATTATCGATCGCCAGCCCCGCCAGCTCACCGCTGACGAGGCCCAAACCTTAGTCGATCTGGCCGCCGTGGTAATGGATGAACTGGAGCTGCGGCAGCTCAATCAGGCGCTAGAGGCCAGTTCGGCGGTGCGCACCGCCGAACTGGCCGATCGCAACGCCGAGCTAGAGGCCAGCAACCAGGCCCTGCACATGAGCAACCAGCGCTTTCGCAACGCCTTTGACTATGCCGGTATTGGCATGTCGCTGACCAGCCTGGAGGGCCACTGGCTAGAGGTGAATCGCGCCCTCTGTGAAATTACCGGCTACACCGAGGCCGAGCTGCTGGCCATTAACTTTCAGTCCCTCACCCACCCCGACGATCTAGAGGCTGACCTAGATCTCATGGGTCAGCTGCGGCGGCGCGAGATTCGCCACTACCACCTCGAAAAGCGCTATCGCCACAAGCAAGGCCACTGGACCTGGATTTTGCTCAGCTGCTCGCTGGTGTGCGACCTCCAGCACAAACCTCTGTACTTTGTGTCTCAAGTTCAAGATATCAACGGGCGCAAGCAGTCAGAACTGGCCCTACACAAAAGCCAAACCATGCTGCTAGAGGCCCAGGCGATCGGCCACATCAGCAGCTGGGAGTACGACGTCGCCACCCAGACCATCACCTGGTCGGCCGAAAAATTTCGCATTTTGGGGCGTGAGCCCGCCCTGGGCGAACCCAGCTTCGACGAACTGCTGCGGCTCTACCATCCCGAGGATGGCGACCGACTGCGCGAGATAGTGGAGCAAACCCTGACCACCGGCCAGCCCTACAGCCTGCGGCTGAAATGCACCCGTGGCGATGGGGCGATTCGCTACCTCGACCACCGGGGCCAGGCTGAACGCAATGCCCAGGGCCGCATCGTTCGCCTGTTTGGCATTACCCAAGACATTACCGACCGCGTGCAGGCCGAGCGCGAGCTGCGCGAAATGAGCACCGCCCTCGCCCATGCCGTCGAAGGCATTTCTCGTCTAGACAACGCCGGGTGCTACCTCAGCGTCAACCAGGCCTACGCAGCCATGGTGGGCTATGCCCCAGAGGAACTGGTGGGCCAACCCTGGCAAATAACCGTTCACCCTGACGATTTAGAGCCTGTCACCTTGGCCTACGAGCGCATGCTGGCGGAGGGCAAGGTGAACGTTAAAGCCCAGGGAGTTCGCAAAGATGGCTCGATTTTCCACAAGCAGCTGTTTCTGGTGACGGCCTACGACGACCAGCAGCAGCGCCAGGGGCACTACTGCTTTATGAAAGACATCAGCGAAAAAGCGCGGCTTGAGGCCGATCGCAAGCAAGCTGAAATTGCCCTGCAACAGGAATTAGAGCGCCTGTCCGAGGTTGTAGATATCCAGCAAAAGGTCGCCCTGGTCAACCCTCACCTCGACCAGGTGATGACGGTGATCGCAGAGAGAGCTCTGTCGCTGACCCGAGCCGATGGGGCCGCCGTTGAGCTGATTGAGGGCACCGAGCTGGTGTGCCAGGCCGGCAGCGGCATTGCCCAAGACCATCTGGGCTGGCGATTGCCCTTGGCCAACAGTCTGGGTGGGCAGTGCCTCACCGAGGGTCGAGCGCTGTACTGTGCAGATATGGATCGCGAGGGATGGAACAAATCTTCTATTTTTCAGGCGCTGGGGCTGCGATCGGTGGTGGTAGTCCCTCTGACCTACCAGGCAGAACGGGTCGGCGTGATCAAAGTCTTCTCACTCCAGCCCAACGCCTTTACAGGGTCTGATCGGCAAACCCTTCAGCTAATGGCTGGTTTTCTGGCGGCCAGCCTGAACCTGGCCAAGGAGTTTGAGGCCAAAACCGCCCTGCTGCAAGACCTGCAAGACAGCGAAGAGCGCTATCGTTCGGTGGTGGCGGCCCTCTCTGAGGGAGTCGCCGTGGTGCGGGCCGATGGCACCCTGCTCACCTGCAACGCCAGCGCGGCCAAGATTGTGGGTCTGCAAAGCTGGCAGATCGTGGGGCGATCGCTCGCCGACATGACCCTGACCTTTATCCAGGACGACGGTTCCCCCTGCCCCTACGACCACCACCCGGCCTGGATAACCCTGCGCACCGGGCAGGCGGTCAACAATCGGGTGCTGGGCCTGGTTAAGCCCCACGGCACCACCTGGATTTCCTGCAACACTCGCCCCCTGCAGCATCCCCACGACCCCCTGCCCTACGCGGTGGTGCTGTCGTTTACAGATATTACCGAACTCAGGCGATCGGAGGTGGCGGCCCTGCGGCGGCGGGCCGAGCAGGAGCGGCTGCTCAGCGAGATTGCCCAGCGCATTCGCCAAACCCTCGACCTGGAGGCGATTCTCACCACCACGGTGACTGAGGTACAGCAGTTTTTGCGCACCGACCGGGTGATGATCTATCGGTTCGAGGCCGATGGCAGCGGCACGGTGATTGCCGAGGCCATGACGCCGGGGCTGCCCTCCCTGCTGGGTCAACGCATCAAAACCACCGTCAACGAAAGTCACCTGGCGAGCTATCAACGGGGGGAGGTCAGAGCCTGTGCCGACATTCAGACCGAAGAGGCAATTTCCTGCCATGTGGATCAACTCACCCAGGCCAAGGCCAAGGTAATTGTGCCGATTGTGCAGAGCAATCACCTCTGGGGGATGCTGCTCGCCTACCACGGCCAAAGCCCCCACCCCTGGGAGGCCTCGGAGCTAGACGTGCTGAAGCGGCTGGCCATTCAGCTGGCGATCGCGATTCAGCAGTCGCAGCTGTACCAGCACATTCAGACCGTGAACCGCCAGCTCGAACACCTGGCCACCCACGACGGCCTCACCCAGGTGGCCAACCGCCGCAGCTTTGACATTTATCTTCAGCAGGAGTGGGGCCGTCTGCTGCGCGCCCAGGCTCCCCTGAGCCTGATTTTGTGCGACATTGACCACTTCAAACGCTACAACGACACCTACGGCCACCCCGCCGGGGATGTCTGTTTGCAGCAGGTGGCCCAGGCCCTAGAGCAGGTGGCCCAGCGCCCCGCCGACCTAGTGGCCCGCTACGGCGGCGAAGAGTTTGCCCTCGTGCTGCCTGACACCGATCGCGCCGGGGCCAAGGCGATCGCCCGCGCCATTCAGCAGGCCCTGGCCGAGCTAGCCCTGTACCACGGGGCCTCGCCCCTGGGTCAGCGCATTACCCTCAGCCTCGGCATTGCCAGCGTCATTCCAACGGTGGGTCAGAACGCGCAGACCCTGATCGACCAGGCCGATGCGGCTCTCTACAGCGCCAAGCAGCAGGGGCGCGATCGCTACTGCCTAGCGCCTGCCTGTAGCGGTCAAGCCACGTAAACCTTGTTCAAGCACAGCCAGATATCGGATCCCTGGGGAAGACTAACGATATAGCTGAACTGACCCGTATTTTTGGGGTTTCGCTTTTTATCTACATCCACTACATCCCATAACCCAATTTGGCCCCGGCCCATGCCTGTTAACTCTGTGTTCCCGGTATCTAAGGCCATCAATCCGCAGCCGCTGGTACTGGCGGGCGATACAGCTCTGCCCGCTGTGCTCGCTACCATGCGGCAGCGGGGCAGCAGCTATGTGCTGGTGACTAGCCCCCAGCACCACCCCATTGGCCTGTTTACCGAACGTGACCTGGTGCGCCTGACCGCCGCCGATCAACCCCTAGCCGCCCTCACCCTGGCCCAGGCAATGGCGCCCAACCCGGTAGTGTTGGCCGACACCGAGTTGGGCAACATTCTGACGGTGGTGACCCACATGCACCGCCATCGGGTGCGGCATTTGCCCATTGTCTCTGCCCAGGGCACCCTGACGGGCATCATTACCCACGAAAACATTCGCCAGCTGCTTCAGCCCATCGACCTGCTGCGGCTGCGGCGCGTCGATGAGGTGATGGTGCAGCAGGTGCGCTGTGCCAGCCCCACCCTGTCGGCGTTGGAGCTGGCCAAAACCCTCGATCGGCATCGCATTAGCTGTCTGGTGATTACCGCAACCGGGCAGCCCGGTGCCCCACCCATCGGCATAGTGACTGAGCGCGATATTCTGCGCCTGCAAGCTAGTCAGTCGCCGCTGGCCGACGGGACGGTGGCGGAGATCATGCAGTCGCCGGTACTGCGAATTCAGCCCCAGGCGTCGCTGTGGCAGGCCCAACAGCAGATGCAGGAGCATGGGGTGCGACGGCTGGCGGTGGTCAATGCCCAAGATCAGCTGGTGGGGCTGCTCACTCCCACCAGCCTGCTCCAGGGGGTCGATCTGGCCGAAACCCAGGTCACCATTGAGACCCTCGATCACATGGTGACCAATCGCACCCTCGATCTTGCTCAGACCAATCAAACCCTGCAAAAGCAGGTGGACGAACGCCGCCGAGCCAAGGCGGCCCTGCAAGATCAAATTGACCGCGAGCGCCTGGTTAACCGCATTGCCCAGCGCATTCGCCAATCGCTGAATTTAGACGATATTCTGCAAACCACCGTCACCGAAGCCCAGCAATTTCTAAAGGCAGAACAGGCGTTTATCTACCAGTTTGAGCAAACCACCGTTGGGCATATCGCGGTAGAGTGCACAGGCGAGCGCTGCACTCAGCTGCAAGGACAGGCTGAGCTAGAGGCGGTGCTGCAACAGATCAACCCGGCGTTTTATCAGACGGGTCGATTGCACTCGATTCCAGATTTGCAGGACACCCGGCTGCCGAGTGCCGATCTCCAGCTGTTTCGCCACCTACCCATCCGGTCTCTAGTGGTGGCCCCAATTATTACCAAAGAGACTCCCTGGGGGCTGTTGGTTCTTAACCAGTGCTCTGCCCCCCGGCGCTGGGAAAAACGGGAGATTGATTTGCTCAAACAGTTGGCGAACCAAGTGGGCCTGGCCATTCAGCAGGCGGCACTCTACACCCAGCTCGAAACCGCCAACGCCCGCCTAGAAAACCTGGCCAGGGTCGATGGCCTCACCCAGGTGGCCAATCGCCGTCGCTTTGACGAACACCTGAGCCAAGAATGGCGGCGCATGCGGCGCGATCGCACCCCGCTAAGCCTAATTTTGTGCGATATCGACCACTTTAAGCTCTATAACGACACCTACGGCCACCCAGCGGGCGACGCCTGCCTGAAGCAGGTCGCCCAAGCTCTAGCCCAGGTCGTGAAGCGCCCCGCCGATCTGGTGGCCCGCTACGGCGGCGAAGAGTTTGCCGTGGTGCTGCCCGCCACCGATATCCACGGGGCCGCCACGATGGCCGCCGCCATACAGCAGGCGATTGCCCAGCTCGGCCTCGTCCACCAGACGTCTCTTACCCGGCCCTACGTCACCCTCAGCCTGGGGGTCGCCTGCACCACACCCAACGCAGACCCGTCGCCCCAGGCGCTGATTGACCAGGCCGATCGGGCGCTTTATAGAGCCAAGCAGCAGGGGCGCGATCGCTTCCAGGTGTTTACCGCCGAACTGGCACAACAATCGTGACGTTCCATAACGGTTTGCTCCCCAGAGGGTGCAAGCGCGGCCCTGGCAGGCACCCTCTAGGTATAGTTTCCGGCTGACGTTCTGCCCCTATGGTTCAACCTGCCCCCTCCCCAGACAGCGGCATTGCCGGGCCTCCACTGGCCCCTGGGGGCGACCTCTCGGCGATGATTGAAACCCTAGAGCAGGGTCTGGTGGTGTGCGATCGCCACCAGACTATTACCCTGGTCAATGCCGCCGCTCGCCACCTGCTGGGCCTGGGGTCGGGCGAATTGACTGCTGCTAGTCTGACTGAGGCGGTGAGCGTTTACATACCGGGCGATCGCACGCCGCTGCCCAGCGATCGCCTGCCCCTGTGGCGGGGGCTAGGGGGCGAAACCCTGGGCGATCTGGAGCTGGCGATCGTGCATCCGGGGGGCGATCGCTACCTGGTGCTGGCCAACAGCCACCCCCTGCTCGATGCCAGCGGTCAACCCCTGGGGGCGGTTATGGGCCTCTACGACATCACCCAGCGCTACCGGGCCGAAACCGCTCTGCGGGCCAGCAATCAGGGCCTCCGCACCCAGGCCCAGCAGCGCATGGAAGACCTACAGGCCGTCAATCTTCAGCTCCAGCAGGCCGAAGCCACCCTGCGCCTCTTCTACGACCTGCCGTTTTTGGGCATGGCCATTATTGCCGCCGACACCCAGACCTGGGTGCGCTTCAACGATCGCCTCTGCGACATGCTGGGCTACAGCCGCGACGAGATGCAGCAGCTGATCTGGATCGACCTCACCCACCCCGACGATCGGCCGCTAGTGCTCGACCAGGTCGCTCAACTCTCCGCCAGCACCGTCGATAGCAGTATTCTCGAAACCCGGTTTTTGCGCAAAGACGGCCTGATTGTCTACACGTCTCTAGAGATCAGGGTCATTCTCAAGGACGACGGCAGCACCGACTTTTTTGTCACCACCATCAAAGACATTACCGAGCGCAAGCTGGCCGAAACCGCCCTAATCGAGAGCGAAACCCGCTTTCGCGCCACCTTTGAGCAGGCTGCGGTGGGCATTGCCCACGTCGCCCCCGATGGCCTGCTGCTGTGGCTCAACCCTACCCTGGGTAAGATTCTTGGCTACCCCCAGTACGAGCTAATTGGTGAATCGTTCCAGGAGATGATTCACCCCGACGACCGAGTTGACAACCAGCGCTACCTCGACGAGATGTTGCAGGGCCAGCGCCAGAGCTACTCCTGGCAGCAGCGCTACTTCTGCCAAGATGGCCGCTTAATTTGGGCGAATTTGACGGTGTCGCTGGTGCGCGACTCGGTGCAGCAGCCCAAATACTTCATCGTGGTGCTGCAAGACATCACCCTGGCCAAGCTGGCCGAAACCACCCTTCAGCAGTACGCCCACCGCCTGCGGGGGCTGCACGATATGGATCGGGCCATTCTGACTAACTTTGAGCCCCAGGATATTGCCCAGTCTGCCCTGCAGCTGCTCAGCCAGCTGCTCAGCTGCCCCCAGGGCATCGTCGCTCTGTTTAACCAAGACATCCAGCTAGGCGAAGTTTTGGCCAACACCAGCGGCCCCACCCCAACCGCCGCCCCTCTATTTCCCCACCGGTTGGTGCTTCCCATAAAAGATTTTGTTTTGGCCCAGAGTCCCCGTCCAACCTCGGTTTTTCGGGTGCAAAGCCCTGAGCAGCTGACCTCGCCCCCGGCTATTTTGCAGCGGTTTACGGCGACCCCGGTACAGTCGGTGATGGCGATTCCCCTGGTGGCCAATGGGGATGTGATCGGCGAGATTACCTTGACCTCGCCGCACCCGGCCCACTTTAGCGACGACCACGAGGAAGTCGCCCGAGAGGTCGCTGACCACCTGGCCATTGCCCTACAAAATGCCCGCCTGTTTGAGCAGGTCAGGCACGATCGCGCCCGCCTGCACGCCCTCTCCAGCCAGCTGCTAGAGGCCCAAGAAACCGAGCGCCGCTTTTTAGCCCACGAGCTGCACGACGAGGTGGGCCAGGCCCTCACCGCCGTCAAGCTCAACCTGCACCGCCTCGATCGCATCGCCGACGACCCCAGGGCCAGTGAACCCCTGCAAGACTGCCTCTCCATCGTCGATGGGGCGCTTCAGCAGGTGCGCGACCTTTCCCTCGACCTGCGCCCCTCCATGCTCGACGACCTGGGGCTGGTGCCCGCCCTGCGCTGGTACGTCAACCGCCACGCCGATCGCACCGGCCTGCAAGAAACCCTGGTGTGCGACCCGCCCCCCGAGGGGCTGCCAGCCTCCACCGAAACCGCCTGTTTTCGCATCGTGCAAGAGGCGCTGACCAACATTGCCCGCCACGCCCAGGCCCACATCGTCACCATCACCCTGGGGCAACACAACCACACGCTGCACCTCTCGATTCAAGACGACGGCGTGGGGTTTGATCTAGAGGCCATTGGCCGGGCCAAAACCGAGGGCACCAGCCTGGGCCTGCTGGGCATGGAGGAACGGGGCCTGCTGATCGGCGGGCAGTTAACCATTACCTCGGCACCGGGAGAGGGGACGCATATTGCTCTGCGGGTGCCGATTCGGGATTAGGGGTCGGGTTAGCAAGTTAAAAGGTTGGAAAGTTAGCAGGTTCGAACCTTTTAACTTTCCAACCTTCCAACCTTCCAACCTTCCAACCTGCCGATCGCAATCCAACCCGTCCCAATTACTCCAGCATCTCTAGGTTGCGGACGCCGCCCTGATCGGCGCTGGTGGCCAGCAGGGCGTAGGCCTTGAGGGCAGCGGTAACTTTGCGCTGGCGGGGTTGGGCGGGCTTCCAGGCGGCTTTGCCCTTGGCTTCCATGGCGACTCGACGATTGGCCAGTTCCTCCGCCGACAGATCGACGTTAATGGTGCGGTTGGGAATGTCGATCAGGATGCGATCGCCCTCCTCTACCAAAGCAATATTGCCGCCCGCCCCCGCCTCCGGCGAGGCGTGGCCGATGGAAAGGCCCGAGGTGCCGCCCGAGAAGCGCCCGTCGGTAAGCAGGGCGCAGACCTTGCCCAGCCCCTTTGACTTCAGGTAGCTGGTGGGGTAGAGCATTTCCTGCATGCCCGGCCCGCCCTTCGGCCCCTCGTAGCGAATAATCACCACGTCGCCCGCCTGCACTCGATCGTTGAGAATGCCGTTGACTGCCGCATCCTGGCTCTCAAAAATGCGGGCGGTGCCCTCAAACACCAAAATGCCCTCGTCTACGCCAGCGGTTTTGACAATGCAGCCCCGCTCGGCCAGGTTGCCGTAGAGCACCGCTAGGCCGCCCTCGGCGCTGTAAGCGTGCTCAACGCTGCGAATGCAGCCCTTTTCGCGATCCAAATCCAGCGTGGGCCAGCGGGTCGATTGGCTAAAGGCCTGCTGGGTGGGAATACCCGCCGGGCCAGCCCTAAAGAAGGTGTGGACGGCTTCGTCGTCGGTGCGGCGCACATCCCAGCGATCGAGGGAGGCTTTCATGGTGGGGCTGTGGACGGTGGGCACATCGGTATGCAGCAGCCCGGCGCGATCTAGCTCGCCCAAAATGGCAGGGATGCCGCCCGCGCGGTGCACGTCTTCCACGTGGTAGTCGGGGATGTTGGGGGCGACTTTGCAGAACTGGGGCACCTGGCGCGACAGGCGATCGATGTCGGTGAGGGTAAAGTTGACCTCGGCCTCGTGGGCGGCGGCCAGCAGGTGCAGAATCGTGTTGGTGGAGCCGCCCATGGCGATATCCAGCATCATCGCGTTCTCAAAGGCCTCGAAGCTGGCGATCGAGCGGGGCAGCACCGACTCGTCGCCCTGCTCGTAGTAGCGGCGGGTGATGTCAACAACGGTGCGGGCGGCGGTGAGGAAGAGATCTTTGCGATCGAAGTGGGTGGCCAGGGTGGTGCCGTTGCCCGGCAGCGACAGGCCGATCGCCTCGGTGAGGCAGTTCATCGAGTTGGCGGTGAACATGCCCGAGCAGGAGCCGCAGGTGGGGCAGGCGGAGCGCTCGTACTCGTCGGCTACCTCGTCGCTGATGCTGCTGTCGGCGGCGACCACCATGGCATCGACCAGATCAAGCTTGTGCTCGGAAAGCTTGGTCTTGCCCGCTTCCATCGGGCCGCCCGAGACAAACACGGCGGGAATGTTGAGCCGCAGCGCCGCCATCAGCATGCCGGGGGTAATTTTGTCGCAATTGGAGATGCAGACTAGGGCGTCAGCGCAGTGGGCGTTGACCATGTACTCGACCGAGTCGGCGATGATCTCGCGGGAGGGCAGGCTGTAGAGCATGCCGTCGTGGCCCATGGCGATGCCGTCATCTACGGCGATGGTGTTGAATTCTTTGGCGACGCCGCCAGCGGCCTCGATCTCGCGGCACACGAGCTGGCCCAGATCCTTTAGGTGCACGTGGCCGGGCACAAACTGGGTAAAGGAGTTGGCCACCGCAATAATGGGCTTCTCAAAGTCTTCGGTTTGCATGCCGGTGGCGCGCCAGAGGGCGCGAGCCCCGGCCATGTTGCGTCCGTGGGTGGAGGTTTTAGAGCGATAGGTCGGCATGGCACATTCTAGTTATCTAAAAGATTGTCTATGGTCTGGCTTTAGACGTAGCAGGATGGAGCGAGGCCATAAACCGCAATACCTACCATAGCTGACTATACGGATGAATTGACGGTGCGACCATTAGCCCCATCAGCGGGTGAGGATTGATCCAGGCTTAGGAGAAAACAGCAGAAATTCAGATGCTCTGAGGACACGCTTTGCCGATAAAGATCTCAGAAGTACAAACTGGGGTGGCTAGGGTGCGAATAGCTAGCATCGGAATCTCCTAGCTATTCGTAGGTGTTACGAGCACCTGCGGACAGCGCCAGAGTTGTCGAGTTCTGCATGTTGCCGTTCTGTTGAACAGCTTAATGGATTAGTGTGCTGGTGCGATCGCTCCCCGTCAACCATAGAGCAAGAGAGACCTCGCCTGAAAAAATATGGAAAGTTTCCTGCGTTCTGCCTAAAGCGGCATAATATACAGAAAGTTGAATGGCTCTAATATAAGATCAAAATTGGTATGGCATGGCACAAGATTTCAAGGGTTTCAACCTCCTATTTGCGCTTATGTCAGTGTCATTCTACGCAAAATTTATTGCTATCTACCTGATTAAGGAAAATATGCCGAAACTTTCGGTCTATCATCCCTCAGCAAAGTTAGATAGGCCGAAACTATCTATCTAATAAGCTTGTTAAGCTGTTAGTCATTCAAACTGCGCTAGTACGATCGCCCTGAAAGCCTTACAGCAAAGGCCTTGCATAACTCACCATACAATTTAGATGCTCAACAGCTTAGGCCGCACATGATTGTGAAGTCTTCACCAAACCAAAGGAGAGGAAACACCTCAGTAGTAATGAGTTAGCGCCCATCACGTACTACTTTTTTTTTGCACGGAGTGGTAGATGACAGAGAAGTCAAAAATTATTAAGGGTTTTGGAGAATATATTATGTCTCCTTCAGGCAGCTTCTTGATAGTACCTGTAGCCCTAAGCTTTATTGCTTTGATCATACCTGAAATAGATGCAATTACAGCCAAAGTTCTGTTCGGTTTTTCAGTAGGTCTGATTAGTGTAAGTCTTCCTCTTCAGTTCCAAGCTTACGATTGGTATAAAAAGACTTTAGATTGTTATAAAGAATCGAACGAATTACATAGAGAATCAAATAAATTCATGATTGAGGTGCTTAAGAGGTATAGAGATTCAAAAAAAAATCAATCTAAGATTTTTCTTCGAATTGTAGATAAATACCACGATGAATTCATTGAGACACTTGAAACTTTAGCAGAAGGTTATGTCAAGATTGGTAAAGGACATCTATATACAGGAAACTTGGTTCTTTCGGGAAGTGATTCGATCAAATTAGCACGGAAAAAGGTTCTTGCTGTTGAAACAGGCCAAGATCCTAAAAAGTGGAGAGAAGACGAGAAGTTTAAATCTTACACTTCAGCAAACATTGAAGTGGCCAGGAGGGAAAATGTAATTTTTGAGAGGATCTGGGTAATCAAAAGAGATACTGAAAAGCAATATCATCAACTCTGGAATGAACATCAGCTAGGAAATATCGATATATTTTATGTTTTTGAAGATATCATTGATGATGATTATTTAAAGTATATTGACTTTGTTATAATAGATGATGAAATAGTTTATGCAGCCAATGTTTCCTCTAATAATAGAGGAAGGAAATTGTATAATGGTGGATCAATCAGTCAAAGATTAAGTGAAATTGAAAAGCATCAAAGGCATTATGAGACTCTAAAAAGATATGGGCAAGAATACAAAGGGTATTAATTAATGTTTAATAATGCGAAGTTAAGTTGCCTGATACAGTGTAATTTAATAGGTGCGTGCATACGGAATGGAAATTTACGCTATCGGTTATGATGGAAGTATTATCACCACCTGAATCTGGTGACGCGCCAGCCGTTATATCTATCTTTCACCTAAATTTAGTTGAGAACCTAAAATTTGATTGAAGTTTTTTGACCATTACGTCTAAGGCGGGCGAAGTCATGTTGTTAAGGTGGCGATAAGTCATCAAGACAAAACACTGAGCTATTGGCAAGTCAAAATGTCTGACTCTGGATGGGAATGAGTTGATTTACACTTGGCAGATCAAGGGGGTGTTTGGCGGCAAGCCCGACCCAAAAAACCTCAATCCATCTACAATTCTCCCGAATTAATTACCCAATTTACTCCTGAACAGAAAGCTACCCTAGCTAAACTCAGCCGCAAGTGGAGAGACTATACCCTCTCAAATCAACCGATTGATCGTTCGCTTGTCTCTGCTATAATTTGTGCTGCTTACAGAGCAGTGGCCCATACTCAGTACATCAACGCCCTGCTAGAAAAGCCAAGGATTTTATTTTTTGATCCGCCTGATGCTGCGTGTCAAGAACTGCTAAAACAGTGGATGATTCAAAAACAAATTGAGCAACGCAAAAGTGAGCAACGAATTCTTATAGAGCGAAAACTTTGGGACAGAGTATTGCGCTATCATGGCATTTCAGAAGAGATTGACCCAGCTCTTAGAGAGCAGCACTATAACCAACGCCCTAGCCTAACCTGGAGTCATGTTTGGGAACGGATGGAGCAAAAACTCTATGGGGAATACTCTGCAAATTATTGGGCAAACCCGCCGACGCCATTCACCATCTTCTCGGTGAGGAGCAAGTGCGAGCAGCGATGAAAGACGATTTACTGCTTCCCGATGCTTGGGCAGACTACTGTAGCTGGTCAGAGTTTTGCATTACAACTCTTAACTATCATTTCAATGCTGACCTGTGGCACCCTTTGCAAGGGTTAGTCAAAAATTGTGGCTGGTTTTTCCCCTTCGATGAGGTGTGTGTTGTGTGCGATCGCACCTGGCTATAACGTAACTACATGAAACGCTTCTACCACCACGAATTTGTTGTACCAACTGAAGTCGTCGATGGCAACGGCCACGTCAACAACGTCGCCTATGTGCAGTGGATGCAGGATATCGCGATCGCCCACGCCACCAGCGTCGGCTGCACCACCGAGACCCAGGCTCTAGGAGCCACATGGGTAGCCCGATCGCACCAAATCACCTACCTGCGCCCGGCTTTTGGGGGCGATCGCCTGCGTCTCACCACCTGGGTTACTACCCTGCGCAAAGCCCGCAGCACCCGCCAGTACAAATTTTTGCGCCTCAGCGACGACACCGTACTGGCAACGGGCGCGACCGACTGGGTCTTTGTCGATGCCGTTACCCATCGCCCCCGCACCATTCCCGCCTCAGTATCGGGCTGTTTTGAGCTAGTAGATGCCCCAGGCGATCGGTAGCTCAGGACTACCGCAGCCGCTGTTTAAGCCAAAAATCGAGCAGCGGTAGGGCAATGCGATAACCAAACTGAGGGCCGTAGATCAGGCCCTTTTGCTCCAGGCTGGTAAGCGCCCCCTGCAAACCGCCGCCCCGCGAGAGCTGGTGCTTTTTAATGTAGGCGTTCGACTGGGGGCGATCGGTGGGGTCGAGGGCCAGGCTTTCGAGCACGCGGGCCTGGGTGGGGGGCAGCAGCAGCAGCAGCGCCTCAAACACCACCGCCATGTCCTGCGCTAGGGCCAGCATGGCACTGTGTACCTGGTGAGCCTGGATCAACTCAGGCAGGGGAGAGGCGATCGCATTGCAGCCCAGCCACAGGCGCTGGGCCAGGGTAATGGCATCTTTCATATGCCCCTGCACATAACTGAGAAACATCTCCAGGGCCTCGCTTTCGGGGTCAAACTTGAGGCCCGCCGTGGCCATGGTGCCAATCACCCAGGGTTGCAGTTCGCGATCGCTCAGGGGAGTTAGGGCAATCACCGGCAGCTGGCTGGCGGTCATCCAGGGTTCGGCCACGGTGGCAATCAGGGCATAGCTGACCCGGTTCTGGCGCTCAATTTCCTGGCGCAGATGGCTTTCCCACTTACCCTGCCGATCCCACGAGCGAATGTGGGGAAAGTTGTGAAACATAATCACCACCTGGCAGTTGAGCCATTCCGCCAGATCTTGGGGCAGCGAGAGTAAATTCTCAAACAAGGGCCACTCTTTGCCCAGGGTCTTGGGCCAAACTAGGCGCGCTTCGGCTTCTAAGGGCTGATCGACGCTGAGGGGCTGATTTAGGCTCCACTGCTGAATCTGAGCAATTTCAGCCGGTTCTGAGAAAGCATTTAGAATGCCGTCGGCCAAGAACCGCAAAAACTGGCCCGCATTGCGGCAGCGCAGTAGATCAATTTCCAGACAGCGTGAGCCTTCCTGGCGGGCGGCGCTGCGAATCAGAGTGCGGCGACCAATGCCCGGCACGCCGGTCACCACAAAATCGCTGTCTTGACGAAGCAGGGCACAGACGCGTTCGAGTTCGCTTTCTCGGCAAATCAGCGCCTGCGGCACAAACGGATTGAGCATTGAGGCGGAGCTGCACTATTTTTTAGTGCTATAAATATAGGCTAAGTACTTGCGAATAGTAGCACTTGATTTTTGAGGTAAATTGCACCCGTGGCCCACAGCACCCTCCCCAACAAAAGCGCGTCTGCTAACCTTTGGCATACCCTCAGCCCCGAGCGGGCGATCGCGCTGTTAGAGAGCAGCCCCGAAGGGCTCAGCCCCAGCGAAGCCGAGCACCGGCAGCAGGTCTATGGCCTCAACGAGCTTCAGGAGGGGGCCACCCGCAGCCCCTGGGAAATTCTGTGGGATCAGTTCAAAAACATCATGCTGCTGATGCTGATCGCGGTGGCGCTGGTGTCGCTGGTGCTCGATCTACGCACCGGGGGCTTCCCTAAGGATGCGATCGCGATCTTTGCTATTGTGCTGCTCAACGGCATCTTGGGCTACCTGCAAGAGAGCAGAGCCGAAAAAGCCCTAGCCGCCCTCAAGAACATGACTTCCCCAAGGGTGCGCACCATCCGTCAGGGTCAGGAACAGGAAATCGACGCTAAAACCCTGGTACCGGGCGATGTGGTACTGCTGGAGGCAGGGGTGCAGGTGCCCGCCGATGGCCGTCTGCTCAGCGCCGCCAATCTACAGGTGCGCGAAGCCGCTCTGACTGGCGAAGCCGAAGCGGTAATCAAGCAGCCTGAGCTGCTCTTAGAAGATGAGTCTGCCTTGGGCGATCGCCTCAATCTGGTCTACCAAGGCACCGAAGTGCTGCAAGGGCGCGGCACCGTACTGGTCACCCAAACGGGGATGACTACTGAGCTGGGCCGCATCGCCACCCTAATCCAATCCGTGGAGACAGAGCCCACACCCCTCCAGCAGCGTATGGCGCAGCTGGGCAATGTGCTCGTGACCGGATCCCTGGTACTGGTTGCCCTGGTGGTGGTAGCGGGGCTGCTGCGCACCGGCGACCTCAGCCTGTTCGACGAGCTGCTAGAAGTCTCCCTCAGCATGGCGGTTGCCGTGGTGCCGGAAGGACTCCCCGCCGTCATCACCGTTACCCTGGCCCTGGGCACCCAGCGCATGGTGCGCCGCCACGCCCTGATTCGCAAACTGCCAGCGGTAGAAACCCTGGGCTCGGTCACCACCATTTGCTCCGACAAAACCGGCACCCTGACCCAAAACAAAATGGTGGTGCAGCAGGTCAAGACCATAGCTCATCAGTACGACGTTACGGGTGAGGGCTACGCTCCCGTCGGCAACCTTCTGGAAAATGGGGCGGCGATCGCCCCCCAGTCTGACCCGGCCCTCCAGGCATTGCTGATGGCCTGCGCCCTGTGCAACGACGCCAACCTCAGCCAGTCGGGCAGCATTTGGACGTTACTGGGTGACCCCACCGAGGGTGCCCTGCTGGCCGTAGCGGGTAAAGGCGGGTTTGACCAGGCAACGCTGGGGCAACAGAGCGATCGCATCGGCGAAGTGTCCTTCACCTCAGAGCGCAAGCGCATGAGCGTCGTCGTGCAGGCCCAGGCCGATGCCGACTGGCCTTTGGCCCCCCAGGTGATGTTCACCAAAGGCTCTGCCGAACTGGTGCTAGAACGCTGTAACACCAGCCAGGGCGAGGGGCAGCCCGAGCCGCTTACCGAGGCTCAGCGGCAGGCTATTTTGACCCAAAACGATGCCATGGCCGCCAGTGGCTTGCGGGTGCTGGGCTTTGCCATGAAGCCTACGAACGTCGTAGCTAATCCCAACGCCAACCTAGAGCCCGAAGAGCAGAACCTAATCTGGCTGGGCCTCGTAGGCATGCTCGATGCCCCGCGCCCTGAAGTGCGCGCCGCCGTGGTTGACTGTCGGCGTGCGGGCATTCGCCCGGTGATGATTACGGGGGATCACCCGCTGACTGCCAAGGCGATCGCCGAAACCCTCGGCATTGCCCAACCCGGTGACACCATTCTGACCGGGCGCGAGCTGAGCCACCTTTCCCCTGAAGAGCTAGAAAAAACCGTTCCTCACGTCAGCGTTTACGCCCGCGTCGCCCCCGAGCACAAGCTCCGCATCGTGCAGGCGCTGCAAAAACAGGGCGAATTTGTCGCCATGACCGGCGACGGCGTCAACGATGCCCCTGCCCTCAAGCAGGCCGATATCGGTATCGCCATGGGCATTACCGGCACCGATGTCAGCAAAGAAGCCAGCGACATGGTGCTGCTTGACGACAACTTTGCCACCATCGTCGCCGCCACCGAGGAAGGCAGGGTGGTCTACGACAACATTCGCCGCTTCATCAAATACATTCTGGGCAGCAACATTGGCGAGGTGCTCACCATCGCCGCCGCCCCGATCATGGGCCTGGGCGGCGTGCCCCTCTCCCCCCTGCAAATTCTGTGGATGAACCTGGTCACCGACGGCGTGCCCGCCCTGGCTCTGGCCATGGAGCCCGCCGAACCCGACGTGATGGAGCGTCCGCCCCACAACCCTCGGGAGAGCATTTTTGCCCGCGGCCTGGGCTCCTACATGGTGCGAGTAGGCATTGTGCTGGCCGTTCTGGCGATTGGCCTGATGGGCTGGGCCTACCGCTACACCACCGCCCCTGGCTACCCTGGCGATCCCGACACCTGGAAGACGATGGTGTTCACAACCCTCTGTTTGGCCCAAATGGGCCACGCCCTGGCGGCTCGCTCAGACACCCGCTTAACAGCCCAGCTCAATCCTTTTTCAAATCCTTACATCTGGGGTGCGGTTTTGCTCACCACCGGCCTGCAAGTGTTGTTACTGTACATTCCAGTCCTAGCGCAATTTTTTGGGCTGCATGCTCTATCAGCTATAGAAATAGCCATTTGCTTTGGGTTTAGCGCCCTTATGTTTGCCTGGCTAGAGCTCGAAAAGCTGGTGATTCAACTGACACTACGGCGCAAGCAGCCGGGTCTGCCCAATGGGTCTAAACCTGTGCTTTAATCCCACTCAATTTCCTCACCCCTATGGATTCTGACTCTCCTCAACCCCGCTTTTCCCAGGAAATCAAAGCACTGCTAGAGCGCATAGCCGAGCAGCCGCTGACCCTCTCCCACGTGCTCAACGAGACCGCCGAGCGGGGCTTTTGCCTGGTGATTGGGCTGCTGGTGCTGCCGTTCTTGTTCCCCATGCCGCCGGGGTTTACCACCATTTTGGGGTCGGCCTGTCTGCTGCTGTCGCTGCAAATGGCCGTGGGGCGGCGATCGCCCTGGCTGCCCCAGCGAGTGGCCCGATTTCAGTTTCCGTCGGTGCTGGCCAAGACCGTGCTAAGCAATCTCAAGCGGGTGACGCGGGTAACCGAGCGGTTTGTGCGGCCCCGCCTACCGGGACTGGCTAACAACCCTTCGGTATGGCACATCAACGGCGTCTGCATTAGCTGGCTAACGCTGCTGTTGATGAGTCCGATCCCCTTTACCAATCCAATCCCCACAATTGGCATTTTGATCTTTGTGGTAGCCACCCTCGAAGCCGATGGTGTAGTGATGATTTTGGGCTATGTGGCCACAGGGTTGATTACGGGTACGTTTGGCCTCGCGGGTTACTTACTGTGGCGATCGCCCGAACTGCTTCAGCAGTGGTTTCAGCGATAGGCTCGTCTAACTTGAAACCCGGAGTTTCCCTCCCCCTTGTCTCTTGAGTAGCGGGAAGGTAGATCAATCTCCCCAGGGGGAGAACCTTTGAAGTCTTTTCTGACTCCCCTCTCCCTCTGGGAGAGGGGCCGGTCTACCCGATCAGCGATGGCGCAGCAGGGGATTGGTTTGCCCCTGGCTTCGGTTGATCTAACCGTCGCAGCAGTGTCTTTCTCAGTTCTTCTAGCCCCAGCACAATCGGGGGGCACAGCAGCAGCATGACCCACTGTCCCAAAGTCAGCGGCGCGGTCGAAAAAATGCGCTGTAGCGGCGGCAAGGCAATAATCGCCCCAATCAAGGCCCATTCCACGGCAATGCCTCCCCAGATCAGGGAGTTAGAAAACCAGCCCAAGCGCCACACCGCCGTTTTTTCTGAGCGACAGGCAAACACGTTGCCGGTTTGACAGGCGACGATCGCGGCCAGGGTCAGGGTCGTCGCCTGAAGGTAAATTGCCACCACCGGAGCGGTTGCTGTATCAGCCTGAAGCGCCGGGGTAACCGCCTGAATAGCAGGCAGATCAAAGCCGTGGCCATGCCACACCCAGAAGAAAGCCGCCATGCCCAAAATTCCCTCGATAATACCGAGCCAGCCGTAGGCTCGCAGCAGCAGCCCTCGATCCATCAGGGGTTGATCCTTAGTGCGAGGCGGCTGATCCATCGTGCCGATTTCAGCAGTTTCGGCACCCAGAGCCAGGGCTGGCACCATATCGGTGCCCAGGTCGATGGCGAGAATTTGCATGATCACCAGCGCTGGGGGAATTTTGAACGCCACCATGGCCAGGAAGGGCAGCAGCTCTGGCACATTAGAAGCCAGGATGTAGGTGATGAACTTGCGAATGTTTTGGTAGATGGTGCGACCCTCTTCGATCGCGCCGATGATGGTGGCGAAGTTGTCGTCGGTAAGCACAATGTCGGCGGCTTCGCGGGCCACATCGGTGCCATTGAGCCCCATGGCGATACCGATGTGAGCCGATCGCAGGGCCGGAGCATCGTTGACGCCGTCGCCGGTCACCGCCACCACCGCTCCGGTGGCCTTATATGCTTCTACCAGGCGCAGCTTGTGCTCAGGCGACATGCGGGCAAATACTAGCCGCGATCGGTACTTCACCATCTGCTGGAGCTGGGCATCGGAGAGGTGGCCCAAGGTGTCGCCGGTAATCACCCGCACCGGCTCGTGGCTGCCAGGCGTCTCGTCCACTAGGCCGATCTGCTGGGCGATCGCCTCGGCGGTCAACCCGTAGTCGCCGGTTACCATGGTGACGCGAATGCCCGCCTGGTGGCACTGGGCGATCGCCTCAGGCACCTCAGGCCGTGGCGGGTCAAACATCGCCACCAGGCCGATGAAGGTCAGCCCCTGCTCCAAATCCTGCGCTTTCATATCCCTCAGGTCGTCGCTGCCGGGGCGGGCCGCCAGCCCCAGCACCGAAACCCCTGGCGGGCAAAGCTGTCGTTGGCCGCCACCACCTGTTCCCAGTCGTCGTGACCCAGGGTGCCTAAGGTGCCATTGCGCAAAATGGTCTGGCAGTGGCGCACCACCTCCAGGGGCGCGCCCTTGATAAAGGCCACGTGGGTCGCCTGGGGAAAGGTGTCGGGCCAGAGATCATCTTGCCAATCGAGTACCACGGTCATCATCCGCCGCCGCGAGTCGAACGGGATTTCCCGCTGGCGGGGGTAGCGTTTTTGCAGGTCTTCTACGTTCAGCCCGGCCTTGGCGGCTACCACAATCAGGGCCGCCTCTGTGGGGTCGCCCATCTCCTGCCAGCGGCTGGGGGCGGTGAGGTGGGTGAGGCGGGCGTTAGAGCAAAGGGCGGCCCCAGTGAGCAAAAGCTGTACTTTCCAGGCCAGGGGTGAGTCTTTGGGGATGTGTACCTGCCCGGTGGTAGGGTCGTAACCTGCCCCCGTTACGCGAATTTGCCCCGGCATTAGCTCCGCGTCATCGCCTGGGGAAGGGGTTGTAGCGATTGGGGGCAGCCACAGGTGGCGCACGGTCATTTCATTTTTAGTCAGGGTGCCAGTTTTATCGGTGCAGATCACATTGACAGCGCTCAGGGTTTCCACCGCCGAGAGCCGCCGTACCAGGGCATTGCGCCGCACCATGCGCTGCACCCCGATCGCCAGCGACAAGGTCACCGTAGGCAGCAGCCCCTCAGGTACCAGGGCGACAATAATGCCAATCGCAAAGATAAAGCTCTCCTTCAGCTCCATGCCCACCAGCAGCGAAGTGAGGGCAAACACCAGCAGCCCCATGGCAACCGCGATCGCCGTAATCACGCGCACAATGTGGCTGATCTGCACCTCCAAGGTGCTGGGCTCACGCTTGACGTTGGTGGTTAGGTGGGCGACCTGGCCAAACTCGGTGTGGGTGCCCGTGGCGTAGGCCACTGCCACACCCCGCCCCGCCGCCACCGTCGCCCCCGCCAGCACCAAGTTGCTCACCTCCGCTGGATTAGTCTTTTCCACCTGGGGCTGCTCGCCAGGGATGGCTAGGGGTTTACCGCCGCGCAGGGGCAAAGCTTCTCGCTGGCGCACCGGGTGGGGGTTGCGGGCTACGGGCAGCGATTCCCCCGTCAGCACTGACACATCGAGGTATAGGCTTTCAGCGCTGACCAGGCGAGCGTCGGCAGAGACGCGATCGCCCTCCTCCAGCTGCATCACATCCCCCCGCACCAGATCGCGGGCTGGAATTTGCACCAGCTCACCCTGGCGAAACACGCGCACCTGGGCGGGCAGCACATTCTTTAAGGCCGCTAGCGCCTGCTCTGCCCTAAATTCCTGGGAAAAGCTAAATACGGCGTTAATCCAGATCACCGCCCAGATCGCCCAGCCCAACGCCGGGGTGTGGGAGATAAAGGCCAAAATGCCCGCCACCCACAACAGCAGTGCCATAAAGTGGGTGAGCTGATCGGTAAAGCGCAGCCACAGCGGGCGATGGGCGGGTTCAGGCAGTTCGTTGGGGCCATAGCGCTCTAGCCGCCGCTGGGCTTCCAGCTCGGTTAACCCTTGGGGATCAGTTTCGAGAGATTGGTAGACGTCATCCAAATCAAGGGTCCAGACCGGGCGATGCATCGATGCCATGGCTGTATTCCCAAGGGGCTGAAGCGAATGAACGTGGGTGAAAATTGAGGCTGATGAAAAGCCCAGTCTTAAACGCCCAGCTCTAGCAATTATCGCTGAATTCCCCAAATCACCCCTCTAGCTGCAACAGACCTTTTTGTTAGGCAACCTTTGCACACAGGGGCTCATACTAAATCCTTAAACAAAAACGCCTCCCCGTTAACAGGGAGGCGTCCGTTTTGGGGTTATCCAAAACCAAAACTTAGATCAACTTGAGTTCAGGATAGTTGGCAATCAGTTCGTCACCGCTGAGGGTTTCCCCAGACTGCTGAGGCGTCCAGAGAACTTCTACGGCTAGCAGGTTTTCGCCGGAGACCGCACCAATCTGGCTAAGCGCCTGGCGCAGGTCAGCCGAGGAGTAGATATCGGGCAGATCGAGCTTGCCCTGGGTCGCCACCACCACAGTTGCCAAAATGTATTCCCCAGGGGCTTGGTCAGTGTCGCCTGTCAGCAGAGCCTTGGGTTCGGCCTGAGTGAGCTGGTTGTTGACGTTAGAGAGCGTCTCGGCGCTAAAGCGACTACGGGCCGAGAGGGTGTAGCGGTTAAACTCTTGCTCAGCACTGAGTAAGCGGGTCTGCTTATCTTCGCTGGCGGCGTAGGCCCAGTAGTCGGGGTGACGCAGCAGGGCCAAGGTGGTCTCTTGCAGCAGCTTGGCCAGCCCTTGGGAGGTGCCGGTATCGGCGGTGGTGGCCAGGCGGTTGAGGTCATCCTGCAATTCGCGGGCTTGGGCAAGTAGGCCGACCTGGAGTTTGGCGATCGCTACCGGCGGGTTGCTGCTGCCGCCCACAGGAGTGCCGTAGTCGTCCTCAGAGGTCGCCCCCCGCAGGCCGCGCACCACCACGTTGGCGATCGCAATAAAAATCAGCAGGGTAAACAACCCGCCAAAGCCGCCACCGATGCCAATGAAGGGAAACAGGAAGGGCATGCCAAAGCCGCCGCCGGGGTAGTAGCCGCCCCCGCCACTAGGGGCATAGGTGCGTGGGCTAGGGCTCATGCGTGGAGCCGGAGCCCGAAAGCTGCCGCCTCCCATGCGTCCACCCGCTGCGGCCCAAGCCCCATCGGCGGTGCCAAACACCAAAACCACGGCCAAGACCACGGCCATCAGCGGCTTCAAAAATGGCTTAAGGCGTTGAAAAAGTTGTTTAACCATCGCGTAAAACCGGAGTGCTTTATGTCTTTAATGTAACGCGAAGTGCTGCTGCTGCCCGACAAAAACAGGGCCAACTAACGGCGGAAACCCGTACCTACAGGCCCTAACCGCCCCCGACAATGGTGACGATTTCTAGCCTGTCGTTGGGGTGCAGGTGGGTAGTCTCCCACAGCTGACGATGGAGAATTTCACCGTTATACTCAACTGCCACCAAGCGAGGATTCAGACCCAATGATTCTAAAAAACTGGGCAGCAGAGTACCAGATGCACAGGGCTGAGATTCGCCGTTGACGAGGAGGTAGAAGTTGTCGGTGGTGGGGTCGAGCATCGGAGGGAGTTGGGGGTAATGGGTAGGGGGTAAGGGGTGTGGAGTAGAGATTTGTGGCAACCTTAAACCCTTTACCTTGCACCTCAAACCCATTGTTGATAACGGTCAATCAGTTTAGTGGCGGGTTAACCGATGGGGGTGGCCACGGCGTGAAAGGTGCGGTGGTGGTTCGTTTGGGCCGTAAAGTATTGGGCAATCAGCGTAGGGTTTTCGGCTTCAATTAGCGCTCGCACGATCGCCACCCGTTCAGCACCCGCCTGGAGCACTTCGCTCAAGTTTTCGGTGTTGATGCCGCCGATCGCATACCAGGGCACCGTAGCGTGTTCGGCTGCATAGCGCACGTAGTCGAGGCCAGCGGCGGCTTTACCCGGTTTAGTGGGGGTGGCATAGACCGGGCCAACGCCGATGTAGTCGGCCCCCTCAGCGATCGCCCGCTGCATTTCGTCGGGGTTAGTGGTCGAGCGCCCAATGATGCGCTGGCTGCCCAAAAGCTGGCGGGCGGTGGCAATGGGCAAATCGGTTTGGCCCAGGTGGACGCCATCGGCCTCCACAGCTAGGGCAAGATCGACGCGATCGTTGATCAGAAATAAGGCCCCGTAGCGGTGGCACAGATCCTTCAGCTTTTGGGCTAGCTCCAGGCGCAGGTGGTCGTCGGTATCTTTGTCGCGGTACTGCACCAGGGCAATCCCCCCCTGCAATGCGGCTTCGACAATGGGCAATAGGCGATCGCATGGCGATGTCACCAGATAAGTCAACCCCTGGCGCAATCTCTGAAGCCGATGCCCGCCCAAAATGTTACTTTCCAGCGCGTAAACCTGGTAGCGCATGGCCTTGGCCCCCGCCGCCAGTTCGCTGCGGTAGAGTTTGCCATATTCTTCGAGCGCCCGCAGCGCCTCTTGCACCCGACAAAAATTGGCTTGCAGCACCGCCGTTACGCTGTTGCGCTCAGCTTCCTGGGGGTGGGTGAGGGCCGTGCCGGGGTCGCCGGGAGTGTCGCGGCACAGGCGCAGCTCAGGGGCGTGCCACTGGGCTAGGGTCTGGCGCAGGTGCTTGAGTTGCTCGGTTTGAGCTGAGTTATTCAGTCCAAACCGACACCATTCTTCGATGATGCGTAGCCCTTCGCGGGCGCGATCGAGGTTGGCATCGAGAATGCGATAAACGGCGGCATCGGCACTGTTGGGCAGCACTGGCAGCCCGGTCAACTCCGGCATGGAAACACTGTGGGGCAAAGAACCTCCACATCCTACCAGGCCAGGGTCAGGGAAGAGCTGGGCGATCGCGCTACTTCTTCGGTTGCAGAATATCGTGAATGCCTTCCACCGCCGGGTCAGAACGCCAGACGTCGAAGGCCTTCCAGGCTACAAAGCCAAAGGCCAGCAGCGCCACAAGAGTCACTAGCGCTGAGACAAACCGAGTAATTGGCGTACCAGTATCGAGGCGCATAAACCACTCCCTGAAAAACAATGAAGAGCAGAAAGAGGTAGATTATCCGTGAAAAATCCTACCGTAGTAGGATCCCCATACTCTACTTATATACCCTACAACTCGTATTTTCATAGCGTCTGTCTAAGACAATGCTTAGACCAGAGAAATTTGGCTTAGCAGCTAGGATTTTTCGGCAGGGGCAACGCGCTTTTTGAGCGAGTCGAAGCGGCGGCGGGCCGTGGAATTTTTGGGTTCCAGGGCCAAGGCGGCTTCATACATCTCTAGAGCCTGGCTGGTGAGCTGCTTGCGCTCATAGCTGTGGCCCAAATTGTTGAGGGCAGTGACGTACTCGGGCGAAATCTTCAGCGCTTCTTTGTAGTTACGAATCGCCAGGTCGTACTGGTCTTGGGCAAAGTAAGAGTAGCCCAGGGCATTGTAGACTACGGCGGCGTTGTCAGCCTCATCGTCGCCCAGTTGCTTGATCGCCTGCTGGAGGTAAAGGGCCGCCTGGGTGTAGAGCTTTTTGTCGAGCAAGAGACTGCCCAGCTCGTAATATTCCTGGGCGGTGCCCTTTTCTTTAGTGAGCCGAGACTGGAGTCGCCCCAGAGTGCTTTCGATGCGGCGGGTCTTGATTACCTGGCGCACCACAAAAAAGGCGGCAACGCTCAGCAACGCCAGCAGAATACCCAGATAAATAAGGAGCAGGTTGCTGTTTTCCATGCGGTCTTGATCTGCACTTGAGAACTACCCTATCTTGCCATGGCTAGGGCAACCCCCAGAAGGTAGTCCGTTCTTCTAGCCAGCCGCTTTGATGCCAATCGATGACGGTCTGGTTGACCAGGCTACGCAACTCGGTGTACTGGGTGCCCTTGGGTAGGGCGATCGCCAGGGGTTCTGCCGAGAGCAAGCTGGGTACCAGGTAATAGCCGCTGTGATCCTGCTGCCAGCCAGTTAGCACCGTTAGATCGCCAGCAAAGCCGTCAATTTGGCCTGTGCTGAGACGGCTAAAGGCATCTTGATAGCTGTTGAAAGGGGTAAGAATGGCTAGCGGCAACAGGTGGCGCACCACTGCTACGGTACTAGCCCCCTGAAGCACCCCTAGTCGCTGGCGTTGGAGATCACCTAGGCTTTGCACCTGGGGATCACGCATTAACACGGCGGCTCCATCGAGGTAGTAGGGTGGGCTAAAACTTACTAGCCGCTGACGACCGGAGGTCAGGGTAAGACCGGCGATCGCCACATCGGCCCGGTCTTCAAGCACCGCCGAAATGCGATCGCCGTTGGACACCACCACAAACTCAACCGCCGTCGGGTCAGCAAAAATCGCCGACGCCAGCCCGTGGGCCAGGTCAATTTCTAGGCCCACCAGGTCGCCCTCGCGATCGCGAAAGCTCAGCGGTTGCCAGCCTTCGCGTACCGCCACCACCAGGTGCCCACGGGCGCGAATTGTGTCGAGATCCGCAGCAGAAACTGGGAGCACAGATAACTGTGCCCCCAGTGCTAAACCAAACCCAAGCCAGTTCCATGCCATGGTGCGGCCGTGTCTAAACTACGACTGCCCCTACTGTCTGGGCCAATCCCTAAGATTGGTTGGCAACTTCAACCACTTTGGCAAACCCATTGGGGTCGAGCACGGCCATCTGGGCCAGCATTTTGCGGTTGATATCGATATTGGCTTTCTTGAGCTGGCCAATGAGCTGGCTGTAGCTCAGACCGTGCATGCGAGAAGCCGCATTGATGCGGGTAATCCACAAACGGCGAAAATCGCGCTTCCGGTTGCGGCGATCGCGATAGGCGTACCGCAGCGCCTTCATTACCTGCTGGTTGGCCGTGCGAAACAGCTTAGAGTGAGACCCTCTAAACCCTTTGGCTAGCTTGAGAATTTTGTTGCGGCGCTTGCGTGCTACGTTGCCGCGCTTGACACGTGCCATGACTGTTTAACCCTTGGAACTATTGAAGTTTTAAATGACCACTAGCAGACTGACAGCTCCCTACTTAGAGGTAGGGCAGCATTAGCTCCACGTTGGGAGCATCTTCTTCCGACACTAAGGCAATCTTAGACAGCCGGGAGCGACGCTCAGCATTTTTGTGCTGCAACATGTGATTCTTGAACGCCTTGCGACGCATGATTTTGCCGCTGCCACTGCGACGAAAGCGCTTAGCGGCAGCTTTGCGAGACTTAAGCTTGGGCATGGTTACCACAATTTCGACACAGTCTTTGAATATATCACGAGTAGCCCATAACGGCAGCACGAAAATTCAGATATAGCCGCAATGGCTTTAGGCTTGTCCCTCAATACAACCATCGGCTGGGCAAAATTCAGCCTGCCCCAAAATTTTTCATTTGTAGGGTTGTCAAGGTTACACACTTATCGCTAAGATAAGCTTCGCGAGTAATCCTCAGTAGCTCAGTGGTAGAGCGGTCGGCTGTTAACCGATTGGTCGTAGGTTCGAATCCTACCTGGGGAGTTTTAGAGAAGCATAAAAGCTTGAGTTAGTGGTGCCCTGTGCCCATAACATCCCTGAAGCGCTTTAGGGGCGGGGATTTTGGGGAACGCTAGAACCCGAAGAAAAGCTCCAGCTCAGAGAGCTATACCTATTTCCTTAGGGAAATTTAAGGGTTCTGCTTATAATTTATCGAGGAATTGTATTATTCCGACACGGCTCTTTACGTTTGGATGCTAGGCTACTCAAAGCTTTGTAGCTTGCCTCTAGCTGAGTCGGTATTGTTTTCGGGTTGTCAAGTTTAGTTGGTAATGCCTCGTATTCTCGTCATTGATGATGATGCTGCGATCGCGGAGCTTGTTTCCGTCAATTTGGAAATGGCAGGCTACGACGTCAATCAGGCGGGGGATGGCATCAAAGGCCAGGCCCTAGCGGTGCAGCTTTTGCCAGACCTGATTATGCTCGACCTGATGTTGCCTAAGGTGGATGGGCTGACCGTGTGCCAGCGTCTGCGCCGCGATCGCCGCACCGCCGACATCCCGGTGCTCATGCTGACGGCGCTGTCGCAGACCCAAGATAAGGTCGATGGCTTTAACGCGGGAGCCGACGACTACCTCACCAAACCTTTTGAGCTAGACGAAATGCTGGCTCGGGTGCGTGCCCTGCTGCGCCGCACCGATCGCATACCCCAGGCGGCCAAGCACAGCGAAATTCTCAACTATGGCCCTCTTACCCTGATTCCTGAGCGCTACGAGGCGATTTGGTTTGACGGCACGGTCAAACTGACCCATCTCGAATTTGAGCTGCTGCACTGCCTGCTTCAGCGCCACGGGCAGACCGTATCCCCCAGCCAGATTTTGCAAGAAGTTTGGGGCTACGAACCCAACGACGACATCGAAACTATTCGCGTGCACGTGCGGCACCTGCGCACCAAGCTAGAGCCCGATCCCCGGCATCCTAAGTTCATTAAGACCGTCTACGGGGCGGGCTACTGCCTAGAGCTGCCCGCCGTCGCGGTAGAGTAGGGCCAATTCCAGGAATAGTAGCTGTTCAGGCCGCTTCTATAAATAGTAAATAGACGCTAAAAGCAGAGGGATTTCGAGTCTCTCTGCTTTTAGGTTTAATTTCGAGGACGATACCGAATCCCGGAGATAGGCAGGGCAAACGCCGTTTGCCCCTACAGCGCGGCCCTTTTTACCAGCGCTCAGTCCTACTTAGTCGGCAGAGAACTGAATCGTGCCGCTGTCAAAGGCCAGGTCTACAAACAGATTGCCGTCCTGGAAGAAGTAGCTGCCGGAGTTCCCCAGAGCTTGCACAAACTCGTTGCCAATCGACCCCTCAGGGCAGGCGGCCATCGTAGTGGCAATGGGGGAGACTTGAAGGGTGCGATCGCCAGTGGTTGTAAAGTCGGCTCGACCCCGGTTACAGTCAGCCCGTACCAACAGGGAACCATCCTCTAAGAATTCAGCGGTGTAGTGATCGGGCTGATCGGCAACCAGCAGCTTGCCATCGCTGAACTGAATTTGCTGGAGCTTCCACAGGGTGCCGACCAGGGCGGGGGTAGGCGTGGCCGAAAACTGCATGGTACCGCTGTCAAATTTCAGATCAATAAATAGATCCTCGTTTTGAAAGAAGTAGAGGTTGGCGTTGTTCAGCGCCTGCAAAAACTGAGGGCTGATGCTGCCCTCGGGGCAGGCGGCTAGGGTGGTTGGCCCCAGAGAGACCATAATTCGCCCGTCGGCTGCCTCGGTAAACTGGCCGATCGCCCGATTGCAGTCGGCTTTGACAAACACCTGCCCGTCTTCAGCAAACTCTGCCGTGTAGTTTTGCGGTGGATTTGCCGTCAGCAGTGTGCCGTCATTCATTTGAATTTGCTGGAGTTCCCAGATGCTGCCGGTTAGGGGTGGCACACCGGGGCCGGTGGAAGGCGACACACAGGCAGTAACGCCTAAGAGAACCGTAGAGGCTGCCGCTAGTACCGCAGCGGAGCGAGATGAAAGCATAAAATCACCAAGCATTTGTTAATGAATCAATAGGTAGTAATCAAGCCCCATAGCTGGAGCTGGCAAAAGGATATTGCTCTGCCAACTTTGTCAGCTTGCCGGAATTTGCGGCCCTGGCAATCTTGCAGCCTCAATTGTCGATAAAGCCAGTTTGGCTCGAAACTATCTGGCTAACACCTTAGTTTAAGAGGGCTACAGGCCCCATAATAATTGCAATATCGCCCAAAAAAGGTCAACGTCTAGACCGTAAAGTCCATAATTGTTAACGTTATATTCCTTCGGCTGGGGTCAGTCTAGAACAGCCAGCAGCATCCTATAGATTTCATATTTTTGCTGGTGCCAAATTTTCGGTTGAGGTACTTTTGATAGGCCGCTGATGATGCCGAGTATACAGAGGCCCTTTAAAGCAGCTGCCCGCCTCGCGTGAGCGGACGGGCAGCCCCAAATTGGGCAAGCTTCAACAGCTGATTCTGCTAGTTTGAGCGGCCGCTTTGGGTGTGCGACTTTCGCCATGGTGCTTGGGCACTCATCCCCTAAACGAGCCGGGATTGAGGATTTGCTTCTTGAGCCGCTTTGCCGCTACATCAACGATCGATGTAGCGGCAAAGTGAAGGAATCTATCGCTTACCTAACCACTTGGCAGCGATCGCACCCACTGCGGCACCCACTAGCGGATTGCTGAAGAACTTGAGAATGGTGGGTTGATCGGCCAACACATCCTGAAAAACATCGGGGTGGTTGCGGTAGGCAAAGGCGGCCAGCTTAGTGACATCGTCCTCATTCATGCGGCTAGCGTGGTGGGTCGATAGGCCCAGCTGCTGCTCTAGATCGCGATCGCTGAGACCGCGTCCTTTCAAGTGCTTGAAAAAATCGCGGGCTACGTCATCGCGCTCTTGGGGCTTGATCTGAGTGATCGCCTTGCGCAATTCTGGCTCCATCTCGGTGGTAGGAATGCGATCGGGGTGAAACCCGCGCCCCATCAGTTCCCGGCGCTCGTCGCGAGACGAACGGTTGGCGAAGTCGTCAAAGTTGGCGTACTCGCGCTCGGGCTGGGTGGCCTTGGCATCGATACCTTCAACGTTGCCACCGGCCAAGTCATTCATGATCTGACGCTTATAGTCTTTGCTGCTAGTCATTGTGTGGGTCTCCGAAGTTTTGGATTTCTAGCTTCATTTCGAGATAATTGCTACAGCAGCGTCCTGAAGCTTAAGGAAACTGCGGCTAGCGTCCCCTGATTCATCCGAGCAGGAAGATCGTAGGGTGCAGTGCTTTAGGGTTGGGTCTATTGGTACTCAACCTGGCGGGTTGTGTCGTCGTAGCTGGCGGTTAAGATCAGCTCTTTGTCGGGTGCATAGACCAGCACACTCAGATCGCGGTTGGGGAATTTCTTGTGGAACCCCTGCACCAGCGATTGGGCTAGGGTTTTCACCTCCCGAGGCTCAACATCGGGCGAGATCACCACGCCGAGCTTGTTGTTATCGCGCACAAAGGCGTCGCTCACTAGCCCTCGGGCGGTCTGCATTACCCACCGGCCATAGCTTTCGCCGCTGGCAGTATCACCCCGCTCAAGCTGAGTGTAGGCAGCAGTGGGGGATAGTCTGGGGGCGGCGCTGGTGGTGGGAGCGCTACCACAGGCACTGGTGGTGAACATAATCACTCCCAGACACAGAGCGATTACGCCAAGACGAATAGACTTCAAAAAATTCACGGTTTTTCTTCCTCAACAAATACGGTACTTACAGGGGTTTCAGCCACGATGTGACTCAAGGAGGAGCAATTCCTGGCTCGGCTGGTTTCTTTCAGCGGTTATGGCTCCAGCGGGTTTGATGCATGGGGCAACCCTGTGACCTTGGGTATATCAGCCTCTTGACGAGAGCTTCCATGGGGATAGCTCTCATCCATGGGATGATCGACCTGGTTGTAGGGATTGTCTCGGCCAGGGGCAACTCCAGCGGCCCCGTTAAAGGTGGCGTTAGGAGAACCACTTCTTGCAGCAGCATCGGCTGGAGCCTGGTAAATCCCCCAGTCTTCAATGCCGACGGCTTTCAACGTGCGCTCCGCCCGAGCAATTTCGGGTTCAGTGTCTTTGAGCATTACCAGGTACTCGCCCTGAGCCACGCGATCGCGGTAGCGCTTAGCCCGATGCTCTGGAATCCCCAGCCCGATTAGGGCACCGACTAGCCCACCAGCAGCGGCCCCAGCTGCGCCGCCGATCAGTGCAGATATCACAACGGCAGCCTCACCCGCCAGTACAGCGGGGCCAACGCCGGGGATCACCAGCGTGCCCAGGCCAACTAGCAAACCCGTGACCCCACCGAGCACACCGCCGGTAACCGCACCAACGGTACCGACTGTATTGGCCTGGTTGCTGACTTCGTCTTTAACCTCAATGCCTGCGATCGCGCTTTGCCGATCCGAATCTTTGGCGATCACCGACACATGATCCATCGCAAAGCCTGAGTCGCTAAGAGCCTGCAGAGCTGATGCCGTCTTAGGGCGATCGGGAAAGACACCCACTGCCCGTCTGTGTTGCGAAGCCATACTGCGCTTCCTCCTTAATTATGCGAAGCCAGCAGATATGAGAAGGCTGGCGATCGCGGCGTTGCCTATTGTTGTAACGGGCGCAGCGGCCTGCCCTTATCGCCCATTGGAGGGATCAAAAATCGTAGAAAGGAAGAGATCCTGCGGCCCAGAAAAGTAAGGGAGCTATGGCGATTCCTTGCGCTGCGCACATCCGAGGCACTTTACTGCCGTCGGTCGGTGCCTGATTGAATCGCTGAATCACGAAAAGAGGGCTAGGTATACTTCAGGTACGGCGCGATTTGAATCCTGAGCGGTTCAATGTCCCCGATTCCCGCTGATCCTGTGCTCCAAGTTGTTCTAAACCACATTTGGGAAACCGCTATGCCCCACGTCTGGCCGCAGCTCACCCTCGACGATTGGCAAGACACCTGCACCACGCTCCACCTGTGGACGCAGATTGTAGGCAAAATTCGCCTGGTGCAAACGCCCTGGATTAACCACTCCTGGCATGTGCCGCTGTATTTGACCGCGCGGGGCTTGACTACGGGCACCATTCCCAGCGCTGACCAGATCTTTCAGATGGACTTTGACTTTTTTGACCACCAGCTGCGCATCGCCACCAGCGAAGGCCGCATGGGCGCAGTCGAACTCCGGCCTCGCACCGTGGCAGACTTTTACAGGGCCGTGATGGTCGCCCTGGCCGAACTGGATATTGCCGTTCGCATCCACACCACCCCCAACGAAATTCCTGACGCGATTCCCTTTGAGCAAGATGACACCCACGGGGCCTACGATGGCGAGGCGGCCCAGCGGTTTTGGCGAGCGCTATTGCAGTGCGATCGCGTCTTTCGGGAGTTTCGCTCCCACTTTTCCGGCAAGGTGAGCCCGGTGCATTTTTTCTGGGGCAGTTTTGATTTGGCAGTGACGCGGTTCTCGGGCCGATCTGCCCCAGATCATCCCGGTGGCGTACCCAACTTACCCGACGATGTCGCCAAGGAAGCCTACTGCCAAGAGGTCAGCAGCGCTGGATTTTGGCCTGGGGCAGGGTTGGGCTACCCCACCTTTTATTCCTACGCCTACCCGGTGCCGGAGGGCTTCAAAGACGCGCCGGTTCAGCCCGCAGCCGCCTTCTTCCACGACGGCCTGGGGGAATTTGTCTTGCCTTACGATGCCGTACGCGAGGCCGATGACCCCGACCAGGCACTGCTGAGTTTTCTCCACAGCACCTATCGGGCTGCCGCTGACTTAGCCGACTGGGATACCGCAGCGCTGCAACAGACCTGGTTCAAATAATTAATTTGGCAGCTTAAGTCTTAGACCTTCCATGTCAGATTTTACTGCCCGCAATCGTGGCTTTTCTACAGTAGAAATTGCCATGCAGATCTACATTTTACCCAATGCGTTGAACCGCTGTTTGTGCTCGCTATCAACAACTCCTTAAACGGCTCTTCTACCTGAGGCGTGTGAAGATCATACAGGAGAAGCGAGCTAAGCTCGGACAATAATTTAAAGCTCATCGCCTAAGTGGTCGAGGTGATCTCGGTTGAGTTCCCTCCCCTAGCCCGTTAAACGATAGCGATAGCTACCTAACCAATGACAAGGCTTTTGTGGTTCAGAATACAGATTCCATGGATGGGTATCCGTACTCTTGACCTAGGAATTTAGAGAGCTTGTTCACACGTTTTCTAGGTCTCCCGTAGGCCTAGAATTTTTGCGGCTTTACTTCTAATGCCTCGCGGCCAACTGGTTGGCTGCGTTTCAAGCTGCTTAATTTGAACTTGAGCTTCTCCAGTTTAATTAGCAATAGATTTGCGCAAAATTGGGCTATTTTGTGTCCTAATTTACAGCGTATTTTTCTGTCGTTCCTTGGTTGATTAGGTAAGGTGTAAGGATGGTTGAATTACGGCAAAAATTCCTGCGGAGAAAGCGGGGATTTGGGTTAAAAGGAGTGGCGCTAGCCGCGATAGGCGCGTTGCTTATTGTAGGCGGTTGGGGCGTGCGATCGCTGGCTCAGGGGCCAGTGCCCAGCACAAGTGGCGGTTCGGCCTACGTATTGTTGGCGACCCCTGAAACGACCCATTTAGGTTTTTTTAGCGCCGAGCTACCGCCTGTGCTGCGAGTTAGCTCAGGGGATTCGGTGACGTTTTCCACCTTCCCCAACGTAGGTGAAGAAGCTCGGCCAGGCCGCTCGATCGAAGAGCTGGTGGCCTCCGCCAATGCCCTGGCCAAGGAGCGCAACTTAATTGGCCCCCACTCGTTAACAGGGCCCGTTTATGTTGAAGGTGCAGAGCCAGGAGATGTTTTGGAAATCAAGGTCAAGGACGTTGTGCCGTCGATTTACGCGGGGCAAATCGTGTTTCCTGGCGAGAGCGGTTTAGGGCTGCTGCCAGGGGAATTTCCGGAGGGCACCATTAGCCACCTCTATGTCGATATCGCCAACGAAACCACTCAGTTTGCTAACAATGTCACCCTGCCGGTTAAACCCTTCATGGGCATCATGGGTGTGGCACCGCCGAAGGATTTTGCGGCCAGCAATAGCGAATCTGGCGGAGCCTGGACGGCTCGACCTGAAAGAATTGACGACTACGATGGCATTCGCCGCGTGTCGAGTGTGCCGCCCGATTTGTGGGGTGGAAATATGGACAACAAAGAGCTGGTCGCTGGCAGCTCACTGTTTGTACCCGTGTTTAATTCTGGGGCGCTGTTTTCGACTGGGGATGGTCACGTCAACCAGGCCAATGGTGAGGTTGGGCTTACGGCCTCTGAAACTGCCATGCGCAGTGTGACGGTCGAGTTTGTGGTTCACAAAGACATGGACTTGATCCGCCCGATTGTGGAAACTCCGACTCATTTTATGACAATGGGCTTTGACCCCGATGTAGACAAGGCGATGAAAACCGCTACGCGAGACATGCTCGACCTGCTGACAAAAACGACCGGGCTGACTCGTTTGCAGGCCTATTCGCTGGCCAGCTTGGCCATGGACTTGAACATTACCCAGGTGGTTGACATTAACCGAGGCGTCCACGCCTTAGTTCCCAAATCAATTTTCACCTCATACACCCCTGTAGCTGACCTAAAAGGCATGGTTCAAACGGAGCGGCCTCCCCTCTAGCCGCCTGACCGCTAACAAATTGGTTGAACCCGCCTTAGATAACGTTTAGGAGAAATTGTCATGAAGGCTTCCTTTCCCTATGGGGCTACGCCCGCAAGAGATGCTCTGTTTACCAATCTTCGACCGCTCTTGGTGGCGTTTGGGGTTGGCTTGACCGGGGTATTATTGGCGATCGCGCTGTGGATTTGGCCAATCTCGCTATCTCTACCCAGTCTAGTCTTAAACCCTGGAACCGCTGCGCCGACGCTGCCTGCCTCCTACTACCAAGGGCTGCGGCTGCGGCAGGCCGGCGATCTGATCGGTGCCCGACAGCAGCTTCAGCAGTCGGCGATCGCCGCTCCTGACGCTGTACCCGTGCTTTACAACTTAGGACGCGTTGAGTTTCAGCTGGGCTACATTGATGCGGCGATCGCCGACTACCGGGCGGCCCTAGCCCAGGATCCCGACCACGCGCCCTCGGCCTACGAACTGGGCAGCATGCTGGTAACCCTGGGCCATCTCGACGAGGGCATTGCGCTGCTGCGGCAATCGGTGGCGATCGCACCCACGGTGCTGGGCTACTACGATCTGGGCGTTTCTCTAGGACGCAGTGGCGATCGCGACGGGGAAATTGCCAGCCTCCAGCGAGCGATCGCGATGCAGCCTGACCATGCCGATTCGCACCTCAATCTGGGGTTAACCTACGCCCACTTGGGCGACATTGCCGCTGCCAAACAGCATCTTCAGCAGGCTCGCGACCTCTACCAAGCCCAAATCGAGGCCCTGGAGCATGCCCATCTGGGTCGCAACAGCTTAGATGCGCAGATCATCGACCAAGTGATGGCGACCCTCGACCGCTGCGGTGTTGATTGCTGGTCGGTGCAATGATGCAGGTTCGTTCTCCCTTAGATTCCCTAAAATCAGGCTCTCTAAAATCTTGCGACTGTTCTGACTGCGACCTCTTGCAGGGCAAGCTGCCGAAGGTAGCCAACCCTAGGGAGACAAATACCAAAATTCGTCTCCTGGTGTTGGGGCTAATGCTGACGGGCGGCTTTTCTGGGGTGGAATGGGTTGCAGGCTGGTGGAGCAATAGCCTAACGCTAGTGACCGATGCCGGGCACATGGCCTCAGATTGCCTGGCACTGGGATTGTCCCTAGCGGCTACCGGGCTGGCTCAACTCGCTGTTTATCAGCAAGCTAGGCTGGGGTTGCAGCGAGCTGAGCTGCTAGCGGCTCTGGCCAATGGTATTGGTCTATTGGTGCTGGCGTTTTGGGTTGCCTGGGAAGCCATCAATCGCTTTCAAAGCAGCCACCCAGCGGTGGTCAGCGAAGTAATGTTGATCACCGCCATTATCGGCCTGGGCATGAATACCCTGGCGGTGTCGATATTCCATAGCCACAGCCACCACGATCTGAATCTGCGCGGCGCGTTTTTGCACATTCTGGCCGATACGGTTAGCTCAGCGGGCGTGATTTTGGCGGCAGTTCTGATCTGGGCTTTTCACTGGAACTGGGCTGATGAGGTGATTAGCTTGGTAATTGCCGGGGTGATGGTGGTCGGCGCGGTGCCGCTGATTTGGGAAAGCCTGTCAGTGCTCAGACAGGGCGCGATCGCCCAACGCTAAGGCCATCCCACTGTTCTCAACCCGCTCATTCCCTGCCCTCGGGCGGGGAATGTTTTTTATGGGCTTAGCCTCTCGGCTGTCACTCTGAACAATCAACTGCCTTCATGACGGGCTTGCGCTGAGCTAAAGCGGCACCGCAGGCAACAGCTATAGATATTGGTTAGGGCGCTCAGAATTTCTCACCCCAAAGCCTTCGTTCCTCCTCAGTATTTGATGCGATCGCGGTCCTTATCCGGCGCGGCGTGCTTGGCCACAAAATCGATAATCTTGCCCGCCACATCGATATCAGTGGCCTTTTCAATGCCCTCTAGGCCTGGCGACGAGTTGACCTCCATCACCACGGGGCCGTGGTTAGAGCGCAGCAGATCCACCCCGGCCACCCGCAGCCCCATGGCCTTAGCGGCGCGAATGGCGGTGCTGCGCTCCTCCGGCGTGAGGCGCACCCGGCTGGCCGACCCGCCCCGGTGCAGGTTCGAGCGAAATTCCCCCGGTGCCCCCTGGCGCTTCATGGCGGCCACCACCTTATCGCCAATCACAAAGCAGCGAATATCCATGCCGCCCGCTTCTTTGATAAATTCCTGTACCAGAATGTTGGCGTCAAGGCCGCGAAAGGCCTCAATCACCGATTTGGCCGCCTGCTGGGTTTCGGCCAGCACCACCCCAATGCCCTGGGTGCCCTCCAGCAGCTTGATCACCAGGGGCGCACCGCCGACGATATCCACCAGGCCGTCGATGTCTTTGGTGGAGTGGGCAAAGCCTGTTACCGGCAGGCCAATGCCCCGACGGGCCATAATCTGGAGCGACCTGAGCTTGTCGCGCGACCTAGAAATCGCCATTGAGGTATTGGCCGTAAACACCCCCATAATTTCAAACTGGCGCACCACCGCCGTACCGTAGAACGTGTTCGACGCCCCAATGCGGGGGATCACCGCATCAATGTCGATCAGGGGTTGGCTCTGGTACATCACCTTGGGCTGGTGGGAGGTGATATTCATGTAGCAGCGCAGGTGGTCAATCACCTGCATTTCATGGCCGCGTTCTTCCCCCGCCTGCTTCAGCCGCCGGGTCGAGTAGAGGGTGGCATCCCTGGATAAAATCGCAATTTTCATGGTGCCTTAGGAGTCATCCTCGGGGGTAGTGCTTAGGGGTAATCAGGGGGCCAGACAGGCCTATTCAGCAAGGGGAGTGGGCAGCGGTTGCAGGTACGATCTCCCCGGATCCACCAGATAGCGGCGGCGCACCGCCTGCCGCCCCAGCAGCAGGCGAAAGCCCATTTCGTCGCGGTTCGTCAGCGTCAGCTCAATCGCCCACACCGCCCCGCCCGCCTGTACCAGGGTTTCAATCACCGGGCGAAGTTCTGCCTGCCCGCCCGAGTTACGCACTTCGCGCTCGTCTAAGAGAGCAGCCTCGGCCGTCACAATATAGTCGTCATTGCGCTGAATCGGGTGAGCCTGAAACCGCACCATAGACCGGCCCGCCTGCTCAAACCGCTCCACTGCAAAGGCATGGAGGGCCGATGACCGCGCCCCGGTATCAATCTTAGCCTTAATGGCATGAACCCCCAGTGTCGGCAGGGCTACCCACTCTCGCCAGCCAATAATTGCAGCCTTTGCAGCGCCAGAACTCATACCACCTCTGAGAGCATAACAGGACAGGGGACGGTTGTAAGCCTAGGGGCTAGCGGCCGGGGGGAGAGAGCTGGGGGGTACTACCGGCAGCGTGTCTGGGGAGGCTTCGGGAAGCTGCTCGGCAGGGATCTCGGGCACAGCCCGGAGCTGTTCGGAGGTGAGCGTAGTCAGCAGACTCAGCAGGTAGGGCTCCCCCCCCAAGGCATCAGCAAAAGCGGGGGTGAGGACAGGCTGAAATCGCTGATCGCCCGCCAGGGTGAGCTTAAAGTAGGCCAGCCCCAGCACCTGCATGTAGGCCCATACCAGCTCAGGGCGCAGCCCAATGATCTCGGGCGGAATGGGGAGCGGCTGGTCGCCCTGGGCGATATCACCGATGGTCGAAAAGTGGGTGCCCCGGTTGATCAGCAGCAGGTAGCGATCGCGGGTAGTCAGCCAGGTAAAGGGCTCAATCTGCTCAGGAAAGGCTGGAGCCACGGTATCGGCGGTGCCCGCCACCACCATGATGGGCACCTGGATCTGACCGTAGCCGGTAGGGCCAAACAGAGCGCTGCCGATGGGGTTCATTACAAACACAGACTTGACGCGGGGATCGCCCAGGCTGTTGCCCGGATTAGTCAGCCGCGCCGCCTGACACTGCAACAGCAGCGACGGATTGAACGACAGCGTGCTGGGGGGGCAGGCCGTCGCCAGCCCCGCCTCATCAAAGCCGGCCCCCGTGAGCGCTAGGGCCGTGTAGCCCCCAAACGACTGACCTACAACTCCCACCCGATCTAAATCGAGCCGCCGCCGAATGGGCGAAGGGCTCTGGTTCAACCGCTCCAGCGTGTTGAGGGTGAGCGATACATCGCGGGGCCGCCGCAAAAATTCTTCATCCTGCACCACCGCGTCAGAGCGCCCCGCCAGCAGCGCGTAGAGCTGCTGATCGTTGCTGCCGGGGTGCTCTAGGGTGGCCACCGCGATCCCCCCCGTGGCCAAATATTCTGCCAGGTAGCTGTAGCTGTTGAGGGTGCCCCCCAGCCCGTGGGAGATCACCACCAGGGGAAACCCAGTGCCCGGTACCCCCTGCCGCCCCGGCAGCACCTCGGGCAGGTAGAGCTGCACCGGGCTGGGCAGACCGGGCACCACCACCTGAATGCGATCGACGCCGTACTGGCGCTCGCGCTGCACCAGTTGCAGCAGCGCGTCGGCATCCACCGGGTTGGCAGCGGCTTCGGCGGTGGCGATCGCCTGCACCTGAGCAAAGGCCGTCTGCGACTGCAAAATCGCCTGGTTGACCTCCTGGGCGATCGCCAGCCCCTCGGCCAGGTCAATGCGCATGGCCTCGGTGGGGTAGGTCTTGAGCACGTTGACCAGAGTAAAGCCACCCTCGGGGTCAGCGGCGGCCAAAATCAGCGCCCCGCGCAGGGCCTGAACATTGGCCTGGCGCACGGGCGTCTGCACCACCCGGCCAACCTGCTCCAGCAGCAGCACCCCCTGCTCGGTGTAGAGAAACTGGGCCACCGCCACCGGGCTCAGCGACGCCGGGGTGCTCAACACCTCTCGAATTTGGCCCAGCTGCTCGTCAGAAATCTGGAGCTGCCGTCGGTAGATTTGCAGCTGGGGGGTGAGTTCTCCGGTAGCCGCAAACCGCTCCAGATCGGCAATGGGAATGGAGCGCTGCAAAATGCCAAAGGTGACAATCAGATTGTCGGCAGCAGGGCTCGGCAGAGCCGTAGCCATGGCCCCCAGTAGCCCTAGGGCCCAAGACATTCCGAGCCGCCGCCAGACACGCGCGGGTTTCACAAAAGCAAGCATGGCAGCAGAGCCTTACAGGTCACGGGGTGCAGAAAAGCCGCTAGGGAGAAATCGCTACGGGATGGTCTGAAAGGTGGTCGAGTAGCCCTTCGCAGGCATCTAGCAGGAGATCGATGACGTAGGTAAACCCCTCGGGGCCACCATAGTAAGGGTCAGGAACGTCTTTGTCGGGGTGAGTGCGGCAAAAGTCGCACATCAGCCGCACCTTGTCGCGGTGCTGACCGGTGGGGTCGAGGGCCACAATATCGCGGTAGTTTTGGCGATCCATCGCCAAAATATAGTCGAAGCGGTCGAAGTCAGCGGGGTCAAACTGGCGAGCCCGGCCCACCAAATCAATGTCGTAGGTCTTGGCAGCCTGGGTCATGCGGCGATCGGGAGCACTGCCGACATGGTAGCCAGCGGTACCCGCCGAATCACACACCACCCGACCGCCCAACTGCCGCTGCTCAATCAAGTGGTTCATGATGTTTTCAGCCGAGGGCGAGCGACAGATGTTGCCTAGGCACACAAATAAAAGCCGGGTGGTCATGGCATCGGGGGGCTACATGCCGGGCAGGTTGAGGCCGCCAGTGAGCACTTCCATGCGATCGCGCATGGTCGCCGTCGATTTTTCGTAGGCGTCTTTCATCGCCGTGGCCACCAGGTCAGAGAGCACTTCGGCCCCTTCGTTGAGGGCTTCGGGGGCAATGGTCACATTCTTGGGCTCTTGGTTGCCGCTCATGGTGACCTTGACCAGGCCACCGCCCGACTCACCTTCGATCTCCATTTGCTCCAGCTCTTCTTGCAGCTGCTTGGCCCCCTCTTGAATCTGCTGGGCTTTCTTGAAGGCCTCGGTCAGCTCCTTCATCTTGCCTAACCCAAACCCAAATCCTTGACCTTGTGACATGGAGTTTCTCTCGAACGTACAGCGCGCTGGCGGCTTTGATTCTACAGTGCCAATCAGCTCTACGATTCTAGCGCCCAGCGGCAAGTCTTTGACTTTAAGTAGGGTTATCTACCCTTGGCCAGGGGTCAGCCCAAATCGTACGCTCTATATATAGATCGCTTCCGGTTGCCCACCGGGGGATTGCCAAGTTGCTCACCTTAGGGCTAAGCGTAGAACCATGGGATTTTTTGATTCAGAGATTGTCCAGCAAGAGGCTATGCAGCTGTTTCAGGACTACCAATCGCTGGTGCAGCTCGGGAGCGGCTACGGCAAGTTCGACCGCGAGGGCAAAAAGATGTATATCGCCCAGATGGAAGCCATGATGGAGCGATACCACATTTTTATGAAGCGCTTTGAGCTATCCGAAGATTTTCAGGCCCAAATGACCGTAGAGCAGCTTAAGACCCAGCTGGGTCAGTTTGGCATGACCCCCGATATGATGTTTCAGCAAATGCAGCAGACCCTGGAGCGCATGAAAGCTGAGATTGAGACGTAGAGCTAGATGCCATCGCTTCTGTGGCTGTAGACTGTCTGATTGAGACATTTCCCCCAAAAACGTTCGAACGTTTCCAGGATGTCCTAGCCAGCGCAACTACGGCAACACAATTCCCTAGGAAGAGGCAGGCGCATCCAACCCTCTTGCTACGGCACTGCCCAGAAAAGTTATTAACGCAGAGTACGGTTAGCATGCGCGATCGCCCCGACGACACAGAGTTAGCCGCCGTTCAGAGCGAGGTGCAGCATTATCGCCAGCGCATCGACGGGCTGCTGATCTACCGCTCTGTGTTTGACCCACCCGTGGGGACTACCTTTTTAGCACTGCTAAACGCTCTAGAATCTGGCGATGCAGCCCTTAGCCCACGCGCCTACGGTGCCTGGTTTCAGTCGCTAGCCGCCAGCAGTGCTAGCTGGGGCCACTACCTGCTGCGGCAGATCGCCTACGCCGAAAATCCGTTTACGCTTCAGGCCCAGCGCCAGGATTTTGTCCATTTAACTCCCGCATTGGTGGCAGCCACCCGCCGCGATTTAAGCACGCTTCAAGCGCTCTATCAACTCAGCGGCGACACCGTCGCGGGGTGGGTGCAAGCGATCGCCCAAATCCCCGCAGCCCCCGTAGTCTGGGCCATAGATGAGACAACGCCACCGCTGCTAACGCTGCCCGATGACGCGCCCTGGGCCGAGGCCGTAGAATTCTTAGCCGGTCACTATCGCCGCCAGGGCTCAGGGTTGCTGGCCCAGTATCGCGCCTTCACCTGGCACCAAGGCCAGCTCTGCGGCATCGCCGACCCCGACCCCATTCGCCTGGGGAATCTCACCGCCTACGACCACCCCCGACGGCAGCTCGTGCAAAACACCCTGGCCCTGTTGAAGGGCTACCCAGCCCTCAACGTGGTGCTCTACGGCAGTCGCGGCGTGGGCAAGTCATCCCTGGTCAAAGCCCTGGTGAACGAATACGCCGACCAAGGGCTGCGGCTGATAGAGGTGGCCAAGGCCGATCTGCAAGCTCTGCCGCAGATCGTGGGGGAGGTGCGATCGCGTCCCCAAAAATTCATCATCTTCGTCGATGACCTCTCCTTTGAGGAGGACGACGACACTTTTAAAGCGCTCAAAGTCGTGCTGGAGGGCAGCACCACCGCCCGCCCCGCCAACGTGGTGGTCTACGCCACCTCCAACCGCCGCCACCTGGTGCGCGAATTCTTTAGCGATCGCCCCAGACCCAGCGATCAAGACGAAGTGCAGTCGTGGGATACGATGCAGGAAAAGCTGTCGTTTAGCGATCGCTTCGGCCTTACCCTCACCTTTGAACCCGCCGACCAGCCCACCTATCTCGCCATCGTCCACCACCTGGCCCAGCAGGCCGACATTGCCCTCACTGAAGATGACCTCACCGCCCGCGCCCTGCAGTGGGCCACCCGCCACAACGGGCGATCGGGCCGCACGGCGCGGCAGTTTATCGACTGGCTCACGGCGGATTTGGGCCTAGCGGAGCGATTGTCCTAGGGCTTGATTTAAGCCAAAGAGCAAAGGCTCCTGCCGGTTGGATGAAACGCAGTAGACGCTATTGGCGAAATATTTTTTGGCTCAGTTTCGCCTACCCTAAATCCCTCTTCCAAATTGGGCTATTAAGAACCCATCCGAAAACCCGAGCTGAGGGAAATGTGATGACAGCACTGGCTAACTGAAGTTTTAAGCAGATGCGGTGTTTTTTCTTTCTATGATTGCATGATCAGATATTCAAAAAGCATTTAATTATACTCCCCAGGAAGAACGTTTTTTATAACAGTAACTCCGCCAAAGTTCTTCCCTGACATTCTCAGTAATTCATCACCTGAAAATTCAAAACCAAGTTTTAGTGCTATCCGCGCAACATCATCTGCAGTTGATGCTCCGAGTACCTCATTTTTAAGTGCAGGTTCAGATTTCATTTTCTTTAAGAATGCTTCAAGTTGATCTAAAGCCATGTTGAAAGCTCCTATTTTTATTAGCTGATTATATGTTAAAAAGAGAAGCCATTACAGGCTTTAAGCAGATTCTACTATCCTTTCAAGATATAGGCAACGAACAGAACTCTCAATTGTAAAGTTCTCTGTTGAGCTTATAGGTTGAGTAAAGCGCTAGCGTAACCCAACTCCTCTAGTAGGTTTCTTACCTAACAACCTACCCCAAACTCACGAATTCCTTCTATCCATGCGCGATCGCCGCACCAAAACCCCAGCAGCCACCTACTTCTTCACCGTCGTCACTTGGGCTCAGCGACCCCACTCCACCGCGATAAATTCAGGGCTGAAGTCTTAGTTTGAATGTGTGTGGTGCTCTACGTTTCACCCAACCCACGCCTGCTGCATTATAGGTACAATTAAACTAGCAAGCAGGGTTCGATAGCGCACTGACATCATCTCTGGGGAGACATGACATGGTGAAGCCAGCCAAGAACACAATTTGCCTTTGGTACAACGGTGACGCCGAAGACGCAGCACAGTTTTATGCCAAAACCTTTCCCGATTCATCTGTCGATGCCGTGCACCACGCACCGGGAGACTTCCCCTCCGGCAAACAAGGGGACGTGTTAACCGTTGAGTTTACCGTGATGGGCATTCCGTGCCTCGGGCTCAACGGTGGCCCTGCATTTACACACAGCGAAGCCTTCTCATTTCAGGTTGCCACCGCCGACCAGGCCGAAACCGATTGCTACTGGAACGCGATCGTCGGCAACGGCGGCCAAGAGAGCGCCTGCGGCTGGTGCAAAGACAAGTGGGGACTCTCCTGGCAGATTACGCCGATTGTCTTGAGCGAAGCGATCGCCAACCCCGACCCCGCCGTAGCCAAGCGCGCCTTCGACGCGATGATGCAGATGCAAAAGATCGATGTTGCTGCGATCGAGGCGGCCTGCCGAGGTTGATGAGTCCTGTAGTGCGATCGCAGCAACGTCGATTGGGTTTCCGTTGTTAATTTAACCGTCCCATACCAGCACGCCCAGCGGTGTGTTGATCACCCGCTATGGGCGCAGTAGCGAGGTGAGCACCGGAACATTCAAAGATGCTGCATAGGAACAGTCCGTAGCGCCCAAAAACTGAGCTGCACCAGAACAAAGCATAGAAAGCAGACTCTCAACTTGTTGTATTTTTTCTGACTACCATGCAAGTCTTTGAGATCACAAAAGAGCGACTAGTTATCGGGCACAAAGAAGAGACTAGTGTATTTGATTTACTATGGCTATTCATGTGGATAGTTGCTTTTGCCGCTATTCCTTTTTTTGGAATGGGTCTGTTAGTGCTCGCCGGCCTAGTTACTCTTTGTATGCTCCTAGCCACAATCCAGGTTCCACGCAAGCTGCTTATCTTCGACAAAAACAAAAATCTTTTGATTATAAAGTCTAAGCTTTTTCTCTGGCATTTAACAACCCAATACGCTCTCAGTGAGATTGTGAAAGCTGCACTCACTACGAAAAACATCTATGCCGGTTCGATGACTATTATACCTTTAGATGTTGTTCAGCTAATTCGAAGAAAACAAAATACTAGGACATTCCAAGAAAGCATAATTTATGGAATGAACGCTAATCATAATGTGGTGAATCAAATCAACAAATTTTTGGAGTCTTGAGAAAGCGATAATGATGGAAAGTAAAAAGGATAACAATTCGATTGCCCACCGACCTGACAAAGCTGATCTGTGAGGCTGACAGACTATCTGCGTAGGTGAGCAAAGCTATTAGGCATCAGCAACCAGGTGTCGCACTATGAAGGTTTTTGAAACAGAAGGAGTGAGCCAATGGCAGCCATCGACGACCTAAATTCGCAGCAGTTTTACCACGGCACCAGGGCCGATCTAAAGCCCGGCGACCTAATCGTGCCTGGCTATAGCTCTAACTACGGCAAGCGCAAGAAAGCCGCCTACGTCTACCTAACCGCCACCTTAGATGCTGCCATCTGGGGGGCCGAGCTGGCCTTGGGCGAAGGCCCAGGCAGAATTTATATTGTGGAACCGACTGGCTCCATTGAAGACGACCCCAACTTGACCGACAAGAAATTTCCCGGCAATCCAACCAAGTCATATCGCACTCGCGATCCGCTGCGGGTCACGGGCGAAATCACCGATTGGCAAGGGCACTCCCCCGAACAGCTCAAAGCCATGCACGACAACCTTGAGCGACTTAAGCAGCTCGGTATTGAGGCGATTGAGGACTGAGGGGTTGTAAGTTGTGCGGAGCACCAGCCGCACAGCAGATCGCAGGCTTTATTTAACTGCGCTGGGTATATTCAATGGCGCAAAACGTTGCTCCCTGCGGGTCTCGAATCAGCGTAAACTTGCCCGTGTCCTCAATCAATACGGGCGGCAGTAGCACCTGGCCGCCTAGGGCTTTGGCCTGTTCGGCGATCGCATCCACATCCTCCACCGTAATGTAGACCCCCCAGGTGGGCGGCATATTGGCCTGGTTTGGCGGCGGTGGGGCCATACCGCCAATCTCTTTACCCCCCGCTTCTATAACCGTGTAGGGAACGTTGCCGAGGGGGCCTTCTTTAAGCGTCCAGCCAAACAGCGGGCCGTAAAACTCTTTAGCGGCGGCGACATCGGGGGTAATGAGTTCGCACCAGCTAAACGCACCAGGTTGCTGAAACGGGTCCATAGCTTACTCCGTAGGGGGCAAAAGCCGAGGCACCAAACAGGGGGTTGCGGCGACCTGGCTTTAGATAGCATAGGGGCAAGTTACGCCCTAATTGCGCTGAGCAAAATCACGACGTTTCCTTTGACCATAACGCTGCGCTGAATAGTCGGATATTACCAACTTCGTCGCTCCTGCCTTACCTCTTCTGTCAGACGCGCTTTATTGAAAAAAGAAAGGGCTATGCGCTGATCTGCATTCTCGCCACCAGGTAGACCAGGGGCGATCGCCACTGCACCGTCTGCCCCTGCAACTGCCGCTGGCAACTCTGCTGAATCGTCGCCACATCTTTTTCCGAGAGGTGCGCCGCCAGCTGATCGCGGTAGCTGGGCGGGGTGCCGCCCACCGCAAACCACCGCTGCAACAGCGCTGACGACACGTAGATGCTGCTGTGCAAAACATCCTCCGTGAGCTGCACGGTAAAGCCCGCTTTGAGAAACAGCGATTCTAGGGTGTCGGCCTGCCAGTTGAAGCGGGGGTCGGTGGTTGAGGTGGCGATCGCATCTTCGGCCTGGTGCCAGCGCTTGACCAGGGCTTTGCTCAACCCCGTTGCATCCACCAGAGCCGAAATCCGCTGGCTGTGGCGGGAAATGGTCTCAGCTAGCACCACCACGCCATCGGGAGCCAGGAGGTGCCCCACAATCTCGATAAATCTGTCTCGATTCACCACCTGGCCAAAGGCATTGCGACCCACAATGCGCTCAAAGCTAATCCCTGGGGTGTGGGTGGCAAGGTAGGCTGCCAGCGCCTCAAAGTCGGCGTGCACCAGTACCGGACGAATCAGCTCGGGCAGTTGGGCCGCCTGTTCCTCTAGGGCAGCCTGGTCTTGGGCGGTGTGCACGCGCGCGTATACGCCGCCCTCAGGCACCTGGCGCAGGGCTTCCCAGGTGAGCAATCCGGTGCGGGCGTTGAGGTCGAGAATGCGGTGGTGGCGCTGGGGCAGAGCCAGGGCAAAAATGCGATCGCGCAATTCCCCTAGCTGCTCGCCCGCCTGGCTAAGGGTGCGCTGCAGCCAGCGATCGCGCGCCGGGTCGTCGGGGCTGTAGGTGAGTGCCTCGGGTAATGCGCCACCGCCATCCACCATCGCTGCTAGCTGGGCTTCGCGCCGCTGGGCCACTTGGGTTTGAATCGAGGCCTCGTAGCCTTGGTCAGACGGCTGGTAAAACACCTGCCCCTGCAAGCCGCTGGGCAAATACTGCTGTTCGACCCAGTGATCGCGGTAGGCGTGGGGATAGAGGTAACCTTTGCCGTGGCCAAAGCCTTTGCTGTCGCGGTTGCCGTCTCGCATGGGGTTGGGCACCTCTGCTTCCCGCTCCTGCTCAATGGCGGCGAGGGCATCAAAAAAGCCCATGGTGCTGTTAGATTTGGGGGCCGTCGCCAGGTACAGCGTCGCCTGGGCCAGAGGATAGCGACCCTCGGGCATACCCACCCGGTCAAAGGCGGCGGCGCAGCTGGTCACCACCGTGACGGCGTGGGGGTCGCCCAGGCCAATGTCTTCGCTGGCCAAAATCACCAGGCGGCGAAAAATAAAGCGGGGGTCTTCGCCGGCGTAGACCATACGGGCCAGCCAGTACAGCGCCGCGTCGGGGTCGGAACCGCGCACGCTTTTAATAAAGGCGCTGATGGTGTCGAAGTGGGCGTCGCCCTCTTTGTCGTAGAGTACCGCCCGCTGCTGAATCGATTCTTCCGCTACATCTAGGCTGATGTGAATCTGACCCTGCTCGTCGGGGGGCGTGGTTTCGACCGCCAACTCCAGGGCGTTGAGCAGAGCGCGGGCGTCGCCGTTGGCCACGTTCACCAGGTGGTCGAGGGCGGTAGGCTCAAGGTGGATGGGGCGATCGCCGTATCCCCGTCCCCTATCCGCCAGCGCCTGCTCCACCACCCGATACAAATCCGCCGACTCCAGCGGTTTGAGCTGAAAAATGCGCGATCGGCTGACCAGCGCCTTGTTGACCTCAAAGTAAGGATTCTCGGTGGTTGCCCCAATCAAAATCACCGTGCCGTTCTCTACCCAGGGCAGCAGCGCATCCTGCTGGGCCTTGTTGAAGCGGTGGACTTCGTCGATAAACAGAATTGTACGCCGACTGTACTGGCCGCGCAGGTCTTGGGCCGATGCGATCGCCTCCCGAATATCCTTCACCCCCGCCAGCACCGCATTCAGCGCAATAAAGTGGGCGCTGGTGGTGTTAGCAATAATCTGGGCCAGGGTGGTCTTGCCCGTGCCCGGTGGCCCAAAAAAAATCAGCGAGGAAAGTTGATCGGCCTGAATCGCTCGCCGCAGTAGTCGCCCCGGCCCCACCACCGCATCTTGACCAATGAATTCATCCAGGGTTCGAGGCCGCAGCCGCGCGGCCAGCGGGGCGTCCCGGCCAATCTGCTCCTGGCGGTTATGGTCAAAGAGATCCATTGGGGTAGGGCATCCCAGAAGGCCAGTCAAATCAGTGCTGGCAAGGCTATTTCCTAATGGTATAGCCCGAGGTGCTGCCCGTAGGCAAAGACCAGCGCCACCGCCGAACTCCCTCAGTTTAGATTGCGGTCGAACTTGAGCTTAGTCTCCTATCCGGCCAGGTAAGCTTTCAGGTCTTGACGGGCGTAGCGCAGTTTTTTGATGGCGTCGCGCTCGATTTGGCGCACCCGTTCGCGGCTGACGTTGAGCTGTTGGCCCACCTTAGAGAGCGATAGCCCTTCCCCCGTACCGAGGCCAAAGCGCAGTACCAGCACCTCGCGCTGCTGGGGTGTGAGGCGATCGAGAATGCGGAAGATATCTTGCTTAAGGCTGTTTTGGGCCGCATACTCCTCGGGCGATCGCCCCTGTTCATCCTCCAGCATGTCGGCCAGCTCGGTATCGCCCTTATCGCCCACCAGAGCATTCAGCGACATGGGCTGCTGCGACTGCGAGAGAAACTGACGCACCTGCACCAGGGGCATATCGAGGTGATTAGCTACCTCTTCTAGGGTGGCGGTGCGGCCTAGCTCCTGGGCCAGGTGACGCTGGGCGCGCTTAATCTTGGTCAACTTTTCGAAAATGTGGATGGGCAGGCGAATGGCGCGGCTTTTTTCTGCGATCGCCCGCGTCACGGCCTGGCGAATCCACCAATAGGCGTAGGTCGAAAACCGAAAGCCCTTGGTGGGGTCAAATTTTTCAACCCCGCGCTGCAAACCCATAGTGCCTTCCTGCACCAGATCCATTAGGTCTAGATTGCGTTTGGTGTATTTTTTGGCGATAGAAACCACCAGGCGCAGGTTCGCTTCTACCATGCGGCGGCGGGCGGCTTCTCCGTTTGCAATCTGCTGGTGCAAATCGTTGACTGAAATATGGGCCGCCTCGGCCCACTCATCGACCGACGGCTCGTGACCCAGGGTGCCAGTGAGTTGCGTCGATATCTCGGTGAGACGATTGAGCTGCTGCACGTGTTTACCCAGCGAAATCTCTTCGTCGCGGGAGAGCCGGGGAATGCGGCCAATTTCTTTCAGGTATGCCTGAACAGAATTGCTAGAGGTGGAGAGAGCTTGAGCCATGGGGAAATCAGTAGTGGCAATCGACTTACCTGCCACTATGACAAGGGTTGCGCTTCCACGCCTCTACCCCAGGGGAGGAAGGCTAAGGATACCTTAAGACCTACAGTTGGCCCCGTTGTACTCCACCTGTATCGGCAACCAGTGGGCCTGGGGATTGGGCAGAGCGCTGCCAGGGGTTGGCTCAAAGCTGCGCTGTAGGGCCAGCTCTAGCGCTTTTTCATCTAGCACCGTATAGCCTGTGCTGTCGAGCAAAACCGGCTCTTTGACCAGCTGGCCAGAGGCATCTACAATCACCCCAACTAGGCCCTCAGCGGGGGCTGGGGTGAGGCAGGCGGTGATGGCATAGGGCACCTGCAAGGGAGCCAGCTTAGTGCCCAAAACGGGGATGTCGGTGTCGCTTAGACCCTGCCCCTCTGTCTCTAGCCACCCCGGCACAACCGAGGTGTGAAAGGCCACTTCGTCCGCCACGAGCGATTTGGCCTGCTGATTAAACTGGTACTGCGCCGGATCCCGCAGGCGATCGTCGAGGGTGGCAGGAAGTGGCTCTGGGGGCACAGGCTCTAGGTCAACACCAGCAGTAGGTGGCGCAGGCGGAGTGGCGTCTACCCGTTCTGCCTGAGGCTTTGAAGGGGCTGGCGCAGGAGAAGCGGGCGGCGCAGAACGGACTAGGGGCGGCGCTTTGGGCGGCGGTGCCTGGGTTGCCTGGGGGGCTGGGGCGACTGCGATCGCCTCGGCGGCGGGCTCAGCGGCAGCCGGTAGCCGCACCACACCCACAACCGACGACGGGTCATTGATCTCGGTCAGACTCTCAGCGGCCTCGGGGGTAGTCTCGGGCACGGGCCACGCTAGCAACACGCCGTGCAGCCCGATCGAAAACAGCACCAGCAGCCCGCCCCCCGACCACCGGAGAGAGCGCTGCCCCACTCTGAGTTTGAAAGGAAATGCCATGGTCATGCCCGTTGCTCTGCGCCCACAAATGGTAGCGAAATGTTAGCGTTTGACGTTCTAAAGGTGGCACATCTTTTAGATAGCGTTATCAGTAAGCAGACAGTTTTTATATTGTCGTTATTTGCCGCTACGCTAGGGCTGTTGAGGCTCTACCACAAAGGCTCACAACCATGCGGCGAGAAGACTTGACCCTACTCACGGCAGGCCTGTTGCTCGTGCTGACAGCCATCCTTTTAATTGCCCTGGAGCCTCGCCAGGCATCCGTTGCTCCATCACCCGAGGCCAGTGCCGTGCCCACCCAGCTGTTAACCGACCCGTTTTTGCAGTACCCCACCCTTAGCGCAGTGCGAGTGGTGTGGTTTACCGAGTTTGAGGGCCAAGACCACCGGGTGCATTGGGGTGCTCCCGAGCAGCCATCCGAGGCTAATTTACCCAATCAGGCGATCGCGATCACGACTCGGCTGGCTCGCACCCGAGAAGACGGCCAGTCTCAGGTCGATCACCCCAATTTTTCTGATTTACAGCAGACCATAGCGCGCCCAATTTGGCGCCATGAAGCCATGGTAACAGGGCTACCACAGGGGCAGCGCGTGCCCTACCGGGTGGCCAGCACTGGGGTAGACGGCACCGTTGTCGAAAGCCGTGTGTTTACTCTGGCGGCGGCCCCCCCGGCGGGTCAGCCCACCCAGATTCTGCTCACCTCTGACCATCAAAACATGCCCATGGTTGCCGCCAATCTGCAAAAGGCGGCAGAAACCTTGGGTCAAGTAGACGCGGTGTTTTTTGCAGGCGATCTGGTCAACATTCCCGATCGCGCCTCGGAATGGTTTGACGACAGCCGGGGCTGCGGCTTTTTCCCCTGTTTGCAGGGTAAGACCAGCTATGCCCTAGAGCGCAATGGCCGCACCACCCGCTACCAAGGGGGCGAAATTATTCAGCACGCACCGCTGTTTACAATCGTGGGCAACCACGAGGTGATGGGACGGTTTGCAGCGACCTCCCCCTTAAAGGAGCAGTTTGGCAATCCGGCCCCTCGCCAGGTGGCCGTAGCCCTTTACGACGCCAATGCCGATCTGTTTAACCCCAGCGGTGATCCTGCCCTGCGCCGCCAGTGGATTATTGACAATTCCTTTAACAGCGACACCTACGATGCGCTGTTTAGCCTGCCGGTCACCCAGGTGCCCAACCCCGATCGCCCCGAGACCACCAGCCGCTACTACGCCGTCACCTTTGGCGACGTTCGCCTAGTGGCGCTGCACGTTACCCAAATTTGGCGACCCTACGACCTCAATGCCACCACCCGAGGCCGCTACCAAGAGCGTGAAGCCGACCTGGGCACGCCGCAGAGCTGGGGCCACGGCCAGCACATTTTTGAACCGATTGAGCGGGGGAGCTTGCAGTACCAGTGGCTAGAGCAGGAGCTGGCCAGCGAGGCCTTTCGCCAGGCCAAATACAAGGTGGTGATGTTGCACCATCCGCCCCACACCCTGGGCGACAACATTGTGCCCGCCTTCACTAACCCCGTTCGCCGCTACGATCGCGACGATGCAGGCCGTCTCACCGCCGTTCGCTACGAGTATCCCCGCGACGACGACTACATTGCCCGCGACCTGGTGCCCCTGCTAGAGCAGGCCGGGGTAGACCTGGTGTTCTACGGCCACTCGCACCTGTGGAACCGCTTTGTATCGCCCCAGGGCACCCACTACCTGGAAACCTCGAACGTGGGCAATTCCTACGGCGCTTTCTGGAAGGATAAATCTCGCCCGGTACCCCCTGAGACAATTGAGGGCTCGGCAGTGACCTATTCCCCCTCCGACTATGTGGCCCAAGGCGACCCCAACGGCCTAGAGCCCGTGGTGCCCACGATCGCCCCCCTGCAAGACGATAGCGGCAATCCGCTGCCCTACCTGGCCAGCAATGACATCACTGCCTTCAGCGTGTTTGACACGGGCACGGGGACAATCAGTAGCTACTACTTTGATACGCGGGAGCCGAACTCGGCGGTGGTGAAGTTTGATGAGTTTGTTGTGGGCCGATGAGTGGGTGGGTCGGTGGGTGGGTGAGTAGGCAGGTGGGATTGCCCATCTTATATAGCCATAGTCACCTGGGTTAGGACATCCAGAAACGTTTGAACGTTTTGAGGGGAAATGTCTTAACCAGACTGGCTACAGCTGTAAAGCGTTGGCGACGTCAACATCTCGGTAAGGTTCGGTGGCGAGGAAGTGGCCAATTAGGTAGAGCGAGCCGCAGAGCACCTTGAGCTGAGCTGGGGACTGGGCGATCGCAATCAACCCATCCCTGAGCGAATTGTGGATTTCACACTGGGCCAGGTCATGGCAGACCGATCGCGCGATCGCCCCCAAATCCTCCGGCGCTGCCGTCTCGTGCCCCGGCACAGGTACCAGATGTAAGGTATCCCCTGGCCGCAGCAGGGCAGCAAAAATATCGCTGTGATCCTTGGTTGCCAGCATCCCCATCAGCCAAACTGTCCCAGTTGGTTGTCCCGGCTGGCCTGCCCACCAGCTATCCACATACTGGCGCAGCACCTCGGCGGCAGCGGGGTTGTGGGCACCGTCAATTAGCAGCGGGTAGCTCTCCGGTTCCTGGCCCCAGGTCAACCACTGCAAGCGTCCGGGCCAGCGAGCGTTGCCCATGCCCTGGGCGATCGCATCGTCAGAAATGTGCCAGCCCTGGGCGCGCAAGGTTCGTAGGGTGGCGATCGCGATCGCAGAATTAGTCAGCTGGTGCTCGCCCAACAGCGCCAGGGCATAGGTAATGGCATCGTCACCCTGGCCGTAGCAGGCCTTTCCCTCCCCTAGGGGAACTGCGGGCGCAGGCCACACCGCCGGACAGCCCAACTCGGCCAAACGAGCCTGCACCACAGCGTCTGCTTCGCTAGGCAGCGGGCCAACCACGGCAGGACGCTCCGGCTTTAGCACCCCCGCCTTCTCGCGGGCGATGTCGGCCAGGGTGGGGCCGAGGCGCTGCCAGTGCTCGCGGCTGAGGGACGTAATCACGCTTACCAGGGGTGCATCCACCACGTTGGTAGCATCCAGCCTTCCCCCCAGGCCCACCTCCATCACCGCCACATCTACCCCAGCCTCAGCAAAGTGTAGCCAGGCGGCGGCGGTAAACACCTCAAACTGAGTTGGCGAGGGTTGGGCTGGATCAATAGCCGCCACCACCTGCTTCAGCCGATCAACTAAGTCCTGAGTCGCAAGGGGTTCCCCATTGACCACAATGCGCTCGCGCCAGCTCACCAGGTGCGGTGAGGTATATCGCCCGACCCGATACCCCGCCGCCCCCAGCACCGCCGCCAGGTAGGCACACACCGACCCCTTGCCGTTGGTGCCCGCCACATGCACCAGGGGCACCCGATCCTGCGGATTGCCCAACGCCGCCAGCAGCCGCTGAATGCGCTCTAGCCCCAGCTCTACCCCAAACCGCCCAAAGGGGGCCAGGATGCTCTCAATCTGTTGCTCTTGTTCAATCTGAGGAGGCTGATACACAGGTAATTCTCTCCGCCAGCGAGGGATAGGGTAGCTGGGCCATTAAGCATCTTAATGGAACATTGAAAATCCACAAGGGCGATCGGATTGCAACAGATTACCCGCTGTGAGCAGGCATAAAAAAGGCGCAGCGTACGCTGCGCCTAGGTCGAGGCATTAACGTCTGGGCCAAGGCTACACGGCCTCGGTGTTTTTCTCCCCGGTGCGAATGCGAATGATCTCATCTACCGGGCTGACGAAGATTTTGCCGTCGCCAATTTCGCCAGTGCGGGCGGCAGAAATAATCTTGTCAACCACCGTATCGACCTGGGCTTCTTCAACCACAATCTCAATCTTGAGCTTCTGGAGAAATTCAACGGTGTACTCCGAGCCTCGGTAGCGCTCGGTCTGTCCCTTTTGGCGACCAAAGCCGCGCACCTCCGAAACAGTCATACCCACAATGCCAGCATTGACCAGGGCAATCTTGACCTCGTCGAGCTTAAAGGGGCGGATAATAGCTTCTATTTTTTTCATAGATCAAACCAGGGTGCTTCAGCGGGTATCTCTGTAAACCTCATCCGAGTCCAGAATTGGAGTTCTACCGGTGGAAAAACTACAGATTCCGAGCTGGACTTGGTATAGCTTCGGTCTATGTGTATCGGGCCTGACCCCTACAATACTGTATCTTCAGCTACAAAAATTCAGGCCAGTGGAGTCACAGCGGCTAGAAAAGCCAGCTATGGAGGGGAATCCAGCGTTCTAGCGAGAATTGCTTAGCAGCGGCTTCATAATCAAGAAACCGGCCCCAAAGGCGCTGATCACAATCAGCAGAATGGTTGCTGCCAGCCAAAGGCCACTCAGGTCTGACGATGACTGACTCAGCTGCCCAGGACGACTGGCGTCGATACGCTCTTCGGTGTACAGCCGCTGGGGGGCTGCCTGGGGCCGTTTAGGCGGCATTTTGGGTGCTTTTTTGGCCTTGGGCTTCACCATTTGGGTTAACTGGCTGGCCAGGGTCGATACCCCTTCCCCGACCGACCCTGATAGTCGCTCTGGCAGAGAGGCCGAAGGCTCTTCAGCCATAGAGTAAGTCGCGGCCATTGCTGGGACTTCAACACCCAAGGGAGCCGTTAGCGGGCGGACAATGCTCTCTGGCTCGATCGCCTGGGGTTGACTGACCTCGATCGCCTGCTTGAGGCGGGCCGCCGAATCCGCAAAGCGAATCATTTCCTGGCGCAGCACCTGGTTTTGCTGGGTGAGCTGCTGATTTTGCTGGGTCAGTGAATCGACCATGGCCTGGGTGGCGCGTAGCTCGGTGGCCAGCTCACGGTACACCGAAATCGGCACCGAAGGGGCCTGACGGCTACCCTGGGGTGCTTCTGGGGCCACAGCGCCAGAGTAAGCAGATTCGGGAGAAAAGGGTACGTTCATGATGACGGTAGAAGGGGCGTTTAAGAACGAAAAAGAGCCTTATAAATTGGTCTGCCCAAGGGTAGTTCACATTAGAGCAATTGCACCAGTTTTAGTCAAGAAAAGTTTTGGCCCTGACAGATACCCTGTGTCAAATTCCATTGTGGACAGTGGAATTTAGCAATTGTCTCACCCTAAAAGTAGATTCGACTGGCAAAGGTGCAGGGTTTTGAGCCGGATGCTGAGTTCGACTGACAAAACTCCCAATTGCAACCGATACCCCACACAGAGGCTTCCCCTCAGCTAGGTTCTACAGAAGGCTTTAGGGCCACTGCCAACGCCGTGCTGTCAGTCACAAAGCCAAAGCACTGGTTGACGTTGTAGACGGTGGCCTGGGTGCAGTAGTTGGGGGAGGTGGTGGCGCTACAGTCGCTCAGCAAAACGCAGTCGTAGCCGAGAAAGTTGGCGTCTTGCAGGGTGGCCATGACGCACTGATCTACATTGACCCCGGCGAAGAACAGGGTGGTTTTGCCCAAGTTGCGCAAAATGCTGTCGAGGGGCGTATCCCAAAAGCCGCTCATGCGGTACTTATCGACCCAGATGTCTTGGGGCTGAGCTTTTAGCTCATCCACTACCGCCGCCGCCCAGCTGCCCTTGGTGAGTACGGGGGCACCGTTGGCTGGGAGCGGATCGCCGAGGCCTACCCCGGCCCCGCTGGGGTTATAAACGTGGTGCAGGCCAGCGCTCAGGTTGAGGCGATCGCGGCGGTTGCCCCAGTTGACCCAAACCACCGGCACCTGGGCCGATCGTAGTTTAGGCAGCAGGGTTTGTAAGGGCTGAATTGCCTGACGGGCAAGGGTTACGTCAACCCCAATACTGGCCAGCCAGCCGTCCGGGTGGCAAAAGTCGTTTTGCATGTCGATCACCAGACAGGCGGTTTTGGCGAGGTCAAACCGCACTTGCTTGGTCTGGGTAACGAGGGTGGCTAGCCGGGGCTGTAACTCTTGACGACTAATGTCGGCGACCTGGTCATTGACCCACCAGGCATTGGGCGGATGACCCAGAGGACGCAGATTTGAAATATCCATGGCGACGCTTCTGGGAGTGGGATGCAGACCTATCTCACCTGGAGGGCCAGCACCGCCAGTAGGGCCGTCACCGCATAGGCCACCGCCACAACCTGAATCTCAGACCAGCCCGATAGCTCAAAGTGGTGGTGGAGCGGAGCCATCTTAAAGAAGCGTTTGCCCACGCCATCGGGGCCTTTGGTGGCTTTGAAATAGCCCACCTGAATGATCACCGACAGGGTTTCGGCAAAGAACAGCAGGGTCAGCACCAGCAGAGCAAACAGGTTACCGCTGAGAATGCCCACGGCTCCTAGGGCCGCACCCAAAGCTAGGGAACCGGTGTCGCCCATGAAGACGCGGGCGGGGTTGTGGTTGTGGAGCAAGAAGCCCAGGCAGGCACCGGCCATGGCGGCACAGAACACCATCAAATCGGGGTGGGTGGGGGCAACAATGGCTGCTAGACCCATGAAGGCGATCGCCCCCGTGCCGCCCATCAGACCGTCGAGGCCGTCGGTGAGATTGGTGGCATTGCTTTCGGCCACCAGCACAAACCCGGCTAGGGGCCAAAACAGAAAGCCTAGGGGTAGCCCCAGGCCCAGAGGCAGCGCCACGGTGGTGAGGCTGGCAGGCTGACTGGTGAGCACCCAAAGGCAAAACAGCACTGCGATCGCCACCTGAAGCGCCAGCTTGGCGCGGGGCGAAATACCCTTGTTAGAGCGCCGCTGAATCACCTGCCAGTCATCTACCCAGCCGATCGCCCCGTAGGCCAGGGTGAGCAGCGACACGGCTACCGCATCGCGGGCAAAGCCGGTTGCTACTAGAGCCACAATTACCGCTACCGGCACAAAAAAAGCGCCACCCATGGTGGGGGTGCCCGCTTTTTTGAGATGACCCTGGGGGCCTTCTTCTCGAATAAATTGGCCAGTTTTGAGCGCCCGCAGCAGAGGCACCGCCGAAAACCCGAGCAGGCTGCTGCCCAGGGCCGCCACGATAAAGGGAACCGTAATTGAAGCACCCAGGCTGACGGTGTTGTCTAACACCCCATCTAGCCCGACAGCGGCAGCGCTAAGCCCTAGACCCAGCAGCCAAAAAAGCGCTTGGCCATTCAGAGACAGCCCCTTTGATGCTAAAAACTTCGCATCCACGAACAATTCCTCACTTGCATCACACCGCACACCATCAGGAGTCTACTGGATGATCTTCCACTTGACTACATTTAGCGCCCGGAAATAGTCAGGAAGCTTAAATGAATCGTCTCACTTGGGCGCGAAGTTTAACAACACTTAACGGCGAATTCATTGCGCCATCCCCCTACGGCAGAGTAAGCGGCTGTAGAGTTCCAGCGTAACCAGCGCTTTTAGAGTGGCCCTGGCCAGTCAGCTAGCCTTCCAGCTTTTCAGTTAGCTGTCCTTAGTTCTCAACGCGCTGATGAACGCTATAAAACCGAGCCAGGGGGTCGCTGCGACCGTCCTAAGGGGGCCGAGTTCGCCTGCCTGGCCAGAACGTTGCGTAAGCTAGATACGCTTAATCGTCGTCATCGTCGAGGGCGAGATCGGTGTCGTCATCGTCCTCAAAGGCATCGTCGTTGCCCATCAGATCGGAAATTTCCTCGTTCTCGGCTTCGTCGGGAATGGTTTCGACCACATCGCGGCTGCGCAGACGACCGATGCCCTCTAGCCAGTGCAGAATCGATGAGTCGCCGTTGGAGGGCAAAATCGGGGCCTTGGCGTTGCGAGGCACCTGGCGCAAGGACGGGTTGTAATACTTATTAGACATAGCGGTGGTCTTGTACCAATAACGAGGCAATACACAGACATTCCATCGTAGCAGAGACATTATTCTGCGGTGCCTACTATTCTGCGGAGCTTGGAGTTTTGCCGTATTATGCCGGTACTGCTGTGGAGACCGGGCCATGTTGGGCAAAGCTGAGCTACTAGAGGCCGTGGCCCCAGTCAATCGGGGCATTAGCAGCAGCCCCAGCGATCGCGCTGCTATCCAGGCCGCCGCCACTACCCTAGAGGGCCGCAACCCCACCCCTAACCCTCTCCAGGCCACCGATCGCCTCAACGGCGACTGGCGACTGCTATACACCACCAGCCGCGAACTGCTGAATATCGATCGCCTGCCCCTGGCCTCCCTCGGCCCCATCTACCAGTGCATTCGCCTAGCCGAAAACCGGATTTACAACATTGCCGAGGTGAATGGGCCACCCCTGCTGTCGGGGCTGGTGGCGGTGGCCGCTACCCTAGAGGCCGTGTCTACCCAGCGGGTGAATGTGGGCTTTGAGCGCGGCGTGATCGGGCTGCGGCAGGCTCTGGGATACGAGTCGCCCGCCCAATTTATTGAAGCAATGCAGACGACGCCAAAATTTTCGCTCTTCCAGGGCATTGACTTTAGAATTAACCGCGATCGCCAGGCGGGCTGGCTAGAGGTCACCTACCTCGACGACGACCTGCGGATTGGGCGCGGCAACCAGGGCAGCCTGTTCGTGCTGCAAAAAGTGTAGGCAGGCGCTAGGCCGCAGCTTCTACCGAGGCGCAGTTCGCTTCCACAGTGGCGCAGCAGTCGGCCACCGGGGCGCGATCGCCCATGGCTGTCACCAGTGTATCAAAGGTGTCGCGGTGCTTTTCGAGCAGGGTTTTGGCCTGGAGGGTGGCCCAGCGCTGTTTGAGGGGGGCTTCGGCGGGCGAGCGCCCCAGCAGCGCCCAAAACTGGCCGAGGGCCGCGGTGTCATTGCCGCCCCCCTGGGCATCGCCGTAGATCATCTGCTCGGCGGCGATGCCCGCCATCAACACCTGGCAGTAGCGGTCGATGGTCTGGGGCGTGAGCCGGGTTAGGGCCGCTGGGTCACTGGGGCCAAACACCACGCCCCCCTGGCCAGGAATCCCCTGCTGCCAGGCCTCCCATGTGTTGAGGGTGTAGGCTTCGACGGGAATATCGAGCAGCACCGCCGCCAGAAAATGCCCGGCCTCGTGGTGCAGCACCCGCTGGCGGTGCTCAGGGGAAGCCCAGGCCACCGTATCCATCAAAATGTCGCCGATGCGGCCACTTAGGCCCAGCTGATCGACCGCAAACACCCCCAGCCCCACGGCGGCAAACACCGCCACTACAGCGGGCGACAGGTGAATGAGCGGCCCCAGCAAACTGGCCATGGTCACCCCAAAGATAACGATGGCAATGGTGTTGAGGGTGGTGTCGCGCATGCGGTCTCCCAGCGGTTGAATAGCTCAAGCGGCGATCGCTCTGCTCTATGGTAGCGAGTATGGGGAGCCGGGGCTAGGGCTCAAAAAATGCCAGCCTCTAGCCGTTTGGCGGTTTGCAGGCTGTCTTGCAGGCGATCGCGCCCCGCCTCAGAGTGCTCAATGGGCACACTCTCCAGCAGCGCCGGGAAGAACAGCTCTGTCCAGCCCTCCGGCAGGGGGCAGCGGGTGCTACCCCGCCGCAGCATCACCCGCTGGGCCTCAGCGTCCCAAACGAAGGCGGTGGCGGCCCCCAATGCGATCGCTGCTACGTAGGGTTCACTCGGGCAGCTAGCCGCATCGGCCCCATTGAGGGCTGGGACGCGATAGCCAGGGCGAGCGACGGGCTGAAAACTCACCCGATGGTCGTGGGCCTGGATGCCCAGCCGGGTCGCCTCCACCTGGATGCCCTCGACCCCCACCACAAACAACAGATCGCGGCGAAACTGAGCGCTGGGGAAGCCCACATTCTGAAGCGCTGGAGGCAGATCCGGTCGCTCTACCCCAGCGGCCAGCAGCGCTCCGGTGAGCAAAATGCGCTGAAACCCTGCCGCATCCCACTCGGTGATCAGGCCGCTGGCCAAGGCTTCGTGATACAGCCGCACCATGGCCCGAATGCGGGGGGCATCGGCGACATCGACGGCGACCAGCTCCTGCACATTCAGAGTCTCTTGACCGTAGGCCCGCAGCGCCGCCTCGGTACCGCCGTAGACCGAAATGTCGGGGGCTTCCCTAAGGTAGATAGCCAGACTGCGGCGAAAGCTACGGTAGCGAGGGTCTGCCGGGTCAGCGGGGGCAAAGGCCTGGTCGAGCAAGCGCGCCAGGTGGGCCTGAAACCCCACCGCCTGCTTGAGGGTGGCGCTGACGCCGATATCTTGATCGGTGGTGACCAGAGCCGCGTAGAACGATTCGTGCAGGGTGGCTCCCTGCTGGGCTAGCTGCCGGTAGGCACTAATGTCTGCGGCGATCGCCCCCAGCTCAGCACCCAACAGCGGCTCTTTTTGGGCCAAAATTTGCCAAAAGCGGGGGCTAAAGGCGTGATCTTTGAGCAGGGCAAACACAATGCGATCGCCCCCCGATCCCTGGTCTACCCCAGCCAGCAGCTCCAGCAGCAGCAGTCGGCTATTTTGGTAGGCCTGTTCCAGGCTGTAGCCTGCCTTCTCGTGACGAGAGACCATCACTGAAAGCGTGTTGTCGCCCGTGAGACGGGCCGCCCCGCCGGGGAACAGGTGCTTGCCCATGCCCACCTGCGCCCAGTCGCGATCGCTAAACCGTAACAGCGCAAACCCCATTGCGGCTCGGTGCTCGGTTGCCAAGCCTCGCATTCTGCCCATGATGGTCGTTCTTAGGGCGTGCTTGTCGAACTCGTTTTGCTCAATGGCGGCGGCCAGCGATCGCAGCGAATCGGGATAGAGCCCCTCGCCCTCAAACCGCATTATCCCTAGTGCCAGGGCGATCGCCCCCTCCTCGGCCCCAAAGGTGACGTTGGGAATTTTCGACATCAGCTCGGGGGTGCTCGACAGCCGCCGACTCTCTAGGGAGGTGGAGGCATCCAGCTGCTTGAGCACGGCTAGGCGGGCCAGCTGCCCGGTTTGCCCCGGCTCAGCCAGCAGGGGGCGGGTGAGCAACTGCTGCATCGAGAGCAGCTGCTCGCCCGCCCAAAACGAACCCGCAGTACCCGCTCCGGCGGTAATCGGTCGAGCGTCGGGGTGGCGCAGCAGGGGGTCGTGCAGGGTGCGCAGGGAGTGATCGAGCATCCACAGCGATTCGCCAGGGTCGAGCCCCGCCGCACGGCTCGACTCAACGTAGACCGGCACAAAATACTCTAAAAAGAAGCGATCGGTATTGAAACGCCCTCCCTGGCGATATTCCAGCAGCCTGCCCTTAGCCAAATCGGCGGCGATCGCCGTGACGTAGGGGTTGGTCTGCAAAAACCAAAAAAACTTGCGATCGAGGGCCGGGCGCAGACGGCTGTCCAGTCCCCCGCTGGCCCGCTGGTAGGCGGCCTCCGACAGGGGCGGCACCACAGTGCCATCGCTGAGGGTAAACCAGGCCCCGCTGCCCCTAAACTCGTAGGTCGCCCCCTCAATCGGCCCAATCCAGTCGCGGGGGGGAAGCGTCTGGGCCTGCATTCCCAACGCCGCCACCACCAGACCCAAGCCCAGGGGCAGCTGGCCCGGCGGCGTCAGGGCTGGGTCGGGCTGTACCGCCACAACGGGCTCTTGAAATGACCCGGTGAGCCGCGCCTGCCACTGCCAGGGCTGGGGGGCAAGAGGCAGGCGATCGCCCACTACCGCCCGCAAATCCTCAGCGGCGATCGGCGGCACCTGGGCACTCAGGTCATAGCCCGTTTTTAGGTCTAGACTGCCCGCCGCCGTCAGTGCCATGGCCCCCACATTGAGATAGGTGTCGGATAGGGTCACCCGCTGCCCCCCAAGCTCTAGCAAGCTTTGCAGGTTTTGAACCGGGGCTGACTGCTGGCCCATTTCCCCCTGCCCGTCTCGAACCGCCACCGTCCCGCGCAGGTCGAGGGCCGCTAGGGGTGGCACCACGGCATTGGGCAGGGGGGTGGTCAGCCGCAGATCGCTGTTGAGCACGCCAGCCCGGATGTTAACCGCTGGCGGCAGCGCCAAATTGAGGCTAGAGAGGGGCAGGTTTTGGGTCTGAAGGCGGGCCTGGAGCGATCGCCGTCCCAGATCGACCGTGCCGCTGGTCTGCCAATGCCCCTCTTCAAGTAGTCCCTCCAGCGCAAAGGCAACCTGACGGGCCGCCTGTCCCCTGGGCAAGCGCACAGCAGCCTGCACCTCGTGAACCGTGACGGCAGACCAGGGCGCAGCGGCACCAACGCTGGGGGTATAGAGGGTAAACCTGCCATCTTCGACCCAAAGACCCTCTAGGGTGCCAGAGAGGGGAGCAGAGGTGCTCCCCGCCCCCGAGCCGTTCTCCCCCAGAAAGCCCGGCCCAGTCCCTGCCTTAGGCACCACCACCGACAGATCGGGCCGCACCAGGGTGACCGTCATCCGCAGTTGACCCCGGTGCAGCAGCTCCGGCCAATCCAGCAGCACGACAACGGCATCGATCTCCCCCGCTAGCCCGTTGGCCTGAGTTCGAGGGACAACGGTTTTGCCCAGCACGATGCCCCACTGGGCCACCCCGCGCACCCCCCCTAGCTGAATCGGCTGTTGTAGAGAATTGGCAATCCTCTGTTCTACCTGGGCATGCAGGGCTTTCAGGAGCAGGCCGCTGCCCAAAACTAACCCAGCCAGCGCCCAGGGCATTGCTCCCCTTGCCGCCACCTGTTTAAACCGCTCTAACAGCCTGCGGCCAGAATAGTTTTGACGGGCAAGAGCCATGGATCAACGCCGGGCAGAACTGCTCAGAAAGCTGGGCCTATTCGCTATAGAAGGTCTCTAGGCTGGTGCGATCGCCCACAAACCGCCAGTGCCAGGGCTCAAAAGCCACCCCCTGAAAGTTGTCGGGCGGAAAGGACAGCTCATAGCCGTATTGCACGGCGTTGGTTTCCATCCACTGGTAGGCGCGGGTATCGACAAAGTCTGAGTTGAGATTAGTACCTGCCTGGTTGCCATCGCCGATGTCGATGGCGTAGCCAGTATGGTGCTCGCTGTAGCCCGGCGGGGCGCTGACCTCGGCGCGGGTTTGGGCATTTTGACCGCGATCGGCCTTGAGGCTAAAGAAAATTGTCTCCTGCTCTGCCTGGGAGCGAAAGCCCGACAGCGGCACCAGACTCACCCCGGCGCGACTGGCGGCCTGGGCCATGGCCTCATACTGGCTGGCCGCAGCGGTGCGCAGGCGAATCGAGGCATTGGCATTCAGCGCGACCAGCTCTTCGGCAGGGGCTTCGTCGTAGGCGCGGTGGTTGAGCAGGGTGCGGCTGGAGGGAGCTAGCTGCACAGCTACGTCGCGATCGCTGGTAGCCGGTGCTGCGCCCCCTGTCCCAGCATCTGTCTCAACCGCAGAGCGGTTAACCATGGTTTCAAAGGGCTGAGTAAACTCGGCGGCAGAAAACCCGTTGGTCTGGTACCAGGCCACTAGCCCGCCCGCCGCCAGGGCCAGCATAGCCAAACCCAGAAAGCGCCGCAGGAGCCGCGTGCGCCGCAGCCAGGCGGGCTGCTCTTGCCCCGCAGTAGAGAGGGGGACATCGCGGGCCGCTTGGGGAATATCGTCGATGGGAGACATGGTCATTCGCTTCCGGCAAAGCTCTACCCATTATGGCCCTTGACGGCAATGCGGTTACAACTTCTCGCCGGGGCTGAGGTAGCGCCTGCCAACTCGCTCAAAACAGGGGAAGTTGGCAGGGGAAGTTGGCAAGGCCAAACCCAGGGAGACTATCTGGTTCGCCGTCGCCACGCCAGATGCGCTGTCTTCAGCCTGCCTACCCAAAGCGGCGATGGCCGCACCAAACCCTCGCCTTGCCTGTCACAATCGCAGTGCAGAGTTATATGAGGGCCGCTGTTTTGCCACCGCTTGAGGTATTGATGCGCCTGTACGGGCCAATTGGGGCTGGCATCTGCGCGGGCGTTGGCCTGGGGGCTTTGCTGTACCGTTTTGCCCCCCACCGCGAGTCATCCCAGGGGCTGTATCAGCAGGTGCCCCTGCGTCTGGGTCGGTTTTTGTTTTGGCTGGGCATTCCCCTCAGCATTGTGGGATTTATGCGCCGGGCCGACCTATCGGGCAACCTGTACCTGGCTCCGGTGGTGGCCTGGGCCGCTATTTTGCTGGGGCTGCTGTGCAGTCGCCTGTGGATTCGCGCCGACCAAGAGCCGTGGGCAAGGCCTACCCAGGGCAGTTTTTCTTTGGCGGCCATGCTGGGCAACACCGGCTACATTGGTTACCCCGTGGTGCTGCTGCTGCCCCAGTTAGGAGTGAGCGTCTTTGGCTGGGCGCTGTTCTACGATGCCCTGGGCACCCTGCTAGGCTCCTACGGGCTGGGGGCAATCTTGGCCTCAGAAATGGGGGGCCAAAGTCGAGACCTGTCGCTGCCCCGGCGGCAGCAATGGTCAACCAGGCTACGGGCCGTGGTGCAAAATCCGATTATTCTGGCCTTTGGCTTGGGCCTGGGGCTCAAGGCGATCGCCCTGCCCGCCTGGCTCGACCTGGGCCTCTACCAGTTTGCCTGGGCTATTGTGGTGCTGTCGCTGATGCTGATGGGGCTGCGCATTCAGCAGCTCAGCTCGTGGCAGCACCTGCACCGGGCCACCGTAGCCGTGGCGATTAAGATGCTGGTACTGCCCCTGGCCGTGGGGTTGGGCCTCACTGCCCTGGGCATAGACGGCCCGCCCCGGCTGGTGATGATTTTGCAGGCGGGCATGCCCTGCGCCTTTTCTAACCTGGTGCTGGCCGAGGCCTACGACCTCGATCGCGATCTGTCGGTCACCTGCGTGGGGCTGAGTTCGGCTAGTCTGCTGTTGACCTTGCCCCTGTGGCTGTGGGCATTTTCTGGAGAGTGACACCAATGACCACCCGATGGATCGCCACCCTGCGCCAGGGCAGTCGGCTGCTGCTGGCCGGGCTACTTGCCGTAGGCGGTCTCCCACTCATTCCCCACGCGGGTCTTGCCCAGCCCGCTCCGCTGGCCCAGCGCGACACTGCCGCTACGCCCCTACTGCACGTGGGAGACAGTGGCCCATTAGTCAGTCAGCTCCAGACAGACTTGGCGAATAGGGGGCTTTTCGCTGGGGTAGTCGATGGTCACTACGGCACCGATACCGCCGAGGCGGTGCGATCGCTCCAAGCCCAGCGAAACCTAGTGGTCGATGGCATCGCTGGCCCCCAAACCTGGCTCGCCCTCGAAGCCGCCCGCCGCGCCGTCACCCTGCCGCCGCCGCTGCTCACCGCCCAGTTACTCACCTTTACCCCCTTGGCGGTGGCTCAGCCCGCGCCACCGCCCCCGGCTTTTTGGCTAGCCCTGATGCCCCTGGTTCCGATCGCTGGCGGGGCGCTGACCTGTCTGCACCGCCGCCAGCAGCGTCGGGGGCGGGTGCTACGACGGCGGCACCCGGTAGTGCCTAAGCCAAAACCCTAGCGATCTGTAACTGCTTGTAACCGATAAACCCTGGCTAATCTAAAGAAAAGCTACAAATACAACCCATGCCCCCGGCCCTAGAGGTCACCATAGAAGGGACTGCTGCAAACCGATTCGCAGCGCTGAGGGAGCTTCCCCAGCAGCCAGATTTTTGATCTTTCAGGCCGGACTTGTGTGCCGGTTGTGGGTTCAGACGACGGCCTGCCCGTGGCGCGTAGGCCTCTGTAACGCGCGGTTGTAGCCCTTATCCCACTGTTTCCTGGAGAGTCCTATGCTGACCGTGGCCGACATCATGACCCCCAACGCCACCACCATTGCCAGCGGAGCCACCGTGGCCGATGCCATTGATCTCATGCAGCGGCGGCAGATTCGGTCGCTGCTCGTTGAGCATCGCTGCCAAGATATGCCCTTTGGCATGGTGACCGAGCGCGACATTGTCTATACCGTGGTGGCGCGGGGCCACAATCCTGAAACGGTGTTAGTGCAAGACATCATGCGCCAGCCCTGTATTTCTCTAGCCCCTGACCTCACCGTGCAAGAGGCCTCGCAGGTGCTGTCGGATACTGGCGTACAGCGTGCACCCGTGGTTCAGAATGGGCATCTGCTGGGGGTGATTTCGGTCACCGATATTCTCATGCGGGGCATGCCAACGCCGGTTTTGAGTCGATAGGGAAATGAGGAGATGGGGAAGCTGGGGAAATAGTTTTGAATTTTGAGTGTTGAGTTTTGAATGCTCTATTTACAGCGAGAACTTAAAACTCAAAACTAATCATTCAACACTTTCCCCATTTCCCTCACCTTCCCCATCACTTAGCGCTAATCCATCGAGTCTGTAGCTCGGTGCGAAAGCTCGGTGAGCGATCGCAGGCGATCGGCCATTTCCCCCGTCAGTGCCTCGGCCTCGTAGCGCCAGCCCCAGTTGCCGTCAGACAGGCCGGGGGTATTCATGCGGCAGTCGCTGCCGTAGCCCAGCACATCTTGCAGCGGAATAATCGCCTGGTTAGACACCGAGAACAGCGCCAGGCGAATTAGCGACCAGTGAATGCCCTCGGGGCTGATGCAGCCGAGGTAATGCTGGAGGCGATCGCGCTCGTGGTCGGGCATTTTTTCAAACCAGCCGAGGGTGGTGTCGTTGTCGTGGGTGCCGGTGTAGACCACGCTATTGGCCACGTAGTTGAAGGGCAGGTAGGGGTTGTCGCTGCCGCCGCCAAAGGCAAAGTGCAGAATTTTCATGCCCGGAAATTCAAACTCGTCCCGCAGCGCCTCAACCTCGGGAGTAATCATCCCCAAGTCCTCCGCCATGACGGGCAGCTTGCCAAATGTTTCGCGCACCGTTTCAAACAATTCTGTGCCTGGGGCCTCAATCCATTCGCCGTTGATGGCGGTAGTTTCGCCTGCGGGTACGCCCCAGAAAGCCTGCAACCCCCGAAAGTGGTCAACCCGAATAATATCGACGTAGCCCAGTAGCGCGTTGATGCGCTGAATCCACCAGTTAAAGCCGCTTTTTTGCAGCACCTCCCAGTTGTAGGTGGGGTTGCCCCAGAGCTGCCCGGTTTCGCTGAAATAGTCGGGCGGCACGCCCGCCATCAGCGCTGGCGCTAGGGTTTCTTCATCGAGCATAAAGTTTTCGGGATAGGCCCACACGTCCACACTGTCGTGGGCGACGTAGATGGGAATATCGCCGATGATTTGGATCTGGCGATCGCGGGCGTACTGCCGCAGCGCCTGCCACTGGCGGTGAAACTCAAACTGCAAAAACTTGTGGCAAAAAATATCGCTGGCCAGCTTCTCGCGCCACTCGGCCATGGCCTCGGGTTCGCGCCGGGCGATCGCCCTGGGCCACTCCGTCCAGCCCGCGCCACCGTGGGCGCTTTTGAGCGCCATAAAAAAGGCAAATTCATCCACCCAAAAGTGGCACTCTTCGCTGAACTGGGCCATGGCTGCCCGGTCTTCTTCAGACGCCACGTCGTCAAACCGGCTGGCCGCCCGCTCCAACAGCCGCATCTTGATCGGAATCACCTCGTCAAAATCTACCTGGTGGGGCGAAAAGTGCTCCAGATCGTGCAGTTCATCAGGGTAGAGTAGTGAATGCTCGCACAGCTCTTCTAAGCTGATTAGCAGCGGGTTGCCCGCCATGGCCGAATAGCAAAGGTAGGGCGAATTGCCGTGCCCTGTTGGCCCCAAAGGCAGCACCTGCCAGAGCTGCTGACGGGTGTTGGCCAAAAAATCTACAAATCGGTAGGCTTCTGGCCCCAGGTCGCCAATACCAAACCGACCGGGCAGCGACGTAGGATGCAGCAAAATGCCGCTGGCTCTGGGAAAGGTCATAGATGGCTCGGCTAAAATTCCAGTTGACTCTAACATGGCCTACGGGGGCGAGTCGGCTTCCCTAAGAGTTATTTTTATTCCAGAAATTTTCCTGTAAAGCCTCCCCCATGACCACCTATCGCAACCCCGCCCCCACCGTTGACATTGTTATTGAGCTGCTGCACCACCCCCACCGCCCTATCGTGCTGATCGAGCGCCACCACGAGCCCCTGGGCTGGGCGCTACCTGGCGGCTTTGTTGACTACGGCGAAAGTGTTGAAACCGCCGCCCGCCGCGAAGCCCAGGAAGAAACCGGCCTCGCCATCACCTTAATCGAACAGCTCGCCACCTACTCTGACCCCGATCGCGACCCCCGCAAACACACCATCAGTATTGTGTTTTTGGCCACGGCGATCGCCGACCCCGTCGCAGGCGACGACGCCAAAACCGCTGCGATCGTCACTCCCTGGGAGGTACCCCAGAATCTCTGCTTTGATCACGATCGCATTTTGCGAGATTATTGGCAGTATCGGTTTTACGGCCAGCGACCTCGATTTGGCAGCCACCTAGAAAAGTAGGGGGTAGGGAGTGGGGAGTACAGATACGGCCCCATCCATCCACCCCCTACCCCTTACTCCCTACCCCTCACCCTCCACCCCCTACCCCAAATCCCCATGCAGCGCACCATCATCAACACCCCCACCGCCCCTGCCCCCGTCGGCCCCTACAACCAGGCCGTGGCCGTCAGCGGGCAAATGCTCTTTGTCTCGGGCCAAATTGCCCTCGACCCAACCACCGGCAAACTGGTGGGCGAAGGGGATGTGGTTGCCCAGACTGAGCAAGTGATCGCTAACCTGGAGGCCATTCTGACCGCTGCTGGGGCCAACTTTAACCATGTGGTGAAGACGTCGGTGTTTCTCAAAGACATGAACGACTTCGCTGCCGTCAACGAAATCTACGCCAAGTATTTTGGCGGTGACTATGCCCCGGCGCGAGCCTGTGTCGAGGTGTCGCGCCTGCCCAAGGATGTTGATGTCGAAATTGATTGCATTGCGGTGCTATAGGGCGATTCCCCTGCGTGGACAATCCGTGAACGCAACTGCCCAACGCCCTGCTGCTGGATCTTCTCCCAAGATCTACACTGGAGCCATGGATTATGGATGCGGTGGCCTAGCCATGACCCAAGCCCAGCCTAAGCCCTTAACCTTTGCCCAGTACCTCGCTCAGGACAAGGGTACTGATCGTCGCTACGAGCTGACCCATGGAGTGCTGATTGACGTGCCGCCTGAGAGCGACGACAACATTTCCCTGGCCCTAGGGCTAGCTGAATATCTTAAACAAGTTGTCAGTTGGCGACTGCTACGTACCCATGCCACCACCTTGCAGGTACCGTCTCTACCGGGGGTGCCCCAGGAAAATCGCTTTCCCGACCTGATGGTGCTGACCCCTGAATTAGCGGCTCAGCTAAAAGGCAAAAGCAGCGCCATTACCTTTGCGATGCCCAACCCCGCCCTTGTGGTGGAAGTGGTAAGCCCCTATCGCAGTTCTGCAGAGGACAATTATCGTCGCGACTATATCGATAAACGCCAGCAGTACGAGCAGCGTGGCATTGCTGAATATTGGATCGTTGATCCTACGTCGGCTCAGGTAACTGTGCTGGTGCTAGCGCCGGTAGGCTATCAGACTCAGGTATTTAAGGGGAAAGCGCAAATTACATCATCGGCCTTTCCAACGTTGTCCTTGAGCGTTGATCAGCTATTTGCCTTGGGCCACGAATAGCCTTACTCAGCGATACCTCATGCTTAACCGGGGCGTGGGATGCTAGAACTCTACTTGGAGTATTGAGCATTTCCCGTGAAAGTTGCCTTCATCATCGACCCCATCAACCGCCTCGACCCTGGCCACGATACCAGCGTCGCCCTTATGGAAGCGGCCCAGCAGCGCGGCCACGAGGTTTGGATTACGGCGGCCAACGCCCTCAGCGTGGTAGCGGGCAAAGCCCTGGCGCTGATGCAACCAGTGAAACTCACCCCCGTAGAGCTGGTGGATGGGCTTTGGGCAGCAGCTAACCCCTGGTTTGAAGTGGGCGAAGCGGTACAGCTGTCGATGGAAGAGATGGATGCGGTGTTTATGCGCACTGACCCGCCCGTGACGGTGCCCTACCTCTACGCCACCTACATTCTCGACTACATCGACCCGGCCAAAACCCGTGTGATTAACTCGCCCAAAGGGCTGCGGGCCGCCAACGAGAAAATGTACGCCCTGCAATTTACCGAGGCGATTCCTGAAACCATTGTCAGCCAGAGCAAGGCGGTGATTCGCGAAACCGTGGAGCGGTGGGGGTCGGCGGTGCTCAAGCCCCTGGGCGGCAAGGCCGGGGAAGGGATTTTGTTTTTGCAGGCGGGCGATCGCAACCTCAACTCCATGGTCGAAATTAGCACTCAGCAGGGCAAAGAGCCGGTGATGGTGCAGACCTACCTGCCCGCTGCCAAAGACGGCGACAAGCGAATTATTATGCTCAACGGCGAGCCCATTGGCGCAGTCAACCGCATCCCTACCGGCAGTGAGTTTCGCGGCAATATGGCGGTGGGTGGTCGGGTGGCTCAGGTAGACATCACCGATCGCGAACTCGACATCTGCCGCCAGCTCGCCCCCACCCTAATTCGCGACGGCCTCTACTTTGTGGGCATCGATGTGATCGGCGGCTACCTCACTGAGGTCAATGTCACCAGCCCCACCGGCATTCGCGAAATCGATCGCCTCAACGATGTGCGCCTGGGCGATCAGGTGATCGCCTGGGTCGAGCAGGGATGATAGGGGTCGCTCGGTTTGTAACGGCGGTGCCCGATCGCGGCGGAGGCTTGCCATGAGTCAGTTTCAGCTTTTTGATAGCGTCCAGACCTTAGACTCAGTGCCTTTGGCCGAGGGTGGAGTTGCCCCAGCAGGTACAACGGGCGCAATTGTCGAAGTTTTTAATGGGGGCGAAGCGTTTTTAATTGAGCTATTTGGCCAATGGGTTAAGTATGACAATGAAGGCGATTTTGTCCCCTCTACTCAAGATGACCCCAATGCTTTTATGGAAACTCTTGGGGTTGAGAGGGTCTATCCTCACCAAATAGCGTTGTTGGCGGCAGCGCGGGATGTAATGGGCGATCGCAGTTCTCTGCGAGTGTTGGCCGATGAGCTATCGGATGACTTGGTGGCTGAGGTGCTGGATTTTGCTGAGTTTTTGAAGCAGCGACGACAACGGCAACTGCCGGCTGACGCTTAAGCTAATCACCCTTTTCTCTTGCCAAAGTATTGCTGGTGTTCTTCTGAGGCGAGCCAGTAGGCGCTGGCGGGTTCGATTTGGGTGACGATGGGCTTGGGGTAGTGGCCTGAGTCTTGCAGCTTGTTTTTGGCCTGGCGGGCAGCTTTGCCCTGCTCTGGGGTGTGGTAAAAAATCACGGAGCGGTACTGCTCACCGCGATCGCCCCCCTGGCGGTTGAGGCTGGTGGGGTCGTGGATGCGCCAAAAGGTATCGAGCAGCGCGTCGTAGGAAATTTCGGCGGGGTCAAACTGCACCTGGCAGACTTCGGCATGGCCGGTGATGCGCGAGAGCACATCCAGGTAGCAGGGGTTTTCGAAGTGGCCGCCCATGTAGCCGACGGAGGTATCGATCACGCCGTCGAGTTTGCGAAAGGCGGCTTCTACACCCCAAAAGCATCCGGCCCCAAAGGTGGCGAGTTCAGCAGTAGCGGTCATTGGTTCGACAAAGCATTTTGTAATTAGGCTTGGTTGGCGAGGGCCACAACTTCCTGGTTGAGACGATCGCCCATCTCATCTTCCGCAACATCTAGGTCATAGTCCATTTGCAACCCCAGCCAAAACCGGGGCGACATATTAAAGTAGCGGGCTAGGCGCAGGGCTGTATCGGCGGTAATGCGCCGCTTGCCGTGAACGATCTCATTGATGCGCCGGGCTGGCACTCTCAGGGCCAGGGCCATTTGATTTTGGCTTAGGTTCATCGGCTTGAGAAATTCTTCTAGCAAAATTTCGCCTGGATGCACTGGCTGTAGCTTGTCTTCGACCATGGGTTTACCTCAGTGATAGTCCACAATTTCTACATCAAGGGCTTCACCGTTTTGCCATTCAAAGCAGATTCGCCACTGATCGTTGATCCGAATGCTGTATTGGCTAGCTCTGTCTCCAGTAAGCCGCTCTAACCGATTAGCAGGTGGAACCCTGAGATCTTGAAGGGTTTCGGCGCGGTTGAGCATGCGTAATTTGCGTAGGGCCACCTGCTGAATGTCTGACGGCAACTTGCGGGAACGCTGCCGCTCAAAGATTTTTTGCGCTTCTTTATCTTTGAAGTTGCGGATCAACGGCTGGGCAGCATGACTTTAAATTAACAGTATATATGACGACACACGTTAAACGCCAATAGATAAACCGCACAGCGTGATTGCTGAATAGATACGGTTAAACTTGAACATGCAAGTTTCTATTTCTTTGCGCTCAAGCGTCTTTGCCTATGGCTACGGTGCGAGTAACTTCAGAAGTTAGCCTCAATCTCGACCAGCTCTTGAGCGGGGTGGCGCAGCTCGATACTGACGAACTGAGGAATTTTGTTGAGCGGGTCAGTCTGATGCTGGCCCAGCGTAAGGCAGCAAGCTTGCCAGAGCTAGAGGCCAATCTACTGCAAGCCATCAACCAAGGATTACCTGAGAACACCCAGCACCGTTACAACGAGCTGCAAGCGAAGGTGCAGGATGAGACCATTGCCCCAGAGGAGCACCAAGAACTGCTGCAATTGATTGATGTTGTAGAGCAAGCCGAAGCCAATCGTTTGCAAGCTTTGATGGAATTGGCCCAGCTACGGGGGGTGACGTTGCCTGCGTTGATGAAGCAGCTTAGGCTGCAACCGCCAACCGTTTATGCCTAGGCGATACATTGCTGTTGATGAGCAACCACAACTTCTCGACTGAGGCGATCGCCCCTCTCATCTTCAGCAACATCGGTGTTGCATGAATATACATTACTGGCTAAAAATAGCAACGGCTTGCAATGCTAAAGCAAACAGCATTAAGTAATCTGATGGGGTCAGGTGCGGAGGCATCACTTTCTCTTCAAACTAATTTACAAGACAATCCTATCGAAATCAGTTTGAAGAGAATTAGGATGAGGTATTTTAGAACCTCTGCCCGTTTTTCAAGAATTTTGAATTACTTAGTGTTTTTCTGTGGTAAGCGAATTCCACAAGATAAATGGTTGATTTTCTTAAAATTTTTTGACTGATAAATTTTAAGGCAGCTTCCTATGCCGTCCCGAATCAAAGTTTTTCATGAATCGTCCACGCTGGCCTCGTAAATTTTTAAAATCCTACCCACAAAACAAATTATATCGCTTGCAAAAATCTCCTTACTGACTTCTGGAAGTGAGTTAATCAAATCTTTTATGTCATTTGCCGAGGATGAAGCCATGGATTTTGTTTCTTCTGAAGAATCCTCAAATACTTGATAAAATGGAAGATCTTCAATTTCTTTGAATGCTTCAAATGCATAGCGAATCATCTTCAATGCCCTTTCTGGCGTGAATCGTGAAGGTGTACCAATTACTCCAGATTCTAGTCCAACATAAAGAGCTTGCTGCTTAGCTATATCGAGACTCCCATCCATTATCTCAGAGTGGATGCCTGGGAAGTCTGAGTGATCTCCAACTGAAAACGATGCGTACTTCTGCTTCCAGCTATGGTTATAAAACTGCTTTCCTGAGAAAAGTTTTGGGAGAAAGTACTCTTTGAAGTTGTTATTTAGACCACTATTTAGCTCAAGCTCCATGCTAACATGGTCTAAACCTTGAAATTTCCCGCATTCTTCAAGGCTAAGCACAGCCAAAGCATAAGCTGTTGAGTGAGATCCAAAGGCAAAAAGAATGCAAGCATCTGTCAAGAGTGAGTATGCGTTAGAATATACTTCCTGACCTAACTCAAAAAGCAAATCGTAATCAAGAGAAGAATAGTCAAACTTTCCCTTTCCTTTCTTGGACATGTGGTTATCCTTTTCAAGCTATTGATTCCGCAAAAACTGATCTCTTTGCTTACAAGATTATCGTATTTCTTGAAAATATCTAAGGGCAACCTCCTACTTTATTTTGGCTTTTTATTCAATTCATAAATCCGTTCGAGCTATTCAAAACTTTCCCGTTTGAATAAAATTTTTAGTAGTGTGTGAAAGTAAGCCTATAGCGGTTCCTGGTGAATGAAGTGGAGCAGGAGATTTACTTGATAAGCATTACAGGCATTTGCAAGTACCTCGCATCAACGAGAACTGCTATATAGTTTCTGCTACTCTCCTGATGTCTTAACTAATTGGCCCAAACTCATCGGGTAAGTCCTCGATCGCAACCCCTAACTCCCTACACAGCGCCTTCACCTGCGGAATCGTCGGCCTTGGCGTAGCTTCCCCAGTCTCCCAGCGCACATAGGTTCGCAGCGGTATCCCACAGCGGCGAGACAACTCTTCTTGCGTCAACCCGAGGCGATCTCTCAATTGCTTCAGGGCTGACTCTGGCCTTGGCTCTTTTGGGCTACTTTCTGGCATGTCGAGACATTTCGCCACGACAACAAAACATCTTGGCTAAGACAAGATGACATGTCACGATGGCATATAAGTTTTGCGGCTGATTCGTTAGCTCAGTTTCCCATCTAGCGCAGGGTTTCGCACCCTTCGTGCAATTTCTTGCGGCAAAACCCTAGGAGTCGGATCCCTTCTGTATACCCTTATCAATCGATCGCCATGTCAGAATTCATCCCCAACAGCGAAATCTATAGCCAGCCGCCCTCCGGCAACCCACCCGGCTCAGAGCCTGCCGACCCACGCGAACCCGTGCGCGTCATGCTCATCGGCACCGCCACCGGCATGGAGCTAGTCATCGCCCATCTCCACACCATCGGCTTTGCCGAACCCCGCGCCTGGAGCAAACCCCAGCTCGACCCCAATACCGGCCAACCCATGCGCATTCTCACTAAATGGATTCGCCGCTGATTCTCCATGAAACAAACGAGAACCCAACTGATGCTCCTGCCGATCACCCTTTGAGCAGCCCCAGGGCCACGGCCTCCGCCACCCGGATGCCGTCGATGCCCGCAGAGAGAATTCCGCCTGCATAGCCCGCCCCTTCCCCAGCGGGGTACAGCCCAGCGGTGTTGAGGCTTTGCAACTGCTCATTGCGCTTGATGCGAATGGGCGATGAGGTGCGGGTTTCAATCCCGGTGAGCACAGCGTCATCCATGGCAAAGCCGTGGATTTTGCGATCGAAAGCGGGGATGGCTTCGCGAATGGCGGCGATCGCATAGTCGGGCAAACTCTCGCTCAAATCCCCCAGCTTGACCCCCGGTTTGTAGGAGGGCTGCACCTCCCCAAACGCCGTCGATGGCCGGTTGGCCAAAAAGTCGCCCACCAGCTGACCTGGCGCTTCGTAGGTGCCGCCGCCCAGCTCAAAGGCAAATTCCTCCAGGCGACGCTGGAGTTCGATGCCCGCCAGCGGCCCCTCGGGATAGTCGTCTGGGGTAATGCCAACGACGATCGCGCTGTTGGCATTCGACTCATCCCGCGCATACTCGCTCATGCCGTTGGTCACCAGGCGGCCCGGCTCTGACGCTGCCGCCACCACCTTGCCGCCGGGGCACATGCAAAAACTGTAGACCGATCGCCCATTTTCGCAGTGGTGCACCAGCTTGTAGTCGGCGGAGCCGAGGCGGGGGTGCCCGGCCTGCTCCCCCAACCGGCACTGGTCGATCAGCGACTGGGGATGCTCAATGCGAAAGCCGATGGAAAAGGGCTTGGCCTCAATGTAAACGCCGCGATCGTGGAGCATATGGAAGGTGTCGCGGGCGCTGTGGCCCACAGCCAGCACCACATGCTCGCTGGCCAAATAGTCGCCATTGTCGAGGCGCACGCCGCGTACCTGGCCTTGGTCAATGTCGAGATCCACCACGCGGGTCTGAAAGCGAATTTCGCCACCCAAAGACTCAATCATGGCCCGCATGTTCTGCACGATTTTGACCAGGCGATAAGTGCCGATGTGGGGCTTATTGATATAGAGAATCTCAGGAGAAGCCCCGGCATTTACCAGTTCGACCAGCACCTTGCGCCCGTAGTGCTGAGGGTCGCTCACCTGGCTGTAGAGCTTGCCATCCGAGAACGTGCCCGCGCCGCCTTCGCCAAACTGGGCGTTTGACTCGGGGTTGAGGGTTTTTTTGAGCCAAAAGCCAAAGGTGTCAACGCTGCGATCGCGCACCGATTTGCCCCGCTCCAGAATAATGGGCCGAAACCCCATCTGGGCCAGCATCAGCCCCGCAAACATACCGCAAGGCCCCATGCCAATCACAATCGGGCGATTCTGAAACCCCTCGGGAGCTTGGGCCACCGGGCAATAGGTCATATCGGGGGTCACGACCACCGTGGCGTCTTTCTTAAACCGTTTGAGCAGGGCCTTTTCCTTAGGCGTCTCCACATCGACGATGTAGACCAGGGCGATATTGCCCTTTTTGCGGGCGTCGTAGCTGCGCTTAAAGATGGTGAAGCGGGTCAGATCGGCCGCCGCCAGGTGCAGCTTTTTGAGAATGGCCTCCTCAAGGGCGGCTTCGGAGTGGTCGAGAGGCAGTTTAATTTGGCTGAGGCGTAGCATACAGAGTGGCGGGGCGAGGCCCCAGCGAAGCGCAGAGATCAATCATGCCATATTGGCTCAGGGGCATGGCGGGGTTGCCGATCGGGAATGTGCACCCCAAACGCTGTAGAGATCAATACAAAAGACTGCCTTGAGCCTGCGTTGTACTCCTAGAGGATAGATGGCGATGAAATTAAAGTTTTGCTGGGCGCTGCTAACCAGTCTGCCCCTGAGCCTGGTCAGCGGCTTGGGCGCTGCGGCCCTAGCCAGCACAATCGATTTGAGTGTGCTGCCCCTGCTCACTGGCCCAGAGGCCCGCTGTCCGGAGGGGCTGATTGCCCACGAAACCCCTCGCCCCTACGTTGAGGGCAGCTTTTCAACCGATGGCATGGTCAAACTGCGCGACATTGCCACTAACATTCGGCTGTCTCAGTCAGATCAGTTTAGCGCCACCTGGGTGGGCACCCTCAAGCCCGAATACCGCAATTGCCAGGCCTCAGGCGGCATGGTCAATGTCGATGGTGAGGCCTACGAGGGCAACTCCTACATCCGCATTCAGCTGATCAATGGCCAGGTCAAAGCCATTCTTGACATGACCGGGATACGTGACCCCAACGGGTTTACCACGGTGATCATTTTCAAGGGCCTGCGGGATGGCAATCCTCGCTGGACTTGGGGCGGCAGCGATTAGGAACAAAGATCTACCGCAGGTTGCACTTCGCCCTCAAATCTAGCTCCTAGAGTGAAAGGGCGATTTATGTTTTGGCCTACCCGTGGATATCTACATTCTCGATCTACTGGTGATTGGCCTATTGCTGCTTGCCGTGACCCTAGGGTCGGGCTGGATTGGCCGATTGCCCCTCTCCTATGCGCTGATCTATTTAATTGTGGGGATCATTCTCAGCCCCTACGGATTCAACCTCGTGCGGGCGCGCCCTGACACGGCTTTTTTAGAGCGGTTGACCGAGTTTGTCGTCTTAATTTCTCTGTTTAGCTGTGGCCTGAAGATGAATCGCCCGCTCAAGGCCTGGGCGTGGAATTCGACGATTCGGCTGATTGGCTTTTTGATGCCAATTTCAATCTTTGCGATCGCCGCCATCGGCCACTTTTTTCTCAAGCTAGAGTGGGGCGCGGGCATTTTGCTGGGGGCCATTTTGGCCCCCACCGACCCGGTCTTGGCCTCTGAAGTGCAGCTCGATGACCCCCAAGACCGCGATGAACTGCGCTTTGGGCTCACCTCCGAGGGGGGTCTCAACGATGCCCTGGCCTTTCCGTTTGTCTACTTTGGGCTGCACTGGCTCGAAAACGACAGCTGGGAAAGCTGGTTTGGCCGGTGGGTGGCGGTGGATTTGGTGTGGGCGATCGCCGCTGGCCTAATCGTGGGCATTGGGGTGGCCAAGGGGGTGTGCTGGCTAGAGCAGCATTTCACCCAAGCGCAGAACGTTGACGCGCTGATGGAAGATTTTATTGGCCTCAGCACCATCTTGATCAGCTATTCTCTGGCTGAAATTGTTCACGGCTACGGCTTTTTGGCGGTATTTGTCGCTGGCGTGGTGATGTTTAGCCAGTGCCTGACTACCGAGCGATCCGCCTCTCGCCTCATGTTTATGGAGCGACTTGAAAAGCTGGCCGAGATCGGCACGATCTTGCTGCTGGGGTCGCTGCTGCGCATTGAGCCCATGCTCAAGTATGCGGTGCCGGGCCTGCTGATCGCGGGCTCGCTGATCTTTCTAATTCGCCCCCTGGGTGCCTGGGTAAGCACGATTGGATCGCCCGTGCACCCGGCCACGCGGTGGTTGTTTGGCTGGTTTGGCATTCGAGGCGTGGGCTCGCTGTACTACCTCGCCTACAGCTTGGGGCAGGGCTTGGAGGGCGAGATTGGCGAGCTGATTGCCTGGGTGACTATCATTACAGTCACGATTTCGGTGACGCTGCACGGCGTGAGTTCAACCCCGCTGATGGGGTGGTACGAGCGCCACATTGGTGGCCACAATGCCCTAGAGAAAGAGCTGCCCAATCCCGCCAGTGCCGATTAATGGCGGGGGGAGTTCGCGAGGGCTAGGGCAGTTTTTGCAGGTCTTGCTGGAGCTGTTCGGCCTGCTGCTCTACGGTTTCAGCGGCCTGGTTGGCTTTCTCAATGTTCTCAGTGGGCAGAGCGGTCTCCCCCTCTGACGCTGGCTTGGTTTGGTGAAACACGAGGGCTCCCACGATGCTAAGCCCAACTAACAACCCGACTAAAGAGAGTCCACGCATGATGTTCAAGAATCCTTAAAAGGCCGTTGCTAGGGTAGGTTCAATACCCTTAAGGTACCCAACGCGTTTCAGGATTGCAGCAGAGCTTGAGCCGACGCATTTCCACGGCCTATGACGGGTGAAGTCCGGGAAAGGACAGCCGAAAATCCAAGGATTCGTGCTCATCGGGCATTTTTCGTTCTTCTATTTCCGTTCTTTTGCTCCAGGCGTGAGGTTGTGGTTCTGCGATCGCTTTGCCGCCCCTGCCTGTAGAATTTTGCCATGACGACCTTTGTTGCCCTCGATTTTGAAACCGCCGATCGCTACCGCGATAGCGCCTGCGCCATTGGCCTGGTGCGGGTCGAGCAGGGCCAGGTGGTGGATAAAGTTCACTACTTGATTCGCCCCCCGCGACGGCTTTTTGAGTTCACCCACATCCACGGCATTACCTGGCAGCAGGTGGCGAACCAGCCCGACTTTGCCGAGCTGTGGCCCGACATTGCGGCGATGCTGGCGGGGGCCGACTTTTTGGCGGCCCACAACGCCCCCTTCGATCGCAGCGTGCTCTACGCCTGCTGCAAGGCCTACGGCATTTTGCCCCCGGTGGCGGAGTTTGTCTGCACGGTGAAGCTGGCCCGCCAGGCGTGGAATATTCGTCCTACCAAGCTGCCCAACGTGTGCGACTACCTGGGCATTCCCCTCAACCACCACGATGCCCTGTCGGATGCGGAAGCCTGTGCGCAGATTGCCATAGCCTCAGCGCTGAGGAGTAGCTATGCAGATCTGGGTTGATGCCGATGCCTGCCCCAGGGTGATTAAAGAAATTCTGTTTCGGGCCGCCAAACGGGTCGAGCTAAAGACCACCCTGGTTGCCAACCAGGAGCTACAGATTCCGGGGTCGCCCTACATTGAGGCGGTGCAGGTGCGATCGGGCCTAGACATTGCCGACAACTATATTGTGCAGCACCTGGAAGCGGGGGATTTGGTGATTACGGCAGACATTCCCCTGGCGGCGGAGGCGATCGCAAAAGGAGCCTACGCCCTCAACCCTCGGGGACAGTTCTACGACGCGGGCAATATTCGAGAGCGTCTTTCAATGCGAAATTTTTTAGATGAGCTGCGCAGCGGTGGGGTCGAAACCGGCGGGCCACCCCCCTTTAGCCAGCGGGATACGGGCCTGTTTGCCAACCAGCTCGATCGCTTTTTGACCAAGCACAGAGGTTAGGGGATTTTGCAAAGGGGACGGGTGCCTGGGGTTTAACCCCCATTCTTAGCCATTGGCAAAGGCACCCGTCCCCTCTCGCGCGTTCCCTAGCTGCCGGGGAACGACTCCACATAGGCCTGAACCTGCAAGGCGATCTTTTTGGGTTGTACGTCCAAGCTTTGCAGCTGAAGGGTCATGCCGCTGAGAGTGAAATTGTGCAGATCGAGCAGGTCTTTAGCGGCGGCCAGCAACCCCTCGGTCAGCGCTGCCGACGTATTCTCTGCCTCGATTTGAACATCGTTGAGCACGATTTCATGCCCCTGCGGCCCCATGGCTGGTACGGCGCGAAAGGCCACCTGGTGGCGATCGCCGGTTTCGTCTAAGAGAACGCTGGCAGCGATCGCCACCAGACCATCCCCCGGCAGAGAGAAGGTAATATGCTCGGCACTTACCTTCACCGGGCGACCCTCTAGGGTGACGGCCAGCGATTGCAGTTTTTGGCGGATGTAGTCAGAATTGCAGGCCCGCTCAATATCGGCCTCGGTTAGCTCCACCGCAGCGGTGGCATTGGTAGGGCGGGTAAGTTCAATCTGGCCCAGGGCGGCCTTCAGCGGGTCGATGGCCAGCCCGTCAGTTTTTACCGTTAGCTGCTCGGTGCGCAGGTCGTTCTTAATCACCAGCCCCCGTCCCTGAATATCTGCCGACTCTAGCTCTCCCTGCATCAGCGCGATCGGGTTGGTGCGAATCTCGGCATTTAAGTCCTCTGCAGCATCTAGCTGGGTCGATAGCCCCATTTCAAACGCTTTGCTTAGGGCCTGTTCTCCCAAATCTGAATCGCCTTTAGTCATTGTGAATTAGCCTTCTGTAGGGTTGAAGGCACAGTCTAGACGGCGCTCACGCGGAAACGCTCTGTCGAGATGGGGGTCTTATCGGTCGCAATAGTCTGCCTAGGGAGGATAAATCCTGCCCGTTGTCTTTGCGGCTCCGACGACATTGCCAGCGATGTTGAGGCAGCGATAACCCCCAGCGCTTCTGACAGAACGTAGGGAAGCCGTAATTTTGTAAGTGTGGGGAGAGGCTAGGGTGCGATCGCTTCCTACGGGCAGCGGAGGATTGCGTTGTCACCAGCGCAGTTCCTTGGCCCATAAATTACTAATTTCTGTGCTCTCAGCTACATTATTGCGACTGTGTCATCAAAGTATGACAAAATACTTCTAGAGTATTTTTGCTTAACACTGCGTCAATCATTCAGGCGGCTAAGGGCTTACGGCAGACACACACCATGAGACAGCTTAACTATCGAACTGCGTCGCCGCGATACATCAGGCTTTTTCGCCGCTCCTCCCATCAGCCTCAGTTCACCCATGGGCAAATTTTGACATCCTACCTGTGCAGCTTTGTGGGGATTGCCGTGCTGGCCTACCTCACGGTCTACACCGGCTATCCGCTGATTGCAGCGCCCTTTGGGGCCACGGCGGTGCTGGTGTTTGCCGTCCCCGAAAGCCCCCTGGCCCAACCCCGCAACGTGATTGGCGGGTGTGTGATTGGGGGAGTGGTCTGCGTCGCCTGCGTCAGCCTTTTTGGAACTGCACCCTGGGTGATGGCCCTGGCGGTGGCCACCGCAATTCAGCTTATGCAGCTCACCCACACCCTGCACCCCCCTGGGGGAGCCGTGGCCCTGGTCGGCGTTATGAGCCATGCCTCCTGGGATTTTGTCTTTACCCCGGTGCTGACAGGGGCGATTTTGCTGGTGCTCTGTACGGTGGCCTTTAGCCGCTGGATTCCGGGCCACCCCTACCCCAAACACTGGCTGTAAAGCACCTGGTCTACTCCAGAAGGTTTAGGAAGTCTGAGTGGGGGTTCCCTGAGGAGCATAGAAAGCTAGGTAGGCCGTGCCGTAATGCTTTTGGCGCACCAGTTCTAAACCTGCGATCGGGATAGGTGCCCAAGCATCAGGACGGTGCTCAACGGCAATTTCGCCCGTGGGGTGCAGCAGGTTTAGACTCACCACCCGTTCGAGAACAGGCAGGTATAGCTCGCTGTCGTAGGGCGGGTCGAAGTAAATGCAGTCGAAGGGTTGCCCGTGCAGCCGCGACAGCTGCTTGACCACATCCCCCCGAAACAGGCTAATGGTCTGGTCAGGCTGGGCTACCTGCTGCCAGTTCTCGCGGGTAATTTTGTAGGCGTCGGGCGACTTCTCAATGCCCACCACCTCGGCCGCGCCCCGACACAGCGCCTCGGCCCCCATCGCCCCGCTGCCCGTGCACAGATCGAGCCAGCGGCAGTCGGCAATGCGCCCCTGCCAAATGTTAAATAGCGCCTCGCGCACCCGGGCCGAGGTGGGGCGGGTGTCTAAACCGGGCGGGGTTTTGAGGGCGCGGTTGCCGTAGATGCGCAGCATGGGCTAGGCCACCGCCACAGGGGTTTGAGCTTTGACCAGAGCCACAAAGCTGGCCAGCATGAGAAGGCCAGCGGGGGCCGATTTTTCGGGGTGGTACTGCATCGCGAAGAGGTTATCTTGAGCGATCGCAGCTGTCACCGTCTGACTACCGTGGGTGGTCGTCGCTGCATTCACCACCGGGTTGCTGGGCTCAGCGTAGTAGGAGTGCACAAAGTACACCCAGTCGCCATCGCTCACCCCTTGCCACAGTGGGCAGTCCTGCTGGGTTAGTGTCAGCTGGTTCCACCCCATGTGGGGGATGGCAATGTCTGGCTCTTTTTTGAACTTGCGAATACGGCCCGAAATTAGCCCCAGCCCTGGCTCCACCCCCTCGTCGCTGCCGTCAAACAATAGCTGTAGGCCCAGACAAATGCCGAGGAACGGTTTACCTGCCGCAATCTCTCGCCTAATTGGCTCGATCAGTCCCTTCTCCCGCAGGTGCCGCATCGCCGGGTCAAAAGCCCCATCCCCCGGCAGCACCAGGGCATCGGCAGCCTCTAGATCAGCCACCACATCGGTAATCTGCGGCGTCGCCCCCGCCAGCGCCAACCCCTTACAGGCCGAGTGCAGGTTGCCCATGTCGTAGTCAATTACGGCAATGTTAGCCATACACACTCCTGCTTTGTTCGTTTTCTGGGGCATCGAGGTTTCTACAGACTCTATCCTACCTGGCGATGGGTAGAGGGTAGATGGCTGGGGGTAGAGGGAAATTCTGAGTGCTGAGTTTTGTAAGTCCTTTGGACTGGCTACGCCTACGCGAAGCGTCTCCGAAGGAGAAACTTTGAATTTTGAATTTTTGGTATACAGCACGCATTCAAAACTCAACCCTTAAAATTCAAAACTAGCTCGTCACTCCCTCACCTTCCCCACCTCCCTCACCCCCTACCCCCTACTCCTCACCCCTCACCCCTCACCCCCCATGCTCCTCACCACCTTCGCCCCCTGGCGTGCCCACCAGCCCTCCAACGCCGCCGACGATCTAATCGTCCACCTACAACAGCAGCGACAGATTCCCTCCGGCACCGCTATTCTCCGCCACATTCCCGTTAGCTTTGAGCTGGCCCCCATTCGGGTGATTGCCAAAGTGGCCGAGCTGCGACCCTCTGTGGTGGTGTGCTGCGGCATGGCCGAGGGCCGCACCCACCTCAACCTAGAGCGCTACGGCAAACAGGAAGATCGAGCGGTACCCACCTCCCTGCCGCTGGAAGCCCTGATGGTGGGTACTCACCTGACGGCGATTAGCGACTGCGCCGGTACCTACGTGTGCAACCACCTGTATTACCGGGTGCTGGGGGCGATCGCCCAGCACCGCTGGCCTATCCAAGCCCTCTTTGTCCACATTCCCCCCCTGACCCCAGCGACGCGCCCTATTTTTGCCCACGATTTGACCCTCATACTAAAACGGCTGACCCTATTGGCCAGCCGTTCTGAGTAGGGTGAGGTTAAAGCGATTAGTTCACGGTGGTTTGAAAGCGGATTAGCCCTACCTGGTTGGCGTTTACCGGCCCCACCGTTACTACCACAGCACCGTTATTTTGGTTGGCACCGCAGACCGCAGGCAGGGCCGCCCCCGGCGCGAAGAAGGTGCCAGGGTCGCCGTCGGCGGTGCTGGTGTAGGTGACCACTGGCCCCGGTGGGCTGGAGGAGGCGATCGCTTCAATGCCTAGGCCCGCCCCATAGCCATCGGGGTTAAACGTTGTCCCCGCCGGAATTTGGTCACATACCACTACGCCGGTGACGCTAGTGGAATCGGTGTTGGTTAAGTAAATGGTGTACTCAATGCCATTGCCAGTTTGCACGGGCGGGTCAGCAATGGTGATTTGCCCCTGGCCCAGGTTGTTGTTGCGCAGCAGGTCAATGGTGCTGCCAGTGCCCAAAACCTGGCTAAAGTCGGGGAGGTTGGCCGGCCCCAGCAGGTCGGTGACCCGCTTCACCAAGGAGAAGGCCCCGGTTCGCCGAATCAGACCAAAGCCCCCGGCAATCAGGTCGAGACCACCGACGGCATTCGCGCCCGTAGTGGTAGTGGGAAAAATAGCCACGTTCTCGAAATCGACCAGCTGTGCACCTGCCCCATTCACATCGACCGCAAATAACGAATAGCCAAAGATAGGATTTGCATTGTCAGGGGCCGTCACCAGAGAATTGATGGGGAAAAAGATACCCCGCACCGGCTGACTGTTTACCAAGTGAGACGGCCTAAATAACGGTGGCGTCAGATCGGCTAGATTGTCCCACCGCGTCACGGCCGATGCTACCTGGACGTCGTTACTGGCACCCCAGCTAGCGGTAGTAACATCAATTAAAGGGCCATAGGCGGCTGGATTCCCTGCCCCATCTAGGGCCGTGATGGCCGCAATTTTAAAGGCGTCATTGCCGCCCCGCTCCAGAATCAAAAACCCTACATTTCCCTGATCGGCAATGGGCACCGAAATGCCGGGAGCCGTGATGATGTAGTCAATTCTTTCGATGTTGTTGGCGGTCTCCTGGCCGGTACCCCCAGCCGCGACCTCCGGCACGTTGTTAAAAACGTTGTCAATTCCCCGGTTGACAATATTGCTCAGCATGGCCTCTTCAATGCTTCCGACCTGGCCAGGGGCTAGGGTTAGCGTAGTGGCGTTAGCGGTCGTTTGCTCAAAGAAGAGCAGCTGACGGTTGGGCAGGCCGACATTTGTGTTGCGACGAAACACGATCTGCTGGGCTAGCCCCACTGGCGGGAGTAGATCGGTGGCAGGCTCAAACCGAGTGCCACCAGCAATCACAGCGTTAAGCACAACGTTGTTCTCAGCCCCAAAGGTGAGGTTGGTAACGGCCCCTAAATTGCAACCCGCAAAGGAACCGGGATCGCACGGCGTAGTGTAGGGCGTCCCTGGGAAGTTGCTGACAACAGCAGGCTGCTCAGTGGCGAGCAGCTGATCAACCCCAACGGGAGTAGTAAGCTGAGCAAAGGCCGGGGTTGCCCCTCCAAACACAGCCGCTAGGGTCAACGCGACCCCCGCCATCAGGCCAGCTAAGCGACTAACCTGGGGCAAAATCGTCACAGCGATCCTCGATTGCATCTGGGGTATAGCAAACTGTGGCATGACAAACATGGTTAAAGGCGAATACGGCAATTGCGGGTCATCCATAGCCCGATTTCTACTCGAGCTGGAGGTCGGCCTCCTGGTTCAGGAAGATGATATCGAGGCCGCGCACGTCGGTAAAGATAAACTCGACGCGGCGATCGCGGGCATATTCGACGCGGCCACTGCCCTCGCTGCGGCGCTGGGTCTCACCAAGGGGCACAATTCGCATGCGCTCCATGGGTACGCCCTTGCGAATCAGGTACTCGCGGGCGGCCAGGGAGCGGCGTTCGCTCAGGGCCAGGTTGTAGGCGGCGCTGGCACGGGGGTCGGTGTGGCCGTGTAGTTCCACCGTCAGGAAGGGATATTCCAGCAGGGCGGCGGCAATCTGGTCGAGCACCCCGGCGCTCTCGGGGCTAATGTTGGAGCGATCGAGGGCAAAGTGAACGTTGCGCGGAATCTCCAGCCGCAGGGGCTCCAGGGGCGGGGGCGGCTCGACGGGCGCGGGGGGCGGCTCCGGCGGATTACAGCTCGGCGGCTCTACCGGGGTGGCAGGCAGGTCGGGCAGGGTGCCATCGGCAGCCAGCACGGAAGACACGGCGGCGGGTTCGGAGGTGCCCCAGGCCGGATCGGTGGCGATCGCACTCACCCGAGTCCCCGGCGGCAGCGCCAGACTGGCGCTAAAGGTGCCCTCGGGGCTGGCAGTCACGGTTCCCAAGGGTTCAGTGAGCGGACTGTAGGGAAAGCCATCTTCCGCCACGCGGTAGAGATCTACCTCGCTGCCGGGGTCGGCGGTGCCGGTGAGAGTCACCTCCGCTGCACCGCTGGCAAAGCTGTAGGCATCAAACTGAGGGGCGTTGATGGCGGCGTTGCCGGTTTCGCGACGGCGGTGGTGCGAGTTGCGCGGCGGGTTTGGCCCATCCCCCTTTTGAAAGTCTTGCACCTCCGTGTTGCCCTGGGTGTTGAGGTCGATGGCCAGACCGTCTAGCTCGGCGTAGCGGTTGCCGCGAATCTGGTTGCGGTGGCTCTCAGGAAAAGCCGTCACCGCAACCCCTGGCCCCGGCTGGTAGCCAATAAAGTTGTCGCTGAGCTGGTGGTCGCTGCCCATCAGGTATACCGCCGCCCGCTCAAACCGTCGTCCGTTGTACTGAATGGCGTTGCCCGAGATCTGGGTGGCCCCCTCCGGCTTAAATAAGTAGATGCCGCTGCCGTCGTTGGCACAGATCAGGTTGTCGGTGATGGCGCTGGCGGCGATCGTGCCCTCTAAGCGAATGGCGTCGGGCATGCCGGCCAGACCGTTGCCGATAATGGCGTTCTCGCTCACCTGCAAGCCATCGGCCCGAAAGCCGGTGATGATGGCGCTGCCGTCGTGGTTTTGAATGCGGTTGTTGCGAATCGTAGTCTCCACAGCGTTAAACACCGTCACCCCAAAGGCCGAGGGCACGGTGGGGAACTCGCCATCGGGCGGTAGCCCCAGCCAGTTTTGCTCGATCACCACGCCACGGGGCGCGGCGTCAGGCTGATCGAGACGAAACAGCGCTAGTACCGGACTGAGGGGGCTAGCGTCTACCGGGGGAGCTAGGGCGCTGACAAAAATATCGGAAGGTGGCGTGGTCTGGGTGGCGCGATCGCTCGTCCTAAACCCATACAAACTAAGCCCCCGCACCGTCACGCCATCGGCAGCGATCGTGAGGCCGCGAGCCACCTCGCTGCCCTCCGCTACGGTTAAGCTCACCGCTGGCGCAGCCGGAAACTTGGGGTCATAGGTGGCTTCAGCGTCGTACCCGGCTTGGGTCGTACCGTCGATCACCAGCTCTGGTGCCACAATCTCGGGCAGGAGATCGACTAGGGCGATCGTGGTCTGCCCTGCCGGTAGGTCAAAGCCAATCCGCGAGCCTTGCCCAGCGGGCAAAGGCTGCACTAGGGCTTGCTCTGCCTCACTCAGTTGCTCAGGGGTAAGGGTGCCGTTGGCCAGCTCGATCGCCTCCCGCAGCGTCAGCCCTTGGTCAGGCTGCACCGGCCCATCATCACCACTGGTCACCCGCATGCTGTAGGTCGCCAGGGCCGACTGCCCTAAGGCCGGGGCGATCGCCATGCCCACGGCGGGTAGGCCCAGGGCGATCGCACCATATCCGATCCACCATCGCTGATTCATTCCTCACCTCCTGGGGCAGTGCCCGTTGCGTCGGCCTCGGGCCTGTCGATCAGGGCCGCCTCATCCACATAAGACTCTTGCTGCTGGGGTGGCGACACCGGCTGCACCCCAAAGCGGTTAAACAGCTGATTGACCTTGGCGGTAATGCCAAAGTAGGGGCCGCTGGCCGACCGATAGCCACCGCCGCCCACAAAGGAGCCGTCGCTAGCACCGCCAAAGCTGTAGCCCAGCCCCAGCCGCACATCAGGGGTCAGGTAGTAGCCCGCCTCCAGGGCAAAGCCGGTTTCGTTGTAGCCCACCACCGGCTGTCCTAGCCAACGTACCTCAGCCCCCACATCCCAGCGGTAAGCAAAGCGATAGGTGGCCCGAAACTGGGCCAGGTGAATGCTGTTGGAGAAGCCAATATCCTGGGCCAGGTTGGCGGTGCTGTAGCGCAGGCCGTACTTGCCGTAAAACTCCCACTGGTAGTTGGGGGCGTAGATGCCCTCCAGCGACAGGGTGTGGTCTTGGGCCTCAGAACTGACCCCCTGCAAAATGCTGTTGGGAGTGCTGCTAGGGTTATTGCGAAACTCGTAGCTCAGCAGACCGTTGAACTGATCGCTCACCGGGTTGCGGTAGGCCAGCCCCAGCCGCAGCGTGCTAGAGTCTCCCAGCTGATCGGTGAGCGTCTGGTTGGCAAAGTTGCCCATCTCAAAGCGGGCCAACCCGGTGAGCGCCTCGGTAATGCGCCCGGCAGCAGCGGCCCCCAGCACCAAATTGCTCGACCCCGGCGAGTCGCGGTATTCAATGCGACCGCTGGCCTGCCAGTCGGGGTTGTCGGTGTACTCAAGCCCCACCGAGTACACCGTGGAAGCTTGCAGTCCGAGACCCGAGGCTCCCTGGCCCACCGCATAGGGCTGGGCGAATTGCTGGCCCAACCCGGTCAGGTTAAAGGCATCCCCAAAGATGCGCTCAAAGCCAAAGGTGGCCCGCAGGCCGGGGGCCAGCGTCAGACGGTGGTTCAAGCCGACCGCTCCCTGCCCGGTAATGCCGTTGTAGCCCCCCAACAGCGAGTAGCGGTTGGTCAGGGTAGTGTTGTCGTCGAGCTGGTAGTCAACAATGGTGTCGAGGCTGGTGATAGAACCCGGCCCCTGCCCGCCCGATAGAAACTGCTGGGCCAGCCGTAGGCTAACGCCGGGCTGCACGGCCCACTCCAGACCAACGGTATTGCGGGTCGGGTAGAGGGGGTCAGCGGCACTCAGGTTGATTTCACTCTGGGCCAGGGCGCTCAGGGTGGCGGTCAGCGGCAAGTTGAGACGTGACACCAGCTGATTGGCGTCGGTAGAGAAGTTGGTTAGGCGGTCTTCGCGGGAGCGATTGACGAAGTCCACCCCCAGGGTGGCGCTACCGATCTGCTGCACAACCCCGGCTCGAATTTCGGTGAGGGTGTTGTCAACGACACCGCCTCGCACCGGGTTGTAGCCGGGCTGGAGCAGTGCGGTGGCGGTGGTTGGTACCGCTACGGCGTTGCCCACGTTGCGCTCCTGATCGACCAGGGCGCGCAGCTGGGTTTGCGCCCCCACCTGGGCCTGCACCTGGGCACCCCAGCGGGTCTGGCCGGGGCTAAAGCTGCTGGTGGCGGTATTGTTAAACCCGCTGTCGGTCGAGCGGTAGTAGGCCTGGCCGGTGATGCCTTCAAAGGGGGTGGCGCTCAGCTCGACGCGGTAGGCATTGCCCTGGTTATTGGTGGCCCCGGTATTAAAGGAGGATCGGGCATATTCGCCCGTGATCTGGCCCAGGTCGCCCAGGGGCCACTGGAAGTCAAAGCCGTAGAGGGTAAAGTCTTGGGCTCCCTGGTTTTCGGTCAGCAGGGTGGCCCCGACGACACCGCCGTTGTCGCCTTCGGGGCGATACTGCAAGCGCCCCGCGTAGAGGCTGCCCCGCACCGAGGCATCGTCAACCTGGTAGGTGACGACAATGCGTCGCACCAGGGTGGTGCCCAGGGGGTTGAGGTCAACGGCCCGCACCGGCTGGCGAAAGAGCAGGGTGCCGCGATCGTAGTCGATGTCGTAGTCAACGCCGCGATAGAGCGGGGTGCGCTCGAGCACCGTGCCGGGGCGGTTAAATTCCTCGGCCTCAATGAACACATTCTCACTGCCCCGCAGCACCAGCCGCCGCGACAGAAAGTAGTAGCCGCTGGTGCCGTCAGGAGCGATGGTGTCGCGCTGAAAGGGCCGCACGTTGTCGCCGTACATGGCGGTCAGCTGAATGCCGTTGCCAAAGGTGTAGTTGCCCTTAAAGCCGTGCAGCTCACGAACAGTAGCGGTGAACTGCTGCGACGACCCGGCAAACTCCTGGGTGCCGTAGTCACCCCACATGAAGTAGTCGGGGTCGGCATCGGGAGCCAGGGAGTCGCGCTGAAAGCGCAGGTAGAGGCTGTCGATGGACTCGGTGAGAAAGTCGGTGGTGGAGCTGTCGCCGTAGACCGGGTAGGTCTGGTCACAGGCCTGCACATCGCGGTAGAGGCTGTTGCCATCGCAGCGAGCGTTGAGGCCACGGGTGTTGTTGTAGGCTCCGGTAAACGACCAATCGCCCACGGCACCTGTAGCAAACAGCCCGGTGGTAAAGCTCACCTCAACATCTTGATTGAGGGAGTCGGCGCTGAGGAAGTCTCTGAAACTGCCCAGTAGGTTTGTGCCGCCCCGGCCAATGCGGAAGTCAACTACCCCAGAAATGATGGTGGGGCGCAGGTCGGTGATGAAGCTTACCTGGGTAGTGGCCTCTAGGGCTGGGTAGCCCTCCCGCAGCGTGGGGTCAAGCTCGCGCAGGGTGCGAGGGTCAACCGATGCCCGCACCGTGACCGATTGGGCGTCGAGGGTCGATCGCAGCTGCGCCTCAAATATCCCCTGCCGGGCCAGCACCTGAAACCCGCTGCGATCGCTGTCGTAGTCGGCCCCAATAAATTCGCCAGCGCTGCTGGTCAGGGTCACTACTACATTGTCATCTAGAGGCGCACCCTCAGCGGCGGTGACAGCCCCTACCAGAGTCAGCGCCGATCGCCCGTTGGCGGGTATCTGAATATCGCGCTCGGGCTCGACGGTGATGCTGTAAGCGGCCACTTCGGGCTGGGGCACGACCGGCCGCAGCGGTTGGGTGGGGGGCGGGTTAAGCGGCAGCTGGTCACCACCAAACTGAAACTCAAACAGCTCAGAATTTTCGCTGCGGTTAGCTAGGGGCACTCCACCTTCCCCGGGCAGAGCATTGGTGTCAGGCGTAGGAAGATCGCCTGAGGGGAGGACTGTAGCGGCGGCGATCGCCGCTGTTGAATCGGCCCAGGGCTGTGCGGCCGTCGTCACAACCACCTCAGAGTTCGTCAGTGGCGTCTCTGGCAGCGGCAACTCTAGCGTTTCGATGGCGCTGGGTTCGACTGCCGGAGCTTCAATGACGGATTGCACCGCTGCGCCCGGGCTACCAGAGATCTCCAGATCGGCTGCCGTACCCAGTTCCCCAGGGGCGGCATAGCTGGGCAATAAGATACCAAACGATCCAGCCAGGGTTGTTAGCAGGCCCAACCCCAGCGAACGAGAAGACAGAGGCATCATGACTGCTCCTCCCCAAAGGTTGGTGTAACGGCAAAGTTCATTCGACCCAACCCACCTGGCGACAACCGCACAAAGCGGGAGACGCTGTTTTCTTCAATGCGGTAAAGGTTGGGAGCTAAGGTGTAGCCCGGCAGGCTGTAAAGATCCAGCGTGCCGACTCGATAGCCTGGCAGCACGTTGGCCAGTGAGAACAACCCGTCAGGGTCGGTCAAAATACGGTTGCCATCGTCCATAAAGATGACGGCGTTGGGCACTCCAGCCTCACCGGGCTGCTGCTGACCGTCGAAGTTTTTGTCGACAAACACCCGACCCAGAATGGTGCCGCAGTCGGCCAGAATGCCGGGACGAATGGTCATTTGGTAAGCGGCGGTTACCGGTGTAAAGCCGGGGGCCGAAGCCTGGGCAATGTTCCGTCCGCCGCCGCGCACGGCGTCAGGGGTCAGCAAGACTCCGTAGGCTACAGACACCGACTCCCCAGGGCCTAAAGAGGCGAAGGTCAGAGTTAAGCTGCTGTCGGTGGCAACCACCTGGGTTGGCTGCTGTGGAGTCGTCTGCACCGAGTTGGGCACGTAGAGCAGCCCCAGGGGCAACTGGTCTGTAATGGTGAGCGGCGTGGCCGGTTGGGTCGAGAGGTTGGTGACCAGCAGTCGGTAGATCGCTACATCGCCGGGTTCGGCAGCGGCGCGGTCGGCGGTCTTGGTAATTTGCAGCAGCGGCAGCAGCGGCCCTGGCGGCGTTAGGGTGCCCACCTGCGTCTGGTTAGAGACGGTGGTGGCTGGCCCATTGGGCCCCACAAACTGGGCCGAAGCCTGGTTAACAAAAATCTGGCTCTGAGCCTGCGCCACCGTAGACGATGGCCCTGCATGGCTCAGGCAATAGCTTAAAACCAGGGCCAGCAAGAATAGCAGCCCCCGGTACAGTCGTCGCTGAATACGTCTCACACCACCCCTCTGAGACCACTCTTCACACCACGGCACGCCTCTGAACCAGTCAGATATATGCCTTTGATCACTCCCACAGGGCCAAACGGCCCGCTGTCAACAGTCGAAAGACTTAACTTCGCTGTCAAACTCGGCAAATCATACCAAGGTCATCCGTAAATACCACACAAATCCTGTAAAGATTCTTAAATGGATCCGGATCCCGCTATTGATGCTCAGTCCCCAATGCTAAAAATTCAGGCAGACAATGCTCTGCCGTAAATTTGAGCTAAAACGTACCACAGAGGTTATATGGAATTTGTAAGGACGGTTCCAGCAGACATTGCTGATGGTGTGAGCGATCGCTTCTGGGCCGTTGTCCGTCGGCAGTGCATTGGTTCGCATGCTTCCACTGCTAAGCTTTTTGGGCGTTGAGTCTGCTGCGATCGCACCCTCCACCCTCTCACCCCCTTAGGCCTAGCCCCATGCCCTCTGTCGGTCGAATTGTTCAGATTAACATTTCCGACGGTGGGGTGCCCAAACTGCCGGTGCTCGCTGGCGAGGTAACCCTGGCCGGTCTAGAGGGCGATCGCCAGCGCAACCTTAAATTCCACAGCGGCCCCGACCGCGCCCTCTGCCTCTGGTCATTAGAGGTGATTGAACGGCTCCAGCAGGAGGGGCATCCCATCGCCCCCGGCAGCACCGGCGAAAACCTCACCCTGGCCGGGTTAGACTGGGCCACCCTGATTCCGGGCAGCCAGCTCCAGCTCGGTGACCAGGTGCGGGTAGAAATTACCGACTACGCTGCCCCCTGCCGTACCCTGATGCGCTGGTTTAGCGATCGCCGCTTCAGCCGCATTGCTCAAAAACACCACCCTGGCAGCAGTCGGCTGTACGCGCGGGTGCTGCGGGGCGGGCTGGTGAGTACGGGCGATCGCGCCCTGGTTCAGGTAGAAGGGCGCACGACCTAAGGCCACGAACCAGCTTTCCCTTTACAATCATCCAAGAAGCACTATGATTTGGGGTAGGCGGGGTGCTAAACCATTCCTGCACTCGGGATATTGGGCTTCGCAGTCAGGTTAGTGGATAATCACCATGACAATGCCAGCGCTATCAAATGATTTTTTACTGGCGGCAGGGGCGTATGCCGGCATCGCCGGAACCTACCTGTTGGTAGTTCCTCTGGCGCTAATTTTCTACGTGCGGCGGCGCTGGTATGTGGCAGGCTCCGTCGAGCGCACGCTGTTATACGGGTTAGTGTTTGTTTTTTTCCCCGGTATGCTGCTGTTTAGCCCCTTCTTGAATTTTCGTCCTCAGCCCCGCGACCTCAAGGCCTAGGGGGGTTATGCGACGCATTGACGTAATTGCCATTGGCCTTGGCATTTCCCTCGCCGGGGGCGGTCTGTTCCTGGGTTTTCGGCTGTTTGGCCTAGACGGCATCAACGCTGGCATTTGGAGTCAGGTCGTCATGGTGGGCGGCCTAGTGGCCTGGCTGGCCAGCTACTTGCTGCGGGTGGTCACCCACAAGATGACCCTCAACCAGCAGATGGAAGATTACGAGTCGGCGGTGTTGCAGCGGCGGCTTGACGAACTTAGCCCCGAGCAGCTGGCGGCGCTTCAAGACCAGCTGGGTAAGGAAAAGGGCGATTAGTGGGTAGGGAGTAGGGAGTAGAGGGTAATCGGCGGCTCAACCGATTTGCCTCCCTTCGATGGGCGAATCGATTTGACAGTAGGGAGTCCAAATCCCCGCCCCGTTCCCCTCCATCCCCAAACTCGAAACCTCGAACCATAGACGTAGTGCCTCTCTTGTCTTAGAGTGCTCTATTGGGCGATTGTTTGCCCAACCTCGCTGGCCCCCTGCCTTGGACTAAGTTTTTGGTACCCCGCTATGGCCCTTGTTTCCGATCGCTTCCGTGACCTGCGCGCGCGGGGTGAATGCGCCCTAATTCCCTTTATCACCGCTGGCGATCCTAACCTGGCGACCACTGCTGAAGCCCTGCGCGTGCTGGATGAGAACGGGGCCGACTTCATTGAGCTGGGGGTGCCCTACTCTGACCCCCTGGCCGACGGGCCGGTAATTCAGGCGGCGGCCACCCGCGCCCTGGCCCAGGGGGTTACCCTCGACGCCGTTCTGGGCATGGTGAAAGCGCTTCAGCCGCCGCTGCACGCCCCGCTGATTTTGTTTACCTACTACAACCCCATTCTCAACCGGGGCATTGACCAGTTTATGGCTGACCTGGCAGCGGTAGGAATTGCTGGCCTTGTTGTGCCCGACCTGCCCCTGGAAGAGGTCGATGCGCTACTGGCCGCCGCCGCCGCCGCCAATATTGATGTCACCCTGCTGGTGGCCCCCACTTCGCCGCCTGAGCGCATTCAGGCGATCGCCGCCCAGGCCCAGGGGTTTGTCTACCTGGTCAGCGTCACCGGGGTCACCGGCATCCGCAGCGAGCTGCAAAGCCGGGTCAAAGACCTGATTGACAGCTTGAAGGAATCTACCGACAAGCCTGTGGGCGTGGGCTTTGGCGTCTCTGACCCCGACCAGGCCCAGCAGCTCAAAGCCTGGGGAGCCGACGGCGTGATTGTGGGCAGCGCCTTCGTCAAACGGCTGGCCGCCGAAAATCCCGAGGCCGCTCTGCACACCATTGCCGACTTCTGCCAAAGCCTCAAAGCCGCCCTCGTCTAGCCCCCCCTCTACCCTTCACCCTACGCCAGCCGCCACTTTTGGCCATGGCTAGCCTGCAGAAAGGGCACTGCCTTCGCCGCAGGCTGGGGGTAACCAAACAGATAGCCCTGCATTTCGTTACAGCCCAGCTCGTAGAGACACAGGGTCTGATCGGCAGTTTCGACCCCCTCGGCCACCAGGCTGAGAGAAAGCCCCTTGGCCATGGCAATAATGGCGTTGACCATGGCCTGGTCAACCGGGCTGTGGGGCAGATCTTTGACAAAGGCGCGATCGATTTTGATGCCGTCGAGGGGAAACTGCTTCAGATGGCTGAGGCAGGAGTAGCCGGTGCCAAAGTCATCCATCGAGATTTTGACGCCGAGCTGGCGCAGGTCGCGCAGCCGCTCGATCGAGGCGGACATATCGGCCATGGCTGCCGTTTCGGTAATCTCTAGCTCTAGGTAGGTGGGGGGCAGGCCGGTTTCGGTGAGCACGGCGGTGACCACATTGACCAGATTGGGGTGCTGGAGCTGTCGGGCCGACAGGTTAACCGCCAGGTTAACCAAAGGAAGCCCCGCTCGGTGCCAGGCCATCACCTGGGTGCAGGCCGTGCGCATCACCCACTCGCCAATGGGCACAATCAGCCCATTTTCCTCCGCCAGCGGGATAAATTGACCCGGAGCGACTAACCCCAGGGTGGGATGCTGCCAGCGCAGCAGGGCCTCCATCTGCACCACTACCCCGGTGACGACATTCACCTGGGGCTGGTAGTAGAGCACAAATTCGTCGCGGCCCAGGGCGTGGTGCAGCAAGGTTTCGAGCTTGAGGCGCTGGGCGGCCTCGGTGCTAAGGCTCTGGGTGTAGAACTGGTAGTTGTTGCGGCCCTGCTGCTTGGCCCGGTACATGGCAGCGTCGGCATTTTGTAGCAGGGTGGTCATGTCCTGGCCGTCTTGGGGAAACAGGGCAATGCCAATACTGGCGGTGACGTGCAGCTCGTGGTTTTGCAGCAAAAAGGGTGGCGTGAGCTGGTCGGCAATGCGCCGGGCGACTTTCGCGGCATCGCTGGAGGTGGCCAGGTTGGGCAAAATCAGGGTAAATTCGTCGCCGCCCCAGCGGGCCACAATGTCTTCGGCCCGCAGGGCGGCGCTGATCCGCTGGGTGACCTGCTGCAACAGCAGATCGCCCACGGCGTGGCTGAGGGTGTCGTTGATGGTTTTGAAATGGTCGAGGTCTAAGAAAATCACCGCCAGCATCTGCTCATTTTGGCTGGTGCGGGCGATCGCCTGGGGCAGATGCTGGTCAAAAAAGGCTCGATTGGGCAGCCCGGTGAGGGTGTCGTGGTACACCTGATAGCACATCTGCGCCTCGGTCTGCTGACGCTTGAGGGCACCCCCTAGGCTGGCGGCGACCGCCACCAAAATCGACTCGTCACTGGCGCTCCACTCCCACTCTTGGTGACAGGCATCGAAGCCGATATAGCCCCACAGTTTGGCATCAATAAAAATGGGCACCATCAAAATCGATAGAATGTCGTCTCTGAGCAACACCGCCTGCTCGGCGGGGGGCATGTGGCGGGTCAGGGCGCAGATCGACTGGCCCTGCTGTAGTAGGGTGTGCCAGCGCTCTAGCCCCAGAGCCCGGTAGCTCTGGTCTTGCCAGTGGGGCTGGTCAATGCCGGGGGCGGTGGTGGGGGTGGTCCACTCGTAGCGCAGGGTCATGGCCGGTTCCCCCGTGATCGATTGGGGGTGGTGGGTGTAGACGTAGGCGCGATCGGCGGTGGCCGCTTCCCCCAGGCGGGCCAGCACCTGGGGAATGGCCTGGTGCATGTCGGTGGTGGTGAGCAGACACTGGCTGGCCTCGGCCACCCCTTGCAACAGGCGATCGCGCCGCAAAATCGCCGCCTCTCCCCGCTTGCGATCGGTGATATCTTCGACGGTGCCCTCGTAGCCAATCAGCCGGTTGCGATCGTCGTAGATCGCCCGCGCCGACTCCGCAATCCAGATCACCGCTCCGTCTTTGCGATACACCTCTGACTCAAACCCTAGGACTGCTCCACCGGCCTGAATTAGATCGGTAAATTCCTGACGGCGGCCCGGCTGCACGTAGAGCTGCTGGTTAATGTCGGTCAGGGTCTGCATCAAATCCTGGGGCGACTCGTAGCCGTAAAGCCTTGCCAGCATTGGGTTTACGGTCAGATACTGCCCCTCGGGCGTGCTCTGAAACATGCCCTCCACGGCATTCTCAAACATGCTGCGGTACTTCAGCTCGGCCTGCTTTAGCGACAGCTCGGTTTGGCGACGCTCCAGGGCGAGGGCCAGATCAGCGGTCACCACCTGGAGGAGATCAACGTCGGCCTCGGCCCAGGGGCGAGGGGCAATGCAGTTGCTGAACCCCATCACCCCTTGCAGCCGATTTTGCAGGGTTAGGGGCAGCAGCAGAATCGACTTCACACTGCTGGGAGGGTTAGACAGCATCTGGCGCTGAAGGTCAGAGAAGTCTGATTCCACCTGATTAATAGGCTGCTGCTGCCGCAGTTGGGCATGCCAATCGGTAAATACGGGGTCTACCGGCAGAGTCTGAAACCGGGGATCGCCAACGGTGGAGACAATCCCTGGGGCCGACCATTCCACCCGCTGGCGCAGGGAGAGGGGCTCACCCTGCCCCCCTTGCAGCTCGTAGTAGTAGACCCGACTGGCCCCAGCCAGCTCTCCTAGAGCCGCAAAAATCGCCAAAATCGAGGGTTCTTGCCAATCCCACTGCCAGGCCAGCAGTCGGCGCTGTATCTCGGCCAGGGTGGACAGGGTCTGTTCTCGCCGCTTGAGGGCCTGCTGGGAGGCAATCTGCGCCGTCACATCTTCAAAGGTGCAGAGCACTCCCACCACGGTGCCGTCGGCGTCGCGCATGGGCAGGCGGCTACAGTCTACCCAGCCCTGGTGGCCATCGGGATAGGTCTGGGGCTCAATCGCCTGGAGATCGGCAACGCCCTGGGCCATTACCAGGCGATCGCGGGCGGTTCGGTAGGCAGCTTCCTCCACGTTGAGGTAGGGCAGAGCGGTGTCGGTGCCCCCCACAATCTCGGCAGGTGACGACAGGCCCATGGCCGTAGCAAAGGCCTGGTTGCAGCCCAGGTAGCGGCCCTGACTATCTTTCCAAAACAGGGGCTGGGGAATGCTGTCTAGCACCAGCTCCAGCAGGTCTTCCCGCGCTTTGAGAGCCTGCTCCACCTGGCGCAGGGCCGCCTCCGACTGTTTGAGCGGGGTGATGTCGGTAATAAACCCTTCAATGCCGCTGATCTGCCCCTGGCTGTCTACAATGGGCGACCCCTTCTCCCACACCCATTTCTCTTCGCCGCTGCGGGTGTGGATGCGGTATTCGACCTCGTAGGCCTGGCGCAGATCCACAGACTGGCGAATGCTAACCAGCACTCGGGGCAGATCGGCGGCGTGGGTAATGGTGTTGTACGACGTTGGGTAGTCTGGGCTGAGCAGCTCCTCGGGCTGGTAGCCGGTGAGGGGATGACAGCCCGCGCTGAGGTAGCGCATTGACCAACCCGCATCGCCATCGGCCTGAAACACAATGCCCGGCATCACATCGATCAGCCGCTGGGGGGCAGCCGTGCCGGGGGGCAGCGCCAGAAAAGCGCCTCGACAAGTCTCGTTATGGGAAGGGAGCAGGGTCAGGGTAAGCCAGTACAAGAGGGCATTGTTGGAAGCAGAAAAGCAGGCCGATGCAGGGGCGATTACAGAGTCAATGCGATGGATCTTGGGATCGTGCATAGGTCATCGGCGTGGCTTGGCGGTTTCAGTGCCCATGGCAGTGGTCTCAATATGCCCAAAGTGGCCCATAGGAATGATGCTCAACTATACTGCACGGGCCAATTTTGCCCGGCGGCGGCAAAATTTAGCTAGGTTGGCCTAACTTTCGGCGGGGCGCAGGGCGATCGCCCGCATTAAACTCACCACCGCCAGGGCGGGCGGCTGGGTCAACACCTCTGGGCAAGGGATCAGCGTTAGCCCCAGGGCTACGGCGGCGTCTTCGTTGGCCAGGGGCAATAGGGTGATCAGCGGGAGTTTAGCCAGGTCGGGCTGGTGGGCAACGTCTTGAAGGTAAGGGATAGACACCGCCTCTGCCCCGTCTAAAATGACTGCCTGGGGCCGCCAAACCCGACTGAGCAGGCTGGCCTGCTGCAGGTCGTCAACCTGCAACAGGCGGCAGTGGTAGCGCTGGAGCCAGGTGTGCACCAGCGGGGGCAGAGTACTTGGCCCCGCAGCCGCTGATGGGCGCAGCAGCAGCATGGTCAACGCGTCAGGTGGGGGGCGCGACGGCACCAGGCAAAGTTGGTCTAGGGTGGGCCGTAGCCCCTGGGTCAGGGTTTCCAGGTACAGGGTCTTGAGCGGCGTTGCCCCAGGATCTACTGACCTTGACCCAGCATCGGCCCCAGGGGCCGATCGCAGCACCACCGCCCCAGGTATCTCCAGGCGCTGCACGAGAGCCAGCTGGGCCGCCGCATCGACCGGGGCATCGGCTAGGCCTTCCCAGTGAATCAACGTGCAGCGAGGCGCGAGGCGCGTTTGCATAGCCGCCAGGGCTTGGCCACCGGGGGCCACGGCTAGGCGGTAGGGACTGTCCCGCAGGGCACCGTAGACCTGATCCACGACAGCCTGGCTGGCGCTGGCCAGTAGTACTAGCACAGTTTCGTTCTCGCCGGGTGGGCCAGGCCGAGGCAGCAGCAGCGTCATGCGGCTGCCCCAGGTGGGGGCGCTCAAACCGCTGAGTTCGCCCCCCTGGAGCTGGCTAAAGCGACGGGCCAGGGCCAGCCCCAACCCCTCTAGCGACTGGGAGGCAGGCTGAATATCAAGGCCTGGGGCCACCGTTGGTTCTAGAGGGGGGCCAGGGTTAACGATGAAGCTTGAACTCCACAGCGTCAGGCCTATCCAAGGCCCCCAGGGCTCGATTACCAGGCCGCCGGGCGTAGCGCCGTGGGCCAGTAGGTAGCCCAAACCATAGTGGAGACTCTGGCGCAAGCGCAGGGGGTCGGCCTGCACCCAGCCCTCTGCGATCGCCAAACCCACCGTAAATTCCTCGGCCCAGGCCGCTGCGCCACCCTCAGGCTGGGCATTAAAAAAGCCGGGCAGCAGCTCATCGGCCAGGGGCTTGAGGTACACCCGCTGGAGGCTCAGGCTCAGCTGGCCAGACTCTAGGCGCATCCAGTCGAGCAGCAGATTGATCAGGCCGGTCAGTTTGCGGATGGCCTGCCGCATCAGGCTGACGTAGCGAAACTGGCGATCGCTCAGCGACCCCACCCGACTGTCGAGCAGCAGGGTCGATAGCCCCAGCAGGGTCGTCATCGGGGTTTTGAGGGCGTGGCTGAGTTCCAGCACCCAGGCCTGCTGGCCCAAGCCCAGCGGCGGCGCGGCAATATGGCCTGTTTCCAAGGGTTCAGGGACGTTCAGCCAGGCCATCAGCTGAGCGGGGTTGAGCACCCCTCGGTAGCGACCGTCAGCGCTGGTGCAGACCCAGAGGGCCACGGTTGGCTCCAGGGCCATGGCTCTGAGCCGGGCGCTGGTGGGGCGATCGCCCCACTCCCGATCGATCACCGCCACGACGGGCTCTAGCCAAGCCTGGCAGTCAGCCAACCGCAGGCTAGAGGCTTCAGTAGGTACTTCAGGCGCTCCACCCGGCGGCAAAGCTCCCTGGCTAGCCGCCCACAGTCGCCCGAGGGCGATCGCGCCCAGCGGGTGCTGCTCCCCATCGACAACCACAATGTGGCTGGGGGTCACGGCTAGCTGCCCTAGGGCCAGGGCGATGCGCTCCAGGGGAGTCGTCAAACCGTAGGCCGGAACAGGGCTCAGAACAGAGTCGAGGGGCGGCAGCGCCATGGGCTTATTCCCCAAGGGGTTTGCTTCCAGGTTTAGGGGGCAGGCTGTATTCTGGCAACCACCCTTTACAATTGACAATATCCTGACATCCCCTAGGTCAGGGTAGTGCGTTCTGGCCCAGATGGGTTCTAGCTGTTGTGCTCTGAACATTGTCACGGCGTTTTCCTGTCCCGCTCATCCCTGTCGCCCCTTGGTTGCTCCCCTTCAGATTTTTATCCTCACCCATGGTGATCAGGTTAAGCAGGGTCCCGAACTAAATCTGGATCCTAGCCGCTATGTGGTGCACCAAACGGCTGTGCTCGGCGACGTCCTAGACTGGTTGCAGAGTCGCCCCGATCTGCCCGACTGCCTGGTGGTCGATGACACGGGTTGGCTCCAAGAGCTGCGTCCAGCCCTGATGCAGCTCGGGCTGATGCTGCCGGTGGTGGTGCTGATCGAGCAACCCAACCCGACCCCTGACGAAGCGCTGAAGACCAATGCGGTGCCCCTAACTGGGGCCGAGTCTTACCCTGGAGCCGTCGTGCACCGCGCTACGGATGCTTTGCCCCAGCTTGACCGGGTGATTCAGAACGCCATTCAGGAGTTTTTGCGGCTGCCCAACCTCAAGGCCACGTCGCCCACTGCCCCTGCGGTGGATCAGCCTAACGCCCTCTCCGACAGCTTGAGCGCTCAACAACATCGCCTGATAGAAAAACTTAAAGCCCGGTTAGGATACCTAGGAGTCTATTACAAACGCAGCCCCAGCTCTTTTTTGCGCCATATGAGCCCCGATGACCGCGCCGCGTTTTTGGGCCAGCTCAAGACCGATTACCGCACCATTATCCTGGGCTATTTTGCCAAAGATGCCAAAATCAACCTCAACCAGCTAATCGACGACTTTGTCGATCAGGCGTTCATGGCCGATATTTCCGTCGCTCAAATCGTTGAAATTCATATGGAGCTGATGGATGGCTTCTCAAAACAGCTCAAGCTAGAAGGGCGTAGCGAAGAGATTTTGCTCGACTACCGCCTCACCCTGATCGATGTCATTGCCCATCTGTGCGAAATGTACCGGCGATCGATTCCCCGTGAGCCCTAGGGCTACTCGAACCAAAACTACCGATACAATCATGCTTGTCCCTGTTCCAGCCCAGAGGGTTCTATGAGCTCGATCAAAAAGACCTACATCCTTAAGCTTTACGTTGCGGGCAATACCCCCAACTCGATTCGCGCCCTGAAGACCCTCAACAATATTCTTGAAGAAGAATTTCAGGGCGTCTACGCCCTCAAGGTGATCGACGTGCTCAAAAACCCTCAGCTGGCGGAGGAAGACAAGATTTTGGCCACCCCCACCCTGGCCAAAATTTTGCCGCCTCCGGTGCGCAAAATTATTGGCGACCTGTCTGACCGCGAGCGCGTGCTGATTGGCCTCGACCTGCTCTACGATGAGCTGCGCGAAGACGACATCTACGGCTAGCGGCGCCGCCATCATTGAGCAAGGCCCCAATGGCTGGCAAGGGACACCTAACGTCTGGGGAAAGCTGGCTTCAGTCCTCTAGGGCAGTCGGTTCGGGGTATGCTTAATCCTCAGGATTTCCTGTAGTTTATTAAGGGCGGCACGCTGCCCACGACCTAGCGATCTCCCATGACAGATTCTGACCAAACCGATTTGCAGCCATCCTCCCACCCTCCGGGCGTGCGTAAAATTCGCACTCTCATTGAAGGTTTCGATGATATCAGCCACGGGGGCATGCCGGCAGGGCGATCGACCCTGGTAAGCGGCACCTCGGGTACCGGTAAGACCCTGTTCGCGGTGCAGTTCATCTACAACGGCATCACGGAGTTTGACGAGCCAGGGATATTTGTCACCTTTGAAGAATCTCCGGAAGACATTATTCAAAACGCCTACAGCTTTGGCTGGGACTTGCAGCGCCTGGTGGACGACGGCAAGCTGTTTATCCTCGACGCTTCGCCGGACCCCGAGGGGCAGGATGTGGTGGGCAACTTTGACCTGTCGGCGCTGATCGAGCGGATTCAGTACGCCATTCGCAAGTACAAGGCGCGGCGGGTCTCGATTGACTCGGTGACGGCGGTGTTTCAGCAGTATGACGCTGCCTCGGTGGTGCGGCGAGAGATCTTTCGCCTGGTAGCTCGCCTGAAGCTGATGGGGGTAACCACGGTGATGACCACCGAGCGCCTGGATGAGTATGGCCCCGTAGCCCGCTTTGGGGTCGAGGAGTTTGTCTCTGACAACGTGGTGATTGTGCGCAACGCCCTGGAGGGGGAGCGCCGCCGCCGCACCATTGAGATTCTTAAGCTGCGGGGCACCACCCACATGAAAGGGGAGTATCCGTTTACCATCACCAACGACGGCATCAATATCTTCCCGCTGGGGGCGATGCAGCTGACCCAGCGATCGTCCAACGCGCGGGTGTCGTCGGGGGTGCCGACGCTGGACGAAATGTGCGGCGGTGGCTTCTTCAAAGATTCGATCATTCTGGCCACTGGGGCCACGGGCACGGGCAAAACTCTGCTGGTCAGCAAGTTTTTGGTGGATGGCTGCAAGAGCGGCGAGCGGGCGATTTTGTTTGCCTACGAAGAGTCTCGTGCCCAGCTCTCCCGCAACGCCTACTCCTGGGGCGTTGACTTTGAGGCGATGGAGGAGCAGGGGCTGCTGAAGATTATCTGCGCCTACCCTGAGTCGGCGGGTTTGGAAGACCACCTGCAAATTATCAAAACCGAGATCTCGCAGTTTAAGCCGTCGCGGGTGGCGATCGACTCGCTGTCGGCGCTGGATCGCGGCGTCAGCAACAACTCTTTTCGCCAGTTTGTGATTGGGGTGACGGGCTTTGCCAAACAAGAAGAAATCACCGGCTTCTTCACCAACACCACTGAGCAATTTATGGGGCTGCACTCGATTACCGAGTCGCACATTTCGACTATTACCGACACGATTTTGATGCTGCAATACGTGGAGGTGCGGGGCGAGCTGTCGCGGGCGATCAACGTGTTTAAGATGCGCGGTTCGTGGCACGACAAGGGCATTCGCGAGTACACCATCAATAGCCAGGGGCCAGATATTAAAGACTCTTTCCGCAACCTGGAGCGGATTATCAGCGGCTCACCCACTCGGATTGCGGTCGATGAAAAGAGCGAGCTATCGCGGATTATTCAGGGGGTGCAGGGGGATTCTGAGTTATAGGCTATCTCGCCCAGAATATAGGTGGCGGTGAGTGCAGGTATTGCTCAAAGCTGAGGGTGGTGAGGGCGGCCTGGGTCATGGGGGTCTCTGGCTATGCCTGGAGAGCTGAGAGCATGATGGCATAGGTCGCTATGCTCTAAAGTAGCTAGCGCTCAAATAATGAATGCTTTCATATTCAGTACACCTCGTCGTGTGAGCCGAGATTGAGTAACAGGATGGCTTGTTCATCCATCTCTGGATCGTCTACAAATTCAAATAAAATGCGGAGTTTGTAGTCGATTGAGCATGACCACACATCTTCTAAGCTTCCAGAGAGCTTGTGGGTTCGCAACGATGGCTCAAATGGGTCTCGAACTAACAGCTCTAGGGTTTGTCGGATGGTCTGCTTGAGTTGAGGGTTCCGCTTGACCAAGCGTTTGAAGGCGCGTTGCGATTTTGGTGTCCAGGCGAGGCGTCTCAATCGTCTAGACCTGCCATGAACTCGTCAACTGAACCGAACTGGACGTTGCCTTGAGCAAATTCGTGGCGAGCTTCGGCAATGCTCTGACTGAGTTCTTGGCGGCGCTGGTCTGCGATGCGTTTTTGCAACAGGGTGAGCACAGCCTCTTGATCTTGAAGGGAAAGGGACTCGACCGCATCAATGGCTTTTTGAAAGGCTGAGATCGGTTCAGGCATAGATTTTGGCATATACGCTGGATGGGTTGATCGTAGCACTGGCAGGAGTTGTGGTGCGGTAGCGAGCAGAGGTAGCCCGAAAACGGGATGGGCGGGCTATAACTGAGGCGGTAGACGGGTTTTGCAGGGTAAGGGCACAGCGATGGCACGGGATGCGGCATACCGGATAGCAGAAGAGTGGATTGAAGCAGCACTGAAGGAAGAGATTATTGAAATCGAAACAGGAAAGCAATATCGCTCAGCGTAGTTGCCAAAATATTGTTGGATTACATTATTTTCGGAGATCAAGACATGAGTGGGTTTGAAAAAGATGGTTATTGGTTCTTACCAGAAAAGCCAGACAGAGAAGTCTTTGGCAGGCTAATTTTCTATCCCGAAAAAGCCCCGAAACTGCTGCTTTCAAATACGCTTGAGGAATCGAAAAGTATCGAGCAGATTGCAAACGGCAATAGCTTTGAGGTGCTCAACGGATATTTCTTAGATGGGAAAGAAGTCACACTCGTTTACTGTTACCGGAGAGGAGGTTTGAAGACTGGTGTTCAAACCGCTGAAATATTCGCCAGATACATAATAGTAGGACATCACTTCAAATCTAAGGCCGACATAAAATTTTCAGAGATTTCTGCTAGATATACCTATTTAGAGGAGTGGGTGTTATCTTCGAGCTTTGAGATTAGCTGGCAAGCGCAAGATGAAGAATCAAAACATGAGATAACCTTAAAACAGTCAATTGAATCTCCCAAAGAACTTGGAAGCCTTTCTGGGTTTACAGTTTCCATGCATGACTTGCCGTGGATCCCTGTTGAACATCTAAATCTCTTCAGATTCCTGGGGGAAATTCCCACCAAATTATCTGTAGAAGAGAAGAAATCAATACTATTCAAATCGGATGCTGAGAAACCCTTTGAAGACTTCATTGACGCACTCATTCTTTTCCAAGATCTCCTAATATTCTGCACTGGAGAAATGATAAATATATACGATGTCATTTCATTTCCTTTTGTCAGAAAAAAGAAGATTAGAATCCCTAAATCCATAGAAATTGCAATGAGACTAGGTGCAATCGAGCCAGAAAACACCGTTGTCAGCAAATCTGGTTTTGCTGTAAAAAGCTATGGGGAGCGATATAAAGCTGTTGAGGAGGAGGTGCTAGAGCCAGAATTAATTCAGATCTATTTTTCGACAGGAGCAGCACAAAATGAAAAACAAAAACTTAATAGAGTCAAGGCACTACTCATGTTTCACGAAATTAAAGAAAAGATGCCATATGTCTTGACAAACTGGGAGTTAAACAAGCAAGAGGTAGGCTCAATTTTTGACTTATATTTACGCTTGACGTACATTCCCGAAAGGCACGCAGATGACTTATTTTTGACGATATCACAAGCAATTGAAGCATTTCATAGAGTTTCTCACAAGCAAGATAAATTTGACAGTGACATGTTTAACAGTGCTCGCGAAGCGATGATAAAATCAATTCCGAAGCGTCCAACCAAATACGGGTTAAACAATAATGAGGAGTCTGCTGAACTTATAACTAAGCTCAGGGAATTTATTGAGAGTAAATTACAATATATTAATGAATTCTCTTTAAAGGAGAGACTGGTTGAATTATACAATGAGCACCAAGAATGCTTGCCTGACGGACTTTTTGAGTTAGGAGAAATAGAAGATTTTAGCAAGCAAGTAAGAGACACAAGAGGCAGTTTAACCCATCTATCTAAATCATCGAGTCAAAAACGAAGCAAACACATTATTCCTCGTGAGGAACGCAGAGAATTAATAAGGAAGTTATTAGTCCTTCTTCAAGCATGCTTGATCAAAAAAATTGGCCTTGATGATGCTCAGGTAAAGGCAGTTCTTTCTAGAAGATAAATTTATTCTGTTGTTTGAAAGTATATTGACTCAAGCTATTGAGTGCAAATAGAGCGATCGAGCACTCTGACTCTGCCTGCGTTTTCACGAGAAGAGGATCCTCACTATCAGTGGTTGGGAATTAAGAGAATGCCAACCTACACGGGAAACTATCTCTGGCTTTGCGACAAACACTACCAGTCTGCCCAGCCCAAAATCCCCGATCGCATCGAATAGCTAGGCATTACAGCCTTTACACTGGTAGCACAGGCTCAGCGAGGGACAATGCACAACCCTTTTCCTGGCATGAATCCCTACCTTGAACAACCTGGCCTCTGGCCCCAGGTGCACAATCGATTGATTGTTGCCCTGGCCGATGTCATCACCCTCCAAGTAGCACCCAAATACTGGGTTTCTATTGAAGAGCGAGTCTACACCACGACTGAGCCGCTGCCCCTAGTAGGCATTGCTGATATTGCCATAGCCCAACGGGTAGACTCGCCCAGCCGTTCGGAAGCCACAACTCAACTGACAGCCCCTCGCCGAGTACAGGTACCCTTGCCTGTGGAGCTGACTGAACGTTTCTTAGAGGTGCGGCTGGTGCAAACCAATCTGCTGGTTTGCGTGATTGAAGTGTTATCACCCACTAACAAGCGTGTAGGGGAAGGTCGCACCGCCTACGAAGCCAAGCGGCAGAAAATTTTGGCCTCGGCTACTCATTTAGTCGAAATTGATCTGCTACGCAGTGGGCCTCCCCTGCCGTTAGGCGACCCCAGCCGAAAGCCCTACAGTATCTTGGTGAGCCGCAGTGGCGATCGCCCCAATGCCGAGCTGTACGAGTTTGACCTACCCGACCCGATTCCCTATTTCCCGGTACCGCTTCAAGCCAACGATTTAGAACCAGTGATCAATTTGCAGCAGGTGGTCAATGAGCTGTATAGCCGGGCTCGGCTTGACCTGGCGATCGATTATTCGCAACCGGTTAAGCCCGAGTTGTCTGAGTCAGAAATAACCTGGATCACGGGCATTTTGCCTGATTGATCCCATCATTCCCGATCGCATTGAGTAGCTATTTAAAGGGGTCGGGTGCCCGCTGGTTTAGACGCAAAGCCTCTAGACCATAGCTAGGTACCCGACCCCTAAGGCAGAGATCTCTAAAGCGAGAACCCTACTTCCAGCCCGCGCGATCGGTGATACGCAGGGCTTCGGGGTTATTGCGGCCAAACACAGCGGCATTCAGCGGGTCTTCTTTAAATTCGCCAAAGCCTGCCACCACCGAGTCGGTCGCAACGCCTGCCACCACGGGGTACTCGTTGTTGCTCTCGGCGAAAATGCGCTGGGCCTCGGGGCTGGCCAGATACTCTAGAAACTTCACAGCGGCCTCGGCATTGGGGGCAGTCTTCACCACCCCAGCACCGCTGATGTTGACGTGGGTGCCGCGCCCGTTGGGGCCATCGCCCTGGTTAGGGAAAAACACCCCCAGCGCATTGGCCACGGCTTGGTCTTCAGCGCTGTCAGACTTGACCATGCGGGCAAAGTAGTAAGTATTGGCGATCGCAATATCACCCAGCCCAGCGGCGGCCGCCTTAATCTGATCGCTGTCGCCCCCTTCAGGATCGCGGGCTAGATTAGTCACCAGGCCCCGCACCCATTCCTCGGTTTCTTCGGCCCCGTGGGCGGCAATCATCGAACCCACCAGCGACTGGTTGTAGATATTGGTCGAGCTGCGAATCAGAATGCGGCCTTTCCACTTGGGGTCGGCCAGGTCTTCGTAGGTCGATAGTTCAGACGGGTCTACGGTGTCTTTGTTATAAATAATCACCCGCGCCCGCTTGGTCAGGCCAAACCACAGCCCGTCGGGATGGCGTAGATTTTCGGGAATCGCCTCGCTCAGCACCGAAGAGGTGACCGGCTGGAACATGTCTTCTTGCTCGGCGCGCCACAGGCGACCGGCATCGACGGTCATGAGCAGGTCGGCGGGGCTGTTTTGCCCTTCGCTCTTGATACGCTCGATCAGCTGGTCGGCCTCGGCTTCAACCACGTTGACGCGAATGCCCGTCGCTTCTCGAAAGCCGGTGTAGAGCTGGTCGTCGGTGTCGTAGTGGCGGGAAGAATAGAGATTGACCACAGGGCCACGGCCAAAGCCAAACTGGGCCGTGGCGGGGCGCTGGCGTAGATAGCCCGCGGCGACAGCGGTGGCGGCGGCACCGGCCCCCAAAAATGCGCGTCTTCCTAGTTTCATAGGGTGTTTACCTCCAAAAATTAAACCTCAACTAAATCTCTAGGAAACTCCAACCGGATAGCCCCAGATCATTGAGATATCAGGTTGCATTGTATCGCTTATTGCGACCACTTCTTGATAATGCCGTATTAAAGCCTAGACCTGTGGCGGATGCTTGCAATACCCTTGCATTGAGTCAATGTCTCTGCTAATGAGTCAGCGCCCTAGATATAAGGGCTTGAGGCCAGGGAAGAATAGCTTTAGAATGGCCAATGAGGAATAAGTCCTGTTAGCTTAACCGCATCTGCGATCGCAACCTTTCGACAATGACTCCCAGACTAACTACCCCACCGTTCGCCCTAAGCCGCCCTGCATCAAAGCCTAAGGGGCGATTCCCCTCGGGATTGCCCTGCAAATCGCGATCGTGGCTGGGGCTGATGTGTGCGATCGCGTCCCTCGCCGCCCACGGGGTCTTGCTGGCCATGGTCGTGCCCGACTCCAACCCGGCCCCTTCGCCGGTCGAAGCCGTGACTGAAACATCCCCGCCAATAGACGATGTGGCTGTCACGGTGCTTCCTAAGACCGCCACTGATTCTCCTCCAGCCGTAGTTCCAGCAGCGCCTGTGGCGACAGCGCCTGCCCAGACCGCGCCTGCCCAGACCGCGCCCCAGGCTCCGACGATGCCTATTCCCACTGTTGCGCCAGAAGCCTCGCCCCAGCCCGTGGCGGCGGCACCTGAACTCGCACCCTTCACGCCCCCTGCCGAACCTGCTACCCCAGATCCCCCTGCCCCGCCGTCGCTCTATGCCAACTTTCCCCACTTAGAGGGTGCCCAGGCCGCTTGTGAAGGGCTGGCCGACTGCTGGCGCAGCCCCGTGGGCAGCAGCTGGCGCAGTGCCGCAGGCGATCTACAAGCGCGACTAGAATCTCAGGGCTACACCGTGAGCAACATCACTGGCGATGTGCTGTCGATCGACTCGGGGGTGCGAGTGTATGCCGTCAGCAAGCCCGGCGAGCCTGAGTACTACTTAAATTTGGTTTCCGTGCGGGAGGGCTTACTCTACACCATGACCGCCGTACCCATGACGTCAGATCAAGTGCTGGCCTTGCAGCGATCGTAGGTCGTTTTCAGGCGATTTGGTTAAATCAAGTTTGCGCGGGCAGGTCGGCAATTATCTTTCATCACTCCCAAAAATTCTACAGCCCAGCTTTTCCCAAACAATGACAAAGGGAAAAGCTGGGCTCATAGTTGGTTTGGGCATCAAACGTGAACTGTCTTGAGGGCATTGCCGTGTCTGGCAGAAGAAATTATCCTTCTGCGAGTGCTTCGTGCCCAAAGTCAGGGCCTTTACCAATATCCCAGGTGTTTTTCAGAATTTCCCGAAACGTAGTGCTTTGGTACAACATTGCTTCTTTAAGCTGCACAAGTAAGGTTTGAGCATCTTCTGGAGAAAGCGACTGAACCTGCTCCTCAAACACCCGAAGTTCAAACTGCTGCTCAAGGGGCAACTCTTGGCGAATATCCATGATGATGTCTCTTCTAGTACGACTTCATGTCTATGAATGTAACACTTTATTAAAGAATCGGTGGAGATCTCTGTCTTACGTGCTAGTCAACTTGACTGCCGCTTCGCCTTCAACGCAGCCGACCGGGCTGCCCCTTAAGCCGTTCGCCAGGCACATGGCTCCCCAGGCTTTTTCTCAAAGAATGCACGTTAAGCACTGTCAAATCTTTGACCGTAAGCTACATGCCCCTGGGACAGCTTTTTAGAATGATTTTTATGCAACTGAGTAAGGCATCGCCGCGATCTGATGCAAGTCAACACCCCCACCCAAGAAGCGGAGCGGCTTGAGGCACTCAGGCAATATAAGGTTTTGGATACGCCCGCCGAGCGTTCCTATGACGACATCACCTCGCTGGCCGCCTTTATCTGCGAGGTGCCGATCGCGCTAATTAGCCTGGTTGATGCAGAGCGGCAGTGGTTTAAATCTAAGGTAGGTCTGGTGGCGCAAGAGACCAGTCGAGATGTTTCTTTCTGCGCCCACGCCATTTTGAGCCCAGCGATCATGATTGTGCAGGATGCGTCTGGGGATGAACGGTTTGCCAGCAATCCGCTGGTGACTGGCGAGCCGGGCATTCGATTTTACGCTGGAGTGCCGCTGATTTCTCCTGGTGGTCAGCCCCTAGGAACGCTGTGTGTGATTGACAGAAAACCCAGGACTTTGAACGCTTACCAAATTCAGGCGTTAGAGGCGTTGGCGCGTCAGGTGGTGATGCAGCTAGAGCTACAGCGAGTGTCTGCGCAACTGGCTGAGGCGCTGGAGAAAATGGAGCTGATGGCTGGATTGGTGCCCATTTGTTCTTATTGCAAAGGCATTCGAAATGATCAGGGCTACTGGTCAACGGTGGAGTCGTTTATTCAGCAATATTCGGATGTCGGATTCACCCATGGGGTGTGCGACCACTGTATGAAACGACATTTTCCAGAGGTAGCAGAAATTTTGCTCCCAAATCTGGAGTCAAACGACATCACCTCAGACGAGTAGATATAACGCACGGCCCTTACTCAGCCCACTGGCGCAGCAGGTTGGCGGTGGTTTTAGTCAGCAGATCAAACTCTGAGGTCTTGCCGGTTTGAGCAAACAGGCTGCGCTTCACGGTTTCAAGGTCAAAGAGAATTTCGCGGCGGGCGGCATCGCGCACTAGGCTTTGCACCCAACCCACGGCCACCATGCGATCGCCCCTCACCACCGGCTCCACCCGATGCAGCGTCGTCGATGGGTAGACAAGGGCGCTGCCCGCCGCCAGCTTGTAGGGCTGCTCGCTGTCGGCCCCCTCAATCACCAATTCGCCGCCGTCGTACTCCTCCGGCCCGCTCAAAAACACCGTAAACGACAGATCCGATCGGTAAAAGTTAGCGCCCCCCATCAGAGCATTGTCGGTGTGCCGCCCGTAACTCATGCCCACCCCATAGCGGCTAAACAGCAGGGAATGGATGATGCGGGGGTATGCGATCGCCTGAAACAGCGCATTCCGCACCAAAGCTTTTTGCACCACCGCCTTCAATGGCTCAGCCGCCTGCTTAGCCGCCTGCTCGTTTTGCTTGACCAGCTTGGCATGCCAGCCCGCCGTCGTTGCCCCCGGCACAAACTCAGCCTGGCCCAATCCCGCTTTAATCTGAGCCACTTCATCTGGGGTCAACACATTAGCAATACAAACAATCATCAGCGCCAGCCAAAAAGCGAATACAGCTAAACTACAGCCTAAAAGATCCCAGACTCAGTAGATCGCAAAGTCCCTGTCAGCCCTCTCCCCCAGCCCCTCTCCCAGGGAGGCGAGGGGAGTTGGAAAACCTTTCAAAGTTCCTCTCCAAAGCTGGGAAAGCGATTAGGGTGTAGCTTGCTTCCCGCAGGGTGGGCTAATTCTCGTCAGGGGAGATTAGTTTCGATCTCCTGAAACTACTTCTTTTCTACCCTTAAGCGCCTAACTAACAGAACACCACTTAACGCTACACTCCCCCACCCCCCCATCTCCTCATCAACCCCCCACCCCGTCACTCCCCCACCCCCCACTTCCGATCATCTGGTGTATCTTAGTCGGGTATCGCCCACACCCCTGGGCTACACCGCGTGGAGGATTCGCAATCCGTGGCTTCCCTATCGCTAATGGCCCTGCCCCTGGGCCTGTTCTCAATCCTCTTAGGCACCGGAGAACCCAAGCTCCTACAGCCGTCTGGGCTCAACCCCGCCGCATTGCAAATCGAGTGGCAGTCGCCGTGGATTGCAGAACTGGCCCGTGACCCAGTGGTGGAGGCGATCGTGGCCGACTACGTGGCGGGGCTGCAGCGGCAGGGCTGGTCAGTGCCCGACCAGGGCGTTTGGATACAGGTGGGCCAGAGCGCGATCGCTGAGCACCAAGGCAATGTGCTGCTGCCCGCCGCCTCGCTAACCAAGCTGGCGACCACCCTGGCCGCGCTGAAAACCTGGCCCCTCGACCATAGTTTTGAGACGCGGGTGGGCATACGCGGCACCCTCCAGCCCGATGGTGTGCTCGACGGCGATCTGGTGATTCAGGGCAGCGGCGACCCGCTGTTTGTGTGGGAAGAGGGCATTGTGCTGGCCAACCGTCTGCAAGAGCTGGGCATTCAGCGGGTGACGGGGGAGATTTTGGTGAGCGGCTCCTTCACGATGAATTTTGAGGAGGAACAGGCGGACTCTCTGGCGGATTTGCAGCAGGCGATGTCGGCCACCACCTGGAGCTGGGAGGCCCAGCAGGCCTACGCTAATTTGCCACCCGGCACGCCCCAGCCCAGCCTCCAGGTGGTGGGTACGCCTCGTTGGGTAGCGGCGGCGGAGCTAGAGGCCAGCGACATCGAGTGGGTGGTGCAGCACCAGTCGCTGCCGCTGGTGGCCCTGCTCAAGGCGATGAATATCTACAGCAACAACGTGATGGCGGAAATGGTGGCCGAGCTGGTGGGCGGGCCGGGGCCGGTGATGACTAAGGCGACAGCAGCAGCCGAATTACCGACCGGTGAACTCAGCCTGGTCAACGGGTCGGGCCTGGGGGTAGAGAATCAAATGTCGGCGCGGGCGGCGGTAGCGATGATGGTGGCGATTCAGCAAGAGCTGAGTGCCCAGGGCTTTTCGGTGGCCGACGTGCTGCCGGTGTCGGGGGAAGATGTAGGTACGCTAGTCGATCGCCGCATTCCGGCCACTGCGACGGTTAAGACCGGCAGCCTGGCGGAGGTCAGCGCCCTGGCAGGAATGGTGCCCACCGCCGAAAAGGGGCCGGTGTTGTTTGCCATTATCAATAAAGGCTGGGATATCCCCGGTCTGAGGGTGCAGCAAGACCAGCTGTTGCAGGCGATTCAAGCCCACTGGGGCGTGGCGGAAGCGCCCGCCGAGATGCGGACGAAGGTAGTGATGCAGACGGGGCCGTTTCGCTACGGCGACCCCAGCCGCAATCAGGTAGCCCAGGATGTCGCGTCGGAGTAGGGCGGCTCGGCGTAGTGCTGGTGCAGGGCTTTGGCGATCGCCCCGGCTGCCCCCGGCTGCCCCATGCGGCGGCGGCCATTCTCAGCAATGCGCTGGAGGCGGGGGCCATCGGCGAGGCAGGCTTGCAGTGCCGCCCCCGTCTCACCGGGCTGGCTGAGCAAAATGATGGATTGTCCCAGCAGCCGCGACTGCGACTCGGCAAAGGCGTAAGTAAACTGCGGCCCAGAGCCGGGAAAGGTGACGACGGGCTTGCCCAGGCCGACGGCCTGCTCGGTGGCGGTGCCAGCGGTGGCGATCGCCGCATCGGACAGGTGCAGGCATTCGGCAAAGGCATTGGTGGTCAGCACCAGCACACCATTGTTTCGCTGAAACGTGGGGTACTCCCCCCTGACGGGCTGCCAGCCAGCGTCGAGCAAGACATCCTTAAACGCGGCCAGGTTGAGGGAGGGGGCCAGGGCGGCCAGCAGGCGAATCTGGCGATCGCCGAAGGTTTGCATCACTGATGCGATCGCCTCCACCATCCGCTGCCAGTTGTCAAAGGCTTCGGGTGCGCGGGAGCCGGGCAGCAGCGCCAGGGTGAGCCGAGCGGTAGCCGGGGGGAATGTTGCGGTCAGCCGGGCCAGTTTGTCGGCGCTGGTGTCCAAGTCATCCATCATCGGGTTGCCGGGATAGAGGGCGGGCACCCCCAGCTTTTGCAGTAGGTCAGCGGTGAGCTGGTCGCGCACAAAGGCTCCCTGGCAGCGGGGGCGGGCCATCAGCCAGCGCTCCCAGGGCACGTAGACCGAGCCCGACCAGCCTTCTAAGGGGGGGCGACTGGGCCAGCGACCGGTTTCGTTACGCAGGTAGTATTCTGACTTAGCGGTGCCCACAAAGAAATAGTCTGCCCCGCTCTGCCAGGCGATCGCCAGGGGCACAATATCGCCCACCGCCAAAATTTTGCCGCCGCTCTTGGCCCACTGGCGGGCGGTTTTAAGCTGGGCCAGGGTCAGCCCCACCAGCCCCCCCTGCAAATCGCGCCACAGCTGGGAGCGATCCATATAGATGAAGCCGCCGGAGGGCATAGCCTGGGTCGGCCCTTGGATGGCAATGCCCGCTTTCTCGTAGGCGCGGCCTTCGCCCACAATGGGCAGCGCGGCTAGGGTTGGCGCACCGGGCAGTTGGCGCAGCTGCTTGAGAATGCGAACCGCAATGCCGTCTTCGCCGTGGCCATTGCTAATGCAGAGTAGCTTCATCGTGGGGAACTCAATACCATCCCCAACCCTAACAGAAAACCATGTTTCAGGTTTTGGAGATGACAACCGAAGGACACTGGAATCACAGGCTAGCCGATAGAACTGGCCCAAGGTGGCGGCTATAATTTAGCTCAATGGCAAGAGCTAGAAAAGGACTGACGTGCCAGCTAGAGACCTCTATCACGATGCAGTCAAGGCAGCCTTAATCAAAGACGGTTGGGTGATTCTTGCGGATCCGTATCGCATTCAGTATAAAGACCTCGATTTGTATGCGGACTTAGCGGCGGAGCAACCCATAGCGGCTGAGCGATCTGGGCAGAAAATAGTCGTTGAAATCAAAAGCTTTGTTGGACGCTCTTTGATCACTGACTTCCATCTAGCGGTCGGTCAATATAAGGTGTATCAAGTACTGCTTCAAGAGACAGCATCTGAGTACGATCTCTATTTAGCCATAGATGATATTACCTACCACAATTTCTTCAGCCGCGAAGGCGTTGAGTTTTTAGTCCGCTCCAGCCAAATTAGATTTTTTGTGGTCAATATCGACGAGCAGGAGATTATCCAATGGATAAGTTAGATCAGTATCGTCAAATCATCCAAAAAATTCTGACCGAGTATCGAGATTGGGCCACAGGATCGAACCAAACTGGGGTGCAGGAGTGCGTTTCTTTCGATCCAGATCGCGATCATTACTTCTGGTTCCATGTGGGATGGAATGGCAAACAGCGGGATTTTGGGGTAACTGTCTATCTCCGCTTAGAACAAGGCAAAATTTGGATTGAAGAAGATTGGACAAAACAGGGCATTGCCAATGATTTATTAGAGGCCGGAGTTCCTCCAGAGGATATTGTCTTGGGCTTTCAACACCCCAAAAAACGTTCTATGACAGAATTTGCCTGGGCATAAATATTGACTGTTGAAGAGTTTGATTTTGGTGTGCTAATTCGATTGAGGGCGAGCTTTACGAATAGGCTTTGGTGTTGATTTTAGTTTTACAGTCCCCAGCGTTTTGGCAATGTCACGCTGAATGGCCTCTTGCCCATAGGATTCCTGCACGGGAAAGCGAACGAGGGGCAGACCAGCACTCTTGACGGTCTGGTTGAGAAAATCGTCTCGCTTGACGCGATCGCCGCGCTGGTGGGTGCTGTCATCCAGTTCAACGGCGGCCAGCACCTTGAGGGTGGCTGGATCGCAGAGCACGAAGTCGAAGTGCTTGGCTGAGATTTTGTTGAAGGCCCGCTGCCAGTCGCCTCGGTTGTCGGTCTGGGGTTTGAGCACATCGGCCACGCGCACCTTGCCAAACACCAGATACTGCCCTTGGGTCGCCGCTTGTAGGGCTCGATAGAAGGTCAGCTCTGTACGGGTAAACAGATATGGTTGACGGCTGTAGGTATAGGCCTGAGCTGAGTCGTTCTCGCTGACCCGGCTAGATTGAGGCGGCGTCAAGTTTCTCGGGCTGCTTAAGAGGGCCAGCGCACCAACGCCCACCACAATACAAATCAGCAACAAAAAAATCAGCGATGACACGGGCTATCAACCTGCGGTAGACATTGACGCTAGGTTTCCCCCAGGAGGGTCAGGTCGTGGCAGATTGACGGGTACTGAGGCCCGATCGCCTCAATGTTTCTTCGTGAAGAACGGCGGTTTCGTTGCGAAACGGCCACTTTTGCCCGCCATTGCCCCTCGATTTCCTTAGGATTTGGAAAGACCGTTGTTCCTGTGTTCCTGGGATGCCCGATGAAACTCCTGGTTTTGGAAAACGAACCCCTAGTTGCCCAGGCGCTGAAGCTGCTGCTGGCTAGCGTAGCTTGCGACGTGGAGGTGGTCTGCGGTGTAGAAGCCTGCGATCGCCCCAGCCTTCTACACCAAGCGCTGGAGGGTCGCTACGACCTGATCGTGCTGGATGCGGGGGCAGAGAATGCTGTGCTGGGGGGCGCGCTTCAGGCCCAGGGGCATTCCCCCACCCCGATTCTGCTGCTCACCGACTCCGCGATGGCAGCACCCTCTTGGGCCACCGAAATTCTTATTAAACCCGTGGAGGCGGTGGATCTGGTTGAGCGGATCAGTGCGCTGCTGGGGAAGCCCACCGCTGCGATTAGCCCCGTAGTGGAACTGGCTCGCAGCGAGGCGCGTTTTCGCAATATGGCCGACTATGCCCCGGTGATGGTCTGGGTGACCGATGCCACGGGCTGCTGTACCTACCTGAGCCAGAGCTGGTATGAGTTTACCGGGCAGTGCGAGGCGACGGGGCTGGGTCTGGGCTGGCTAGAGGCCGTGCATCCCGACGATCGCGCCACGGCCAAGGCCACGTTTCTCACCGCCACCGAGCGCCAGCAGGAGTTTCGGCTGGAGTATCGCCTGCGCCGCCGCGACGGCGAATACCGCTGGATGCTCGACGCGGCTCGCCCCTGGCTGGGGGTGGCGGGCGAGTTTGAGGGCTACATTGGCTCGGTGCTGGATATCAGCGAGCGGGTTCGCGGCGAAGCCGAACGCAAGCAGGCCAACCTGGCCCTGCGCGAGTCAGAAGAGAAGTATCGGCGGCTGTTTTCGAGCGTTGACGAGGCGTTTTTGATTGGCGAGGCGCTGCGCTGCGACGACGGCGGCTTTGACTTTTTGTACATTGAGGTGAACCCGGCCTTTGAGCGGGCTACGGGCATTGCCCGCCAGCAGGTGCTGGGTCGGCGGGCGCGGCAGGTGCTGCCGGGGCTGGCGGAGGTGTGGTTTGACACCGTGGGTCGGGTGGGGTTTGGCGGCGAGGCCGTGCACCTGGAGGACTACGCTGCGCCGATCGATCGCTGGTTTTCGACCTCGTTTAAGCCGATGGGTAAGCCGGGCAGCGGCAGGCTCAGCGTTACCTTTAGCGATGTGACGGAGCGCAAGCGGCTAGAGCTGTCTCTCAAGGCGTCGGAGGCCAAGCTCAGCGGTATTTTAGACAGCGCGATCGCCGCCATTGCTAGCTTTAGGATCGACAGCAGCGGCAACTGGGAGTACGAGTACTGGTCAGCCGGGTGCGAACAGCTGTTTGGCTACCCCCGCACTGTCTACGCCGACAAACAGTTTTGGCTCTCCCAGGTGCACCCCGACGATCGCGACCAGGTGCTGATGCCCCTGTTTGAAACCTTTTACGCCGAGGGCCAGGCAACCGCCGAATATCGGTTTCGCCATCAGGATGGGGACATGCGCTGGTTTTGCAGCGACTATGCCTCGCAGAAAATTGCCGCCGACTGCTGGGTGGTAACCTCGGTTAACTACGACATTACCGAGCGCAAGCAGCTAGAGCGCGATCGCGAGCGGTTTTTAGCAGTGGGCTCTGACCTCCAGGTAATCACCGATCGCAACGGTCACTTCCACTGGGTCAGCCCCACCTTTGAGCAAACCCTGGGCTGGACGGTGGCCGAAATGACCGCCATTCCCTGGGGCGACTTTGTCCACCCCGACGACCTGGCCGCCTCCGCCGACGAAATTGTTGAGCTGTTTAAAGGGCGCGAAACCTTTGCCTTTGAGAATCGCTACCGCCACAGAGACGGTTCCTACCGCTGGCTGCTATGGAAGGCCCGCCTCTACCCCGACGACGACCGGGTCTACGGCGGTGCTATCGACATCACCGAACGCAAACGCTCCGAAGCGGCCCTGCGCGAGTCAGAGGAAAAATACCGCCTGCTGTTCAACTCCATGGACGAAGGCTTTTGCGTGATTGAGATGCTGTTTGATGAGCGCGATCGCCCCATCGACTACCGCTTTCTCGACATCAACCCCACCTTTGCCCAGCAGACGGGGCTTACGGATGCCAAGGGCAAACGCGTCCGCGAAATGGTGCCCAACCTCGAAAGCCACTGGTTTGAAAAGCTGGGCCGGGTAGCGCTCTCCGGGGAGCCGGTGCGTTTTGAAGATCACGCCGAAGAGATGGAGCGCTGGTTTGACGTGTTTGGCTTTCGCTTTGGCGCGCCAGAACTGCGCCAGGTGGCCGTGTTGTTTCGCAACGTCACCGAGCGGCGGCGGGCTGAGGCCGCCCTCCAAGAGAGCGAGCGCAAGCTGCGGGCGGTGTTTGACAGCACCTTTGAGTTTATTGGCCTGCTCAAAACCGACGGCACGGTGCTCGACATCAACCGCACGGCCCTAAACGTGGTTGCCACCGCCCCCGAAGCGGTGATTGGTCAACCCTTCTGGCTCACCCCCTGGTGGGATCACTTTCCCGAGCAGCGGGAGCGCCTGCGGCAGGCGATCGGTCGCGCCGCCCAGGGCGACACCGTGCGCATGGAAAACCAGCACATCTGGGCCGACGGCTCTACCGCCTGGGTTGACTTCTCGATTAAACCTGTCTTAGACGAACAGGGTCAGGTGATTATGCTGGTGCCCGAGGGGCGCGACATCACCGAACGCAAAGCCGCCGAGCGCAAAATTCGCGAACAGGCGGCTCTGCTCGACATCGCCTCCGACGCCATTACCGTGCGCGACCTCGACCACCGCCTGCTCTACTGGAACCAGGGCGCAGAACGCCTCTACGGGTTTGAAGCCGCCGAAGCCCTGGGCCACAAAGCCTACGACCTGCTGCACAGCGAAGTTGCCCAGCACGGTGAGATGATGCCCACACTATTTGAGCAGGGCGAGTGGCGAGGCGAACTCGATAAAGTCACCAAAACCGACCAGGCGATCACCGTCGCCACCCGCTGGACTCTGGTCAACGACGAAGCCGGACGGCCCAAATTTATTCTCTCGGTGGAGACCGACATCACCGAAAAGAAGGCCCTGGAGGCGCAGTTTTACCAGGCCCAGCGGGTAGAAAGCCTGGGGCGGCTGGCCAGCGGCATTGCCCACGACCTCAACAACGTGTTTACCCCAATTGTCACCATCGCCCAACTGCTGCGCCTCACCCAGCGCCACCTCAGCGACAAAGCCCAAGACCATCTGCGGCTGCTGGAAGAGAGCGCCAAACGGGGGGCTAGCATGGTGCAGCAGATTTTGTCGATTACCCGCAGCAGTAGCGGCACGCGGACGGAGGTGAACCTGGGGCCGCTGCTGCAAGACTTGGGAAATATCTTGCAGCAGAGTTTGCCCAAGCACATTGACCTGCGGCTGCCGGAGCGAGCGGGGTGCCAGGAACTGCGGGTTAGCGCTGACCCCACCCACCTGCACCAGGTGCTGATGAACCTCTGCGTCAACGCCCGCGATGCCATGCCCACGGGGGGCACGCTGACCCTGTCGGCGGATTTGGTGACGGTGAATGCGGCCCTGGCCCAGGCCCATATCGATGCCCAGGTGGGCCAGTACGTGCGGCTCACCGTGGCCGATACGGGCACCGGCATTGACCCTGGGCTGCGCGATCGCATCTTCGACCCGTTCTTTACCACCAAGGCCCCCGGTCAGGGCACCGGGCTGGGGTTGGCCACGGTGTTGGGCATTGTCAAGGCCAGCGATGGCTTTGTGCGGGTGGTCAGCGAAGTGGAGCAGGGCACCCAGATGCAGGTCTATTTGCCCGCTCTCACCCAGCCCTCGGCCAGCGATGCCCCCGAGGCTGACTGGCCCGACGCCCCCCAGCGGGGCCAAGGCGAACTGCTGCTGGTGGTGGAGGACGATGCCTCGGTGCAGCATTCGGTGCGATCGCTGCTGATCAACTACAACTACCGCATTGTGATGGCCAACAACGGGCTGGAGGCCCTCGACTGCTACGCCCACCAGCCGGCCCACCTGGTGGTGGTCGATATGATGATGCCCGGCATGGATGGCATTACGCTAATTCAGAGGCTCAAGGCGATGCGGCCCAGCGTCAAAATTGTGGCCACCAGCGGCCTGCCCACCTACCAGGAGGCAGCGCTAGCCGCCGGGGCCAGCGCCTTTTTGCTCAAGCCCTACGACCTCAGCGACCTGCTCGAAACCATTGCCTCACAGCTGCGCTAACCCTCAGGGGTCGGGTTCCTTTGCTTTTAGCCCAACCTTGGCAGAAAGCGGGCCGACCCCTCGGAGAAACAATTCTTTATGCTTTATGGGGTCAGGAGGGGGCTGGTATTATCTCCTTAAAGATTAAACTTTCTAGCCGCTAAGTCTTGCTCGTAAGTCTAGTCTTTGGCCATTCCATCGATTACTCATTAAGGGGATAGACGTGAGATTTCGCGACAGGCTTATCCTAGGTTTTGTGCTGCTCGTGCTGCTCGGATTCACCGCAAAAGCGAGTTTTGCCCAAAGTCAGACTTCTCCGGCTGGTCAGAGTTCTAGCCCCTCAACTGTCTTGTTTGAAAATGTGCAGATATTCAATGGCACGGCTGAGCGCCTGTCTGCCCCGTCCAATGTGTTGGTCGTTGGCAACACCATTCAAACCATTTCTACCGATTCTATTCCTACGCCATCGGGCACCAGTGTTACTCGAATTAATAGCGAGGGTCGGGTGCTCATGCCAGGGCTGATCGACGACCATGTGCATATTTTCATGGCGGCGCTCTCGCCAGACCTGTTGCTATCTTCCGAGACCTCCGTAGACACCCTCTTTAAAACCGCAGAAACCACGGCCACGGGTATGCTAATGCGCGGGTTTACCAGTGTGCGAGATCTAGCTGGCCCGGTTTTCGATCTCAAAAAAGCGATCGACGCTGGCACCGTCGTTGGGCCTCGCATTTGGCCGTCCGGTGCCATGATTTCTCAAACCGGCGGGCACGGAGATTTTCGCACCCTAGATGAACTGCCCCGCACCCCGACCACACCCCTGAGTCAAGGAGAGCTGCTTGGCGCTGGGGCGATCGCAGACGGTGTCGATGAAGTGCTGCGGGCCACCCGCGAACAGCTCATGCGCGGTGCCACCCAAATTAAGCTGGCCGCAGGGGGCGGCGTTTCCTCCAGCTATGACCCGCTCGATGTGAGTCAGTACACCGAGGCCGAGATCCACGCTGCGGTCGAAGCCGCCGCCGCCTGGAATACCTACGTCACCGTCCATGCCTACACCCCCACAGCGATTCAGACTGCCATTCGCGCTGGCGTAAAGTGTATCGATCACGGCCAGCTGATGGATGAGGAAACCGCCAAGATGATGGCCGATAACGATATCTGGCTGAGTACACAGCCGTTCATCGAAACAGGTTCTAGTCTCTACCCTGAGGGTTCGCCCAACCGCATCAAACAAAAGCAAATGTTTGAGGGCACAGATGTGGCCTACGGTCTGGCCAAGAAGTACAACCTCAAGACCGCCTGGGGCACCGACCAGCTCTGGAGTGCAGAGGAACTGAGCAAGCAAGGGGAAATGCTGACCCGAATGCTGCGCTGGTATAGTGCGCCAGAGGTTCTGAAAATGGCTACCAGCACCAACGCTGCCCTGTTGGATTTGTCGGGACCGCGCAATCCCTATCCGGGTAGGCTGGGTGTCGTAGAAGAAGGAGCCCTGGCCGATTTGCTGCTGGTGAACGGCAACCCCCTGGAAAATCTACGCCTAGTCGAAGACCCGACCCAGAACTTCGTCGTGATCATGAAGGACGGCAAGCTTTACAAGAATCTCTTGAGCTAACGCTCTGCCAACTGGATTTTGACAGGCTAGCAGCTATGGTTTTGAGTTTGGGAGTTCAGGGTCTTGGTGAGCTTAACCGTATAGCGTGCACTCACAACATTCCCTTGATTAGCTACGGTTGGCGAAATGAACGTTAATTTTATTGATCTCGAAAACCTCAAGCTCAATAAAAAGGTATCTGGAAGGCTCCAAGATCTTGCTGACTTAGAAAGTCTAGGCAGATCTGATTAGATTGAGCCAGATTGAAGAAGCAATTCACTGCTGCACCACAACCGGCGTACCCAAACTGGCCCAGTTGAACAACCACTGGGCATGGTCAACCGCCACGTTCACGCAGCCATGGCTCACGGGCGTGCCAAAATTGTGGTGCCAGTAAGCCCCATGAATCGCGTAGCCCCGGTAAAAATACATTGTCCAAGGCACATCGGGCACATCATAATCTGCGCCCCGCATTCTGGTGGTTCGGTGCATTGACTGAATCTCAAATACCCCCGTCACCGTTGGCGTTGAGCGCTTCCCCGTCGAGACAATGACCGCATAGACTGGGGTACCCCCCTCCCAGGCCATCAAGCGCTGGCTCGACAGATCGATTTGGAACCAGCGTTCATTCGACTGGCGAAGACCTGCAACCTGGGTGGCTATTTCTTCATTTGTAAGAGCCATGACAGGCTCTACGACTGGAGCCCAAAACAACCCTGCACCGCTGACCATTAAACTCAAAAAAGCACCTGCTCCCAAGCGTTTGAGCCAATGCTGCTGAGAGGCTAACATCACTCCACCTCAACTGTTTAGATGATCATTACTTCAGCCCCTCCAGTCTAAAATCCTGAAGATGGTAATGATTTGTTAGGCATAGGTTTGCCGAAGCCCTAGAGTTTTTCAGCCAAAAACTCCACCAGCCGGGTCACCTTAGCCGACAGGTGGCGGTTCACGGGGTACAGCGCATAGATATTGATGGTTGGCGGCGGATAGTCGGCCAGGATAGGACACAATCGTTCGGCTGCCAAATCCTTTTCCACAATGAAATCGGGCAGTATCACAATGCCCAACCCTGCCAGGGCAGCGGCCCGCAGCACTTCGCCGTTGTTGCAGCACAGTGGCCCATTGATGGTGACGGTGTGCGACTCATCCCCCACCAAAGTCCAGCTATTGTCTTGGGCACGGTGGCCATAGTGCAGACAGTCGTGCTGTTTGAGATTGTCTGGGTGAGCTGGGACCCCGCGCTGCTGTAGGTAGTCGGGAGCGGCGCACACCACCAGTGGGCAGGGCGCGAGGGTGTGCGCGATTAACCCAGGGCCGGGCGGCTGGGCAGCGATGCGAATGGTGATGTCAAAGCCTTCTTCGATGGGGTCGATGCGGCGATCGTTGAGCACCAGCTCAACGTAGAGGTCGGGGTATTGGGCCATAAACTCCACCACCAACGGGGCCAGGTGCAGCGTGCCAAAGGTCATTGGCGCATTGACGCGCAGGCTGCCGCGCGGCTCCTGGTGCAGGCGAGTGAGGGCCAACTCAGCTTCTTCGAGGTCGGCGAGAATGGCGAGGCAGCGATTGTAGTAGGCGCGGCCAGCATCGGTGGGGGAGACTTTGCGGGTGGTGCGCTGCAAGAGCTGGGTTTGCAGGTGCTCTTCTAGATTGATCACCAGTTTATTGACCTGCGATCGCGACAGATCCATCTGGCGAGCGGCGGCGGCGAAACCACCGGCTTCGACGACTTGGGTGAAGGCGCGCATGCTTTCGAGTTTGTCCATCTTGGGGAATGGGGGAGATAAGGGAGGTGAGGGTGATGAGGGAGGTGAGGGTGATGAGGGAGGTGAGGGCTGGGGGATCTCTATAGGACGACGCGATCGCCTATTGTCTCTTTTCGAATGACAATGCGTCCTCATAATTGCATATTGTCTATTAATTGGATTCAGTATATCTTTAATTTATTCGGATGTTTCCAATCCATTGACGCTACTAGGAGGTGTCTCTAATGATTACGGTTCGTCCTGCTAATGAACGCGGTGCCGCCAACTTTGGCTGGCTCGATTCTCGCCACACCTTCTCGTTTGGCAACTACTACGACCCTAAGCACATGGGCTTTGCCAGCCTACGGGTAATCAACGAAGACAAGGTGACGCCGAGCCAGGGTTTTGGCACCCACGGCCACCGCGATATGGAAATCATTACCTACGTGCTGGATGGCGCACTGGAGCACAAAGACAGCCTGGGCACCGGCTCCGTTATTCGCCCTGGGGATGTGCAACGGATGTCGGCGGGCACGGGCATTCGCCACAGCGAGTTCAACGCCTCAGACACCAACCCGGTACATTTCCTGCAAATTTGGATTTTGCCTGAGGCTGAGGGCATTGACCCCGGCTACGAACAGATCGCGATCGCACCCGCCGCCAAGCAGGGCCAGCTGCGCTTAGTCGGCTCCCGCGATGGCCGTGACGGTTCTGTCACCATCCACCAGGATGTGAGTTTGTACGCCACCACGCTGACCGAGGACGATGCGGTAACGCATACCCTGGTTCCAGGCCGAGTGGCCTGGGTACAGGTGGCCCGTGGTGCCATCACCCTCAATGGCCATGCCCTCACCGCTGGGGATGGCGCTGCCGTCAGCGACCTCGACACCCTGAGTCTGACTGGGGCTGCCGATGAGGCCGAGGTACTGCTGTTTGACATGGCCGCCTAACAAGCGTGCGGCGGCAGGAAAAATTTTTCCTGCCGCCGCCGGATATCCGCGACAAGACGTGATCTAAAAGAGAGGAGAAGACCGATGGCTGAGCCTATAATTGCCGACACTAAGCCCGTGGTGATGGAGCTGGAGGCGGGCGACTACTACTGGTGCACCTGCGGCCAGTCAACTAACCAGCCTTTCTGCAACGGTGCCCACAAAGGTACCGACTTCACGCCGATGAAATTCACTTTGGAGGAGAAAAAACAGGTGGCGCTGTGTGCCTGCAAGCACACCCAAAACGCGCCCTTCTGCGACGGTAGCCATACCAAGCTTTAGCGTAACCAGAGCAGTATTTGACGGGCCTAATTTTGCCCAGTTACAGATGGGTTCGCGGCGGTTAAAGGCCTGTAGATCAGCAGCGGCGGCACTTAAACATGCCACCGCTTTGTTTGGAAGGTTAGTAGTTCTGCCGCAAACGTCCTCGGGTACGACCGCTGAGGCGCTCAGACACCAGGTCACGGTCTTTGTCGTTGAGGCCGCTAATGCGCTGCTGGGCCTGGTTGAGCTGGTGGTTGTCTGACAGGCGATTGATTAGATCGGCTTCGTAAGACCGCTGACGGGGACTGAGGTGCGACTTTCCCATAGGTGAGGTGCTCTGCAAGAAATCAACAAACGGAATCTGCTTCCAGTGTAATTTCAAAGCAGGCCTCTGGGTAGACCAATGGGCCTTGGCAAGGAATTGTTGCTCGGGCGGTAGCGGCCTGTTCTATGAACGAAGGCAACCGCCCGAGCGAAGAGAAGCGATTCTCCCTTGGAGAGGCTACGCCGACGCCCTCTCGAACCGGTCTTTGCCCCTCGCGCTAAATGCCGCTCTCAAGCGCCTCAGTCAGCTTGTCGAGATAGAGCATCATGAGGTTGCTCTGGTCGCTGGGCAGGCTGGTGCGCACTTCTTCTTTGAGCAGACGGTAGGCCACCACACAGGCCGACTGACGATGGAAGGCGCGGATAATATTCTGCATCCACACCAGGTACTCTTCCATGAAGCCGTCTTCGTCATGGAGCAAAACGCCTTTGGCAATGTACTCCAGGGTGTAGGTCATGTCTCGCTGGCACTGTTGGGCATGCTCTTGAACCACCTGGCGATGGGGGGTCTGCATGAGCCGCCGCAGAGTGTTGAGCACCAGATCTTTGCTGTGCTCTCGGATGTGGTTGTAGAGATTGACCCGAGCTTGAAAGGCCTCCATCATTTGCTCGAAGGGGCGCAGCTCAACATCACTCAGGTAGCGACCGTCGGCTTCACGGACAGAGGCGAGTAGTGCATTGTTCATGGCAGATAAAGGCGCGATCGCGCGGCCTGGATGGGTTCTCTCCCAAGATGCCCAGGGAAACGGGTGTGATACGTGATACCTCAATAATTCTTCGCACTGAGACGAGTCGCACTACCGTCACCCCATCACCTCGCGGGTTATGCCTGATTAGGAAGCACCCCTTTCCCCGCCTAGAACGTTGGAGATGCTGGATCTAAGGCCTTGCCAGGCGCGATCTCCTTGGGGCAAGTCGCCGCGCCTGAGTTTAACAAGGCTGTGGATTGGGTCTATTCTGGTAAAGATGCCGAATTTTGCCCAGCCGTAGCCATGCACAACTTTTTACCCGTCGCCTACTTCGAAGGCCAGTTTTGCGATTTTAGCGACGCCAAGATTTCCATTGCCACCCACGCCCTGCACTACGGCACCGGGGCTTTCGGCGGGCTGCGCGGCATTCCTGACCCGGCGGGGAGTGGGCGCATTTTGCTGTTTCGCCTCGATCGCCACTGCCAGCGCCTCAGCACCAGCGCCCGGCTGCTCAACTACGACCTGCCCGCCGACAAAATTCAGGCGGTAATCGAAGATTTCGTCCGCAAAAACAGCCCCGACAAGTCGTTCTACATTCGCCCCTTTGTCTACACCTCAGACCTGGGCATTTCGCCCCGGCTGCACAACGTCGAGAAGAACTTTTTTGTCTACGGTCTAGAACTGGGCGACTACCTCTCGCCCGAGGGCGTCACCTGCCGCATTAGCTCCTGGTATCGCCAAGAAGACCGCAGCCTGCCCCTGCGCGGCAAAATTAGCGGGGCCTACATTACCTCGTCGCTGGCCAAAACCGAGGCCGTCGAGTCGGGCTTTGACGAATCGATTTTAATGAACTCCCAGGGCAAGGTCAGCGAAGCCTCGGGGATGAACGTGTTTATTGTGCGCCAGGGCAAGCTGATTACCCCCGGCTTCGAGCAAGACATTCTCGAAGGCATTACCCGCGACAGCATTCTCACCGTGGCCCGCAATTTGGGCATTGAGGTGGTCGAACGCCCGGTCGATAAGTCGGAGCTACTGATTGCTGACGAGGTATTTCTCAGCGGCACGGCGGCCAAAATTACCCCCGTGCGCAGGGTGGAATCGTACAACCTGCCCACTAGCCGCCCCGTCACCGATCGCCTACGCGAAAAACTCACCGCCATCACCGAGGGGCGCGACGATGACTATAAAGACTGGGTGTTTGCGGTCGATGTAGATTAGCCTTTCCCTCCCAGCTCAAGCCCTTAGAACTTTGCGAAACGTCACTTTGTCGTAGCCCGCTGCGTAGAAGTCGCGGATGCGCCCTTCCTCTTGATAGCCGCAGTTAGCGTAAAACACCCGTACGCGCTTAAATTCAGGAGAACCTAAGGTTTCGACGATTAGCATGCGCCCACCCCGTGCCGCTAGCGTTTGCTCGACATGGCGCAGTAGCGCTGTTCCTCGCCCTTGCCCTTGGCGGCTGGGGTGAATAGCAATTAGCTGCAGATTCCAGGTGCGATCGGTCATCCGTTCAGGTTCACAGTAGGCGACCCCCACTGGCCCCTGGTCGTCATCGATAAGCCAAAATGCCCCTGATTTGTCACCGTCAAAGTAATTGGCTAGCATGGTGCTCAATTCTTTGAGCTGGGTTGGCTCAAACAGCCCAGTCGCCTCAGCCAAAGAAATTAAAGCGCTGATGTCAGCATAGGCAGTAGGGCGAATCATTCTAAAACTCAGAGTTTTCAAAGGTTTAGCGCTGCTAAGCCACTGTCTCTAGCGGAGAGGGATGTGACCTTGTCAGCTTATACTACAAGATGCTACATCGACTCGCTTAAAATTCCCTGAGTTTTGCTGAAACATCCCTAGACCCGCTGTCAATAGCCGTCTCAGGGTAAAAGAGATTACAGCAAATTCTTGAACAGAAGGGCCATCTGGCCCTTAATCTTTTGGGTGCGGGGGCGTTTTTGCCAGGTTTCGGGGGTGAGGCAAAGGCTATTCTCTAAAGCATTGAGGAAAAACTGCTCCACCTTGCGAGCTAGTTCAGGATAGTTGCCTGAGATATTGAGCTCGTCGTTGTGAAAGTAGCTGCGGGGGTCGAAGTTGGCGCTGCCGGTGCTAACCCAGTTGTCATCGACCAGCACAAATTTGGCGTGCATCATGCTGGGCTGGTGTTCGCAAATTTTGACCCCGGCCCGCAGTAGGGGGCCGTAGAGTTCGCGGCTGGCCAGGTGCACCATGGTTTTGTCGGTGGCGGCACCCATGGTTAAAATGCGCACATCCACGCCCTTTTGGCAGGCCTGAATCAGGCATGAGGTCGTGTTTTGGTCGGGTACAAAGTAGGGGCTACCAATCCACAGCCGCTGCTTAGCGGTGAGAATGTACATCTGCATCAGCAGGCGCATGGAAGATTCGTTGAGAGTTGAGCCATTGTCGGTGATAAATAGGGGAATGGTGCCCTCTTTTTGCACCGGATGCAGCCCCTCTTTGAGGTCGATGTTGCCGCCCGTGCAGGCCCAGTTTTGCATAAACTTGCCCTGGAGCAGGCTGACCACTTCACCTTCGTAGGCCACCTCAAAGTCGGCCCAGCAGCAGGTGTCGTGGGCAAATTCGGTGCCATCCCAGCAGTCGGAAATGCCAGCGCCGCCGATAAAGACTCGTTCGCCGTCGATAATCAGCAGCTTGCGGTGCGATCGCGCGTTGTACTCCAGCGGGGCTCGCCAGTTAGGCTCCCGAAAAAACTGAATTTCAACCCCCACATTGCGCAGCCGCCGCCAGTAGATCTGGGGCATTTTGCTGGTTCCCTGGTGGTCGAGCAAAAGCTGAATTTTGACCCCCGCCAGGGCGCGATCGATCATGTCCTCGGCGAAGGCATTGGCCCGGCGGCCCGGCGTCATGTAGTAGGTTTCGTACTGAATCAGCTCCTGCGCCTGGGCAACGGCCTCGGCGCGGGCCTCGTAGATTTCGTCAACGGTGGGCCAAAACCCGACTAGACGCCCGGTGGTGTCGGCGGAGTTGGCCAACCCTTCTAGGCTGAGGGCAAAGCGCGGGTCGTGCACGCTGGGAATATTGGCGATCGCGTAGTCGGGCGCAGTTCGAAACGCTCCGGTCAGGTAGGCATAGCCCACGGCCAGCACCAGCACCAGCACCGCCACACCCAGTATCCACCAGAACACAGGGGGAGGCTCTCCATCAGAATCTGAGGCTTCGGGCGAGGTAGGCATCGCAATTGTTACCGTGACAACATAGCTAAGCCCTCAGCATAGTCACTTGGCTGCGTTTATTATCTCTATCTAGAGGAACAGCCCTGGGGCCGTAGACACCTCAGCCACAGTTGCTTATACCGCCGATCGCGCCGACGGCAGCACCCGGCTGAGCACGACATAGATCACCAGGGCCGACACAATGCCGTTGATGGGCACAATGCCCCAGCCAATTTGGCCGGTGAGGTAGGCGATCGCCGAAGCCCCCACGTAAGCAATCACCCCCGCCCAGTTAAACGCGGGCTGACGCTCATCCAGCGATGGAAACTGACCACGACGGCTGACCCAGTAGTCGGCCATAATAATGCCGCCAATGGGCGGAATAAACGTGCCTAGCAAAATCAGGTACTGCACCAGCCCTTCGTAAATGCCGCCCCAGGCCATAAACAGCGCGATGGTCGCGCCCCCCAGCACAAACAGGGTGCGGCGGCCAGAGCGAAACATATTCGACCCGGCGATCGAGAAGGCGTAGATGGTGTTGTCCTGAGTTGTCCACATGTTCAACAAAAAGAGCACCAGCCCCCCCACCAGCAGCCCCTGCTGGGCCATTACCTTGACAATGTCGGGTTCGCCATAGACCTTGGCACAAAACGCACCCGAAAAAATCAGCAGGCCATTACCCAAAAAGAACGCGATTAGCGTGGCCACAAAGCCGACCTTCCCATTTTTAGAAAATCGGCTCCAGTTGGTGGCCTGGGTGCCCCCCGACACAAACGTCCCCACGATAATGGTGATGGCGGCCCCAAGGGGAAGGGGGTCTGCGATCGCCAACCCCTGCAAGCCCGCAAAGCCGCCCACATCCCGCGCCGCCACCGATAGGCTCATGGCCATTAGCAGCACCATCGCTGGCACCGCTACTCGGCTCAGCCAGTCCATCGCCGTATAGCCAAAGTAAGCGGTAGAGCAAAAGGCGTAGGTAAAAAACAAAATCACGAGCCAGTTCCAAGACTCTGGCACCCCAGCCAGGCTGTTGAACAGCTGCGCCATCAGGGCAGACCCCCAGGCGTACCAGCCAATCTGAGTGAAACCCAAAATAAAATCGACCCAGCGCGACCCCACGTTGCCAAAGCTAAACCGCGCCATCAGCACCGTTGTTAGCCCCGTTTCGCCCGCAATGTAGCCTAACAGAGCGGCGTACAGCCCTAAAACGAGGTTGCCAATCACAATCAGGCTAACCAAGTCGGGCCAAAACTGAAACGAAGGGCCAATTAACCCACCGGCAAACAGGGTGCCAGAGTACAGCGTAAAGCCCACCAAAATGGCCGCCAGAGACACAAACGACCGACGCGCCTCCGGGGGTACCGGGCTGAGGGGATAATCTTCGTTGACGTTGCTCTGTTCGCTCAGGGAAGGTTTGGCAGTGGTAGACATAGAGGTTGAAAAAAGCCTTGAACTGCATTGTAAGGATAGGCCAATGCACAAACAGTGTTCCATCAAACACTCAGTCCGAAGAGCAGTGCTTGACTGGGTTGCTCCAACTGTCTAAGCCGCTAACACCTGAGCAGCGGTCAGGTGCAGATGGGGAAACGCAGGGGACTGGATCAGATCATTCGATTGAAACACTGCTGAGTCATAAAACTGGTGGTCGAGTACGCAGAGCGTGACGAGGTTCTGGATAGGGTCAACGATCCAATATTCAGGAATTTCTAGCAGCCCGTATTCAGACCGTTTAGAGCGATAATCATCCGACTCTGTAGATGGACTGACCACTTCGACCACCAACAGCGGCGGCGGTTCATGGAGATCGATAACAGCTTCTCGATAGACCATGGCATCCCACTGGGCTGGGGTAGAACGGTAACGTCGGGGATGCGAGAGGTGTCCCAGCGACGCCCCCGAGGCGAACGCACACCCACCATCATGGCCTTTGCTGTCCAGGGCAACCCCTGCCGCTTGATTTCGTCCCGAAATTGATCGTTCAAAAATTCAACAATGGCCCCGTGACGCCCGGTTTCCAGCGACATAGGAATCAGTTCCCCATCAACCAGTTCGTAGCGGGTATCGGTACCATCGCGATAGCTCAGGTAGGCTTCAAAGGTCAGTTTTTGGGCAGTGGTGGTCATGACTAGTGTCCGCTTCCCTAGGCCGACGGTGGCAGACTGTCCTGCGCCCCACCCTGACCTGCCAGGCGGGTTTTCATCGCCGCCAGCTCGTTGTCCACCGTGGTTGAGCCGCCCTCAAGGGCCGCAAACTGGCGTTCTAGGGGGTCGCCACTGAGTTCTTCAAGGGCTTCAGATTTGGCCTCTAGCTCCATCACTCGCTCCTCCATGCGCTCAAAGGCCGCGATCGAGCCGTTGGTGCCGGTCTGCCCCAGCATGTCTTGAATGCGCTGGGAGGCCTCAGCCGAGCGGGCCCGGGCGATATACAGATCTTTCTTGGTACGGGCGTCAGAAATTTTGGCCTCTAACCGCCGCATATTGTCTTTAAGGCCGTTGACCACGTCGCGCTGCTGATCGAGCTGGGCATCCATCGCCTGGGATGATTGTAGATAGGTCTGACGACGGGTGAGGGCCTGGCGAGCCAGCTCTTCTTCGCCCTTTGCGATGGCGAGTTCGGCGCGGTTGTACCACTCCTGGGCGGTCGATTTGGCCTGGGAACTCTGGCGCTCGGTGCGTTTTTGGGTGGCGATCGCCTGGGCCACCGCCTGGCGCAGCTGAATCAAATTGGCCTGCATGTCGGCCATTGCCTGTTCGAGAACCTTTTCGGGGTCTTCGGCCTGGTTGACGGCGCTACTTAGATTAGCCCGCAGAACTCGCCATACCCGATCAAACAACCCCATCGAGTCTCTCCCACAACGGTGATTTGCTTCAGCATAACAGGCGGGTAGAGGGGTGGTGAAATCAGGAAGATGGGGGAGAAAGGTTTTGAGTGCTTAGTTTTGAGTTTTGAGTTTTTGTTGTACACAAAGCATTCAAAACTCAAAGTTCAAAACTTAAAACTTAGCCCTCCATCTTCCCCACCTCCCCCGCCCCCCTCAGGGCGAAATCACCTGAGCCGGAATCCCCTGCCCCTGGAGCTGATTTACCAGGTTTTGGGCCGATGACTGCTGAGAAAACGCACCCATTTGAATGCGGGTGCCGCTGGAGAAATTGCGCACGTAGGCATCCCCCACCGCGCTGCGGGCGGACTCTAGCGACTGGGTGCCGCTGTAGTCGGTCACCACGTAGTAGCTCGGCGCTGCCGCCTGGGGCGGAGCCTGGGTAATGGGGGCCGGTGGCGCTACGGCGGGAGAAGCCGCCGAGGCAGAGGGTGCTGCTGGAGCGCGGTTTGAGGCTAGGGGTTGAGGGGGCCGGGCATTGGCCGCCGAGGGCGCTACCCGAACGGGAGATGCGGTGACAGGAGCCGGGGCCGATCGCGCCGGGGCGGCGATCGCGGCTGGCTGAGGGCTAACTGCCGCTCTGGGAGCGGCTACGATTTCGGCTCGCAGCACTCCACCGCTGCCCCCCGCCGGGGTAAGTACGCCGGGCCGGGGGCCTGTGGTTCTAGGTTCACCGGGGCGCTGACCGGCGATCGGCAAGGGCAGCCCCCCGACCATTGCGGGTGAGGTGGTTCCTGAAGCTGCGGCTCCGGTGGGGGAATTGGGCGAATCGGCGGAGGGTAGGGTGCTGATGTTGTTCAGATCGAGAGAGGCAAACTCTTTCTCGGACAAATCGGGGCCGAGGGGCTTAAAGTCTGATTCGGCCTGACTACCTAGGTTATCTAGAGCTACGGAGTCGGCATTATCCGCGGGGGTGGGGTCGCCCTTGAGGCGGCGGGTGATGGCATTGTCGGTCAGGTGCTGGATGGCCTGGGGTGAGGTCACCAAATAGCCAAATCCAGCGCTGGTAACGAGTAGCAGCAGCAGAGCCCCCATCCCCAAGGGAGTGGTTAGCTGGCGCAGTAATGAAGGAGCGTACTCGGGCTCGCTGCGACGGCGGCCAGCGGTGGGTAGACTGCCCAATAGCGCTTCGGTGCTTTCTAAATACTCGTCTGGGGCCGGGCGATAGGTGGTGAGGGTGCCGCCGTGGCTCATGCGCACTTGGTGGACGGTGGCCTGGGGCGGGTAAACCTGGCCGTTGGGCGCTGAAGCCTGGCCAAGAATTTCTTGTAGCCGGGCGTTGGATGGTGGGGGCGGGGCTGCCGCCGCCGTAGCTGCCGCCGCTGTGGATTTGACGGTAATCAGGTCGATGGGCTTTCGCTGAGTGCGCAGCTGTAGGCGAGCCGGGGTGGGGGTAGTCTGACCCGATCGCGCCTGCCGGTAGCGGTGCAGCTCGTCATCCAGGTTGAGGTTGAGACTTTCTACCGCCCGCTGCAGGCGAAGGTTTGACTCGCTGGCGGCGGCAAAAGTCTCGGGTCTGGTGGATAGACCAGAGGGCAATTGCGTCATGGTTCTCATCTCCCTGGATGTAGCACTGATTAATACTACTGATTTCTCAAAAGTTGGCAACTAAAAATCGAGAAAAGCAAACTATCGAGTCCTCTGGTTAAAGGGCTTGTCTGACCTGGGAGCCTTTAGCGACTGGAGGGCTGTGAGTCAGGCTTTGGGTTCGGGCTTTCTAAAGGTAACAACGGGTGCAGGATGCAGAGAGTTTTCTATGGGCGGAATTGCGGGGTCGCTGTGGGCTGGCGCGTACTGCGTTGGGCTACTTTGGGTCAGTCTTTGGGTGCGTCATCTGGGGCTGAACCTTTGGGTTGGGGTAGCTGTGGCTGGGGTCGGGGCGGTCGCGACAACGGGTTTGGCGGCGCTAATACTTCCGGGTCGCTGGCGGCGTGGGCCGACGGCGGCTCTGTGGCTGGGAGCGGGGGCGATCGCCCTGCTGGCTGCCCTCAACTACGGCCTGCGCTACCCCAATCCTGGGCACCTCGACATCAGCGCCCTGCTGAGCCAGGGCGAGGCGGCGGGAGCGCAGCAGATTGTCTGGGGCGAGGTAGAAACGCTGCCCCGCTTGACTCGCAATGGTCGAGGACAGTTTTGGCTGACCACCAACCAAGTGCGCCGGTTAGATGCCGAGAACAATCCTTTGGGAATCCCCAGCTTGGTGCGAGGCAAGCTCTACGTCACCGTGCCCCTAGAGAAAAGTGAGGGCCTGTTTCCGGGGCAACGGGTGCAGGTACAGGGCCATCTCTACGAACCGGCCCTGCCTAAAAATCCCAACGGGTTTAACTTTCGGCAGTATTTAGCTAGTCAGCGCTGTTTTGCCGGGTTGGCAGGCAACAAAGTCATCCCTGAGAAAAGCCAGTCGCCGCCGTTTTTAGCACTGTGGAAACTGCGGCTGCGCATCGCTCGCGCCCAAGCTGAGCGGTTGGGCAGTCCGGTGGGGCCGTTGGTCAGCGCCATGGCTTTGGGTCGCCAGGCAGTGAATGTGCCCTACGACATTCAAGATATGTTTATGCAGGCTGGCATGGCCCACACGCTAGCGGCCAGCGGTTTTCAGGTGTCGCTGATTTTGGGGGTAGTGCTGGCGGTCATGGGCCAGCGGGCGATCGCATCCCGCCTGCCCTACCCGGTGACGACCAAGATCATCGCCGGGGCAACCGCGCTGGTGGTGTTTGTGCTGCTGACTGGCGTGCAGCCCAGCGTCATGCGGGCGGCGGTCATGGGGGCGGCGGTGCTGGCGGGCATTGCCCTAGAGCGCAGCATCAAACCCTTGGGCTGTCTGCTGCTAGCAGTCACCCTGCTGCTGTTGGTCAACCCGACGTGGGTTGACGACGTTGGCTTTCGCCTCAGCGTCATGGCCACCCTGGGGCTGATGGTAGCGGTGACGCCAATCACGGAAAAGCTGGAGTGGTTGCCGACCACGCTGGCGGCGGTGGCGGCGGTGCCCCTAGCCGCCTACCTGTGGACGATTCCCCTATCGCTCTATTACTTCAACACCCTCACCACCTTCAGCATTTTGCTCAATATCGTAGCCACCCCCCTGGTTATGGTGATCAGCCTGGGCGGCATGGCCAGCGGGCTGGCGGCGGCGGTGTGGCCGTGGCTGGGTAGTCTGCTAGCCTGGCCCCTGTGGTTGCCCACCCAGATCCTCATTGCCCTGGTGCGGTGGGAGGTGGGTCTGCCCGGCAGTGCCCTGGCGACGGGCCACATTTCGCTGGTGCAGATGTTAGGCCTCTACGGTCTTTTTTTGGTCTGGGGGTGGAGCGCGGTGCGGCGGCGAGGACTGGTCGCCTTGCTGATTGTGGTAGTCGCTTTGGGGCCGTTGCTGTACCGAGGGGCAACACTGTCTCAGGTGACGGTGCTGGCGGCGGGCCGTGACGCGGTGATGGTAGTGCAGGATGGGCGATCGCCCTTAGTGATCAACAGCGGCACCGACGACACCGCCTTTTATACCGTGGTGCCCTTTTTGCGGCAGGCGGGCATCAATCAGCTCACCAGCGCTATTCATGGCGACGACAGCGATCGCGACAACTGGCGCACCATTGCCGACAAAACCCCGATCCGCAATTTTTATGGGGCCAGTTCGGCCCTGGCAGTGGCTCCGCCAGTCAAACAGTTTCACCCGCTGGCCGCAGGCCAGGTGCAGCCGGTGAGCCACCAGCGGGTGCAGTACTTGCAGGATGGGGCGCGGGGTCTGAAGTTGGATTTGCTGAATCGGCACAACTGGCTGCTGTTGCCCAAGCTATCCCCCGAGCAGCAGATGCCTTGGCTAGCCGCTCACCCTGGCTTGCAGAGCGAGGTGCTGTGGTGGCATGGGGAAGCGCTGGCGGAAGGGGTAATTGATGCGGTGGGTGCGCGGGTGGCGATCGCCTCTGCTGCCACCATTGACCCGGCTACGGAAGCGAGACTCAAGCAGCAGAACATTCAGGTTTTCTGCACCGAGCGCGACGGAGCCATCACCTGGAGCCCGCAACGAGGCTACCGGGCTTACCTGGCGGCGCGATCGCACCCCATCGCCTCGCTAGAATAAACAATCGCCTACTGCACCAGCAAATTGAGTTGGTAGTTGATGCGTCCGGTGCCGCCGGTCTGCTGCTGCACCACAGTATTAGGGCCGTTGAAGGCGATCGCCACCGAGGCTGTAGCAGGTGAGTAGCTGCCCACAATGGTGATGCGGGTAATCGACTCGCTCAGGTAGGGGCTGACATCGACAAATTCTGAATTGGTGCCCAGGGGCACTCGGGTGTGACCGTCGATTTCAATATAGCCCTGAAGGGATGCGCCCCCCGGTACGCTGACGGAAAGCAGATGGGGTTCGTCTAGATTGGCGCGATCGAGACTGATAGTGTTGGTTTGACGTTGGTAGGAATCCATAACATCCTTGGCGCTGGCCTTAGACAAGATGGCGCTCAGAGCCTGGTAAGAGACCCCAAACGTCTGATTACCGTTGGCTGAGGAAGGCCCCACCGCCGCAGTAACCGCCACCAAAATCAATAGAGCAACCCCAAGGGCCGACGGATGTTTCATGACAATGACATCTCCAGGAAAAGGGGAAGGCCGTACCAGAGCCAGCCAAAACAGCGGGCGTTTGGCAAGGTTAGCACGGCCAGAAACAAGCGATATTGCCGTTAATGATCGGTGCTGATACCCTCTGACTAAGTCAGGCTAGATAGACACCGTCTTGGGCTAGCAGGTTCCCTTCCCCGGTAAGATTACCTACCGCCGCAGGCGATCGGCGGGGTTATAGACATCGACCTGGACATTGACAGGCACAGCCACCGTTGGCCCCGAGGCCGAACCAGCGGCCTCCGTACGCTCAGAGCTGCGTAGCTGGTGGCGACTCTGGCGGCTCTGGCGCACCTCACCAGTACCGCCCACCTGAATTTGGCGGTTGGTGCTGACGCTGGTGTTGCCCACGCAGGGGCCTTCTGCGTCGATGGCGACATCGTTGACCTGCTCGGCGGGTCTGCTGCCGCCGTGGATAGCCGCCTGGATCGACACATCGGCAACGACACACTGGGCCGAGGCCTCTGGGGCAAACGACCCTAGGGCCCCAGCACAGAGGAGCCCCAGAAGGTACTGAGGTTTAATCATAGTTACGGCACGATATAGAGGGTTTAAACAGGGCCGGAGCTACTGGCACACTCGCGTGGTGCTGCGGTTTTCGCTGTAGACCACGTTGCCCCCCGGTGTAGACCGAGTGGCGTGGGAGCTGTGCGATCGCGCGGTGCAGCCCGGCGCAAAGTTAGCCCGAGGCAGCGGCGCTGAATCGGCCTGGGGAGCGATCGCCGCCGGACGCGGCAGATTTAGTGGGCTATCGGCCAGAGTTCTGATGTAGACCTGCCCGTTGTTGCCCACCTGGAGCTGCACCCGGTTGGTGTTGATAGACACCGAGCTGGCCAGGGCGGCGGGGGTGAGGGTAGCAAGGGCGATCGCCCCCACCAGACCCACCCTTAGCGTTGAAATCATCATGGTCGTCTCCTTGCAACAGCAGGAAAAATACGGCGGGGCCACCGCCCACAGATGAGACTGTGCGAGCGGTGGCCCGTCAAGGGCTAGTTCCGAACGTCGATGCGGGCACCGCCACGGCCATGACCGCGACCGTGACCACGGTTGTCAGGACGGCTTTCGCGAATGACGTTGACCTGGTTGCTCTCCTGGTAGGCAGCATTGTCGTCACCCACCACGGTGCCGGTCTGGTAGATGTCTTGCACAATGCCCGTGCTTTCTACCCGACGACCCGCAGGGCCACGGGTCTCAACGCGGTTGACCTGCTGGCTGCGCTGCACCGTAGCGTTGCCATCCCCTTGGATGTAGATATCTTGGGTGCCCTGCTGCACGACGGCGGTGTCAGCGCTGGCGGGCATAGCCACAAAACCCAGAGCAGCAAAACCCAGTAGACCCAGAGTAGAGATGTGCTTCAACATTGAAACGTCCTCAACAATTAAGTGTGCAAATGAGTGAACTTGTGAATTCAACTACTAAGGATTTAATTTTAAGAGCAGTTTTTTGCGCTTCTTAAATTACTATCCATTTCATCAATCACACCCCCTATGACCCGTGGAATTACGCAAAGGTTCCGGAAAATAAAAAATAAACTTTTGTGTCTTTGTGGAAATAGAAAATTCCCAAAGGCGCAGAAACCTTTGGGAATTAAAATTAACCCCAAGAGAAAGATTGATCTGCAAATTACTAGCTAACCACCTCAATCTTTTGAGAATAATTTATGCTGCTTCCCCTCAATCAGAGCAGAAAAATATTTCCAATACCTTTTACAACTACGGAAATTGCTAAGGCGGGCTGCGTGGCTAGTTGGAGAGCTGTTTAATCATCGTCGTCATCGTCGCGATCGCGGTCATGCCCTCGCCGCTGCCCCCGGTCTCCTCTATTGCCCCGCCCATGATCGTCGTCATCGTCAGCCTGGCGAGCGCTGTTGCCCCGACCTGGCCCAGAGCGGCCTGGCGACTGCTGCTGATTGATTTGGTTGGTCTCTTGGTAGACGCTGTTGCCGTTGCCATCGACGGTGGCACCTTGATAGCTGTCCTGCACGGTGCCCTGTGTGGTGCCCTGCACGGTGGTGCGGCGATCGTTATTACCTAGCCCTCGGCCCAGACCAGGATGGCTAATATTGACCTGATTAATAACCTGAATGACTTGGTTATTGCTGCCATTAATAGTTGCCGACTGTGTGCCAGTTTGCTGAGTGGCAGTATTGGCAAAAGCGGGAAACGCCAGCGTGCTAATGGCCGCTGCTCCTAATAGACTAAACGCTCCATGTCGCTGTTTCATTGTGGTGTAATCCATAGGCAAACGAGTCACTTTAATAGACCCCTACTGATGCCTTTAAGGTTCCAAATGCTACGTGAAGCTTAGATGAAGCTAATTATTTCCACTGTGAAATTACTGAATTATTGACGCAGCTGTTGTCCATACATTCCGCTTTTATGCGTGAGTTTCAGCGAAATCGCTTCGCTAGTTGAGCCATGGACTGAAATAATCCAGCGGGTATTGCCAGAGCCATTAACGACGAAAGTTGAAAATTGCCGCGAACAACACAGGCCATCAGAGCGCGGCGGTGACGACGAATGTCTTTCGCCTGATGGCTCCATTTACTGCCTAGCAGCAGCAGTTCGTGAGCCCGGTATTCCAGCCCATTTTGGCGATAGACCTCAAAGTGCTTTTGGGCCACGCGGTACCATGACATCGGGCTGACCTTGCGGCTGTTGCTGCCTAGGTATTTACGCCAGATATAAATCACCGCTGGGGTGCCGTAGTAGCTACAGGGCAGCGCCATGGCCCGCACCCAAAACTCTAGATCATGCAGGTCTTCGGCCCCGAGGTCGGGATCGCTGTGGCCCACCGCCTCCCACAGCGACTTGCGCAGGGGGGCAGTGCCAATCAGCGTCCAGTTCGTACTCAGCGAAAATCGTCTGGCCCGCAGCAGCGAGTTGAGCGAAATCGGCGCTGCTTTGACCACGCGGGTATCGCCAGGGTGGCGCTGGCACAGATAACTGCCGTAGACAAACCCCGCATCGGGATGATCGGTAAACGCTTGCTGAATGTGGCTCAGAGCATCGGCAGGCAGCAGGTCGTCGGCATCGAGGGGCACCAGGATTTCGCCCTGGGCGGCGGCGAACCCGGCGTTGCGGGCCACCGAGGGGCCGCCGTTGACGGTCTGCCACACCAGGATAATGTCGGGCTCGGCCTCTAGCTGGCGGCAGATCTGGTTGGTGCGCTCATCGGGGGAGGCATCGTTGACAATGACAATCTCCAAAGGCGATTGGGTCTGCTGGCGTACGCTCTCCACCGCCTCTAGCAGCAGGTCGCCTTCGCGGTAGCAGGTAATGACAACGCTCAGGGTGGGTGAATTAGCCATTGATCGCCCTCAGGTGAGCTGTTTAGAGGAAACTTGCCCTGGCCGAAACAGCCGCTGGCGGGTGGCAATGGGCAGCAGCCGCAGTAAGGTAATGGGAAGAACTGAAACGTATTTTTTCAGAAACATCACCAAGCCCCAGGGGCCAAAGGCCAACCAGTTGAGCCGCCACCACAGCCGCCAGCTCAGTCCTGAGTAGGGGTTGAAGGCTAGCCGCACCAGCTGCCACGGGTCGCCGGGGGTCATCAGCCAGTCGCTGGGGCAAAGGCGCGACTCGGCGGCGTGGTTGGTGACGGTGTAGCGGCTATCCACCCAGAGCTGAAATCCGGCTTTTTGGGCGCGCAGCAGGTATAGCGAGTCGCCGCCGTAATGGGGGCCAGTTTGCGGGTTGGGATAGCCGATCGCATCCACTACTGCCCTGGGCATACAGACCAAATTACCGCTGAGCATGTCGCAGGGCAGGGTTTGGCCGGGAGGCAACGTCAAAAAGCGGTAGCCCTGCCAGGTTTTGCGCTTGCCGCCAAAGGAGAGGCGATCGCGAACGTCCTGCTCAAATCCCTGGGCACCGACAATAGCGCTGGGATGATTGCGGCAAAACTGCACTAGCCCATCCAATGTTCCGGAAGCCAGGCGGCAGTCGTCGTTGAGCCAGATGATATATGTTGCGCCCTGGGCGATCGCATATTCCATCCCCAAGCGAATCGCCCCCGTCCACCACAGATTGCCGTCGCCCGCCAGCACCGTCACGCTGGGGAAACTGGCCTGAATCGCCGCCCCAGTGCCATCGGTGGAGCCGTCGTCGATCACGACTACCGCGTGGCGATCCAGGTCGCCATTGCGCTCCAGCGCCTGCAACCCGTCCAGGGTGATGGCCCTGCGGTTATGTACTGGAATTAGGATATGGGCTCTGTCATCCATTGTTAAGGTCTAAGTATTACCAGGTTGAACAGTGCTGTTAGGCCAGCAGTAGCGAATGCTCTCAAACTCATCCAAAAGCGCGATCAGCTGCTTCGCATAGTCTTGGGGCTGCCAGCTTTTTGCCCGCGTCAAGCCCTTTTGAATTAGCTCATGGCGCAGGGTCTCGTCTTCGTAAACAGCTTTCATCGCCAGGGCTAGCTGAGTCGTATCGCGCTGATCGACTCGTAGGGCCGCGTCGCCCAACTGTTCCGCCGCCCCGGGCACATCGGAAGCAATTACCGGGCAGCCCAGGGAAAACGCCTCCAGGGGCGGCAGGTTGTCTGGGCCAAAGTGGGTGGGAAACACCAGTGCCAGGGCGTGCTTGTAGAGATTGGCCAGGTCTGCCTTCGAGACAAACCCTAAGATGTGAACCCTGGCGGTGAGATCTAAATCTTGGATCAGCTGCTTGATGTAGCCCGCATTGCCCTTGTCGGAGCCGGTCAGCACCAGGGCAGCATCCTTGTGTTCATCAGCCAGGGTTTTGAAGGCTTTGAGCAGGGTGTAGTGATTTTTGTGGGGCCAGAACTGGGCCGGGTAAAAGAAGTAGCGGCTGGGCAGACCGTGCTGAGCCAAAAACTCCTCGTTTGTCATGGGTTGGTCGAGGATCGCATCCTCTAGCCTGGGCGTTGGAAACGGAATCACCTGAATGCGTTCGGGAGCAATCTGGTAAAAGCGCTCGATCTCAGCCTTGCCCCGCTCGGTGCCGGTGACCACATAGGTTGCCCGAGGCAGGTTCGCTCGGTAGAATCGCTCGCGCTTGCCCCACTCGCGCCCCTGGCTCACCTCAGGAAAATAGGGCTGGAGACGGTGCTGCAAATCCCACAGGGTGAGGGCATAGGGAATTTGCCGGGTAGGGCACTGGATCAATGCGGCGGGGGCCAGCACCCAGCTAAAGTCAAAGCAATTTTGGGTGATGAAATCTCGCACAAAGACGGCCTGAACTTTATCGGCCTGGTTGGCCAGCTTAGGGGAACCGCTAGCGTAAGCCAGATCCATACCTCGCCGCAAAGCACCGCGCACAGCCCCCGTCATCAGCTCGGTGGCAGGGTGAATGATGGTGAGGTTAGGGTGCGGCACCACTGGCCCGTTGCCCTCGGCCCCGCTAAAAATCGTGATCTGGTGGCGCATGGCTGGGGCCAGATCGATTAGCGCCGCCACAATTTCTGACTCAAAGGTGTAGCCGCCCCCGGCTGACGGAAACGCTGAGGAAACCGGAATAGCGACCTTCATAACTTCACGGCGACAAAGTAGACACCCCAGGTGTCTAGACCGGCGGGGCGATCGCTCATCCACTCGCCACAGGTCACCAGATCCATCCCCGCCTGCTGAAGCAGCAGCTCTAGCTCGGGCTTAAACAGGTAGCGCATGCGGTGCAGCTCGCGCAGCTCTTGCCAGGTATCGCTACCCAACCGCTGAAGCAAAACCTGATAGTTCACATCCACAATGTTGTCGTTGGGGTGCAGCACCGGCTCAGCAATGCGGGTGATGGCCAGGGTCTCATTTTGCAGGCGCTTGACTCGCACCTGGGGCTGGTCGTGCAGCACCGCAGGCCCGTACCACACATCAAAGATAAACACGCCCCCCGGCTTGAGGTGCTGGGCTACGGTGGCAAAGGCCGCCGCCAGATCGGCGTTGCTGGTCTGGTAGCTAATCACGTGAAACAACGACAGCACGCAGTCGAAGGTTTGCCCCAGCCGCACCTCCCGCAGGTCGCCCTGGAGGAAGTTGAGCCGCTGGGCGATCGCGCTCGCCTGTCCGGCCTGCCGTTCGCCGCAGCGGGCCAGCATCTCCTCGCTGCGCTCGACCCCGGTGACCTGGTAGCCCCGTTCAGCTAAATATTCGGCGTGGCGACCGGTGCCGCTGCCCAGCTCTAGCAACTGCTGGGCAGCCGGGGCGTGGGTCTTGAGCAATTGGTGAATAAAGTCGGCCTCTTGGGCGTAGTCTTTGTCTTGGTAGAGCAGATCGTAATACTGGGCATAGGCATTGAACACGCTCACGCCATCACCTCCTGAACAGCAGAAATTACCTGGTCGATTTGCCCATCGGTGAGGGCCAGACCACTGGGCAGATAGAAACCCTGCCGGGCAATGCGCTCGGCCACGGGGTGCTTTTCGCCCTCAAACAGCCCCATTTTGTGGAATACGGGCTGCTCGTGCATGGGCCAGAAAAATGGCCGGGTGCCAATGCCCTTGGCCTTGAGGCGCTGCATGGCCTCGATCGCATCAAAGGGCACCCCGTTGTCGAGCACAAGGCCGTAGACCCAGTAGACATTCTCGGCGTAGTCGGTAGCGGCGATCGGCAGTTGCAGCCCCGCTACCCCTGCCAGTCCTTCAGTGTAGCGCTGCCCGATTGCGCGTTTGCGAGCAATAAAGCCGTCGAGCTGCTCTAGCTGGGCCACCCCCAGGGCGGCTTGCAGATTGCCGAGGCGAAAGTTCCAGCCCAGCTCTTCGTGGACAAAGCGCTGCTGGGGCTGAAAGCAGAGATTGCGTAGGGAGCGGCAGCGTTCCGCCAGGGCCGCATCGTCGGTAAGCACCATGCCGCCTTCGCCCGTGGTGATGTGCTTGTTGGCGTAAAAGCTAAAGGTGCTGATGTCGCCAAAGCTGCCGCAGGGCTGGCCTCGGTAGGTCTGGCCGTGCATTTCGGCGGCGTCTTCGATGATGGCCAGGTGGTGGCGCTGGGCGATCGCCAGCAGCGGCTCCATATCCACGGGCAGGCCGTAGATGTGCACCACCATAATCGCTTTGGTCTGGGGGGTAATGCAGGCTTCGATCTGGCCCACATCCATATTCCACGTAATCGGGTCGGCATCGACGACGACGGGTTTGGCTCCAGCCCTCACGATCGCCGCCGCGCAAGAAATAATCGTAAACGTAGGCAAAATCACCTCGTCGCCTGGCCCTAAGTCCAGGGCCGCCACCGCCACATCGAGGGCGGCAGACCCGTTGGCCACCGCCACGCCGTGCTGGCGGCCAACCCGCTGGGCAAACTCGGTTTCAAAGCGATCGACAAAGGGGCCTTCCGACGAAATCCAGCCGGTGTCGAGGCATTCCAGCAGGTACTTTTTTTCGTTGCCGTTGAGGGTGGGCTCGTTAACCGGAATAAACGCCATAGCTGCCTAGCCTGTAATGGTGGCCTGGCTAGACGATATCCCAGAGAAGCGCGTTTTGTCCTGGTCGCCCATGTAGGGGCCTTGCTTGACCTCCACCATCTCCAGGTCTTCAATCACCTCAAAACCGTGGCCACCGGTAATCAGCAAGATTACGTCGCCCGCTTCGAGCACGCGGCTCTCTAGGTACTCTTGCGCTTGGCTGTAAAAATCGACCCGCAGCTTACCCTTTTTGATGAATAGCACTTCTTGGGTATGGAACACGTCGCGGTGCACGGGGTTGTGGACGTGGGCCGGAATGGCTTTGCCCGCGTCGTACTTCATGTAGGCGAGCTGCTGCGATAGCTCGTTGGGGGTAAAGAAGTGAATGCCCGGCTCCGCAAAGCGGTGGGAGAGAATCAGCGCCAGCATCTCGCTGTTGTGGACGATTTGCTGCACGGGGGAGAGCTGAGCGGCGGTGACGGTGGGAGACAATGGCATGGGGGCAGAGCCTTCGGGTAAAGGACAGCAGTCAGCGCTGGCGGAAGAGCAAGGCGGCCTGCTGGTTCTAGTCTGCCCAGGATGGTTGCGATCGCGTAGCCTGTTTAACTAAATCAACAGATGGGGCTACACTTCGACCCAGGGCAGCTTTTCTACCGCTGGCAGACGCTCTTTTTGGCCCTGCAACACTTTGGGATGGGTGAGGCACGACTGCACCGATACCTCAGGCAGCAGCTCGTCACCCAATCCGTTGGCGACAAAGAAGGCGTTGTAGCCGTACTGATTGCAGCCCACCAACCGATAGCCTTTTGCGGTCGCCAGTTTGACAAAGGCGGGCAGGGAAGCGCCATAGAAATCGGGATGGGTGTCGAAGCGGTTAAAGTCGGCTTTGTAGGGCACGGTCAGGGCGCGATCGCCGCCCAAAATATCCTGATACTCGACCATAATTACCCTGGGTTTGACCACCTCAAGGCGATCGAGCAGCCAGTAGTCGATGCCGTCAATATCTAAAGAAAGCAGATCAATGTCGCCCGTAAACCCGTGCTCGGCAATCAGCGAGTTAATGCTCTCCGCCGTCACCCAGGCGTTGACAATCTGGGGCGGAAAAATAAACGTATTGGGATTTTTGGCATAGAACTGCTGCGATGCCGCCACCAAATCGGGGTTGCCCTCAATCAGCAGCCCATGCCAGCCCCAGTTGACGATCAGGTTAGTGCTGTTGGCCCCCACCGGGTGCCCGGCGGCGATATCAATGCAGTACTTATTGGTGGTGCCAATCAGGGCAAAGATGTAGAGCAGCAGCCCGTCTTCGTCGGCCTGGGAATAGACTTTAAAGCCTGTGTCGCCAAAGTTGGGTAATGAACTCGGCTGGTGCATTAGCTGCCGATACTGAAACCAGAGCTGCATTTGGGCGCACTTGCTGCCGAGAGCTTCGGCCTCAGCGGCAGTAGAGTGCATAACCTTAGCGAGGGGCGCAGCCAGGGTAGATTTGAGCTGACTCAGCATGGTGGGTGCCATTTTAGGTGGGCTAGAGGGGGACGGGGGCCGCACGGCGGGGGCAGCAGCAGCGATATCTGGCAGTTTATATTCCCAGTAATCCTCCTTTAAAACCCACGCTAAAAGAGCTGGGTTCTGGGCTACTTGCTGCTGATGGAACTGAAACCCTGCCTGATAGGCCGCCTTGCAGCGCTGGCGAATTGCCCTGTACTCGGCGCTGCCCTGGGTCAGACTGGCCAGTTTTCCCTTGACCTTGCCGACATAGTGATTGAACCGTTGGGTTTGGCCAGTGGCGTCTGCTACAGCATCTTGGCTGCGGTGGCGATCGCGAATCACCGTGTAAGAATCGCACACCCCCTGATAAAAGTAGCGCGCCTCAAAATATTCAGGCGTCAGGCGAGCGGCGGGCACCACGTGGTGCAGCAGGGCCAACGGTTCGTAAACAGCTTTGTAGCCCTTTTGGTTGGCCTGTCGGGTCAGGCCCGTTTCGCCATCGCCCTGAAGGTGCTGCAACCGCTTGGGAATGCAGTCGGGATGGAAACCGCCCAACTCACGCAATGTGCCCTTGCGAATCGAGAAGTTAAGTCCCCAAACATAGTTGGCATCAATGGAGTGTCTCTGGTCACCCAGGTCGAGCAGGCTTAGTTCGGTACAGAGCTGCCCACCAGGGCATTTTTGCCAAAAATATTTGAGCCAGGGGGGCGATGTGCTCTCATAGCGCGGTAAGTTTCGCCCGCCCACTAGATGAACTGTCGCGTTTTCAAAGGCGTTGTGGACAGCCACTAACCAGCCTGGGTCAAGCTCTACGTCATCGTCTAAAAATGAAAGAATGTCGCCCTTAGCCTCCTGGGCACCGCGATGCCGCCCCGACAGTAGACCTGGCTCAGGCTCAAAAATGTAGCGCAGCTGAGCCGAAGGCAGCTTATCCGCAAAGCTCTGGGCGATCGCTTTGGTGTGGTCGATAGAGCCATTGTCTACCACTAAGACCTCAAAGTCTGCATCTGGGGCCTGTTGCCGACTCAGCGACTCAAGCGCCAGGGCAAGGCTGTCGGCGCGATTAAGAGTAGGAATGATGACCGATATCATGGTCGAGATTATCCGTGAATCCTAAAAAACTCTTAAAAACTGATCAAACCTAACCGACTCTCAAATTATTTCACTCACCAAAGAAAATTACTGTCAGAGTATTGCTTCAAAACCCTTTTGAAAATTTGCAAATAGAGCAAGAACCCAAAAACTGACATCAGAAAATAAAATACTGCATATAAAATATTCGAATAGCAAAGAATGATAAAAGGTATTAAAGTTACAAAAGCAGCCGTCGAAAAGATGAATGATCTAAAGGCTAACCGGTATGAGGCTATGATAAATCTCGATTCTTCTTTGCCTGTGTTGAAGTTAAAAACTTGAGAGCCATCTAGTTCTTTTAGCTCTTTTTTAATTTCTACTTCGTAAGCCTGTAAATTATAGACAAAGTACCATGAGTAAGATTGCTTAATTAAGTTCGTGAAGGCAACTAAACCTAGAATCGTAAGCAGGCTCAAAAAGCCTAGAAATAAGAACAGACTAGACTCAAGCCTTGGGATTGCGGGCAAAATAAATTCTGAAATGGGTTTCCAGATAATTATGACTGCACCTACCACACCCAAGGACTTAAAGTCATCGTAAGTACTTTTAATTAAATCTTCTGCTTTGTCATTTAGTCTCACATACTCTCTATAAAGTATTTCTAACCTTTTAGTAGGATCTGTATCCATCATCGATACCCTTAGAGCAGCGTGAAAGCTTACCTTGCAAATTATTCTGGCCTGATTAACTTCAGTCTTTGAGGTAAGGAAATAAACTAATGCTAAGCCAAAACGCTTAGCATTAGGCTAAAGTCTGCTTCATTCTATGGTGAACCTAAAGGGGCGATCGCTGCAAGTACCACACCTCGTCATCGCAGTTAGCAATCGACTCAATTAGCTTAAAGCCCAAGGCGGCAAGATTGGCTTTGAGCATCGCTAGTTTTTCTGGCCCCAGCACGGCGTAATGCACCTCAATGATGAGCTTGCGCACAGTGTCGAGGGTGGCCTGGGCAAACAGGTCGTACTCACCGCCCTCAATATCGACCACCAAGAGGGTGGGCCGATTCTTTTCCAGTTCTTGCCTAAAGGATTTGACCGGCACCTCAATCACCCGATTCACAGACTCGGTGGTGGGCCGTACTGGCGACGAACTCCAAAAATCTTCGGTGACGTAGAATTTTTCGGTTTTGCTGGTGTCGTCGGTGTTGGCCACCATGGCGATCGCCACCGATGGACTAACCCCATTTCTGGTGTGCAGGGTCTGAATCGCCTCTTTTAAGACTGGATTGGCCTCATAGGTGAAGACGCGATGGTCGCCGATTTTTTTGGCGCAGTAGCCCGACAAAAAGCCAATGCCGCCGCCAATTTCCATCACAATATCCTGCTCATCTAGGTACTTTTTGAGCAGGCTGATCTCGCCCAACTCGTAGACGCCAGAGTTGATGGTTTGGCGAATGATCGGCGAAATCATTTCGCTGGCGGGGATATCGACCCCTTCGAGCTGGCCAATATTGCCGGTGAGCGCCTGAGTCAGCCGCGATTTGGTTGGCTGGGCTAGCCGCCGCAGCTTTTTGGCGGCACCATGAGCTTTGTTAATGGGCCACCGGGCCAGATGGCTGGCCCAGGCCTGGTAGATCACCCGGCGTAGAGTGGCAGGGCTGTCGGCCTGATTAATGCCTAGCTTGGCTAAGCAGAGGTCACGGGTGCGATCGCTAATCTCTACCCCCTGCTGCACATCTAGCTCAAACAGTCGCTGAAAGTCGATCCAGTCGCGCTTCTCGCGATCGTTTTCGAGTGCCTCAACGGTGTAAGTGCCCACCGGGCGGTTGTGGTCGTGGCCGTGGTTGTTAAAGACCGGGGGCATCCCGTGGATAAAAAATGGCATGCCCATCTCAACAGCGTAAAAGGTGTAAGACCCCGCCATGTTGCTGGTGCAGTAGCGGTGCCGCCGCAGAATGGCGTAAAAGGTGGTGGCAAAGTCGGGGTCGGCCATGTGCCCGGTAGTCACCACCGCCATGCCCCGCTCAATAAACGGGGTATGCCGCCCGGCCAGCAGATCTTTCCAGTACAGGCAGACCGTCACCGGCTGAAACTGGCTGGGCAGGCTCAGCAGGTCGTCGGCGTACTGCTCCCAGTCAATCACCACGTCGATGAGGTGGGTAGAATGCACCGGAAAGGCAACCGTACCCTGGGCATCAGGATCTTGCTCAATCTGGTTGAGGCGGCGGCAGGCGACAAAGGGCGATCCGCTGACGTAGGCGCGCTTGCCGGTCTGTTTGTAATACTCATCGCGCTGAGCCGCGCTGGTAAAGAAAATGGGGCGATCGCTCAGCAGATCGCAGCTGGTCATTGCCTCGCTGACCCGCACGCCGTGATCCATATGAATGTACAGGGGCACAGCGTCAGGCAGGGCCAGATCGCTCCGCAGCCACTTGCCCAGGCCGTAGCACTGGTGGGCCTCGGGCGAGGGGTAGCGGGCCTCAAAGGTCTGAATGCGTTTGATCTGCTGCTCTAGGTCGGGGGGGTAGCCCATTGCTCAAAACCGCTGGTTTATAAAATCAAATCCCAGGTGACGGGGGTGCCCGCTGGGGTGGCTTTTTTGATAGGTTTGCCGATCAAATCATCAAAATATTTGGGGGCCAGGCCAAACCCAGGGCGAATAATGCGCAGGCTATCGTCGGTGAATACCTCACCTGCCTCCATAGGTTGCCCCACATACAGACTGCGCCTAAATCTTACCGATTTTTCTTCATCTTTCGTGGCCCCGTAGTTGACCTGCCCCAGCGACTGCCAGGCCCGCTCGATTTCAACCACTAGCTGGTGCAGCTCGTCGGGCTCCATCGAAAAGGCCGAGTCTACCCCGCCATCGGCGCGGCTGAGGGTGAAGTGCTTTTCGATCAGGGTGGCCCCCAGGGCGACGCTGGCGACGGCAACGCCAATGCCCATGGTGTGGTCTGATAGGCCCACCTGCACGTTAAACAAATCCCGCAGGTGGGGAATGGTCATAATGTTGGCGTTGGCGGGGCTAGCGGGATAGGTGCTGGTGCACTTGAGCAAGATCAGGTCTTGGCATCCGGCGGCACGGGCGGCGCGTACGGCCTCGTCCAGTTCGGCAATGGTGGCCATGCCGGTGGAGATAATTATGGGTTTGCCGGTGCTGGCGACTTTGCGAATCAGCGGCAGGTCGGTGTTTTCAAACGAGGCAATTTTGTAGCAGGGGACATCGAGGGTTTCAAGAAAATCGACGGCGGTAGCGTCGAAGGGACTGCTAAAGCCCACCATGCCGTGCTCTTTGCAGCGATCGAAGATGGGTTTATGCCATTCCCAAGGAGTGTAAGCCTGCTGGTATAGGCTGTAGAGCGAACTGCCTTGCCAAAGACTGTTAGGGTCTTCAATAAAGAATTCACCCTCTTTGATATCGAGAGTCATCGTATCAGCAGTGTAGGTCTGAATCTTCAGACCATGTGCCCCTGCTTTCGCCGCCGCATCCACAATTTCTAAAGCACGATCCAGCGATTGATTGTGGTTGCCCGACATTTCAGCAATGATAAAAGGGGGCTGATTAAGCCTATTTATTAACTGGGATGCCTGAGGTGTGACCGATTGCATGGCTATTGTCTCTTTAGTAATGCTTTGCCTGTTAACTTCTCTACTGAAGTATCCCACCCTTGATTGAGTAGATGTAGGTAAGTTTGCTTGTCTGCGAGGCGATGAAATGAGCCTCCAGGCGATTGCTCAAAACCAGGGATTTCTCTGGATCGTATCGCTTGCCAGTTTTTATCTAACAGTTCGATCGCAATTTCCGAAAGCCTATCATAGCTAGTTTTGAGTGTTTCACTCTCGTCAAAATTTACATGCTCTTGGAAGAGGATGTTGCCTGTATCAATTCCCGAGTTTAGATAGTGAATGCTCACGCCTTTGGGCGTGTCTTCTAAAAAACTCCACAGATTTGGATCGGCTCCACGATTCCAGGGCAGGTAGGAAATATGGACATTAATAGCGCTTTTGTCGAAGTGGCTCAAAACATCTTCTTTAAGAATATACCTGTAGCCGTAGCTCACCAAAAAATCAGATTCAATTACATCCTGATGATTTCTAGAAATTCTCTGATCGGTTACTAGGACGCGATCGCCATACCGGCTCAAAATATCTATAACCCTCGGATCATCTTTTCCTAGATAAAGTATTTGCATCTCTTTACCCTAAATTTCTGCTCTCATCACTCAATGCATCAAGGACGCGCTTGCCACCATAGCCATCCACCAGTTGACGTAAACTCTCGCTCATCTGCGTATAGTTGTTTCCTATCAAGCCATTGAGATGCATCAGACTGTGGGAGAGTTTGCCCTCCAACCATACAGCTTCCTGCTCCAGACAAAGCGCTAAACCCAACTGAGCTAGTTTTAATGTGCTTTCTCGCTGATTTTCTGCGATCACAATTACCAGACTTGGCAGCCCCATAAATGCAGTTTCCCAACAGGTGCTTCCCCCAGCAGTGATTGCCAAATCGGCCCAGGCCATAAGTTCAGGCATGTTGGTCACATTTTGTTTTAGGGTAATGCTTCCCTCCCAGCCTTCTATGGCTTGGGCCAGCGCACCGTAATAGGGGTTGCTAGCTCCGACCACTGCGATCGCCTCTAGTCCTAAAATCTCAGCCTTTTGCAACGCCTGAATTACCGCTAAGGTCACATTGTCGGGGTCAGACCCACCCAGAGTAACCAGCACTTTTGAGGCTACGGGTGAAATCCGTCGTTGCCAACTATGCCAGGGCCAAAATTCTTTCCTTAACAATGCATAGCGAGTACCCAACAATAGCTTAGTATAGGGTTCCCGGTTGGCATAAATTTCTTCCTTAGCCGTAATATTTTGGTTGAGCACTATATCGGCCCAATAGTGCGTTGCATGGCCATAATCATCCAGCACTAAAAGATTTAATCCGGCATCTTTGAGCCACTTTTGGTACTCCGCGCCAAAGTGGTAGCCATCCACAACAACCCAATCGGCCTGCAAATCTTTTGCTAGGGCAACGGTGTTTTGAGCATCGGCCTCGCTGGCCCAGGGCACAGATAGGTAGCTCACCCCAACGCCCTCATCAATTAGCCGCTGCGCCAGGGTCGCTCCCTCAGACCCCATCAAAAAATGGGTTTGCCCCCCCTCGGCAAGGCAAGCTTGAGCCAAGGCCAGGCAGCGCATTACGTGACCTGTACCTATTTGCGTTGATGCGTCGGCTCGAAACAACACCTGCATAGCTACATTCCGTACAGCTTTTGCTCAATGTGGCGATTAATTGCCGACCAGTCGGGGTGGCGTTCAATTAATCGCAGACAGTCTTGCAAATTAAAAGTAGGCAAGAGGGGATAAAGCGCCTCCAGCATGCGCCTAATTAGCTCAAAATCTTCGGGTGTGTCCACCGTCCAGCGATGGTGGCTGAGGTCTTTAGGATAGGTAACATGGCCAAGGGCGTAGCGCTCTGGGTGGTTATAGATAAATGGGGTAACGTGTTCTCGCTCTGGCGGTTCGGTGGCCTCTTGATAGGCTTGCTCTAAAGCCCAGATCGGCAAAACCTCAGTATCCATACCCCTAGGGTAGGTGCGTTTGAGCGCGTTAGAAACGTAGTCGTAGCGATCGCACTGCGCCATATAAACCTGTATAACTTCATCGATAATCGCTGGGTCAATCAGCGGGCAATCTGAGGTCACACGCACCACAATATCGGCCTGGGCGGCTTGAGCGGCCCCATAGTAACGAGACAAAACATCCTGCTCAGAGCCCCTAAAATAATCGACTGCTAAGGCCTTACACAGCTCAACAATGGGGTCATCAGCATCGTTTTCAGTGGTGGCAATCACAATGCGATCGGCGGCCTTTACCCGCTTGAGCCGCTCAATTTGGTACGCCAGCAGCGGTTTGCCCAACACGGGTTTAAGCACCTTGCCGGGCAGTCGGGTTGAGGTCATGCGGGCCTGCACAATTATCGCGATCGTCATGTTAGGCACGCCCGTAAACAATCGACAATGTAGTCTTGCTCCTCTAAACTCATTTCGTAGTGCAGCGGCAAACTGATCGCCTCGCGGTAATACTGCTCTGCTTCTGGAAAGTCGCCGGGCTGAAAACCAAGGGTTTGATAGTAGGGCTGGGTATGCACGGGGATATAGTGCAGGTTGACCCCAATCCCTTTATCCCGCAGGGCTTCAAACACCTGCCGATGGCTCAGCTGAATGGTATCTAGCATGAGCCGAATCACAAACAGGTGCCAGCTAGAAGCCGTCTCGGGATGCTGTATGGGCAGCATGAGCGGCAAACCCTGTAAGAGTTCAACGTAGCGATCGGCCAACAACCGCCGCCGCTCCACAAAGGCAGACAGCCGCTGCATTTGGCTCACCCCCAAAGCCGCCTGCATGTCAGTCATTCTGTAGTTGAACCCCAGCTCTAGCTGCTCGTAGTACCAGGGGCCGTGGCTCTCGCCCTGCATTTGCTCGGGCAATCGGGTGATGCCGTGGCTACGCAGGCGAATCAACTTCTCGTACAAATCCTGTCGGTTGGTGAGCACCATACCGCCCTCGCCCGTGGTGATAATTTTGACCGGGTGAAAGCTAAACACCGCCATATCTGAAAACTCGCAGCCGCCCACGGGTCTGCCCCGGTACTGCCCACCGATGGCGTGGGAGGCGTCTTCGATCACGGTGAAGCCATAGTCTTGGGCCAGGGGGGCGATCGCCGCCATATCGCACGACTGCCCGGCGAAGTGTACCGGCACGACCACCTTGGGCAGAGTATTGTCCTGCTGCGCCCGCATCAGCTTTTGCCGCAGCAGAGCAACATCAAGGTTGTAGGTCTTGGCATCGATGTCTACAAAATCGACCGTGGCCCCGCAGTACAGACCGCAGTTGGCCGAGGCCACAAAGGTATTGGGCGAAGTCCAAAGTGCATCTTTGGGGCCAAGTTCGGCGGCCAGGCAGGCAATGTGGAGCGCGGCGGTGGCGCTAGAGACAGCTACGGCATAGCTAACGCCGCAGTAATCGGCTACGGCCTGCTCAAACTGGGCGATCGCAGGCCCCTGGGTTAGCCAGTCAGACTGCAATACCGCAACCACGGCATCAATATCCTGCTGGCTAATGCTCTGCCGACCGTAGGGAATAAAAGGAGCCATCGATTAATCAGAAAAGTGAGGGTCAATGTGCAGCTTGATCAGGTCTTGTAGATCCTCAACGCTGAGAAACTTTTCATTTTGGCCTGAGTTGTAGCTAAACCCTGGCTCTACGGGCTTGGCCTTCATCTTTTTGCAGTACTCTTCGATCGAGTACATTCCCTGAATTGGCAAAATGGCGTAGTAATGGCCGAGGTCAACGGTGGTATAAGAATCTGACGTTGTAATCATCTCTTCGTGAATTTTTTCGCCCGGTCTAATGCCCACAACGGGGTACTCACAGTCGGGGCCAACGGCCTTAGCGACATCAGTAATTAGATAGGACGGAATCCGGGGTACAAAAATTTCTCCGCCCCAGCCGTGCTTAATCGCCCAAAGTACCATGTCAACGCCCTCTTCGAGGGAAATATTAAACCGGGTCATGGCGGGGTCAGTGATGGGCAAAACACCTTCTTTGCGTTTGTCTAAGAAAAACGGTATCACCGATCCCCGAGAGCCCATCACATTGCCGTAGCGAACGACGGAAAAACTGAGCTTGCGTATGCCCTTGATGTTGTTGGCGGCAATGAACAGCTTATCTGAGCAAAGTTTGGAAGCTCCATAGAGATTAATAGGAGCCGCCGCCTTATCAGTCGATAGCGCAATCACCTTTTTAACATTGGTGCTGAGGGCAGCTTCGATTACGTTTTCGGCCCCCAGCACATTGGTGCGAATGCATTCCATGGGGTTGTACTCGGCGGTGGGCACCTGTTTGAGGGCCGCCGCATGTATCACAATATCAATTCGCTCAAAGGCACGAATTAGCCGCTGCCGATCTCTCACATCGCCAATAAAGTATCGAATGCCGGGATATTTCGACTGGGGAAAGACCTGGGCCATCTCAAACTGCTTTAGCTCATCTCTGGAGTAGATGGCGAGTCGTTTGATGTTGGGAAATTTTTCGAGAATGGTGCCAACAAATTTCTTACCAAAGGAGCCGGTGCCGCCGGTTACTAGAATAGATGTATCTTCAGTAATTTTCATGGGTAGATAGTTGCGATGTGTAGCGAATCGTTATTGTTACAACTCGGTTTGAGCAAGAACGGTCTTACCTAAATTTCCGCTTTGAAAGGCTTGCCACCGGCTAGGCGTATAGACCTGCGTATTGGTAGAATACCGTTCAAAGTAGGCGTAGCGATTGCTAATTTGAGACTCTTGAACGGCAAATCCTGTCGCCTCATGGACGGCATCGTCGTAAGCTTCTCCCTGCTTTTTAACCCAGACGTTAATTAAGTATTCCCCTGGAAATAAATGAATAGCGGGGACAAAAGCCTCAATTGTATGGCGGCCTGAATTGGTCACATTCAGATCGTTTTCCCAGTTAGAAATTAGGTAGTGCAGCCTAACGCCGTGCAGATTGCAGATGGCAATGCCAATCTCATAGCTGTCGCTTGGCACTTTGAAATCAATCTCAAGTCTAAAGTTAACCGGTTGCCCCATTTGAAGCGTAGCAACGCAGTTGCCGTCACCATCTAAAAGACTGAGGCTTTGTAGGGTTGCATACTGCCTTGGGCCGTACCGCTCTTTCGAGCGGGTCGATAGGTCAACGTAGCCAGAGGCAACTAGATTGGTCTCAGAAACGTACTTAGCGATCGCAGTGCGGGCATCGCCCCGAAACGAAACTTGTCCGTCGCTCAGCATCAAGGCCGTTTGGCAGAGCGACTCTACTGCGGTCATGTTGTGGCTGACAAAGAGAACGGTTCTGCCCTCCTGCTTGGCCACATCACCCATTTTGCCCAGGCACTTTTTTTGAAAGGCGGCATCGCCTACGGCCAGCACTTCATCGACCACTAAAATCTCAGGTTCTAAATGGGCAGCGACGGCAAAGGCCAACCGCACATACATGCCGCTGGAATACCGCTTAACCGGGGTGTCTAAAAACCGAGAGACTTCAGCAAACTCGACAATTTCATCAAATCTGCGGTTAATCTCGGCCCGGCTCATGCCCAAAATTGCGCCGTTGAGAAAGATATTCTCGCGCCCGGTCAGCTCGGGGTGAAACCCGGTTCCCACCTCTAGCAAACTGGCTACTCGGCCCCGCAGGCGCACCCGCCCCGTAGTGGGTTCGGTAATGCGGCTGAGAATTTTGAGCAGTGTTGACTTGCCTGCCCCATTGCGGCCAATGATGCCGACCACCTCGCCCTGCTTCACCTCAAATGAAACATCCTTCAGCGCCCAAAACTCGTCTTGATGGGGTCTGACGTTGGGCCTGAGTGGATGGCGTAGGCGACGGCTAAAAGATTTGACCCCATCGGCAATGACATCGCGCAGGGCTACGTAGCGTGAGTTGCCCTGCTGCTGCTGGCCAAGGACATACTTTTTGCCGAGATTTTCGACTTGAATAACTGAGTCTGGCATTGAGGGGGCTGTGGAACGGGGGCAGTTCACCTAGCTGGCGCATCCGCCATTGTGCCCATTGTGCCCCCTGGCTTTATGAAAGTTGCATGTCCACACACTTAGTTACCCGGTTGGCGCCCTAGGGCCAAAAGTCTGGGTCGATGACCTGGTCAAAGGTGTAGGGGCAGCCGTCAGGAAACTGGTCATCCGGTAATCCGGTTTCTGCGATCGCCAGCAACCGAGCCTCCTCCCAGCCCTCTGCCATCGCCTCTTCAGTGCGAGATTTCAAGCCGGGGTTACGCCGCAGCAGTTTATCTAGCGACAACCGCTGCACCCGAATAGTAGCCCGCCAACTGTTGGAGCGCTGCCAATGCTGCACCTGCCATTTCAACAGATGGGCTGTTAGCAGCACCAACCGAGACTCCAATTGGTCGTAGTGGCGATTGCCCAAATCTTCAATTTCCTCCAGCAGGTGAGTGCGATCGAGCGCCTCGAAGTTCCCCTGGCGCAGCAGATCAGCCTGTTGCTCAGTCCAGGTATAGAAATCCACCTCGTACAGGCTATCTGTCATTGTCTCTCCCCGAAATCTCCTGGGTTGTGAAAGGTGCGCTCCATGCGGCGAAAGTAGAGAATGCCCGTCATCATCAGCCCCCAGCTACCCCGCCACCACAAAGTTCACCAGTTTGCCCGGCACCACAATCACCTTCTTGATCTCCTTGCCCTCCAGGTAGCGCTGAGCGACCTCAGACTCGCGGGCATAGGTTTCTAACGCCGCTTTGTCGGAGTCAGCAGGCACCTCTAGGGTGCCACGCGTTTTGCCCATAATTTGAATGACCAGCGTGATCTCATCCACCACCAGGGCAGTGGGGTCAAACACTGGCCAAGGGGCGCGGTGAACTGAGTCGGGGTTGCCCAGCTGGTGCCACAGCTCATCGGCCATATGGGGGGCAAAGGGGGCCAGCAGCAGCACCAAGGCGCGCACACCCTCGGTGTAAACGGGGGAATCCTTAGCGGCAGAATCGGTGAGCGCATTGCTGAGCTTCATCAATTCCGACACGGCGGTGTTGAACTGGTAGTCGCCGTCGATGTCTTCGGTGATCGCCTGAATGGCGGTGTGGATGGCGCGGCGCAGGGTTTTCTCATCCTTGGAGAGATCGGCGGCGGCCACATCCCCGGCGGGCGAACCACCGTTCGCCCCTACGGTGGCGATGTATTCTGTCACCAGACGCCAGACGCGGTTGAGAAAACGGAACTGGCCTTCTACATCGGCGTCGTCCCACTCCAGATCCTTCTCGGGGGGTGCTTTGAAGAGAATGAACATGCGAGCGGTGTCGGCTCCGTACTTGACCAGCACCGATTTGGGGTCAACGCCGTTGTACTTCGACTTCGACATCTTTTCGTAGAACACCTCCAGGGCATCACCCGTTTGAGGATCGACAGGATTCGCTGGATCGGCAACATCCTCAGGGGCAACATACTTACCCGTCTTGGGGTTTTTGTAGGCAGTGTTTTGCACCATGCCCTGAGTGAGCAGGCGCTCAAAGGGTTCATCGCAGGAGACCAGGCCGCGATCGCGCAGCACCTTGGTAATAAACCGCGAGTACAGCAGGTGCAAAATGGCGTGCTCAATGCCGCCCACGTACTGATCCACCGGCATCCAGCCGTTGGCCTGGGCCTGGGCAAAGGCCGACTCGGGGTTCTGAGCATCGGTGTAGCGCAAGAAATACCAAGACGAGTCAATGAACGTGTCCATGGTGTCAGTTTCGCGCCGGGCGGGGCGGTTGCAGGTGGGGCAGGGTACATTCACCCAGTGCTCTAGCTGCGCCAGGGGCGATGCGCCCCTGCCGGAGAACTCCACATCCTCCGGCAGTGTTACCGGCAGCTGCTCGTCGGGAATGGGGACAATGCCGCACTCGGGGCAGTGCACCACTGGGATCGGCACGCCCCAGTAGCGCTGGCGGGAAATCAGCCAGTCGCGCAGGCGGTAGTTTGACTCACCTTTGCCCTTTTGGTTGGCTTCAAGCCAGTGAATGGCAGCAGGTACACTCTCGGCCTCGCCCTTACCTGCCGGGATATCATTCAGCGGGCCAGAGTTGACCATGACGCCTTCTCCGGGCCAGGCTTTAGTCAAGGTATCGCCATCGAAGGATTCTCCCTCAGGCTGCACCACGACCTTGACGGGCAGACCAAACTTGCGGGCAAACTCAAAATCGCGCTGATCGTGGGCGGGCACCGCCATAATTGCCCCAGTGCCGTAGCCCATCAGCACGTAGTCAGCGATCCAGATGGGGATTTTGGCATCGTTCACCGGGTTTACAGCGTAGCTGCCCGTCCATACGCCGGTTTTTTCGCGGTCTTCGGCGGTGCGATCGATCTCGCTTTTGGCGGCGGCGGCCTTGCGGTAGTCGTCTACCGCTGCGACGCGATCGGGTGCCGTCAGCTTTTCCACCAGAGGATGTTCCGGCGACAACACCATAAAGGTGGCTCCCCAGAGGGTATCGGGCCGAGTGGTAAATACCGGCAGGGCATCCCCGGCCTCGGTTTTAAAGACCACCTGTGCCCCGGTGGATTTACCAATCCAGTTGGCCTGCATTGTGCGCACCCGCTCGGGCCAGCCGGGCAGCTTGTCCAGATCTTGCAGCAGCTCTTCAGCGTAGTCAGTAATTTTGAGGAACCACTGGCGCAGCAGCTTTTTCTCGACGATCGCCCCCGATCGCCAGGATTTACCCTCGCTATCCACCTGCTCGTTGGCCAGCACCGTCTGATCGATGGGGTCCCAGTTCACCGCCGCCTCTTTCTGGTAGGCCAGCCCCATCTTCAGCATTTGAATGAAAATCCACTGGGTCCAGCGGTAGTAGTCGGGGGCGCAGGTGGCCACCTCCCGCTCCCAATCGTAGGAGAGGCCCAGTTCTTGCAGCTGCGCCCTCATCTGATCAATATTTTGGTACGTCCACTGGGCGGGGTGAATACCGCGATCGATCGCCGCATTCTCGGCAGGCAAGCCAAAGGCATCCCAACCCATGGGGTGCAGCACGCGGTAGCCCTGCATCCGCCGCACCCGCGCCACCACATCGGTAATGGTGTAGTTGCGCACGTGGCCCATGTGCAGGTTCCCCGACGGGTAGGGAAACATCGACAGCGCATAGAACTTCGGCTGATCGGGGTTCTCAATCGCCCGATCGAGCCCTTGCTCGGCCCAAGCCTGCTGCCATTTCTTCTCGATGTCTGCCGGGTTGTATTTGGACTCCACGTCCTTGACTCCTAATGCTGCACTGGTGCGATGTTCCCCATCATAGCTATCAGTGGCGGCGAGGGAGCAATGGAGTGATGGAGTAGGAGAGTGAAGGAAAGTTTTGAATGTTGAATTTTGAGTTTTGAATTAATGGCCGACCGCAAACACTCAAAACTAAGCACTCAAAACTCAAAACTTCCCATCGTCATCCCTTCACTTCATCGGCAAAGCTGGCCCGCCGCTTAAACTCAAACGGCCCCGCCAGCGACCCCCACAGGTGCTCGTGGGTCGCGGGGTCGCGGCCTCGATCCCAGCTGACGAATTGGTCTGCGTCGATTTCAAACTCGCTGTCTAAATAGGTGGTCTTGCCGTTGCGCTCGACCATGCAGGCTTTGCCCGGTTGCACCGCTCCTTTAAAGCTGCGGCCCGTCCAGTGGACGATCATGTCGCAGCCGGGGGTTTTTTCAAAATGGCCAGCGGTGAGTTTCGAGAGCTGAGCCAGATCTCGGGAAGCTCCATAGAAGGCTTCGCCGTCCTTGAGGGTGTAGTTCTCAATCATAATGTGGTCGCCCTGGGCGCTGAGCTTCATGCCTCGGGCGCGGTAGGGCTGCTGAATCATAAAGTCGTAGGCCTGCTCAATGTAGAAGCCTAGACCACCCAGGGTCTCGGTGGGCAGGGGGCGCATGCAGACACGAATGTGGGCAAACAGCGGTGGATTCTCAAAGGCCTGCTGCTGGTTGCTAAAGTCTGCCGCCATCCAGCGGGCCAGGGTGTGAATATCGGTAGCGTGGGTCATGGATGGGTGTAGAAATCATCGTGGTAAGGTTGACCCTAGTTTACAGGGTTGACGAGAGACCGTCAGAGAAGACCGCGATGAAAAAGCTCCACCTAGCGCTTTCCTCCAGTGATATTGCGGCCTCCGTGGCCGATTATTCTGCCCGGTTGGGATGCCGTCCAGCGCTGGTGATTGAGGGTACCTATGCCCTGTGGCGCACGGAGACGCTAAACCTTTCCATTCGCCACGCCCCAGAAGTCGCGCCGGGGCAGCTGCGCCACCTGGGTTGGGAAGACGACGAGGCCCAGGCCTTCACTACCGAGGTGGATGTCAATGGCATTACCTGGGAGCGGTTCGCCGCCCGCCACCAAGCCGAGGAAATTCAGGCCGCTTGGCCGGGAACGAATTATCAAGTCGAGGGCGGCAAGAACACTAATGGACACCATGGAACCTGATCTGACCGCTGAAACCTACCACCTGCATGTCGAACTGCTCGACAGCGACCCTTACATCTGGCGACAGGTTTGTGTGCGGAGCGATATCTCCTTGTCAGAGCTCCATCGCGTGTTGGCAGCGGTAATGGGGTGGTCGGGGGAGGCCGACTACGTGTTTAAGGGCCAGGGTAAGGTTTTGCAGGCTGGGGAGGAACGGGTGCTCTCTACGCTCATAACCCAGCCCGGCGAGGCGCTGATTTACAACTATGCCCCTGCTCAGGGTTGGTTGCACAAGGTCACGCTAGAAGCGATTTCTCAGCCTGAACACTTCGTGAACGCTCCCCTCGACCATTCCCTGCCCCACTGCACCGCTGGGGAGCGCCAATGCCCGCCAGAGTTTTGCAACGGTGTGTGGGACTACGTTGACTTGATCGATCGCCTGGGCGATGGCGACGATCCCGACGAAATCGATGCTCTCTGGCAAAAAGTTGGCTACGATTTTGACCCCGAACGGTTTGATCTGGCCGCTGCTAACCGGCGATTAGAGAGTTTATCCTCCTAGCTTTCCATGGTTAGCACCGCCTGGTAGCGCACCTTAATGGATCTGAAATAATCTGAGCGCCCGTTCAGGAGAGCTGTGAAAATGATTCTGGTATCTGGAAAAGTCTGCTTTCGCCAAGCCGATCTAGAGCGGGTGCGCCCGGCGATGGCCGCGATGGTCAACGCCAGCCTTGCCGAAGACGGCTGTATTGATTACGCCTACTCGATCGATGTACTGGATCCGACCATTATGCGGATTATCGAACGCTGGCGCGATCGCGCTGCCCTTGCCGCCCACTTCCAAACGCCCCATATGGCTCAGTGGCTTGCGGTGCTGGCTGACCTCGACATCAGCGATCGCGAGCTATTTATGATGGATGGCGACCAGCTAGAATTTGGCCTGTGACTAAACTCCGCTAGCCGACAAAGCCGCCCTGGTAGCAGGGAATCCTCCCTGGCTTGGGCAACGATGTCGCTAGTGGAAAAATTAATGAGCTGACTGCAACCGATGCCTGTGACCGTGGGTTTCTTTCGCCCACTGGTAGGCCACTCGGTTGAGCACCAGCCCAACCAAAAACAGAACGGCCATCAGGGCAATTTGATACCAAGCTATGGGGGGAATCGTCAGGTCAACCACCAGGTGGGCCAGGTTCAACACCGAATAAATCACCGTCACCCAAAAGTGGCCGAGCCGAAATCGCCTCGAATCGAGCAGGCAGGTGCCGATAATCGCGAGCAGCGGAATCGTAAAAAAAGCCAGCATCAGCCACAAAATAGCGGAAATTTCGCTGATGTCGGTGGCCACCTGGCCGTGGGGAGCCAGCACGCTCAGGCCGTGAAACAAGGGAATGAGCGCCAGTTGAGTGTGGAAAATTGTGCCCAGCAAAAATACCGTCCACAGGGCAATAATTTTGACGGCAAACGAGGGTCGCTCCTTCGGCTGTTCGAACATCACCTCACCTCCATCGTCAAAAATAGGGCTAGTGCAATTCTTCGTCGCTGCGCTCTAGCAGGGTGTCTTCGCTATGGTCTTGGTGGTGGCGTTGATTGGCCATGGCCTGGCGGGCTTTTTCATCGACCGACGGGGCAGGCGGTGCGTGGAGTTCGGCATCAGCGCGGCTGAGCAGGTTGTCGTGGGTGTGGTCGGCGTGCTGGCGCTGCTGAGTCAGGCGATCGCGGGCCTGGTCATCTGATTTATCCATAACGGCTATTCTCCTTGGGGCGCGTGCGCGGTGGGGGTGGAGCGCGATCGCGATCGACCACCCGTCCTCTACTAATTTTCCAGGTTATTGATGGACGAGCGATCGCCCCTGACACGATTATTTAGCCTTCTCAATCGCCCGCAACCTGCCCTGAGAGTGTTCCTACTCAACATTGATCACGTAGAGTTCACTTCGGCAGTTTTGGCTGACCAAGCGCGCGTCTATGCCCAGGACATTTTTTGAAGTAGTGCCAATAGATCGCAAAGTCCCCGCCACCCTCACCCCCAGCCCCTCTCCCAGGAGGGCGAGGGGAGACGGAAAGCCCCTCAAAGTCCCTCTCCCACGTTGGGAGAGGGATTTAGGGTGAGGGCCAGATCATGGCAGTAGAACAAGCTTGTGCTCTACTGAGTGTCCCTAGAGCGATGGGCCAGGCCAAAGGCGATCGCCGCCCAAGATTCAGGATTTATGGCACCGATGCTGTGGCAACAGCAGTCTCAGTCCCCACCGGGCGAATCACTAGCGTATTGAACAGGCTGATATCGGTGCCCTCGGGGACTGATAAGTCGAAGGCTCCGCCAGTCGCTGGCAGCGACCCCAGGGCAATGGGGCGCTTAGCCATATTGCCGTTGATGGTCAAAAAGGCCTCCAGCGCTTCACCCTCGGCAGCGCTGGTGAAATCTTTTAGCGACAGGGTAATGCTGCTGCCCACGATGGCGGCTCCCACGTAGCCACTGGCGGTATAGCTGCCTGCACCAACAACACTGCCCATAGCCTATGGTCTCCCATTAAAATCTAAAACGATACGGCCATCATTGTAGAAAGAATCGGCCCAATACCTGCTGCGAATTAGAGCCTCTAGCCAAACTAAGGTGGGTTTGCTGTCCTAGCCCTGGGGTACAGCAAAGCCACAAAAACCTGCGAGACGGGCTAGCTCAAAAAAGGTGCGATTCGCGGAGCGCAAAGCCTATGGCATCCAGAAACATGAACCGCTTGAACCCAGTATCCCCGAGGGAATCGCTGTCGGCAAATGATGGGTTTTCCCCACTCATTCCAGCTCCAATGGCGGCTATCCTGGGTAGAGAACCTAGTAATCGATCTCCCTCCTTTCACGGATGTGTCAGGGGGTTTTACAATAGTTCATATTAGGTGTTGTTGCCTCGGCCCCAGCTCAGACTCCCCGTCATGGTCTCGTGATAGAGTTTTCTGTTGTCAAGGCTACCAAATCGACAACCCAGACCCCGTCTGAGTAACCCATGAAGATGGTCACCAGCGGCCCATCGCCCAGAATCCGGAGAAGCAGTTATGGCTAAAGACATCACCCGTTATCGCAATATTGGTATTTTTGCCCACGTAGACGCGGGCAAGACTACCACCACCGAGCGCATCCTCGCCCTCACCGGCCGCATCCACAAGATCGGTGAGGTTCACGATGGTGCTGCCACCACCGACTTCATGGAGCAAGAGCAAGAACGGGGGATCACGATTCAGTCGGCAGCCACCACCTGTTTCTGGAAAGAGCACCAGCTCAACATCATCGACACTCCGGGCCACGTGGACTTCACCATTGAGGTGTATCGCTCTCTCAAGGTGCTCGACGGCGGCATCGGCGTCTTCTGCGGCTCGGGTGGGGTAGAGCCCCAATCGGAGACCAACTGGCGCTACGCCAACGACTCTAAAGTGGCGCGGATCATCTACGTCAATAAGCTCGATCGCACCGGGGCCGACTTCTTCCAGGTGATCAAGCAGGTCGATAACATTCTGGCGGCCAAGCCCCTGGTGATGGTGCTGCCCATCGGCACCGAGATCGACTTTGTGGGCGTGGTTGACCTGCTCACCCGCAAAGCCTGGGTGTGGGATGAGTCGGGCAAGCCCGAGAACTACTCCATCCAAGACGTGCCTGAGGACATGAAAGATCAGGTCGAAGAGTACCGCGAGGCGCTGATCGAGCTGGCCGTTGAGCAGGACGACGACATTCTCAGCAAGTACCTTGAGGGCGAAGAGATCACCCTCGACGAGATCAAGTCCTGCATTCGCAAGGGCACCCGCGATCTGGCCTTCTTCCCCACCTACTGCGGCTCCTCCTTTAAGAACAAAGGGGTACAGCTAGTGCTGGATGCGGTGGTCGATTACCTGCCCAACCCCTTAGAAGTGCCTCCTCAGCCCGAGATCGACCTGGAGGGGAACCCTACCGGCAAGGTGGCCTACGCCGATGCCGATAAGCCCCTGCGGGCGCTGGCATTCAAGATTATGGACGACCGTTTTGGGGCGCTCACCTTTACCCGTCTCTACTCGGGGCAGGTGAAGAAGGGCGACACGATCCTTGATACTTTTACCGGCAAAACCGAGCGGGTCAGCCGCCTGGTGGAAATGCACGCCAACGATCGCCAGGAGGTCGACTCGGCCCAAGCTGGCGACATCATCGCCCTGATCGGCATGAAGAACGTGCAGACTGGCCACACCCTTTGCGACCCCAAAGACCCCGCCACCCTGGAACCCATGGTCTTCCCCGACCCGGTGATCTCCATTGCGGTGTATCCCAAGAAAAAGGGCGACAACGAGAAGATGGGCATGGCGATCAGCAAAATGGTGTCCGAGGATCCCTCCTTCCAGGTGGAAACCGACGAAGAGAGCGGCGAAGTTATCCTCAAGGGCATGGGTGAGCTGCACCTCGACATCAAGGTCGACATTCTCAAGCGCACCCACGGCGTTGAAGTTGACGTGGGCAAGCCCCAGGTGGCCTACCGAGAGGCGATCACCAAGCGCCTGGTCGACAGCTACACCCACAAGAAGCAGTCGGGTGGTTCGGGCCAGTACGCCAAGATCGACTACGTGATCGAGCCGGGCGAAGTTGGCACCAACTTCCAGTTTGAGTCGGCGGTGACCGGCGGTAACGTGCCCCGCGAATTTTGGCCCGCAGTGCAAAAGGGCTTTGCAACCAGCATTGACCGTGGCCCGCTGGCCGGTTACCCGGTGGTTGACCTCAAGGTCACCCTTACCGATGGTGGCTTCCACGCGGTTGACTCGTCGGCGATCGCCTTCGAAATTGCCGCTAAGGCCGCCTACCGTCAGTCGCTACCCAAGGCTGGCCCCCAGCTGCTAGAGCCGATCATGAAGGTCGACGTGTTCACCCCCGACGACTACATGGGTGACGTAATTGGTGACCTCAACCGCCGTCGCGGCATGATCAAGTCCCAAGACCCTGCGGCCACCGGGGTGCGGGTGAAGGCCGATGTGCCCCTGAGCGAAATGTTTGGCTACATTGGCGACCTGCGCACCATGACCTCGGGTCGGGGCCAGTTCTCCATGGAGTTCTCTCACTACGCCCCCTGCCCCAGCAATGTGGCCGAGGAAGTGATCAAGGAAGCCAAGGAGCGCCAGGCTGCCGCCGCTAAGTAGGCTGTAGGGGCACAGCATGCTGTGCCCCTACTTCTTCGGATAAATAGAACGCCTCAGCCAGAGTCTGGCCGAGGCGTTTTGTTTGGGAGTTATTCAGGTAGGGACAAATGGCATTTGCCCCTACAGTTTGGCCTTTTGGAAATCGGGGCTATGGAATTCAGATTGCTATTAAACCGAACCAGCGGCGGCAGGAACGCTCCGCGCCGTCTCATCGTCCAAACCCACCAGGCGAGCGCTGAGATCCCACAGTTTGCGGGCCTTAGCATCATCCAGGGCTTCGTTCGACACTTCCTGGGCAAAGGAGCGGCGACCCGGCTTTTGGCGGTTGCCCCAGCTCCAGTACATGCCCGATTCCTTCAGCTCAGGGTCGGTGACCACATCGGCAACCCGCTCACCCGCCAGCTTTTGAGTGACGTAGCCGCCCGTGATGTTCTTCTGGAACCAGGGGAAGATCGTCTGGAAGGCCTTGAAGTGGTTGCGGAACAAGGGCGTATCGGCCACGCAGCCCGGATATAGCGAGCTAAAGGTGATGCCGGTCGCGTCATGGTAGCGGCGGTGCAGCTCGCGCATGGTGAGCACGTTGCACAGCTTGCTGTCTTTGTAGGCCTTGCCCGACTTGAATTTCTTGTTGTTGATCATCGAGATTGGGGCTTTGAACCCGGCCTCAAAGCCCTCTAGGTTCCCGAGATCGGGGGGGGCAGGAATGGGAATCTTGCCGCCCAGCTCTTTGGGGTTGGCGGTGACGGTGCCGAGGATGATCAGGCGCTTGTCGGGGGCGGGGGAGGCTTTAATGTCATCCAGCAGCAGGTTGCACAGCAGGAAGTGGCCCAGGTGATTGGTGGCGACGCTGATCTCGTAGCCGTCTTCGCTGTACATTGGCTCTTTGAGCAGCGGGTAGTAGACGGCGGCGTTGCACACCAGCGACTCTAGACTGCGGCCCGTGGCCCGAAAGTCGCTGACAAACTGGCGCACGCTGGCCAGAGAGCCCAGGTCGAGGTGGATGATGCTGTAGCGATCGCTCGGTATGCCAAGCTCTTGGGCTACCTGCTTCGTTTTGTCGATATTGCGGCAGGCCATCACCACATGCCACCCGCGATCGGCCAGGGCCTTAGCGGCGTTGAGCCCCACCCCAGAGGAAGCCCCGGTCACAATGACTGTTTTCTGCTGTTCCATAACCATCTTTAAGACTGAAATATCGCTTCTAGCTTTCCAGTGTTAAGGATTACGTGGACAGTGATGCAGTGTCTTAATGTTTTTTGAGATGTTGTTACAGGGAGTAAGGGAGTGGGGGGTAGGGGGTAAGGAGTAACAGGGTAGGGAGTAGGGGGTGGGGGAGTAAGCGCACATCATCTCACCCCATCACCCCCTACCCCTTACCCCCTACTCTCATCAGGTAAACGAACTCGCCCAATCCTTTGCCCAGTGCAGATGACGATGCACTTCCTCCAGGGTCTTGGCTTCGCTGTAGAGGCGCAGTACGGGTTCGGTGCCGCTAAAGCGGATTAGCAGCCAGCTGTCGTCATCAAGGGTGAGTTTGTAGCCGTCGATGTCGAGGATGTGGGTGACGGCTTTGCCCGCGACTTCCGTAGGTGGTGCAGTGGCGAGGGCGTCGAGCAGCTTGGCCTGCACTTCCATGCTGGCCAGGGGCAGGTCGATGCGATCGTACTCGGAGAAGTAGCCGGTTTTCTCTTGCAGGCTGCGGTAGTAGTCGCTGAGGTCGAGGCCGGAAGCCACGACAGCTTCTAAGACATAGAGGGCCGACATCAGGGCGTCGCGCTCGGGGATGTGGTGGCCGTAGCCGATGCCGCCCGATTCTTCGCCACCCAGCAGCACCTTGGCCTCCTGCATGCGATCGGCGATGTATTTGTAGCCGACGGCGGTTTGGTACAGCTCTAGGCCGTTGAGCTTAGCCACGGCTGGGATGAGGTTAGAGCCGCTGATGGTTTTGACGATTTCGCCGCTGTAGCCCCGGCGCGACTTGAGGTGGTCGATCAGAATGGGGATGAGAATCTGAGAGCTGAGGAAATTGCCTTGGCCATCGACGGCGGCGATGCGATCGCTATCGCCATCAAACACCAGGCCCACTTTGACGCTTTCTTTGGCGGGATATTCTTTGACGGTCTCTAGCATTTCGCCCAGATACTTGGGCAGGGGCTCGGGTGGGTTGCCACCAAACAGCGGGTCGGCCTCGCTGTGCAGCTCGTGGATGCTGCCTTCGCCCAGCAGCCGGGGCAGCCCACCGCTGGCGGAGCCGTACATGACATCGGCAAACACCGTCAGCTTGCCGCTGGAGATGGCGCTCTGGATGGCGGCAACATCGACCTCGGCCTGAAGGGCGGTGCAGTAGTCGGGCCAGGGGTCGAAGGTTTCGATCTGGCCGGGCTTGCCGAGGGGGGCGGGGGGATTGGGTAGCAGCGCCTCGACTTGCTTGGTCACCTCAGGGGAGACGGAGCCGCCGAAGGCTCCTTTAATTTTGAGCCCGGAGTAGGTTGGGGGGTTGTGGCTGGCGGTAATGACGATCGCCCCGAGCAAGGTCTGGTGTTTGGCGGCGTAGCTAAAGGCGGGGGTGGGGGCGTAGTCTTGGGAGAGCAGCACGTCGAAGCCCTGGGCGGCGATCGCCTCGGCGGCGGTGCGGGCAAATTCGGCGGCGAGAAAGCGGCGATCGAAGCCGACGGCGATGGTGCGGCTGCCGGTTTCGACCCCAAAGCACTGGTGCAGCACGTGGGCAGACACCGCCGCTACCTGAGCTACTCGCTCAAAGGTGAAGTCGGCGGCGATAATGCCGCGCCAGCCATCGGTGCCAAATTTGATGGGCTTCGGGGTAGCTGGAATGGGGCCTGAGGGTGCTGCCATAGCAGAGTCCAAATGTCGGGGGATAAAGAGCAGATTTTCTCTGAGTTTACCCGCTTACTTCGGTGGTGGCACAGCCAGGGCGGCGGCACTACGCACAATTTACCCAACCGGCTGGTTTTGCCGAAAAGTCTGAAAAGATTGGCGAATTCTCCTGATGCGATCGCGGCTTGGGCGCAAATGCTAGGTGCATTGCGGGATGGTGCGGCTGCTTTGGGGGAACGAGGGCCGGTCGGGGAGCGTGGCGCGGTGGATATTGGGGCTGAGTTGTGGGATGTCGCAGGCTTTAGAGGCTGCGAATTGCTGCTGCCGACCTAAATTTTGCCTACGGTGGGGGGCTGTCGTGTTACCCTAGTTGAGTAAAAACGGGATGTAGCGCAGCTTGGTAGCGCACTTCGTTCGGGACGAAGGGGCCGTGGGTTCGAATCCCGCCATCCCGATTTATTTGTATTTTGCACCCATGGCAGAAAGGCCGTGGGCAGCTTGTGACAAGCAAGCTACGACATCAACGGCAACCTATTAAACCTTAAGCCCATGGTTGATGGGCTTAAGCCTGTACGCCACTTAGAATTCCGCTACGATAGTTGCTAAAGATGCCAGATCCATTGTGATGGAGCCGATTACTTGGGGTTGGTTAGCGGCAACAGTATTGTCTGGCATAGTTGGCAATCGGGCTGATGCAGAATTTGTTCGCGCTTACTCAACAGGTTGGCAGCGGGCAACCCGACGTTTGAGTGCGCCAGAGCTATCTGCCGCCAATAACGAACTCGCAACGGCAGTCAACCGAGCCTTTTTGTGGGCACAGCAAAGCCTTGTGCAGGAATGCTTGCATGAGTTTACTGGAGGTACCTATCAGAGGGGATTCAGTGATTACGCCGTATTGCCTGGGCACGATGCTGAAGTTACCTGGCTAATTGGCAAAGCGAAGCAGCTCCAGACCGACCTCAAGCAATTAGAGCAAGGTAACTTGAAGCCGTTTCCAAAAACCGATTTATCTGCGTTAGAAGGGCTGCTCCAAAGTCAAGATACACAAACCCTCCTACGAGAGCAGCTTGTTGCAGTTGTGCAGCAAGAGCAACCGCCGACTAGCTATGTAGAGCGGGCTGTTGTCTCATCAACAGGGCTGCTGCCGCGTCTAGCAGCTTATTTTGAGCTTGAGCTTAAGGCCAAACAGGAAGTACAAAACTGGTTTCAAAGTGAGTTGTTGATGCAAATCAACGCTCAATTACAGGTGATTGCAGCGAACCCGTTAGTATTGGCAGACTTTGAAAGTGCCTTGCACAACCTTGCTCAGCAGGTTCCCGAGGTCTTAAACCAAATCCATAACCTGAAGCTGGCTGTTAACGACTTGGGACAGAGTGTTGATGAAGTTGGGGAATTAATTGCCACTAAGAGCGACATACTCATTGCTCTATCAAGTCAATATGGGGATGATCTGGCGGAGTTGAAGCGGTCGGTAGGGGATATTGCGATTACCCTTCAGCAAAGCACCCCATCCATAGTGCCCCTATCACCTATTGATGCTCAGCCCAGAGAAGGCCCGAACCCATTTATTTATGGGCCAGCGGTGCCGCCCAAACAGTTTTATGGCAGACGACAGGCCATTGCCGATATCAAAAATCGTATTGGTGCGGTTGAACCACAGAGTATCAATGTTGTGGGGCTACGCCGCAATGGCAAAAGCTCCATGCTGCGGTATGTGGAAAAGCGCATTCATGAGTTCTGCCTATTCGAGCAAAAACCCTTAGTGGTGCTACTAGATTTACAAGATCTGCGGTTTCATACTCCGCTCGGCATTGTGGAAGGATTGCGGCGAGGCATTCGAAAACAAACGGGTACTGAGCCTTGGGCCAAAGAAGACAACAACGACGACTTTGAACTCCAAGACGGGTTAGAAGCCCTACGCGACCAAGGCTATCGGCTGATAGTGTTGTTTGATGAGTTTGGGGCGATCGGTAAGCGGCTAGAGCAATTTCAAGACTGGGGAGACGATTGGCGAGCAAAGGCTTCTGCCAGTTTGGTCACCTTGGTTATCGCTAGCCACCGCCCGCTGGGAGAAGTTTACCAAACATTAAATCTGACTTCCCCCTTCGGTAATCTGTTTAGCACCACTATTTTAGGAGCTTTAGAAACAGAGCTGTGGCTGCAGCTGCTGGAGCAAGGTCAGCTATCAGATGCAGAAATAGACTGGGTTGGTACTATTGCAGGAAAGTTGCCATACTACACCCAACTGGCGGCAGCTATGGTATGGCAATACAGTGATTTAGACCAGGCTCAGCTTGCCTTTGAGCAGCAGGCACAACCTAGGCTTGTTGAATTGTGGCATGAGCTAACTGCGGCAGAACAGATGGCCCTCAAACAAGCGATGAGCCCTGCTTTGCCGATGCCCTTTACGGCGGTTATAGAAAACTTAAAGCTGTATGGCCTGCTGAAAGCAGACAACCACATGTTTGGCGAGGGGTTAGCTACCTTTGTAGGTGAACAGTCATGAGGCAATTCTCAAGGGAAACTTGGGAGCTATGGTATTGGGCCATGTTTTGCCCTTCACGGCTGAAAAAGCGTGTAAATGAATGGTCTTCTAAGAAATATAATGGCAAATTTATTAGTATCTTGTTGCGCCCAGTCAATTGGCGGTTTCTTGGGCAATTTTATTGTTTAACTTGCTTATTTAGCTTGCCACTATTTAGTTTGTTAGTGAATACCCAGTTACCACTAGACTGGCTACTACTACCTATCACCCTGATCATTGCCCATGGAACAGCCATTTTGTTTTTGCCAGTTGCTATCCATACACCACTGATTATCGGATTTCTCTACGGAATTGAAACTAAGATTTTTCAGGAAACCATCCAAGCTGGCTGGCTAGAAGCTGAGAAAATATTGCCTTCGGTCAATCAATTGACCACCGGAATAAGCATAGGTATGCTGCTGTTAGGAATAAGCATTACACTTTTGTATGTCCTAGTAAGATGGCAGAACTTAAGTGCGGCTAGGATTGTATTTGTGACAGGCAACTCAGTCTCCACCTTAATTGGAGCATGGATAAGCACACAATCAGCCATATTCACATTTTTCATTAGTCTTTTTGTTGGAATATTTTCAATCTCTTACCGAAACGAAATTAAAACCGATGATGATGTATTCAGCGTTGCAAGTTCCACTATAAGTACTGTTGCAGTTGTTGTTTCACTCATCATTGCTAGCACTGTTTCGATCATCGCTAGCGCCGTTGCTGGCACCGTTGCTGGCACCGTTGCGTTCATCATTGCGGTTACTATTGGATTAGGCGTTGCAAGTATCATTGCGGTAGGCATTTCAGGTATCTTTGCAAACGTCTTTACGGGCACCATTGGGGGAATTGTTGGTGACGTTGTTGCTGGCCTTATTGTGAGTGTTGTTGTAAGCATTGTTATGGGCGTTGTTGCAAGCGTCATTGTAGTTATTAGTAAAACGACAATATTGCCATTTTTAGCCATTACGGCTATTTTGTCATTTAGCTTGTCTTGCAGTCAACTTCGTTGGGTAGGTCTTTACGTTAGCGCCATTTTGGTAGCTTTAGGGTTTGAAAATTTGGGCTGGGATGTGTTGTGGGCGTTGCCTGTAACTTTCAGTTTTTATTACCGCCTGCTGCCCGAATATATTTTATTTACTATAATACCAATGACTCTCAAGCTAAATTTCTTCGGCCACACTCCTATTCAAAGTTTATCACCTCAAGACATTGAGCAAAGGCTGAATCAATTACCTCCATTTAGCAGTGAGATATTATGGCTGCCGCTACCTGGCCATGCTCAATTATTGGCGAGAGTCTTTCAACATAATTGGACCTTTGGGCTATTATCTCTGAAAAAGATGCAGCGATCGGCTCTGCCAGGGCTACCTCAAACAGTTAAAGATGCTTTGCCAGATATTGTCGCCGATCAACTTTTGAAATTTGAAAATATAGGGGAATTTGAATCTCTAGAATCAGAACCAGAACATTTCCACACTCATCCTATTCTACAAACTCTGTTGCCAAGATATTTTGATGTCACCAGTAGCCCAAATCAAATCGATTATCCAATATCTGATGATTTATCTAATATATTTCCACGCATGCAACGCATTGCAGAGGATGTTACATCAGCACTTAAGTCTGAGAACTTGACACTTCGAGAACGAGGATTAGAGCGGGTTCTAGAAAAGCTAAATCTGCTACCTTCTCAGTTGCCAAGCTTAGGGTTACAAGCCAACGATACTAAGCGTTGGCAGCCGGTAATTTCTCGTTGGCATAATTTAATCGAGATAGAACTGTCGAAAAAGCAGAAGCTATCCCGTGGAGAACTACGTAACCCCTTTCAATATGGCAACCCCCTGCAACGAAGCCAGGTTAACCTTTTTAAGGGGCGGCAAGCCTTTGCCGACAACATAGTGCGGCTTTTGCTGGATCACAATCGTCCTACCATTGTGCTGCACGGCCCACGCCGTTGTGGAAAAACTTCTTTCTTAAATAATCTGCCCCGCCTTTTGCCCTCAGACTGGGTGCCCATTTATGTAGACATGCAAAGTGCCGCTGCTACCGCAGATGAAATTAGTTTTCTCCGTACTCTAGCCCGCTCTATCCGACGCGATGGCCGCAGCCAAGGTATCCAAATTCTGAATGAGCCCGATCGCGACAGCCTTCAAGCCGCACCCTACGACACATTTGAAACCTGGTTAGAAGCAGTGCTGACGGAGCTGGGTCCTCGCCAGCTATTGCTCAACCTCGATGAGTTTGAGAAAATTGGCGCTGCTATTTATCAGGGGAAACTTAGTCTAACTCTGTTCGATGAATTGCGCAGCCTAATTCAGCACTGGCCTCAGCTTGGCTTTGTGTTTTCTGGTGTGCAAACTCTAGAAGAAATTGGCCCCAACTGGAGCAGCTACTTCATTAGTGTTGTGCCCATCGAAATGCTTTACCTAAATCCACACGAAGCTCAGGAGTTACTTACCGGTCCTGAGCCAGATTTTGCCCTGACCTATGTGCCTGGATTGGTAGATGAAATCTTACAGCTTACACAGTGTCACCCCAACCTACTTCAGCTGATTGGGGCGGCTTTGGTTACGGAAGCTAACGAACGACAAACCAGCACCGCCACCACCGCGATGCTAGAAGCGGCTATTCCTCGTGCGTTTACCTTGGGCACATCTTACTTCACTAATATTTGGGATGAATTTACCGGTACCCTAAATAACTTCAACGAAATTCGCGCCGGTCAAACAATTCTCAAAGCCCTGGCTGAGGGTCAATCACTACCCTCAAACCCAAACCCAACGGCAAGGGCAGCGCTCCGTCGCATGGTGCGCTATCACGTCCTCAAAGTAGAAGGCGGTCACTACGATTTTGAAATTCCCTTAATTAAGCGCTGGGTGCAAGAACGGGCCATTATTGATGAATAGCTGTGTTTGTGTGCCCAAGCACCAGCGTGGGCACGAGATGGATGGGTTTTTGTTAGCTCAGATGCCGATCGCGCCTCAGCAGACTAAACACCTCGCCTTGGGCTGGGGTAATCAAAATCCCCGATCGCGGTATTGCAATCAACTGGCTCCAGGTCATTTGGTCGGCATAGTTCAGCACATGCAGCTGGTGGATGGTGGCTCGCACCCCCTCCGGCGAGCCAATTACCAGATGGCGCAATCGCTCGCGCCCTTGCGGCACTTCCGGATTCGCCAGCAGCAGCGGATTGGTCGCCTCCCGGTTCTGGGCAGACGACACCAAATATGGCAAACACAACATAGTTCAGGGATTCCTTACTAACGATGGGTAGGAATCCCAAAAACTTGGCCGCCCCAGACATGTGCAGTTCAAGGCGGCCAGGTAAAATCACCTTAGCCTCCGAGACAGCAGTACCTGTCGACGGGGTTAGCCGCTGGTTGGTGGTACCAACACCTTCCAGTGGCGCTTGACCAAATTTTTGGGACTTTCAGACTGCACGCACACAGCCTTAGCGAAGTAATTTAGTATATTCGCGCACCGGACGCAAGTAAGAATTGTTACCGTTGGCAAAACCCCTGCGTTTAGAAACCGGGTTTCTTTGCCTGGTTGCATTTAACCCCTGCACACCCCCAAGAAACCCGGTTTCTGGCCTCCTACCCTTACTTTCGCCATTGGTAAGGACTATCCGCAACGCCAAAACCCTCATTGGTCTTTGTAAAACCTTCCTTCGCCCCCGTGAAACCTTTATCTCACCCGCTGAAAGATTGGTTTGATCGCTCGGTAGAAGCTTCAGCCTGCTCAAACCTTTCCTTCGCCCACCCAAACGGTTCCTCCACCCGCGCAGATCATCCCTTCGACCTCACGTAGGCTTCCACCACCACCACAGATCATTCCTCCACCCCCGCAAACCCTTCCCTCACGGGCGCGAATCTTCCTCCAGACCCGCGAATCCTTCCTCCATACCAGTAAACCCTTCCTCAAAACCCGCAAATGATTCTGCCATCAATGCAAAACGCTGTTCTCATAGAGCAGAATCTTGTATTTGGGCCGCAGATAATTCTGCCATCAATCTAAAACACCCTGAACCCTCAGCAAACTCAATGGTGCAGCACACCCATCAACCATTCGCCTGCGACATCCTTTTCTCCACGCTGCCCGATTCATCTTTTCTTCATCAAAACCCATCTTCTCGGGTCACAATCTTGCCAATTGCCCCGAGTTTAAGACGTTTCTACCGGGCAATCTGCCCTTAGGCGAGACAATCAGATGCCAACCCCTGCCATCGTCTCGGTTTACCCATTGCTGTAATTCAATACGCGTACCCAGGTCATCGCCCCAGACCTGCGGCTGCTTTGCATGCAACCCAAATTAACCCACTTATCCACCCCTATTCAGGGCGTATCTATCATGAACACCGTTGACTTTTCCCGTCGCATTCCGGCCAAAACTATTGAGGCCGATATTAATTCCTTCCACAGCATGAACTTCATCAAAACCTATGTCCCCGTTCGCAGTGAAGCCACCCCCGAAGCGCTTAAAACGGGTTACGAAACCATGCGGGCCAAGCAGCAACAAGAAACCGAACTCTTGGCCGCGATCAAAGCCGCCTCCGATGCAGCCCGCATGGCCGAGGTCGAGTTTCACGACATGGTAATGGCGATGAAAGAAACCGTGCGCGGCCAGTATGGCCCCAACAGCGACGAAGCCCAAGCAGTCGGCTACAAGAAAAAGTCTGAATACAAGCGCCCCCGCCGCACCCCCAAAGCCAACGCGTCCTAAACCATCCTCAAAACCCAATTTTTAAGGCTCGTGAGCACAGCTTACGGGCCTTTTTTCATGGCACTACAACGCACAAGCGCTGGCCTCTGGCTTTCCCGCATCCAAAGTGTGCAACACCCGTTCTCTGGATCGCAAACACTCATCTACACCATCTACCCACCCTCAACCTTTCCAGTTCAATAATTCAGAATTTGATTGAGAACCTTTTGTTTCAATCTGTTGACTTCTGCATCGGCTAAGCTGCGCGGACGGGGCAAATTAATTGGCACATCCAGCTCAATGCGGCCCTCTTGAATGACAATGACGCGATCGCCCAGCACCACCGCTTCTTCAACATCATGGGTCACTAGCAACGCGGTAAACTGCTGCTCTTGCCAAAGTGTTTCGATCAAGCGCTGCATGTCCAGACGGGTCAGGGCATCGAGTGCCCCTAGGGGTTCATCGAGCAGCAGCAGGTGCGGTTGGGTAACCAGCGCCCGAGCCAGGGCCACCCGCTGTTTTTGCCCCCCCGATAGTACCGTCGTCCAATCGTTGGCACGGCTGTCTAGCCCCACCTGCTGCAAGGCCCAGTGGCTGCGGGGGCGGGCCTGTTCTTTGAGACCCAGGGCGACATTCTCAATCACCTTGCGCCAGGGCAGCAACCGCGAGTCTTGAAACATCACCCGCGCTTTAGCGTTTAGCCCGTTCAGGCGCTGACCATCAAGGACAATTTCTCCACGGGTCGGTGTTTCTAGCCCCGCCAGCAGGCGAAGCAAAGTGCTTTTGCCGCAGCCGCTTTTACCCACCACAGCTACAAACTCGCCAGGAAAAATTTCGAGACTAAAATCATTGAGCACGGTCAGATCACCAAAGGCTTTGGTGACACCGTTTAGCCAAACGTGAGTGCTGATGGCATTGGTGGACTGGGTTGGTGTGTAGGAGGTGTAGGTCATGGTAGGGGGTTAGGGGGTAGGAGGGAGGAGGTAGGGGGTGGATGGGTAAGGGGTAGGGGGTAGGGGGTTAGGCAAGCAACCAGCTTATTCACTCCTCACCCCCTACTCCCCACTCCCCACGCCTCACTCCCCACCCAATCACTTCAGCTTTTGACTCGGGTGCCACGCGATCGTGACCTTCTCTAGCCAGCGGACGGCGGAGTCGGCGAGTTTACCGAGGAGGGCGTAGAGCAAGATAGCCACAACGACGACATCGGTTTGCATAAACTCGCGGGCGTTCATGGCCATATAGCCAATGCCGGAGCTGGCGGCGATGGTTTCGGCCACAATTAGCGTCAGCCACATGTTGCCTAGGGCGTAGCGCAGGCCAACTAAAATGCTGGGCAGAGCACCGGGTAAAATCACCTGAGAAAAGAGCTGGCGGCGACCAAGACCGTAGACCCGCCCCATTTCTATCAGCCCTGGGTCGATCGCACGAATGCCGTAAAAGGTGTTGACGTAGATGGGGAAGAGAACGCCTAGGGCAACCAAAAAGATTCGCGCCTCATCGCCGATGCCAAACCAGAGAATGACCAGGGGAATCATGGCCAGGTGAGGGATGTTGCGAATCATTTGAATGGAGCTATCGGCCAAGAGTTCGGCAGGGCGAGAGACGCCGTTGAGCACACCAAAAAATAGCCCAATGCTGCCGCCGATGAGAAACCCCACCACAGCCCGCCAGGTGCTGATAGTCACATGCTTAAACAGTTCGCCGCTTAGAGTAAGGCGAATAGCAGCCTGCACCACATCGGTAGGAGCCGGTAAGATGCGGCTGTTGATAACACCAACCTGGGCGAGAATTTGCCACAGCAGAATTAAGCCAGCCGGGACGACCCAGGGAATGACGCGATCCCAGGGGAGGGAGGAGAGGCGGGAGGGGGAATGGCGTAGGGTCGTGGTCATGGTGGATGGGTGGGGAGTGTGAGGGTAGGAGGTATGAGGGTAAGGTGGTGGATGGATCGCGAGGGGTAAATGGATAAATTAGGAATGGGTGGATAATTACCGCGCAATGTCTACTTTCCACCCCCTTACTCCCTACCCCCCACTCCCTACCCCTCCTAATTTCACCAAATCGGGCACCGCAGGCGAAAGATCTAACTCCCCAATCAACTGCTCTTTCAACCGCTGAAACTCCAGGCTGCTGCGCCGCCGGGGGCGGGGCAGGTCAATCCTGAGTTCGCGGTGAATGCGGCCGGGGTGGGGGCGCAGAACGATGATGCGATCGCTCAGCACCAGCGCCTCTTCGACATCGTGGGTGACCAGCAGCAGGGTGGGGTAGTCGCCTTCCCAAATTTCCAGCAGGTGGTCTTGCAGCTGGGTGCGGGTAAAGGCATCGAGGGCGCTAAAGGGTTCATCGAGCAGCAGAATATCGGGTTGGGTAACCAGGGCACGGGCGATCGCCACCCTCTGGGCCATGCCCCCCGACAGCTGACGGGGCAGCGCCTCAGCAAAATTTGATAAATGCACCTTGCGCAGCACCGCCTCAGTGCGCTCCTGACGGTCTAAACGGGACAAATGGCTAAGGCCAAACTGAATATTTTCCGCCACCCGCAGCCAAGGCATCAGCCGCGCCTCCTGAAAGATCAGCCCCACTTTGGGGTGGGGGCCAGTAATTGGCTCACCATCAATGCTGACCTCCCCCAATGTAGGAAAATCTAGCCCCGCCACAATTCTCAGCAGCGTACTTTTGCCGCAGCCGCTGGTACCCACCAAGCTGACAATTTCTCCTGGCCGGATGCTGAGGTTAATCCCTTCTAAAGCGAGAAAGCCGTTGTCAAATTGTTTGTGAACGTTCTTGATGTGAAGCATTGGGGAGTTGGGAGTGGATGGGTGGGGAGTAGGGGGTGGGGAGTAGGGGGTGGGGGGTGGGGGAATTATGGGTGGGATGAGTGTGTTGGGTAAGGGGAATGACGAAAGGGGTTGTTAGGGCTTATCGGGATTTGGAGGTTTATCAGGGAGCGTTTGCAGCAGCGATGGAGATCTTTGAGCTAACCAAAAGGTTTCCGGTAGAAGAGCGGTACTCCTTGACGGATCAAATTCGCAGATCATCGCGATCGGTCTGTGCAAATTTGGGTGAAGCATGGCGAAAACGGAGGTATAAGGCTGCGTTTATCGGAAAACTCAGTGATTGCCAGGTAGAGGCTACAGAAACTCAAATTTGGTTAGAGTTTTCAGTCAAGTGCCAATATCTCGATGCTGATTCAGCTAGAGATCTCTACCGCCGCTACGACCAAGTCCTAGGCCAACTCACCACAATGATCAAAGACGCCTCCAACTGGACAAACCCATAACTTCACTCCCTACCCCCCACTCCCTACCCGGCACCGTAAGAATCCTGCCAGTACAACAGCCGCTTACTGATCACCGCCAGTCCTGAATCGGTCAGTTTTCCTAACAGCGCAAACAGCACAATGCTGGCAATAATGATGGCCGGGCGTCCGGTGGTTTGACCGTCGATTAGCAAGTAGCCCAGCCCTTGGCTGGCCCCCATCAGTTCCGCCGCCACCACAAACATCCAGCCCAGCCCCAGCCCATTGCGGAGACCGACTAGGTAAGCCGGTAACGTAGCTGGGAAGAAGACTCGTCGCACAAGCTGGAGCTGGCTGAGGCGGTAAATTTGGCCTACTTCTACCAATTTGCGATCGACCCCTTGCACGCCGCTCATCAGATTGAGGTAGACCGGGAAGAACACTCCCACCGCAATCAGCGAAATCTTTGAGCTTTCGTATATACCCAGCCAGAGAATAAATAGCGGCACCCAGGCGATGGATGGAATATTCCGCAGGGCTTGCAGCAGCGGGTCGAGGTAGGCATGGGCTACACGAGAGTAGCCTGTCAGCGCCCCCAGCACCGTGGCCACCAGGGTGCCAATGCCAAACCCCACAATCACCCGATAGAGAGTAATGCCCACATGGCGAAACAGTGCGCCACTGCGGGCCAGGTCAACGACAGTCTGCAACACCGTTGTTGGAGCAGGCAACAGGTTAGGGGCTACTATCCCCAGGCGAGAGACCAGCTCCCACAGCAGCACTAGCGCAATGGGAAGCAGCCAGCCCTGGAGGGGGCGGGGGATGGTGAGCTTTTGACGAGATGGGCGGCGGGGGAGGGAGAGGGAGGACATGGGGGTGGGGAGTGGGGGGTAGGGAGTGGAGAGTGAGGAGTAGGAGTGGGGAGTGGGGAGTGGGGAGTGGGCGATCAGTGACGCCCTGCCCCCTACCCCCTACCCCCTACCCCCTACCCTCTCTACCGAATCGCCACTTTCTCAATGAATTGCGGATCGACCAGGGAATCCACCACGGCATTCACATCGGTGTCAGCAGGCACCACGCCGCTTTTCTTCAGCACGTCTCCGGCGGCGATGATGGTGTCTTTGTGGACGGTGCCAATCACCGAGTTCGACAAGTCGGTGCGCTCCAGCTGTTTGGCGGCCACCTTTTGATCTAGACCAGCGGCGTTGGCTAAAACGGTCTGCAACTCGGCGGGGTTCTCCAGCGACCACTGACGGGCTTTTTCGTAGGCGGCGAGCACCCGCTCAACGTAGTCAGGGTGGGTAGTGGCAAATTCTTCGCGCACGTTGAGAAAGCCGTAGGTGTTGAGTTCGGGGTTGCGGAAAAATAGCTTGGAGCCCTGCTCTAGCTCGGTTTTGGCCATGTGGGGGTCGAGGCCAGCCCAGGCATCGACATCGCCGCGCTCTAGGGCGGTGCGACCATCGGCGTGCTGAAGCTGCACAACCTCCAGGTCGCCTTCTGAGAGGCCAACCTGGTCGAGGGCGCGCAGTAAAAAGATGTGGGGGTCGGTGCCCTTAGTGGCGGCGACCTTCTTGCCTTTTAGATCTTCAACGTTGCTGATGCCCGTATCGGGGCGGGTAACCAGGGCCGTCCACTCGGGTTTGGAGTAGATGTAGACCGACTTAATTGGGTTACCGTTAGCTTTGCCCAGCAGAGCCGCAGCCCCAGCGGTCGAGCCAAAGTCGATGCTGCGGCTGTTGAGCAGCTCTAGGGCTTTGTTGCTGCCCTGGCTCTGCACCCATTCAACCTTGACGTTGTCCTCGGCGAGGTCTTCTTCGAGCCAGCCTTTTTCTTTGAGTACCAGGCTCACGGGGTTGTAGTAGGCAAAGTCTACCCGCACCGCGCTGGGTGGGGCAGCGGTGGTACTACCTGGCCCAGAGGGCTGGGCACAGCTATGCAGAACTACTACCGAAAAGGTAGCCAAAAGGGCAAATAAACCCCGTTGCCAGAAGCGCCTGCGACCCAGATTAAACGGGGTAATCTGCGCCAGGGAGGGAAGTCGAAAGTTAAAAGGGCGATTCATAGCTAGAGCAATCTTGGGTTAAAGAAATGGGCTGAGATTGAGGATTGTTGACTTGGGTGGGCGCTGGCTCACTTTATGGAATAGCAGCAGGGCGCAAGATTTATAAAGAAGCCGGGGGAGTAGCAATGGCATCAGCCCATCCCCCAGCAGCGCTAAACGAGAGGAGAAAACGCCGGGTAGAGAAAGAAGCACAAAGGCAAAGCCCGGCAAGCTTGAAATCGGTGAGGACCGGGGCAGAGCCCGGATGGCTAGCGAAAGAGCTGGTCGTATTCGGGGCCGACTTTCCAGCCGAAGGCTTTGGTCAGGCGGTTAGAGAGGCCAAATTGGGTGGCGATTTCGGCGGCTTCGAGAATGGCGCGATCGCTCAACCCGACCGCCCTCAACGGCTCGAGATCGTCGGAAGCCAGGTCGTGGTTGAGCTGGCTGATCTGCACAGCAAAGTCGGCGAGGGCTTTTTCTCGCGGGGTTAGGTCTAGGCTGGCGCGATCGCTTACCAAATCATCCGCAAAGGCCGCATCGCCCGTAACCTCTCGCAGCGCCGCCTGGTGGGTGGTGACGCAGGAGGTGCAGTGGTTGGTGGCAGAAGACACTACGGCGATGATCTCCCGCTCTTTGGCCGAGAGTTCGCCTTCGCCATACATCAGCTCTTTGTAGTAGTTAAACCACAGCCGCAGGTGGTCAGGAATCAGCGAAAAGCCCTTGAAGTAGGGGTGCACTAGACCGAGCTTCTGGCGCTGATCGGCAAAGATGGATTGAATATCCTCTGGCAGGGTGGCTTCGTCGGGGACGTGCAGCCAGGAGGGGGAGGGGTGGGGAGTGAGAGATGTCAGGGTTTGGGTCATCGGTTTGGTGTTTGAATTGGTTAGAGGGCAGAGTCTTAGACGTGAAGCCGAAACTCCGATTTGCGGAGGTATTTAATTGAGGTGAGTCAACGCCGAACAGAAACCGTTAGGGCTAGAGCCATGGAGGACTTGAGGCCAGAAGGTTGCGCTGTTGCCGATAAACACCTTAGAAACCGCTACTTCCAGGAGAATGAGGCTCAAAAAGCAGAGCAGCCCCAGCAGGGTGGGCAGGGTGACGATGAAAAGGTTGCGGGCATCGTTGTCGGCTCTGGGGGGAGCCTTGAGCAAGCTAGAACTTGTCATGGCGAGGTCTTTGGGTAGAGAGATTGAAAGAACAGAAGGGGTAAACACCACCGGGGGGCTGGTGGGCGGTGCCCACCCTACGGGAGGCTAGGAATATTGGGTGGGGGTGGGGTAAATGCCGTTAAGGAACCAGTTGCCGACATCGCGCAGTTTGTAGTCGGCGGGGTCGTGGAGGGTGAAGGTGCGCAGGTCGCGCCAGTAGCGATCGAACCCATAGGATGTGGCGGTAGCCCGGCTGCCCGTGACCTCAAAAATGCGGTTGGCAATGTCAATGCCCACGCGGGTGGAAAACGCTTTGATGGCCGAGACCTGCACAGCCACTTCGCCCCGTTCCTCGTGGGTGAGGGCGTCGCCCTTTTCCCAAGCGGTCTGCACTTGATCGGCGACTTTGTCGGCCAGGTGGTTGGCGGCCTGAAGCTCCGTCCACAGCTCGCCGTAGTGGCGCAGAATGTAGGGCTCGGTGGTGATGCCGCTGACCCCGGAATCAAACCAGGGGCGAGTTTTCTCTTGGGTATACTGACGGGCGGCCTCTAGGGCTCCGGCGGCCAGACCCAGGTAAACGTAGACTTTGCCCACCTGGGCCACGGGGCCGGGCAGCGTAGCAAAGGCGGCTTCAGGATCAGGCGCGGGGCCGTAGATGTCGTCGGCCTCGACCCAGACGTTGTCAAAGCTAAGGCTGTTGCTGGCAGTGCGCCGCTGGCCGACGTTGTCCCAATCGTCGTGGATGGTGACACCGGGGCGATCGCTCGGAATCGCCAAAAACAGCGGCAGCTCAACGCCCTCCTGCACCGCCGAAAACACCCAGCGATCGGCAGCGGGAATGCCGGTGCCAAAGCCCTTCTGGCCATTTAGCCGAAAGCCGTGGCCATCGGGGCTGAGCTTGAGGCGATCGTCGCGGGTGTTGATGGCGTTACCCCAAAACCACTGATGCTGGGCGGTGCCACGATAGTCGCGCTCTTTTTGCGCCACGCTACCGATGGAGTGAGCCAGGGTGACCAGACCCACATGGTTGCCGTAGAGCTGCCCAATGGAACCATCGGCCTTGGCCAGTTCTCTAATCACCTGGTACACCGTGACCAGGTCAGCCCCGGCCCCGCCGTACTCAGCAGGAATCACCAGGGAGAGCAGGCCGGTGTCGCGCAGGCGGGAGACTTCGTAGGTGGGAATGCCAGCGGTGCGATCGCGCTCTACGGCATTGGCCGCTAGCTCCTGAGACAGGGACTTTGCGGTAGCGAGAATGGTGGATGTGTCGAGACGTTCGAGGACGGGCATAGGGGGTAGGGGGTAGGGGGTAGGGGGTAGGGGGTAGGGGGTAGGGGGTAGGGGGTAGGGGGTAGGGGGTAGGGGGTAGGGGGTTTGAATTTCGGCTATGAGTCGCAGGGTTAAGCTTCACACCCCACTCCCCACTCCCCACCCCTCACCTAACTCGCTGGGGCAGGCACCTTCTCGTTGGCCATAATTTCGCCAAGCGGGCTGACGTAGCGGCTGGGGGCTGCCGTGGGCAGGTTCTCTAGGGGTAGTTTGGGGAAGACCAGTTCGGCGAAGCGGTAGGCTTCTTCGAGGTGGGGGTAGCCGGAGAAGATGAAGGTGTCAATGCCGAGATCAATGTATTCCTGCATGCGCTGGGCGACGGTGTCGGGGTCGCCGACGAGGGCGGTACCGGCACCGCCGCGCACTAGGCCGACGCCTGCCCAGAGGTTGGGGCTGATTTCGAGGCGATCGCGGTTGCCGCCGCCGTGGAGGGCGACCATACGGCGCTGGCCTTCGGAGTCGGCGTTGGCTAGGGCCTTTTGGGCGGCGGCGATGGTGTCGTCATCCAGGTATCGGATCAGATCGTTGGCGGCATCCCAGGCTTGGGCAGTAGTTTCTCGCACGATGACGTGCAGGCGAATGCCAAAGCGCAAGGTGCGACCGTGGGCGGCGGCTAATTGGCGCACCTCGGCGATTTTTTCGGCCACCTGGGCGGGGGGTTCGCCCCAGGTGAGGTAGAGATCTACATGCTTGGCGGCGATCTCTTTGGCGATCGCCGAGGAACCCCCGAAATACAGCGGCGGGTAAGGAGCTTGCACGGGCGGAAACAGCAGCTTTGCGCCTTTCACCGTCAGGTGCTGGCCTTCAAAATCCACCACCTGCTGCTGCATGACGCCGCGCCAGACTTCGAGAAATTCGTCGGTGAGTTCGTAGCGCTGTTGCTTGTCGAGGTGCAGGCCGTCGCCTGCCAGTTCGTAGGGGTCGCCGCCCGTGACGACGTTGACCAGCAAGCGGCCATTGGAGATGCGATCGAAGGTCGCCGCCATGCGAGCGGCCATACCAGGGGACGAAATGCCGGGGCGAATTGCTACCAAAAACTTCATCCGTTTGGTAACCGCAATCAGCGAGGCAGCGGTGATCCAGGCGTCTTCGCAAGATTTGCCCGTGGGCAGCAGCGCCCCAGCGTAGCCGAGCTGGTCGATCGCCCCGGCTAGCTGCTGCAAATATTGGGCGGTGATGGCGCGACCGCCGTAGGCCGTACCCAAGTAGCGCCCGTCGCCATGGGTGGGAATAAACCAGTGAATGTCGAGGCTCATAATATTGAAGACCGAAAAGGAACGAATAGAAAAGGCGCGGGAGGTGGAGTCAGAAGCGCACTCTGCAGTTTCGAGAGCATTGGCCCTCCTGCGCCAAGCTTGGAGAGGAATCTAGCCGTTCCAGACCACGGTAGACACATCAATTTCTTTAGGAATCAGCTGGAGCTTAAAGAAGGTGTCGGCAATGTCTTGCTGGTAGGCCACCACCTCATCGGAGATGGACTGAATGCCGTAGCCCCGCCGACTTTCCACCAGCTCTAGCACGTCGGTCGGAATGCCCAGCTCGTTCGACAGAAACTTAGAGACTTCTGCGGGGTTTTCTTTGGCAAAGGTACTGATGGTTTCGGCCTCTTCTAAAACCGCCTTGAGCACGTCGGGCTGATTGTCTGCAAAAGACTGGGTCGAGAGATAAAAACCGCGATTGCGGGCGATGCCTTTGCCGTCGCGCAAAATTTTGGCCCCCAGCTGCTTTTCTGCCGCCCCCTGGAAGGGATCCCAAATCACCCAGGCATCGACGCTCTTTTGCTCAAAGGCCGAGCGGGCATCGCCGGGGGGCAGGTAGGCGGTTTCCACGTCGCTGTACTGTAAACCCGCTTCTTCTAAGGCTTTGACCAGCAGGTAGTGGACGTTGGAACCTTTGTTGAGGGCCACTTTCTTGCCCTTTAGCTCAGCCACCGTTTGAATCGGCGAATCTTCTTGCACCAAGATGGCTTCGGCGAGGGAGCCCACGTCTTCCCAGGCGACATAAACCAGCGGAGCGTCAGCGGCCTGGGCAAAAATCGGCGGGGTTTCGCCGGTATAGCCAATGTCAATGCTGCCGACGTTGAGCGCCTCTAGCATTTGGGGGCCAGCGGCAAACTCGTTAAAGGTGATGGGGAACCCCTCAGCCTCGAACCGTTTTTCTAGAAGTTTTTGGTTCTTGAGCAGGTTCAGCACCGTGGATGACTTTTGGTAGCCCACCCGCAGCTGTTTGGTGGCGGCGGTACCGGGGGCTGGGGCACTGGCTTTGGTTGACCCGGTTTCGGCCTGGGGTGTAGATTCGCCGCTGCAAGCTCCCACCGCACCAGCCAGGGCCACACCGCCTAAGAACATGCCGCCCTGACGCAGAAATCGGCGACGGGAGGCCAACCCTCGTAACGCCGAAGTTTGGGCCTGGCTATGGGAGTGGTTATAGCGAGAAACCAGCTGCAAAGATTTTTCAAACTCCGTCTTTTCAAAATTCATGAATGGGCTCAACTTTGGTGAATGGCAATGGGAGTGAGGAGAGGAGGGGAAGCGGGTCGCTCTAGCTGGGCTGCGAGAACCTAGCTGGGGGTCCAGATCACGTCTTGGACGCGCACGGCTTTGGGAATCAGCTCTAGCTTGTAGAACACATCAGCGATCAGCTGCTGCTCGGCGATCGCCTCGGGCGGCACAGGGTCAAAGCTGTAGCTGCGCCGTCGAGTAACCACGTCCAAAATCTCAGGCTCTAAGCCCGTGATCGGGGCCAGGACTTCAACGACTTCGGCAGGATTGTTGTCTGCCCACTGGGCGACCTCGGCAGTTTCTTCGAGCAGAGCCACCAATAGGGCTTCGTTGTCGGCCACAAACGCCTTCGACGCCAAGAAAAACTCTCGATTGGGGGCTAACCCCTCGTTGGTGGTGAGGGTTTTGGCACTGAGCTGCTTTTCTGCGGCGGCGTAGAAAGGATCCCAAATGGCCCAGGCATCGATGTTGTTTTGCTCAAAAGCAGCGCGGGCATCGGCGGGCGATAGGTTGGCTGACTCCACATCGTCTAGGGTGAGCCCGGCACTCTCTAACGCCTGCACAAAAAAGAAGTGGGCGCTAGAGCCCCGCTGATAGGCCACGGTCTTGCCCTTGAGATCTGCGATCGCCTGCAAGGGCGAGTTAGCCGGGGCAATGATGGCGGAGCTTTTGGGTCGCAGCGCCCCACTGCCCACGTAGACAAAGGGGGTATCTGCCGCCTGGGCAAAAATTGGCGGCGCATCCCCGGTGCGGCCAATGTCGATACTGCCCACGTTGAGGGCTTCCAGCAGCGGCGGCCCCGACTGAAACTCAATCCATTCCACGCGGGTGCCAAAGGTTTTGAGCCGTTCTTCTAGCCCGCCCCGCGCCTTGATCAAAATGAATGGATCAAACTTTTGATGGCCAATGCGCAGTACGGTGGCCTTGGCCTGGGTGGCGGCGGGCTGAGGCTCAATGCTGGTAGTGGTGTCGCGGCTACAGGCGGTAGCCACGGTGCTGATTCCAAAGCCGCCAGCAAAGAGGTACGCCAGCGATTTCAGCGATTGCCGCCGGGTCAGGCTCCAGGATTTAGAAGGATAGGGTTTTGCGGCCATAGCGGCGTCTCTGCGAGGTTGCCATCAAACACCGGCAGTTCTATCGATTTACCGGTGTTTGATGGCGCAGTATGGCACGCAGACTATTTGAAGTTCAAGTAAACCCAGTTACAATTTCAATTTATTTGCAATCCAAGCTTTCGAAGGTATTCAACGGCACTCTGCCGTAGGCGAACCGACAGATTCGCTAGGATCGGCGTCTCGCTCTGGAACAGAGTCAGCTTAGACGGTGGTGGCGAGGGGCAAGCCGTCTTGAAATACCAACAGTTCGCCGGGGTGGATGGGCGTCCAGGCTTCGTTATCGGTGAGGGATGTGGTGGCGATGACGGCGACGCGATCGCTCTGTGTAGTCAGCTCTTGAAAATCGACCGTCAGGTCTTCGTCGATCAGGTGGGCGGCGGCAAAAGGAGCCTGCCGCACGAGGTAGCAGAGCTTGGTGGAGCAGTGGGCAAAAAAATGTTCGCCGTCGGATAGGAGGTAGTTGAAGATGCCGTGGGATGCGATCGCGGCGGTGATCTCTCGCAGTGCCAGGTACAGATCTTGGATGGGCGGCTTGCGATCGGGAAACCGCTGGCGAATGGTATTGAGGATCAGGCAAAAGGCCCGCTCACTGTCGGTTTGGCCCACGGGGCGGTAGATGCCCTCGGGGTCGGTCTCTAGGGTGGGCACGTCGCCATTGTGGGCAAACACCCAGTAGCGCCCCCACAGCTCGCGCTTGAAGGGGTGGCAGTTTTCTAGCCCTACTGGCCCTACTGTGGCCTTGCGAATGTGGGCGATCACGTTCATTGATTTGATCGGGTACTGGCGCACCAGGGCCGCCACGGGGGAAGTGCTGGAGGGGCTGTCATCGAGAAAGACCCGGCAGCCTAGCCCTTCAAAAAAGGCAATGCCCCAGCCGTCTTTGTGATCGTCGGTTTTGCCGCCTCGCGCACAAAAGCCCTCAAAGGAGAAGCAAATATCCGTCGGCACGTTGCAGTTCATCCCCAGGAGTTGACACATGATGAGTTATTTTTAGTGGCGATCAATTGGGGGCGATATTCTGCCACAGATCAGCAGAAACAAATCTCGACAAATGGCCTACATTTGTAGTTGAAATTATCACATCTGAAACGCCCAAGGTCATAGCTTGAGCGATCAAAATCATGTCGCCATCAATTGTCTTATCTCCGGCAGTGGGCTGCCCCTGTTGTCGAGCCTGTGCCCAGAGTTGTGCTGCTCTATGCATTGCGGCAGTCGTAATTGGCAAATATTCAATCAACTGAGATAGCCCATTCAACCGAGCGAGCCCTTTCGTTTTGTTCGCTCGCAACAACTCACGACGAACCTCGTAATCTACAATTTCTGGGACGACTACGCGATTACTAGCCTTGATTTGCTCCTGAAGCCACTGATTGCAATCAATACCTTGGGCAGAAAGCTTTGGGTTGGTGATCAGCCCAATTGGGCCTGTATCCAATACGATGACCCGACTTACCATGTAATCCCTTGCATCTCAAGCGGAAACAGCTTGCGATCGGACAATCGATCCTCATCAAGGACTTCGATTAAATACCGGCCCGTAGCCTTTTGGTCTTCAGCGTCCTCATCATCAACCCACGACTGAAGCATATCAATAGCTTCAGATTGTTTTTGCTGAAGCTGAAGTGATGTCGTCAAAAGCTCTAGGGTTATAGCCTCAACCGACAGCCCTTGCTGCTCCGCTACCTGCAGAAGATACTGCTCTAATTCTGGGGGAAGTTCAAGGGTTAGGGTCATAGATAGTGCCTTGATTTTGAGGTCTGAAGCCTTGCCCAAACTGCCTGTATTCCTGGTTTAGGTATCTGCGAAGCAAGTCGAGCAATTAGGGTATTGCTAACACTATCCTAAGCCATCTACTTCAGCGGCCACCAGGAGACCTTATCGCGGGTGGCTCCGTAGACTTCTTTGAGCCCCTCGGGGTCGATCATCTCCACCAGGTCATTGGCCGACTCGGCTAGTTTGTCGGTCTTGATGTTAGCCCACTTTGGTTAGCCCCTTCAGCACCTGCTCCACGGTGCGGTGGTTGAGTTGGCAGGCGCGGGCAATCAGGTCGATGGGCAGGTCAAAGACATATTCGAGTTTGCTGCCCTGGGGCTTGCGCTCTTGGAAGATCAGCCCTCGCAGTACTGCGGCCACCGCCTGGGGTGGGTAGGTGCTGCAATTGAGCAGATGATACTGACAGGTAAAGGGCTAAGGGATGGGGAGTAGGATGTGCATGGGTGAGGGGTTCGAGTTTTTTATGCACTAGAAACTTAAAGCTCAGCCATCACTCTCTAATCTCCAAACGTCCCATTCAACCCCTGAGCAATCGGATCAAAAATTCCCTGGAGAAGGGAATCAGAATCTAGCCCTTTTTCCCCCGCTGTGCTCAAGCTAGGGTCGATGGGCACCTGCCCCCACAGGGGAACCGAGAGTTCAGCGGCGATCTGGGTGCCGCCGCCGCTGCCGAAAATCGGGGTGCGGGTGTCGCAGCAGGGGCACGCCAGGTAGCTCATGTTTTCGATTAGCCCCAGCACGGGCACCCCCACCTGGTGAAACATGTGGATGCTGCGGCGCAGGTCGGCTAGGGCGATCGCATGGGGAGTGGTCACCATGATCACGCCGCAGATGGGGCTTTCTTGCACCAGGGTGATTTGGGCATCGCCAGTGCCGGGGGGTAGGTCAACCAGCAGGTAGTCCAACTCGCCCCAGGCCACCTGCTGAATAAACTGGGTGAGAATTTTGTGCAGCACTGGCCCCCGCCAGGCCAGGGGGTGATCGGGTTCGGCCAGCAGCCCCACGGACATAAGTTTGATGCCGTGGACTTCTAGGGGCACAAACCGCTGTCCATTTGGGGTTTCAACCACCTCGACCTGGGCCTGCCCCAGCCCCAGCAGTTGGGGCACATTGGGGCCATAGATATCGGCATCGAGCAGGCCGACCTTGGCTCCGGTGCGGGTAAGGGCGATCGCCAACTGCACCGCCGTGGTCGATTTACCGACGCCGCCTTTGCCGCTGGCGATCGCCAAGGTCGTGCGCACGCCGGGGATGGTGCAAACCTGCACGTAGACTTTTTTGACCCAGGGCAGTTCTGAAAGACTCTGCTGCACCTGATGTTCCAATACGAGTTGATGGGCACCGACGTACAGGCGCAGGTACACGTAGTCGCCTACCACCCGCAGGTTGCGCACCATACCTAGGCTGACCAGGTCGTTGCCCAAGGTGGGTGCTTGCAGGTGTTTGAGCTGGTTGGTGACCTCGGCTTTGCGGGCTGCTTCCTCCGGGCTGGGAAGCGTTTTCTCTGGAGCCGGGGCGCTGGTCTGAACGGGGCTAACCATGGGCGGTTGCGGCTAGGGTCTGGTTGATTTTGGCGATCGCTCGCTCCGAAAAAATCCGTACGTCAATATCTGGGTCATTCAAGGTTTGCTGCAAGGCCGACAGTGCCTCGGCTTGCCCCAGGTTGCCCAGGGCCGTGGCCGCATCGCGCCGCACATCGGAGAAGTCATCGGCCAAGGCGTTGATCAAGGTGGGCAGGGCACGCGGGTCGGCGTTTTTTTGCAACGCCCGCACCGCAAACTTTCGCACCTGCCATTCTGGGTCAGTGAGGGCCGCCACCAGGGCAGCGATCGCCGCCGGGTCAGCCAAAATGTCTAACGCCTGGGCCGCATTGCGCCGCACCTGCCAGTCGGCATCCTGGGTAAGTAAGGTGCTGAGCAGCGGCACAACGCCATCATCGCTGAGGTGGCCCAGAGTGAGCACCGCCGCCCGCCGCACTGTTTCTGACGGATCTTGAGCCAGGGCCAACGCCGGTTCGCAGCGCACCACCTGGTTCAGGTAGCGCAGGGTGGTCACCGCCGCTTCCCGCAGTTCGACATTCTCTGACTCAAAAAACGGCAGAATGAACGGCAACGCCTGGGCATCGTGAATCTTCCGCAGCAGCACCAGCGCATTGAGCTGAGCGTGGAAATTCCCGGTTTGCAACACATCCAGCAGTTTCATCAGGTCGTCGGTCGAGACCAACTCCTTGAGAGCCGACAGAGCTTCGTTCCGCACCGCCTCGTGGGGCGACCCCAGACAGCCCAGCAAAGGCGGAATCGCGCTGGGGTGGGCAAATTCCCACAGGGTGGTAATCACCAGGGTCTGCACCGTCGGGTCGTCGTCTTGGAGAGCATCGATCAGGGGCGCGATCGCATCTTCATCGCCCAGGTGTTGCAGGGTTTTGATGGCGACGAGGCGATCGTCTAGAAGGGGCGATCGCAAGAGTGTAATCCATTGGTCAAGTTCGGAGTCCATGGGGGCAGGGGGTGGATGGGTAAGGGGGTAGGGGGTGAGGGGTAGGGGGTAGGTTTGGTTATGGGTTGCAGGGGTTGGAGTTTCACTCAGACACTCCCCACCCACTACTCCTTACCCCCCACTCCCGTCACCGCAACAAAAACGGAATCTGCACCGTAATCGCCCCGGTGGGGCATTCCTTCTCGCAGGGTAGGCAAAACCAGCATTCGTCGTATTTCATATAGGCTTTGCCGGTTTCGGGGTTCTTTACCAGCACATCGAGGGGGCAGACTTCGATGCAGGCGTTGCATTTTTCCAGACATTTCGATTCATCGACGATCACGGGGACGTCAACGCGTTGGGAGGTTTGGGCCATGGGAGGGGTAGAGGGGTAGAGGGGTAGAGGGGTAGGGGGTGTGGGATAGGGGGTAGGTTGGGTTGTTGGTTGCAGGGGTTGAAGGTTCACTCAGACTCTCCCCACTCCCCACTCCCTACCCCCCACTCCCCATCACCGAACGGCAACATCGTAGACTTCTTCCTTCAAATCAACATCAATGATGTAGGGCTCGACCGGGCGCTTGAACAGTTCCATCTCCCCAGTTTCCGCCTTCTTCAAATTCACGTGGCAGAACCATTCGGCATCGTTTTTCTCGGGGTAGTCGAGGCGGTAGTGGTAGAGGCCCCAGCGGGTTTCTTTGCGATACAGCGATGCCCGCGCCGCCATTTCGGCGCAGTCGCGGATGAAGTGGACTTCTGCACAGCGCATCAGTTCGTGGGGGTCGCGAGCACCCATTTCGGTGAGGGTGTCGGTGTAGGCGACGAACTTCTCCAGGCCGATCTCCATTTTGTGAGGCGACTTGGGCGGTTGCAGGTAGTCGTTCACGAGCCGACGCAGCTTATATTCCACCTGGGTATGGGGGATGCCGTTGGGCTGGGTGAGGGGGTGATAAATGCGGGCCTGCTCGGCGGCAAGAAAGTCGGCGTCGGGTTCGAGGTGGTCTAGGCTTTGGAGGTAATCAACGGCGTTTTCTCCCGCAACACGGCCATAGACAAAAGCCCCGATCATATAGTTGTGGGGCACGCTGGCCATGTCGCCAGCGGCGTAGAGTCCGGGCACGGTGGTTTCAGCCCGTTCATTCACCCACACCCCCGAGGCGCTGTGGCCGCTGCACAGGCCAATTTCAGAGATATTCATCTCGACGCCGTGGGTGCGGTAGTTTTCGCCCCGGCCCTCGTGGAAGCGGCCTCGGCTGGGGCGTTCGTTGGCCCAGAGGATGGACTCGATTTCGGCAATGGTGTCGTCATCGAGGTGGTACATCTTCAGGTGGACGGGGCCGTTGCCGGAGTTGAGTTCTTTGTAGATCTCCAGCATCATCTGGCCGCTCCAGTAGTCGCAGTTGATGAAGCGGTGGCCCTCGGCGTTGGCGGTGTAGGCCCCAAAGGGGCTGGCCACGTAGGCGCAGGCGGGGCCGTTGTAGTCTTTGATCAGCGGGTTGATCTGGAAGCATTCAATGTTGGTCAACTCGGCCCCGGCGTGGTAGGCCATAGCATAGCCGTCGCCCGCGTTGGTGGGGTTTTCGTAGGTGCCGTAGAGGTAGCCGGAGGCGGGCAGGCCCAACCGACCGCAGGCCCCGGTGCAGAGAATCACCGCCTTGGCCTGAATCACTACGAAGTCGCCGCTGCGCACGTCAAAGCCAACAACCCCGGTGGCGCGACCGTTTTGCACGATCACGCGGGTGGCCATCACCCGGTTGGTGACATTTACCCCATGGCGCTTCACCTGGCGGGTGAGAATTTTTTTGAGGTCTTTGCCTTCGGGCATGGGGAGGACGTATTTGCCCACCCGGTGTACCTGCTTGAGGTCGTAGTTGCCGTCGGGGTCTTTTTGAAATTTCACCCCCCAGCTTTCGAGTTCTTGAATCACCTCAAAGCCCAGTCGCCCGGTTTCGTAGACGGCTTTTTGGTTGACGATGCCGTCATTGGCGATCGTGATTTCGCGCACGTACTGCTCGGGGGTAGAGTTGCCGGGGATGACGGCGGTGTTGACCCCATCCATACCCATGGCGATCGCCCCGCTGCGGCGAATGTTGGCCTTCTCTAAAATCAGCACGTCGCTGTCGGGGTTGGCCTGCTTGGCCTTGATGCCCGCCATGGTGCCAGCGGTGCCGCCGCCAACTACCAGCACATCGGTTTGCATGCGCTGGATCTTGAATCCGAAATCTGTCGCGAGGATTTGCATGGGTGTCGAGGGGACGAAGGGGTAGGGAGTGGGGAGTAGGGAGTGGGGAGTAGGGAGTGGGAAATGGATGGGTGAGGGAGGGGAGTAGGCTGTGTCCAAAATCTAAAATCCAAAATTTGGGCAACAACCCCCTACCCCTTACCCCTTACCCTCAAGACGCGATCGCCAACAGCCCGTTATAGGCCGCAGAGTCACCTTTGAGCGCTACGCTCGACTCGCCCTCGACATTGACGGGCAGGTCGCCGACGATGGTGACCCGCTGCACGCGGCGGGGTTGCTGGCCGTAGTCTGCGATCGCATAGTGCTGCGTAGCCCGGTTATCCCAAAAGGCCACATCGCCCGGCTGCCAGCGCCAGCGCACGGTATTTTCGGGCCGGGTGATGTAGCTTTGCAGGGTGCGCAGCAAGTCTTCAGATTCTGTTTGGGAAAGGCCCTGGAAGCGGCGCACAAAGCCGCCAAGCATCAGGGATTTTTCGCCCGATTCGGGGTGGACGCGCACTACCGGGTGGCGGGTTTCAAACACGGTCGATTCAAAGGTTTGGCGGTACTGTTTGAAGTAGTCGCTGAGATGGGTGGCCCCGGTGGTGTAGTCGTAGGCGTTGCTGTGGATGGCCCAGAGGCGATCGGCCAGAGCCTGGAGCGGTGTGGGCAGGTCGTCGTAGGCGGTGACGGTATTGGCCCAAAGGGTATCGCCACCCACGGAGGGAATCTCCACCGCCCGCAGCACCGCACCTAGCACTGGCGTATCAATAAAGGTAACATCGGTATGCCAGTAGTTGGCGTAGCCGTGATTTTTGCCGTAGTTCAAATCCAGCACCTCGGGTCGCTGCTCCAGTGGCGGCAGGGTGGGGTGGGCGGCGGTGATTGGGCCAAAGCGGCGGGCAAAGGCAATTTGACCTTCCGAATCCAGCTCGTGCTGGTCGCGAAAGAAAATGACTTTGTACTGCACCAGGGTGCGGCGAATCGCCTGAATCACCCCATCGCTGAGCTGACTAGCCAGGTCGAGGCCTACAATTTCGGCACCGATGCGACCGGCAACGGGCCGCACCTCAAAGGGTTGAAGGGTCATAGAACTATCCGCTAAAAATGCTCTTGGTGGTTTGTCAATAGATAAATTTGGGATTTGGACTGCTTTTAACCCGATCCCTCGCGGTGCATTGCTGCGCTAATGCACCCTACGAGAATCCCTATGCCTGGGTTCCTGCTAGGGCTGAAGCCACAGGGCACAGTCAGAGCGGTTGAGGGTGGCGATCGCCGCCTCTAGCTGCGGGGGGCGGCCCCACAGCTCTAGCTCAAACCAGCCGTCGCGATCGCCCTGGCTGGGTAAAGACGCGCTCAGAATGGTGACCGCCACGTCGTAGTCTTTGACCAGGTCGGAAATCACCGGCTGGGGGTGGCAGTGGGCGGGAATGTGGAGCTGAAGGCGAATGCGATCGCATCCTCTAGGCAACACCACCGGCTTTTGCGCCAGGGATTCTCCCTCATTCAGCAGTCTGGGGGTGGCCTTGATGGCTCGCTTCGGCACAAACTGCACCTGTAAGTCTTTTAGGTAGGCCAGCGAACTCGCCTGCTGCTGAGGCCGCCCCCCCAGCGCCAGCACAAACTCGCCACCCCGCTTGCGCCGGGCCGACAGTGCTGCCCCCACAATGTTGACCGTCACCCCAAAGCGCGAGGTCAGTCGCGACAAAATTGGCAGCCGCTGGTAAGTTGGCGGAATCACGACCTGGCACACCACAGGCGACCCAGGCGAACTCATTGCCTGGGTCGTAGAGAGCACCTGAGGGGAGCGATGATGCTCTTTAAGGGGAGAGAACGCCAGCGGGCGCGGCAACCCCACCGGAGCGGAGGGGAACCAGGGTTCACCATTCGCCAGTTCATATTCTAGGTTTGAGTACCACATAGCAAAAATTCTGAGTAACGCCTGGCCACCTAACCACAGCAACACCCCAGGCATCGCGCCCACTGGCCGTGAGGAATTATGCGTCGAATGCAGCTAAATTTCAAGTAAAGTGAATTACAAATGAAATTTAAGTACACACAAAGTACAGAGAAGGATCGCCCTGTTGCTCAGCGCCAGGTCGGCAACACTATCACGGTCAGCAGGCATGAGCAGGCAAGGTCTGGATAGTTCTGCCTGCGATCGCACCTCATCTACCCCGTAGCCAGTGATGCAAAAGCAGCCGTGCTGACGACAGGCTTGCCCCAGATGCTCGGCCACGGGCAGAGATAAGCCTGAGGATATTCGCAGTGGGGTAATGCCGATGATGGGAATAGTCTGTGACATGGTGGTGGTTGACGCCACACCACTTTACTTGCCTTCTTTAGACATTAAGCGAGTTATTTGTAGCTCGAATTACAATTAATTTTGACCCACAAAAACGCACCTGTAGCTGAAACTACAATTGTTATATAGCCTTACAAAGGCTAGTCTTGGCGAGGTCAAAATCTCGGAAAATTGTAATTACAGAAACAAATAAATGGTAATTTTTTGACGTTTTTGTAGTCCGAGAAACAACGGCAATTCCTAAATTTTTTGTAACAAAACAGCTTACCCATTTGCTATATAAGTAAATCAAGGTTGGTTTTGAAACAGCCTTTGCCAACTCTGAGTTGCGATCGCTCTTTACTGTCAGCCCATCGCCCTTATCTAGCAATTGATATCAATGCAGGCTTAAGTCAAGCTTGCGAATTTCGGGCATTGACCAGTGCCCAGTTTTTGCGCGGGCTTGTTTAATGCAGGCTAGGTAACGGTGGTTGAGATGGCAAAGTCCAGCCTGAATTTTGATGAAGTCAGTCTTTAGGAGACCTGTGTTATGTCCTTTGATGTCTTTTCTAAGGTAGTTTCTCAAGCTGATAGCCGAGGTGCTTACCTTAGTGATGACCAGGTAGATGCCTTAATCAACCTGGTCAAAGATGGCAACAAGCGCATTGATGCCGTTAACCGCATTACTAGCAGCTCGTCGGCGATCGTAGCCAGTGCTGCCCGTGAATTGTTTGCCGAGCAGCCTCAGCTGACAGCCCCCGGCGGCAATGCTTATACCAATCGTCGGGCAGCCGCCTGCCTGCGCGATCTAGAAATTATTCTGCGCTACGTCACCTACGCAATTTTCGCTGGTGATGCCAGCATCCTAGAAGATCGCGCCCTGAATGGCCTGCGCGAAACCTATGTTGCCTTGGGTACCCCCGGTGCTTCAGTAGCTGCTGGCGTTGAAAAACTCAAAGAAGCCTCCATTCGCGTTGTTAGCGACACCGCCAATATCACCCAGGGCGATTGCAGCTCTCTCATTTCTGAGCTGTCTGGCTATTTTGACCGGGCTGCCTCGGCAGTGGCCTAGGTTTTGAGCCATACCAAGCCCAGCTCAGAATCTGTAATTTTCCCACCGACAGAACTCCACTTCTGGACTTGGATGAGGTTTATTTCCATACCCTTTACACCTTTACGTTTGAGGTAATCGTTCGATGTCAAAAACACCCTTAACCGAAGCCATTAACACCGCTGACTCCCAGGGGCGGTTCTTGAGCAGCGCTGAATTTCAGGTGGCTTTTGGCCGCTTTCGCCAGGCCGAAAACACCCTGGCGGCGGCTAAAACCCTAGCCAGCAAAGCCGATAGCCTAGCCCAAGGGGCCGCTGACGCGGTGTACAAAAAGTTCCCCTACACCAACCAGTTGCAGGGGCCAAACTACGCCGCCGACGATCGCGGTAAAGCCAAATGCGTGCGCGATATTGGCTACTATCTGCGCATCATTAGCTATGGCCTGATCGTCGGTGGCACGGGGCCTATCGATGAGTACCTGGTGGCGGGTCTAGCTGAAATCAACAGCACCTTTGAGCTGTCGCCCAGCTGGTACATTGAGGCTCTAAAGCACATCAAAGCCAACCACGGGCTTAGCGGCGACCCGGCGGTAGAAGTCAATACCTACATTGACTACGTGATTAACGCCCTCAGCTAGGGCGTCAATCTGGGCAACAGGATCTCCTACCTAAACGCCCGGCAAACAACCAAATTTGAATGCGTCAATTAATCACTTGTGTAGCATGCTGACCCTGCCCGTGGTCTTGTAAGGAACGGCGGGCAAAGTCGGGGCTACGCAGGTGATTTTTTTTGGCGTTGTTTTGTCTAGTCGGCAGGCAGGGAGACGTAGGAGCGATCGCTCCACCGCTGCATTTCGGGCCGAGAATGCCTAGAAGCACCAAAACTCAGCCAGCTCTAAATACGATTGAAATTGAACTGGGATTGTGGCATACTTTTTCATGGATACATCGGTAATCCGGTAGGGTTTTAGGTGTATTTTTCGTGTTTAGCGCCGGTTTTCAGGTGGCCTTAGCATTAGACAATCTTTCGGCTCTTGGCTTGGAGGTTTCGCCCTGGGCGCTAGTGGCGTTGGCTGGGGTGTTTTTTCTCACCAGCGCTATCAGCATGGTTACCGGCAGCACCTCGCTAATTACGGTGCCTGTCCTGCTTCAGGTAGGGGTAGAGCCTCAAGTGGCGATCGCCACCAATATGGCCGCCCTTACCCTGATGAGCATCGGTGCCACCCTACCCTTTGTGGGTCAGAGCAAGCTCGACCTGCGCCGCGCCCCCTGGCTGATTGCCCTTACCCTGGTGGGTTCGGCCCTGGGGGCAATGCTGTTGCGGTGGCTACCCGATAGCGCTCTGTCACCCTTTATTGCCGCGTCGATGCTGGTGGTGGTGGGGGTATCGCTGCTGCTCGGTGACAAGGGCATCCGGCCCAGCATTCAAGCGTTGTCTCCCGTTTGGAGCGTGGTTGGGTACCTGTGCACCTTCTTTTTGGCCATCTATGGCGGGCTGTTTAGCGGTGGCTATGTCACCTTACTGACGGCGACCTTTGTGGGCTGCTTTGGCCATACCTTTGTGGCGGCGATCGCTACCAGCAAATTAGTCAATATCTTCTCTTCCCTAGTCGCCACCGTGATTTTTATTACCCTGGGCCTGGTCAATTTTGGCCTCGGCTTGCTGCTAGGGGTGGCGATGTTCTTAGGCGCGTTTCTGGGGGGGCGGGTGGTGCTGCGCCTGCCCAACCGCTGGCTGCGCCGCATCTATATGATCACCATCGTTGCCCTGGCCCTAAACCTTCTATTAAGACCATGATTGAGATCAATATTCCCGGTTTTCGTCACCTACAGTTGGCCCATCTGGTGCTCGATTACAACGGTACCCTGGCCATCGATGGCCATCTCATTCCCCAGGTAGGCGAAAAACTGACCGAACTCTCCCATGATCTCAATATCCACGTGCTGACCGCCGACACCTTTGGGCTGGCCAAAATCGGGCTCGCCGGGCTCCCCCTCGATCTGACTATTGCCCCTTTAGAAGATCAGGCCGGAACCAAGCTGGCTTTTGTCAGCAACCTAGGCGCAGAACAGGTGGTCGCCATTGGCAATGGTCGCAACGATGGCCAAATGCTCAAAGCTGCCACCCTGGGCATTGCTCTAGTGCAGCAAGAAGGCGGCGCGGTAGAAACGCTGGTATCTGCCGATATTGTCTCCACCAGCATTCTCGATGCCCTCGATTTGCTCAGCCACCCAAAGCGACTGGTCGCCACCCTCAGGGCTTAGGCCGCCCCGTCTAACAAAACCCCTTTAATGCAAACAGAGTTTAGTACGCAACTATAAGGATGACTTCCTTGCAACTCACCAAGCCGGACATCAAGCTAGACACCCCAGCCGACACCGTCCCCCCGGCGGAAGACATGCCCAAGCCCACCAGATCTCTGCTGCGCCGACTGTGGGGCGGCACCCTGGTAGTGGTGGGCTACCTACTCTCGCCCCTCTGCTGGTGGAATGATCTGGTGATCAACCTGCCCCTGGCCCTGGGCTTTGGCTACCTCTTCAGCCGTCCCTGGCCCGATGCCCTGGTGCCTATGACCGGCGTGGGCTACTGGTTGACCAATGTAGTGGGCTTTGTGCTGATGCAGCAGGGGGCCGTCACAGCGCTACAAAAAGACGGGCAGGATTCTGGCGGCCAGTCGCTACGCAATGGGTTGATTACCTCTACGGTCTACACGGTGGCGATCGTGGTGCTGATTCAGTTTCACATTTTAGAGATGCCCGACTTTCTCAACGGCGACTTGATGGCGATACTGGATGCGTGGCTGCCGGATTGGTTGATGGGGTAGGGAGTGGGGAGCAGGGAAATTTTTGTAAGTCCTTTGGACTGGCTACGCCTATGCGGAGCATCTCCGCAGGAGAAATGCTTAGTTTTTAGTTTTGAATGACTGCTGTACAACCAAAATTCAAAACCTACCCCAATCCATCGACGCTCCGCCCCATGACCCAACCTTCATCCACCCCCTACTCCCTACCCCTCGCACCCTGGGGCCTGATACTCTCCCTCACCGCCCTTATCGCCCTCATTGCCCTGGGTCTTTTGGTCGCCGCCTACCCAACTCTGCCTGCCTGGGATGCGGCTTTTTTGCTGCGCCTGCATCGCTATGCCACCCCAGAACTAAACCGGGGCGTAGCGATCGCCACCGACCTAGGCACCTACTGGGGAGTGATGCCCGCCAGCGTGGGGCTGATTGCCCTGGCCCTGGTGCGGCGACGCTGGCCAGTGGCGGCCTATCTAACCCTGGTGACAGGGGGCAGTGCGGCGCTGAATCTCAGCACTAAGTTGATTTGGCACCGAGTGCGCCCTGCGCTATGGGAGGGCATGCCACTCCACGACGACTTTAGCTTCCCGAGTGGCCACGCCACCTACTCAATGACCTTTGTGATAGCTCTGGTGCTGCTCAATTGGGACAGCCCCAGACGGCCCTGGCTGATTGGCTTAGGGAGTCTGTTTGTGCTCTGTATTGGTGTTAGCCGAGTGTACCTGGGGGTGCATTTCCCGAGCGATATTTTTGGGGGCTGGCTGCTGGCGATCGCCTGGGCGGTGGGCCTGCACCAGGCCATGTTTCGCTGGTTGCCTTTGGTGCGATCGCGACCATTGAGATAAGTAGATGGGTAGGGCGTAGGGAGTGGGGAACCAACAACCCAACCCAACCCTTCACCCCTCACCCCCTACCCCTCCACACCCCTCGCCCGCCACGCCAAAAACGACTCCAGCGTCGGAAAGTAGCGAATCACCTCATCCAAACCCAGCGGTCTACCCGATCGATAGCCATCCCAGTAGGCCGAGTCGGTGCTGCGGGGCAGTAGACCGGCATCGCGATCGCGGCACCCCCGCTGAAACCATTCCTCTCGTCTAGATCTAGTTCCCATTGCAACCTCCAAAACGGCGCCAGCGGTGAAGCATTGCTGACAAAGGGGTTTAACCCTATGAATTGATCTTACGAAGAGGTTCAAATAAGAGCAAATAGTCTTCTTTGTCGAATGAATAGATTTTGATGATGATGGCTGGGTGAAGGGGTGAAGGGACAGCCGGTGGGGACATTAGAGACTAGGGGCGAGGGCGTAGAGCAGTTGATGGCTGCCGTTTTCGAGCACAATCGAAGAACCCAGCCAGATCAGCACAAAGGGGAAGGCGCGGCGCACGTAGCGGCTCATGATCACCGCCGTCATGGGCTGGCGGTTGAGGCTGTAGGAGACAAACAGCCACAGGCCAATGGCGGCGTAGCACACCGCCAAAATAATGCTCAGGCGCGGCAAAGTGCTGCTGGCAAATAGAGGAATGTAAATGGCAATGTTGTTGCCGCCGTTGGCCAGGGTCACTGCCGACACGCGGTAGGTTTGGGGGTCGCGCAGGGTGTGCCACAGCGATGTGCGGCGCACCTGGCGGTAGTGGGGGTGGCTGGGGTTCGCCACCGATATATCCACCGTCTCGTCTTCTTCGATGGTTTGGCGGCTGAGCAGGGCGTTGACGCCAATGGCAATGGGCAAAAAGCCCAGTAGGCCAATCCAAATGTGGGGAATCATTAGCCCGGCGAAGTAGCCGACGAGACTGATGCCGACTAAGCATGTAAACCCTACAAACTCACCTACGACGATATGGCGGGGCCGAAAGGTGCGGTTGGTCTTGCTGAAGAACATTGTCAAATAAATGTTGTCGTCGAAGGTGGTGGCTGTAGCGGTGGCCACCCCGAGCATGACGGTTGGTACAATCCAATCCATTGGGTATACCCCTTAAGGAAGAGCACCCTCAATTTACGGGGAGTAAAAAATAAGAGCAAACGCTCTTTTTTGTGGAAACGATAAATTGCAGTTATGGATGCAGTGCAAAGGCTAAAAGCCTTATCTAGCAACTGTTCTATCACAGTGGTTTAGACGGTTGACAGTACCCAAATGGGTTATTTTTGAAGGGAAAATCGGCAGCTTTTAGAGTGTTATATAGCTACTTTGTAATACGTAGAAGCTGACCTGAAAGGGCCATCTAGAGGATTAAGGGACTACCGGTCAACGCTAGCAATCCCTCTAAATCCCCCTTAAAAAGGGGGACTTTGAATCAGACTCAAACCCCCCTTTTTAAGGGGGCAGGGGGATCCTCAAACTGTTGCATACGCCCGCTCTTAACCGTTGAACCACCGGAAATGAGAACTGTTCATCAGCATAAAGCCGCACCACGGTTAGGCAGCCTCGTTTTCACGAATGGCCGCCTCAATTTCAGACTGATAGATGTCGGTGTAGTGCCAGGCATTGGCTAAGTCAATGGCGGTGAGCTGTGGGTAGGCTTCCAAAATTTTGGCGTCGGTGGCCCCCAGGCGACGATACTGCACCAGATCCCAAACGGGAATGCGGGTACCGGCAACACAGGCATCGCCGCCGACAATGCCGGGTGTTTTTTCAATGCCGGGCCAGGTGTTGCTGAGGCTTTGCACTAAAAGCTGCACCGCCTCGGCTTTTTCGGCGGGGGTTAGGGCGAGAAGATGGGCTTGCAGTTCTTGGAGGGTCATCGCTTGGGCTTGATCGCTCAATGGGCGCAAGTGCTCTACGGGCAACGGTTATGTGTCTACGATAGCTTTGCGGTAGGCAAATCGCACTCATATTGCCTTGTCAACGGCAACGGCGGCAACCAAGACTGACTGAATCAGCTTGCTAGCAATAACTCGTTTAGCTTGCTCTTTAGACTTGGGGATGCCATGAGTGGATTATAAATTTCACCTTCATAGGGCAGCCAAACATAGCCAGGGCTGAATGGCCGATAAGCTGAAGATAACTTTATCTCTTGTCCAACTTCTGCGGCTAACACTAAACCTGGAATGGACAACTTAGACGAATCTTCCAGTAACTCACTATAAGTTCTAAATTCATCGACTTCGACTCCAACTAGGGCATAACGGAATGCAGGTGCAGAGCGCAGATGTTGGTAAAATAGAATTCCTGACTCTGTCATTAAATAGGCACTTTTAGGAGACTCAATGCCGATTTCACTGAGATTTTTGGGGTAGACTCGGCACCACCAGTTTTCGTCAATATCTTGAAAAGTATCTGTTTGGCATTGACATTGGCAACCGTTTGAGAGTGTCCAAGTCATCCCCTCAAAGTATTGGGCAAACAGCTTTGCCTGGGTTTCGTCGGAACCGCATTCTGCCGAAAGACTAAATATCCATGCCATAGGAATAGGCTCCAAGTGTAGGCGTCAAACTATTCAACTCTTTCCCAGTCGTTTTGAGTACTTGCCAATGCTGCCTCATATTTCTCTAAAAGCATTGTAGCGCTTGGCAAAATGCTGACGTGGGTGGGGCTATCTTGAACTGCCTCTAGTGCGGCAGTAAGCTTGCTGTCATCAATCTGCCACAGGGGATCTCGGCCTGTACCGCCAAAGGCAGAGGGTTTGCGAAAGGGAGGTAAACCCTCAATAGAGAGTGAAACCGACATTCCTTTGGTGTTTTTGATGGCAACAGCTACTGTTTCGCCTTTATACTTGCGTTCGGCTTTAGGTCTTAAGTAGCCTTGTACATCAAGAAATCCAGCAGACATCTGTTCAATATCGATGTCAACATTGGGCCTAACTCCTAACAACCGGGCACTTCGTCCGATTTTAGGTTTACCGTTTTGATCAGCCATGCCACGATAGAAGAGTTTTGCCATCCACCAATATCCATGTTAATCCAGGCCTGTATGCTCATAATATCATTAAGGCTTTAGCACTATAATGGTGAAGTTTTATGGCCGCAGATGATCTTGGACTTAGAACCAACGAATTTCAACTGTCCTCCACATTTGAGTTGTCAGAGATTGACTTATCGATATTCCAAAATTTAGGATAAAAGACAGTTATTGGATTCCCTCGATGCTCGGGATCTTCAATCGCTTTTCTAGCCTGAGTCGCAATCTCAGCTTGGTATGTTTGAATTTTAGGAACGAAAGAGTATATATCAGTGTTGTCAATAACTATGCAGCGGCTCTGACTCACATCAAATGGGATTGGGTCAGCTTTTCTAATAATGTGAACAACAGGCATTCTGCAAGCATGACGAAGAGCCATTTCATAGAAAACGTTGGGATTAAGAAATGATAAATCAATAATTACCAACCTTGAACTCTTAACGTGTTCTATAATCTGTGCAGTGATCAATCCTTGCTGTCCAATTTTGTCAGCTCGAACAACTCTTAAATTCAGTTCAGAAACTGCTGGCTCCACTAAAGAACTGAGGAATAAGTCAGAGTGTTTTCTTTCTTCACTGTCCTCTGTCCCGATAGGAGTGATATAAAAACAGATGCTATCCCAAACAGAAGTAGTCAATTGGGTTCTAGCATTAGGAGATTCAGGATCGATTCTTTGAATAACAACGGGTTGAGCATTTCGTTCAGTATATTTACTTGGAAGTTCTTCAAGAGCCTGTTCTATTTGAATGAGGGTTTCTGCTCCTCCAATAGTGCGAAGAAGATTCAAATCTTTAACATTGACAATAAAGAAGTCAATACATTCCTTAAAGTCATCAATTCGCTCTTGACTTTCTCTGAGGAAATCTCGCATAACTTCCTGTGCTGCAAGCCGCTTCCCAGCATATTCGTCATATAACTTCTTGAAGGGAGGAATTTTAGAAATAGCAAGATCGAATTTTGCTTGCAGTATCTCACGCGGAGATTTGGCTTCATCAAATATAGTCAACCCTTCTGGAGTTAATTCGAGATGCTCAGCACTGTAGGAACCTTTTGTTATTCCATATTTACCTGAATTGGTGATCATTTGTCGAGTAGCGCTACTAGTTGGAGAGCGTCCTATCTTCTCCAATAGTGTTAAGCGACGGATTTTAGCCCCTGCATGTTCATAAATGGCAGTTCCAATTTCTAGCGCGTCTGAGAATGAGCTGGCAGGATATGTTCGTGGTGTTCTCGATCGTCTTCTATCTCTGGAAGAACCCTCTGGACTTTCCTCATCCTCCAAATCTATTTCATCCTCTAAGCCATCTTCTTCTTCTAAATCTTCATTATTAGAAGTTTGAATAGAACCGTTATTCGTTGCTTCTACAGATTTATCTGTAGAAGCAGGCTCTTCTTTCCAGAGATCATCAGATATAGTCATTATATGTTTACCGAAGGTTACACAAAACAGTTTAGAGCCAGGAAAAAATAAGGTCTAAGCCTTCCAAAGTCTTTGAAAATTTCGCAAATCAATTGCTTCCATGTACTTGGGATGGAGAATGATCCTAATTTCTTCAGTAGTTATGTTTCCGGATTCTTCAATTGCGTTAGCAATTGCTAATAGATTCAGTTCAAGAATCTGGCTGGCACTCAATCTAATCCCTGTCACGCCACTTCCGATCAAGGGGACATTAATTGAGTTTCCGCGTGAATGAATTCGCGCATTCTGCCACAGCAAATCTAAGGCATTCCACATCTTTAAAGTGTTGCAATTATCATTAGGAATGCATCCTTTTAATTCAGTTTCAGTAAGTGCGAATAAAATATAAGTTTCCCCGTTTAGGTCTAAGGGAACACTAGTTCCTAAGGGATAATACTTATCCTTTCTTTGAAGAGCACTTCTGTACACTTCTTGATGTGGCTCATTCTTAAGAACAAGAGATAAATTCTTTTCGTAAGCATCGAAGCCTTTTGAACCTTCTTCACTCCTTACAAAAAGTTGAATGACTTTATGCTGTAAGCTTGTAGGCACTACATCTACCTCAAAGAAGTATCTGCTTACTGGAATAACTTTGAGCCCATTGATTGCGAATAGATCACCAAATGCAATTTTTATTATTGAATTGCCGTATTGAATGATCAAGTCTTTGGGGACTGCACTTCTATACAAGCCAATTAGAGTGCTGGCGAACAGTAAGGTAGAGAATTTCAGATCTCCTGAAAAGTATCCTCCTACTTCTGGAAGCATGCCAATAAGAGGCTCTAAAATTGCCCAGATAGTTGCATACGCAATAAAAATACCTACCAAAGCTCTTAGTGGTTTTTGTCTCACCCCCAAAGTGACTCTATACAAAAGTCCATACTTAGTCATTGCTATTGCACTTCGATACTAAGAGATGCTTCGCTCACCACTACCGAGCAGATGAGCCACGAATAATTTGCATAATAGCTCTCTCAGATGTAAAGAGGCAGGATCCCTCTGCCTCTTTACATCGCCGTTATAGCATCGTGCCATCTGCCATATCCACGGTTGACGAGAAGCGTCTGTACCAGTATTCTCATTCATTAAGCCGTTTGAGTAGAACGGTGACCACACAGAACTCGAAAACTTTGGCGCTGTCCGCAGGTGCTCGCAACACCTACGAACAGCTAACCCCGCAAATCTACCGAGCAGATTGCGAGGCTAGGCTCATATTAGCCCTAGCCCACCCAGTTTGCGCTTCAACAGCGGGTGGCTAGGGTTTTCGCGTTCTGTTTTCTTGCCATCATCAAAGGAAACAGAACCGATGTTTGAATATCTCGAACCCGATTCCAACGACAACCCAGAGGCCAGTTCCCTGCCGCTGCCGCCCAAATCTGGAGCCAGCGGAGGCACCCGACCCCTAACGCCCGAAAAAGTGCGGCACATGCTCTACGGCAGCCTCGCCGGGATCGAACGCACCATCAAAATTCTCCATGCGATCGGCTACGCCGACCCCAACGATTGGAGCGACCCCCTCCCCGTGCCCCAGAGCGACGCCAACCCCGCCACCAAACCCAACCAGTGGATGGTGATCATGACCAAAACAGTGCTGCTGGAGTAGCAATTTAGCCAACCCAAGCCCCAGGGTTTTCAAGAATCCTGGGGCTGATCACGGTTCTAGATACTGGCTTAGATAAATGAGCTGATTGACTACATCTTCGGCTGAATAACGGTTTGCCAAATTACACAGCCCCCTGAGCTGCTCACCGATGGCATACCCTTGGCGAGGAACAACCACAATTCCGGCATGGCTTTCTCCTTGGGTTATGGCTTTGGTGTGAAGCAGGCTAAAGTCTTTGAGGTTAAACGTGTAGAAAACTCGACCTTGCTGGCTTGCCCACGTTAGCTGATCGGCATCGGAGTAGCCAAAGCGCTTGACTTCACCAACGGTGACAACATCCAATCCAGCCGCCCTAAGCGCAGAGACGAATGCATTTCGCATAGCATCTTCGTCAATATAGAACCGAATTGTAGACATTGAGCTTATCCAGCCCCATGTCCAGCAATCAGACGGTCGTATTCGGCCATATCCTGCGCCAGATAGGCTTCAATTTCTGCTGAGTTGGCGTAGTAGTAGGTTAGAGCTGCGTAAATTTGGGCCAGAGTCAAATGCTCGTAGTCTTTGAGAATATCAGTGGGGCTAAGGCCCTGTTTGTGCAAGCTAGCAATTTGCTGAACCGAGATGCGGGTGCCAGCAATGCGGGGTCTGCCGCCGCAGGTGTCGAGCGATCGCACAATCAACGTAGCAATGTCAGTGATAGTGGCCATGACAGCAGCCCAAAGCATTGCCTTTATTTTAAGCGCTATGCCCCATAGCCAAGCTTCCAGGGGCTTTAAAATCCCTGGAAGCTTGAGCACAGCACTGGTTTTCATCATTTATTCAACGCCATCGTCAATCAACTCAGCCAGGCGCGAAAACCAGTAGGCAACCTCAGGGTCGCAGCAGGTCGTCAGGCGGGCAATCTCCCGCGCCAACTGGTAGGTCGCCTCTCCCTTGGGATGGTGCGTCAACCCAGCGTGGGCCAGCAGCGCCGCTTTTAGATCGCCCTGAAACTCTGGCAACCGCTGGCCATCAGCCTGCTGCATTTGGTTGAGAATCGGCTGCCAGTCGATCGCCTGCTTTGGTCGCCTGCGCGGAAGTGGAATTTGCATAGAGTCCTTCTTTTTTATAGGTGGATGTATTTGTTTTTATTATTCCCAGGAGAGGGAGTGAGGGGCGGAGGGGTAGGGGGTAGGGGGTAAGGGGTAAGTTTGTTTTTTGGTGGCAGGGCTTGCAGGTTCGCTCAGGCACTCCCCACTCCCTACTCCCCACCCCCTACGCTCTAATCAACCGGGGCATTCGCCACTTGCGCAGCAACATCAGCCAAGTTGAGCTGGGGTAAGGGCGTGGTCGTATCTGCGGCTTTCAGCACCTTATAGATGGGGGCATCAAATTCGATCGCACCAGTTACCGGGTTTTCGCTAATAGTTAGGCGGGTGCCATCGACTAGGGATGCGATCGCCCCTTCGCCGCCCAGGTCAAGCCCTGTAACCGCAGCATCACTGGGGAGAAATACACCCGTGCAGGCCCAATCGTCGTCGGTGGTTTGGCCAGCGCCCAGGTAGGCGATCTCAGGGGTGGCGTTTTTGCGATCGGGGTCGTAGCCGTAGACGCCCACGGTGGCGGCAGTGGTGTTGCTACAGATGCCAAAGTCTTCGCTGGTTTCTTGGATGTATTTTTGAAAGCGCAGGTCAGAGAGTTTTTGGCTGAGCGAGGCGGCAGTATAGCCAGCGGCTTCGAGGTCAGCGTCGGGGTCAGATTGAAGTTGGGTCAGTTCGCCCAGCGCCTGGGTGATTTCGGCGTATTGGGGGCTCTTTTCGGCGATGGGGTCGGCAAAGGCGGGGCGGGCTATGCCCACTAGCACCAGTAGTACACCGGCAAAGAGCAGAAAGCTGAGAGCGTTTTTAAGAGTACGAAGCATGGAACAGTCTCCTTTTGGGTAATCCATTTGGACAAAACGTTGGGTTAACGAACTAGCAGGCGATAGGTTTCGCTATCGATCAAAATGAACAGGCCCAGGCCGATCAGTACGAGGGGCATTAACCGATGGCCCACCGTCGTCAAGCGTTCTCGCACCAGGGGCTGGCTAACTAACGCCTGGGCCAGCCAGTACCAGAGGGCGACCAGCACCCCAAACACCAGCAGGGTAAGGCCCAGTTCGGCCCAGGTTTGGCCCGCAAACAGCGACACATAGATGCCGATGTTGTCACCGCCGTTGGCTAGGGTAATGCCTGTGATCGCCGCCATTTGAGCATCGACAAAGGGTAGTTTGGGGGCATTTGCAAACTGCACCTCGGTTTCGTCTTCTCTTCTGAGCAGCTGCCGGAGCCCAATGGCAATAGGCACCACACCCAGCAGACCAATGTAGGTTTTAGGCAGTACCAAGCCACCAAAGAAACCGGGCAGACTCAGCGCCACCAGGGCGGCAAAGCCGAGGTAGCGACCCCAAAAAATCTGGCGGGAAGAAAAGCGGCTGGGCACCTGAGAAAAGAACACCATAAGTAGAACAAAGTCGTCTAGATTGGTGGCTACAAATGCGATGGCAGCTTTGATCAGAGTTTGCAATGGCCAGGCCATAGGGAAGCAGGGGGAACGCTACCCGTCTATTCTCTGGGATGCGGGCACCGGCTGGCCTAGAGCCACCGACTGAGACAGCCGAGCGGCGGTGCGCAGCAGATGAATCACGCAGATGCCCAGGATGGTGAGCGCCAGGGGGGTTAAGCCCCGATACTCCAGGGTGTGGCTATCGACCAAAATTAGCCCGCCCAGCGCCATCAGCACAAAGGGCACCACCTGTGCTCCATAGCGGGTCAGCAGGCTAGAAATAGCGCTCACCTTGGTCAACTGATAGGCCACAAAACACCACACTCCCACCAGTCCAAAAAACACCGCTAAGATCACCCCGAGCCCGAGCCCGTCGCAGTTGGCAAACATCGGCATGTAGATACCGACGTTGTCGCCACCGTTGGCCATCGTAATGGCCGCCACACTAGTGGTTTGGGGCGATAGCCAATTAGAGCCACCGCTGGTAGGGGCCAGCAGCATCTCCCCACTGTCTTCGCCGCTTTCTTCATCAGGGGTGACCGACAGCAGCTGGCTGAGGCCAATCACAATCGGCACTACCCCCAGCAGCCCAATCCAGGGGCGGGGAAAGAGCAAACTGCCAAAGAACCCCGGCAGGCTGAGGGCCACCAGGCCAGCAAACCCAATGTATTGCCCCGCCACAATGTGTCGCCTACGCAGCGCCACCCCCACTTGGGAGAAAAACAGCATCAAAATGACGATGTCGTCGAGGTTAGTGGCGGCAAACGCCATGGAGCTGCGAAGCAGGGTGGTGAGTAAATCGGCCATGGTTGCTGCACCTATCATCTAAAGGCTCAACTGGGGCTGAACGGGCTTTACCAGTTGAGTTCTACATTAAGCGGCACAAATAAATGAAGCAAACACTCTTTTTTGTGAGTTCCATAAATAGAATTTATGCAATAATTAATCAGGGTTTTTGAGTCTGTTTAAGAGTTTGCAACTTCACCGCCATGAAACTTGAACAACTCCGGGTTTTTATGGCGGTAGCCGAACATTTACACTTCACCCGTGCGGCAGATTCTCTCTACATCACCCAGCCTGCGGTCAGTGCATCAATTCAAACCTTAGAAGAAGAATATGGGGTTAAGCTATTTCACCGTATCGGTCGTCACATTGAGCTGACCGATGCTGGGGAAATGCTGCAAATTGAGGCGCAGAAAATTCTTGATCAGGTAGAGGTTACCGCTCAGGGATTGCGTGAACTCAACGACCTCCAGCGGGGCGAGCTCAAGGTGGGCAGCAGTCTAACAGTGGGCAACTACTGGCTCCCCCATAAAATTAGCCAATTCAAACAAAACTATCCCGGTATTTCGATCAACTGCACCATTGCCAACGCCGAAGAAATTGTCAGCGGCACCGTCACTGGATTGTTTGATCTGGGGTTAGTCACTGGGGAGGTAAAATCCTCCCTCAGCCAAAACCTGGCGGTGTCGGTGATTGGGCAAGATGTGGTGGCGATCGTAGTCGGTCAAAACCATCCCTGGTTTGCGCTTGATCGCATTGCCCTCTCCGAACTCACCGACACCTGCTGGATCATGCGCGAACCCGGATCGGGCTCTCGTTATATGTTTGAGCGATCGCTCCAAAACTGGGGCGTTGACCCCAGCACCCTAGAAATCACCCTCATTCTCACCACCAGCGAAATGATTAAAGCAGTGGTCGAAGGCGGCATTGGCGCAGCGGCATTGCCTCGGTCAATCGTGCGATCGGAGCTAAAGCTCGGCACCTTAAAAGCTGTTTCAGTGGTCGATGATATCGACAATCCTCAACACACCTATGAAATGACGCAGCCAGTAATTTTGCTGCGCCATCAAAAGCGATTTCGCACCCGAATTTCTAAAGCCTTTGAAGAAATTCTGGTGGAACCTGATAGGGTCAATCGGTAGGGGCAGACCTATGTGTCTGCCCTAGATTGAGGACAGACACATAGGTCTGCCCCTACGAATTTTGGATGGGTTAATAATCCACGCTACGGCCCTTTGTCCGGTAGTAAATCATCCAACTCGATTACGGTACTTGTTCCTTCGCCCGTGATCATGGGCAGGCGACCATCCCACTTTTGTAGAGCTTCATACTTGAGGATGCTGGGAGTCAGGGTTTCCTGCAAAATTTGGTGGGCTTCGGCGGTACCTCGCGCCAAATTGATCTCAATTTCGGCTTGGCGCAGGGCTTTTTGGGCAACAAATTCGGCCTGCTTAGCTTCTTGTACGGCAATTTGTTTGGCCTCTACCGCATCGCGAAACTGCTGCGAAAAGTGAATGGTGGTCAATGACACGTCATCGATCGCCAGATTGTAGGGGGCAAGGCGCGATCGCAGCCCCGCATCCACCTCAGCTTTCACCTGGTCGCGCCGGGTAATGACCTCCTCTGCGGTGTAGTGGGCCATCACAGCTTTAATCACCTCTTCGATCGCCGGGTTAATAATCGATCGCACCACGGCAGCCTCGTCGCCAATTTGGCGATACACCCCATTGGCCTGGTCGGGCAGAATGTGCCAGTTGAGGGCCACATCGCTAAACACATCCTGCAAATCTTTGGATGCCGCTTCGGTGGCAATTTCTTGCTTTTGAACTCGGGTGCTCAGCGTCTCCACCGAATCGACCAGGGGAATCACAAAGTGCAGCCCCTCGGCCAAAATCTCATCCTGCACCTGGCCAAAGCGCATCCACACGCCGCGCTCCCCGGCGGGGATGACCACCCAAAAGCTGGCAGCCAGAGCCAGACCCAGCAGACCCAGCAGAATCCAGGCGGCTAGAGTGGCCCCACTGTTGAGGGCTGAGGTGACGAGCGGTGCGGTGGTGGCGCGATCGCGGGTGTCGTTGGATCTGGTGTCTACCAAGGGGAGCCTGTGGTGTAGAGGTGTAGGGAGTAGGGGGTAGGGGGTAGGGGGTAGGGGGTAGGGGGTAGTTTGGTTTTGGGTTGCAGGGCTTGGGAGTTCCCTCAAACACTCCCTACTCCCTACCCCTCACTCCTCACCCCATTACCGGAAACCCCTTCACCGTCGCCGGGGCCGAAAACAGCACGTACAGCACCCCTGCTCCCAGAAGCGTCACCACCAGGCTAAAGAGAATTACCCAGCGGCTGTTAGGTTCGTAGGTGTTGGTTTCGATCGCATCCAGCACCGCAAAGTAGTGCCAGGTCGAGAGCAGCACGGTGACTAGGCCAATGGAAGATAAGCCCAGCCCGACCAGCCAGCCCTGGCCGGTGCCGGGCACATCGGGGGAGACGAGGTAGCGCAGGCGGGCGATTAGAACGCCAAAGCCAATTAGGGCGATCGCGGTGCGCATCCAGGCCAGGTAGGTGCGCTCGTTGGCCAGATGGTCGCGGGTGCGGGAGGCGGGCTTTTGGGGGATTTCTGGGCTGGGGGTTAAGGTTGCATCGCCGTTGCGATCGCCCTGAATATCGGTAGCTTGCGGGGTCTGAGTCATGGAAACACAGTGAGTGGTAGTAGGTATGGCAGATGGGATTTCCCCTAGCCTAAGTCGTCAATTGGAAAGTTGAAACAGTGGCCTGAGTTTGACTCCAAGGGATGTGCCCAGCAGGGCAAAGGCAATCCACAGCCAGCCGTGCAGGCTGGTGGAGGCAATGCCGCTAAAGTAGGCCCCGACGTTGCAGCCAAAGGCTAACCAGGCTCCGTACCCCATCAGCAGGCCGCCGATCAGGGCTGCCAGTACCGCTCGCCGTGAAGGGGGTTGCCGCACGGTGAGCTGTCCGGCGATCGCCGCTGCCAGCGCCGCCCCGAGCACAATGCCAAAATTCATCACCGAGGTTACGTCGGCAAAGACGCTGGCTTGCAGTACCTCTAAAATGCTCTCCTGGCTCCAAAACTCGCTGCTCGTCGGATTCCAGCCGAGCAGGGTGGCCAGTTTGGCGCTCCAGAGGGTGAAGCCCCAGGTCACCCCCCAGGGCCGACCGGCCAGCAGCAGAGTAAGCGTGTTCAGCAGGGCCAGGGCAACGCCTCCGGCCACTAACGACCAGGGGCCGTAGAGGAGCGATCGCCAGGTAGGCCGCTGAATTAACCCCAGCGGCATCTCCCCGGTTTGCCAACGCCACAGCCCTAGCCCCAAGAGTCCCAGCAGCCCCAGCTGCAGCGCTGCGCCGCCCCAACCCCAGAGCCCAATCAGCGAAACCGCCTCAGTTTTGGGCAATTCCTGCCAAAAACCATTGGTCAAGGTGCCCAAAAACGATCCGGTACCAAAGGTCAGCAGGGTCAGCACCATCATCGAGCTGCCGCCGCCGATGGTATAGAGCGTGCCGCAGGCGCAGCCGCTGCCCAATTGCATGCCCACCCCAAACAGCAGCGCCCCGATCGCCCCCTGCACCGCCACCGGAGCCAGGGCACCGCGCCCCACACCGCCAATCAAAATCGGCGCAAACAGCACCGTAGCCAAGGCCAGCATTAGCACCTGGGCCAACACCCCCTGGCCATCGCCGTGCACCACCAGGCGGCGGTAGGCCGAGGCAAAGCCAAAACTGGCGTGGTACAGGGTGAGGCCAAACAGTGTGCCCACCAGAAACAATGCGCTCTGTCGCCAGCCAAAAGAGGTTAGCCCCACCGCCAGGGCGAGGACTACAGCCAGCAGTAGGTAGAGGAGAAATGACTGCGATTGCGGCTGTTGGGCGCGCGATCGCTCGACCAGCTGAGTCATAACAAACCTACATCCAAGACATTACGAAAAGCGGCCTCGGGTGGGGCGGCGGGGTTTTTCATCGTCCTCGTCCTCGTCCTCATCCTCGTCGGGCTGGGTTGGCGCGCAGGAGGCCACCGGGTCAAGGGTGCCAGAGCCAGTCGCCTGAAACGTCGTTGACCAAAACGTGCTCCCCACCAGGGTGAGGGGAGTTAAGGCACTGGCAATCAGCAGCAATCGCAGCAGCATAAATCAGTTATTCCTCAAGAAAACTTAAACGTTGGGGTCACGCCCCGTGGCCACCGGTAGGTCAGGCTGGGCCGAATACTCCGTCCACGATCCTTCGTAAATCCGCACGTTGGGGTAGCCCAGCAGGTGCTTCAGCACCACATATTGCAACGAGGCTTCACGCCCTGTGGTGCAGGTCACCACGATGTCGTCAGCGGGAGTAACTTCCCGGCGGGCCAGCAGTGCCCGAATCTCATCGAGAGACTTGAGCTGGTGGAAGTTGTCTTCTCCAAGGGTAAAGCTGGGCCAGGGAATATTTTTTGCTCCCGGAATGTGGCCGTTGCGAATGTGTACATCGGTTTCGCCTGCAAACCCAGCCGGAGGGCGAGGGTCAATAAAGGTAATGCCCGAGTTAGAGCTAGTCACAAACTCACGCACCTGATCCAGCGAAACTCGCACCGAGTCATCATCGACTAAATTAAAGTTACCTACCGAATACTCAACGAATTCTTTGGTCACGGGTAGACCAGCATCGGTGTAGCTCTTAAAACCACCATCGAGCACCGAAACCCGACCTGAGTGGCTGCCTCGGTCGAGCAGGTAGGCCACTTGGGTGCTGCCCAAAACACTGTTGCCATCGGAGTAAATTACGACGTGGCTATCGTTGTTCACCCCAGATTCTTGGAACAGTGCTTCAATCTTTTGCTCTTGCCAAAATTGCACCGGCAGCCGCCCATTGGGGCCACGGAAGGTGTTTTCAGCAATATTTACGGCACCGGGAATGTGGCTATTGATATAGTCCAAAGGATTTGTCCGCACATCGAGAATGCGCAAGTTAGCATCGCCGGAATGCTCCGCTACCCACTGGGGGGTAACAAAGTCGATAGTCGTCGCCGCTGCACTGGGTTGTACCAGGGCGGGCAGGGTAGCCACGGCCAAAACCGCTGCCAAAAAGGCAACTAGCTGAATTTTCCAGCGCTGTAGTTGCTTAAACATCAAGTGTTACTCCTCTTGTTTTGGATAATTTGTCTTGGAAGTGTGTGAGGGGTAGGGGGTGAATGGGTAGGGGGTAAGTTTGGTTGTTGGTTGCAGGGGTTAACGTCTCACTTAGACAGTCTCTACTCCCTACCCCTTACTCCCTACTCCCCCACCCCCTCACGCAGCTACTCCTACCGCCGTCGCCTCCGGCACCTCCACTAGCCGCCCCGTCTTCACGTCGTAGACATAGCCGTAGATGGGAATCTCGGCGGGCACCAGCGGGTGGTTGCGAATGCGGGCCACATCTTCCACCACGCTTTTGGCCAGGTCAGAAATAGTGAGCCAGCTAATGAAGTCGCCCGCATTGGAGCCCGGCCCTGAACCGACGTCGTGCCAACCGTCGGCATCGACCTTGGCAGTTTCGAGGCTGTTGGCCAGCAGACCGCGAATTACAGCATCGGTAAAGGTTTCCATGCCGCAGTCGCTGTGGTGAATGACGAACCACTCGCGGGTGCCCAGCAATTTGTAGGAAATCACCAGGGAACGAATGGCGTCATCACTAGCGCGCCCCCCGGCATTGCGGATGATGTGGGCATCGCCCTCATTCAGGCCGGCAAATTTGGCCGGGTCAAGGCGGGCATCCATACAGGTAAGCACCGCAAAGCGCCGACCGGGAGGCATGGCCAGGCTGCCTTTGTCGCCAAAGTCGGTGGCGTAGGCATCGTTGGCGTTGAGAACGGCTTGGAGAGTTTGGGACATGGGGAGTTTGGGGTAGGGAGTGAGGGGTAAGGGGGTGGATGGGTGAGGGGTAGGGGGTAGATGGGTAGGAAATGCAGTTGGGTTGTGGGTTGCAGGGGTTTAGCGTTTCATTCAGACACGCCTCACTCCCCACTCCCTAACCCCCTACTCCCCACCCTTCACCCACTTCGACGTACAGGGAATTTTGCTGCGATCGCACCTCCCCGCATATTTCTCCGCCACCTCAGTCACCTCTAGCAGCAGGCCTTTGCTGAGGGTGGTGGGCTCTAGACCGAGATCTAAAAAGCAGCGGTTTTCGACGAAGAGATCGTTTTCAGCTGCTTCTTTGCGGGGGTTTTCCAGGTGGGCGATCTCGGCTCCGGTGATGTCGCTGACCAGTTTGGCCAGGTCGCGCACGCGGTGGGTTTCGGTCATCTGGTTGAAGATTTTCACCGGTTCCCCCGCTTCGGGCGGGTTTTCCAACGCTAGCTGAATGCAGCGCACCGTGTCTTGAATGTGGATGAAGGCGCGGGTCTGGCCCCCGGTGCCGTGGACGGTCAGGGGGTAGCCGATCGCCGCCTGCATCAAAAAGCGATTTAGCACGGTGCCGTAGTCGCCGTCGTAGTCAAAGCGGTTGATCAGCCGCTCGTCGAGGCGGGTTTCGGTGGTGTGGGTGCCCCAGACCACGCCCTGGTGTAGGTCGGTGACGCGCACGCCGTCGTTTTTGTTGTAGTAGAAAAAGAACAGCTGATCCTGGGTTTTGGTCATGTGGTAGATGCTGCCTGGGTTCGCCGGGTAGAGAATCCGCTGGGCAATGCGATCGCCGCTCTCAGTAGGAATCTCCACATCCAGGTAGCCTTCGGGAATTTTCATGCCCGCTGTGCCGTAGCCGTAGACCCCCATGGTGCCGAGGTGGGCCACATGGATATCGAGCCCCGACTCGACGATGGCGCAGAGCAGGTTGTGGGTGGCGTTGAGGTTGTTATCGACGGTGTAGCGCTTGTGGCGGGGCGACTTCATCGAGTAGGGGGCGGCCCGCTGCTCGGCAAAGTGCACCACTGCATCGGGGCGATACTGCTGAATCAGGGCTAAGAGCTGGTCATAATCCTGGGCGATATCGACCCGGTGAAAGGGAATCTCGCGCCCGGTGTGCTCTTTCCACGCCGCCAGCCGCACCCCCAGAGGCGAAATCGGGGTGAGGGAGCTGACCTCTAGCTCGTTGTCAATATTGCGGCGGGAGAGGTTGTCGATAATCACTACCTGGTGGCCCAGGGCCGACAAGTGCAGAGCGGTGGGCCAGCCGCAAAAACCATCGCCCCCAAGAATGAAAACTCGGAGCGACTCGGTATAGGGCTGACCGTTAGCAACGACCATCTACACGACCTCCTGCTGGTCAGGTACCCGATCGCCGTAGTAGTCCCGCAAAAATTGCTGAATCTGCGGCTGCTCCGGCCCCAGGCCCTGGGTTTTTACCTGTTCGAGGAAGGCATCCCGCGAGAGCTTTTCTTGGTTCGCGATGGCCACTAGCGCCACCGCCGTTGCCCGTCCGCCGCCCCGGCAGTGAATCAGCACCGGCTTCGGCAATGCATCTAACGCCGCGAGGGCTTCCTCTAGAGCGTTGCCCTCTGGGGTGGTGGGGCTCACCGGAGCCTGCGCATAGCCCAGACCAGCGGCGGCGGCTTGCTCGGCTTCGTCGGCTAGGGTGCCGGGTTCGGCGGGCGACCTGAGGTTTAGCACCGACTTAAACCCCTGGGCCGCAGCCTGTTCAATCTGCGCGGGGGTTAGTTGCCCAGCACTGCTGTAGTCATCATTTACGGAGCGAATGTTGTCTGTCATATCCAAAAAATATGTGCTCAGGCGATTTTCAAAGTGCTTTTGCGATAACGCCTCAATACAGGTCGCATTCCCGACAAATTCAAACGCAAAAGCATCCTACACGAAACTAAAAATGTTTGCAATCTGATTGAATTTTTCTGGCCGTCATGTCATAGTGGGCAAACGTTAGTCAATCACCGGTAAGCCTATCGGGTTTACGGTGTATGCAATGACAAGGACAGTCATTTGGCAATTCACGCGGGATATATCGAAGCCAACGACTGGCTCAACCTGATCTTTCGGGTAGGGCTGTCGGTCGCTATTGGCGGGCTGATTGGCTTTGAGCGTCAGTGGACGGGTACGAACCGCTCGGCGGGGGTACGCACCCACATGGTAATCAGCCTGGGGGCGACACTGTTTATTTTGCTGCCGATCCAAATACCCCAAGATTATTCGTCGGTCAACGCCCTGAGTCGCACCATCCAGGGTGTTGCTACGGGGGTTGGCTTCATTGGGGCCGGGCTGATTTTGCAGCAGTCGCACCGGGGCAAGGTCAAAGGGTTGACCTCCGCAGCGGCCATCTGGGCCACAGCCGCCCTGGGTACTGCCATTGGCTTGGGCTACTGGCAGCTTGCGGTAGTGGGCACGGTTGCCATGCTGCTGGTGTTAAGCGGCGTCAAGCAGGCCAAGCGGCCCATTGCCGTGCGTTTGGGTCGAGCTTCGGCTCAGTCTGCGAACAAAAATGCTGCTGAACAGCCATCGCCTGCGCCCCTGGATGGTTCAGAGAGGCGATCGCGCCCCAATCGCCTCTCGTTCTATGCCAAGGACGACTGAACCAACCCCTGCCGTACCGTTGGCCCCTATCTAAAGCTCTCCAACCGTTGTTTCCACTGGTTTAAGCGCCATGACAACTCCCCAAACCCAGCTCAGACTCAGAATCTACGGTTCTCCCCAGCTTTCCGTTAAAGCCCTGCTCGAAGACCTGGCCGAAAGCTGCCGGGTCGTGGTGCGATCTATTGCTCAAAACGGCCAACCCACCACCTTCTCGGTCAGCAGTCTGGCCCAGTCCACCACCTTAGAGATTGAGCTGTCTGGCCCACTGAATGCCGTGCAGTGCTGGCTCAAGCAGCTCCAAAAATATCCCATCACCATCCAGGGCAAGGGCCACGCCGATGGCGATAGCTGGCACTACTAGAAAAGTTTTGAGTTCTCAGTTTTGAGTTCTAATTCAAAACTTAGTAATCTTCCCGTGGCTATATTCACAATTTCGTTGTTCTCTCTACTCTCTCTCCGCCATGACATCCTTCTCCCTCGACACCGCTAAAACCGCCCGCGCTTACCCCTCCACCCCCTCCCCTATTCGTCCTCTCACCCGTCCGCTCCGAAACCGCTGGAGCTATGGTCGCGGTTATGCTGTCATCGCCCTGATTGCACCGCTACTGCTGGGCAGCCTGCTGGTTGTCTATCTGCAAAACACAGCCAAAATGCGGTTCACCCTGTGGCGAATGTAGGCGTGAAAGGAGTTTTGGGTTTTGAGTTCTGAATTTTGAATATCTGGTATTCAAACATCATTCAAAACTAAGCATTTCTCCTGCGGAGACGCTCCGCAAACAAAACTTCTTCTTACCCCCTACCCTTCACCCCATACCCCCCTATCCCCATGACCCACCGCTACGAAACCCTACAAGTCCACGCAGGCCAAGAACCCGCCCCCGGCACCAACGCCCGCGCAGTGCCCATTTACCAGACCACCTCCTACACCTTCGACGATGCCGACCACGGGGCGCGGCTGTTTGCCCTACAAGAGTTTGGCAACATCTACACCCGCATCATGAATCCCACCACCGATGTGTTTGAAAAGCGCATCGCGGCTTTGGAAGGGGGGGCGGCGGCCCTGGCCACGGCCAGCGGTCAGGCGGCCCAGTTTCTCGCCCTCAGCACCCTGGCCCAGGCGGGGGATAACATTGTCGCCACCAGCTATCTCTACGGCGGCACCTATAACCAGTTCAAGGTGTCGCTGCCGCGTTTGGGCATTGGGGTCAAGCTGGTGGAGGGTGACGATGCTGAGACCTTCCGGCAGGCGATCGATGAGAACACCAAAGCCCTCTATGTGGAGAGCATTGGCAACCCGCAGTTCAACGTGCCCGACTTTGCCGCCCTGGCCCATGTGGCCCACGAAAACGGCATTCCGCTGATTGTCGATAACACCTTTGGGGCGGCGGGCTACCTAGTGCGCCCCATCGACCACGGGGCCGACATTGTGGTGCAGAGCGCGACGAAGTGGATCGGCGGCCACGGCACCTCCATCGGCGGCGTGATTGTAGACTCGGGCAAGTTTGACTGGCGCAACGGCAAGTTTCCGCTGTTCACCGAACCCGCTCCCGGCTACCACGGGCTGAACTTCTCCGATACCTTTGGCCCCGATGGCCCCTTTGGCAACATCGCCTTCATCATTCGAGCACGGGTCGAAGGGCTGCGCGACTTTGGCCCCGCCCTCAGCCCCTTCAACGCATTCCTGCTGCTGCAAGGGCTGGAAACCCTTTCTCTACGGGTAGAGCGCCACACCAGCAATGCCCTGGCCCTGGCCCACTGGCTGAAGGAGCAACCCCAGGTGGAGTGGGTCAACTACTTGGGCCTGCCCGAGCACCCCTACCACGATCGCGCCACCAAGTACCTGCACAACGGCTTCGGCGGCGTGCTCAACTTCGGCATTCAGGGTGGGCTAGAAGCGGGTCGCACGTTCATCAACCACGTCAAGCTGGCCAGCCACCTGGCCAATGTGGGCGACGCCAAAACCCTGGTCATCCACCCGGCCAGCACCACCCACCAGCAGCTCAGCGAGAGCGAACAGCGTTCTGCCGGGGTCAGCCCTGACTTAGTGCGGGTCTCGGTGGGCATTGAGCACATTGACGACATTAAAGAAGACTTTGCCCAGGCGTTTGCGGCGGTGTGATGGGAAAGTTTTGAGTTTTGAATTTTAAGTTTTGAATTTATGTCTTCAATCATCAACTCAAAACTCAAAACTAAACCCTCAAAACTTTTACCCCATGTCCTACCTTCACCTTGTCTCACCCCACACACAGCTTTACGACCTACCCGATCCTTTGGAGCTAGAACTAGGCGGCGTTCTACCTCAAGTGCAGGTGGCCTACCGAACCTGGGGTGAGTTGAGCGATCGCGCCGACAATGCCGTTCTGGTCTGCCACGCCCTCACTGGCCATGCCGATGTGGATGACTGGTGGCAGCCACTGCTAGGGCCGGGCAAAGCCCTCGACCCGACGCGAGACTTTGTGGTGTGCAGCAATATTCTCGGCAGTTGCTACGGCACCACTGGCCCCACCAGCCTGAATTCTGAAACTGGGAAGCCCTACGGGGCGACTTTTCCGGCTATCACGGTTCGGGATATGGTGCATGCCCAAGCCAAGCTGCTGGAAGGGTTGGGGGTGAAATCGCTGCGGCTGGCGATCGGTGGATCGCTGGGCGGTATGCAGGTGCTGGAGTGGGGCTTGCAGTACGGCGATCGCGTGCAAAGTCTGGCCGTCATCGCCGCCCCCGGTCGCCATTCACCCTGGTGCATCGGCCTCAGCGAAGCCCAGCGCCAGGCCATTTATACCGACCCCCTCTGGCAGGGCGGCTACTATTCCCCCGACAACCCGCCCGCTCAGGGTCTTGCCGTCGCCCGCATGATCGCCATGAGCACCTACCGCTCCTGGGCCAGCTTTCACAACCGCTTTGGCCGCCAATCCATTCCCCATTCGTCCGCCCTTCCTTCGGGACAGACACCCGATTTAGGGCAGACCCATGTGTCTGCCCCTACGCACCCCTCCGTCACCCCACCACCTCATCATCCTCCCACTCCCTACCCCTCACCCCCCACCCCCTACGCCATCACCCACTACCTCCACCGCCACGGCCAAAAGCTCGTCGATCGCTTCGACGCCAACACCTACATCGCCCTCACCCACGCTATGGATCGCCACGAGGTCGGGGGCGATCATCCGAGTGCAGATGCAAACCATCGCTACGAATCAGCTTTGCGAAGCATCCCCCACCCCACCCTAGTGGTGGCGATTGATTCTGACATTCTGTACCCCCCCGCCGAGCAGCAAGAATTGGCCGAACTGATGCCCCAGGCCCAGCTCAACTGGCTCTATTCTCCCCACGGTCACGATGCTTTTTTGATCGATATGGAAAATTTGAACGAACAGGTAGTGGCCTTTCGGCATCGGTGGGCGTTGGTTGCTAAATCTCGTAGGGCCAGTGATCGCTAGTCTCAGCCAAGATTAGCTGGCGCGATCGCTGATAGATCAGCCCCTGTGCCTCAATTCGGCCTCGCGTAAGCTTCTCTCACCGCTATAGATCATTCTGCCATCAATGCAAAACGTTACTTCCATAGAGTGGAATCCCGTATTCGAGTCACGAATGATTCTAGACATTGTTTGGGGTAATAGCGTTATTTAAAACTCCCAGTGACCTTTTCTGCTTGCATCAGTGCACAGCCTAAGGATAGTATTCATGGGAATAATTCTCATCTAACCCTCTAGACTTAACCCTGTCTCGACAATGCTTCTAACCCAGAACGGCAAAACTCCCCTTCTTTTGGCGACCGGGCTAGTGGCAGGGGTGCTGGCGCTGCTGGGCTGTCTACTGGTCAGCATTTTGCTTGGCGCGGTGGATATTTCCCCTGGCACCGTGTGGCAGGCCTTGGTGAATTTTGATGGCTCTACCGAGCATTTAATCATTCGCACGGTGCGGCTGCCCCGTGCCATTTTGGCCGTGGTGGTGGGGGCCGCCTTGGGCGCAGCCGGGGCCATCACCCAGGGGCTAACCCGCAACCCGCTGGCGGCCCCCGATATTTTGGGCATTAATGTGGGGGCGGCACTGGCGATGGTGCTGGCGGTATTTTTGCGGGGCAGCGGCGGCGGTGACGTGGGCTTTGCCTTTGGGGGGGCGGCGATCGCCGCCATTGCCGTCTACTGGCTCGGGTCGCTGGGGCGCAGCGGCCTCACCCCCCTCAAGCTGGTGATTGCCGGGGCAGCGCTGTCGTACCTGCTGGGTTCGTTGACTACGGGCATTCTCATTCTCAGTCAGCGCACGCTGGATGAAATTCGCTTCTGGCTGGCCGGGTCGCTGGCCGGGCAAGATATGGCCGGCCTGCTGCCGGTGCTGCCCTACGTGGCCGTGGGGTTAGCGGGGTCACTGGCCCTGGGCAGGCCGCTGACGCTGCTGTCGCTGGGGGAAGATGTCGCCCAGGGGCTGGGGCTGCAAACCGCCTGGGTCAAGGTGGGCTCTGCGATCGCCGTGGTTCTGCTTGCTGGCAGCGCCGTCGCCCTGGCTGGGCCGATTGGCTTTGTTGGCCTGGTGGTACCCCACGTCGTGCGCTTCGCCGTCGGCGTTGACTACCGCTGGATTTTGCCCTACGCCATGCTCATCGGAGCCATAGGGCTTTCCATCGCCGATACCGCCGCCCGCCTAATAATTCGCCCCCAGGAATTGCCCGTAGGCATTGTGACAGCCCTGATCGGGGCACCGTTCTTTATCTATTTGGCGCGATCGAAGATCAAACAGTGAGACTTCGGCAGGTAACAAGTAACAGGTGTCGAGCCTCAGGATTGAAAGCCCACTCACCCACTCCATCACCCACCCACTCACCCCTCACCCCTCACCCACCCACTCACCCACCCACCAACTCCCCATGCCCTCCACTAAACCCTGGCTTTCCCTCCGCCCCCGCCGCCTGCCCCTATCCCTGCGCGTCGATCGCCGGGTGCCCCGCGTTCTGGCCGTACTGCTGGCGATCGCAGCCCTGTCCCTAGTGTTCAACGTCAGCCAGGGCGAATATCCGGTGCCGCCGCTAGAAGTCGTGAAGACTATCCTGGGCCTGCCCTCCAACCCCGACTACGCCTTTGTGGTGCAGACGCTGCGGCTGCCTCGGGCGCTGGTGGCGCTGCTGGTGGGCATGGGGCTGGCCACGGCGGGTGCCATTTTGCAGGGTCTGACCCGTAACCCGCTGGCGGCACCCGAAATTATCGGCATCAACTCGGGGGCGAGCCTGGTGGCGGTGGGAATAATTGTGCTGCTGCCGGGGCTGCCGGTGGGGTGGCTGCCGATCGCCGCGTTTTTGGGCGGGATGGGGGCGGCGATCGCCATCTACCTGCTGGCCTGGAACAGCGGCAGTTCACCCATTCGCCTGATTTTGGTAGGCATTGGCCTCACCTCGCTGACCGGGGCCTTGACCAGTTTGATGATCACCTTCGGCAATATTTTTGATGTCAGCCAGGCCCTGTTGTGGCTGGCGGGCAGCGTCTACGGTCGCAGTTGGGAGCACCTCTGGCCGCTGCTGCCCTGGCTGCTGGTATTTCTGCCGCTGGCGATGGTGCTCGCCCGAGACCTAGACACGCTCAACCTGGGGGATAGCCTGGCCCAAGGGCTAGGCAGCCGAGTAGAGCTGACGCGCAGCCTGCTGCTGCTCTGCACCGTCGCCTTAGCCGGGGCTTCGGTGGCGACCGCTGGGGCAATTGGCTTTGTGGGGCTGATGGCCCCCCACCTGGGGCGACAGCTGGTGGGGCCATCCCACGGGGGGCTGATTCCGGTGGCGGCGCTGCTCGGGGGCTGCATTGTGGAGCTGGCCGATATTGTGGGGCGGCTGGCGTTCGCGCCCATTGAGCTGCCCTGCGGGGTGATTACGGCGGTGGTGGGTGCGCCCTATTTTTTGTGGCTGCTCTACCGCGACGGTCAAAGACCGGCCCTGGGGAGCAATGGTTGAAACCCGGCCCCAGCGGCCAACGCAACCGCTAGCCAAATCTGAAGGCAGGCCCCTTTTCTCTAGCCGTCGTGCGCGATGGGGCAGATTTGCCCAAAGCCCTCCCTAAATAAAGATGACAGCAGGGCTTTTAGCGATGTAGTTTGGCATTGAATAGCAGCTGTCATCGATCAAGCAAGCTTGATCGATGACAGCTGCTGTTGCCGGTTCTCCTAAAGCCTCTGGGCTGAGGGGTTAGGGAAAATCCAAATACCCGCTAGGTCATCACTAACCCTTGCCGGTCTGGGTGCTTACCCTGCTGCTAAACTCGGTTTATACGGAGCAGTTTCAGCTCTTTCTAGACAATGGGCGCGTACCTCCGGTGGCCACGACTGCACTATCAGGGCCTAGCAAGGAACTAAATCAGCTTGAGAGAACAATCCTTTGAGTTCTACAGTGTTGCCTTTTTAGGCATTATTCTGTGTCGCTATTTTCTGGTGGCAGGCATTACCTACTGGGTCTTTTATTCGCCGATTAGTCGGTCATTTATTAACCCTCGACTGCGGCATCGGGTGCCGTCTTGGCCAGCCATTCGTCACGATATTAAGCTGTCGGCGCTGTCGGCACTGGTGTTTGCGCTGTCGGCGGGCTTTGTGCTCTCCGCCTACCAAGATGGAGCCACCCACCTCTACACCAACCCAAGACAGTATGGGCTGTGGTATCTGGGGTTCAGCTATGGTGCCGTCTTAGTTTTACAAGATACCTATTTTTACTTTACCCACCGGCTGTTTCACCACCCAAAACTCTTTGCCTGGCTGCACCGGGGGCACCACCGATCGCGCTATCCCACTCCCTGGACTTCCTTTGCCTTTGACCCCTTAGAGGCCGTGGTTCAGGCCGTGTTTTTAGTAGGCATTATTTTTATTCTGCCGCTGCATTTCATTACGATGATTGCCGTGCTCACCACCATGACCGTATGGGCGGTGCTCAACCATTTGGGGCCAGATCGCTTACCGACGCTATTTCCTCACCACTGGCTGGGGCAGTGGGTAATTGGCCCGGCCCACCACTCTATTCACCATCTCAAATACACCGTGCACTACGGGCTTTACTTCACTTTTTGGGATCGGCTGATGGGCACCCAAGATCCGAGATATACGCAGAATCTAAGCCATTTTCTGCTCGATTCTAGCGACAACGTTTGACCCATAACCCCAGGTATTTATTGCTGAAGTCTGTGTTTTCTCGTTATCGGCCATTTCCCTTAACCGGTATTTTTGTCGCTTTGGTAATTGTGGCGCTCTGGCTGAGCAGTTTGGTATGGCTCTTGCGGGTAGATATCGCTCAGGTCAACCTTCTATGGATTTTTGTCGCGCTATTGGGGCGAACCTATATTCAAACTGGGCTATTTATTGTGGCCCACGATGCCATTCACGGGGTGGTGATGCCGGGCGATCGCCGCATCAACCACGGCATTGGGCGGTTAGCCGTGACCCTATATGCCTTGCTTTCCTACCAAAAACTTGCTATTAACCATTGGCGGCACCATCGGTATCCCGGTCAAGCACAGGATCCTGATTTTCACGACGGCATTCACCGCAGCCTTGCCCTCTGGTATTTGAAATTTATGGCGGGTTATCTCAAAGGTGGAGACCAGGCTGTTCTGGTGCTAAAGCTAGTTGTTATCGTCCTAATCTTCACGATTGGATTTCAAATTCCCGTCAGCAATTTGGGATTATTTTGGCTGTTGCCCATTGTCTTAAGCTCAATGCAGCTATTTTTATTTGGCACCTATTTACCCCACCGATCGGAGCGATCGGCCAACCACCACTGTGCGACTAGCAGCAACTATCCGCTGCTGCTGTCGCTGCTGACCTGTTACTACTTCGGCTACCACTGGGAGCATCACGAATATCCCCATTTGCCCTGGTACAGCCTGCCCGCTGCGCGGCAGCTCAATTCCTAGACGCGATCGCGCAAGGCTTTAGGCACGCGCAAGACAATCAGGTGTAGCTGTAGCCAGTCTCAGTAGATCACAAAGCCCCCGCAGCCCTCACCCCCAGCCCCTCTCCCAGGCAGGAGAGGGGAGCCCTCACCCCAACCCTCTCCCAATTTTGGGAGAGGGGTTTGGGGTGTAGCTTGCTTCCCGCAGGGTGGGCAATGCTGCGACCAGGTACATTGTTTTCGATCTACTAAGTCTGGTTCAGACATTTCCCCTCAAAACGTTGCCGATCCTTTGTTTAAACGCCCATCCTGTACCTACCCCTCTGCCTCCAGAATCTCGGGGATCAGCGGACTGGCTGACAGCGCTGGCTGGTAAAAGCGATAGGTATTGCGCCCGTTGTGTTTGGCTTTGTAGAGCGCCCGGTCGGCGTGGCGCAGCAGGGTCGAGGGGTCGCTGCCGTGCTGGGGAAACAGGGCGATGCCCAGGCTAATGGTCATGGGCAATCTGTGGTCTTCGACTGAGAAGTCGGGTTGCAGGCTTTCGAGGATGCGATCGCAGGTTCTGACCACCGACTCGATGGCCGTTAGCCGAGAGAGCACCAGCACAAACTCATCGCCACCCCAGCGCACCAGCAGGTCTTCTTGGCGCAGGCAGTGGGCCAACCGCTGGGCAACCTGGCGCAGCAGTTGGTCGCCCACGCTGTGGCCCAGGGTGTCGTTGATGGCCTTAAAGCGATCGAGGTCTAAAAACGCCACCGCCACCTGGGTACTTTGGCGAGCGGCCTGGGCCAGCGCCCTGGGCAGGTAGGTATCGAGAGAGGCGCGGTTGGGCAGCCCGGTGAGCTGGTCGTAAAAGGCCTGATGGTGAATTTTGGCTTCGATCTGCTTTTGCCGCGTGATGTTTCGAATCAGCCAGTGCAGACGCGCTTCACCCCCCTCACGGCTAGTCGATAGGGTGATGGCCACATCTATGGCGGGGCCTTGGCGGGGCGTGATCTGGGTTTCCCAGGGTTTGAGGGGCAAGGCCTGGGAGGTCGAGGCCTGGTTTAACTGGGTCAGCAGATCGTAGAAGCCCGCCCGCTTTTGAATGGGGAGAAACAGCATCAGGGGCTTGTCGATTAAAGACTCCTGGGGCAGTTGCAGCAGGGTGGCGATCGCCACGTTGGCCGCTTGAATAATGCCTTTGTCATTGCTCACCAGGTAGCCATCGGGGGCCAGGTTAAACAGATCTTGGTAGCGCTGGCGCTCAATCTCGATCTGGTTGCGGTAGTCGAGCAGGGCTTGGTTTTGCTCAATCAATTCTTCGTGGGCGGCGCGCAGCTCTTCGAGCACCAGGCTGAGATCGTCTAGCGCTAGCGCCAGCAGCCCCGGCTGAATGGGTGATTCGCTGGCGCGATCGCGCAGCAGCAGCGCCCGTTGCTGTACCGCGTCAATACGCGTAAACATCATTTTCATTGGAGTTTACCTTGGCGGCATTCGCTCAGCTCTTGGCGCAGACAGGCATTTTCTGCGGTGAGTTTGACTTTGCCCTCTAGATCATCGTAGGCGGCCTTCAGCCGCTGCTCCATGAGCCTCTGGTCAGAGATATCCCGCAGCGACCAAAGAATAGTGCCTCCCCCCTTGCGGCGGTCTTTGAGGTAGTTGGTGGTAATGGCTACGGTAATGGGCTCGGCCTGGCGCGGAATTAGCCTGATCTCCCAGGGTTCGGCAGGGTTGGGGTTGTCCAGCCGCTGCTGAAAGCCTGGCCAATCGCCTAGCTCGATCAGCGATAGAAGGGGCTTACCCACGAGCCCTTCCTGGGCTAGCGAAAACAGCGCCTCTGCCGCTTGGTTGGCCTGGTAGATCTTACCCTTTTCGTCGGTTACCAGATAGGCATCGGGGGCGAGTTCAAACAGGGTGCGATAGCGCTGACGCTCTAGATCGATTTGCAGCCGGGTGTTGGCAAGGGCCTCGTTTTGCTGGTGCAGCTCGGCATCGACCGCCTGAAGCTCTTCGAGTACAAAATAGAGTTCTTTGAGGGCTTGCTCCAGCAGCTCTGGCTCAACGGGGTCGGTGGTGGCTTGCTCGCGCAGCTGTAATGCTCGCTGGTAAACGGCTTCAATTTGATGGGAGATACCCATAACGTTAGTTCTTCCTGCTAAGAGGCTGCTCACCCAAGGGATGAACAACGGGAGTGGGGCAGTAGAATTAAGCTAGAGTGCCTTGGGTATTAAAAGCAAGATCTTTGGTATCAAATTAGGTCTAGTTCCCTTGGAACAATACCCCTTAAAACCATAATCCCACTAATTCTTATGTATTCCCTAAAAAACATTAATATTATTAATGCATAATAAACCTCACTAGCCAGTCAAAAACTCTAAAGCCGTAGGTCTTTCAATCTTTTGAGGCTCTTTGGCTCCATTGCCAGGCAAAAAGTATTTTCCATAGGGCTCAGAATTTGCTGCATTTTTGGCTCTATGGCCCAGGCGGTAGCCAGGGCTACCTAATCATCGACAGCAGAGTGCCCAGGGATATTTTCAATGGCCAGCAAAATCAGATCATGCTCCTCAGATCGCACCATTTTGCGGGCGTTGAGCCGCATGGTTTTGGGGCCAATGGTCTCAAAGTCGTGCACCACCTCAAAGTCATCGATCTGAGAACTCTGGGGCAGCAGATCGTAGAGCAGCGATCGCAGCTGAGGGATATCCCACTGGCCGTTGCCCAGCTCAAAAATAGAGCGCCCCTCAGTGTCGCCGGGGTTGACCCGAAAGGTTTGGTAGAACTGGCGGTTGGCCGTCACCACCCGGAGGTCGCCGCTTAGCACCACCAGGGGTTCTCGCACGGTCTGCACAATCGCATCGGCGTAGTCGCGGGCCTGGCGCAGCTGCTCTGAGCTGCGCTTGAGGTCATCGATATCGACCAGCACCACCACCGCCCCATCAATGCGGTTGTCGAGGGTGCGATAGGGGCGAATGCGCAGGTCGTACCAATGGTTGTTTTGGTCTTGCACCTCCTGGCTGGTCTGCACCAGGGTATTGATTACCGCTAAGATTTGCGCCTCTAGGTCGGTCACGGCAAGGCGATGGTTGATGTCGCTCAGCGGTCGGCCCAAATCGCTGGGGATCAGGTTAAAGATTTCCGCCGCCGTGGGAGTAAATCGGCGAATTTTAAGATTGCCCTCTAGCATCAAAACGGGAATGTGAATGCTGCTGAGCAGGTTTTGAAAATCGTCGCTAATGCGGGTAGTTTCGGCGTTGCGTCGGTAGAGTTCATCGTTGATGGTGCTGAGTTCTTCGTTGGTCGCCTGAATCTCTTCTTTGGCGGTTTGCAGCTCTTCGTTAGTGCTTTGCAGCTCTTCGTTGCTAGAGAGAATTTCTTCGTTCGCCGCCCGCAGATCCTGGTTGGTGGCCTCTTGCTCTTGAATAATCGACTGGAGGTGAGCGCGGGTGGTGTCTAGATCGTGCTGAAGGGCCAGATTGATCTGGCGCACCTGGCTGAGGTCTGAGTCTGGGGCTTCGCTGTCTGCCGCTAGACGTGCTGCATCGGCGGCTGCGCCCTCGGCGGGCAGATCGGTGAACAGTACCAGATAGTGGGTTTTGCCCTCGATCTCGGGCGCAATGGGCACCACCTCGATCTGCACTGGCCGGGGGCGATCGCCCTCCTCTAGCAGCAGCGATCGCCGCCAGACCGCCTGGGCCGACTGCTTGGCCTGGTAGAGGGCGGTGCGCAAATCGAGCCGCAGCCCTTCCTTAGCCATGCTCAGCAGGTTGAGGCTGGCGCGGCCGGGGGAGGGCTCTAGGTAAGCCCCGGTCTGGCCGCGAAACTGCAAAATCTCGAGGCGATCGTTCACCAAAACCCCCACCGGCCCGTAGCGATTGAGCACAATCTGATCGGCGAGGCTGTAGAGGTCGATATCCTGCCGCCGCTCGGGCGGCGGCGCGGGGCGAGACGTTGCGGGGCTGGGGGCGTAGGCGCTGGGGTCAAAATCAAAGCTCAGCGGCAGCGACGACGACTGCTTGGCGTAGAGCTTGTAGCGACTATCGACCAGGGAAAATAAATGGCTAAATTCTCCCGCCGTCTCCGACGACCCCAGCAGCAAAAAGCCGCCGGGCTTAAGGCCGTAGTGGAACATTGGCAGCACTTTGTTTTGCAGGGCCGCCCCAAAGTAGATCAGCACATTGCGGCAGCTAATCAGGTCTAACCGCGAAAATGGGGGGTCGCTGACCAGGTTTTGGCAGGCAAAAATGCACAGTTCTCGCACTAGTTTGTTGATCTGGTAGCCCCCTTCGGCGGGCACAAAAAACCGCTGTAAACGCTCGGGCGATACCTCGGTCACTTGGCTGGGGGAATACCAGCCAAAGCGGGCCACCTCAATGGCCTGTTCGCTGACATCGGTGGCAAAAATCTGAATCGACGGGCTAGCGGTGTGGCGGCCCAGATATTCGAGCAGGCAGATGGCGATGGAGTAGGCTTCTTCACCGGTTGAGCAGCCTGCCACCCAAATGCGTAAGGGCAGATCGGGGCTGCGATCGCGCAGCAGGGTCGGCAGCACCGTTTGGCCCAGGGCCGCAAACACCTCCGCATCGCGAAAGAAGCTGGTCACCCCGATCAAAATTTCCTGGTACAGGGCTTTGACCTCCCCAGGGTTGGCCTGGAGGTACTGACTGTAGCTCTCCAGGCTTTCGAGGTGGTGCAGGGCCATGCGGCGAAAGACGCGCCGCTTTATGGTAGTGGGCTTGTATTGGGCAAAGTCAACCTTCGTGGCCCGCTTCAGCAGGTTGAGAATGTCAGTCATCACCCTGGGCTCTTCGTTCATCGCGCTGGGCGTTTCGTTAGGGCTCACCGCCGGCTCAGCCGGGGCGCTGCTGATGACGTAGGGGTGAGCGCTGAGACCGGCCAGGGTTTGGGCAATCTCTTCTGGGGTCTGAATAAAGTCAACCTGCCCCGTGGCGATCGCCATCCGGGGCATGCTGCTGAACTCGGCGGAAGCCTCTGACTGCGAAAAGGTAATGCCCCCCGCCGCCTTGATCGCCTCTAGCCCCAGGGTGCCGTCGGCATCGGCCCCCGAGAGCACCACGCCAATGGCCCGATTGCCCCGCTCTTCGGCCAGGGCGCTAAAGAATCCGTCAATAATGCGGCTAACCCGGCGCGATCGCGATCGCGGCTGAAGCCGCAGCTCGCCCGCCACAATCGTCATTTCCGTGTTGGGTGGGATGATATAGACCTGGTTGGGGGCGATCGCCACCCCATCGACCACCTCATGCACCGGCATCTCGGTAGTGCGGCCCATGATTTCGGTGAGCAGGCTGGGCTGGTTGGGGTCTAAATGCTGCACCAGCACAAAGGCCATGCCCGTCTCGGTGGGCAGATGGCTGAGCAGTTCGGTAAAGGCCTCTAGCCCCCCCGCCGACGCCCCAATCGCCACCACCGGAAACGAGTCTTCGGGCACCGCTGGGTTAGCGGTCTTAGGCTGGGGAGCATCATCGTCTGGAGCAGTGGGCTGGGAAGACATACTTACCGATAGGCTGCGGCCTAAACTGAGCACCGTCTAGTTTCAGTGGATCGCAAAGTCCTCGCTAGCCCTCTCCCCCAGCCCCTCTCCCAGAAAGGAGAGGGGAGCCGGAAAACCTTTCAAAGTCCCTCTCCCAGCTTGGGAGAGGGATTTAGGGTGAGGGCTTCCCGCAGGGTGGGCTAGATCTCGTCAGGAGAGATTGTTTTCGATCTACTGAGTTTCCCTCAGGATACGCGAGAAAACCCAGAGCACTCCGAATGAAAGAAAGCTCGGGCACTGCTCGGCTTGAACGGAAAACCTTCACCAGCCTCGACTACCCTAGGGCTGGCCGGTTCAAACCGGCCAAGAGACGCTAAACTCTCCTTTGCATTCAACCAACCTCTACTGTGCTGCCACCGGAAAATCTGATGCGACTAAATGCAGGGTGTGAGCTTTTATTTGAGACCACTGAGCCTTCGCCGCTCATCCTCATGCTGCGCCCGCGCGATGGGGCCGCCCAGCAGATCATTCAAGACAACCTAGAGCTTGAGCCCACCGTACCCGTGGTGGACTATGTCGATAGCTACGGCAACCTGTGCCAGCGGCTGGTCGCCCCGGTGGGGCAGCTGCGGGTGCGCAGCACCTCTACCGTCGAGGTCGCCGATGCGATCGATGTGCAGTTTGGCGCTGAGTTTGTGCCCGTGCAAGACCTGCCCGACTATGCGCTCCAGTTTCTGCTGCCCAGCCGCTACTGCCAGTCTGACCTAATGGCCGATTTGGCCACCAAAATCGTGGCCGACATTGAGCCCGCCTACGACCAGGTCGAGGCGATTCGCCACTGGATTCACACCAACATTGAGTACCGCTACGACACCAGCGATGCCTCGACTTCGGCGATGGAAACCGAAAAAAATCGGGTGGGGGTGTGCCGCGACTTTGTGCATTTAGGCCTGGCCCTGTGCCGCAGCTTGACGATTCCGGCCCGCATGGTGGTGGGCTACCTGCACCAGCTCGACCCGATGGATCTGCACGCCTGGTTTGAGGCCTACGTGGGCGATCGCTGGTATACCTTTGATGCAACTCAGCCCACCCCCAAGGGCGATCGCATTGTTATTGCCTACGGTCGAGATGCTGCCGATGTCGCCCTGGCCACCCAGTACGGGCCGCTCCAGCTAACTGAAATGCAAGTCTGGGTCAACCCCTCAACCGATTGATTGCCCCTGATTAGTTGTTCTACTTGGTTCAAGCCAATCGATCCCTACTAGAATATAGGTAATTCCAGCGATGACGCTATCCGCTGCGAGGCCGCCATTATGGATGCCGCGACGTTTAGGACAGTGTGCAAAAGGCCAAATAATTTTTAGATCCCAAAATCTAAAAAGATTGATTTCTAGATAGGTAAAGAACCGTGGGCAAAGAAAAAAAGGGCAACAAAGAAGTTAAGAAACCGAAAGCAGACGCTGACGGCACTAAAAAGCCCAAGAAAGAGCGCAAACAGTACGATTAGCCTCAATCTATACGTCTATCGGCTTTCGGAAACCCTTTGCTCTAAGAGCAGCCCAAGCAGCAGCTTTGGGGATTTGCCCCCCAGACAAACCGGTAGAATAGCCAGCTATGTATAGTTGACTATTCTACTGATTGAAAGGCTATTTAGGCAGAACCCAAGACTGCTAAGTACCATAAAAAATTAAACGTTGGCAGGCTATTTCTATTTGCAGCCCCTTCGGATCGGCGGCAAGTAAGAATGGTTTTTTGACCCCTATCCATTCTCATCGCTCAAACCTCTAGGGCGATGAGTTTTTTTAGGCGTTTAAAGTTTTGGTGTCGTACTTCATCAATTCAACCCTCTAATCAACCCATCGACCATCACGATCAAAGCACGTTCTTCCTGTATGGATAACCCTTAAAATGCCGATTAAAGACCAGCCGACTCCCCCCAAGTTTCGGCTATTCAACAATATTTTTCTAATTGTGGGCGTCGTGTTTTTGGCGGCCAGCTTTATCTTGCCCGCCCTGCTGGGGCCGCAGATTCCAGGGGTGCCCTACAGCCTGTTTATTCACCAGGTGCAAGAGGGCGAGGTGGCGCGGGTGCAGGTGGGCCAAAACCAGATTCAGTACCAGCTCAAGCCCGTGGGCGAGGAGGTGGCTGGCCAGGTCTTTACCACCACCCCAATTTTTGACTTGAGCCTGCCAACCACTCTGCAAGACAACGGCGTTGAGTTTGCCGCCACGCCGCCCCCAAAAAACCGCTGGGTGGGCAGCCTGTTGAGCTGGGTGATTCCGCCGCTGATTTTTGTGGGCATCTGGCAGTTTTTTGCGCGGCGCGGCGCTGGTGGCGGTGGCCCCCAGGGCATGCTGTCTATCGGCAAGAGCAAGGCCAAGGTCTATGTCGAAGGTGAGGCGGCTAAAACCACCTTTGCCGATGTGGCTGGGGTCGATGAGGCCAAGACTGAGCTGGTCGAAATCGTTGACTTTCTCAAAACGCCGGGGCGCTACACCCAGATTGGGGCGCGCATTCCCAAGGGCGTGCTGCTAGTTGGCCCACCGGGCACGGGCAAAACCCTGCTGGCCAAGGCCGTCGCTGGCGAAGCGGGGGTGCCCTTCTTTAGCATCTCAGGCTCTGAGTTTGTGGAAATGTTTGTGGGGGTGGGCTCATCGCGGGTGCGCGACCTGTTTGAGCAGGCCAAAAAGCAGGCCCCCTGCATTGTGTTTATTGATGAATTGGATGCGATCGGCAAGTCGCGCAGCAGCAACGGCATGTATGGCGGCAACGATGAGCGCGAGCAAACCCTCAACCAGCTCCTCTCGGAAATGGATGGCTTTGCCGCCGAAGACGCCACGGTGATTGTGCTGGCGGCCACCAACCGGCCCGAAATTCTCGACCCCGCCCTCTTGCGCCCCGGTCGATTTGATCGCCAGGTGCTGGTCGATCGCCCCGCCCTGTCGGGCCGCGAGGCCATTCTCAACATCCACGCCCAGACCGTGAAGCTGGGGGACGATGTGGATTTGAAGGCGATCGCCACCCGCACCCCCGGTTTTGCCGGGGCTGACCTGGCCAACCTGGTCAACGAAGCGGCATTGCTGGCCGCCCGCAACCATCGCCAGGCGGTGGCCCAAGCCGACTTTGCCGAGGCGATCGAGCGGGTCGTCGCCGGGCTCGAAAAGAAAAGCCGCGTGCTCAACGATAAAGAAAAGAAAATCGTCGCCTACCACGAAGTCGGCCACGCCCTAGTGGGCTCCCTCATGCCCGGCAGCGGCAAAGTCGAAAAAATCTCTATCGTGTCGCGGGGCATGGCGGCTCTGGGTTACACCCTGCAACTGCCCACCGAAGACCGCTTTTTGATGGATGAAGCGGAACTGCGGGGGCAGATTGCCACCCTGCTGGGGGGGCGATCGGCGGAGGAAATTGTCTTCAACAGCATCACCACCGGGGCTTCTAACGATTTGCAGCGGGCGACGGATCTGGCCGAGCAAATGGTCACGGCCTTTGGCATGAGCAAGGTGCTGGGGCCACTGGCCTACCAGCAGGGGGCACGCCCCATGTTTCTCGACGGCGGCATGGCCAACGGTCGCCGCCCGATCAGCGAAGAAACCGCCCAGGCGATCGATCGCGAGGTCAAAGACATCGTCGAGACTGCCCACCAGCAGGCCCTAGACGTCATTCGCCACAACCGCGATCTGATGGAAACCATCACCATGCAGCTGCTGGAAACCGAGGCGATCGAAGGCAAAACCCTGCATCACCTGCTCGACCAGGTGCAGGCCAGCTCGATAGACATCCACTAGTTTGCGCCGGAGTGTAGGATTCACCCCCACTCCCTACTCCCCACCCCCCACTCCCCACCCCGACTCAAAACACCATTCCCTAAGAGGTTCATATGTCATCTTCTCTAACCAAAGGCACCCTCGTCACCATTATTGGCGAAGCGGTTTTGCAAGAGCGCCTGATTCATCTGCTCAGCCAGCTTGAGGTGTCGGGCTACACGATTGTGCCCGCCAAAGGGGCAGGCAGCCACGGCAGACGCATGGGCGATATTGCGGGCTACAACACCAATATCGAAATCAAAACCATCGTCAGTTCAGACCTCTCTGACCAGCTACTAGACGAGCTGAAGCCCTATCAAGAGACCCACGCCCTGATCGCCTTTCGCCAAACCGTAGAAGGCTTGTTCGATTAGGCATGCAGGCCTGCGCTGTCTGGGGAAATCATTGTGAGCCTACCTAAGGATAGACGGGCAGCTCAGGCAGGCCCGTGGATACTATGGCTTGATGACCAATCGAGGAACGCCCCGCGATGATTACCGTTCACCACTTAAACAACTCCCGCTCCCAGCGGGTGCTCTGGCTGCTCGAAGAACTGGGCCTGCCCTACGACGTTAAGCGCTACGAGCGCGACCCAGAGACCATGCTGGCTCCGCCAGAGCTGCGGCAGGTGCATCCCCTGGGCAAATCGCCAGTGCTCACCGATGGCGACCTGACCCTGGCTGAATCGGGGGCGATTGTCGAATATTTGGTCGATCGCTACGGCGATGGGCGGCTGATTCCAGCCCCAGACACCCCCGAGCGGCTGCGCTACACCTACTGGCTGCACTACGCCGAGGGGTCGGCCATGCCGCCGCTGCTGATCAAGCTGATCTTCGACAAAATTGAGCAAAGCCCGATGCCGTTCTTTGCCAAGCCCATCGCCCGAGGCATCGTCCATCGGGTCAAAGACTCATTTATTAACCCTCAAATTACCCAGCACCTCGACTTTATGGAGGCCGAGCTGGGCAAAAGCACCTGGTTTACCGGGGAAGACTTTACCGCCGCCGATATTCAACTCAGCTTCCCGCTTGAGGCCGCGGCAACTCGGGCGGGGCTCAATGCCAGTTGCCCTAAACTCATGGCATTCTTAGATCGTATCCACGCCCGCCCGGCCTACCAAAAAGCCCTGGAGCGAGGTGGTGAGTATGAGCTGTTGAGTTGAACAGTGCACAACTTTGGGTGTGATTGACAGACCTAAATAACCTCTATGGGGCAAAATACCAAAACATTTCTGCGGGCGTGGCGATTCATAGCACTGATGCTGGCATCGCTGAGTCTCAGTTTGTCTATGACCCATTTGCTAGAGCTGCCCCAACGAATGCAGTTTGACCAGCAGCTCTGGGTTGAGGTAACCGTTGTTGAAAACGTCTATCGACTGTTTGGCTCCGTTGGTGCGGTGTTTGAAATTGGCGCGATCGCAGCGGCAATTGGCCTGGCGTTTTGGGTGCGACAGCGTGGTTCCGTGTTTTATTGGGCCGTAGCTGGGGCAATTTTTCTAGGCTTAGCGTTTGCCAGCTGGTGCCTATTGGTCGCGCCCATGAATGCTGAATTTGCCACCTGGTTGACCAAACCTGTGCCCGCCGATTGGACTAGGTATCGCAACCAGTGGGAATATGGCCACGCGGCGATCGCCCTGATCAAAACCCTTGGCCTCAGCTGTCTCGTCGTCTCTGTACTCCTAGATGCGCCGAGACAGCTAGCGGTTATTTCTGAGATTGAGCGATCGCACCAAAAAGACTTGCCGGTCACAGCCTCTTTTCCCTTATCCACTGTTTCTTCAAAGGCTCGCCCTGCTTGGCTATGGCCGCTTCGACTGGTGGCGGTAATCGTTCTCAGCGCGGCCTTTTTTGGGTTGATCACCTACGTTTTTCACAGCGTTCTAGCCGGGACAATTCTATCGATCGCAGGCATTCTAGGAATTGGCTTTTCAATGGATAAATAATCGGGTCAGGCGCAGCAGGCCGCTAACCCAATACCGGAGGCCATAATGGCTAAACCACTTTCGCTTAACGCACTATGGGCTTCAGCCATACCTGAGCATCGCGCCTTCAGCCCAGAAGAATTTGCCCATTTGCCAGAGATGGCCAGACGGTATTTGGAGCATGCGATCGCCCCCGGCACCGCCCTCGCCTCAGCCGTGCGCCTAAAAATGCACGGCGAAATCAAATTAAAAACCTGGAGTCCCTTCACCGCAGAGCAAGTGGTCTACTGGCAGCGCGGCTTTATCTGGAGCGCCACTGCGTGGATGAACCGCCTACCCATCGTCGGGTCAGACCGGATCATTGATGGCGCTGGGGCCATGCAGTGGAAGCTGCTGGGGCTGTTCCCGGTGATGACCGGCAGCGGGGCTGACATCACCCGCTCAGCGGCAGGGCGCTTCCACACTGAGTCAATGCTGTTGCCCTCGGTGTTTTGTCGGGATGATATGGCCTGGAGCAGCCCCGATGCAGCGCACCTACACGCCAGTTTTGTGGCCCAAGGCGAGCCAGCAGAACTCGACTTCACCCTCGACCAGACCGGACGACTCAAAACCGCCCAACTGCCGCGCTGGGGGAATCCCGAAGGGGCTGCCCACCACTACGTAGACTTCGGGGCCATTGTTGAGGAAGAGGGCAGCTTCGGCGGCTACACCATTCCCACTCGGCTGCGGGTGGGGTGGTACTTCGGCAGCGAGCGGTTTGAGCCAGAGGGCGAGTTCTTCAGGGCCACCATTGACGAGGCCATCTATCGGTAGACCCGACTAGCATTAGACTCTGACTGGCGCGATCGCTGTCACCATAGAGATTGAGCCGTCAATCTTTTTGCTAGGGGATATTTCCGTGGTTCACCATCACGACCATCACCATGCTCCTAAAACCCACACCCGCGCGTTTCAGATCGGCATTGGCCTGAATATCGGCTTTGTACTGATTGAGGCGGCGATCGGGTGGACGACGCAATCCCTAGCGCTGCTGGCGGATGCGGGGCACAATCTCAGCGACGTGCTCGGGCTCTTGCTGGCCTGGGGGGCAAGCTACCTCGCCCAGCGCCCGCCCAGTCGCACCTACACCTACGGGCTCCGCCGCTCTACCATTCTGGTGGCCCTGTTTAACTCGATGCTGCTGCTATTAGCGGTGGGCGGCATCGCCTGGGAGGCCCTGCGACGGCTGCAAAACCCTACGCCAGTACCGGGGATGACCCTGATCTGGGTGGCGGGGATTGGGGTGGTGATCAATACCCTGACCGCACTCTTGTTTTTTGCTGGGGGCAAGCAAGACCTCAACATTCGCGGGGCTTTTTTGCATATGGCCGCCGATGCCCTGGTGTCGGTCGGGGTGGTATTGGCGGGCATCGCCATTTTGCTCACGGGGTGGCTGTGGCTAGACCCGGCCATCAGTTTGGTGATTGTGGTCGTAATTGTGGTCGGCACCTGGAACCTGCTGCACGATGCCCTAGGCCTCATGCTCGATCGCGTTCCCAAACACATTGAACCCCTAGCGGTGCGGACGTTTCTTCAAGACCTGCCAGAGGTGGCCCAGGTTCACGATCTCCATATTTGGGCCATGAGCACAACAGAAACAGCCCTAACAGCCCATTTAGTGATGCCCAAGGGCTGCCCAGGGGACGGTTTTTTGGCCCAGGTCTGTGAAGAATTGCACCACCACTTCGCGATCGACCACGCCACCCTACAAGTTGAAACCGGGGATACGCATTACCCCTGCCGCCTAGAGCCCGACCATCAGGTATAGGACGCAAGGGTGAGGTCGTCTGGCAGGGATGAAGGGCTTGGTTGCTAGAGCTAGATCCGTGGCCACGGGTGGTGTTTTGGGGGCGATCGCCATGGCCCCCACAGCGGCGGTCAACGCCTTATTTGACACCGTTGTGTAACGGGCAAGCCGATACCGTTACAGAGGCCAAGTTTCAAGCAACGAATCCACCCTAAAGTCCAACCTTAGGCTGTCAGAGTGGTAGATCTAACAGGGTTTTAAGACCTGTGCATGGTGTGACTCTCTTTGGTTCCCAACACTCTGAGGCAAGAGGTAAACGTGGCTCACGGCTCGATTAATCTCACATTGACAGTCGTCATGCAAGAAATTGAGGATGTTTTAAATCAGTACCCTGAACATCCCTATCAAGCGGTGTTTTCAATGCCTGAGTTGAGGCAAAAGCTAATTGACCATGTGCATTGTTATGTATCGCCCCACCACGATGCTGGAGGCAGGCAAAATACTATCCCTGGGAACTCTATTGCCCACCGAGCTTCCTTTTTACAAGAGCGGCTGCGCCTGGGAATGCTAATTCGCGGCAGTATGCTGCACCTCCTACGCCAGGAAGATGCCGAGCAAGTAGACGCACCCAATCGTCCTTGGCATCGGCCATGATTTGCATCGGGAAGCTCCTGAAGATTTTTAACTGCGCAAAACCCATAGAAATTAGGAGAAACTAATGACTTTTATACTTGAGAAGTTTGATCAGAGCTTTGATCACCATACAATTCAGGTGAACGGTATTCGATTGCACTATGTAATTGGCGGTATGGGCGAGCTTGTCGTGCTGCTACATGGCTATGCTCAAACCTGGTATGAGTGGCGAAAAATCATGCCTGTGCTAGCAGAGCATTACACCGTGATTGCACCAGATTTGCGGGGTGCAGGAGATTCAGACAAGCCCTTGACCGGCTATGACAAGCGATCGCTGGCAGACGATATCTATCAGTTAGTTAAACAGCTTGGGTTTCAGCAGATTTATCTAGTGGGTCACGATATTGGGCTAATGGTTGCCTATGCCTATGCCGCGGCCCATCCCGATGATGTGAAGCGTCTAGTAGTCATTGATGCTCCGATTCCTGGCATTGAACCCTGGCAAGATGTGGTTACTAGCCCAATGGTTTGGCACTTTGCCTTTCATGCTGTTCCTAATCTGCCAGAGGCACTGGTGGCTGGGCGAGAACGCACCTATCTTTCAACCGGGTTTTACAAAGCGCTGTCTTATAACCCAGTTGCTATCACCGAAGCTGATATCGATGAATATATCCGCTGCTACTCTGCACCTGGTGGAATGCGGGCCGGATTTGAGTACTTTCGCACCTTCGCAGAAGATGTGAAGCACAACAAAGAATATGCCCAACACAAACTTAAGATGCCCGTACTAGCCCTCGGCGGGGCGCAAAGCTTAGGACACATCATGGTCAGCCAAATGCAAACGGTTGCAGACGATGTTCAGGGGGGAGCGATCGCCCAGTGTGGTCATTGGGTTGTTGATGAGCGTCCTGAGGAATTAACTCAACAGATTCTGACTTTCTTTCATGAAGACATGGCAGAATTCACAAATACGAGGCTACCGGAAGCCTCTCTGTGTCAGCTTTCTAGCCGTTATGGCCATAGGCTATAGTTCTAAAATTCGCTAATCAAAGAAAACACATTCTAGATGAAGAACTGTAACACAATACAACAATGCAATGCGTTCCGGAAATTGCCCCTTGATGAAGTCGTCTAACTGATCGAAGCCGCTGTAGTAGCTACCTTAGAGTAGGCATGGGCATATCTAAATTTTTCCCGTGCTCAATTCAATAAGTTTTGAGTTAACCAGCCAGCTCAAATTTAAACCTGAGACCATAAAGTTTCCTCCCTTCTGCGTTGAGAAATTAGCCATGACCAAGGCCACAAAGATCAAAGGCATTGGCTCGATTCTCCACGACAAAGGAGTGGCCTTTCGCCTATGGGCACCCCACGCCCAAAAGGTCTCCGTGATTGGCTCCTTCAACAACTGGAGCGGCACCAAGCACAAAATGAAGGCCGAGAAAGGCGGCTACTGGTACATCAACATCCCCAAGGCCCAGGCGGGCGACCCCTACCGGTTTTTGTTGACCACCCCCCAGGGCGAGTTTCAGCGTATTGACCCCTACGCGCGGGAGGTGACCAGCTCAGTGGGCAACGCCATCGTCCACGACCCCAGCTTTGACTGGCAGGGAGATGATTTCCAGATCGCCCCGTGGAACGAGCTGGTGATCTACGAACTGCACATCGGCACCTTCAACGACCGCGAGGGGCTCGATCAACCGGCCCAGTTTGCGTCGGTGTCGGCGCGGCTGGGGCATTTGAGAAAGCTCGGCGTCAACGCCATTCAAATTATGCCCGTTGGCGAGTTTGCGGGCGATCGCTCCTGGGGGTACAACCCTGCCCACATCTTTTCGGTCGAAATCAGCTACGGCGGCCCGCTGGCGTTTAAGCAGTTTGTCAAGCGCGCCCACCAGGCGGGCATCGCCGTAATTTTAGACGTGGTCTACAACCACCTCGGCCCCAGCGACCTCGACCTCTGGCAGTTCGACGGCTGGAGCGAGAACGATCGCGGCGGCATCTACTTTTACAACGACAACCGGGCCGACACCCCCTGGGGAGAAACCCGCCCCGACTATGGCCGGGGCGAGGTGCGCCAGTACCTCTGCGACAACGCCCTGATGTGGTTTGAGGAGTACCACGTCGATGGGCTGCGCTTTGATGCCACCCAGTTCATTCGCACCTTCCAAGCCGAGGATATACAGGATCTACCCGAGGGCTGGAGCCTGCTCCAGTGGATGAATAGCCAAATTGTGGAGAAATACCCCGGCCACATCACCATTGCCGAAGATCTGCAAAACAACCGCTGGCTGACTAAAGACGTGGGGGCGGGCGGGGCCGGATTTGGCTGCCAGTGGGATGCCAGCTTTGTGCACACCATTCGCCAGGCGGTGATCACCAGTCAGGATGAGGAGCGATCGCTGGGCGCCATTCGCGACGCCCTCTGCCACCGCGACAACGACGACGCCTTCGCCCGAGTGATCTACAGCGAATCCCACGATGAGGTGGCCAACGGCAAGGCGCGGGTGCCCCAGGAAATTAGCCCCAGCGACCCCAAAGGCTGGTACGCCCGCAAACGCTCGACCCTGGCCGCCGCCATGGTGTTTACCGCCCCCGGCATTCCTATGCTGTTTCAGGGGCAAGAATTTTTGGAAGGCGGCTGGTTTCGCGACACTGTGCCCGTCGATTGGGATCAGCGCGATGAGTTCCACGGCATTGTGCGACTCTACCGCGACCTAATTGGCCTGCGGCTCAGCCGCGACGGCTTTACTCGCGGGCTCTGCGGGCAGTTCACCCAGGTCTACCACCTCAACGACGATCGCAAGATCATCGCCTTTCAGCGCTGGGCCGAGGGCGGCCCTGGGGACGACGTGGTGGTGGTGGCCAATTTCTCCCATGCGGCCCAAGAGAACTACCAGCTGGGCTTTCCCTCCGCTGACCTGTGGACGCTGCGCTTCAACAGCGACTGGCAGGGCTATAACGACGATTTTGCCAACCACCCCAGCACCGATGTCAACGCCGAACCCGGTGATCAAGACGGGCTGCCCTGGCATGGCACCCTGTCGATTGGCCCCTACACCGTGCTGATCTTTTCGCAGTCAGCCCCCTCCGCAATCTAGCTAAAATAGAGGAACTACTCACGCTATAGCGGCTACAACGGTTCGATTTGTGCAACAGTCCTCTTCTGAAAAGCCCAGTCCTGACCCCGTCTCGCGGGCAGATCCCGGTTTACAGCGGATCATCACCCAGCTCTCGACCACCCTTGAGAGAGATAGTCAGGTCGTAACCGTCACGCGCGATCTGCAACACAAACTCAAGGCTGACCGAGTGCTTTTGTATTACTTCTACCGTCCCTGGAAAGGGCGAGTCACCTTTGAAGCCCTCAGCGATCCGCAGTTTTCGATCTTTGGCTCCACCGGGCCAGATGAATGTTTCACCGACGAATATGCGGCGCTGTATTTAGCTGGGCGGATCCGGGCGATCGCCGACATTGAAACCGAGCCGATTGCCGACTGTCACCGCAATTTTCTGCGCGAAATGCGGGTGCAGGCCAATTTAGTCGTGCCGGTGCTGGTGGGTGACGACCTCTGGGGGCTGCTCGTGGCCCACCACTGCCAATCTCCCCATGTTTGGACCGATGACGACATTGCCGCCGTGCTGTACGGGGCCGAGACCCTGGCGATCGCCCCCTCGATTCGCAGCCGGGCAGAGCGATAGCGCGAAGGCCCCCCGGTTAGGGCAACGGGCATGGGCCCCACCGCCAAGCCGGGGGTTAAACAAACAAAACCCCTCACCAAACAACGAATCCACCGTGAAGTCAACCCTCGGGCTGTAATACTTCGAATTGTTAGCCGCTCATTTGTGACAGATGATCTCGTTAACGCTAACAAACTAAGGTAATTCCCATGGCTGACATTGTAGATACTGCCGTAAGCGCAGGTTCATTTAGTACTCTAGTAGCTGCTGTCAAAGCCGCTGGCCTAGTCGATACCCTCAAAGGTAAAGGCCCCTTTACGGTCTTCGCACCCACCGATGAAGCCTTCGCCAAACTGCCCGCAGGTGCCGTAGACGGCCTGCTAAAAGACGTTGCTAAGCTGAAGAAAATCCTCACTTATCATGTCGTTGCTGGCAAGGTGATGGCAGCCGACGTAACCAAGCTAAAGTCGGCCACCACCGTTGAAGGCTCTGATGTCAAAATCGACGCCTCCAATGGGGTCAAGGTCAACGACTCCACGGTGACCACCGCTGACGTAGCGGCCGACAATGGTGTGATTCACATCATTGATACGGTGCTCATGCCAGCGTAGATCGCTAACGATTGGGTGGCGATCGCACCCAATCGCTAATCCATGCCTGAATACAATTCCGGCATGAATCCGCTGCCGATTACCCGGTGCCTTTCTAGGCAGGTGTCGGGCCATTCGGCAGCCGCAATCATTTTTCTTATATCAAATTCGTCTAAACAGCTATTGCAAATGTCCAGTTGATTTAGAACACCTGTTGAGGCAAGTCCCCAGATCAAAAGACTTCCTAGCAGCAAGACATTTCAACGCTCTGCTCACTTGCAATCATAGAAATTTAAAGAATTGCAGAAGAGAACGATCACTGAATCGTTTTCCCCTGAGGCCTCTAGAAAATTTGGTTTTATAGCTGTAGCGGTCTAGTTGAGACATTTCCTGGGTGAACGTTAGAACGTTTGAAGGTTCTAAGGATTTTTGGATGTTCTAACCAACGTGACTATGGCAATAACTTTTGAGCAAACGTCTATAGCGATCGGCTCACCGGAACGCATAGGGGAGTTCCCGCGATCGGATCAGTAATAATGCAGCTATCGAGGTCAAAAACCTGCTTCACCAGCGCTTCCGTTACGACCGCTGCCGGAGGCCCCTGAACGATCACGCTGCCGTCGCGCAGGGCGACGAGGTGGTGGCTGTAGCGGCACGCCATATTGAGGTCGTGGAGCACCATGACAATAGTGCAGCCGACTCGGCGGTTGAGGGTGTTGAGTAGGTCAAGCACCTCGATTTGGTGAGCCAGATCGAGGTAGGTGGTGGGCTCGTCGAGCAGCAGAATCTCGGTGTCTTGGGCCAGGGCCATGGCAATCCAGGCGCGCTGGCGCTGGCCGCCAGAGAGGGTGTCGAGGGGGCGGTTGGCAAATTCGTGCAGGTGGGTGGTGGCGATCGCCGCTTCGACCTTTAGCTCATCCGCCTTTGACCACTGCCGCAGCCAGGTCTGGTGGGGGTAGCGGCCCTGGGCTACCAGTTCCCTCACCGTCAGCCCTTCGGGAGCCGTGGGGCTCTGGGGCAAAATGCCCAACCGTCGAGCCAGCGTCTTAGTGGGAATGTGGGCGACGGCATCGCCATCCAGATACACGGTGCCACTCTGGGGCTTGAGCAGCCGCGCTAGGCCCCGCAGCAGGGTTGACTTGCCGCAGCCGTTGGGGCCGACCAGCGTGGTGATCTGGCCCTGGGGAATCGCTAAATCGAGCCCCTGAATGATGACATTGCTGTCGTAGGCCAGGGTGAGCTTGCGGGTGGTGAGGGCAACTTGGGTAGCAACATCGAGCATTTTGTTGGGAGTAGCTATCAATAAAGGCCTAGGAGTGATTGTAATAGATCAGCGAACCTGTTCCCAGGCTCATCCGCACCCCGATCCGCCGCTTGACTTATGCAGAGGCATTGGAGACTATTAGGATCAATTCGCAACAATTCCTGAGATCTCCCCTAGCCATGAGTCTTGAGCTGACTACCCGAGAGGTCGAGGCCATCTGGACAGAGGCCCAGCAGCACCGCCCGCCCGCCGTTTCCATCGATCGCCTAGAAACCATCTGTACGGTGCCATCACAACTGGGCAATGGCTACCACCGCTACCTAGAACTGTGCCCCGGTTTAGATCTCTGCCTGGTCAACACCACCTCCCACGATGTGGCCCATCACGTACCCGAAAACCAGCATCCGGTGCAGTTTATGGCCTTTCTGTCGGGGGTCTACGACAGCGGCGACCTGGCGCTGATCAATGCTGAGCAGGGCTACATCGGCGGTAGCGGTATTCAGCCGCGCCACCGTGTCCACAGCCCTGGCTGGCATCGCCACGTTGGCGTCAATATTCACCTGACATCGGCTCTGTTTCAGCAGTTGTTTGCCGCCGCTGACGGAGCGTTGCCCCCGACCCTACAGCCCCTGCTACAGGAGAATGACTGTCAACATCGGTTTTCTCCTAAGATGACCGCCGCCATGCGAGTCGTGGTGCAACAGATCCTCGACTGTCCCTTTGTCGGCATCACCAAGCGGCTGTATCTTCAGGGCAAGGTCTTCGAGCTAATGGCGCTACAGCTGGACGGCTTGCTCAACGAGGGTACGGCGACGCCATCGGCATCCCCCAAGGCCGATACCGTGGCGCGGATTCACTACGCCGCTGAGATTTTGCGATCGCACCTTGAGCAGCCCCCCCATCAAACCGAGCTAGCCCAGCGGGTGGGCCTGAGCGATCGCACCCTGCAAAAGGGCTTCAAAACCGTGTTTGGCCTCACCCCCTTTGCCTACCTGACCCAGCAGCGCATGCACCAGGCCGAACACCTGCTGCGCCAGCCCCACCGCACCGTGGCCGAAGTGGCCAACATAGTGGGCTACGCCAACCCCGCCCAGTTTGCCGCCGCCTTTAAGCGACAGTTTGGCCTTACCCCTAGAGAATGCCTGCGGGGAAATAAACCCGCTCAAACTTCGCTATTGGGGTGATGGTGCGGTTTTGGGGTAGATGCGATCGCCCCACGCTCTCTACACTCAGGTCTACGTAAATAAGAATCTTTTTCAATTAAAGATTCGCTAGCTGGTGTGTGAGGACGTGAGATGACCATGACAAAGCTGGGGCTAATTGTGGCGTTAAGCCTGGGGGGTAGCGGCATTGTACTTTCGCCACCGGGGGTGGCTCAGGAGTCCAACGGGCTGGCCCAAGCCGAAGCCGCCCTGGTACAAATTACCGGAGTGCGCGTAGAAACCAGCGAGGCCGGGTTGCAGTTGGTGTTCGACACCGCCGGGGGCACATTGGCGGCCCCGACAACGCAGACCGTGGGCAATGCCCTGATTGCCGACATCCCCAATGCTGTGCTGGCTTTGCCGGAGGGCGATCCATTTGAGCAGTTTGGCCCAGCGCCGGGTATTGCTCTGGTCAGCGTGACCAATGAACCAGGGAACACCGTGCGAGTGGCGATTACCGGCACTGATGCGCCCCCTGCGATCGCCGTTACCGCAACGGGCTTAGCGGTCACCCTGGGAGCCGCCCCCGTTGGCACCGAGGATGACGCGATTCAGGTGGTGGTGACTGGAGAGCAAAATGAGGGTTACAACCCGTCAAGTGCCTCGGCGGCGACCCGAACCGAAACCCCTCTTCGAGATATTCCCCAATCCATTCAGGTCATTCCCCAAGAAATTATCCGCGATCAGCAGGCTCCCAACCTCACCGAAGTGCTGCGAAATGTCGGCATCACCCAGGGCGTCAACCCTTCGGGGCGGGGCGCGTTTTCGCTGCCAGTAATTCGAGGCTTCGACAGCAGTGACAACGTCGTGCGCGACGGGCTGGCCGACCCTACCTCTCGGTTTGCTGGCCCCGATCTGTCTAACATCGAGCGAGTGGAGGTGCTGCGGGGGCCTGCCTCGGTGCTCTACGGTCAAAGCGTCCCCGGCGGCACCATCAATTTAGTAACAGAACAACCCCTGAGCGAGCCCACTTATTCAGTCGGCTTCTCTGCCGGAAATTACAACTTCTATCGCGGCGATGTTGACCTATCTGGCCCGCTCAACGAAGAACGAACGGTGTTGTATCGCTTGAACCTGGCGGCCCAAACCACCGAGAGCTTTGTCGATTTCTTCGATCGGCAGCAGTACCAGATTGCCCCGGCGTTGAGCTGGCAGATTAGCGATCGCACCGCCCTCAACCTCTCGGGCGAATACCTCTATCGACCCAGCGTTGCCGCTCAGGTAGGCCTGCCCGTTGAGGGCAGCATTTTGCCCAACCCCAACGGCGAACTCTCCCGCAGCCTCAATGTCTCTGGCCCCTTTGGCGAGACCGACTACAACATCTACCGAGTCGGCTACAGCCTCGATCACCGCTTTAGCGATACCTGGTCGCTGCGCAATGCCTTTCGGTATTCAGATGTGCAGCGCAATAACCGCCTTGCCGCCTTTGGTACGTCACTAGCCGCCGATCGCCGCACCCTGACCCTCGATCGAAGTACGGGGTCTGACACCGAGCAGTTCTACAATTTCGATACCTACGCCGTCGGTGAGTTTGCCACCGGCTCGCTTCAGCATCAGCTGGTGGCAGGCATTAACCTCACCCGGCAATACTACAGTTTTGGTGGCGGCAGTCTCGCTCCCAGCACGATCGATATTTTCAATCCCGTCTATGTTCAGCCCTCAGGGCCGATCGATCCGGACTCCCTCTATGGGGGCAATAGCGCCACCAACGCCCTCGGTCTCTACGTGCAAGACCAGGTCGAACTGCTGGATAATCTCAACCTGTTGGTGGGTCTACGGTTTGATACCTTTGAGCAAACCAGCGCAAATTTTATTGCCGCCACCGATCAACGGCGATCGGGCAGCGCCTTTAGCCCCAGGGTTGGCCTAGTCTATCAACCCGTTGACCCGATTTCGCTCTACGCCAGCTACAGCCGGTCGTTTTTGCCGGTAGCGGGGGCAACATTTAGCGGTGAGCCCTTTGACCCAGAGCGCAGCACCCAGTACGAGGTTGGGGTCAAAGCAGACATTACCGATCGCCTATCTGCATCGCTGGCGCTGTACCAACTCACCCGCTCTAACGTTGAAACCGACGATCCCGACAATCTGGGCTTTTCGATTCAGACGGGGGAACAGCGCAGCCGAGGCATTGAGCTAAACCTGGCTGGTGAAATTTTGCCCGGTTGGAACATTATTGGAGCCTACGCTTATACCAATGCCCTCATTACCGAAGACAATAACCTCCCCGAAGGCAATCAGCTGCGCCTGGTACCCAACCATATCTTCAATGTGTGGTCAACCTATGAATTGCAGGAGGGCAATCTGCGCGGGTTGGGCTTTGGGCTGGGGCTGATTTTAGTGGGCGATCGCCCCGGCGATTTTGCCAATTCGTTTGTGCTGCCCAGCTATTGGCGCACCGATGCGGCGGTGTTTTACAACCGCGATCGCCTGCGCCTGGCCCTCAATGTGAGAAACCTCTTCGACGTCGAGTATTTTGAGACCGCCAGCAACCGCCTCAATGTCTTTCCGGGCGATCCATTGACTATCGTAGGGAGTGTTTCATGGGAATTTTGAAGTACGGACTAGCTCGAAAATTACACCGCCTGTTCACTTTCCTCTCGCTAGGAATGTTAGGAGTTTTATTAGCCACCGCCTGCGCCAAAAATTCGCAGCCCGATCTACAAAGCGCGGCTAGTGATACCCCAACAGCGTGCAGAACCTTTCAGCACCAGTTTGGTGAAACCGAAGTTTGCGGACAACCCACCCGCGTTGTTGCCTTTGACCCACCGGCCCTCGATATGCTGCTGTCGCTGGATATTCAGCCCATCGGGTTAGCGGGCGCTAAAGCCAACGGTTACGATCAAGACCAAACCGTGGTGGGGTCGCCGCAGTTGGGGGCCGAGATTGAGGGGGTGAGCTATTTTGGCGATCGCCTCACCAGTCGCCCGATCTACGTTGGTACCCTACACACCCCTTCCCTTGAGTCAATTTTGGCGTTGAAGCCCGATTTAATCGTTAGCCGCTACGTCAATGAAACCCAGTACGCGACGATTTCTAAAATTGCCCCCGTCTTGCCTTTAAACACCGATCAAACCGATTGGCAGCAAGACTTTTCAGTGTTAGCTGAGGCGATGGATCGTACCCCTCAGGGGCGGCTGACGATTGAACGCTACGAGCAAAAAATAGCTGCCGCCAAAAAGGCCCTCAACCCCATCAATCAAAATGCCACCGCCCTCATTCTTGACATGATCGACCTGGGACAAATTACCGTACTCACCACCGATAATTACATGGGTGGGTTATTAGAAAAACTGGGCTTTCAGCTCATGGTTCCCCAGTCATCGACCTCTAGCCTTGGCATAGCGCCTATTTCAGTGGAGTACTTACCGCAGATGCAGCCTGATTTGATCATGGTGCTTGAACGGGGCAGTTTATCAGACCCCATCAAACAGCAGTGGCAGCAAAATCCTATCCTGCAATCTGTTGAGAGCCAGGCCAAGCATCTCTTATTTGCCGATTTCTATCTGTGGGCCACGCTAGAAGGGCCAATCGGGGCAGAATACATGATTGAAGATCTTCAAACCCAGCTGTTGCAGATGTCTGGCCGATGAGAATATCTATGGGCGCAAGCCCTCGGGATGCAGGGCTTTCTGCAATCGTCTACAGCTTTTTGTGGCGAGTTTCTGCCTTGGACGGCGGAAACAGCCAAATTAGCAGGCTGACACCCAAAAATAGCACCAGCCCGACAATTCCTACGCCCGCCACAAAAGATAGAAAGGCCACCCTGGGTTCCTCAGAATCTGCTTTTCCGTACTGTAGAGGGCGGATGTCGCCAACCGATGGCTGGGCTGTGTCAATGTGGCCTATCCCTTCGGCAGGCAAAAGCGAAAGATACTGCCCTGACTGAGGGTGCTTTCTACTTCGATGCGTCCGCCTTGGAGTTCTACGAGGCGTTTAGTAATGGCCAGACCAATGCCGGTACCATAGGGAAAATTAGCCGTCGTGCGCGATGACCGCCAAAAGCGATCAAACACGTAGGGTAGCTCCTGGGAAGTCATTCCAGTGCCGGTATCGACAACGGCTATCCAGACCTCTGGCCCACTTTCCCAGACCGTCAGGGTGATGTGGCCCTGACGGGTATGCTGAATGGCGTTGCTCAGCAGGTTCACCAAGATTTGCTCCAGGCGATCGCGATCGGCCAGCACAGGGGCGATCGCGTCATCGCACTGCCACCTCAGCTGGGGGCCGCCGTCGGCGATCTGGCTCTCGAAGCGCAGCAAGAGTTTTTCAATCAGAGGAGGCAGGGCGATCGCCCGCAAATTCAGCGGCACCTGGCCGGCTTCAGCCACAGACAGCTCCTGCAAATCGTTCACCAATCGCTCTAGCCGGCGGGTTTCAAGCACCAGCAGACGGGCGGTGTCGGGCGATAGGGGCAGCTGGTGCTCGGCCATCTCCTCTAAATACCCCCGCACAATGGTCAAGGGTGTTCTCAGCTCGTGGGTCAGATCGCCAATCAGCTCTCGGCGCTGGTGTTCTACATCCTGCAAGCTCAGGGCCATGCGGTTAAAGCTGGCCCCCAAGCGCGCCAGCTCAGGAATCTCGCTGGTGGGCACCCGCTCGGTCAGCCCCCCCGCCGCAAACTGGCGGGCGATGCGCTCCATCTGGGCCAGGGGACGGGTGATGCGGTGGGCCACCCAGTAGCTCAGGCCAGCGGCAGTCAGGCTGCCCAAGATCAGCGACCAGGTAGTGCTGCCGCTCCAGGCGGTTTCAAACCCCTCCAGCACCTCTTCCCGAATTTCGCCAATGGCCTGCCCCATCTCATCCAGGTGCCCAGAAAACAAGTGGTGGGAGGTGGCCCGGCTAATCACAATGAAGCTGGCCAGGCCCACTAGCATCACCACCAGATGGGAGAAAAATAGCCGCCCCTGTAACCCGATCTTCACGGCTCTCCATCCTCAAATTTGTAGCCGATGCCAACCACGGTCTGCACAAACTGAGGATGGGCCGGATCGGTCTCGATTTTTTTTCGCAGGCGGGCCACGTGGTTGTCCACCACCCGTTCTTCACCAAAAAAATCGTCCCCCCAGAGTTTTTCGACCAGGTGAGTGCGGCTCCAGGCTCGCCCTGGGTGGCTGAGAAAGGTGGCCAGCAGGTCAAATTCTATCGTCGTCAGTTCGAGTTCTTGGGCTGCACCACTCACTTGCCGGGTGGCAATATGGCGATCTAAATCGATGGTGAAGTGGCGGGTGCGATAGGTTTGGCTCCGATCCTCCTGGCGCAGGCTGCGGCGCAGCAAGGCTCGCACTCGGGCCACCAGTTCCATCGGGCTAAAGGGTTTGACCAGGTAGTCATCTGCGCCGGTAGACAGACCAATCACCCGGTTAAAGTCTTCTGCCTTGGCGGTGAGCATCAAAATGTAGGGATCATAGATACCGCCCTGTTTGCGAATGCGGGTGCACACCTCTAGCCCATCCCAGCCGGGCAGCATCCAGTCGAGAATCACCAGATTGGGGCGATGGGTTTGGCACTGGCGCACCGCATCTTCGCCGTCGCGACTGTGGAGGCAGGTAAAGCCTTCTTTGGCCAACAGCTGCTGAATGAAGCGGGCAATCTCGGCCTCGTCTTCCACAATCAGAATGGTTTGCGGCATGGGTGCAACGACAGTACGACCGGTTGAGGTAGCACTACATAGGCTACCCCGCCGCTGTTCTGGGCCAGCTCTCTCTTTACATAATTGCATCCCAGCTTTGCCGATTTGCAAAGCTAGTTTGAGTGCTGGCGGCCACCGTAGGGTTTAGCCTAGCTAGCGCTCTAGGGCCTGATCGGCCCACGAAGCCGGATCTTCTAACGGTTCTAAATGGGTGAACACAACGGTGCCGGGCAGCGATCGCCCCACGGTCAGCTCAATATCTTCACAGAGGTCATGGCCTTGCTTGACCGTCCAGGCTCCCGGCACTAGTACATGCAGCGAGATAAACCGCCGCGACCCGGCAACCCGAGTTCGCAGGGCGTGAAATTGAATCCCCTGGGCCTCAAACGGCTGCAACGCCTCGGCGACGATCTGCCGCTCGGCGGCGGGCAGTGCCGTATCCAAAAGGCCCATCCCCGTTTCGCGCAGCAGTCTAAGCCCGGCCCACACAATATTTGCCGCCACAACCAGGGCAATAATTGGATCTAGAATCAGCCAACCCGTCAGGGGGATCAGAATCACCCCCACCCCCACCCCCACCGAGGTCCAAACATCGGTGAGCAAATGGTGGGCATCGGCCCGCAGGGTAATGGAGCGCAGCCGCCGACTGGCCCGCAGCATCACCACCGCCAAGGCCCCGTTGATAGCTGTGGCCACCAGCGACAGCGCTAGCCCAATGCCCACCTGCTCTAGGGGTTGAGGGTCGAAGAGGCGACCCCAGGCCGCAAAGGCAATGCTGCCTGCCGCCACCAAAATTAGGACGCTTTCCGCCCCGCTAGAAAAATATTCTGCTTTGTAATGCCCAAAGGCATGGTCTTCATCGGGCGGCTTGGCGGCAAAGGTTACAGCCCAGGTGGCGACGATGGCGGCCACTAGGTTCACCACCGATTCAGCGGCATCGGACAGGAGCCCGACCGAACCCGTCAGCAGGTAAGCCGACGTCTTGAGCAAAATGGTGAGAACAGCGGCCCCAACGGAGAGCAGGGTGTAAAACCGAGCCGAGCGATCGCCCATGGTCAGGTTGAAAGGCAGTAGAGAGGTTAGTCTGTTCGATCAGTCTACGGCAATTGGCCCCTCGGCAAACGGCCATGGCCACGGCTGGCTTTGCTGGGCAGGGGCGATCGCCCCGTGCCGACCGAGGGCCATTAACCCTGGTTCATGAAGAATAGGAGATCTCTCAGTGGTCTAGCTTGACTTAAAGCGATCGCTCGCCAGACCATGGACGCGCAACCCCCACCGAGTTAGAGGAGCGGGCACCCTTGAAACGTCGAGCACTATTGGCCTTAGGCCTCGGTGGTTTTGCCGCAGCGGTAGGGCGGCGCTATTGGCCTCAAGTCACAGACAACTATTTGGCAACCGCCGCAGGGAATGATGCGCTGCTCAACTTTATGGCAGCGGGAGATGTGGGGACAGGGGAGCGAGAACAGCACGCCGTAGCCCAGGCGATGGTGCAGCGGCAGCGGTTGGCCACTTCTCCCCTCGTTTTGCTCACCGGGGACAACATTTATGAAAACGGCGAAATCGAGAAAGTTGACCGGGTTTTTGAGCAGCCCTACGCTGAACTGCTGCGGCAAAACACCAAATTTTATGCCGCTTTAGGCAACCACGATATACGCACCAATAACGGGGAAGATCAGCTCAGCTATTCGGGCTATAACATGGCCGGGCGCTACTACACCTTTTCTCGGCAGGCGGTGCAGTTTTTTGCCCTAGACACCACCCAGGCTATCGACAGCGACGACAAATCGCCCTGGCGCTCCCAACTCGACTGGTTTGAGACCGAACTGCGGCGATCGCAGGCTCCCTGGAAAATTGTGTTTGCCCACCATCCCATCTATTCCTCGGGCCAGCATGGTTCCCAGCAGACGCTGATTGACGATCTCTCGCCCCTGTTCGCCGAACACGGCGTACAGCTCTATATCAACGGCCACGACCACAACTACGAAAGAACCGAGCCGATCGACGGCACCACCTACATCACCTCCGGCAATGGCGCTAAGCTGCGCCCAGTAGATCGCTCTGACTGGACGGCCCACGCCAGCTCTCAGCTCGGGTTTACCGCCTTTAGCGTCTATGCCGATCGCATTGAGGTCAAAGCCATCGACACAGACAACACCCCCTATGACGAAGTTTCGATCGCCCTAACTGGGACTCAGGGGGCTTTTGCACCGGGGGCGCGATCGCCAAGCCTAGCATGAGCATTGGAGGCCAGCGATCCCCCCAATGCTCATCTCCCCAGGACTTAGCCGCTACTAGAGATGGGGTAACCCGGCTGGGTGCGATTGGGTGACGGCGGGGGTGGCTGTCGCCGCGATCGCCTCCTGAAGCTGGCCGAGGGCTGTGACGTACTGGCTGTCTTGCTCGGTGCCGAGGCGATCGGGGTTCATCCACAGGTCTTTTTGGGCAGCCTCGGGAGACTCGGCGACCACATCGGGCGTGATGCCTCGGTGGTTAATGTCGGCCCCCGAGGGGGTGTAGTAGTGAGCAATGGTGACGTTGAGGCCCGAGCCATCCCTGAGCCGGTTAACCGATTGCACTAGGGCTTTGCCAAAGGTTTGGGTGCCTACCACGGTGGCGCGGTGATCGTCTTTGAGGGCTCCGGTGACGACTTCGCTGGCGCTGGCCGAGTTGCCGTTGACCAAAACCACCAGCGGTTTGTCGGTGATAGCTGTCCGGTTGGCGATCGTTTCCTCGGCGTGGCTGTCGCGGTCTACGGTGCGAACGATCGCGCCGTCATCGATCCACATGCGCGCGATCGCGATCGCCTGAGCCAAAATCCCCCCCGGATTGTTGCGCAAGTCGAGCACATAGCCATCTACCTGCTGCTCTTCTAGACCTTTAATGGCCCGCTCCATCTGGTCGGCAGACTGGGCGTTAAACTCACTGAGGCGAATGTAGCCAATGCGCTGCCCCTCAGCCTCCCGCAGGGCGGAGTGCACCACCGGCAGGTCGATACGGGCGCGGGTCAGCGTAACGGTGAAGGGGGCCATGTCGTTGCGCTGCATCAGCAGGTCTACGGTCGTGCCCGCCTCACCGCGAATCTGGCTGGCCGCCGCTTCCACAGTCATGCCCTGGGTTGAGGCCCCATTGATCTGCACAATGTGGTCGCCGGGCTGAATGTCAGCCGCCATAGCCGGAGACCCTTCAATGGGCTGCACCACCGTCAGCACCTGGGTTTCGGGATCAACCGAAAGCTGCATCCCCACCCCCACCAGCTGCCCGCTGGTCTGACTCGAAAAGGCCTGAAACTCCTCCGGCGTCATAAACCGCGTGTAGGGATCGTCGAGCTTCGCCAGAGTGCCTTTAAGCGCCGCGTAGGCCGCATCTCGGGAGCTATACTCCTGGCCCAGCAGCGCCTGGCGCTCCTGCATCCAGTCCACCTGGTTAAACTCTGGATCGACGTAGGAGCGATGCACAATCTGCCAGGCTTCGTCTAAAACGGTCTTGGGGCTGTCTTGCCAAGCAGCCCAGGCCGTTGTGGTGAGAACCGGCAACCCAACCAGGGTGAATGCTGAGGTGAGGGCCAGCGCTTTTTCGGCAGGTGACCAGGCTTTAATGCTAGTAAGCAAAGCAGAACGGCGGCGGAGGCGGGACATAGCAGTAGGCTAACCAAAGATAGCTATGAGCTTAGACGGTGGCTGTGGCAGAGCTGTAACAAACCCTTGGCGAAATCATGGTGAGACCGGTTGCTCTTATCAGACAGCAGCCCCCGATCGTTTTTAGATGGCCCCTAGACAAACCCGAGATACTTTGAAAGCCGGTAGCCTAATATAATCCCTCCAATGCCAGCTGTCATGCCAAAGAAAACGGAGGCCAGAGAAAACAGGCTGCCGCCCCATAACATAGGGAAATAACTGCCAAGGGTTGACCCGAGAAATCCTCCAGTGCCAATGAGAAGTTTATTCATACTGTTGAAGGCCTTAAGTATTGAGTCTGGTCAATTCAGACCTGATTTAAGACGTGATTTTTTTGCGCTCAGAACCAGGCCTGAATTTGATCGAGTAGCTAACGATTGCTGGCTACTCCCAGAGTCCTAACTTCGTCTCCATGGCATCGATATAGGCGGCATGGCTAGCATCAATTTCGCCTAGATAGGCATGGGAAACGTGCTCGATTTGACTGGACTTGTCGGCATCTTCCACAGCGTCTAGCTCAGAGGATGCCATCACAGCAGGCGCGGCTAAAAATGAAACACTAGAGGCTACGATTGCAGCTGCGATTCGGAGTCCTGAAAGATTAAAGTTATTCATTGGAATCGTCCTTCTAGTAAGGAATAGCAGTAACTCTAGGCAAAGCATGTGTTAGTCCAGTGTTAAACCTGTGTCAATGCGATCGCCTCTTCAGCATTTCATCTATAGGTCAGATTGACATCGGTTTGACATCGCCCTGTCATTCACCGTTGCTAAATTAAAAGGGTCTTTTTAAGTACTTGTTTAGCGATGAAAACTGCCAAAAACCTGCGCCAGCTTCACCGTTTTCTAGCGCCAATTATGCTGTTACCCATCGTGCTGACGGTGCTGACGGGTTCGCTGTATCAGCTGGTCGATATGGCCGGTAGAGACGATGCTTTTGAGTGGCTGCTAGCTCTACACAAGGGCAATTTTGGGTTCATCGATCTGCAAGTCATCTATCCATTTCTAAATTCTTTAGGGTTGTTAGTCTTAGTTGGCAGCGGTATTGCCCTGTGGTTGCAGCCCAAGCGCAAACTCCAAAAGCGCATTAATGACTAAGGCTGTCTATATCTATATACTTTCTGCCCATGCTCGTTGGGGTAGGGCTGCTGGCTCCCTATGAGCGAGACGCCGCCGCTACCCAGGCAAAAAGATTAAGGCCTAGCGGTATCCATTCGCGCTGCGATCGCTCAAGACCTAGATGACCGACTGGCAGAGCACAGCGCTAGATTATCTTGCCCTGCGGCGCAGCTGTCACGCCGCAAGGCTTCAGATTCGCTTGGTCTAGGAGACATCATCCCAGCGTTTCAGTTCTCGTAACCGCCATGGAAACCCCTCAGACCCTGGGGAAAATAGGAGCTGAACCTAACGAATCTCTGGCCTACCATGCGGAATTATCTTGCTGGCGGCTGAAGGATCTGGAGCGATCCTGCGGCTCCGAGAAGCGTGCGATCGCCCCTAGAAGCTGTTCGACAATCGCCCTGTCCGATGTTCCCTCTACCCTGCCCCCGACGTTGACCCTGCCCTCGCCCGATGGTACAACGTCTTCCCACTCGATCACCAATGAAAACCTCTACTCGCTTTCCGACCCTAGTCGGCATTAGTTTACTCACCACGGCTCTCCTGGCTTGTTCCCCAGCCCCCCCGCAGGAGACGCCCGTTCCTCAAGACGAGGCGGCCACCCCATCCGGCTGGGCCAACATCTTGGGGCCAATTTCTGCGCCCCCAAACTGGCAGGTCGAGCCCTGCGTCAACGCGGTGCTGCTGTGCGTCGAGGACAACAGTGAACTCATTGGCACAGTAGAACGCTTCAGCCATCCCCTTAGCGAAGTACCCGTGCAGGGCGGTTTGCCGCTGCCCGCAGGGTCAGAGCTTGAGTTTCTCCAGGCCTGGGTGAGCGACCACTACCGCACCATCGAAGCAGACCGGCAGGTGGCTGACCCCGCCCTCCAATTTGTGGGAGAAACACCAGTAGTCATGACTGTGGGCACCCTGCCCGGACTGCGCTACGGCTACACCATCACCCATCCCAACGGGGTGCTGTTCGATCGCGGCATTGGCTATGTGACCACCGACGGCACCATGCTCCATGTGTTTGTTACCGGGGTAATTAGCGGCGACCCCAGCGGCTCGTTCTCAGACGAAACAGCGGTAGAAACCTTTGAACCCCACCTCGACACCATTATTCAGGGGCTAAGACTATGATGCGAGGCCATATGAGGCAACTCAAACGGCTGGCCTACCTGGGCTTGGGTTTGGTGCTGGCGGCAGCGTTGAGCTGGCCCGTATCCCTCCAGGCCCAGATCGACCCGACTGCTCAGCAAACGAACTGGGCCCAGGCCCAGGCGGTGGATGTGGGGGCGCTGCGATCGCACCTCGCCGCCCAAGACTGGCCCGCTGCCGATGCCGAAACCCGCCGTATTCTAGACCCCTGGATTCATCCGGGGGGTGACATTCTCAGTCCGCCGCTGGCGACCAATATTCCCCCAGAGGTGCTGCAAACCCTCGATCGGCTCTGGGTTGAGGCCAGCGATGGGCAGTTTGGCTTTAGCGTGCAGCAGCAAATTTGGGCTGAGGTGAGAGCCGCGAACCCAGTAGACTCGGCGGTGGCGGCCAAGGCCTTTGGCGATCGCGTCGGCTGGACGCGCCCCCCCGGCATGGCAGACCCCACCTTTATCGCTGGAGATTGGCTGACCGAGTCAGAAATCAACCCATCCTTGGATGCGCCCGTGGGCCACCTGCCCTGGGCCGGGGTGAGCTGGGAGCAAATCGCCAAACTTTTTTCGGGCGAGAGCTGTGGCAGCTGCACCATTGACGCCATGTACATCCAGGGCGAACGGTTTAATCAGTATCTCCCGGTGCTGTTTAACTGGGTAGAAACAGCCCTAGCATCGCCAATACCGGAGGTCGGCTCGTGGCAGCGACCTCAGCTGGCCCGGACAATTGATTTAAAGTCGCTCTATCCCGACTCTCCATGCCCGATTTACACCACGTCCTCAGCCATTAGCCCCAATGGGGCGGTGATTGCCATCGGCAGCTACAGCTACGAGCGATCGTGCATCCGGGGAGAAAGCGCCCTGGCTCTGTGGAACGCTGAGCGCGGCAACCGCATTATCACCCTGCACCGGGGGCCCGCCCTAGAGGCATCGGCCCAAGGCAATCCGCCCCAGGAGCCTGCGGGCCAAGGCACTCGCATTGTTGGGGATGTGGCCAATGCCGTGGCGTTTACCCCCGACAGCCAGCTGGTTGCAGCGGGCATGTCCTACGGGGTGGTGCGGCTCTGGTCAGCGACCACGGGCGAGCCAATCCGCACGTTTCAGGGGCATCGGTACGCGGTGCGGGCGATCGCCATCAGCCCTGACGGTCAAACCCTGGCCAGCGCCAGCGCCGACCAAACCCTAAAACTGTGGAATCTACAAACCGGACAGCTGTTGCGGACGATGCCGATGACTGCCGCCGATGGCATGGTGCACACCCTGCGGTTTAGCCCCAACGGTCAGCGGTTGGCCACTGCGACGGATCAAAACACCCTCCAGCTCTGGGATGCTACCAATGGGCAACTGGTTCGCACCCTGGTGAACCGTGCCACAACCCGCTACCCCCTGCTGCCCCTGGCCTTTAGCCCCGATGGGCAAACCCTAGCCACGGGCGATGGCCCCGCAGGGCCGGTCTCTGACCATCGCGACAACAGCGTCAAGCTCTGGAACGCTACAACCGGCGCGCGCCAGATTACCCTCACTGGGCACACCGAGCCGGTGCAGCACCTGGCCTTTAGCCCAGATACCCAGCGCCTGGCCACCAGCGACGGCAAAACGGCTCGCCTGTGGAACCGGCAAACCCATGAGACGGTTCACACCCTCACCCTCAATCAGAGCGTGGGGCACCCCGTTCAGCCCACCAACCTTGGCGAACTGGCCTTTAGCCCCGACGGGCAGACCCTGGCCACCAGCACCCTGCTGCTGCCCCTGGTCGAAAGTGAGCCTATTCCCCGCCAGGGTATTACCCTGTGGTCGGTGGCGACCGGGCAGTCGCTCTCGCAGCTCCACGACGTGGGCCACTTTCAATTCAGCCCCAATGGTCAATTTTTAATGGCCCAGGGGCAGCAGGTGCAGCTCTGGCAGCCCTACCAGGGTCTGGTGCGGTGACATTGCCAACGCCCTGCGTCTGCACCTGATGTTCGCCGGGCACCTGCCCGCGGTTGGCATTGCTGAGATTTAGCGCCAACGAAGTGCCGCAGCTAGGCTTCTGATACGCCTGTGACGGGGGCCATGCCCACCGGCAGACTTTTCTCTGACAATAGCTTGTCAATTCGATATTTTGTTGCGTCGCCAATGATTAGGTTTTGAGGGTCATGGGCAGATTGCTGACCGCCGTTGATGCGCCTACGGTCTTGATTCCTAGGGTTAAATTTTGGCGTTCTTAACCGCTTTTTAACTGGCAGAGACAGTGCCGGGATATCAATGCCCTAGACGACCCTAACCTTGAGGAAAATAGTGCGATCGCACCATGACACAATAAGAATAATCCGCTGACAGCACTTAGCCCATAAAAATTCGGTATCAAACAATTCAATTTAACCTATCTTAAAGATTGATCGCCCTCACCTTTTTATGACTATCTATTGAGAAATCGCCGCTTTATTGCTTTAATACGATAGTCAATGTCAACCTATCTGTTCAGGAGGTCGAGAAAAACTTTAAAGATTTCCCCATAGGGTGGATTGACCACCAAAAATCTTTAGCTTTTCACTGCTTATTTAGGCAGTAGAGTTCCTAGCCTTGACCTCCTTCTCCCTGAAACAATAAAGTGGCAAAAAACGTAAAACTTTACCTTGTCTGCGAACAGCAATAGTTTACGCAACAGAGCTTCAAGATTTGTTCATGCAGCGTTTCTCGCTCTGGTAAGGCTGATGGGATTCATAGCAAATTTAGGGAATACTAGTCGGCAACATCCACCCTGCGCCCTGGTGGGGTAGAAAAACAAAGAAAAGGCTAAAGGCATATTCTGACCCCAAAAAAGGATGTAGATTAGGGCGGAATTCTCGTTTAAACCGGTGGGCGATGGTCAAAGACCGGCTCCGCAGGGCCATCGCACCGGCATTGCGCCATCGGGCAGTGCCGGGATTCAGAGGATTCAAGGTTCTATCGCTAGCGTTTGGCATGCTTGGGGCGGCACCTGTCGAACCCGACTCGAAATGTAGTTTTGGTCAAGGGTGATATGTCAAAAATTGTTTCAGTTCACTCCTACCGGGGTGGAACTGGCAAATCAAATACAACGGCTAATCTGGCGGCGTCCATAGCCAGGCAGGGATGCCGCGTTGGCATTGTTGATACTGACATTCAGTCACCGGGCATTCATGCCCTATTTGGCTTTGACGAAAATAATATTGAGCTCACACTAAACGATTTTCTTTGGGGACGATGCTCAATCACAGAGGCGGCCTACGATGTTTCTTGGGTGCTTCAGGATCTCGGTATAAAACAGGGGAAGATTTACCTGATTCCCTCTAGCGTCAAGGCTGGAGATATCGCTGAGATTCTGAAGCAGGGCTATGATGTTGGAATGTTGCGGGAGGGTTTTCAGAATCTAATTGATGACCTAAATTTAGATTATTTGCTCATTGATACTCATCCCGGACTCAACGAAGAGACCCTGCTCTCAATTGCGATATCAGACGTAGCCGTTCTCGTTTTGCGGCCCGACAAGCAAGATTATCAAGGGACGGCTATCACCGTTGATATTGCTCGAAAATTGGGAGTTGAAAAACTTTTTCTGGTGGTCAACAAAGCACCCTGCATCTTAAATTTTGATGACCTTAAAGAGCAAATTGAAAAAACCTACAATGCCACTGTAGCGGGGATACTGCCCCACTCAGATGACATGATGTTCTTGGCGAGTAACGGCGTATTCGCCATCAAGTTTCCCGATCATTTGTATACGAGTATTGTGCGAGATATCACCGTCAAGGTGATGGCTTAAGCGTTGAGCCAGCTTGCTGTTGAGCTGTTCGCACCTGTCCGAGCCTCGTATTACTTAAGTCGAGTGGAATGCTTGTTTGCATAGGTCTACAGAGTTAAGTCCCCCATTCCAAGGAGCAAGATTTCATGACAGCAGTTGGCTTTTCATTCTCAGATACGATCGCAGGCTATGTAACTCAGTTTGACCGCCAGGAAAAGTGCTTTCAGGTCAAAACCTCCGACGGACGGGAGTACACCATTTACCTGACGGACACGGTCTATGGTCGAATTGCTCAGAACTTAAATGAACCGTACCTAGACTGCACCGGTCGCCTGGGAGAACTGCTAACCCCCGGTATTCACGTCTTTGCCTACGGTGTTTTTTATCCCCAGGGGGATGGGCACAAGTTTGAAGCTAAGGCCCTTGTGTTTCCAGGGGAGGCTCCCGACACCTATCGCCATGAAGAACCGGCCTGGTGGGTGAGCCAAATCACCTCAATTACCGACTGTTATTTGAAGTGGCAGTTCGGCTACCCCAACCAAGAAATTGACTACGCCAACTATCGCACCATGCTGCACCTGGCCGGGGCCAAACAGCAGGATGACTATTTGCAAGAAACCGACACTATTTCTCGCATGGTCTACGGCATGGCATCGGCCTACCTGCTGACCGGGGAAGATCGCTTTTTGGAGGCGGCGGAAAAGGGCACCGAGTACCTGCGCGATCACATGCGCTTCTACGACCCCGACGAGGACTTGATCTACTGGTACCACGGGGTCAGGGTGACCGGCAATCGCGAGCAAAAGCTGCTGACCTCTGAGTTTGGCGATGACTACGACGCCATTCCGGCCTACGAGCAGATCTATGCCCTGGCTGGCCCCATTCAGACCTACCGCATCACAGGCGACCCTCGCATTCTGCGGGATGCCGAGATGACCGTCAGCCTGTTTGACAAGTTTTATATTGACACCGAGCAGGGGGGCTATTTCTCCCACCTCGACCCCCTGACCCTCGATCCCAAGGCCGAATCCCTCAAGTGGAACCAGGCGCGTAAGAACTGGAACTCCGTGGGCGACCACGCCCCGGCCTATCTAATTAACCTGTGGCTGGCGACGGGCGATCCCAAGTATGCCGACTTCCTGGAGTACACCTTTGACACCATCGTTAAGTACTTCCCCGACTACGACAACAGCCCCTTTGTGCAGGAGAAATTCTTTGAGGACTGGAGCCGTGATCAGGCCTGGGGCTGGCAGCAAAATCGGGCGGTGGTGGGCCACAACCTGAAGATTGCCTGGAACCTGATGCGCATGCAGTCGCTAAAGGCCAAGGATGACTACGTGGGGCTGGCCGAAAAGATTGCCCAGCTGATGCCGGATGTGGGCAGCGATCGCCAGCGGGGTGGCTGGTACGATGTGGTCGAGCGGGTGCTGGGCCCTGGAGACGAGCAGCATCGCTTTGTCTGGCACGATCGCAAAGCCTGGTGGCAGCAAGAGCAGGCTATCTTGGCCTACCTGATTTTGGCAGGTACCTTAGATAACCGCGAATATCTGCGCCACGCTCGCGAAGCGGCCGCCTTCTACAATGCCTTCTTCCTCGATCACGACGACGGGGCGATTTACTTTAACGTGCTGGCCAACGGATTGCCCTACCTGCTGGGCACCGAGCGCTACAAGGGGTCGCACTCCATGAGCGCCTACCACTCCACCGAGCTGTGCTTCCTCAGCGTGGTCTACACCAACCTGCTGATCACCAAGCAGCCCCTCGACCTCTACTTCAAGCCCATGCCCGGTGGGTTCAAAGACAACATTTTGCGGGTTTCCCCCGACATTTTGCCCCCCGGCAGCATTCGCATCGGGGCCTGCTGGGTCAACGATGAACCCTACGAGCACTTCAACGCCGACGAGCTAACCGTCAAGCTCCCCGACACCCAAGAGCGGGTCAAAGTTAAGGTGCAGCTTCTGCCCACCTAAGCTCTTTGGGGGCCGCTGCAGCGGCCCCTAGCCACCGCCCTCTCTGCCCCCTCTAAAATGCACCATGGAACTTAAGCAGCAAATTCTAACGGCCACCGACCTCGACACCCAGGCCCCCACCCCCGTCACCTTGATTACTCTGGCGGGGGATATTGACGGCAGCACCGCCCCCAGTGTGCAAACCGACATCCTGGCCGCTGCCGCCCCTGACATCAAAATGATTTTAGAGATGACCCAGGTTTCCTACATGTCGAGTGCGGGCCTGCGGGTTTTGCTGGCGGTCTATCGCCAGGCGACGGCCCAAAATGGCCAGGTTGTCTTGGTCGGGCTGGTGGAAGAGATCAAAGACACCATGAGTGTGACCGGGTTTCTAGATTTCTTTACCACCACCGACACTCTGAATGAGGCCTTTGCTGTGCTGAAGCTACAGCCATAAACGATCCGGCGATCACCAGGTTTGCCGTGCCAAGTCCGGCTTGAGATTTATCGTTTCCTACCGGCAAACCGCCAACTCTAGACCTGGATTTGGTTTATTTTCAGGAGCACCCATGGACCGTATTGATATCCACCCGACCCACACCTTTGGGGACTACAAGCTGCGCTGCGGTCGCCCGCTGCCCTTTGGGACAACGCTGGTGCCAGGGGGGGTGAATTTCTCCATCTATTCCAGCTATGCTACCGACTGCACCCTGGTGCTCTTCCAAAAGCACCAGAAAGAACCCGTGGCCGAAATTCCCTTCCCCGATGAATTTCGCATTGGGGATGTCTGGACGATGACCGTCTTCAACCTCGACTACGAGACGGTAGAGTACGGCTATCGCATGGATGGCCCCTTGGATATTCAGGCGGGTCACTGGTTTAATACCGACAAGATTTTAATGGATCCCTACGCCAAAATCATTGGCGGACGCGATATCTGGGGAGAAGAGCCCGACTGGAGTGACCCGTACCAGCACCGCTCGCGGCTGTCCTTTGATGACTTCGATTGGGAGAGCGATCGCCCGCTGGAAGTACCGCCCGAAGATCAGATCATCTATGAGATGCATGTGCGAGGGTTTACGCGCCACCCCTCCTCTGAGGTGAAGGAAAATCATCGCGGCACCTTTGCGGGCATTCGGGCCAAGATTCCCTACCTCAAGGAGCTGGGGGTCAACGCCATTGAGCTGATGCCGGTGTTTGAGTTTGACGAGTTTGAGAACTCCCGCCGCCACCCCGAAACCGGCGACCTGCTGATGAACTACTGGGGCTACAGCACTGTCGGCTTCTTTGCCCCCAAGGCGGGCTATGCCGCCACCGGCAAGTTTGGCATGCAGGTCGATGAGCTGAAATCTCTGGTCAAAGAGCTGCACAAAAACGGCATTGAAGTGATTTTAGACGTGGTGTTTAACCACACCGCCGAGGGCAATGAAAATGGCCCCTACATTTCCTACCGGGGGCTCGACAACAAAACCTACTACATGCTCACCCCAGAAGGGTACTACTTCAACTTCAGCGGCTGCGGCAATACCCTTAACTGCAACAACCCGGTGGTGCGCAACCTGGTGCTCGACTGCCTGCGGTTTTGGGCGGCGGAGTACCACATCGACGGGTTTCGCTTTGACCTGGCCTCGATCTTGGGCCGCGACCCCTGGGGGGCACCCCTGGCCAACCCACCTCTGCTAGAGGCCCTGGCCTTTGACCCAATTTTGGCCCGCTGCAAGCTAATTGCCGAAGCCTGGGATGCGGGGGGGCTGTATCAGGTGGGCTCCTTTCCGGCCTACGGCCGCTGGGCCGAGTGGAATGGCAAGTACCGCGACGGCATTCGCAAGTTTCTCAAGGGCGACGCGGGCCGGGTAGGGGATATGGCCCAGCGCTTGCAGGGCTCCCCCGACCTCTATGCCTGGGCGGGGCGAGGCCCCGCCACGTCAATTAACTTCATCACCGCCCACGATGGCTTTACCCTGGCGGATTTGGTGTCGTATAACGACAAGCACAACGCCGCCAACGGGGAGTACAACAACGACGGCGGCAACGACAACGATAGCTGGAACTGCGGGGCAGAGGGCTGGACTGACGACCCCGGCATTAACGCCCTGCGCCAGCGACAGATGCGCAATGCGATCGCCATTCTAATGCTGAGCCAGGGCGTGCCCATGCTGCTGATGGGCGACGAATTGGGCCGCAGCCAAAATGGCAACAACAACACCTACTGCCACGACAACGAGCTGAACTGGCTGGACTGGAACCTAGTAGAGACTAATCAGGACTTATTTAAGTTTGTCAGCCACTGCATCCATTTTCGCCGGGCTCACCCCGCCCTGCGCAGCCGCTACCATCTGCAAAACCGAGACTACGTCGGCAGCGGCTATGCCGATATCACCTGGCACGGCACCCAGGCCTGGAATGCCGACTGGTCTGAAGGCAGCCGCGCCCTGGCCTTTATGCTCTGCGGCAAGCACGCCAAGTCGGGCACCGCCGAGGATGACTACCTCTACGTGGCGATCAACATGCACTGGCAAACCCAGTGGTTTGAGCTGCCGGGGCTGCCGACGGGCATGCAGTGGCACAGCGCCATCAATACAGGGGCCGACCTCGACCATTTTGACCTGGGTAAAGAGCCGGTGCTCGACCCCCAGCAGGGGCTGCTGGTGCGCGATCGCTCCGTTGTGGTGCTCGTAGGCCGCTAGGGCTGACTAGCTCAATCTAGGTTAACGCTTGCCCCATTCCAGGTTTCTCTTCCGTCGTTCCCGTCTGCAATTTGTTGTTCATTCATAACCCATTACCGATTATGTCTTTTACCGCCGCTACCGAAATTGACAACGCCATCGCCACGATTACCCTAACCGGCGATCTCGATGCCTCATCGGCCCCAGTCTTTCGCGAGCAGATCGATATTGCCGCCCAGGCTAGCCCAAAACGGATTGTTTTAATGGCTAGCGGGCTAGACTACATGGCCAGTGCCGGGCTCCGGGTGCTGGTCTTTGCCAACCAAAAACTTGGCACCGATGTTGACATCTATCTGGTCGCCCCCCAAGAACTCGTTTTAGAGACGCTGCAAAAGACCGGCTTCGATCAAAGCGTGATTATCGTGGACGACTACGACACCGCAATTGCCTAATCGGTCTTAACGATATGGGGTATTGAGTCATGGAACAGTTAACGGTCCCTGGAGAGCTAGCCTCCCTCAAGCTGATTGCTGAGTTTGTGCTAGCTGAGGCGTCTAAGGTTGGTCTAGATAAAAAAGCATCCTATCGACTGCGGCTGGCCATTGATGAAATTGCCACCAACATCATTCTCTACGGCTTCCACGAATCGGCCCAAAAAGGGGATCTGCACCTGTCTGCCACCACAGACAATAGTAAACTCGAAATTGCAATTGAAGATAGCGCGATCCCCTTCGACCCGATCAATGCTAGACAGGTAGAAGCGACCGAGCTAGAGCGCCCCCTAGAAGAGCGACAGGTGGGCGGGTTGGGAGTGTATCTGGCCATTCAGGGGGTTGACCAATTTCGCTACGAGCGAGTGAGCGATCGCAACCGCAACATCTTTGTGATGAATTTGGCCTGACCCCATCTATATCACCCACTGGCTCACCCCCCGGAGGACACCCTTGACTGAAGCCTGGCAGGAACAGATGGCGACGATCGAGCGCCAAAACGCCCTCATGCGTCAGGCCCTTGATCTAGGGGCCAGCATCGCCACCGAAAACGACTTTAACGCCGTCCTTGAGAAAATTGTGACCGGAGCCAGGGCGCTGACCCAGGCTGACGCCGGGGTTTTATTTCTCAAAAAAGCCACCGACCAAGGCGATATCTTAGTCTATGCCTACCTTCAGGCGGACTCCCTCCAGCTCAACCTCAACCTCATCCAAAATCCCCACCAGCTCACCCAGCTCGCCCCCGTTATTCTCCGAGACAATCTAGACAACCCTTCCGCCCTGGCCGCTCGATCTGCCCTGACTTTAGCCCCCGTGCAGATTGCTGATTTGAGCCAGGCCTCTACAGAATGGGAGTGCGATCGCGACTTTGATCAAGCCCTAGGGTACGAGTCCCGCGCCTGTTTAGTGCTGCCCCTGAGGGGCCACGATCAATCGTTAATGGGGGTAATTAAGCTGATCAACCCTACCCCCACCGACAATCTCAATCCCTTTGATTTAGCCGTCGATGAAGTCATGGGGGGATTCCTCACCCTAGCTGGCAGCAAGCTCCAGTACAAGCTGGCCTACCAAGCCCAGGCCAGCTGGATTAAGCAAGAGCGTGAGCTTCAGATCGGCCGCCAAATCCAGCTCGATTTTCTACCCGAAAACCTGCCGCAGGTCAAAGGTTGGGAAATCGCCGCCAAGTTTTGCCCCGCCCGAGAAGTTGCCGGAGACTTTTACGACTCTTTTATTATCGGTCAAGGGCGCGTCGGCATTGTCATCGCCGATGTCTGTGATAAGGGGGTCGGTGCCGCCCTATTTATGTCGCTCTTTCGAAGCCTGCTGCGAATTTTGAGCCAGCAAAACTACTCCCTGAGTTTACTGGACGAAATTACCGGCCCGGCTAAATCTGAAACGGCCAAAAGCAGACTGTCGCGGCTGCCGAGTATTGGCACCCAAGCCCTCAAGAATGCGATCGAGCGCACCAACATCTACATTGCCGAAAATCACTATCGCACCAACATGTTTGCCACTATTTTCTTTGGCATTCTTGACCCGGCCACAGGCAAATTAATTTACATCAACGGCGGGCACGAGGCTCCCTTTATCTGCAATGCTCAAGGCATTAAACAACGGCTTAAACCCACCGGCCCAGCGGTAGGGGTATTTCCCAAAGCAAATTTCAATATTGAATTGACCCAGTTGGAACCCGGAGATTTATTTCTAGGCTTTACCGATGGCGTCCCCGATGCACGAAACCCTGAGGGAAAGCTCTATTCAGAAGCGGCACTACAACAATTAATTGAGTCAGCCCCTATTACATCGGCAGTTGAGCTAATCGATCGTATCGATACCGCTGTGCACGCCCATATTGCAGGTATCGATCCCTTCGATGACATAACGCTGATTTCAGTGTATTACCAGACTTAGCCACCGCATTCCCTAACGTACTACAAAGCTCTAATAGTTCTAACGATAGCCATTTAACCAGCATCACTGCCCTGTTCTTCATGATTTTGAAGGATAGAGCCATTTAATTAAATCTGGCCATTACCCCCTACAAGCCTTGCTGGACTGGAGATAAGCAATGATTGGCTTAGAAGATTGCCTTATAGCGATCGCTGGGTGGATAAGATACGATACTCATGGAGTAATATTCGCTGAATAGTAACCATTACTTCATGATGCAGCGACGAGACAGACTCTATTGACTTCCGGAAACAGGCTGTCGATACGCAGGAACTCTACCTACCAGAAGGGCGGCCAAAGGAGCAAAATCGGAACTATGGAGACTGCGCAATGAAGTGGGATGAGGTTGTAGACACCGATTGGAATAACTGGCACTGGCAGCTTAAGAATCGGGTAAGTTCTGTAGAAGATCTGTCTCAAATTGTTCAGCTTACCCCCGAAGAACTGACAGGGCTAACGGCTAAAGACCGCTTTCGAGTAGACATTACGCCTTATTTTGCCCAACTCATAGATCCGCTAGATCCCAACTGCCCCATCCGCCGTCAGGTCATTCCCCTCGGGCAAGAGCTCCAGGGCTTTGACGGCATGATGGCTGACAGCCTGGCAGAAGACGCGCAAAGTCCTGTCCCCGGTCTTGTCCACCGCTATCCAGACCGGGTGCTCATGGTCGTGACCACCCACTGCGCCAGCTACTGCCGCTATTGCACCCGCAGCCGCATGGTCGGGGAATGGGATAAAACCCCCACCACCGCTGATTTTGAACGGCAGCTCGACTATTTGAGGCGCAATCCCTGTATCCGCGACGTCTTAATCAGCGGTGGCGATCCGCTGACGCTTTCAGATACGGCGCTTCGTTACCTGCTGGGTCAATTGAGGGCAATCGAGCATATCGAAATTATTCGCATCGGCACTCGGGTTCCTATCTTTCTACCCCAGCGCATTACCCCAGATCTATGCAACATACTGAAAAAGTTCCATCCCCTATGGATCAACATTCACACCAATCACCCCAAAGAAATCACGGCTGAAGTCAGCCAATCCCTGACTCGCCTGGCCAACGCTGGCATTCCCTTGGGCAATCAAAGTGTGCTTTTAGCTGGCATTAACGACAGCGCCAATATTCAACAACAACTTGTTCATGCTCTAGTAAAAAATCGAGTACGACCCTACTATCTCTATCAGTGCGATTTGGTAGAAGGCTCCGGGCACTTCCGTACTTCCATTGCCAAAGGGCTCGAGATTATCGAACAGCTCCAGGGATATACGAGTGGGTACGCCGTGCCTAAATACGTCATCGACGCTCCGGGGGGTGGCGGAAAAGTTGTTGTTACACCCCAAACTCTACTAGGTCGAGCAGCCGACGCAGGGCAAGGAGTTCTGCTTCGAACCTACAAGGGCGAAATTGCTACCTACTACGAACCCCCCGACTATGTTGGATTAAGCAGTTAAATAGAACGCATACCCTAGGTTGACCTCAACAGTCTCAACTTTTATAACTCTACCCCGTCCATCTTTTTGCCTTTCCCTATTGTATCTATGTCACTAAGCCCCAGCCATCATGCTAACAAGGCCAGATTAACTACGCTGTTGGGGTTACTTTTGCTCGGCAATGCCTTCGCTCAAAAGCTGTCAGAGATTGTCTCTGTCAGCAGCTTTCTGAGCAATGTCGGCGTCAACCAAATCATTTGGGTTTGGATGGTAGACGGCTTGCTAATGCTTTTAATGACCAGCCTACAGTCCTTGATTATCGATCGCCATAGTCGCCTCAAAATCATGGAATATATGGTTTTGGCATTAGCGCTATCCTTCGTACTGCTACAAGCCCTACTGCTATTGAATAGCCCAGCCTGGTTCAGCCAATCTTTACTATATATACTTTCCCAGCAACAGTGGCTAACCTTTCCTCTAATATTCTGGGTGTTCACTAGCGATCTTTTAGGTATAGCCCAAGCAAAACAGTTGATTCCTAAAATTGCTAGCTGGGGTTTTGCAGGCTACGCCCTTGGAATTGCCTTTGTTGGCTTCACCTCTTTATTGATGAAGCGACTAGACATCCCTTACGCCGCAATGGTTTCTGGCTGTTTAGCTATTAATATCGGCATCTATATAGGCATTTTTTTAATGCTACGACTCAGTTTTTCGCGCCATAAAATTCGCCCGGCAGTCTATGTTGCCGAGCCAATCAAAGAAACCCTTATAGAAGGCTGGGATTTTGTTAGAGGCGTGGCCTTATTTCGCTATCTTGTGATTGCAGTTTTGTCGATCGTCATTTGTGAAACTATTGTTGACTTTCGTTTTTTTCAGGCTTCTTTCGAAGCTTTTCCCGACCTGTACACCTACCAGATGGTGCAAAGTGTTTACCTATTTGGCAGAGCAGTTGTCGAAGGCATTGTTAGCCAGTTTGCAGCTCAAGCAATCGTAATCCGACTTGGTCTTAAAGCTGTTTTTATAATTCAGCCTATATTTTCCCTCGTCGCTACCACTATAATGATCGCAGCACCTACCTTCTTAGGTAGCTTAGTGGGCGTCTTTTTCCAGAAGGGTGCACAATATGGCATTGACGAGCCCGCTCGCAAGGCTCTAGAAGGCATGGTTCCCCAAGAGCGGCGAGGGCGTGTCAGCAACTTCATTGACGGTTACATGCTTGGCATAGGTGGAATTTTAGGGGCACTAGTCATTGCGCTATTTTTAGCTGTAGGAAAAACAATAGAGATAAATTTACTAGGCACCAATTTGTATTTGTTTGGAGCATTGGCAGCGGCTTTGATTGCACTGATATCGACATGGAAAATGTATCAGGTATACGATGCTAGCATGCTTGACTGGCGGCTAAATCGACGCAAGCGGGGGGATACTATTTTAGATAGTCTTGATTTTTAATAAGGAGTTTCTGATACCCATGGAACAAACAGCCGCGCCAAAATATTCTGTTTTGCTCTACAAAATTTTGGGGAAACGAGTAAGATTTATTAGCATTAAAGCAAAGCTGTTGATTATCTTCACGCTTCTGTTTACAGGTGTTTTTGGGACGCTCTTTTTTCTCTTTTACAGCTTTGCCATAAACTTAGCTGTAGAGCATATGCGGGAGGATCTTGAGGATGCCCTTACAGCCGCATCTAAGGGAATGGATGCAGAAGATGTTCTCCAACTTTATCGACAGGGGGAACCCAATGCCGCAGGTTTTTCTGATAGCCCTCTTTACAGAGAACAAATAAGGTGGTTTCAACAAGTCCATGACATCAATCCAGATGTATGGCTTTACTCCTTTGTCCGAGGTGATCAGCTAGATACCCGTCGTAACGGTGAGCCAGTTGTTACCAACAATGAGGTGATTTTTATCGCCGATATTTGGTCCCAGTATAATCCCGCTAAATCTGTTAAATTTCTTGAGCCCTATGGTGCTAGTCCCCAAATGATAGAGTCCCTAGATAAAGGGATATTAGTCCATCGCCCTGAGGTTCCTCTATACGATAAATGGGGTGGATGGATGACAGCTTACGCTCCTTTACGGAATGAGCAAGGGCAAATTGTTCCTGGTGTTGGCATTGGTGCAGACTTAACCGCAGAATATTTAGGTGTTATCAAAAGCGGCATTTTGAGGCGAATGATAATTACATTTGTGATTTTTTACATTCTTCTGTTTGTGCTAATTTATATTGCGTCGGAAAGGTTTACTCGCCCTACAATTAACCTCGCTCAGGCTGCCGGTGAGATTGGGGAAGGCAACTATAATCACGACTTGTCGAATCTCCCAAGATCGTTGATTGAAGATGAGATTACTCAATTGGCCGATGTCTTTAGAGGGATGGTTGAAAAAGTTCGCACTAGGGAACTAAAGTTGAAGCAGCAAGTTTCTGAGTTGCGAATTGAGATTGATGAGAAAAGACGCCTGGAAGAAGTAAAAGAAATTACCGACAATGATTTCTTTAAAGAACTCATTGAGAAGGCTAAAACAATTCGTCACCGGTATCAAGAAGAATAGCTATTCAAAATCTCTGTCTGCTCTATCGCTCATCAAAAATGCACGTGATCAATCAAGCCTCATGCCTAATTCATCTAACCCATCTCCAAAAAATTCTGGAGATCTTTCCACAAGTAAGCTTGAACATTTGATCGATAATGCACCCAAATGTCGCCCAGGCGAAAGCCAGATTCACGGCTATGGGCTGATCGCTTTTGAGGTGATTAAAGAGGGTGAAATAGTGATTGATTTTAACGATCCCAACCTTTACACCGAGAAAAAATTTTCCGATCTAGAACCTTGGCGATTAGAGGGTGGAAAATATACTGGAATTAGTGAGGAGAAATGCCTGGTCTCAGAGGCATTTACCAAATATTCTTTACTAAATCACTCACGGCAACCAAACGCAGTCAGTAACTTTAAAGCTCGGCATATTGTTGCCATCAGAGATATTTTTCCTGGGGAAGAAGTAACAGTTGATTACAGACTAGAGCCAGTATCGCCCGAAGCCAAGACGCATATTCAACACTTCCTTTAGTATTTTTGCCTGCGGCTTTTAGCCGATTAACTCAGTATAGTGTCAACTACCCCTTCTAAAATCTTGGTAACAGGATGATCAGGATATTGAATGGCAAACACAGTACTGCTAGCCAAGATCATCATATCGTCGGAATGAGGAATTACCCCAGCGACATGGGCACCGTAGGTAGCTTCTACTTTTCTCTTTAATTCATCAAAATCAAAAATGTCCGGCGACTTATTAACAACTATTAATAGCCTCTCTACCTGTAGTTTACGAGCGACGTCAACAGTTACAGCAGTACCCTGATAATCTTGCTGGTCAGGTCTCAAGATAAGCACCAAGATGTTAGAAACCGTAATTGAGAGTAAGGTTTCCTCGTTCAATCCTGGATGAGTATCAATAATTAAATAGTCTAGCTGAAAATCTTTAATGACTTTCTTATAGCCATCATTCAAACGATTAACATCGTACCCTTCCCTAAGGACTCGCGCTATATCGCTTGTTTTTATGCTAGATGGGATAAGAAATAATTTTCCTGAATTGTTGTGGGTAACTGGCAGAATTTTAGAAACATCGTAAACAGCGTCTTTGATGTCGATCTTACCCCAGAGGTAATCGTTCAGAGAAAGCTTGATACTCTCTTTGCCAAAACCAAAAAGGACATGAACTCCAGGTGATTGAATATCGGTATCAACAACCGCAACTCGATTGCCTTTTCGAGCTAAAATAACAGCCAAATTAGAAACAGTATTAGATTTCCCGGTACCGCCCCGGTAAGAGTGTACTGATATAATCTTAGACATACTGTTACCTTATAATGCCGCTACAGCCAAAGACTGCCCAATTTGAGCACATAGTATAGGCAGGTTTGCAATAGCGCTTACTATCGCAAACCTAGCATATAATTTTGCAGACTGTTTGTATATTACCGAGGGGGTTTCGTGACTAATTCGGCTAGAAAGCTATGAACATGACTAACAGACATAGCCCCTTCTCCAACGCCAGAAGCGACTCGTTTGACCGACCCCGATCGCACGTCACCTACTGCAAAAATACCAGGTTGACTTGTTTCGAGCATCATTGGCTGTCGCTGGCGCTGTTCAGTCGCATTATTGGGGGCATCTAAGCCAGTTTTAATAAACCCCCTATCATCGGTGGTAAGACAATCATTCAGCCACGATGTATTGGGTGTAGCCCCAATCATTAAGAAAACATGGCGGATTGGGTTTGTTTCGACTTGACCCGTTTTCAAATTTTTCCAAGCAACCTGTTCTAGATGATGTTTGCCGTGTAGCTCAACAATTTCAGTATTGGCATGTAGAGTAATACGATCTGAGGAGAGAATTCGCCCGATCAAATAGTCAGACATAGTTTCTGTCAGGCTGTCGCGGCGAATCAGCAGATGTACGTGGCGAGCCTGAGAGGACAGAAATACAGCGGCCTGCCCCGCAGAGTTACCGCCTCCAACCACGATCGCCTCTTCGTTTTTACAGAGGTTACCCTCCATAGCTGTGGCTGCATAATATACGCCAGCATTGTCAAAGTCACGACCGTTTTCAACCTGTAGGGTGCGATAGGTGGCACCACTGGCGATTATAACCGTGCTGGCTTGAACGGTCTTAGCCGCGCAATCTTGGTCACACAGCTGCAACCTAAACGGATGCTGCCCACAGTCTAGACCAACCACCTTGCGCGGCAGGGCAATAGTCGCACCAAATTTCATCGCTTGCGTTTGCGCCCGACCGGCCAGGGCTTGGCCAGAAATGCCCGTCGGAAAACCCAGATAATTTTCGATTTTAGAACTGGTGCTTGCCTGCCCCCCTGGTGCTTCGCCTTCGAGGAGAATGGTGTTTAACCCCTCAGAGGCCGCATAGACTGCTGCCGATAGACCTGCTGGCCCAGCTCCAACAATCGCCACATCGTAAGTCTGTTGATCATCAATCTCCTCCACTAGCCCAAGGGAAGAGGCCAATTCATAATTAGATGGGTTAGCTAAAACAGTATTACCCAAATGAATTAGCACCGCTGGGAGTTGAGCTTCGGTTAGGTCATAGCGCTGCAAAATTTCTGTCCGATCTCGATCGCTACAGTCCATTACATTGAGGGGATAGCCGTTGCGCCGCAAAAAACGCTCAATGCGCACACCATCGGCGCTTTGTTGATTGGTCACCAGAGTCACCCCTCCCTGCTCGTGGGAAATAAAAGCCACCCGGCGCAAAATAAAGGCGCGCATGATGATTTCTCCAATGTCTGGCTCCGCTGTAATCAGTTTGCGAAACTCCGCCCGAGCCATGCGGATAATACTGCCGTCTTCGCCCATACGGCCACTGACTAGAATTTGCCGATTGTTGAACAAATCTAGTTCGCCGGTGAACTGTTGAGTGCGGTGGGTTGTAATAATGTTTAAGCTATCGCGCTGGTGTTCATAGATTTCGATGGTGCCGCTTAGCACAATAAAAAAGTCAACGGTGCGCTGTCCTCGCTCAAACAACACCGTGCCCATTGGCAGATCTTCTACGGTACCAAATACCTTTGCCCGCTCTATCTGCTCTGGGGTTAGTGTCGGGAAAATTTGGTGCTCACGGGCATAGGGATCAGTCGTCTGAAGCGGGTTGATGGCGTTGATTTCTGTTGTGCTCATAGTACTAGGAGGATTGGGTATGTGGGGAGTGCCAGAGAAAAGGCTTGGTTGTTACTTTGCCCTAAAGATAGCAGCTGTAACAGTTTGACAACCGTTACAGCCTAGGGCATTCAAAAATTCGTCAAGAATTATTGCTTTTTATAAATTATTTGAAATTATTTGACCGTTTTTTTGATCTTACCTAACCCATAGAAATGGTGCTGCTTTAATGGGCATTGAGCCGTAGGCGGCCAGACTTGTTGCTTATTTGGTGTTGATGCCTCTAAGACATCGGCATTGTATTCACCAAATAGGAATCGACTCTGGCCCAATCTAAACTTGAGGTAAAAACGACATAAAAACGAGGTTAATGAGATTTGGGATAGTATCATTTTCTAGGTTGATCAGGCCTGGGAAGTATAAGCCTAGCAATGGTTAGAAAAAGGTGCCGTCAGGATGTACTGATAGGCGGTGGGCAGCCCAAATTCTCTATTCCAAGCGAAAAAGCGATGTTCTCCTGCATGATTATGGCTCTTCGCTGTTGTCGGGAAATACCTGAAAAGCTCACACCCCGCATTCATGACCTTCTATATAACAGCCTCCTAAAGAGGCCTATTACGGCTGTGATGCACACTTCAGCTTTGCAAGGCGCAAAATGAGGGATTTTCTTAAGCTTTTAAGTCTTTAGGTGTACTTTTACGACAGGCTTCTAGCGCTGAGTCTTGGGAGATGCTGAGCAAGTCAAGATTCTCTGACCAGCTCTAATTAAATTTACAATTTGATTGTTTGAGTTTGGCGATAAACTTGTATTGTAATCTTGAGTTCCTCATTACTTGCGAAAATTTATGGCTTTGGGATCTGCAAAATCTCAGGTCAGAGTCGTGCTGTAGATTTTGGGTCGGAGGCTTGTTGAAAGCGTCTCTAAGATAACTGTTTTCGCTGTAAAGCTTTTATTGTCAACTTTAACGTGGTGTTGCGATATAAGGTTTTTAGGGAAAGCTTTATGGGAGTTGACGCAATTGATTTTGCCAGGCACTTTAGTTGCCAGAGTTTTCTTCAAAGAGAGCAATAGTTTGGGCACCTAGTTTTTGTTTTTTGTGTCTTCTAGATTGACTTTCTTGCAAGACATGGTATTGTCTGTTGCGAGCAATTGTTGGGTCAAAATTAGGGAATTAGTAGTAGCAATCTAAGTATGAAACGAATTCTTTGCATGGTCTCTGAATGGGGATATTGGGGTGAAGAGCTGGTTGGCCCCTACGATGTGCTTATTGAGGCTGGCTACACCTTCGATTTTGTTACCGCCAAAGGAAGAAAGCCACCTGCTCTACCCCCCAGCATGGATGAAAGCTACATCGATCCACCCCTCGACAAGAACGTCACGGATGCCCACTACGCGAAGCGCACGACAGAGATAGATAGCTCTGATCTACTCAAGGAGCCAATCAATTTGTCGGAGTGGTTTCCGGCAATGCCCTACTTTAATTCGCCCAATTTTGGCCACGAGCTAGAGGCTTATTACAATAAGCGCGCAGGATGCTGGAAGGAATTAGAGAAGTACGACGCGCTGCTGCTGCCCGGAGGCTCCGGCCCAATGGTTGACATGGTTAACAACGAGCGGCTTCACGATGTGATTTTAGGGTTCTTAGCCCAGGATAAGCTCATTGCCGCAGAGTGTTACTGCGTCACATGCCTAGCCTTTGCCCGAGACTGGACCGATCGCAAGAGCATTATCTGGGGCAAGCATGTTACCGGCCACGCCCGCGAATACGACTATAAAGATGGCACGGGGTTTGCTCAAATGTATGGGTATGACGACCAGCCCATGAACACTTCAGCCAACTTTGGCCCGCCCTTTTACCCGCTGGAATATATTTTGCGGGATGCGGTTGGCCCCGATGGCAAGTACCACGGTGGGGTGGGGCATACCCTGTCTACGGTTTTAGACTATCCCTTTTTGACCGGGCGCTCGACCCAAGATTCAAAGCTGGTGGGCGAGTTGATCATTGAGGTTCTGGAGAAGGGGTTAAAGCGCTACGGCTGGTAGCCGCGATGCGGCTTGCTTCTTCTGTGAGTAGCTGCGGTTTAACGAGCAGGTATGGAGGCCATTAAAGGCGATCGCACAATACCCCGCGATCGCCTATCCAGTCAACCACAGTTAGCCTTTGAGCACACAAAAACTATGCCTGAAAAAACAGGGCGGTTTGCCATTCTCGATCAGCTTTTGGCGGACGGCATTGAGTATATTTTTGGCAACCCAGGTACGGTGGAGCAGGGCTTTCTAGATGCCCTCTGGGACTATCCCGACTTGAAATACATTTTGACCCTGCAAGAAACCGTCGCTGTGATGACGGCGGATGGGTATGCTCGGGCCACTAAAAAACCGACCATTGTGCAAATTCACAGCACACCGGGGTTGGGTAACTCGATTGGGGCGCTGTATCAGGCCAAGCGGGGGCATTCTCCCCTGGTAGTGATTGGCGGCGATTCGGGCGCTAAGTACCAGGGCATGGATGCCCAGATGGCGGGCGATTTGGTGGCCATGGCGGAGCCTGTGACCAAATGGTCAACCTACGTGGTTGACCCGAGTTCAGTGCTGCGGGTGCTGCGACGGGCAATCAAGATTGCCGCCACCCCTCCCATGGGGCCAGTGTATGTCTGTCTGCCCCAGGATATTTTGGATTTTGCCGTGGTAGAGCCAGTGCGGCCTACCTCGATTCCCTCGACTCGGACTGTCCCGGACGATGAGGCTTTGACTGAGGTAGCCCAGTGGCTAGCCGCCGCTAAGCAGCCGATGATCTTTATCGGCGATGGGGTGGCCTACTCCGGTGCCCAGGCAGAGCTGACTCGGGTGGCAGAACTTTTAGGGGCGGAGGTGTGGGAGGCCGACTCTGGCGAGCTGAATATGAGCCAGGCTCACCCGCTCTACCAGGGGGCGACGGGGCACATGTTCGGTTTCCAGAGCCGCCCTATTCTGGGCAAAGGGGATGTCAATCTGGTGTGCGGCACCTACATTGTGCCGGAGGTGTTCCCGGATTTAGACGATGTGTTTGCCCCCGGTTCTAAGGTGGTGCACATCGATCTAAATGGCTACGAAATCGCCAAAAACCATCCGGTAGATGTGGGGTTTGTCAGCGATCCGAAGCTGACCCTGGCTCGGTTGGCTAGCCTGCTGGAGGAAACCCTGACGGCTGAGCAGCGATCGCAGGCCCTGGCGCGAGCCGAGCAAATTGGCGCGGCCAAAGCCGCCAAGATCGAGGCGGCCAAAGCCCAGGATCTGACCCTCAAAGATGCGGCACCCATGTACTTCGCCACCTTTGTGGCGGAGTTGGCCAAGCACCTGCCCGAGGATGCGATCATCTTTGACGAGGCCCTGACCAACTCGCCACCTATCTCGCGCTACTTCCCCATCGCCAAGCCCGAGCACTACTTTCTCACCCGAGGAGGCTCATTGGGGGTGGGAATTCCGGGAGCGATCGGGGTTAAGCTAGCCAATCCCGAGAAAACCGTGATTGGGTTTACCGGTGACGGCGGTGCTATGTACACGATCCAGGCGCTCTGGTCGGCAGCCCGGCACAACGTGGCGGCCAAGTTTGTGGTGTGCAACAACCGCTCTTACCGCATTCTGCAATACAACATCCAGCAGTACTGGAAAGAGTTGGAAGCACCCGCCCGCGACCTGCCCCTGAGCTTTGACCTGTCTAAGCCGGAGATTCGCTTTGATGAACTGGCGCGATCGATGGGGGTAGCGGCGGTGCGCGTCGAACGCCCCGAAGAGATCGCCCCTGCCATTCAGCAAGCTCTCGCCCACGATGGCCCATTTCTGATCGATCTGCTGCTAGAAGGCAATGTGAAGCCGGATCTGATCGGCGTGCGCTGCGGCCAGTAATCGGTCGCTGTCGGGTGGGCAGTGCCCACCCTTGAGTTCTGTTGTCATACCTCAAACCCCGTTATCTGTACTGGAGCAAACCCTTGAGCATAACCCTCGACCAAATTAAAACCTTTGTGGCCGCCTGGTACGAGGCCCTCGATTTCCACCTCCCCATCGAGACGGTGTATCCGCTGCTAGCCGACGAGGGCTTAAATATTCAGTTTCCCGATGGGGATATTAAGGATCACGCCAGCTTTAAAGTCTGGTACGACCGGGTGACCAACCTGTTTTTTGACGAAAACCACAACGTGGTTTCGGTCGATGCTGATATCACTGGAGACAGCGCCGTTTTAGACGTGGTAGTGGCCTGGCAGGCCAGCTGGTGGGTACCCCCCGCGGCCAAAAGCAAGCGCACCTCGATGAATGCTACCCAGCGGTGGAAAGTGCAAAAAACCAGCAAAAATTCCTATGGTCTAGAGATTGTGGAGTACAACGCCACGGTCAAACCCTTTGAATACGCGCCTGGGTTTGCACAGCTCTAGGAAAGGGAACATCAGATGTTGAGGAAATTCTCGATGCTGCTGGGTGGATGGTCAGCTTGCCGAAATCTCGGTCAACCACAATGACCTTGGCTTAATCGAGCAGCTTTGTAGTGTTTGTATACCGTTAGATTTGGAGACTTTAAATGATATTTACTTCCCGTCGCTGGTTTGCTGTGGTTTTTGGGGCTGCGCTTGCTCTGACGCCGATGGCGGCCTTAACCTGTCCTGAGCAGGCTGCACTCACTGCCGAAGAGCAATTGGCCTTGGCCGCAGCCAATAACCAAGTCGCCCTCGATTTATTTGAGCCCGCCTGGAATGAGGGGGATCTCTCCGTCGTAGATCGACTCATTGTCCCTAACGCCCTCGACCATTCTCCCCTCGCCACCGAGGAAGGTTCCGAAGGCTTTAAGCGCATCATCGGAGCCTTTCGGGCGGCCATGCCCGATACCCGCATGACCGTTGAGGACGAAATTTACATGGGCGATCGCGTTGTGCACCGCTGGCGGGTAGAGGGAACCCATACCGCCGCGCCCCTGTTTGGGGTTGAGCCATCCGGTAAAACCATCGTCTTAACGGGCATCACAATTGTTCGCGTTGAGGATGGCCTGATCCAGGAGCGTTGGACCCAGTTGGATCAATTGGGCTTAATGCAACAACTGGGTCTGGCTCCTAGTCCGGGCGGTAACTAGTCGTCAATGCACACTTGAGAGGTCAAACACTGTGGGGAAGATTATTGTCAGTACCATCGGCCTTTATCTGGCAATGGGGCTAGGTGAAGTCTGGGCTACTGAAGCTGTTACGGGCATGTCGATGGTTGCTTCCTGTGCTGATCAGCCTGATCTCACCGCTGAAGAATCATTGGTTTCACCTGCAACCAATAATCAAATCGCCTTTGATAGGGTTGAGCTTGTCCAGAGTGAGCACAATCTTTCGATAGTTCGACCTTTAGCATCTGATGAATTAGAGCCTTACTCCAAGGGGGAAAGATCCCCCTTGGAGACAAATCCATGTACGGAGAATCTACAGGATGCTGGTGATACCGGAGCGGCACCACCAGAACCTGATGTCACCGCTAATTCACCGTTCCTCGTTTTCCCAGAGGGTGCACCGTTCACCTTTCCCACAGTGGAAACTCTTCAGTTTTCGGGTGAAACCCTTTCGGCTGAGGCGTTTTCTGCTGAAACGTATGTGCCTACAACCCTAGAACTAGCGCAACTACCGACTTCGCCACCTTTGACTTTCGCCCCATCCATTCGGCTCAACATTTGGGCGCTGCGATCGCTACGGAAGCCAGTCACCAATCGTCGGATCGATACGGGCGTCAGTGCAGGTTTGATTCCCCGTGGTGATAGCTTTTGGACCCGTGACTTCCTTGGGGGCGATTGGAATGGGCTTCGCAACGAGTTGTACGACCAGCACGGCATTGATGTCTATGCCTTTTATACTGGCGACACCTACGGTGTAGTCGCTGGGGGCCTTGAGCAATCAGCGGCCCACAGCAGCCTGCTCCTTTTCGGCTTTGATCTTTACACCAGTCGACTCGGATGGTGGGAAAACGGTCAAATTCATGTGACCTCGGCCTTTATCGAGACGGTCAGCGTAGGACGAGATTATGCCGGAGCGCTGAACTCCACCTTTTTCGGTGATCCAGTTCAAAACGGTTGGCGGATGTTCGAAGTCTGGTATGGCCAGCGCTGGGATGCGGGCCGGTGGGAAGTCCGCGTTGGTGCCATTTATCCCTTTGTTCGCCTGGGTACGAATATGCCATCGGCGGTGTTTACCAACGCCTCCTTTGACTACCCCACTTTTTTGGGCACCACCAAAGACTCTGGGCTGAGTGCCTCCTTTGCCGCCGCTCCCTTTGGTGTCCAGCTTGCCTACGCCCCCAGTCCTGAGTGGTTCCTCATTAGTCAGATCAGTGATGGCTTTCAAGATCCAAGTGGAGGTTTTGACAACTTTCAAAACCTCAGTGTGGGCTTGAGTGGCGATGAAGGGATTGAGGGAATCGTAGAGGCGGGCTATCGCCTAAATCAACGGCCTGACTCTCAGGGTTTGCCAGGCAATTATAAGCTGGGTATTCAATTTCATACAGGTCTGTTCAACAACAATAACCTAGCGATCGGCGGTTTACCCCGCGCTCAACCTGGGACGACACCCTTAGAAGAACGCGGTAACCAAGCCGTTTACTTTGTCATGGATCAAATGTTGACGCGGGAAGCCGACGAAGGCCCTGGACGTAGTCAGGGGCTTACCGCTTTCTTCCAAACCACAGGAGCGCTACGGCAAAATGTCAACACCATAAACTTTAACCTGGCCACGGGCTTGGTTTACGAAGGGCTGATCCCAGGTCGAGATCACGATGTTGCCGGCATTGGCATCAGCTACACCCACTTTAGTGAGGGAATACGCCAGTTTGATCGCGATCAACTCGCCCTGGGGCTGACCACTCAATCTCCGCGTACCGGCGAAACCGTAATTGAAGCGATTTATGGTCTTGAGCTAGCACCCTGGTGGGTTGTGATCGGCAGTGCGCAGCACATTCTCCAGCCAAGCGGTCGAAGCAATATATCCAATGCAACCGTGCTCGGTCTAAGTACTCGAATTTCGTTTTAGGAGACAGCATGATTTTAGTGACCGGCGCAGCAGAAATGGCAATGAGTTTCAAGATACTCCTGGCCTCGCTCAGCTTTAGGACAAAACCAATAGACTAAGTTTCTACTGTTATCACAAGTCAATTTTTATCACGACATAGGGTTATTCAAGAATGAGAATTCAAAAACAGTATAACAACTAGTCAAGAAGCAATTTCTTAACGGTTACGAGGTATGGTCTGCCGCCACAATTTTTGCAATTAGGAAAAGAGAACTATGCTTGGAATCTTCAAGTTACTGAGCGAATACCGCGAACATTCTGGAACGGATACAGTTGATCGGTTCCTCCATGCTAAAGCGGACTCCAATTCCGAGGCCAACTCTACCATTCTGCCTAATTCTCCTGCAGCACAGCGGGCAATTGCCCATCGTTACTACGAAGAAATCATGAACCAGGCAAAGTTGGACGTGATTGACGAGTTGATGGCACCGGATTTCCTCTTTACAATTCCCACTCATCCAGAGCCCTATCGCGGCCCCGATGGCTTCAAAGAACTGGTAACCATGCTTCATGGGGCTTTCCCAGATGTACACCTAGAAGTAAAACACCTGCTAGTCGATGGTAATACCGTTGTGGGTCACTGGATTGGCAGTGGTACTCATACCGGCGGGGCTTTACACACTGTTCAGGGAGATATTCCAGCCAGCGGCAAGCATTTTGTGATTGATGGCGTGAGCTGGCTTAAAATTGTTGACGGAAAAATTGTCGAGTCGCTCGCCAATGAAGATACCTTGAGTCTGCTACACCAAATTGGCGTGATTCCCAATCCGCCAATTCTGCCGAACTCAGATACTAATAAGAAAATTGCCCAGCGCTTTGTCAACGAGATACTGAACGACGGCAACTTTGAGACAGTGGGGGAGATTATTGCGCCCGACTTCGTTTTTAACACCCCCATTGCTCCCCATCCAATTCGAGGGCCAGAAGGCTTGAAAACCTTTGTTACTAAGCTAAAGCAGGCATTTCCCGATATTCACTATCAAATTGATTTAGAGATGGGTGACGATAGCATGGCAGCCATTCGGTGGCTGATGACGGGCACTCACCAGGGAGAATTTATTGGCCTACCCCCCAGTAATAACTCCGTAAATCTGCAAGGCGTCAGCATTTTTGAAATTGTTTCTGGGCAAATCACCCAAATCTGGGTCAATGCGAATGATCTAGGCCTGTTAGAGCAAATTGGTGCCATGGGAGGAGCCTAAAACAATTCTGACAGCCTAGCACCGCTACGCGGAGTTCAAAATGCAAAACTCAAAGTGAAAAATTCTTAGCACAGGTATTTCAAGCATTCTGAACATAATGGTGTTTCTGCCGCATTGCACTAGGCAAGTAGCTTCTCTTAAGAGGCCAATGTTAAACGCCCCAATGGTTCCAGCTAATTTCGGCTAAACCCCTCAATCCTCATCTTTAAGGAAGTCAAACCAAATGATTTTAGTAACTGGCGCAACCGGAACAAATGGAAAAGAAGTTGTTCGTCTACTTTCAGAGGCGGGTGAGCCCGTGCGGGCGCTGGTGCGCGATCGCACAAAAGCGGCTGCGATCGCTTTGCCTGGCGTAGAAATTGTGGAAGGAGACTTTAGCCAACCAGATACATTAGAGGCCGCCCTTCAAGGTGTCGATAAGGCTTTGATGCTCCCTCCCATCGCGCCAGACATGATCGAGCTACAGCGCAATTTTGTGGAGGCAGCAAAGCGTGCGGGTACTCGCTATGTGGTCAAATTTTCTGCCTTTGGTGCTGACCCAGAGTCTTCGATTGCGTTGGGAAAATGGCATGGGCAAGGTGAAAAAATTCTAGCGGAGTCTGGGATCGCTTATACCTTTTTGCAGCCCAATGGGTTTATGCAAAACATGTTTAATTTTACCGAGTCAATTAAGGCGACCGGTGAATTTTACCAACCGGCTGGCGATGCCAAGGTGAGTCATGTGGATGCTCGCGATATCTCAGCAGTTGCCGCCGCAGTGCTTTTAGAAGAAACCGACCATGTCGGCAAAACATACCTAATTACTGGGCCTGAAGCACTTACGTTCTACGAGGTTGCTGAAATCATGACCCAGGCGGTGGGTAAGCCGGTTACCTATATCAACCCTTCCCCTGAAGAATTTAAGCAGTCTCTTCTCAGTTGGCAACAGCCTGAATGGTTTGCTGATGCCATGAATGAACTGTTTGGTATTTACCGGCTGGGCTACGGTGCCGTTGTTACAGATGTAGTTGAGACAGTAGCTAAGAAGAAACCCTTCACCTTTCAACAATTTGCCAATGACCATGCCAGTTTATTCCAGAGCTAGTCATTTAGTCAGAGGTAGTCATGGGGCTAGGGTAGCCTGCTTCGGTGACTAGTTGAAATTTGCTCACATTGTATGTTTGGAGTACTCACCTTGTTTAGTCACACAACTTTCACCGCGGATCCATGAAGAATATTGTGAGTAAAAATTATGACTTTATTGTTGTAGGCGCAGGAGCAGCAGGTTGTGTTCTGGCAAATCGCTTGAGCGAGTCCGAATCAGCTAAAGTTTTGCTCTTGGAAGCTGGCCCTGTCGATAGCGATAAAAACGTTCATGCCCTGGGCGGCTTTACAAAGCTGTGGGGAACGGATGTCGATTGGCAGTTGGCAACCACAAACCAGACTGCCCTCAAAGATCGCCCAGTGTTGATTAACCAAGGGCGCATTGTTGGCGGTAGTTCCGCCATCAATGCCATGATGCATGTGCGAGGCAATCCGCGTAATTACGATTACTGGAATTATGCTGGCAATGAGGGCTGGAGCTACCAGCAGGTTTTGCCGTACTTTAAAAAGATAGAGAATTTTGAAGGCGGCGTATCGGACTACCACGGTGTGGGTGGGCCATTGTCTGTGCGCTATTGCCCCGATACCGGTGCTCGGTCTGAGGCTTTTTTACAGGCCGCAGTTGAGGTCGGCTTTGACGGCCCAGATTGGGACTATAACGGTGAGCGTCAGGAAAATGGAGCTGGTTTTTTGCAGTTCAACGTTACTAAAGATGGCCAGAGACACAGTGCAGCGACAGCCTATCTTGAACCCGTTCTGAACCGGCCAAATTTAACCGTGGTAACCGGGGCAGAGGTGGCCAAAATCCTTATTAAAAAGGGAAGGGCTGCAGGTGTTCAATATCACCATAAGGGCAAGGCTCATGAAGCCGAAACCTCGGGGGAGGTTTTGATTTGTACCGGTGCTCTGTTGACCCCCAAACTGCTGATGCTGTCGGGGATTGGCCCTGAGGAACAATTAACTACCCACGACATTCCTGTGTTTGTTGACTTACCAGGGGTAGGGCAAAACCTACAGGATCATTTGCAACTGCCCGTCGTGTATCGCTCTAAGGAAAAACAGCCGCTCCCAGAGATCCTAACTGGCAATGTGGTGTTTATCCAAACCCGAGAGGGCATGGGTGCTGCACCCCCAGATTTACAGCTAAACTTCACGCCTGCGGCACCGCTGCCCCTACAGCCGTTTTTACCAGATTTTGGGGGGCCAGTTTGCATTTTTCTACCCATTCTGGTGCAACCCCAAAGTAGGGGCACGGTTACATTGCAGTCTGCCAAGTCTGATGATCCACCCATCATTAATCCCAATTACCTTCAGTGCCAGACTGATGTTGATGTCTTCAAAAAAGCATTGGAAGTTATTCGCGCGATCGCCAATGCTCCGGCATTTAGCTCTCTTAACGGTGGGGAGATGGCCCCAGGAGATAGCGATCCAGATACCTACATTCGAGAGAACGTCTCAACCCTATGGCACCCGGCTGGAACTTGCAAGATGGGACGCGATCGCCTAGCTGTTGTCGATCCTCAATTGCGGGTTTATGGCATAGAAGGCTTACGAGTTGTAGATGCATCGGTCATGCCTGCGGTCACTAGTGGCAATACCCATGCCCCAGTGCTAATGATTGCTGAAAAAGCCTCGGATTTAATTAAGGAGAGCCATTCTTAGCCCAGTGTGTTTACTGTTTTCAGCTGTCTTAGTAAACATTAACTATTCTTAGGTGCGGTCCATGAGTGCAGAAAGCAATCTTCAAGTGGTAAGTCAGACCTATACCTTTTTTGGTGCAGGTAATATGGAAGGAGTCATTAGTGGCTTTTCACCAGATATTACATGGGAGTCTAAATATACACCAGAGGTTCCCCTTAACGGCACTTGGACTGGATCTGAGAATGTTTTGAAGTTCTTTGGTTTGCTTGATGAATTGCTTGCCGTTAAAACATTCGTGCCAGAGAAATTTGTTTCCCAAGACGATACCGTTGTAGTGTTGGGCTACGAAGAAGTACAGGTGAAATCAAATGGTGCCGAATATCGTAATGATTGGGTTCAGGTGTGGACAATAAAAAATGAAAAAGTTGTTCACTTAAAAAGCTATAACGATACTGCCGCCGTGGCAGCCGCTTTTAAGGGTTCGTGAGGTAGCTCTATGCCAGGACTAGTTGGTGCCCGGATTTTTTCTGAACAATTTATGACAGTGCGGTTGACCAATTACGTTAGGAACTAAATTGATGAAAGGTGTGCCCGATACGGCCCTTGGCCAGCTATACCGTGAACATATTCAGCTTATTTTAGACAAAGATATTGAGGCTTTGCTCGATCAATACACTGATGATGCACTGTTGATTAGCAGCTTCCTTAAGGAGCCTAAATACTACAAGGGGCGAGAACAGCTAAAGGAACACATGCAGGGCATTCTCGGCATTGAAGGGCTAGAAACAGAGATCGCCTTTTGGGCCGAAACGGAGGACCCTCAAACCTTGATGATCGTAGAAGCGATTACCCTCAATGCTGGTGGTCAAGAGGCCAAAATGCGCTTTGCTGACAGCTGGGTCTTGCGCGACGGCAAAATTGCGATTCACTTTGCTGGTATGACCCAATACCCCGATGGCACGGTGGCTTAAGTGCCCCTGCCCCTAGCGTTAGACGCCCAACGATCAGTGACCAACTAACTTACTACTAAGGAGCATTTCCATGTCTCAAGAAAATATTGACACCGCCATGAAATTCTACGAGGTTTACAACGAGCACAAGCTTGATCTGCTCGATGAAATCTTAGCCTCCAGCTATGTGGGGCACGTCAACGCCCACGACATCACCGGGGCAGAAGCTTCTAAGGGCTTTATCGGGGCATTTATAACCGGCATTCCAGACGCCAAGTATACAGTGGAAGAAGTGCTAACTGTAGACAACAAAGTGATTACTCGCTGGTTTGTAACGGGTACCCAAACGGGTAACTTCTTTGGCACTGAGCCCACCAATAATTCGGTTCATGCTAAGGGGATTACCATTTTCGAAATTGTCGATGGCAAGATTAATCAGCTGTGGAATAACTGGGACCAGTTCACCCTAGTTCAGCAGTTGCAGGGGAAAGGTTAGTTCTTTCCTTCCTCTAAAAGGCCATCTATGAAAGCCCTGCTCCTCGACCAACCTGGATTGCTAACCTCGCTCTACGTGGCAGAGGTGCCAGAGCCCAACCCAGCGGCGGGAGAGGTACGGGTTAAAGTTCATGCCGCTGGGCTCAACCCTGTGGACTACAAGCTCGCCAAGCGGGGGGTAGGCCGCTGGACGTACCCGCACATTCTCGGGCTAGACGTGGCCGGAGTGATTGATGCTCTAGGCCCAGGGGTGACCCAGTGGCAGGTTGGGGATGCGGTATATTACCACGGCGACTTGTCTAAGCCGGGGGGGTTTGCGGCATGGGCGATCGCACCCGCCCACGCCATCTCGCCCCTGCCGCCGTCGCTGTCGTTTAACGAGGCGGCGGCGTTGCCCTGTGCTGGGTTCACCGCCTACCAATCGCTGCACCATAAGCTCTATGTACAGCCGGGGCAAACAGTTTTGGTGCAGGCTGGGGCTGGTGGCGTGGGTGGCTTTGCCGTGCAGCTAGCGGCGATCGCTCAACTGCGCGTCATCGCCACCTGCTCTAACGCTAACTTCGACTGGGTGCGCCAGCTCGGGGCCACCGAGGTGCTCGATTACCAAACGCAAGATATCCCTGCTGCCGTGCAGAACTTAACCAGCGGACGGGGGGTAGACGCCATTGTGGATACGGTGAGTGCGGCCACAGCCACAGATGGCCTAGGGATGCTGGCCTATGGGGGTGGCATCGCCTGCGTCGCCGCCCTGCCAGATTTCAGCCGGTTCCAGTCATCTGGCAAGGCGCTGTCGGTGCACGATATCTCCCTGGGTGGGGCGCATCTGTCGGGCGATCGCACCGCCCAGGCCCAGCTGGCGCAGATTGGTCGAGACTTTGGGCAACTGGTTAGCGATCGCGCCATCACCCCCATGCTAGAGGAGGTGATCCGCTTAGAAGACATTCCCGATGGCCTCGATCGCCTCTCCCAACGCCACGTACGGGGCAAAATTGTCGCCCAAATTCACCCTTAAATCATTCAGAAAACTCAGGCACACCTATGAAATTACAGGGCAAAAAAATCGGCATTTTGATCGAGAGTGATTTTTACGAGCACGAAATCTGGTACTACCGCTATCGGTTTCCCGAAGAAGGGGCCGATCTACATTTTATGACCCGGCTGTGGGGGCAACCCTCCCTGACTTTTAAGGGGCACGAGTACCACGCGCCCTTTGAGTGCAACGAAAGTTTTGAAGACATGAGCGATGAGGAGCTCCGCAGTTTTGCCGCCATTATCGTGCCCTCAGCGGGGGTGTCCGATCGCCTCCGTTACACCGACGATGTCACCCAACTGCCCCCCGCTACAGCCTTTCTCAAGCGGGCCTTTGCCGAACCGGGCATTCTCAAAGGCATTATCTGCCACGGCATGTGGCTCGTGTCGCCAGCCCCCGAGTTAGTCAAGGGTCGCCCCGTCACCTGCCACAACAACCTCCATGGCGATGTGGTGAATATGGGCGCGGTGTACACCAATGAAGATGTGGTGGTAGATGGGGATTTGGTCACGGGGCGATCGGGGGGGCACGCTCACCTATTTGCCAAAAAAATTGTTGAGTTGCTATCAGCCTAGGAACTATTGCTTGACCTAAACACTGAATATTTAACTTTTAGTTCCACGCTCAAATTAGAACTCCACTAAAGAGGATTATCCCTTTTAAATTCCCGTCGTAGGGTGGGCACTGCCCACCACTAGGATAATTTGCATCCAGCCGTAATTTCGTTTCCAGGAGATCTCAATGCTTCAGATTTTCTCTCAATTAGCCATAACTTGCCAAGACCCCAATGTGACCGAAAAATTCTACTGCGAGCACTTTAATTTCAAGCGGGCGCGGGTGGCCAAGTTGCCCGATGGCAACCAGATCGTATTTATTAAAATGGCCGACAGCGGTTTTTATCTAGAACTCTTTAAGGCCAGTGAAGCTAATCCTCTGCCACCGGCCACCAACGACGGCTATACCTTCCCTGGTGTACGTCACCTCGCATTTAAGGTGGACAATGTCGATGCCAAACTGGCGGAGTTGGGCGACGCGGCCAAAATCACCCTTGGCCCCCTCGATTTTGACGCCTGGATCCCCGGCTGGCGAACGGTGTGGATTGCGGACCCCGACGGCAGAATTGTGGAAATTAGTCAGGGCTTTACCGATGAAGAGAACCCGCCACCGATGGAATAGCGCAGTTCACTCTTGAGTTGGCTTTCTCCCTAAATTCCTCTCCCAGATTAAGAGAGGGACTTTGAAGAATCTTCCACCTCCCCTCTCCCAGGGAGGAGAGGAGCTGGGGGTGAGGAACAGCAGGGCTTTGCGATCTACTAAGGGTTGTAATCCATCTAATCGAAACAAGCCATAACGGGGATCATCTACCTATGGGACATGCAGATGACACAGCCATCTACAGCGGATATTGAGTTAGACACCAGCGCCATTCGGGCGGCGGCGGGCTATCAGGCTGATGTGCAGCATGAGATCGACTTTCTCTTTACCCGCGAGATCGAGTTTCGTCAGGAAACGATCTATTTCATCATTGTCGATCGCTTTTTTCACAGCGGACAAACCCGCAACCCTGGCCCTCACCCCGAACTGTTTGACCCCACCCATACTGCCTGGGGCAAATATTGGGGCGGCGATTTGCAGGGGGTGATCGACAAGCTCGATTACTTAAAAGATTTAGGCATCACCGCCCTGTGGATTTCGCCCCTGTTTGAGCAGGTGGAAGATCTAATGTTGGGTCAGTATGCCGCCATGCATGGCTACTGGACGAAGGATTTCAAACGCATCAACCCACGCTTTTTATCCTCCGGTGCCTCAAATTCTCTCAACAGTTGCTCTGCCGTCACCAGCCTAGTAGCAGCCATGCACGATCGCGGCATGAAGCTAATTCTCGATATTGTCTGCAACCACAGCAGCCCCGATGTCAACGGCCAAAAGGGCCGCCTCTACGACGATGGCGTGCTGATCGCCGACTACTACAACGACACCCAAAACTGGTACTACCACAACCCCGAAATCACCGACTGGGAAGACGAGCACCAGTTGCTCTACTACGAAATGGCGGGGCTGGCGACCTTTAACGAATCCAATATTGCCTATCGCAACTACATTAAATCGGCCATCAAGCAGTGGCTTGAGCTGGGGGTAGACGCCCTGCGGGTCGATACGGTGAAGCATATGCCCCTGTGGTTCTGGCAAGAATTCACTAGCGACTTGCGCACCCACAAGCCCTCCACCTTTATCTTTGGCGAATGGGGCTTTGGCAAACCCTGGGAAGCCAACTGCGTGCGCTTCACCAACCATTCGGGCATGTCGATTCTCGACTTTGCTCTATGTGAGGCGGTGCGGGCGGCGATCGCGCGCCATGCCCCCGGTGGATTCCACCTGGTGCAAGACGTCCTGGCCTACGACAGCACCTACGACACCGCCACCGAGCTGGTCACCTTCATCGACAACCACGACATGCCCCGGTTTCAAAGCCTCAACGGCGACCCGGCAGCGCTGCACCTGGCCATGGTTTTGATCATGACCTCGCGCGGCATTCCCTGCATCTACTACGGCACCGAGCAGTATCTGCACAACGACACCAACGGCGGCAACGACCCCTACAACCGCCCGATGATGGAGCGCTGGGCCACCGACTCGCCCCTCTACCAACTGCTGCCCCAGCTCGGCAAACTGCGCCGCCTCAACCCGGCGGTTTCCCTAGGCAGCCAGGTCGAGAAATATCTCAGCGACGATGTCTACTGCTACCTGCGCCGCTACCGCGATTTCCGCTGCTTTGTGGCGCTGAATAAGGGCGGTGCCACCACCATCCAGGTGGCCAACATCGATCTGGAAGACGGCACCTACTTTTGCCCCCTCACCCACCGGGAGTTTGAGGTGCAAAACGGCCAGTTACGCGACCTGGTGCTCAACAGTCAAGAAGCGATTGTACTCAGCTACTTTGGCAACCGGGTAGAGGGGCAAACCCTGGTGCGTGCCCAGCTCAACGGCTACCACACCCAGCCCGGCGAAACAGTGGTGGTGGTGGGCGACTGCCCCGAACTGGGCAACTGGGATATCGCCCAGGCCTACGCGTTGGAATACATCAACGACAACACCTGGTTTGGCGAGATTTCCTTTAGCCAAACGGCGGGCAAGGCGGTGTGCTACAAGTACGCGATTCGCCGCAGTAACGGGCCGCCCAACTACGAAAACCTGGTCAGCCGCCGCTGGATTTTGAGCGATCGCGGCACCGTCAAATGGCGCGACACCTGGGCGAGCTAGGGTGCTACATCGCTTGAAGCCGGTCTGGTCTTAAACAGGTCAAACACCACCTGCACCAGGCAGGCCACTGCCGTCCAGGCCACTATCCCCAGAGAGGTGAGGTTTGCCGTTAGCGCCAACATCACAATAAATACGGCTGACCCCAAACGATAGGTCGTCAGCACGCGGCGAAATCGGGGCGAACCCAGGTTGCAGGTCATCCAGTGAATGGCGGCGAGGGCCGTGAGCGCCAGGGCAACAGCGCCACAAAATAGCCACTGCTCGGCGGCCTCGGGGGGTGTTTCAGGGCCGTTGGCAATCAGATGCTCTAGCCCCACCCCGGCCATAGCCAGCCCAGCAGTGAGGGGCAGGTGAGCATAGAGCCAGGCGGCAGCAAGAGCGATATTGCCATCCTGCTGCAACGATTTCAGGGGTGACCCATCCACCGAATCAAAGTAGAGCCACCAGAGGCAAAAGGCGATTGTCAGCCCCAGCACGGCAGTAATTTCTGCCGCGAGGGTCCACTCCAGGTTGGCCAGGCCCCGAATCACCCCCAGAATGGCCTCACCCAGCACGATAATGGTGAACAGCCCCACCCGTTCGGGCACATGGCTGAGGCTAGGCGGCACCAGCGCCAGCCTGCTGCCGGCGTTGAGCGGTGTGCCCAGGTCTAGCAGTAGCCCCGCAATCCACAGCCCGTAGCGCCAGGGTGCGGGCACAAACACCGACCCTAGCCACAGCACAATACTCAGACTAAACCCAATGGAAAAATGGTTGACCAGGGGCTTTGCCACCGGGTTGTAGTGCCCCGCAATTATATACTGAAGCACGATCAGCCCCCGAAAGGCCGCGTAACACAGGGCAAAGCCGATGTCGCCGCCGTCTAACCCGTGGTGCACATGCACGGCCATGGCCGCGACGATCACAATCTGCATAAAGGCAAACAGGCGATCGAACAGACCGTCAGAGTCGAACCGGGTGGCGTAGTAGGTGGCCCCTACCCAACACCACCAAATGGGAATAAAAAAGAGTACAAACCCGCCCACCCCCGGCCAGGAGATCTCGCCTGCCAGCGTGTGGGCAAGCTGGCCAATGGTGGCTACAAACACCAGGTCGTAGAACAGTTCTAGCCACGTAGCCCGCCGCTCGGCCTCTTCGTCACTGTCTTTGCGTAACGTGGGGGGATGCCAAATCGCTGGGGCCATAGCCAGGAACACAAGAGTGAGAACAGGCACTATTCTGACATCAAAAACTCTTACCACAAATAAGATCTCGATTTAGCCCAAATTCACCTAAAGGCCCGGCCTGACTTTAGCGGTGGCGAGTTGCCCAGCTCGGCCGGTTTAACCGACAGCCCCAGCCGGTCTATCCAGAAATAGATCTATCCAGAAATAGACCTATCCAGAAATAGGCTTAGCGACTCAAGGCGTGAGCGGTAGCTAACCTCAATTGATGGGCAATGCGCGCGCTAAGCTCTAGCCCCATAATGGGCTGCACAATCACATCGTTGGCCCCCTCAGCAAACATCTGCTGCATCGCATCCAGGGTTGTGGTAAAAAGCACCACAATGATTGGCAGCCGTTGCCAGGGAGGCTTTTGTTTAAGGGTGCGGCAGATGTCAAGGCTCTCGCCTGGGGCCAGGTCGTAGCTCAAAATCAGCGGTGCCGGGTCGTGGGTTTCTAGGGCAGACCAGAAGTCGGTGTACTGGCTCAGCATGACGAGTTGTCGCGTCTCTTGCGGCTGAATCGCCTGCTGTAGGCTGGGGTGCATGGGCTCTGGTGCTGGCAGCACCATTGATGCCGCCAGCGGGTTCAGGCGATAGCCCACTCGATGAATGGTTTCGATCAGGCGCAGTTTCAGCCGCAGCCCCTCGATGTGGGTGCGCACGGCTTCTTCACCGGGGTATTCTTCGGCGGCCCAAATGCTCTGGCACTGGTTCGTTAAGATGAGATGTATCGAAACCCTCACACAAAAAGGATTTCCTGGGTTGATAAGGGGCGAGAGCAGAGGCCTATCGCCATCGCCGGAGTCGTCTGTTTCCCCAATCCCCAATGCGGTCTAACCCAACTGTGGATGATCCGTTGGACATCCAAGACGCGCTGCAACCCTGCCTGAGTCTTAGCATAGAGATTCTGACGCCGACGATAGGCGCTACACCGTCGTCTCAGAGCCGCATTTTGAGCTTCGTTGTGATTCGCATGCACCTCTGCCATAGGAGACGCGCCATCGGGGTGCCGGCGCGCTCATTAAATCGCTTGCCGCAGTCGTTGCAGCGATAGCGCTAGAGGTGCACACCAGCTGAGAGCGATTCCCGCCCATTCTTTACGACCTGTTGGCTCTGGCAGTGAGGACAATCCATGGTTTTGGAGTAGTTGCACTGCGACCATTTTAACTATCACCGTCTAACAGACCAGTGCCGGGTGAGCTGCTGAAGCTCGTCAACGCTGGCGTAGCGCCAGCAGCGCCGATAGCCGCCAAACAGACCCAGCACACCTAGCTTAATCATCAAAAACGCTAGGGTAAACCAAACCAGCTGAGGATAGTAAGCCTGAAAGTTAATCGCCCCATTGAGCCGCAGGCCCAGGGCCAGCAGCAGAGACGCCAAAAAAATTGCAATATCGGCCAGCAAAACATGGCGATTCCTGAGATAGGGCAATCGGCCATTGAGCTGAAACAGCATTTTGAAAATCCTCCTGAGACGTGCTCTAAAAATCGTCAGGCTAACCGGGCAGAGGCAATCCATTGACTTGCCCTGGGCTGACCCTTGAGGAGCTGCGGTTAGACCGCAAGCCCTGCTATTCGAAAAAGCTGTATAGGTATTGGCGTGACGAATTCCGTTGGGGGCAGGAACATTGACCAGATCGGCCACCTCCTAAAGTCCTAAAGTCGGGGACGACTGGATTCATCTTTGAGCCGTAGACGATGTCAAGAAATCAACTCTTAAGGAGAGTGGCGGAAGATTCCGTCAGCGATTCCAACTTAGGGACAAGGTGGTTTTTGGCCCTAGCTCGACCCATCGCAGAGTCAGACCTAGGCCATCACTTGGGGCCGGCCGATCGGGTGCATTTCACTTTTGCAAATTCACGGTTCACCCTGCGGGAAGCAAACTCCTTAGCAGAGGCCGTCTCTGCCCTATCCTTGGAAGATTTCCAGGTGTTTCAGACTGCTCTCCTGAATCATATAGTCAAAAAAACGCCGGGTGTAGCAGGTGGTCACGCCTGCATCCGCAACACCCGCATCGCCGTATGGACGTTAATTTCCCTATCGCATCAAGGCATGGGTGAGGGGAAACTACTCAACAACTTCCCTGGCTTAACCCCCTTTGACCTGCTAGCAGCTCAGGTTTATTACCAAGCCCACAAAGACGAAATTGGTGCCCTCATTGCCTCCCACTATGGTGAGGATAGGCAGGAGTGACGTTTAAGTTTCTATGCCAATGATTTCGCTAAGATATTCCATCATTAGCGAAGTATTTCTTAGATGACTAATAGACATTGGTACACTGTGAGTGGCCTAGTAGAGCATGGCCACCAAGTAGCTTCAGGCTCTGCGGCGGATAGTCCCTATCCCAACGGGACAATCGAAATGCAAACACCGTTCTTTGAAGCCTTAGGGTTAGATCTAACAGAACATTTTAAGGGAACCCTCAACATTTCCATTAGCCCCAGCACCTTTCAACTCACTAATCCTGAACTCACCTTTCGCCAAGTCGAGTGGACCGATCGCCATCCTCCCGAAGACTTTTCTTTCTCCTGCTGTCGAGTTTTGTTTCAAGCCTCAACCTATAATTGCTGGATCTACTACCCCCATCCGGAAACCAAAAAGCGCAACTTTCAAAATCCATCCATCCTCGAAATCATTGCGCCACCAATACCAAATATCAAATATGGAGATAGGGTCGAAATCGAGTACAACCCGCTAGAAATCTCTGTAAATTAGCAATTTAACGAGGTGGATAAGCCCATTAAAGCGCGTTCTTTGGCCAAGCTACCCGAGCGCGATCGCCCATCAACCTTGTCAGCCCAACAGGCTATCCCTAGATCTTAAACAATCAACAGCACCGATATTTTCGTGGGTAAAGCTTTCCTCACAGAGGTCGTTGACTCCACTAATTATGTATGCCATGATTTCGCCATCGCAGTGCCCGTGACGGCAAACCGGTTCTTAACCTTCGGTTCTAAAATTCTCAAAAGCCCGATTTAGAGACACTCGCTATATCAATTAGCGCCGCTCTATCGGTGAGTTCTGAGCGAAATAGCTCAGAGGCCAGGCGAACGTAATTGAACGCAAACAGGTGAGGCTGACCCCTATGGTTTACTTGCTGGCGCTGCTGATAGGCATCATTGCCGGTCTACGCACCATGACCGCGATCGCCGCTGCAAGCTGGGCCGCCTACCTGGGCTACCTCAGCCTCGACGGCAGCTGGCTCGCCTTTCTGGGCTACCGCTTCACTCCTTGGATCTTGTCAGCGCTGGCGCTGGGCGAATTCGTCACCGACCAACTGCCCTTCACGCCCAGTCGTAAGGTTCCGGCCCAGTTTGGCGCTCGCATTGTCAGTGGAGCCATCTCCGGGGCGGCGATCGCCCTACCTAGCGGCACGTGGATAGGCGGACTGATCGCGGGCGCGGTGGGTGCAGTGATTGGAACATTGGGCGGCGCAGCAGCCCGATCGCGCCTCGCGACCGCCTTTGGCCGAGACCTACCGGCGGCGCTGATCGAAGATGCGATCGCTATCCTTGGCGCAGTTTTAGTCGTGGGGCTGCTGTAATGACTCAATCCTTTGATGCGCTGATCATTGGGGCCGGTCAGGCAGGGCCGCCCCTGGCCGGACGGCTAACGGCGGCGGGCATGACCGTAGCGCTGATTGAGCGAAATCTATTTGGCGGCACCTGCGTCAACACCGGCTGTACACCGACCAAAACCCTGGTCGCCAGCGCCTACGCCGCCCACCTAGCCCGCCGCACCGCCGACTACGGCGTGGTGATCTCGGGTGCGATCGCGGTCGATATGGCCCAGGTCAAGGCACGGACTAGGGCCGTGGTGGCAAATTCTCGCAGGGGCCTGGAGGCTTGGCTCGGCAGTATGGATCGCCTGACTGTGTTCCACGGCCAGGCCCGCTTCGAAAGCGCCAATATTCTGCGGGTCGGCGATGAACTCCTAAGCGCGCCGCAAATTTTTATCAACGTGGGCGGTCGGGCGCGAGTGCCCGAGATGCCCGGTGTACAGGAGATTGACTATCTCACCAACACCTCCATGCTGGCCCTTGACAGCCTGCCCCGGCATTTAGTGGTGGTGGGCGGCAGCTACATTGGGCTAGAGTTTGCCCAGATTTACCGTCGCTTTGGGGCAGCGGTAACGGTCGTCGAAAAAGGCCCGCGCCTGGTTTCCCGAGAGGATGAAGACATATCCACCGCCATTCGAGCCATGCTCGAAGCCGAGGGTGTGCAGGTTCGCACCGGGGCCGAGTGCATTGCCTTTGCCCCCCATGCCGATGGCGCGTCGGTACACCTCGACTGCACCGATGGCGAACCCGAGGTAATTGGCAGCCACGTACTGCTGGCAGTGGGTCGCCAGCCCAACACCGACGATCTGGATTTGGATCGCGCCGGTATCGCCACAGACAAGCACGGCTACATCACCGTTGACGATCAGCTCCGCACCAGCGTGCCGGGAATTTGGGCCTTGGGCGACTGCAATGGCCGGGGCGCGTTTACCCACACTTCCTATAACGATTTTGAGATTGTTGCGGCCAATCTGCTCGATGGCGAGGCTCGCGGGGTGAGCGATCGCATTCCCGCATACGCCCTCTACACTGACCCTCCCCTAGGGCGCGTCGGCATGACCGAGGCCCAGGCTCGCGCCACCGGACGGCCCCTGCTGATGGGCACGAGACCCATGAGCAAAGTGGGCCGCGCCATTGAGAAAGGCGAGACCCAGGGCTTCATCAAAATTGTGGCCGACGCTGAAACCCAGCGCATTCTCGGCGCGGCAATTTTAGGCGTTGGTGGCGATGAGGCCATTCACGGTCTAATCGACATCATGACCGCCGACCAACCCTACACCACCCTGCAAAGGGCAGTTCCCATTCATCCGACGGTGTCTGAGCTGCTCCCCACGGTGGTGGGCGAAATGCAGCCGCTTTCGCCCACCTGAGAATACCGCCCGCGCCTAGTGGGGCCACTGCCAGTTGACGATCTCATCCTGGTCTTTGCCCTCGGTATGGGCATAGGTGAGGCACTCGATGATCTTATTCTTCATCTTCTCTTTCACGTGGGCCGCCGCCGAACCCAGCTTGGGCACCCGATCGATCACGTCAATGACCAGGTTGAAGCGATCGATCTCGTTGTTAATCGCCAACTCTAGCGGGGTGTTGATGTTGCCCTGCTCTTTGTAGCCCCGCACGTGAATGCGATCCTGGTTTGAGCGGCGATACACCAGCTTGTGAATTAGCCAGGGATAGCCGTGGAAGTTGAAGATAATTGGCTTGTCTGGCGTAAACAATGAGTCGAAGTCGCGGTTGCTGAGCCCGTGGGGGTGCTCCCCGTGGGAAATCAGGGTAAACAGGTCAACCACGTTCACAAACCGCACCTTTAAGTGAGGGAACTCCGCCCGCAGAATGGCTGTCGCCGCCAGCGACTCTTTGGTGACAATGTCGCCGCAGCAGGCCATCACCACGTCAGGGGCATCGGGCTCGGTGCCGCAGTCGTCATTGCTGGCCCAGTCCCAGATGCCGAGACCCTTGGTGCAGTGGATGACCGCCTGCTCCATATTGAGGTACTGGAGATGGTTTTGCTTGTCGGAAACGATGACGTTGATGTAGTCCACGCTGCGGAAGCAGTGGTCGGCTACCGACAGCAGGCAGTTGGCATCGGGCGGAAAGTAAACCCGCACCACGTCGGGGCTTTTGTTGGTCACCAGATCGACATAGCCGGGGTCTTGGTGGCTAAAGCCATTGTGGTCTTGCCGCCACACCAACGACGACAGCAGAATATTTAGCGACGACACCGATCGCCGCCAGGGCACGTGGTTTTTGCAGATATCTAACCACTTGGCATGCTGGTTAAACATCGAGCTGACCACGTGGGCAAAGGCTTCGTAGCTATGAAACAGGCCGTGGCGACCGGTGAGCAGATAGCCCTCCAGCCAGCCCTGGAGCGTGTGCTCGCTGAGCATTTCCATCACCCGGCCATCTTGGGAAAGCTCGCCGCCATCGAGGTCTTCGGGCAAAAAGTCGGCCATCCAGGCTTTTTTAGAAACCTCGTACACCGGGTTCAGCCGATTAGAGGCGGTTTCGTCTGGCCCCATGAGGCGAAAGTTGTTGGGGTTGTCGCGCATAATTTCGCGCATCAGAATGCCCAGGGCCTTGGTGTTCTCAAACTCCACGCTGCCGGGCTTCGGTACGGCGATCGCATATTCCCTAAAATCAGGCATCTTCAGTGCCTTGCGCAGCATGCCGCCGTTGGCGTGCAGGTTGGCACTCATGCGGCGGGGGCCGACCGGGGCCAGCTCCTGGAGTTCTGGAACCAGGGTGCCGTTTTCATCGAAGAGTTCTTCGGGGCCGTAGCTGCGCATCCACTCGCCGAGCAGGCGCAGGTGTTCGGGGTTGCTGTGCATACCGCCCATGGGCACCTGGTGGGCCCGCCAAAACCCCTCTACCTTGTGGCCATCGACATCCTTCGGCCCGGTCCAGCCCTTGGGGCTACGCAGCACAATCATCGGCCAGCGAGGGCGATACACGTTGCCATTGACCCGCGCATCCCGCTGAATTTCCTTAATCTTCAGGACGCATTCTTCCATCACCGCCGCCATTTTTTGGTGCATCTCGGCGGGGTCGCTGCCCTCGACAAAGTAGGGGGTGTAGCCATAGCCCACAAACAGCGCCTCCAGCTCTTCGTGGGAAATGCGGGAGAGAATGCTGGGGTTGGCGATTTTGTAGCCGTTCAGGTTGAGAATGGGCAGCACCGCCCCATCGCGGGCTGGGTTGATAAATTTGTTGGAGTGCCAGGATGTGGCCAGTGGCCCGGTCTCGGCCTCGCCATCCCCCGCTACGCAGGTAACGATTAGATCGGGGTTATCCAACACCGCCCCATAGGCGTGGGAGATGCTGTAGCCCAGTTCCCCACCCTCGTGGATCGAGCCAGGAGTTTCGGGGGTGACGTGGCTGCCGATATGGCCGGGGAACGAGAATTGCTTGAAGAAGCGGCGCAGGCCGTCTTCATCGGGGCTCTTGTCGGGATAGATCTCGGAATAGGTGCCTTCTAGGTAGACTGGCCCCAGCACTCCGGGTGCCCCATGGCCCGGCCCGGCCACAAAGATCATGTCGAGGTCGTACTTTTTAATCAGCCGGTTGCAGTGGATGTAGGTAAAGCTCAGGGCTGGCGAAGCCCCCCAGTGGCCAAGCAGCCGATGCTTCACATGCTCAGGCTCGAGCGCCTCTTTCAATAGCGGATTGCTGCGCAGGTATATCATGCCGACGGCGAGGTAGTTACAGGCCCGCCAGTAGGCGTGCATTTTGCGCAGCTCTTCGTCGGTGAGGGGTTTGGTTTGAGGAGGGGAAGCTACTACCATGGCGTTAATTCCAGCAAAAAGTACTCGCTATCTCAAAGAATCAAAAACAAAGGTTCTCCGTCTTGAGTGTTCTAGCTAGATATCTACTCAGGGTTTTACCATAACAGCCCCAAAGGATCGAGCTTGTACTCCTAAATAGGACATTTATTTAGATGGAATACTCTTTAGCTGATGTTCTAAAACATTTTCTATTGCCTGGACAATACTCCGGGAAAATTAAGTTTAGATTATGATTACCCAACAAGGCTACAAACCTTATTGGGCAATAGATACAGGCTATTGATCGAGCGCAATTATCGTTTTGTTTCTATAGCGCCAAGCGACTATTCACTCCATAGAATTAACCCAATGGCAGATGCGATCGCCCCCTTAGTCATTCCATTAAATGATTTAATCAGCTATTTTTGTGAGATGGCTACAGCGTTTTCTAAAGACCGCTAAGCCCTTAATTTTTAAGGCCGTAGATAGTACATCAACGTCTGCACCAGGTCAGGGGCTAGCCCCAGGCGGCGCTGTAAGTCGGCTAAATCTTGGTAGGGGCCACGGCGCGATCGCTCCTGCACCAGCGCCTGAGCCAGGTCGAGGGGTATCCCCGGCAGGCTGCACAGCTGATGGATCGTAGCCTGATTGAGGCCTACCCTGGGCAGAGTGCCGCAATGCTCCTCGTAGTAGCAAAATGACAGCACCGGGGCCAGGGGGGTAAGCTGGGCCGGGGCCACCCCCAGCGCCGCCGCCAAATCCTCCAGGCAGTGAAACTGCACCCCAGCCTGCTGCAAGCGCACCAGTCCCTGGGCCTGGCGAATCGATAGCCCCGGCAACCGCAGCCAATCATCCACCGTCGCCCGGTTCACATCTAGAGTGAATCCCAGCTTAGCGGCCACCTCAACTTCCTGGTAAGACTGTAGCCGATAGCCCGGTTCGTTCAGCCGAGCCGCTAAAGGATGTAACTGTGCCCTCAAACCTTGCCAACGTTTTAGCACTGTCGCATCCCTAGGCCACTCGGTCGATTAGTTGGCGGCGCTTTTGCTCAAACTCCAATTCTGAAATCAACCCTTCCTGGCGCAAGGTGTCTAGCTCCCGCAGGGCCGTCCCCAAGGCACTAACCTGGGCCGGGTCAAGGCCCTCCTTGGCTCGACTAGAGGAAGTCTCCAGAGGGGCAAACGCGTCGCCGGGTTGAGCAAGTAGTAAAAAGCCCTCAACGGCACAGGCAACCCGAGGAATCGGCGTCCAGCTCAGTAGCAAATAGAGGGTGCCCCAGACAGGCTGCCCCAGATAAAACTTGTGGAATCCAGACACCGGGGCTAATACCCCTAGCCACGCTAGAATGACGGCTGTTCGACGGGAACGCTGTGCCAACATCATTGCCCTTCGCTGCTATAGGGAACCCGTAGAATCTAAAGCTTTGAACTAATCTTGTAAGTTCAGTATAAGACGGGCGTAAAGAATCGACATCACCCGCTAAATTCTGATCTGTCGTTCTCGCGAAATCCGTAACAATAGAAGAATCTTCTCTAGCTCTGCCCCTGAATGCCTCACGCCGCCTTCTCCCCCGAATGGCTCAACCGCTATACCGATCCCTACGCGCTACTGGGTGTGTCAGTAGCGGCTGACGAGCGTCGCATTCTGAAACGCTATCGGGTAGTGGCCAAACAGTTGCACCCCGATGCTTTGGTAGAGGTGCCAGCGGAGCTGCGGCTGTTGGCCGATCAGGTGCTGCCCAAGCTAGTTAACCCTGCCTATCAGCGCCTCAAGCAAGACAAGGGTCGCAATGAAGTGCTGGCAGCCCTCCGCTTCAAAGTGCGCCGCCTCAGCCGCGATCAGCAGCTCCAGCCCACCAGTAAGCCTGGCAAATATCTGTTAGATGTGGCCGAGGCCGAAGTTGAGGTGTTCTACGAGCAGGCGGTCGATCAGCTGTGCGATCGCCAATATGAGTCCCTAGCTGACTTTGAAACTTGCACCCAGCAGCTCAGCGAACTCAACCTGGTGTACCTGCGCCGCAAAATGGGTGCTCCAGTCATTCGCGAAAAGCGCACCGGGCTAGTCGCCGCCGCCACCATCGCCTCTGATCCCCTAGCAGACCACCCTGCTAATAACGGCAAATCATCAGGACAGGCCTACGCCGATCGCCACTATGGCCGCGCCCAGGAGTATCTCAAGGGCAAAAATGTGCAGGCCGCTATTCAAGAACTCAAGGATGCCCTAAAGATTGATCCCCAAAACAGCAGCTACCACTGCCTGATGGGCCAGGCCTACCTGCTGCAAAAGCTGCCCGGCATGGCCAAGGTGCACTTTAAGCAGGCCCTGCGCCTCAACCCCAAAAATGCCGTGGCCCTCAAGTACGCCCGGCAGCTCAACCTGACCATGACGGATCCCCCACCTCGCCCTGCCGCCACACCCACCCAGGACAAACCTAAGCAGCCGGACAGCAAGCCGTCAGACAGCCCCAAGCGATCGCTGTTTGGCGGGCTATTTTCCAAAGGCCCCAGCCGCTAAACTCTGGGCCGTTTCCCCAGGCGATCCTAAGGTTTAGGGCATGATTGGCTACACAGCCTACAGCGCAGCGGTGCGGCCAATGTAATAAAATCGCAACGCTATCTATGATCTAGGTAGATAGATAGATCCCCGTCGCGATCGGAGAGCGCAGCCCTGTGAATAGTTTCGACGCCAAGACCCACCTCACCGTAGGCGATACCACCTACACCATCTACAGTCTGCCCGCTGCGGCAGCGACCCTGGGCGACATCAGCCGCCTGCCCTTCAGCCTCAAGGTGCTGCTCGAAAACCTGCTGCGCCACGAAGACGGGCGATCGGTCACAGCGACAGACGTGCAGGCCGTTGCCGACTGGCTCAAAGACAAAACCTCTAGCCGCGAGATAGCCTACCGTCCGGCCCGCGTGCTCATGCAAGACTTTACCGGTGTGCCCGCCGTGGTCGATCTGGCCGCCATGCGCGACGCCATGGTCAACCTGGGCGGCGACCCTGACAAAATCAACCCCCTCTCCCCAGTCGATCTAGTGATCGACCACTCGGTGATGGTCGATTCCTTCGGCAGTGCCGCTGCCTTCGGCGAAAACGTCGAAAAAGAATTTCAGCGCAACTTTGAGCGCTACGCCTTTCTGCGCTGGGGTCAGAGCGCCTTCGACAACTTCCGCGTCGTGCCCCCCGGCACCGGCATTTGCCACCAGGTCAACCTGGAGTATCTGGCTCAGGTCGTATGGACGAAGGACGACAATGGCGAGACCGTCGCCTACCCCGACACCCTGGTGGGCACCGACAGCCACACCACCATGATCAACGGCCTCTCGGTGCTGGGCTGGGGCGTGGGCGGCATTGAGGCCGAGGCGGCGATGCTGGGCCAGCCCATCTCCATGCTGATTCCCGAAGTGGTCGGATTTAAGCTCACCGGGTCGCTGCCCGAGGGGGCCACCGCCACCGACCTGGTGCTCACCGTGGTGCAGATGCTGCGGGCTAAGGGCGTCGTTGGCAAATTTGTCGAATTTTATGGCGACGGCCTCGACCACCTCACCCTGGCCGATCGCGCCACCATCGCCAATATGGCTCCAGAATACGGGGCTACCTGCGGCTTCTTCCCCATCGACGGCGAAACCATCCGCTACCTGGAATTCTCTGGCCGCGACCCCGATCGCGTTGCCCTGGTCGAAGCCTATGCCAAAGCCCAGGGCCTCTGGCGCGATGCTGCCGATGCAGAGCCCGTCTTCACCGACTCCCTATCACTGGACTTGGCCACCGTAGAACCCTCCCTGGCTGGGCCAAAGCGGCCCCAAGATCGCGTCACCCTGGCAGCTCTGGCCCAGCAATTCAAGGAAAGTGACTTCCCCGGCTTTAGCGGCAAGCCCTACGCCGAAAAGCAGTCCGTCCCCGTAGCTGGCACCGACTACAGCCTCACCGACGGCGACGTGGTGATCGCCGCCATCACCAGCTGCACCAACACCTCCAACCCCTCGGTGATGATTGGCGCGGGTCTAGTCGCCCGCAAAGCTAGAGCAAAAGGCCTCACCGTGAAGCCCTGGGTCAAAACCTCCCTCGCCCCCGGCAGTCAGGTAGTGAGCGACTACCTCGAAAAGGCCAACCTTCAGGAAGACCTAGATGCCCTGGGCTTTAACCTGGTGGGCTACGGCTGCACCACCTGCATCGGCAACTCTGGCCCGCTGTCTGGCCCCATTGCCAGCGCCATTGATAGCAACGACCTGGTGGTGGGCGCGGTGCTGTCGGGCAACCGCAACTTTGAGGGGCGCGTGAGTCCTCACACCAAAGCCAACTATCTGGCCTCGCCGCCCTTGGTGGTGGCCTATGCGATCGCAGGCAGCCTGGCCATCGACCTCAAAACCGACCCCATCGGCCAAGACCCCGCAGGCAACCCCGTCTACCTCAAAGACATCTGGCCCACCAGCGCCGAAATCTTCGAGGTCATGACCGCCGCCCTTACCCCCGAGATGTTCCGCAGCCGCTACAGCAACGTGTTCACCGGCACCGCCGACTGGCAGCAGATCGCCACCCCCGAGAGCCAAACCTACACCTGGAGCAGCGACAGCACCTACGTGCAAAATCCGCCTTACTTCACCGATATGGCTCCCAGCGTCAACGGTCAGGCCTTTGCGGATATCATCGGAGCGCGGCCCCTGGCCCTGCTGGGCGACAGCATCACCACCGACCACATCTCCCCCGCCGGGGCGATTAAGACCGATAGCCCCGCCGGTAGCTACCTGGTGGGCAATCATGTCACCGCCGCTGACTTCAATTCCTATGGGTCGCGCCGGGGCAACCACGAGGTGATGATGCGCGGCACCTTCGCCAACATTCGCCTCAAAAACGAAATGGTACCGGGTTCCTCCGGTGGCGTGACCAAATACATGCCAGACGGCACCGACATGTCCATTTATGATGCGGCCATGAAGTACCAGGCCAGCGGCACCCCGCTAGTGGTGATCGCAGGCAAAGAATACGGCACTGGGTCATCCCGCGACTGGGCGGCCAAGGGAACCCGCCTGCTGGGGGTTAAGGCCGTCGTCGCCGAGAGCTTTGAGCGCATCCACCGCTCTAACCTGGTGGGCATGGGGGTGCTGCCCTTGCAGTTCAAGGACGGAGTGCACCGAGGCGTACTGCACCTCGACGGCAGCGAAACCTTTGACCTCACCGGCCTCAGCGGCGGCATTCAGCCCGGCATGACGGTCAACCTGGTGATTCACCGAGGCGACAATGGCAGCACCACCGTGCCGCTGCTGTGCCGCATCGACACCCTAGACGAAGTGGAGTACTTCCGCCATGGTGGCATTTTGCCCTACGTACTCCGGCAATTGTTGGTAGCGTAAGGGGATGTGGAACCGTGGCGCTAGGTCTCCGTCAAGGGTAGGAATACACAGGTGCTCCTAATCAACTCATCAACGACTCGTTAAGACTCGTTGAAGTTGGAGGCGTGGTCATGGCAACCCCCGACCGCGCCTCCTATAGTTTGGACATTGTCGAGGGAACCCTGACAGTACCTATTGCCACTAACCATTACCAGGGATGCCGGTATGACCTCATCCATTGCCCCAGATCAGGATCCACAAGTAGTCACAGAGCAGTCCTCCGGTGAAGCGATAGACACCGCCCGAGTTGTTAGCGTGCCGGCTACCTTAACCGTTGTTGAGGCGGTCGAATTTGAGCAACAGGTTAAACGCCACTGCCTGAGCCAGCCCGCCCCTGAAACCATCATCATTGACCTGAGTCAGACCCAGTTTATCGACAGCAGCGGCTTGGGAGCCCTGGTGATCTGCTACCGCACCTGCCACACCAAGGGCATTGCCATGGTGCTGCGGGGTGTGCAAGAGCAGGTGCGCATGGTGCTAGCCCTGACCGATTTAGAGCAACTATTTACCTTTGAGCCCGTTGCCGGTGAGCCCGACAGCCCTGCCCTTAAGCCCGAAATGCGCTTTGTGGCGCTTACCACCCATCCCTCGGTGGCCTCTAAGGGCAAACGCCTGATAGACATTGTGGGCGCGCTGGTGGGTCTGGTGCTGACCGCCGTGCTGTCGGTGCCCATTGTGATCGCCATCAAGCTCGAAGACGGCGGCCCAATTTTCTTTAAGCAGGTGCGCTGCTCGTGGATGGGCAAGCGCTTCCACATCTGGAAGTTTCGATCTATGGTGACCGATGCTGAGGCCCTCAAGGCCCAGGTCAAAAATGAGGTGGAAGGGCCACTGTTTAAGAACGAAAACGACCCTCGCATTACCAAAGTGGGCCGCTTCCTGCGCCGCACCAGCCTGGACGAGCTGCCCCAGTTTTGGAACGTGCTGCGGGGTGACATGAGCCTGGTAGGCACCCGCCCCCCCACCCCCGATGAAATTGAGCAGTACAAGGTGCCCGAGTGGCAGCGTCTGGACGTGAAGCCCGGCATGACCGGCGAGTGGCAGGTCAATGGCCGCTCTACGGTGAAAAAGTTTGAGGACGTGATTCGTATGGATCTGGACTACCAGAAGAACTGGAGCCTGGCCTACGATATCCAGCTGATTCTCAAGACTGTTATGGTGCTGTTCTCGAAGAAGGCCGGGGCGTCCTAGAAGAGTGGGTGGGTAGGTGGGTGGATGGAGTAGGTGAGTGGATGGGCTAGCAACTTCTGACATCTTTGGGCTTAAGGAGCGTGGGGATTTTCCGCTTTAGAGAGGCTGTCCGATCGCGCCTGGTCTAGCAAGCCGCGATAGAGTAGTGGTGTTGAGGTAGCGGGCACGGCGGGCGGCATGGGGGTTTACGTTCTGGCGATCGCGGTTTGGTTGGGCAGCATCTCGCTGTATGGGGCCGCTTTTTTCTTCCCTGAGGTGCACCGCCGTCACGATTTTTTTTGGAGCGGGGTTGGTGCATTCTACGGCCTGGTGCTGTGGTTTAGCGCCGTTCAGACTTCGCCCACAGAACTCCTCGGTCATCTGGCCAGCGTGGTGCTGCTGGGCTGGCTGGGCTGGCAAACCCTGAGTCTGCGCCGCAAGCGCACGCCGCTAGATTTGCAGACACCCGTTACTAAAGATTCCTGGCCGACCTTTGGGCGGCAGCTGAAGCAGTGGTTCCTCGACTGGCTGCGGGCCACTCCTCTGAAGCGCTGGCTGCCCGAGGGGGAAGAGAATAGACTGCTGGGCGATCCGGCGATCGCCACCAGTGAAATCCGGGTCTCATCACTCAAAGATGTGGACTATGAGTTTGTCGATGAGTTAGCTCCCAGCCCCCGTCAAACGAAGTCCGCTGGGACAATTTCCACGGGAACCATAGGCCACATCCCAGAATCGATTGTCTTAGAGCCTGTCAAACCGCAGTCTTCACCGCCGGTTAGAACATCGCGATGGTCAAAGACCGGCCCGGTAGGGCCATCGCCTCGCCCCTCCACACCGCAGGCCGCACCAGTACCGAAAAATCCCCAGAAGTCGCCCAAATCGCCCTCGGTCAGGGCAAAGCAGCCGCCCGCTGCGGCTGGGGCCAGGTTAGCCGGGTTAAAAGCCTGGGTAGGCGATGTGATGAAGGCTAAGGCCACCCCCAAACCCAAGCGGGCGGTGATTGAGATTCCGCCCCGTCCATCGCCGTTAGCCAAACCCAAGCGTCCGCCCGTTCCCAGCGCTGATTCCATTGCCGACCCATCCAGCCTTGACCCGTCCTTGACGGTGACAATTGTCGATACTGAGGCGATCGAGAGCGTCGAGGGGGCTGAAGGGGGCGATTTCCGCAGAGATAATCGTTCCGAGTCGATTCCTTTTTCTGGGAGGCCGCAGGGAATCTCGGAGCCTGATGCCGTTGAAGAGACTATCCCATCCCCTCAAGCCCGCGAGGTTCCGAACATTCCCGACGCTGAGGAAGAGGAAAATTGGCCCGATGACGCAGAGGTCGTTTCCCCCGACCCTGAACGCCAAGATTAGCCCGACAATTGCCCTCAACCTGGCCTAATGTATATAGATAGCTCACCAGAGACCGGCCTTGGCAATAGTCGCGGGCCGAATCTGCCATAATGGCGCGAGCATTCTTTTACCTTTAGTCAACCTCCGGCTGTGACAGACACCAAAAGCTACAAAGACACCGTTCTTCTCCCCCAGACCAGTTTTGACATGCGGGCCAACGCTACCCAGCGCGAGCCCGAGATTCAAGCGTTTTGGGCTGAAAACCAGATCTACGAAACTCTGTCAACCAGCAACCCCGGCGAGATTTTTGTGCTGCACGACGGGCCGCCCTACGCCAATGGCGACCTGCACATTGGCCACGCCCTCAACAAAATTCTCAAAGACACCATCAACAAGTACCAGCTGCTCAAGGGCCGCAAGGTGCGCTACGTGCCCGGTTGGGATTGTCACGGTCTGCCGATTGAGCTGAAGGTGCTCCAGGCCATGGACCCAGAAGCGCGGGCTAACCTGACGCCGATCAAGCTGCGCTACAAGGCCAAAGCCTTTGCTCTTAAAACCATCGATCGCCAGCGGGAGAGCTTCAAGCGCTACGGCATTTGGGGCGATTGGGATCACCCCTACATGACCCTGCTGCCCGAGTACGAAGTGGCCCAGATCGACGTGTTTGGCCAGATGTATCTGAAGGGCTACATCTATCGCGGCCTCAAGTCTGTGCACTGGAGCCCCACGTCCCAGACGGCCCTGGCCGAGGCCGAGCTAGAGTACCCCGAAGGCCACACGTCTCCCAGCATCTACGCCGCCTTCCCCATGGTGAGCGCGTCCCCCGATGCGAAGGCAGCGCTGGAGCCGTACCTAGGCGAGCTGGGCGTGGCGATCTGGACAACAACTCCTTGGACGATCCCCGCTAACTTGGGCGTGGCGGTGAATGGGGAGCTGACCTACGCCGTGGTAGAGGTGGCGTCTGGGAAACCGTTTAAGTACCTGATCATCGCCAAGGATTTGGTGGAGCGGATGAGCCAAGTCCTCGGCTCTGAGCTAACGGTGAAATCGGAGATCAAAGGCGCGGCTCTAGAGCATTCCACCTATCGCCATCCCCTGTTCGATCGCACCAGCCCCATCCTCATCGGCGGCGATTACGTCACCATCGAATCGGGTACGGGCCTGGTGCACACCGCCCCCGGCCACGGCGAAGAAGACTTTAAAGTTGGCCAGCGCTACGGCTTGCCGGTACTGTCTCCCGTAGACGAAAAAGGCGATATGACCGAGGAAGCTGGCCCCTTCGCCGGGCTGAACGTGCTCACCAATGCCAACCCGGCGGTGATTGAAGCCCTCGACAAGGCCGGTTCTCTGCTCAAGCACGAGCCCTACGTCCACAAGTACCCCTACGACTGGCGCACCAAACAGCCCACTATCTACCGCGCCACCGAGCAGTGGTTCGCCTCGGTGGAAGGGTTCCGAGAGGCCGCGCTGAAGGCCATTAAAGAAGTGCAGTGGATTCCCGCTACGGGCGAAAAACGGATTACCTCAATGGTGGGCGATCGCTCCGACTGGTGCATCTCGCGCCAGCGCACCTGGGGCATGCCGATCCCCGTGTTCTACGACGAGGAAACAGGGGAACCCCTGCTAAATGAGGAGACCCTGGCCCACATTAAGGCCATCTTTGCCGAAAAGGGCTCCGACGCCTGGTGGGAACTAAGCGAAGCAGAACTCTTGCCGGAGCAGTACCGCAACAACGGCCACACCTACCGCAAGGGCACCGACACCATGGACGTGTGGTTCGACTCGGGCTCCTCCTGGGCGGCGGTGGCCCAGCAGCGCGGCGAGCTAGAGTATCCGGTGGATATGTATCTAGAAGGCTCTGATCAGCACCGGGGCTGGTTCCAGTCGAGCCTGCTGACCAGCGTGGCGGTGAACGGCTGTGCCCCCTACAAAACGGTGCTCACCCACGGCTTCGCCCTCGACGAGCAGGGCCGCAAGATGAGCAAATCCATCGGCAATGTGGTGGATCCGGCGATTGTGATCAACGGCGGCAAAAATCAGAAGCAAGACCCGCCCTATGGGGCCGACGTGCTGCGGCTGTGGGTGTCGTCGGTGGACTACTCCTCCGACGTGCCCCTGGGGGGCAACATCCTCAAGCAGATGTCGGACGTGTACCGCAAGATTCGCAACACGGCGCGGTTTTTACTGGGCAACCTGCACGACTTCGACCCCGCAAAGGATGCGGTGCCCTACGACCAGCTGCCCGAGCTCGATCGCTACATGCTGCACCGCATGACCGAGGTGTTTGCCGACATCACCGACGCCTTTGAAACCTACCAATTCTTCCGGTTCTTCCAGACGGTGCAGAACTTCTGTGCGGTCGATCTGTCGAACTTCTATTTGGATACCGCTAAAGATCGGCTGTATATCAGTGCGGCAGACTCGTTCCGCAGGCGGAGCTGTCAGACGGTGCTGGCGATCGCGATCGAAAACCTGGCCCGTTCCATTGCCCCGGTGCTCTCCCACATGGCCGAAGACATCTGGCAAAACCTGCCCTATCCCACGGCCCACAAGTCAGTGTTTCAGGCGGGCTGGGTCGCACTGGATGACCAGTGGCAGCAGCCGGAGTTGGCTGAAACCTGGAGCCAGATTCGCACCGTGCGCCAGGAGGTAAACCGGGTGCTAGAGCAGGCCCGCACCGCCAAGGATATTGGCTCTTCGCTAGAGGCCAAGGCGCTACTTTATGTCGCTGATCCCGAACTGCGGGCGAAGCTAGCGGCGATGAATCCTACCGATGCAGTTGCCCCCGATAGCAACCACGTAGACGAACTGCGCTACCTCTTCCTGGTTTCCCAGGTCGAGGTGTTGGATTCCCCTGAAGCACTCGCGGGTGTTAAGTGCAGTAGCGAGTCTGATTCTCTGGGCGTTGGTGTATTGGATGCCGAGGGTGAGAAGTGCGATCGCTGCTGGAACTACTCAACCCATGTGGGCGAGAGCAGTGAGGATCCGACGATCTGCGATCGCTGCGTTGAGGCCCTAGCCAATCGGTTTTAACACCATCCCAGACTTCAAAAACTAAGATTAGTTGATTGATTTTAATGACGACCCTGGTTAAACTAAGATCAATCGACTAACCTTAGTTTCTAGCCATGCTTGAAATCTCGAAGGAGGACATCCTCAACCGCCTGCGGTTTGACAACCCCTGGTGGGAACAGGATCAAACCGAGAAGATTGCTTTTGAGGCTACCCCCCGACGCAAGTATTTTAAGCCCTTTTATGACCATATTTGGGATGGCAGCCTGCGGCGCGCCATTGTCTTGATGGGGCCAAGACGCGTTGGCAAAACTGTCATGGTTTATCACAGTATCCGTACCCTCCTAAACGATGGGATTGATGCTCAAAAGATTCTCTATGTGTCCCTTGAGACTCCGATCTATACAGGTCTCTCCCTTGAAAAAATAGTCAACTACTTTCAAGAGCTATTTGACCACAGTCGCGATGCCAAGCTGTTCGTGTTCTTTGACGAAATTCAGTATTTACGCGATTGGGAAATACACCTCAAATCGCTTGTCGATTCCTTTGCGAATTATCGGTTTGTGGCGACGGGGTCTGCCGCGGCCGCACTACGCCTAAAAAGTACTGAATCTGGGGCCGGTCGATTTACAGATTATGTTCTACCACCCCTAACCTTTGCAGAGTACCTCATGTTTATTGGGCGGGAGGATGAACTCATAGTCGCTGCTCCGAGTCGAGCTGCTGAATTTGAGCGCTACGAATACTCTGCGGTCAACATTGAAGCACTGAATTTAGAGTTCATTAACTATCTCAATTTCGGTGGCTATCCAGAGGCTGTTTTTTCGGAAACGATTAGACGTGACCCAGGTCAATACATCAAAAGTGACATTATTGATAAAGTTCTACTCCGAGATCTGCCTAGCCTCTATGGTATTAGCGACATTCAAGAACTGAATCGACTATTTACCACCCTAGCCTACAATTCTGGCAACGAAGTCAGTTTGGAAGGGTTATCTAAATCGTCAGGGGTTGCAAAAAATACGATCAAGCGCTATCTCGAATACCTTGAAGCTGCATTCCTTATTCGGCGAGTTGAGAGAATTGATCAAAATGCAAAGCGCTTTAAAAGAGCCGTTTGCTTCAAGGTTTATTTAACTAATCCATCTATGCGAGCGGCTCTATTTGGTCAGCTCGATGCCAGTTCTAAGGCCATAGGGGCAATGACTGAAACCGCTATTTTTAGCCAGTGGCAACACAATAAAATTGTTGAGCTTTTCTACGCCCGCTGGAATTCAGGAGAAATTGACATTGTTTATTTAGACAAGGTCAATCAAACACCCACCTGGTTGGTAGAGGTTAAATGGAGCGATCGCCCCTATAAACTACACGCTGAACTTGATAATTGCGTTGAATTTGTAGCCAAAAACCCAGCCATCTTACAGCCGCTTACTGTGACCAGCCGCACGATTTTTGATCGAGAACTCGTATACAGGGGCGTGCGGTTTCTATTTCAACCAGCTAGTCTCTATGCCTATGTGATTGGTGCCAACCTGTTGCGTTATATCACTAAAGCAGCCCGGCAATAATCTGGCAACAATTAATGCTGGATGGGGCTGATGATCTGGCTCAGCAGCCGCAGCTGGTCGGCATTGCCCATGCTGATCACCATATCGCCGGGGTAAAGGCGGGTATCGGCGCTGGGGGCAAAAATCAGCACCCCATCGCTTCGACGAATGGCCAAAATTAGCGCTCCAGACTGGCGACCCAGCTGTGCCTCAGCCAAGGTTTTGCCCACAATCGGGCAGCTCTCGGGCAGCAGCAAAAACTCTTCGACGTAGACCGCGCGCTCGGCCCCGGTGAGCATGCCATCCAAAAAATCTACCACCTGGGGCCGCAGGGCCGCCGCCGCCATCCGCTTGCCGCCGGTAATGTAGGGCGACACCACCACATCGGCCCCGCCCCGCTGAAGCTTGAGAATGGCCTCTTCGCTGCTGGCCCGAGCAATGGTGCGAATGCCGGGGGCCAGGGTCTTGGCCGAGAGCACAATGTAGAGATTTTCGGCATCGGAGGGCAGGGCCGCCACGAGGCACCGGGCCTGCTTCACCCCAACCTGTAGCAAGGTCTGATCTTGGGTGGCATCGCCCTGCAGCGAGGTGTACCCGAGCTGTTGCGCCCTTTGAATGGCGCCATCTTCAGAGTCAACTACCACAAATGGAATATTCTCTGCCGAAAACTCGGTCGCCACCTGGCGACCGGTACGACCGAGGCCGCAGATAATGTAATGGGCCTGCATTGATTCCATCAGTTTGCGCCGCTTGAGTAATCGAAACCCGGCCTGAAAATGCCCCTGTACAATGGCCTCGGTCAGGCTGTTGAGAATGTAGGCGATCACGCCGACCCCCATCATGATTAGCACAATGGTAAACAGTCGCCCTCGGGGGCTGAGGGGGTTAATTTCCCCAAACCCAACGGTTGATAGGGTAATCACCGCCATATAGGTGGCATCGAGCCAGCTCCACCCTTCTACTAGGCGATACCACAGCACGCCAGAAAGCAATACGCCGACTAGGGCGATCGCCCCGCGAATCAGGTGCTGCCGAGTGCGCCGATAGTTTTCTTCGACAATCGTTTCGCCATAGCGGGGGCGGTTAGGGCGCACAGGGTTTGACCACAAAATTTAGCTTTGAACATTGGCCCCAAAGCATGGCCAGCCTTTAGGCTACCGTAGCCGTAGCCGCCTAGACTTTAAAAGCAAAGCGCCCTGGGGTTTAGCCAGGGCGCGACGTTTCCACCTGGAGAGAACTCTAGTCGGCCAAGCGCACTCGCCCAGCACGAATGCTGTCAAATACCTGATTGATGTACTGGCGATCGCGGCTAGTCAGCAGAGGGTTGCTGAGCATGGCTGCCGAGAGGCTGAGGTGGTCGCGGCGGCTCAGCGTTCCTTGCTCTATGGCAACGTTCACAAGCGATTGAATATCTGGAGCAGGCAGAGACGACACCATGATTGCAAAACCTCGATTCAAGAGTGACGATAGTAGAAGCCCGCAGGGATGAACCGCAGGCTGCGTTGTAGCCCTTGCTACAATTCATACTTCCTTTAGCATGCCCAATCCCTAACCGTTACGGTTGAGCGCCCGGTGAAGATTCAGTAAACCTGTATTAAAGCTTGATCAACAGCAGATTTTCCATCGAGAAGTTACGGAAAAAACAATGCAGAGCCAGGAGAACCGTATGGAAATTCATCGGGTAGCGGCCTTTCGCGACAACTATATCTTCGTGCTCCACGATGCCATTCAGGGGCAGGCCGCCGTGGTTGACCCCGGCGATGCCCAGCCGGTGCTGCAAACCCTAAAGCGGCTTAAGGCAACGCTGACCACTATTCTTAACACCCACCACCACGGCGATCACATAGGTGGCAATCGTCAGCTGCTAGAGCGATTTCCCCAGACCCAGGTCTACGGCGGGGCCGAGGATCGGGGCCGCATTCCCGGTCAAACCCATTTTTTGCAGGAGGGAGACCGGATAACGATCTTTGATGGGCAATCGGGCGGTAGCCAATGTGTAGCTGAGGTAATCTTTGTGCCCGGCCACACCCGCGCCCACATTGCTTACTACCTAGCTCCGGCCACCCCTGACGGCTGGGGAGAACTCTTCTGCGGCGATACGCTGTTTGCCGGGGGCTGCGGTCGCCTATTTGAGGGCAATCCGCAGCAGATGGTTGAGTCGCTGGGCAAACTGCGTCAGCTCCCCGACACCACGCGGGTGTGGTGCGCCCACGAGTACACCCTAAACAACCTCAAGTTTGCCGTCACCGTAGATGGCACCAATGCCGCCCTACAACAGCGGCTGACGCAGGTGCAGGCCGCCCGTGCCCAAGACCAGCCCACGGTACCCACAACCCTGGGGCTTGAAAAGCAAACCAATCCCTTTCTCAGGTGGGATGATGCCAGCCTCCAGGAGGCCATGGGCAGTACGTCAGCGGAGCAGACCTTTGCCCGGCTGAGGGGCAAAAAAGACCTGTTCTAGGCTCTAGGCAGGGAACGGTTGCTATACAATCACAACAGCAGCGCATCCTGGGGTAAACCACCCTAGACCATATCTATTAGAAGGGCGACACCTGGCTATGATGCTCAAATCGACCACTCGGCACATTCATATTTACACCGCCATTGTTGCCAACAACGAGCTGGTACCCAGCGACGACAAGCTCACTCTAGACATTGACCCCGACAACGAGTTCAACTGGTCTGACGATGCGGTCAAAGCCGTCTACGCCGAGTTTGACCGTCTGGTCGATGCCGCCGCCGGGGAAGATTTGACCGACTACAACCTGCGCCGCATTGGCTCCGATCTAGAGCATTTTGTGCGCCAGCTCCTACAGCAGGGAGCCATTAGCTACAACCTCAAGAGCCGCGCCCTCAACTACAGCATGGGGCTGCCCAGGGTTGAGGCTGACGGGTCGGCTGGCTAGGCTATATCCGCCCTGTTCGCTGTTAACTGCCGTAGACGAAGGGGTAAGGTAGTATCCCAGCCTCGTCCCCGTTTGGGTTGCCACCCTAGGGCTAAAGATCCTGGCATTAGATAGGCTGGGGTTAGATACCATGAAAGCTTAAGAGCTGTTTACCTGCCCCAGACGGATCGTGATCCAGTGCTCTAACCCATCCTGTCGGTCGGTCTCGACCCCACCCGCCAGCCGCTGCAAGGTCTGTCAGACTCCTCTGCTGTATCGCTTTTTGCTGGCTGTGAGCGATGGGCCTTTAACACCTCGCTCTGGCACGTTGGTCGCCGGACGCTTTTTGGCCTGGGGCGATGGCCAAAAACGGCCTCAGGGGGGACATCAGCTCTGGCTCGACACACGACCTGACACCCCGACTCCGGCCCTAGATAAAATTCCGGCCCCGGTGCTGGCTTACCAAAAGCTGTTTCACCTGGCCCAACATGTCCCCCGTCCCTATGCCTACCTAACCCCAGAGCAAACTGGGTTAACGTCCACGGTGCTGCTCCTCGACGGCGCTCCCATTGGCATGCGACTGCACCCCCAAGCGGCCAATGAGAAAGGAGAACTCCCTGGACAGGGCAAGATTGAGGCCGCGATCTTGCCTTCTCTGTCGCAGCGGTGGGCCGAAGGGTCGCCGCTGCAGCAGCTCAACTGGCTGCGGCAGGTGGCGGCCCTATGGCCCACCTTCATTGAAGAGCAGGTGGCCGCCACCCTGCTAGATCTCGACGACCTTCGAGTAGATGGTGCCCTGCTGCGGCTCACCCGACTGGTGGCCGATGCCCCCAGCCCCACCCTGGCCCAGCTCGGCCAACAGTGGCAGCCCTTAGGATTGACCGCCCAGCCGCCAGTCCGCCCCTATCTGGGCTGGCTGAGCAAGGCTCTCAAGGACGGCAGGCTAACCTCTGCTCCAGACCTCGTTGCCGAGTTCGAGGGGGCCATTCAAACCCTGGCTCAGGGGCTGCTGGTGACCGTAGACTGGGCCGCAAATACGGACCAGGGGCCGACCCGCGATCGCAACGAAGACGCCTGCTACCCTGAAAACGACCCGCGCCAGCAGCGGCTGCCCTGTCCGGCAGACCGCATCGAAACCCTACCGCTGCTGCTGGTGTGCGACGGCATTGGCGGCCATGAGCAGGGCAGTGTGGCGTCCCAGACGGCCATTAAGCTGCTTCAGCAGGAGCTAGAACCCCTCACCCAGCAGGCTTACCCGTCTCCAGGGGCGATCGCTCAGCGCCTCAAGCAGGCCCTGATCTTGGCCAACGACGCCATTTCCGCCCGCAACAACGATGAGCATCGCTCGGCCCGCGCTCGCATGGGCACCACGGTGGTGGTGGCCCTGGTGCATTTTCCCTACGTTTCCATTGCCCACATCGGCGACAGCCGCGCCTACCGCATCAGCCCCCACACCTGCTACCAAATCACCGTTGACGACGACGTTGCGTCGCGAGAAGCGCAGATGGGCTATGCCCTCTATTCAGAGGCCGTGCAGCTGCCCAGCGGCGGGGCACTCATTCAGGCGTTGGGCATTAGCGATTCGGGCCTGTTGTACCCCTCGGTGCAGCACCTGCTGCTCGACGACCCCTCGGTGCTGCTACTCTGCTCTGACGGTCTCAGCGATTACGATCGCGTCGAAGCCCTTGCCCCCCATCTAGTAGCCCCCCTCACCACTGCTCCCAGCCCCCTCAGCCCTGCCGTAGCCGCCCTGATTGAGCAGGCAAATCGGCTCAATGGTCACGATAACGTCACCGTTGGGCTAATGCGGTTTATACCGCAGCCTCGCCCGCAGCTAACCCTGCCGGCGGGCTCCCTGCGGCAGGTAGACAATGTCATCTCCAGTGCCCCACGTGCTGCCAACCTGGCCGAGGATCCCGCAGCCGCCTCCACAACTCGCCTTGTGGCCCCGGCCCAACCCGCCGATTTAGCCCCGACCCCTACTCCTTCAGGTTTTCCCTGGGCGGCCTTTTTGGGGGGCATGGGCGTGGTAATCGCGGTGTTAGCGGGCGTGGGCTGGGCCATTGGCCGCAGCGCTACTGAGCCGGTGGCTTTGCAGCCGCTGGCCACCCGCTGGCCCCTACCCGCCCTGGCTGGCCGACCGCTGCCAGAAGCGGCCCTAGCGGCGATCGTTGACGTCCAGGTCGGATCGTTTTGGCAATCCGCTCCGGTGTTGGATGCGGTAGGCAACGCTGAACTACTGCGGTTGAGTCAGCAGCCTGCCCTAGGCTCAGCCGCTGGAGACCCCCCGATGGTAGCCACGGGGAGCGTGCTCAGGGTTGTTAGTCGCCAAACCACGGCGGACAATGGCGATTGGGTGCGGTTGCGGGTCTGCTCCATTCCCTCAGGCGAGTCCCTTGAGCAACAGCCTCAGGAAACCGATCAAAGCCCCCCGGCTCTCTCCACTGCCCCCGCCCTAGGCCAACGTCTGTTGGCTCCTGGCGAAGAGGGCTGGGTGCAGACGCGCCAGCTCTATGGGGCAGGCGCGCTTCTAGAGCTTGTTACCCCGGCCCAAGCGGGTCGCTGCACGCCCTAGCCCACGCGCCCACACTCTTCTTTGGCCCTACTGCCCTAGGCCTGCCTATGCCGTCGTCCGATGCCCTCACCCTGTGCCTTGCCATCGATCGCCTCACCCAGGCCGACTCCACCCACTACGCCATCTGGGTGCTTGAGAGCCCGTTCCCTGGCGGCTACGCCCACCACGATCGCCTCTGGGATAGCCAGATGGCCCAAATTTGGGAGAGTTGGCAGCAGTTTTTTTCGCTGCGGGGGTTGCCTCAGGTGCCCCACGTGCCCTCGGCCTACGTGCCCCAGTTTCACCTCGACGATCTGCTCGATCGGGTCGCTCCGGCGGCGGAAGCCGGGGGCTACACCGGGCGGCTGATGCAGGGGCTCGGGGTCAGCCTGTGGGAGTGGCTGTTTGACGGCCCCATTCGCCAGACCCTAGAGCGCAGCCTGGGCATGGCGATCGGCCAAAATCGACCGCTCAAGCTGCAGCTAGAGGTGCGCCCGCCAGAACTGATCAGCCTACCCTGGGAAATTATGCAGCCCCAGCCCGGCTGCCCGGCCCTGTCGCTGGGGCCGCAGGTGTTGTTTAGCCGCACTGCCAGCGCCGTTGAACCGCTGCCTGAGGCGGAGCTAGACACCTCTCTGAGAATTTTGCTGGTGCTAGGCCAAGACGACCCCGGCCCTAATGCCGGAGGCACCGAGCAGGTCTTGCAGTTGCCCCAGGAGGCTGAAGCTCTAAAACAGCTGCTAGAGCTGAGCGCCTCTCGCCTTAGCTACCAGGGGGCGAACCCGGTGGTTTGCCAAGTGCAGACCCTGCTAGAGCCCGACGCTAAAACCCTGCTCACAGCGCTAGAAACCGGCTACTTCAACGTATTCTTTTACGCAGGCCACGGGGTGCCCGCCCCCGACGGTGGGTTGCTGTTTTTGCGCCAGGAAGGCGGCAGCCTCAGCGGCACGGAGCTGGCCCAGGGGCTGGCTCGCAACGGCATTCGGCTGGCGGTGTTTAACACCTGCTGGGGGGCTCAGCCCGACCTGCAACAGCAGCAGGTCATCCCCCGCAGCAGCCTAGCGGAGGTGCTGCTGCACCACGGCGTACCGGCGGTGCTAGCCATGCGCGACTCCATTGCCGATGAGGAGGCGCTGAGCTTTATTCAGGTGCTGGCTCGGGGCCTGGCCGAACGCCAGCCGGTGGCCCAGGCGGTGGCCCTGGCTCGTCAACACCTGCTGACGGCCTACCGCTTCAACCATCCGGCCTGGACGCTACCGGTGCTGTATCAGCACCCCCAGTTTGGTGGACATCTGCTGCGCGAGGCGGCCCTAGCTGTGACCCAGCTGCCGGGGCAAGATCTGCGCATGACTCAGTCGGTCGTGCTGCGCTGCCTGGCCACCCCCACCCGCCTGTGGCGGCTCTACGACGGCTACCTGCGGGTGGGGCGACTGCCCGACAACGACCTGGTGATTTTGGAACCCTGGGTCTCGGGACAGCACGCCGAAATTTTCTGCCGCACCCAGTTTGAGAATGGAGTGCAGGAGACTTACTATTATTTGCGCGATCGCTCCCGCTATGGGTCGTACTACTTTGACAACCACGGCTGGCACCATGTCCACCGGGACGAGGTGCCGCTGACCCTGGGCACGGCGATTCGATTTGGCAGTCCTGAAGGGGAGCTGATGGAATTTACCCTGGAGGGTAACCCCAAATCGTCCCCGCCCTGCTAGGAAAACCAGAAAATTGTTCGCTCTGTACGGAATCCCCCAGCCGCCCGTTGTATCCACAGTCATCAGGCTTTGTTACCCTCTTGTGCATCTGTAGATAACGCCATGAATCAGCCATCCCCGTCTTCCAACTCCGCTTCTGAGCCCGCTATGGCCACCGAACACGACCTGCTTGCCAGTATTCTCACCCCTGAAACCGGGTATCCCTGGCAGCCGCTGGCCCCCGAGGCCGAGGGCTATCTGGCCAACCTAGAGGCAGAGTTTGACGCTTTGGACGGTGGCGAGTTGAGGACGGCGATCGCCGCAGGATGGCAAGTTTTAGCTGCCCAAATGGCAACCCAAATGGGCACTCAAGAGATTTCCCCAGCGGTCAACTCGGTGCTTGATCAGCTGCGGCAGTTCCAGAGTCGTGTGCCCAGCGCGCTGCTGCACCGTCTGGCCACCTCGGCTACGGCCTTGGCCCGCAGTGGTCAACCTCTTATCGATCAGCTGGTGCACTGCGTTGATGACATTCTGCCCGGCTGGAACGCCGACGATCTGGCGGTGCTGGCGCGGCCTCTGGCCTACTCTCTACGCGATGGCCGGGGCGAAATTTTGGAGCTTAACCTGCGGGCGATTCCGGCCACCGATTGGGACTCCCTGTCTGACCTGGAGCGGGCGCGCCTCACCCTGACCGTGGCTTCGGTGGCGCTTAAGGTAGCCCAGGGCGAGGGCAGCGAGCCCCAATAGATTCACCCTCTACAAATCTTTCTGTTGGGGGGAGCGATCGCAGCTATCAGTCAACGACCCTAGAAGGCAGCGGCCACCCCAAGCCCGTTACGTTCTCGTAATGCTTCACGGCCAAGGCCCGTGTCTCTGGGAATCATGGAGGGTGGTTGCTTCTCCTTCCCCCACTATTCTCAAGGTTTATGGGACTTTACCTCACCCCCTGGTTACGTCGTCAGCAGGCCCGCTACCGCTACCGGCAGGCTCTGACCCAACTTCGCAAGGGCAATGTTCAGGTGGCGCTGGCGGTGTTGCCCCAGGCCCTAGACCACTCGCCCAGCCCAGCCAACATTCACATTGAGCTGGGCAAAGCTCAATGGCAAATGGGAAATACGACGGCGGCGCTGGAGGAATTTACGGCGGCGATCGCCCTTGACCCCGCCAACGTGCGTGCCTACGGCAACCGCGGCCTGCTCCACTGCCAGCAGGGGCGAGACGACCTGGCCCTGGCCGACTGGCACCAGGCGCTCCGGCACCAGACCGACCACGCCCTGATTCACTACAACCGGGGGCTGCTGTACTTTCGGCAGCAAAACTACGCCGCCGCCCTGGCCGACTTTGATGCCGCCATTGCCGCTAACCCCAACCTGGCCGAGGCTTACCTGCACCGAGGCTACGTTCACGAACAGCTGGGCCAGCCCGCCGCCGCTGCCCACGACTGGGAACTGGCTCTCTGCAACGATCTCAACCTTGACCAGGCGCGGCTCAAGCTGCACCACTTGCAGCAGGTTCACCGCGATCGCGCCCTCTCCCAACGCCTACAGGCCGAGCTAGGGCTGAGGCAAATTGTCGTCGAAGCTGAGCATCAGGACGACCGCCTGCGCATTCAGGTACACCGCCCGGTGGGGATAGGGCTGAACTATTTCACGCTGCCCGAGCAAATTCGCGCCCTGCTCATCAGCTGGCAAATGGACGACATCGACAGCTTTGACCTCACCGGTCAGGTACAAGACCAGTCGATAATCGAGTGGCGGGGCCACTACAAGGTGTTTCAGGGCCAACCCTGCCCCCCGGCCCGGTGGCATCGAGTGCTGCTGACCGCCTTCGTGATTTTTCCGCCCCTGGGGATTCCGGCGCTGGCCTACGCCATGAACCTGCGCCAGGCCTACCAACAGGGGGACTACCTCAGCGCCCTGCGAGCCTCCACGGCCATTCACGGGCTGTGCCGCGCTGGCGGCATTATTTCCCTGACGCTGGTTACGATGGTGGGGGGCTACTGGGGTTATCAGCACCTCTACGGCCCACCCGAAGCTTCGGCCGCCCCGGCAGATCTAGCTAAGCCGCTGGCTCCGGCTGAGGCTGATAACTAGCCGCCAGCTCAGCCGGGCTCATGGTTTCATAGCGTTCAAAGGGTTGATGAATCCAGGGGTTGTCGGGCAGGTAGACCACATGATAGTCGGGTTTGACGATCGATTCGGCTTTGTACCACAGTACCGCTGTCCGCACCTCTTCAATGTAGAAGCCATATTTGTGGTGCAGCCAGGCCAGGGATTTCTTCAGGCTGTAGCCTGAATCGACTAGGTCATCGACGATCAGCACCTGGCTGCCCAGGCTGGGGGTAGTCATGCTCAGATCGCGAGAAAAGGTAATCGACCCTCGGGTGCGGCCATCGGCACCACCGTAGGAGGCGGTGGACAAAATCGCCAGGGGCACGTCGAACAGTCGGCAGAGGGTATCGCCAATGCGCAACCCCCCCTTGGCCAGGCAGACAATTTGGTTGAATTCCCAGCCCGACTCATAGATCTGAATCGCCAGCTTTTCAATATCTCGGTGGTAGTCGTCCCAGGTTACGTAAAAATCAGCCATATCCATCCTCCTTTGGAGTAGCCCCCAGCGGGCCGCTGGGCTCAGCCCGATCTAAGCCCCCGATTCAAGCCCAGTGATTTAAGCCCAAGTGTAGAGTTTTGCCTAGGGAAGCGCTACAGTTCCTAAGCTGGACTCGGTGTAGAGCATTATGCGATGGGGAAATAATACACTGAGGACGCCTTTGAAATTGTTGTTCCCTAAGCTGCTGCCGCTTCATCTATCGAGTATCGAGTGTGGATTCACTAAGCAGGTAATCTATGGCTTCTAACGTGCCTTCCCCCGCCGCTGCCCCCGCCAAGTTTTCCCTCTGGGGCAAGCTGGCCTTCGGGGCCGGAGACATTGGCCCAGGGATGACCGCCAACCTGCTGGCGTTTTCATTTTTGATTTTTTTGACGACGGCGGCGGGGCTGAGCCCGGTGGCAGCGGGGTCGGTACTGGCGATCGGGCGCATTTGGGATGCGGTGAATGACCCGTTTATTGGCTACCTGAGCGATAAAACTCGCACCCGCTGGGGTCGCCGCTACCCCTGGATTGTGCTGGGGGCAGTTCCCTTTGGGGTGACGTTTTTTCTCACCTGGGTAGTGCCGGGGTGGGAGAGCGACGCCGCCCGGTTTTGGTACTACGTGGTGATGTCGCTACTGTTTCAAATATTTTATACGGTGGTGAATCTGCCCTACACCACCCTCACCGCCGAGCTGACTAAGGACTACGACGAACGCACTGAGCTGACGGCCTTTCGGCTGGGGTCGTCGCTGTTTGGGGCGATCGCCGCCCTCGGCCTCGGCCTAGTCATTACCCAGGTGATTGCCGACCAGCGCCAGCAGTATTTAGTGCTGGGGGGCATCTGTGCGGTGCTGTCGGTGCTGCCGCTGCTGTGGTGCGTGTGGGGCACCTATCCCTACGCGGTGCAGCGCAACGCCCTCCAACCCGCTGACACTGACGAAGCGGCGCTGCCCTTTTTTCAGCAGATCAAGGTGGTCTTTTCCAACCGGGCTTTTGTGTTTGTGGTGGGCATCTATCTGTTTGCCTGGCTAGCCCTGCAAATGACCGCCAGCATCATTCCCTTTTACGCCACCTTTTGGATGGGGCTTGACTCCTACTTTTTGGCGGCGCTGCTGGTGCAGGGCACCGCCATTTTGATGATGGGGGTGGTCAACTACCTCAGCCGTCGCCTGGGCAAGCAGGAGGTGTTTTACATCGGCATCGGCGTCTGGATTATTGCCCAGATTGCACTGTTTTTTGTGCAGCCGGGGCAGGTGGCGGCGCTCTACCTGCTGTGCATTGTGATTAGCTTTGGGGTGGCCACCGCCTATGTGGTGCCCTGGGCTATGCTGCCCGATGTGATCGAGCTAGACGAGATTAAAACTGGCCAGCGGCGAGAGGGAATTTTTTACGCCTTTATGACGCTGCTGCAAAAGGTGGGTCTGGCCCTGGGGCTATTTTTGGTGAGCCTGGCGCTGCAATTTTCGGGGTTTATTAGCGAGGCGACAGTGCAGCCGGACTCGGCCCTACTGGCGATTCGAGTGTTTATTGGCCCAGTACCCATGGTGCTGTTAGCCATGTCGATGCTACTAACCCGCTTTTACCCCATCACCCGCCAAATGCACCAAGAAATGCTGCTGCAACTGGCCGAGCGCGATCGGGTTCAGGGTGGGAATGACTCGATAGGCTGATCTAGTGTTTAAGGCCACAAAAGCCTACACCTGGTTTCCAAACTTCAATTCTTTAAGGAGTATTTCTGGAGTTTAGAATACTTATGGGGAGATGAAATTCTTTAGCCAATCCATGAATAGAGGTCTATCATTATTATTTGTAGTTTCATACCACTCGGAACAAATATAGTAATCGCGCCCATGAGTAGTTATGGGATCTGCCCAGTAACGAGAAGGCTTCTTTTCGCCAGGTTGAACAGGCCTCAAAAGTGGAAATTGGATACCGAAAGTCTCTTTGGAATAGTCTGAAGTCTGCATCTTCTCAATTTCTTCTTGAGACACAGTATCCTCTTTTAGGAGTTTTCGGAGTTCAGTTTTGACTAGAACTCCAATCTTCATTTCATCTAAACTTGCGACAGAGAACCGATCGCGAACTGTCTTTGTTTCGACCAAAGAATTGGATGGCTCAGGGATAGCATTAGCTAATGTCTGTGGAGAGAGATCATCCAAAGAAAGACCTCTTTGGAAAAGGTTGTACATTTGAATACTTCGAACAAATAGTTCGGATGTATCTGCAATGGAGGGAATAGTTCGAACTATCGGTTCAAGTACCGTTACCCTAAAATCATTGTTTGCCAGAAGTCTAAGCTTGAAACCAAGTCCATATTTTCTCAAAAGAGTTTGGCAGTCTTCAATGTAAGGATTTAGCCGTACTAAAAACGATGGGTGAATCTTAGGGGATGCGAAGATAATTTCTCCTGATGTATAGCCCAAATACAAATACACGCAGATAGCAGTTCTAATATATTTCTTGATCACCCGTGCTGCTGTTTTCTCGGCACTTCCGTAGTTCAGACCACCCTCATGGAAGGCCACATCAATGGCATAGATGGACGATCCAGTTTGTAGGCCAACATCTATCTGTTCAAAGCAGATGCCCAAAACATCTACCTCTGCTTGTCGAATTAGTTGTTCGAAGCTATTTTTGCCAAACAGACTGGCTTCATATCTGTTTTTAAAAAGCTCAGATGCTTCTACCATGAGAGCTTCCATAGCTTTTTCTCCCTCGGCGTACCGATTCCAGGTTCCAGTGGAGGGTTTCCAATTGAGTTGGACAACTTGACAAGATTTGACATGGCGGAGCCAGGAAAAGAATAGAGATTCGCCCATCTCAAGCTTCATGCGTTATCTCCCATCAATTTTGTTATGGTCAGTCCATCATTTAATAGCCGTGCCTATCTCAAGACCCGTAATAAGATAAGAAGGTCTGGAGAGAGTACACAAGAATTTGTATTGCTTTAGAGCTGTACCACATCTAACCGGGACGTCGCTAGGCGATCCATCCACCCGGCTAGGAAGGTGTGATTAGCAGCTTGCTCGCGGGGGTCTTGGGTATCGGCGGGGTGGGGCAGCAGCCCTTGCAGCGAGGCGCTGGTGACGCAAAACATTGACTTTTGAAAGCTCTGACAGATTTTGACCCGCACATCGTCAAGTCCTCGCCCGCTGGATTGGTAGAACGCCGTCAGATAGTCGGGTAAATAGTGGCGCATGTCCTGCATTAGCAAGGTGGGGGGAATGCCCGCCCCGCCGATGGGTAGCGGGTCAGCATAGAGCGCACCATACTCAAAGCGACCCTGGTCGGCGGAGATTTGGTTGGCCTGGGCATTGTAGGAGACAGTCCCCAAAAACGGCGTGCCGCGAAAGAACACCGCCTCCACGTAGGGAACCGCCACATCCATCAAAAACGTCAGCCCAGCGGACTTGGGCAGCAGCTCGTAGCTGGTGCCGTCGATCTCAACGGCATAGGAGATGGAGTTCGCCGCCGCTGCTACCAATCCCGCTTTGACAAAGGCCACCACCTCGGGAATGGTCTGTACTTTGCCTGCATCGTAGGCGTCGGATAGGTCGATAAACAGATCGCTCATCACCCGCCAGAACTGGCCCAGGGCGCTGTAGTAGGCGAGCTGGCGCACCTGCTCGGGCAGAAAGTCGGGGAATAGACCGTTTAGCGCCCGAATGGGGAGGTTGGTTTTGATTTTGGCGGCAACGGCGGCCTGGCAGTGCTGCAAAAAGTCGTCGCTATCGAGGTATTCGTCCATTTTGCCGCCGCCGTGCCAGAGCATGGTTTTCATGCAGTATTCGGCGTACTCAAAGTTGATGCGATCGTGCCACCAGTGGCGCAGCAGCTGGGGCAGCGTCACTTTGCCATTGAAATACTTAAAGAACGGAAACAGCACCAAAAACTGATGATCGGCGATGTAGATCAGGTTCTTGGAGTAGGCATCGAGCACCACCCCGTAACTTTTGAGAATGCCCACCACTTCGAGCACGTTGCTCTCAGAGTCGGGCAGCAGCGCCTCAGTCCCCAGCAGCTTTTGAATGAAGGGCTCTAGGGGGTGGAGGTTAGATTTGGCCAGGGGTAGGGTTTTGGTCATGGCAGGGAGATCTCAGCACTGGGGTCGGCAAAGACAGGAGAGGCGGGAATTGGCAGGGCTAGAGCCGGGTTAACCAGCCGAGTATCGGCCACGGCGGGTAGGGCCGTGGGGGCAAACTGGGTTCTGGCCTGCACAAACCCCTGGTAGGGCTGGTGCAGAGCCAGGGTGATGTTCTCGCTCCAGCGGGCCAGCCAGTTGGGCTGAAGCCCAAAAGCGATAATCAGCACTGCCAGACCCAGGGCGGGGGCGCGATCGCGCCAGGTCACCGAGGGCAGCTCAATATCCAGCTGGGGCGCAATGGTGGGGGGTGCGATCGCCAGTCGGCCAAAGAAGACCCGGTTCACCAACAGCAAAAAGTACACAGCCGTCAGGCCCGAGCCCACCATGCACAGCAGCGTCTGCACCGGGAAGATCAAGAAGCTGCCACGAAACACCAGAAACTCAGAAATAAACCCCACCATACCGGGAATACCAGCGCTGGCCATCACCCCCAGGATCATCATCGACCCGACGAAGGGCAGACCCCGCTCGGGGTTGAGCAGGCCGCGCAGCACCGTCATGTCGCGGGTGCCCGTGGCCTTGTACACCACTCCCACCAGCAAAAACAGCAGCGCCGAAATCAGCCCGTGGCTAATCATCTGAAACACCGTCGCCACAATGCTTACCGGGGTGGAGGCCGCTGCCGCCAGCAGTACGTAGCCCATGTGGCCAATGGAGCTGTAGGCCACCATTTTTTTCATGTCGGTCTGGGCGATCGCCGCCAGCGACCCGTAGAGCACGCTGATTACCGCCCAGGTCGCCATCCAGGGGGCTAGCGCCATCCAGGCGTCGGGCAGCAGGCCCAGGCCAAAGCGCACGACGCCATAGGTGCCCAGCTTCAGCAGCACCCCCGCCAGCAGCACCGACACCGGGGTTGACGCCTCCACGTGGGCATCGGGCAGCCAGGTGTGGAACGGAAACAGCGGTATCTTGATGCCAAAGCCAATCAGCAGCGCCACCAGCAGGGTAATCTGCTGGGCCAGGGGTAGGGCCGTGGCTAGACCGCTGTCGTAGTCAAAACTGGTGTTTCCCGACAGCCACACCAGGCCCAAAAAGGCTCCCAAAATCAGCACCCCCGACAGGGCGGTATAGATCAAAAATTTGGTGGCGGCGTAGCCCCGCCGCGACCCGCCCCAAATGGCAATCAGCAGGTACAGCGGAATCAGCTCTAGCTCGTAAAAGATAAAAAACAGCAGCAGGTTAGCCGCTAAAAACGCTCCGGCCACGGCGCTGTTGATCACCAGCAGCAGCACGTAATAGAGCCGGGTGCGGTGCAGAGTGGGATCGCTGATGTAGATTGCCACCAGGCTCAGCAAGCTATTCACCGCTAGCAGCGGCAGCGACAGTCCGTCGAGGCCAAGGCGATAGCTCAGCCCCAGGGGTTCGACCCAGGGCAGCAGTTCCTCAAACTGAAATCCTGGCGTGGCCAGCTCAAAGCGGGTAGCCAAAAAGCCAATTAGCGCTAGGGTGAGGGCCAAACCAATGCCGCTCACTACCTTGGCCGTCTGTGCCTCTAGCTTGCCCGGCCACAGAATCAGCACCAGGGCCGCCACCAGCGGAATTAAAATCAGTGCACTCAGCATCGCCAACCGTTACCAAAGCGTCCAGGTCATGAAAATTCCGATTATCCCCACCCCGGCAAAGATGGTTAACAGGTAGAGCTGCGACTGGCCCGAGGCGCTGTATTTAAGGCCCTCGCCGCCAAATAGCGAGGCCAGACCTACGCCGTTGACCAGGCCATCGACCACGTATTGGTCAAACCAGCTGCTAAACCGAGCCAGGGAAGACACCGCCGCCACCACGGTTTTGTCGTAGAGGCGTTCGGTATAAAAGTCGTAGGCCAGCAGATCCTGGGCAATGCGCAGCGGGCGATTGAGCGATCGCGCCAGCGACTTTGACAACGGCACCGTCGCCCCGATCGCGACTCCTGCCCAGCCCGACACCAGGGTCAGCACCGCGATCGGCACATTGATGTACTCCCAGGGCGGCAGCACCAGCAATTTGCCCATAATCAGCGGCAGCAGCAGCGTCACTACCGACAGGGTGACCATGGGAACCGCCATCTGCCAAGGCACTTCCGGAGCCCGTCTGGTTTTGGGCTGAGGTGCCCCCAAAAATACTAGGCGAAACACCCGCGTCAGATTCAGCGCCGTAAGACCGTTGACCAGCAAAAACACCAGCGTCAGCAGCGGATAGTCACGGCTGAGAAAATCGGCCCCCATCCGCAGCCCCCAGAAGCAGCCTAGGGGCACAACCCCGACCATCCCTAGAGCACCGGTCACAAACGCCAGGGTAGTCGCCGGCATTTTTCTCCCCAGGCCGCCTAGTTCCGTCAGGGTCTGGCAGTTGGTGGTCATAATAATTGACCCCACCGCCATAAAGATTAAAGCCTTAGCTACGGCGTGGGTCAGCAGCAAAAGCAGCGCCACCCCCGGCCAGGTTGTGCCAACGGCAATAAACACCAGCCCCAGGTAAGCGCTGGTTGAGTAAGAAAACGTGCGCTTTAGATCGACCTGCGCCAGGGCAACCAGAGACCCGCCTAGGGCCGTCACCGTGCCTAGGGCCACAAGCGTGCCCAGGGCTACCGGCGACAGCACGACGATCGGCTGTAGGCGAATCAGGATGTAGGCACCGCAGGTCACCACCACCGAATTTCGCAAAATCGAGGCGGGGTTTGGCCCTTCCATGGCTTCATCGAGCCACAGGTGGAGCGGAAACTGGGCGCATTTGCCGATTGGCCCAGCAATCAAGGCCAGCCCTAGCAAAGTAGCCATAGCAGGCGGTAAATTCTCTAACTTGACCCACTCGTATAGGTCGTTAAAGTCGAGGCTGCCTGCCAAGCAGGCCAGAGAAACCACCCCCATCAGCAGCAGCACATCCCCGATGCGCTTCGTCAAAAAGGCATCGCGGGCCGCGGTTACCACTAGGGGTTGTGCATACCAGAACCCAACCAGTAAATAGGTTGACAGGGTGAGCATCTCCAGCAGCGAGTAGGAGAAAAACAGCGACCCGCTCAACACCAGCCCACTCATAGCCGCCTCAAAAACCCCCATCAAAGAATAAAAGCGGGCTAGAGCCCAGTCTTTCTCTAGATAGCCGAGGGCAAAAACCTGAGCCAGCAGGCTGAGGCCCGTAATCAGCTCTAGGGCACCCAGATTGAGCACCGAAATGTCGAGGGCCAGGGTGAGGTGTAAATCGGCAAAGTCAAACCAGGAGAACAGCAGTTCCTGAGGTCCCTGGTTCCAAATGCCGCGAAAGGCCATGAGCCCATGGGAAAAGGACACCACGGTCATCATGATATTGATATAGGCCGCTGGTCGAGGGCCGGTACGGCGAATCAGCCCCGTGGACCAGGGCAGCGACAACAGCGCCCCAATTAGGCCGTACATCGGCAGCAGCCAGCTGGTCTCGACAAAAAATGGGGTTATCCCAACGTTTTCTGACAACACCTTAAAACGCTTATCTCCTAAATGGCGATGGTTCAGCAGATAACAGGCCATTACTGCCCGAGGTCAGCGGCCCTAGCTCAAAGATTGGCGCAGCGCTCGCAGCTCCTGTACCACCGCAGCGCTCTGCCCATAGCCACACCAAAATTTAGGAGCAGCCTTCTGAGTCAGCCCTAAAGCCGATAGTTAACCCATCAGCGCCCCTGTCGCCATGGGTTTGCCTGGGCTCAGCACAGCCTTCCTCAGTGCGAGATGGCAAAGCGAGAAGCGCAAAATTTTAGGCTCCTTTGCCTCTATTTTCAGAGCTTTTTGCTATTCTACCTGATTACCTGAGGGGAGCCGGGCCAAGTGCTGTGAGTTTAGAGTTTTACCCATAAAAACTTCTGAAGGGATCAATTAAAACTCACATCCCAAGGGCAAGCATCCCACTGAGGATCAACGGTTTCAGCCCCGCCGTGGATTTAGACTTGCGATCGCGCCCCCATATCTGAGACCACCGCGATTCGCGCAGCGTAAAGCCTGCGGCATCCCAGAAACGGGAACCGACTCGGAACGAGTATCCGCTCCAGAATCGCCCAGCCCTTAGCCCTCCTCCAAAACCAAGCCCACCGCGGCTCAGACCGCAGGTGAGCAATCACTGCCGTCAACCTATGGATTGATTACGACAAAAAAAGCTTTGCGTCATAAGCTTTAATAATATTCAACATTAGCAACAATCATTGGGGCTTATATTGCAAAAGTGACTACGGACACCTATGCTTAATCTGTCATCAAGAATTTTTGGGCAATCTGAAGTTTTTGCTTCCCCAACGGTGATTCCCGGCTTGTCATTTTTTGGGATGCTTTTTTGCGCCTGAACAGCGGGCAAAGTGCGTTAGGTAAACCCAGGGTTGTCTAAAGTTATAAGGAGATTTCGACTATGCCGATTGCTGTGGGAATGATTGAAACGCTGGGTTTTCCGGCGGTGGTAGAAGCCGCTGACGCAATGGTAAAAGCGGCCCGGGTTACCCTGGTGGGCTACGAAAAAATTGGTAGCGGCCGCGTCACCGTAATTGTGCGGGGCGACGTGTCTGAGGTGCAGGCTTCGGTAGCCGCTGGTGTTGAAAATGTAAAGCGCGTCAATGGCGGCGAAGTGCTATCGACTCACATCATTGCCCGTCCCCACGAAAACCTTGAGTTCGTTCTGCCCATTCGCTACACCGAGGCGGTAGAACAGTTTCGTACCTAAGTCATAGCCATCCGGTTTTTTGAGACCTATTCGTTCTAAGGTTTAGGGGTCTACCTGTCCAGTTCTCCTGGTTCAGGGTAAGGCTAATTCAGCATTCGTTTGAGCTCCTGTATTCTCCGAAAAAAAGGCATATAAAAGCATGGCAATTGCAGTTGGTATGGTCGAGACGTTGGGCTTCCCCGCCGTGGTAGAAGCGGCCGACGCGATGGTAAAAGCGGCCCGAGTGACTCTGGTGGGCTACGAAAAAATCGGCAGCGGCCGCGTCACCGTCATTGTGCGGGGCGACGTGTCTGAAGTGCAAGCCTCGGTAGCGGCTGGGGTTGAGAACGTGAAGCGCGTCAACGGCGGCCAGGTGCTGTCGACCCACATCATCGCTCGTCCCCACGAAAACCTCGAGTTCGTTCTGCCCATTCGCTACACCGAAGCGGTAGAGCAGTTCAGAGAGAGCGTCAGCGGCATCCGCCCCTACGGCAGATAAGTCACTATGCTCTTGGCCAAGGTTCGGGGCACGGTAGTTAGCTCTTGTAAGGAACCCAGCTTAAGCGGCGCTAAGTTTTTACTAGTGCAGCTGATTAGCGAAACCGGTGACTTGCTGCCCGACTATACAGTGGCCGCTGATGTGGTGGGGGCGGGCCCCGGCGAATGGGTGCTGATCACCCAGGGCAGCGGAGCCCGCCAGCACCACGGCTACGAAAATCGTCCTGTGGATGCAGCCGTGATTGCCATTGTCGATACTGTCAGTCTCGACAGCGGCAATCTCTACAACAAGCGAGATGATTTTAGCTAGCTGAGCTAATTGAGGTTGGACTGAGCGGTTCAGCCAGCCAATGTAGGGACTACACTCTCCCCATAGCTAGCTTGCTTCTGCAATTAGAAGCTAGTTAATCGGGGGTTTTTTGGGAGGATGTACGGCAATGGCGATCCGCACACCAGCGGCATCTCCGACTCAGGCATGGGGTTGGCAGCAGGGGGCTGGGCCATCGGCTCAGGTTCATGGGCTGGCTCAAGTGCAGGGGCAGGTTCGGGTTGAGCCGGGGGCAGTTTTGGCCGCTGGCTCTGTCGTTCAGGCTGACCCCGGTGCTGGGGTACGGCTCGGTGCGGCCAGTACATTGCAGGAAGGAGCATCGATCTACGGTCGTGCCCAAGGGCAAGTGCTGGGAGACGATCGCAGCCCCTACGCGGTCTGGGTCGGCGATCGCGCCATCCTCACACACAAAGTGCTGGTGCAGAGCCCCGTCTACATCGGTGCCGACTGCTTTATTGGCTTTCGCTCGACTCTGTTTAATGCTCGCCTGGGGGTCGGCTGCGTAGTCATGATGCACGCACTGGTGCAGGATGTGGACGTGCCGCCCGGCAAGCTGGTTCCCTCTGGGGCGGTGATTACCCAGCAGCACCAGGCCGATGCGCTGCGCGACGTTAGCCCGATTGATATTGCCCTGATTAGAGAACTTGCAGGAACGCCCGGTTACACACCCCCCTTAGGCGGGTCGTCTGGCTCAGCGGCTTCAAAGACCACAGCACACTCAAACGAACGCGATGGATTAGGCACTATGACTTCTCAACTGCTACCTCCCGACGTTGTCCAACGGGCCCGTCAGTATCTGGCCCAGGGGCTTACTATTGGCACTGAGCACGCCGACGCTCGCCGTTACCGCAGTGGCGTGTGGCAGACCTGTAGCCCGGTTCAGTCTCATCGAGAGCCCGAGGTACTAGCCGCCCTAGAAGCCTGCCTGTCTGAGCACTCGGGTGAGTACGTGCGCATGTTTGGCATCGATCCGAGGGCCAAGCAGCGGGTTGCCCCGATCACCATTCAGCGCCCCGACGGCAAACCCGTGGCGGTCGGCGGTGGCGTGACGGGGTCTTCCCACACCAGTTATTCCAATCCTTCGAGTGGCGGTCATCGCTCGGCCCCGGCTACGGCCAGCGGCCCCCTGTCGCCCGAGGTGGTGCAGCAGGTGCGCCAGTACCTCAGCCAGGGCTATCGAATCGGCACCGAGCATGCCGATGCCCGCCGCTACAGCAGCAACGTGTGGCAAACCTGCTCCCCCATTCAGGCATCCCGCGAGGGTGAGGTGTTCGGTGCCCTAGAGCGCTGCTTGGCCGAGCACTCGGGCGAATACGTACGTCTGTTTGGCATCGACCCCAAGGCAAAGTGCCGCGTGGCTCCAATCACTATTCAGCGCCCCGACGGCAAGGCTGCGTCGGGGAGTTCCCACGCTGTCAGCTCTTCGAACGCCTCCTACTCCGCCCCCGCTAGCTCCGGCGGCGGTTCGGCTCAGGCTAGCGGCGACGTAGCTCAGCAGGTGCGCCAGTGGCTTAGCCAGGGGTACCATGTGGGGGCCGAGCACGCCGATGCTCGCCGCTACAGCAGCAACGTGTGGCAGTCTTGTAAGACGATTACCAGCAATCGTGAGGGCGAGGTCTTGGGCGCTATCAATGCCTGTATAGCTGAGCACCCCAACGAGTATGTGCGAGTATTTGGCATTGACCCCAAAGCCAAGCGTCGAGTGGCCGCAGTTACCGTGCAGCGCCCAGGCTCTAAGTCGGCACCATCTGCCCCATCGCCCTCCTATTCAACCTCTAGCGCCCCGGCCAGCAATGGGGCGGCCCCCCTGGGTGGTCTTCCCCAGGAGGTGGTGCAGCAGGTGCAGCAGCTCTTTAACCAGGGCTACCGCCTCAGCCTTGAGCATGCCGATGTGCGCCGCTACCGCAGTGGTGCCTGGCAAAATGCCGGCAGGCTAGAGGGGAGTCGGGCTTCGGATGTTCTCAATGCCCTAGAGTCTCAGTTGCGAAACCACTCTGGCCAATACGTTCGCCTGATTGGCATCGATCCAAAGGTGAAGAAACGAGTGCATGAAGCCACGATTCAACGCCCCTAGAGACCTCTAACCCCAGACCCTTAACCGTGGCAGTACCCGCCCAGGCGATCACCCAGCCCACCAATGGCTACATCCAGGGAGATGTGGATTTAGCGCCTGGAGTGGCGATCGCACCTGGGGTACTGCTGGGGGCATCCCCCGGCTGTCGTCTGGTGATCTCGGCGGGCGTCTGTTTGGGCGCTGACGTAGTGGTGCAGGCTCGCCACGGCGACTTGGTGATTGAGCCAGGGGCGAGTTTGGGTAGCGGTGTACTGGTGGTAGGCCACGGCTCCATTGGCCAGCACACCTGCATTGGGGCCAACAGCACCATTATTAACCCCAGTTTGGGGGCGGCCCAGGCGATCGCCCCAGGGTCTTTGCTAGGTGATCCAGCGCAGACATCCCCCGTCCAAGAGTCGTCATCGAACGGGGCGTCTCCCAGTGCCAATCTTTACGGCTACGGGACGACCGGCAACTTAGGGACTGTGGGGAATGCCTTCAATGGATCGGGTAGCGCCCTTGGGGCAGCGGCCCAGAACGGCAATAGCCCCGACAGTGGTGCCCAAAGCGGCAATACTCAGAACGGTGCTGGGCAAAATGGATCCTCGGTCTACGGCAAAACCCAGGTCAATCGCCTGTTGGCGACGCTATTTCCCCAGCGTCAGGCTCTCAATGGGGCTAGCCCAGAGGACAGGCCCTAGAATAGAGAGGCAGACACCCCTGTGCAGAGTCACCCTATGCAACCCGACGGCCAACTAGCCTCGCCCCTTGACCTCAAATCCGGTGCGCCCAAGCGGTTGACCTTGGCGACCCCTGCCCCTGGTCAAAAAGAGGTTCAGCGGCGCGACAAGTATCGCGGCGCGGCCCTGGGCATGGTGTCAACGGAGAGCTTTCCAGCGGTGGTGGGCACGGCTGACGCCATGCTAAAAGCCGCCGACGTGCTGCTGGTGGGCTATGAAAAGACCGGCGGCGGGCACTGCACCGCGATAGTGCGCGGGGGCATTTCCGACGTGCGCATGGCGGTAGAGGCTGGGGTTAAAACCGCCCAGGATTTTGGTCAGTTTGTCTCGTCAACGTTAATTCCGCGCCCGTTGCCCAACCTGGAGGCGGTGCTGCCCATCTGTGCCCGCTGGGACGAGCTGCGGCGCGAAGGCGGCAGTAAGCTGGGAAGTCAGGCTATTGGCCTGCTAGAGACCCGTGGCTTTCCGGCGATGGTGGGAGCCGCCGACGCCATGACTAAGTCTGCCGACGTGCAGCTGATGTCCCACGAGACGATTGGCGAGGGCCTTTGCACTATTTTGATTCGGGGGTCGCTGCCCAATGTGGCGATCGCGATCGAAGCCGGCATGCACGAGGCTGAGCGCATCGGCGAGCTTCACGCGGTCATGGTCATCCCCCGACCTCTCGATGACCTGGTTGACTCGCTGCCCGTTATGGAAATGGAGCAGGAGCAGCCCGAACCCCTGCGCATTCCCCTCAATCTGGAGACCAAGCAGGAAGAAACCGAAGCCGAGCCAGTTCTGATCGAAGCGGCGGCGGAAGAGGCTGAACCCATCGCTCTGGAGCTGACCGTAGACAAGGAAGAACTCGCCGACGAGGAGCTTTAGAGGGAACTAGAGAATTGTAAAGGGAGTTTTGCTTTGCCGTTTTTTTGGGTTGCTTTGGGCGACGCGGCTTTGGCGGTGCGGATGCGATCGCGCAATGAGAGCGATGTTTATGGTGAAGATGGCTCCTGCTCAGACTTAATTTTTCGATCTACCCATTGCTTGTTTTCCAGTACATTTACAGCGAGGGCAATCTGGCGAGGAGTGAACTTTCGCTTGCGATCGCTCCAAGCATAGGTCTGATGAATGACCTCATTCACAGAGCTAACCGCTTCGTTGTTGACAATCCAATGTACTGTGGACAGGAGCTCTAGGCCAAACGGCGACTCAAACCCTTCTACAAGGGCCGCCACTTTGTTGAAGCGATCGCGGGTATCGGGATACTGTTGTAAAAATGCGGTAGCATCCTTTACTGCTCCAGGTACTAGCTGAAGCGGCTTGTCGGGAGCATCGCCGCCATCGGCATAGCCCGAAACCAGATGGCCTTCAATAGCGCTTAGCACATGGCGCAGGTTTTCGGCATAAGGGCCGTAGGGTGCCTTTTGGTACTGAAGCCGCAGCGGCTCACCAGCCTCCTGCATAAAGTACATCAGCTTATGCACTTCTAGCAGGGTGACAGAGGGGTCGAGGAACCCGCTCAGGTAACGGTTCATTAGCCCTACTAAGGCAGCTCGGCCAGCGGTCATATTTGGTATCTGACGGTTACGCACCATCTCGTCAGCGACGGGCGCACCTTTAGGTTCGTAGACAACAACCCGCACATCTGTAAGGGGTTGTAGCACCGCCTCAATACGTGGTTTGACTGCTGCCCAGTCAAGCCCACCTAACCCGCTACCCAACGGCGGCACGGCAATGGACTGGATGTTGTATTGACGTATAGTTTCCGCCAAGGCTTTTAGCCCTGAGTCAATGTCTTCTAGGCGGCTAGCCCCGCGCCAGTGGCGTTTAGTCGGAAAATTAATAATGTAGCGTGGGTTGGTAATCTGCCCGGTCTTAAATACAAACATACGCCCTGGCTGCACCTCTGCATTCTCACAGGCTGCTGCATAGGCTTTGAAGTTTGTCGGAAACGCTTTCTTAAACTGAAGCGCAATGCCACGACCCATCACACCCACACAGTTGACAGTGTTGACAAGGGCTTCGGCATCGTCTCGTAAAATATCGCCTTGCTTATATTCAATCATCGCCGCTGCTTACCCGTAGTACCAATCTGTCTTGATCTCCACTGGGGGACGATGGCCACCAGCAGGCAATGCTTCCATTACCTGCTGGTATGTCGCCCTCGAATGCACCCCTATGCGTTCGACTAACTGCCAAGGGAAGCTATGTTCTATCAAAAACTCGGCCTGTTTGCCCTCTCTGCACGATTGCCACTGCCCGGCTTGTACTGCGGCCCAGTTAATTTCGTTGAGCTGTGCCAAATCACAACGATCTTCAAAATAATAGGCCCCGGCGTTGGTCAAGGTAAAGGCCCAACGTCGCTTTTGCTGCTCTGTCCAAGCTACGCAAGTGTGCAGATCGGCCTGTAAATGTACTATTGGCCCTTGGCCACCGCTATAGGCGAGTTCACTGTTCTTTCGATAGATCAAATAGAGCATGATTGATCGTGGGCAAAAGTAAAACGGCACGCAGTCACCCACATGCAGCTCCGGGTGGCTAGTTAGGGTCAATTCATTGAGCCGCCGCTGTTTGATTTTGCTCATGCCAATAGTCGTACCTACTGATGAGCGCCGCAACACTTCTGCATCGCACCACAGGCAGGCATCGGCAATAATCGACGGCAACCGGTCTACATGTACGATGTGGTAGATTTTGGGCTGAGCAGGCACAGTCATGGAGACAACTCCTTAAGGCTAACCCCACCCCCGCCGAGGCATTTTTAGGGTTTTGGGTTGGGCAGCTTCGGTGGCGCGATTACGATCCGATATTAATCAACCCCAATTCCTCAACCATGATCATCACAAGCTAGTTGAATTGGGGCACCTTCACTATGTTACGGTCTACTCTCCTTTACCCATTCCCAAACCCGCTCCACTAAATCGCTGGCGTCGGCATCAAACCACTGCACCGCGGCCCGATTGTGAAACCAGGTGCGCTGGCGTTTGGCAAACTGGCGCGTGTGCTGCACGATGTCGGCCTGGGCGATCGCCAGCGAGATGTCTCCTCGCACATAGCGCAGTATTTCGGCATAGCCCAAGGTTTGCAGCAGCGGCAGCTCGGGGCCATATTTCTCAGCCAAGCCGATGACCTCATCCACAAATCCCGCCTCAACCATCGCCTGGGTGCGCTGGGCTATGCGACGTTCCAAAGCGAGGGCATCACAGTCGAGAGCCAGGTAGCGCACCGGATAGGCCGGAGGCGCTTCGCCCTGGAGGGCCGACATGGGCTGGCCAGTGACGTAGAACACCTCCAGAGCGCGCACTGTACGCACCGGGTCGTTGGGGTGAATGCGCTGGGCCGCCGCCGCATCCAGGCTGTTGAGCAGAGCGTAGCAGTGGGGCTGCCCCAGGGTCTCTAACTGCTGGCGCAGGGGGGGCTGGGGAGCCACGGGCGGAATCCGAAGCCCTTTCACCACCGCATCTATATAGAGGCCAGTGCCCCCCACCAGCAGGGGCACCGTACCTGTCTGGTGAACGGTGTGAATGAGATCCTGGGCCTGGCGCTGGTACTGGGCCAGGGTGAGGGTTTCAGTCGGGTCGCAGATATCTATTAAGTAGTGGGGAATTTGCTGTCGATCGCAGGCCGAAGGTTTTGCGGTGCCAATATCAAACTCTCGATATACTTGTCGGGAATCGGCGCTGAGAATGACGCCCCGTTGATTTTGAGCAAGGGCCAGGCGCTGGGCTAGGGCGATCGCCAGCGACGACTTGCCCGTGGCCGTAGCACCGCCGACGACCAGCAAAAATGGTACAATTGAACTATATTCTGTCTTCTCCGGGGATGATGGTTCTAGTCGGGAAAATTTTGGTGATTGCATCCCTGGTTCATTCTTGAGCTGACGTTGCCTTAGAGCCCGCTGTGGCTGCTTTGTGCTATAATTTCTAGGTGTTTTGACCTGGCGAGCATTCAGGTGGCTTAGAGCCCATTTTTGGAGCGTACAGTATGACAACCGACTACGGTGCCGATCAGATTCAGGTTCTAGAGGGGCTTGAGCCGGTTCGCAAACGCCCAGGCATGTACATTGGCAGCACTGGCCCTCGGGGACTCCACCACCTAGTGTACGAGGTTGTCGATAACTCCGTAGACGAAGCTTTGGCAGGCCACTGCGATCGCATCGATATTTCCCTCAACGCCGATGGCTCGGTCAGCGTCACCGACAACGGTCGCGGCATTCCCACCGATATTCACCCCCGCACCGGCAAGTCGGCCCTCGAAACGGTAATGACCGTGCTCCACGCCGGGGGCAAGTTTGGCGGCGGCGGCTACAAGGTGTCGGGCGGCCTCCACGGCGTGGGCATCTCGGTCGTCAACGCCCTGTCGGAGTGGGTCGAGGTGACGGTCTGGCGCGAGGGCAAGGAGCACAAGCAGCGTTTCGAGCGCGGTGTGCCCATTGGCGAGCTGAAAGCAGAGAAAATTGCCGAAAAGCGCCAGGGCACCTCAGTCACGTTTTTGCCCGACACCGAAATTTTTCACAACGGCACTGAGTTTGACTACGATACACTCTGCGGCCGACTGCGCGAGCTGGCCTACCTCAACGCGGGCATTCAGGTAATCTTCACCGACTACCGCCTGGATGTGATCAAGTCTGACACACCCAAGGTTTCGACCTACCACTATGTGGGCGGCATCATTGAGTACGTCAAATACATCAACAACGACAAGCAGCCCATCCACGACGAAATCATCCACATCTCCTCCGAGCGCGACGGGGTGCAGGTGGAAGCGGCCCTCCAGTGGTGCATCGACGCCTACTCCGACAACCTGCTGGGCTTTGCCAACAACATTCGCACTATCGACGGCGGCACCCATTTAGAGGGGCTCAAGGCGGTGCTGACCCGCACCCTCAACAACTTCAGCCGCAAGCGCAACAAGCGCAAAGACGCCGACTCCAACCTGGCGGGAGAAAACATCCGCGAGGGGCTGACGGCCATCATTTCGGTGAAGGTGCCCGACCCTGAGTTTGAGGGCCAGACCAAGACCAAGCTGGGCAATACCGAGGTGCGCGGTATTGTCGATTCCTTGGTAGGCGAAGCCCTAACGGAATATCTCGACTTTCACCCCAATGTGGCCGACGCCATCCTTGAGAAGGCGATTCAGGCCTTTAACGCCGCTGAGGCGGCCCGTCGAGCGCGGGAACTGGTGCGCCGCAAGTCGGTGCTAGAGTCGTCTACCCTGCCGGGCAAGCTAGCCGATTGCAGCAGCCGCGACCCTAGCGAGTCGGAAATCTTTATTGTGGAAGGGGACTCGGCGGGTGGTAGTGCTAAGCAGGGGCGCGATCGCCGCTTCCAGGCCATCCTCCCCCTACGGGGCAAAATTCTCAACATTGAGAAAACCGAAGACTCGAAGATCTACAAAAACACTGAAATCCAGGCGCTGATCACTGCCCTGGGCCTGGGCATTCGCGGCGAAGAGTTTGACTCAGCCCAGCTGCGCTACCACCGCATCTGCCTGATGACCGACGCCGACGTGGACGGTGCCCACATTCGTACCCTGCTGCTGACGTTCTTCTACCGCTACCAGCGCGACCTGGTCGATCAGGGGTACATCTACATCGCCTGCCCGCCCCTCTACAAGGTCGAGCGGGGCCGCAACCACTGGTACTGCTACAACGAGCGCGAGCTGCAACATCTAATCACCAACGAGTTTCCGGCCAACGCCAACTACACGGTGCAGCGGTTTAAGGGTCTGGGCGAAATGATGCCCCAGCAGCTGTGGGAAACAACTATGGACCCCACCACCCGCACTATGAAGCGAGTGGAGATTGAAGATGCCGCCGAAGCCGATCGCATCTTTACGATCCTGATGGGCGATCGCGTCGCCCCCCGCCGCGAATTCATCGAAACCTACGGCCCCCGCATGAAGCTAGAAGACCTCGACATCTAGAGGAAGCGCAAATAATTCGATAGAGCAGCCATCTTGCCCCTAAGATAGCGTCAGCGTCGTTGGGATGTAGCAATTCCCCCATCAGTGGGGTAGTTCCATCCCTGCGCGATTGCATCCTGTGGGTTGTTGGTTTGGGGGTAATCTATGACGGCGATTCAACCGATTGTGCTTGAGGATGATGACGGAACGAGCTACACCATTTATGTAGAAACCGATGGGGTAGAACCTTACGGCATGCCCGCCGCTCCACCTGCGGCTCCTCCACCTGCCGGACCGCCAGCGCCACCTCCAAACCGCTCCTACGACCCCGATGCTACCCGAGAGACTTATAGTTGGCCGCCCAGCGAACCAACACGGGGGCTGGCGTCACCGATTAATGCGCAGCTGCAAACAGTTCACCAAACCATTCGCGCTTACACGGTGTATGCCTTGGGGGCATTCAAAAACCTGGCCGGGGCAGAGGTCGAAGATCTCAAGCTCAGCTTTGGCATCAAAATCAACGCTGATACCGGCATTCCCATGCTGGCCAAGGGCTCTATCGACGGCGACTTTAAAATCGAAGTCACCTGCAAGTTTCCTAAACACCAAGCGAGTCAGACCAGCTAGCAGGATTTACGTCGGTAACCTGAAACTGCGCTTCCCCTCTCAAACGCAAACAACTGACCTTAGGTTCAGTTGTTTATCGAATCGCTGAGCCCGTTCAAAGAAGCATCGAAGAGTTGGATGCCAGCGAAATACTGAAAAATTCTGTTGGCATGGCATTAAAAAAAGGTGGGTCAGTACTTATGCTGACCCACCTTTTTATTGATTTGGAACCGATGGGCTAGCTTTCAGCAGAGCCAGCCAGCTTGACTTTCTTGGCCAAGCCGACCGTTTCAAGCAGGCGAATGGTCATCCAGGTCATATCAATTTCCCACCATTTGAGGCCGTGGCGGGCCGAGTACTGATAGGCGTGGTGGTTGTTGTGCCAGCCTTCGCCGTAGGTGAGCACGGCCACCCACCAGCAGTTGGTCGATTTGTCATCGGTGTCGTGGCTGCGGTAGCCAAACTTGTGGGTGGCGCTGTTCACCAGCCAGGTGCAGTGGTAGACCGCCACCAGGCGAACAAAGATGCCCCACAGCACAAAGGGCCAGCCGCCCAGGGCATAGAGCACTACGCCGAGGCCAACCTGAAGCAGCAGGAAATACTTTTCGCAGAATAGATAGAAGCGATCGTCTTTAATATCGCGGATGAAGCGGTCAACCTCGTGGCGGGCGGGCACGTCGCGCAGCATCCAGCCCATGTGGCTCCACCAGAAGCCCTTGTTAGAGTCGTGGTGGTCAAGACTTTGGTCGGAGTAGGCATGGTGGTGGCGGTGCAGGCCAACCCACATAATCGGGCCGTGCTGGCAGGCGAGGGTGCCGCAAAAGACAAAGAAGTACTCCAGCCACTTGGGCACCGTAAAACTACGGTGGGATACCAGCCTATGCCAGCCCAGGGTAATACCCAGGCAGCCGGTAAACCAGTGGAGCAGCAGCGCCACCCCGATCGCCGCCCAGGAAAAGTTAGCGGGCAGAAACGCCAGGGCCGCCATGGTGTGGACAAAAATCATGAAGCCAAGGGTGACCCAATCTCGGGACAAACGCTCGGTAGTTACAGCAGTCATGCAAAGCTCTCAGAATTTTGGACAAGCGCCCCAGCAGGAATCCTCGGTAAGAATTTTGCTCAGGCAGAGTAAATGTAGGGGAGAATAGTTACCCCTGTTTCTTAACGAAAAAAATTAACCATTGCAACAATCAAACCTGATGATGCCGCCAGAATCGACACTTCTTCCGATTTTTTATGGAATTGACGCCCAGGTCAAGCAAAACCTGGCGCGAGTACTGGGGGCGTTTCGGCGACACCGGGTGGGTAGCCACCACTTTAACAGTGTGTCGGGCTACGGCCACGATGATCTGGGTCGCGACACCCTCGATCGCGTGTTTGCCGATGTGATGCAGGCGGAGGCCGCCCTGGCGCGATCGCAGTTTGTCTCAGGCACCCATGCAATCGCCTGCGCCCTGTACGGTGTACTGCGCCCTGGGGATGAAATGCTGGCCGTAGCAGGCACTCCCTACGACACCCTAGAAGAAGTAATTGGCTTGCGCGGCACGGGCCAGGGATCGTTAGCAGAATTTGGGGTGTCCTATCGAGAGTTACCATTGAGCGCGACCCACAGCATCGACTGGGATGCTCTGACGACAGCAGTGGGGCCAAAAACCCGACTGGTGCACATCCAGCGATCGTGCGGCTACAGTTGGCGGTCAACCCTCACCATAGCCGAAATCGAAAAAATCGTAGGCATAGTAAAAGATCAGAATCCCACCGTTGTCTGTTTTGTCGATAACTGCTACGGCGAATTTTTAGAAGACCGTGAGCCCACCGCCGTCGGGGCCGATCTCATGGCCGGGTCGCTGATTAAAAACCCCGGCGGCACCATTGCCCCCACGGGCGGCTACGTAGCGGGCCGGGCCGACCTGGTGGCGGCCGCCGCCTCTCGCCTCACGGCCCCTGGCATTGGGGCCAGCGGTGGCTCTAGCCTCAACCTCAACCGTCTGCTCTACCAGGGGCTGTTTCTGGCCCCCCAAATGGTGGGCGAAGCGATGAAGGGCAACTATCTGCTGGCGGCCACCTTCGATGCCCTGGGTTACCCCGTTAACCCCGCCCCCAGCGCTCCCCAGCGCGACGTCATTCAGGCCATTCGCCTCGGCTCCCCCGAGAAGTTGATCGCCTTTTGTAGGGCCGTACAGCAGCATTCTCCCATCGATGCCTACGTGGAACCCGTCCCCGCCGCCATGCCCGGCTACGACAGCGAGCTGGTAATGGCTGGGGGCACCTTTATCGACGGCAGCACCTCAGAACTGTCCGCCGATGGCCCCCTGAGGGAGCCCTACATCGTCTACTGCCAGGGCGGCACCCACTGGACCCACGTGGCCCTGGCGGTGGAGGCTGCGGTAGAGGCGATCGGGCCGCTTTAGGGACGGGCTATCCACAAAAAGCTTGAGCAGACAGCCTTGTTCCCACCGACCTGGGCCATGCCCCTTGCCCAGGCACCGCTAAAAAGCGAGGGGCGATGGATTTGCATCCATCGCCCCTCGCTTCACAGAGTAAAGGTCACAGCAAGAACCTAGCTGTGGCCACCGCTGACCAAGGTGGTCAGAATGGGCAAATTAGCCGCCAGCAGGTAGGCGAAGGTAGCCCCGCCGATGCCACCGATTAAAAAGCTGCCCGCAAACTCGCTCCAGCCTTCGTCTGTTTCGAGACTGGCAGGAGGGGTAAAGGGAGTGGTGGTTTTGGTTACGGCATCGTTGACGCCAGCACCGGAATAGATCGACAGGCAGGCGGTCAAAATAACCACCAGAGCTGCCGCGCTCAGCAGCCCGGCCAGGCCGGGAATTTCAGAATCGCGCAGGGGACCCAGCACGGCAAAGGGGCCATAGAGGAAATAGCCGTGGGCCATGCCAATCTCTAGGCCGCGCCGCTGGGGGGAAAGCCCCTTGCGGTAGGCGGGGAGGTTGCCGATGAACGCCCTTGAGAACGCAGAGGAATTAATCGGCGTTTCTAGGTTACCGATTTGTGGATCCCCAGCGGGCTGAATAAGGTCTGTCATGGGGGGAAGTTTCTCCAACTCAAACAAAATCACAGCAAATAAGAAAAACGGTTTTTAGAAACATACGCCTCCAAAAACCATCTTTAGATTGTGCTCGCAAGGCAAACCTTGCGAGGTCTTTCCCTAGGGGTGCAGCAGCAAGTCGGGAAAGAAGCGATTGAACTCAATCAAAATACCGGCAGTGATCACCATCCACACGGTGGCTAGCACCGGGGCAGACGACAGGTACCGAAGCAGGTTGTTGTCCATAGTCTAATTCTCCTGGGTCGTGGTTCTGGGGGTAAGCAGAGAGACTGCCTAGCGAGGAGATACGGTGATCTCGTCGTTTTTGGCAAACATGGCCCCGCTGACAATGTCTTTGAAGGCAGTTAGAGGCCAAGCGACCCCAGACAGAGAGCACTTGATCGCCAGGGGCACATCAATAATGATCTCTTTGTCTTCAGGGTTTTTGTCGCCACGGACTGCAATCACGTAGGCGCGGCCTACCCAGCCAATCCAGCCAGCGATGTAGAGAAACAACAGGCTAGGAATCAAAAATTCCTTAGCGTGGGAGAGATCGCCACTTACCACTAGGTGGGGTAGACCGTCACTACCGCACAACAGGGTGGAGCTACCATAGAAATTGAACCGAGCCTTGGCAGACTCAGTTTTGGCACCAGCGGCCCGCTTTAGAAACGCCTCGTTTTGGCCACAGGGGGTTAGACCTGCTACGTTGTCGCCAGCCAGGCTAGCGGAGGCCGGGGGGGCGAACCCAAACCAGAGAAACACTACAAGCGCTACAGCAAAAAACCGTCGCATAAACTGTTCCTTTTAATTACCGAAGAAACTAGGGCGATTTGAACGCAAAGTTAAGTTTTTTGAACAAAAATTCACCCAACTTGGTCGCCATAATACCCCGCGGTCGAACCCCCGTAAAGCTAAGATCGGTGGGGTGTTTACATCTCTACAAATTACGGCGCGGCCCACTCTAATTTGCTTCTGCGGCTTACTCTAGTTCCCCTCTAACGACAACCCCCATGGCGACGATTTTGGCGATAGAAACCAGCTGTGATGAGACAGCGGCGGCGGTGGTGCGCGATCGCACCATCCTCAGCAATGTCGTGGCCTCACAGATTGACATTCACCAGCCCTACGGCGGCATTGTGCCCGAGGTCGCCTCGCGGCACCATGTCGCCACCCTCGGGGACAGCATCAGCACCGCCCTCGACCAGGCTGGGCTGGGCTGGGCCGGCATCGACGGGGTGGCCGCCACCTGCACACCGGGTCTGGTGGGCGCACTCCTGGTCGGGCTAACAGCAGGCAAAACGCTGGCCATGGTTCACCACAAGCCCTTCTTAGGGATTCACCATCTGGAGGGGCACATCTACGCCAACTACCTAGCCAGCCCCGATCTGAAGCCCCCTTACCTGTGTCTATTAGTGTCGGGGGGGCACACTAGCTTGATCTACGTCAAAGGCTGCGGCCAGTACCAAACCCTGGGCCAAACCCGCGACGACGCCGCTGGAGAAGCCTTCGATAAGGTGGCGCGCCTAATGGGTCTGGGCTACCCCGGTGGCCCCATCCTCGACCAGCTCGCCCAAACCGGCAACCCCAAAGCATTTCCGTTGCCCGAGGGCAATATCTCGCGGCCCGAGGGGGGCTTTCACCCCTACGATTCCAGCTTTAGCGGGCTGAAGACGGCGGTGCTGCGGCTGGTAGAAAAACTTCGAGAGGAGGGGGTTGATCCCCTACCCCTAGCCGATCTGGCCGCCAGCTTTCAGGCTACGGTGGCCCGCAGCTTGACCCGGCGAGTGGTAGCCTGCGCCCAGGCCTACGGCCTTACCACCGTGGCCGTGGGGGGTGGGGTCGCCGCCAATAGCGGCCTGCGGCAGCACCTCCAGCAGGCGGCGACCGACCACGGCCTGCGGGTGCTGTTTCCGCCCCTCAGCCTCTGTACCGACAATGCCGCCATGATCGGCTGCGCCGCCGCCGACCACCTCAAACAGGGGAACTCCTCAGGCTTTACCCTAGGGGCGCAGTCGCGCCTTGACCTGGCGCGAGTGATGGAGCTTTACGCGCCCATGCCAGCGGCTTGACGCTACACTGGGGGCTGGGGGATTGCTAGGGTGCGATCGCCCAGGCTTCACATACCAGCGTTCACCTACGAGCTAGGGTTGATTAGACTCTATGGTTTCACTGCACCACGTTTATGCTTGGCCCAGACGGAGTTTCTTGGGGCTGGGTGGGGTGGCTCTGGGTACCCTACTGCTGGTTGGGTGTGGGCCTCAGCCGACCCAGACGGTCACGGCGGCCAGCAGCTATGAGGCGCAGCTGGCTCAGCACCTGGCAGATACCGGCAGCGTTATGTACGGTGCCTACTGGTGCCCCCACTGCGCTGACCAGAAGGCTATGTTTGGCGATGCGGTGGATGGGGTTCCCTACGTAGAGTGCGCCGCCGATGGCGACAACCCTCAGCCAGAGCTGTGCGAGCAAAAAGGCATTGAGGGATACCCCACCTGGGAAATTGGCGGTCAGCTGCATCCTGGCGTGCAGTCTTTAGAGGATTTGGCCACCCTATCTGAATTTTCCCCACCCCAGTAGGGTTGTGTTCTGTAGGCCAGCCGACCAGTGCCAGGGCTCAGCCCAAAGCTCCCGTTCTCAATTTCTTTATTCTGCCAATTCCATTGCACAACCCTAGCCCCCAGCCCCACTCCCATCTGCACGAGGTCAGCCCCACGGGCGACAGCGTGGCCCATCCCCACGTCCACGATCCGGAGTCGCTGCGGCGGATTGTTAACCGCCTGGCTCGCATTGAGGGCCACATTCGCGGCATTAAAACGATGGTGCAGGAGAGTCGCCCCTGCCCTGATGTGCTGGTGCAGGTGGCGGCGGTACGGGGGGCGCTCGATCGCGTGGCCCGTATCATTCTCGATGAGCATCTCACCGAGTGCATTGGCCGGGCCGCCGAAGACGGCAATATCGAAGCAGAAATTGCGGAACTCAAGGCCGCTTTGGATCGATTTCTGCCGTAGCTGATTGGCCTAAATTTGGGATCGGCCAAGATATGGGGATGTCATGGTGGATTGGGGGTTGGAAGGTTAGAAGGCTAGAAAGTTTGAAGGCTTCTCTCTGCTGGGTTTAACAATTGGCCTGTATACCTTTTAACTTGCCAACCTGTTCACCCCCATTCCCTGCGTTAGAGGCTGAAATCTATTCAAGCTGGAATAAATCGACTGTGTTCGCGCAGCAGGCGGCGCTCAAACTGGCGTACCCAGTGACCGAAGCGATCGCTCTCCTGGGCCGTAGTAAAGATCAGGGGTTTGCGCGTCAGTAGCGCTACGTATTCTTCCTTGGTACGCACCACAATGGCGGTCTGCTGATCTAGCTCAATGCAGATGTGGGAAAATCCCTCCAGTTTCAGCGACGACATCAGCAGTGACTTCAGCCCTAGGGCTTGGAACACTAACTGCACCCAGCTGGTGCTTTCGTTGTCGGCGGTGATGAAGTACTCGCGGGGCAGACCGCTGAAATCGAAAATAGCGACTCCGATAATGTTCTCCAGCATCGCGTCCTGGGCGGAGATCGAGGGCGCGGGCTGCGCCGGTACAGATGCCTTAGCCGTAGTCATAGACCCATCACGTGGTGGCACAGGTGCTAAAGGAAGCCGCGATCGACACAACATTGTATCTCTGGCTACCTTGAGCCTTAGGTTTAGCATACCCGGCCAGCCACACAAATCATGGTCCAGATACTAACCTAGTCGGTTTCGCCGCCGTGATGGTGACTCTGATTAAATCTGATCAAATCGGTGGCAGCTCGAAAATCGGCTCCTCTGCCCTAAGTCTTAGGATTATTTAGTGAGCCGGGCGGTAAGCCTCAGTAGTTATCGTCCTTGGGTCTAACGTTTACGACAGCAGAGATAGATTTTGCCCTGTTTTAGCAGCGCACGCTCCGAAAACAGAGGGCAGAGATGCATTTAGACCTGAAATGGTTTTTGCCATAAGCTGAACCTTTGGTGCGGGGGGTAGGCGATGGGAAATAGGCAGTGGAAGCGACCTCCATCTCCTAAAGGCTCGTATTCTTCGCGCTTGGGTTCTGAATTTTGTCCAGGCATGGCGGAATGTGGCTGTTTCTCTTTTTGGGCAGGCAGGCCTAAAAACATTACGGAAACCGTAGACGCTGTTCAAAGGGCCGCTAAAAATCGTATGGTTTTCCCAGGGATGCCGCCCCTCTATAGCGGCTTTCGTCTAACGTTATTTGTGTTCGCAAGAGATTTAGCATCGTCTATGGCTTCCCCCACCATCGAATCGATTCTCCACGAAAACCGTCTGTTTTCCCCCGCCGATGGGTTTGTTCAAGACGCATCGATTAAGAGCCTAGAAGAGTATCATGCCCTGGCCGAGCGGGCGGCGGCAGATCCGGCTCAGTTTTGGGCAGAACTGGCCAGCCAGGAGCTGCACTGGTTTAAGACTTGGGACACGGTGCTCGACTGGCAGCCGCCCTTTGCCAAGTGGTTTGTGGGGGGCAAAATCAATATTTCCTACAACTGTTTAGATCGCCACCTCACCACCTGGCGACGCAACAAAGCCGCCCTAATCTGGGAAGGCGAACCGGGCGACAGCCGCACCCTAACCTACGCCCAGCTGCACCGGGAGGTGTGTCAGGTGGCCAATGTGCTCAAGGGGCTAGGGGTGAAAAAGGGCGATCGCGTGGGTATCTATATGCCGATGGTGCCGGAGGCGTCGATCGCCATGCTCGCCTGCGCCCGCATCGGTGCGCCCCACACCGTCATCTTCGGCGGCTTTAGCGCCGAGGCGCTCAAAGATCGCCTCAACGATGCCGAGGCCAAGGTGGTGATCACCGCCGACGGCGGCTTTCGCAAAGACAAGATTGTGCCGCTCAAAGCGGCGGTAGATCAGGCCCTGGCCGACGGTGCGGTGCCCAGCGTGTCTAGCGTGCTGGTGGTGCAGCGCACCAAAGAAGATATTCCCATGGTGGAGGGCCGCGACCACTGGTGGCACGAACTCCAGGCCACCGCCTCGGCCCACTGTCCGCCAGAGGAAATGGACGCCGAAGACCTGCTGTTTATTCTCTACACCAGCGGCACGACGGGCAAGCCCAAGGGGGTGGTGCACACCACGGGCGGCTACAACCTCTACACCCACACCACCTTTAAATGGGCCTTTGACATCAAAGACACCGATGTCTACTGGTGCACCGCCGATGTCGGCTGGATTACCGGCCACAGCTACATTGTCTACGGCCCGCTGTCGAACGGGGCCACGGCGGTGATGTACGAAGGGGTGCCCCGGCCCTCGAACCCCGGCTGCTTTTGGGACGTGATTGAAAAGTACGGCGTCACCATTTTCTACACCGCTCCCACCGCCATTCGCGCCTTCATTAAAATGGGCGACGAGCTGCCCAAGGCGCGGGATCTGTCGTCGCTGCGCCTGCTGGGCACCGTGGGCGAACCCATCAACCCCGAAGCCTGGATGTGGTACCACCAGGTAATCGGCGGCGAGCGTTGCCCAATTGTCGATACCTGGTGGCAGACGGAGACCGGCGGCTTTATGATTACGCCGCTGCCAGGGGCCATACCCACCAAGCCCGGTTCAGCCACCCTGCCCTTCCCAGGCATTTTGGCCGACGTGGTGGACTTGGACGGCACCCCCGTACCCGCTGGCGAGGGCGGCTATTTGGTCATCAAGCACCCCTGGCCCAGCATGATGCGCACGGTCTACGGCGACGACGATCGCTACCGCCGCACCTACTGGGAGCATATTGCCCCGATTGACGGCCAGTACCTGTATTTTGCCGGTGACGGTGCCCGTAAAGATGCCGACGGCTACTTTTGGGTGATGGGCCGGGTAGATGACGTAATCAGCGTGTCGGGCCACCGCCTGGGCACCATGGAGGTGGAGTCAGCCCTGGTGTCTCACCCGGCGGTGGCCGAGGCCGCTGTGGTGGGCCGTAAAGACGAGATTAAGGGGGAAGACATCTTTGCTTTTGTCATTTTAGAGGGGCACTACAGCCCCAGCGATGAGCTTAAGCAAGAGCTGATCCAGCATGTGGTGAAAGAAATTGGCGCGATCGCCCGGCCCGGCGAAATTAAATTTGCCGACGCGCTGCCCAAGACGCGATCGGGCAAAATTATTCGCCGCTTTTTGCGCAATTTGGCCAGCGGCGAGGCGATCGCAGGCGATGCCTCCACCATGGAAGATCAAAGCGTGCTCGATCAGCTTCGCCAGGGTTAGCCCTCAGTCAGTTGATCAAGCCTAGGGTTTCGCAGTAAAAGCGCAGCGTCCTCGTTTAAGAACTGACGACGCTGCGCTTTTGCCATGCTGGGTTTTTGGTCTGTTTCCCGAAAACTTGCCCTCTCGGCAAAACAGTACGGCTCAGAATAATTGATTGCAGCCCAGAACAATTGAGCGCAGAAGGCACTTCTTGTCAGATTCGTTACTAATAGGATATTTTTTACCTCTATCTAAAGATAGATCTACCCTGCTCTTCCCGGTTTTTAGGCTGACGGTGGGGGAGATCGCCTTGTTAGCTATTTTCAGAAGTAAATAGCATTACCTGCAGGCCCGCTTGAGCCGACGACTGCCTATTGGGCAATTGTCGGTAGCGCCCTGGCACCGGGTAAAGACAACGTGCTAAAAGGGCTTTCTACAGCTTAGGGAGCTGGGTTTATACCTAAGCCGCAACACCTCAGCAAAAGTTTTGGGAAATCGACGACTTCGGTGCCTTTGGTACAAGCACTGTTCTGCCTAGAGTCGTTTACCCCAAACAGGCAAAGCATCTCTCACGCAAATTTCAAGCAGACAGCCGGTTCATTTTTCCACAGGATAGGGCCAAGAATGGAGCGGTCAGGCCACTGCACAGATCGTTAACCTGCCATTAGAAGCAAACGAGTTTATCCAAATACTTGCCCGCAAAACCAAACATCCTGACTATAGAGTCGTGCTAAATCCTCACAGCGCAGCTTCTTCAAAGCTGTCATGCGCCCAGGGTAGACAATAAGCACATGAAGAAAATCAGCAAAAGCTGATCTAACTCGTTCATTTTTAGGTGACAGCTTCTGAGAGCGTGACTATAATTAGTTGTGCGAATAGGCAGATTTATTTGCTATTATTCATCTGCTATTACGCAATGGTCGTTAACCTTATTACCCCAAGGGTCGGCCCGCTGTTTTTCAGCACTTAGCTTCACGTCTTACACAAGGATTTTCCCTGACAATGGCAGAAAAACCAACTCCCCTGACCGGCAAAGCATTGCTCCAAAAGGTTAAGGATCTCTCTAACTTAACCAAGCGTGAAACCGCCAAAGAATGCGGCTACTACACCCTAACCAAAGATAATCAGGTACGGGTTAATCTGTCTGGCTTTTACGACGCGCTGCTAGAGGCCAAAGGTATCAACCTTGACCCTGAAAGCAGCAAAGATGGCCGGGGTCGCGAACCCACCTATCGGGTAAGCGTCCACAAAAATGGTCAGATTGTTATTGGGGCTACCTACACCCAAGAAATGGGCCTCAAGTCTGGCGACGAGTTTGAAATTAAGCTCGGCTACAAGCACATTCACCTGAAGCAGCTCGATGCCGACTCTGATGAAGAGTAGTCCTGATACACCATGACAAGCCTGTCGGTGAATATGTTAGCGATCGCGCATCTAATTGTTTTTTTTTAAGCTGGATGGCCCTGGGCATTCCAGCCGGTCTCCTAGTTGCGCGCATAGCTCACATTCCGCTCGCCTACCCCGTGGCTCCGCAGCACAAATTACCCCTGTTGCTGCCCCTTTATTTACTTGCCCCTGCAGCGGTGGAGGTGCACCGTCGCTTTACCGCTAGCACCTGGTCAGCCTACGGCATTGCCTGGGATGGGCCGTTTGCTAAAGCCGCAGCGGCAGGGTTTGGGGTGGCCGCTGGCGGGGTGGTTCTCCTGGTGGCGTTGCAGGTGGGGCTAGGATGGCGGCGATGGCAGGCTCCTGGGCAGACTGTAGACCCAACCGGGCCAAGTCTTTCCCCGGCAAACTCCGATGGTGCCAGCATTAATCCTAAAACCATACCCAGTCCCTCGCCAGGGGTAGTGCTGCTTGCAGTGCTGCCCCTGGCGCTGTTTGTGGGCTGGATTGAAGAGCTGATATTTCGCGGCGTGTTGGTCAACGGGCTGGGGCAGGCGTTGCCGATCGGGCCAATGGCGATTGCCGTCTGCCTGATTTTTGCCCTCTCTCACCTGGTGTGGGATGGCCCCGCTGGAGCGCCCCAGCTGCCGGGGCTGGCGATTATGGGAGCGGTGCTGCTGCTGGCCCGCTGGGCTACAGGCGGCAGCTTGGGCTTAGCTTGGGGGCTACACGCCGGATGGGTGTTTGCGATCGCCGCCATCGACGCCCTGGCCTTGCTGAAGCCCGGCAAGGCCGAACCTGCCTGGCTGGTGGGGCTACCCGATCAGCCGCTGACGGGTCTGCTACCCCTGGGGTTGTTGGTGCTTACAGGGGTGGGGGTTTGGGCTTTGGGGTAGACGGGTAGGTGGGTGGGTGAGTAGGTGATGGCTGAATCGACTGGACGGCTTAGGGGCGGTTCAGGGTGATGATGGTAATGGGGGTGAGGGGTTGCCAGCGGGTCAGTGACCCGACTTGAACCCCCTGCTGCACCTGAATTTGACGCAGCTCTGCTAGCCAAGAGAATTGACTATCTGCCGTTCCCTTGGCCCAGTCCAGTACCGTGCTGGTGTGCTCTAGGGTGGCCAAGGCGAGGACGATGCAGCCCTGGGGACGGATTCGCTGAGCGCATCGATCTAGAATTTCGCCTAGGTGGCCGCCGCTGCCGCCGATAAAGATGCGATCGGGGTCCGGCAGAGAGGTCAGGGCGTCCGGGGCCGTCCCGTAGATGGGATGCAAATTGGCGTTGCCTAAACAGCGATGGTTTTGCTGAATTAAGCTGTGGCCAGCGGCGGTTTTCTCAATGGCGTAGACCTGGGCGGTAGGGCAGAGGCGGTTGATTTCAACACTGACGGAGCCGGTACCGGCTCCAATATCCCAAATAACCTGCCCTGGTCTCGGGTCTAGGTCAGCCAAAATTTGAATGCGAATGTCGCGCTTGGTAATCAGGCCGGGGCGATCGCTAAAGGTGGCAAAGGCGCGATCGGGTAGGCCAATCAGCGGCAGGTTTTCTGGGTCGAGCCCGGCCTCGCGCTGCCGCTCAAGCACCACTACATTGAGCGCCGCAAAAGTTTTGCCTGCCGTAGTCTCAGGCGTCAAGCGGTGAATGGTTTCGGTGTCATCCCCCAGATTTTCACAGATGGTCAGGCGATAGCTATAGGGCAACCCTAGCGTGAGAATGAGCTGCCCCAAAACAGTCGGATTGTGGGTCGGGTCGGTGAGCACCGCAATCAGCGCATCCCCTCGCCGCAGGGCGGTAGTGAGTTCTTCGGTAGATCGGCCGTGGGCGCTGATCAGCGTGGCCCCCTGCCAGGGAAGTTTGAGCCGACTAAAGGCCAGCTGCACCGCGCTCAGGTGGGGATGAAAGGTCAGACTCTCGGCGGACAAGTGGTCGAGCAGCAACCGCCCCAGGCCAAAAAAGAGCGGGTCGCCCGAGGCCAAAACCACCGCGATACCAGGTTTAGCAGCCTCCAGCCAGCGACGGAGGCGATCGAGGCTTGCTTTGAGATCGCCTAAAACCCAGGTTTCGGCCACCGCGTCGGGAAAGTAGCTGAGATGTCGGGGACTGCCCACCAGCACCGCCGCCTGGTCAACCAGTTGCAACAGCTTAGGCGACAGCCCCTCTCGCCCATCCAACCCGATCCCCACCACTTGAATTGGGGTCATGGCTGCTGCTCCCAGGCCAGCACCAGCAGGGCGTTGAGAATGGCTGCCGCCACTGGCGAGCCGCCCTTGCGCCCCTCCACCCGAATCTGCGGCACCGAGGTCAGGGCCAAACGCTGCTTAGAGTCTTCTACCGCCACAAAGCCGACCGGCGCACCAATGACTAATGCGGGGTGGGCCTGGGCTGAGGTGATGCGATCGCACAGCGCCATCAGAGCCGACGGCGCATTACCAATGGCCACCAGCGCGTTGGGATACTCCTCTAAACACCGCAGCAGCCCAGTTTCCGTGCGGGTGCGGCCCTCCTCTGGCGGCTCCCCCACCGTCACGGCGGTCAATAGCGGATTTTTGAACGTGCGCTCTACCATGCCCACCACTCCCTGACGCACCATCGTCACATCCACAATAATGGGGCCACCTTGGGCGAGGTGGTAGGTGGCAGCGGCGATCGCCCCCTCCCCAAACTTCACCAGCTCCTTAAACTCAAAATCAGCAGTACTGTGAATCACCCGCCGCACCACCGCATACTCCGCCGGAGTGAACCGGTGATCGCTCACTTCCCGATCGATCAGCGCAAAACTTTCTTCTAAAATAGGGCTCTGCCACAACTGCGTCATAAAATTCCTAAACCGTCCCTAGCCGTAACAACGTCCCAACCCAAGACGTCCCATCATCCCACACACCCATCTCCCATCCCCTCACCTTCCCCATCCCCCCACTTACGCATCTACTCACCCACCCATCCACTCCACCCATCCCATGCCCGCTTACTACTTCTGGGGCGACGACGACTTTGCCCTGCAAAAGGCCGTCCAAACCCTGCGCCAGCGCACCCTCAACGAGGCCTGGGCCAGCTTTAACTACGATGTGGTGCCCGCCGAGGCGGCCAGCGGCCCGTCCCAGGCGCTCAACCAGGCGATGACGCCGCCCTTTGGCGAGGGCCAGCGGCTGGTGTGGTTGGCCAATACCAGCCTGGGGCAGCGCTGCCCAGAACCCGTCCTGGCCGAATTTGAGCGCACCCTGCCCCAGCTGCCCGACACCTCGGTGCTGTTGCTCACCAGCACCGCTAAGCCCGATGGTCGGGCCAAATTTACAAAACTGTTTAAAACCTGGGGCGAGATCCGCGAGTTTGCCACCATCCCCCCCTGGAAAACCGACCAGATTCACCAGCAGGTCGCCGCCGTAGCCAAAGAGCGGGGCATGAACCTGGAGTCTGGCACCCTCGATTTGCTGACCGAAGCGGTGGGCAACGACACCCGCCAGCTCCATTTGGAGCTAGAAAAGCTGGCCCTTTACTGGGGGGCCAACCCCCAGCCCATTCCCCCCGCCGTGGCCGCCGAGCTGGTGACGGTGTCAACCCAGACCAGCCTCAAGTTAGCCCAGGCCCTCAAGCAGGGCGATACGCCCACCGCCCTGGGGTTGGTCAGCGACCTGCTCGATCGCAACGAGCCCACCCTGCGCATTGTGGCCACGCTGGTCAGCCAGTTTCGGCTGTGGCTGTGGCTCAAGGCCCTGGCCGGGGTGGCCAGCGACGCCGAGGTGGCGGCGGCGGCGGAGATCGCTAACCCCAAGCGAATTTACTTCTTAAAACAAGAAGTGCGATCGCTGAGTCTCATCCAATTGCAACGGAGTCTGCCTTTGCTACTAGAATTAGAGTCTGATTTAAAGCAGGGCCGAGATGAACGCGCTACTCTACACACAAAAGTGATAGAACTTTGTCGAGTATTTAAACCCGGCGGTGCCTAGCCTCGAAGCTGGAACTCGCAGGGGCGCTGTCCCGTCTGGGCTGTGAAGATTCGAGCGATCGCGCCAAGGGTGGCGTTTACCCAAGAAGAGCCTTGCTTTAGAAGCCTTCTTTTTTGTTGGAGCACAGGGCCATTCTGGTTAATACCAGCACAGGAGTTATAAACATAATGATCCATTTATTGATTCACCCTTTATCTGCTCACCGTCGCACTGCTTTGGCCGCTGCGATCGCCAGCTTAACCGTGCTAGCCGGTGGCGCGGGCATTTCTATTCCTACGGCCACGGGCAACGTCACCTTAGGAGCTGCTGCCCAAGCCCAGGGCATTTCGGTCTCCTCTGAGGAAGTAACGGCCTACGCCGCCTCAATTCTTGAGATGGAGGCCCCACGCAACGAGGCCTTAAGCCAAATCAAGACCCTGCTAACCGGCACCAGCCACGACATCAGCAGCATCGATATGTCCTGCACTGGCACCGCCAACCTCAACCAGCTGCCCCGCAACCTGCGGGGCGACATCCGCACGATCATTGTCAACTACTGCAACCGGGCCAGCGACATTGTGCAGTCCAACGGGCTGCGGGGGGGGCGATTTAACCAGATCACGGCCGCCTATCCCCAAGATCAGGCCCTGGCCGAGCAAATTCGGGCGGCCATGGTACAGCTTCAGCAACAATCTGCCAATGGCACGGAATAATGCAGTTTATTGACCAGGCTGAAGTTGACGTAATTGCCGGTGACGGCGGCGATGGTATCGTCGCCTTTCGGCGCGAAAAGTATGTTCCTGCGGGGGGGCCAGCCGGGGGCAACGGCGGCCCCGGTGGCTCAATCTATTTGCGGGCCACCCAGCAGCTCCAAACCCTGCTCGATTTTCGCTACGCCCACCGCTTTAAGGCCGACAACGGCCAGCGGGGTGGCCCCAAAAACATGACCGGTGCCGCTGGGGTCGATCTGTATCTAGATGTCCCCTGCGGCACCGCCATCTACGATGTCGCCACCGACGAGCTGATGGGCGATTTGGTCGAGCCTGACCAGCTGCTCTGCGTGGCCCAGGGAGGCAAGGGGGGCCTGGGCAACCGTCACTTTCTCAGCAACCGCAATCGGGCTCCAGAGCACGCCCTGCCCGGTCTGCCCGGCGAAGAGCGGCGGCTGCGCCTAGAGCTCAAGCTGCTGGCCGAGGTCGGCATTGTCGGCCTGCCCAACGCGGGCAAGTCAACCCTAATTTCGGCCCTGTCGGCGGCGCGGCCCAAAATTGCCGACTACCCGTTTACTACTCTCATCCCCAACTTGGGCGTGGTGCGCCGTCCATCGGGGGACGGTACCGTGTTTGCCGACATCCCTGGACTGATTGAAGGGGCGCACCAGGGGCTAGGGCTCGGCCACGAGTTTTTGCGCCACATTGAGCGCACCCGGCTGCTGCTGCATGTGGTCGATGCCACTGCTGAGCAGCCGGTCGAGAACTTCCACACCATCCAGCAGGAGCTGGCGGCCTACGGGCGCGATCTGAGCGATCGCCCCCAGGTGTTGGCCCTCAATAAAGTCGATGCCCTCACCCCCGAAGATTTAGCCGAGCTTATCCACCAGTTCGAAACCCTGGTGCCGGGGCCGGTGTACGGCATTTCAGCGGTGGCCGGTACGGGCTTAAGCCCCATGCTCCAGCAGATTTGGGATCGGCTCGACCAGGCCAAAGCCGCTGCCGCCGCTGATGCTGCCGCGTCGATATTTGCCATCCCCCAAGACTGAGCGCGATCGCACTTTACCCCCTACGCCCGTACCCAAAGCCCACCAACGGTACGTAAAGATACCGTTCTGCTCCCATCTACCGTTACTTCAGCCATCCCCCTCGGGCATGCTAAGCCTGTGTTTTAACAGGGGTTAGGCTTTGGCCATGAGCGTTTCTGTGTTTCCAGTGGTGCCTGAGGGTAAAGCAGCGGATGAGACAGCCCTTCCCCAGTTGACCTGGCCCTGTTGCTCTCTTCAAGGGTTGACCTGGGCTGAGCGCCAGCAGCGGCGCAACCGGGCGATCGCCGCCCTTGACCTCAGCCCAGACAGCAGCATACCCGCCTGGGAAGAAGCCGCCCAGATGGCGACTCGGTTTCTCGGCGTACCCATTGCTGTGGTTACCCTGGCCGACAGCCAGACTGAGTATGTACGGGCGGCGACTGGGCTATCCTGCCTGGGGGTCGGCAACCCCCTCTCGCAGCAGCGCCAGCTTCCCCTCCAGGAGGGGTTTGGGGGCTATATTCTCGATAGCGAACAGGCTCTGCTGGTGAGCGATACCCTGGAAAACCCTGGCTTGGCCCAGAGCGATCTGGTCATCACCTACGGCATTAGGGCCTATGCCGGTGTGCCGCTCATGACCGGTCAGGGCATCTGCATTGGCACCCTGGCCGTGATGGCTATGCAGCCCAGGCCATTCACCGCCCAAGAGCTCGGGTTTCTAACCATGGCAGCTCGCTGGGGCATGAGCGAGTACGAACGTCAGCAGGCTACCTGCCTGGCCCCTGCCCCCCAGATACCTCTAGAATCTCTGGTGGATCGGGTGCGCCTCAACCTAATTAGCCAGCTCACCCAAGAGCTGCGCAGCCCCCTGACCACGGTGCTCGGCATGACTACCATGCTCAGCCGAGAGATCTACGGCCCCCTCACCCCCAAACAGCGTGAGTACACCGACATTGTGCACCGCAGCAGCCAGACCCTCATGGCTCTGGTAGAAGAACTCATCGACCTCAACCCCCTAGAGACCGAACGCTCAGAGCTGGTGCCTACGGCTGTTGATATTGAAGCCCTAGGTCAGCAGGTGCTGGCAACCCTCACCCCCGTAGCTGAAGCCAGTGCCCAAACCCTAAGCCTCTCCGTAGAACCCGGCGAAAACCAATGGATTTTAGACCAGCGGATTGTAAAGCAGATCCTGTATCACCTGGCCTTTAGCATCATGCAGGTAGCCGGAGACAATGGCACCCTGCGCATTCATGCCTGTCGGCGGGGCAAGGCCCTGGCCCTGGCCCTATGGCTGTCTAACCCCTGGCTGGGGGAGGGACTGCCCCAGGAGGTGGTCACGGTGCTTCAGGCTTCGACCTTGGCTCGCCAAACCCCTCGTTCCCTCCTCGGTATATTGCTGGGTCAGCACCTGGTGCAGCGCCACGGTGGGCAGATGACCGTGCAGGGCAGTACCGATAGCGACTGTCGGCTCCTGGTGCTGCTGCCCGGTTTAGAGGCCGCCACCGCCCGCTCAGAGGCGAGCCATCCCCAGACCGAAATCGAGGCCACCTGTCAGCGCTAGGCCGGGGCAAGTTTACGCAAGCTTAACCAGAAGCCGATGTTTCCTTAAGCTGAGTCCGACAGGATAGCGGAGTGGTGCAGACGCCGATTTGCTGGCTGGGCGGCGAGCAAACGCCACGGTTGACGAGCGCTCCCTAGGTCACGGGCTAGTCTCTGTGGGCAGCGATCGACCGTCGTGCGCAGTCTGCCTTCGCCTGTTCACGCTCCGTTAGGCTGTGCTGTGCAAAAAATATCCCCTGGGCGATCGTCGTTGTCGACGGTGCAAGAGCGCATTTTAATCATTGACGACGAAGACCTGATCCGCGAAACCGTGGCTCTGGCGCTGACGGAGCAGGGCTATCAGGTGATTACTGCCGAGTCAGGTCATCGCGCCCTAGAGCTGATGTTTCCGGCGGCTGGGGAGGGTCTTACTGGCCTAGAGATTGATTTGGCCATTGTTGACCTCATGCTGCCCGGCGTTAATGGGCTAGATATTTGCCGCATGATGCGCCACCACAATTTGGATATGCCCATTCTAATTTTGAGCGCCAAGGGGGCCGAGATGGATCGGGTGGTGGGTCTGGAGGTGGGGGCTGACGACTACTTGCCCAAGCCCTTTGGCATGCGCGAGCTAATCGCCCGCTGCCGAGCCCTGCTGCGGCGCTACCAGTGGTCAACGGCCCAGCCCAGCAGCGCCGTCTTGACCTACCGCGAGATTGTGCTTCACGCCACGGAGTTCAGAGTTTTGGTGGCGGGGCAAGAGGTGAATCTATCGCCCAAGGAATTTCGCATTCTAGAGCTGTTTATGCAGAGCCCCAACCGGGTCTGGTCGCGGGAGGAGCTGATTCAGGCGGTGTGGGGGGCCGATTTTGTGGGCGATCGCAAAACCGTAGACGTGCACATTCGCTGGCTGCGCGAAAAGATTGAGCACGACCCGGCGCACCCGCAGTATGTGACGACGCTGCGCGGGTTTGGCTATCGGTTTGGGTGAGGGAGTAGGGAGTGCGGAGTGGGGAGTAGGGAGTGGGGAGTAGGGAGTGGGGAATCAGGGTGGTGAATTCCCTGAGGGTGGCTGGAGGCGATATGATCGGTAGGGTCTAAGCTGCGATGGGAGATTCGCCGTGCGAGAAATTTTGATTAGCCTAGGAATTTTGGCGGCCTGCTGCGTGGTGCTGCTGGTAGCTCAGTTTACCAGCCCCCAACCCGAGGCCATGGCCGCGAATCTGGACACCCCTCAGGTCACCGAAGCGGTCATCGCTGAGCCCGTCGTCCAACTTGCCCAGGCCGCCGCTGACCTAGTTCCTGCCGAAGAGGATGCCTCGACCATGATGCCCGAAGAAACTTTAGTAACTACCGACTCTGGCCTACAGTACGTTGACGTTGTTGAAGGCACAGGGGCCATGCCTCAGCCGGGGCAGCGGGTTACGGTGCACTACACCGGCACCCTCGAAGACGGTACTAAGTTTGACAGTTCCCGCGATCGCGGTCGCCCCTTTACCTTTCAAATTGGGGTGGGTCAGGTGATCAAAGGCTGGGATGAAGGGGTGGGCACCATGCGGGTGGGTGGCCAGCGCAAGCTGGTGATTCCCTCGGAGCTTGGCTACGGCAGCCGGGGCGCTGGGGGCGTGATTCCGCCCAACGCCACCCTGCTGTTTGATGTAGAACTGCTGCGCATCGGCTAACCTGAGCCCGACGCAGATTTTTCTGAACAAGCCCTAGGATGCCGCGAAGCGTTCTAGGGCTTGTTGTAGATCTAGGGTGGCGGGCACCCGCAGCCCAAAGCGATCGCTCAGCACCTCGTGCAGTGCAGCGGCAGTAGTCAGCAGGCGCTTCTCCGATCGCCCGTCCAGGTAGCGGGTAGTCAACTGGTTGTTGAGCAGGGAGTGGCGGCGACCATCCCCAGGTCGGGCCGCAATCAGCGCGTTGACAAACAGCGACTGGGGATGGGTTGACACATGCCAGTTACTCACCTCGTAGTCGCAGCGGTGCTGCTCTTGCAGGTCAAAACAGTACAGCGGTTTCCACAGCTGGTTGAGCTGAGCTTCGAGGCAGTAGGTTTGCCCGGTCACGGTCAGGCGATAGGGTTCGTGGGTAGTGGGTTGAGGAACCTCCGGCACCAGCGCCAGCGGCTCTGGCACCGTCAGACCGCCAAAGCCCACATCGGCAATGTAGGGCAGGTCGTCAATCTCTACTTTCAGCAGCATGTGGCTGCGGGGGGTAACGGTGCCCTCCGGCAGATTCCACCGCACGCGGGCGGCCAGATTTGTGACCTGAAAACCCAGGGCTACCAGCACCGATCGCAGCAGCAGATTTTGCTCAAAACAGTAGCCGCCCCGCTGGTCGTGAATCAGCTTTTGCTGTAGATCGCCCAACCCTAGGGAGACAGGTCGGTGGAAAAACGAGCTGAGGTTTTCGAAGGCAATGGTGCTGGTATGTCCCCGGTGAATGGCCCGCAGGGTTTCGAGGGTAGGCGCGGGATAGCCAGACTGGGAGGCTCCGTCAGCACCGCCATAGCCAATGCGCTCAAAATAGGCCGCTAGGTCGAGATCCGCCGCCTCTGCGCTGTTGCGGGACTGTTTTGCCATTAGCGTCGCTCCCAGACCAGTTTAAAACCAGACCCCATGGGGCTAACCTCAGCGGCCAGAATCCTTAGATCGCTGGAAGTCGCGCAGGGCGCGCTGGGTTTTAGGCCCCGTTACTCCGTCTACTCGGCCAGGGTCATAGCCGCGCTTGGCCAGCTGCTGCTGCACCTGGCGAGCACCCTCGGTCAGGCTTTCATCCAGCTCTTCGAGCAGTTCTAGGGCTTTCTCGCTGGGCTGACCCCTGTGGGTGAGGTCGAGCAGTTCGCGCAGCCGCGCCTTGAGGTTTTCGTTGACCGAGGCGTAGACCCGCGTGGCGCTGCCCAGGCCAATGGCGTGGTCAATAAAGTGGTCGGCTTCGTTGATCCAAAAGTCGAGGCGGCCATCGGCTTCGGCCAGGGCGAGTAGTTCGTCGAGACGCTGGCTCTCAGCATCGCTCAAGCAGGGGAGGGCGGCCAGACGGCAATATTCTTGCACCAGAGCCAGGCAGTCGGCGTCGGCAATGCCCGGAATTTGCTGCGTTAACGGTTCACCCATGGTCTGACTCGCTGTCGGTACGGTATCAACAAAGCATGCAATCAAAGCTAGATCTGTAGTTTACCTGCTGCTAGACCGGTCCCACGAGGGGGGAAACCCCCAAAGCACTAGTGGCCAGCCATCTTGTGGCCAATGTCGGCGACATTGGCCTGCTCAATGGCGCTCTCGTAGACAAACTGCCCGTCGCTAATCACTAAAATGCGATCGCCCAGGGCCAGCAGCTCGTCGAGGTCTTCGCTCACCAGCAGCACCGCTACGCCCCGATTGCGGGCCTCCACCAGGGCGTTGTGAATCTGGTCTACGGCCTGGAAATCGAGACCAAAGCAGGGGTTGGCGGCAATCAGCAGGTTGACATCGGGGGACGACAGCTCCCGTGCTAGCACCGCCCGCTGCACGTTGCCCCCCGACAGATTTTGTATAGGGGTATCCGGGGAAGGAGTCTTGACGGAAAACGCCGCGATCAGCCCCTGGGCAGCCTCGCGAATGGCCCTGAGCATAAGCCACAGGCGAGCGCGGGCCTGGGGAGGGCGATCGAAGGTGCGTAGGGCCATGTTTTCGGCCACCGACATGCCAGGCACGCAGGCGTTGCGCAGGGGTTCTTCGGGCAGGGTGCAGACGCCGTGGCTATACATTTCGCCCCGAGTGGCGCGGTAGGGGTCGCCGTTGACCTCGATGTGGCCGTGGGTGGGCGATCGCTGGCCCGCCAGCGCCTCCACCAGCTCTCGCTGGCCGTTGCCCGAAACCCCGGCAATGCCGACAATCTCGCCGCTGCACACCGTCAGGTCGAGGGGGCCAAAGGCAGGCAGACCGTTGTCTTTGAGCGCTCCTAGACCATGCACTGTCAGCACCGGATGGTGCTCTGCAATGGAGGCTTTATCAACCGCCTTAGTGGCCCGCTCGGCTCCCAGCATCATGCGGGCCATATCGGCTACAGTCAGGTCGGCCACCGCCCCGTGGCCCGCCAGGTGACCCTTGCGCAGCACCGTCACCTCGTCGGTAAAGGCCAACACCTCACGAAACTTGTGGGTGATCAGCAGCACGCTGAGGTGACCGGCCTGCACCTCCTGGCGCAGCAGCCCCAGCACCTCGTCGGCCTCGTCGGGGGTGAGCACCGAGGTGGGCTCGTCAAGGATGAGAATGCGGCTTTGCAGGTAGAGCTGCTTGAGAATTTCGAGCTTTTGCTTTTGCCCCGCCGCCAGCTGGCCCACGGGCGTGTCGAGGTCAACCTGAAAGGGCGATCGCTCCATAAAGGTGCGCAGGGCGGCGTACTCGCGGGTCCAGTTGATTACCTGGGTGCGATCGTAGCGGCTGAGCACTAGGTTTTCGGCCACGGTCATAGCGGGCACCGACGTGAAGTGCTGGTACACCATGCCAATGCCGCAGCCGTGGGCATCTTTGGGGCTTTTGATTGGGTAGATCTCGTTGTCAACCAAGATTTGCCCAGCGGTGGGCGAGTAGAAACCCATAATGCACTTCACCAGGGTGCTCTTACCCGCCCCATTTTCCCCCAGCAGTCCGTGGAAGGTGCCCGGCTTGAGGGTGAGGGTGACATCGTCAAGGGCCACCAAGCTGCCAAACCGCTTGGTCATATTCACCACCTTGAGTTCGGGCGGTGGGTTGAGATGCAGCAGTGGCGGGGCAACGGTGGTCATAGGCGGCTCAGGTTCGACGGGAAATTGCTACGGGGAAACCAACAGGACTCACGGATCAATTGCTCTAGGCCCAATCATTTCAGGATTGGGGGCATCATACTGCCACAGCCTGCCCCAGGGCTGTTAGCAAACGCTCATTTTCGGCAGCGGTGCGCACCGCCACCCGAAAGTAGTCTGCCCCCAGCTCAGGGAAACTGAGACAATCGCGAATCAGCACCTGGTGACTGCGCAGCAATTTTTCCTGCAGCATGGGAGCCGGGGTCGTGGTGCGGACGAGCAGGTAGTTAGCAGCTCCGGCCAGGGGATACAGTCCAGGGATAGCCCGCAGTCCGTCAAACAGGGCGGTACGGGTCGGGGGCAACCAATCCCAGGTGCGGGCTTGAAAGGCCTTGTCTTGCACCGCCGCGATCGCCCCCGCCGCCGCCAAAGCATTCACAGGCCAGGGGTCGCGCCAGCGCTGCCAGCGGCGAAGGCGATCGGGGTGGCCCAGGGCGTAGCCAATGCGCAGGCCCGGCAGGCTGTAGAACTTGGTCAGCGACCTGAGCACCACCAGGTTCGGGTAGCGATCGAGTTCACCGATTAACGACTGCTGCTGATCCGGCAGCACAAAATCCATAAAGGCTTCATCCACAATCACGGTGTCAGCGCGATCGAGCAGTGGCTTGAGGCTGTCCACGCTCCATAGGCGACCCGTGGGGTTGTGGGGATTATTGATTAAAATACCTGCCACCTCGACGTCTGGCCCGACGATGGCGTTTTGAAGGGAGTCCTCCCCCATCATCTCCCCCAGGGACAGCGGCCAGGGTTTGACCGGCACCCCAAAGGCGACAAGGGCTCGCCCATAGTCGCCAAAGGCCGGAGTCAGCAGGTGGCAGCCCACCGGAGCAGGCCCCTTAGCTAGGTCGCGGGCGGCCCAGGTCAGCAGCTCGGCGGCCCCGTTACCCGGCAGCACCCAGTCGGCGGGCAACCGGTGGTACTCGGCCAGGGCATAGCGCAGGGCGCTGTAGTCGGGGTCGGGGTAGTGGCGCAGCTGCCCCAGGGCCTCGGCCAGGGCCAGCACCACTGACTCGGGTGGCCCCAGGGGGTTAATGCTGGCCGAAAAGTCTAGAAGAGAATCGGGGGAACAGTTGGCGACAGCAGCAGCCCAGACCAGGTTTCCCCCGTGAACGGGTCGAATTGAAGCTGTGGGAGCAGAGGGTATGAAGGTCAAGGGAGTGGTTACTTAGCCACTTTCTCTTTGAACAGTTTGCCAGCAGAAAACGCAGGTACCTTGGTCGCCGGAATCACCATGGTGTCACCGGTTTTGGGGTTGCGCCCCTCCCGCTCTTTGCGCTCGCGTCGCTCAAAGGAGCCAAACCCTACTAGGGTGACTTTTTCGCCTGCTGCAACGGCTTCCATAATGGCGTCGATGGTGGCCGTAATCACCGAGTCCACGTCTTTCTTGGTCATAGACTTGTCGCCGGTAGAGGCTTTCTCAGCCACCTTATCAACGAGTTCAGCTTTGTTCATAACTGTCTCCTATGGGCAAAGAACATTCGGATAGCAGCCGCAATCTGACGATAGACCCAGAGCTCGTACAACGGCCCCGGCAGCCAAAACGGCTGAAACCCCTGTCAATCCAGAATTTCACTGCCCCATTCTAAGGGCAACCCTAGGAAAGTGGATCGCCAAAAGCTTTAATTTATGTGGATTCCGGGGTTTTTTAAGAAAGTTAAACAGCTCAAAGCCCCAGGTCACCGATCTTGGGCAGCCTAGGGCTTTGAGTGAAGGTCTTATCTGGCAAGGGATACAGGGATTAGGCCAAAGCTTAGCCAGCGGGGCTGCCCGACCAGTTAACCCAGTCCTGAGGATTGAGAAATACCTCGTACAGCCGCGCCTCGGGGCTCCCAGTCTCGGGGGTGTAGCCGTATTCCCAACGCACCAGGGGAGGCAGCGACATCAAAATCGACTCGGTGCGCCCGTTGGTTTGTAGACCAAAGATCGTACCCCGGTCATACACCAGGTTGAACTCCACGTAGCGGCCCCGCCGGTAGAGCTGAAACTGTCGCTGGTGGTCGCTGTACTCCGTAGCGTGGCGACGCTCGACAATGGGTACGTAGGCGGGCAAAAAGGCGTTACCGCAGTCACGGGAGAAATTAAACAGATCGTCCCAGCCGCGAGGGGGCAGTTCGCCAATGCTCTGGCTGGTCTGGTCAGCGGCTTTGCCCGACTCGGGGCCTCGGTAGAGCATGCCCTGGCCATCCTGGTAATCAAAGAAAATACCGCCCACGCCCCGAGTTTCGCCCCGGTGTTTGAGGTAGAAGTACTCGTCGCACCAGGGCTTAAACACCTGGTAATAATTGGGATTGTGGCGATCGCAGGTCTGCTTCAGCGTCTGGTGAAAATGCACCACATCTTCGTCGAAAGGGTAGTAGGGGGTGAGGTCGATGCCGCCGCCAAACCACCACACCGGGCCTGCCTCAAAATAGCGATAGTTGAGGTGCACCGTCGGAATGAACGGGTTGCGGGGGTGCAGCACCATGGAGGTGCCGGTGGCGTAGAAGCGGTGCCCTGCCGCCTCGGGGCGCTGCACCAAAATCGACGGCGGCAGGTGGTCGCCCCACACTTCAGAAAAGTTAACGCCGCCCTGTTCAAAGATCTTGCCCTGCTTGATCACGCGCGATCGCCCGCCGCCGCCCTCGGGCCGATCCCAGGCGTCTTGCTGAAATTGGGCACCGCCATCGAGGGCCTCTAGCTTGTCACAAATGCTGTCTTGCAGCTGCTTCAGCATGGCGCTGACGCGATCGCGAGAATCTGCCGGAGGTGCAGTGTTGGCAGCAGCGGGCTTAGATACAGGGGTGGTGGTCATGGGCGTGGAGAAAACAATATGTTATGTCGGCACCGGGTCGAATATGTCACACTGTGGAATGGCCTATGCAGGAGCTTACGGATCCAATTTTTCTCCCATCGCCTGCATTTACCCGATAGCCGCCTAGGCAATTTGGTCTCAGGCAACACCATCTCACGGTGCCCAGTTTTCACACGCTACCGTGAAACCCGACCCAACACCAACCTCATCCGCCAGGTTGAGAAAAATGTTTAGAAACGCAACGTTCTGTAACGACAGCTCGGCCTAGCCCAGCCTTTTTTTGCCCCCCGTAACGCCCATGATCGATTTGCCAGCCGCCTTAACCCGCTATGGTCTCCAGGTAACATCCTGGTCGGCTAGCGATGGGGGGCGCGGCCATGTTTAGCGTTGAGCGTTTTCCCCGCCCCTTTTTGACCCTGCTACACCTAATCCATCGCTGGGTGCAGGTGCAGCAGCAGCTCGAAAAGTCTTACCTGACGGTGAGCACCGCCTCGGTCGATACTCTGTGGCAGACGATTATGAACCTGGCCGATGTCTCCTGGCATCCGCTCCTGACCAGCACCAATGCGCCCCAGGGTCTCAAACCTAAGCCAGGTCTAATCTATCGGGCGTTCACCAAAATTTGCCCCATTCCGGTGAAGATTTTTGTAGAGCGGGTGCAGCCCCACGAGCTGATCAGCGTGCGAGTGCTGCCGATTCCCGGCCTGGAAGAGCGGGTCACTTACCACCTCAAGTCCACCGTGCGGGGCACCCAAATTTCCTACTCAGTGACCCTACGGGGTTGGCTGTCGCCCCTGGCCTGGTCGCTGCTGCGCCCCTACGCCGCTAAGGTGGCCTCAGCCCTAGCCGAAGCCGCTGAGCATCCCGATCTGCTCGATGGGCCAAACTCGCGCTTTCAAGTCTGGTAGCACCGCTTACCCTAGGCACTTGTGCTCAAGGGGGGACGGGGCAGCTTAAGATAGGGGATGGTTTTCGTTCCTATTCGCTGGCCCACCTTCCTCAACTCCATGAGCCTAACCCTCTCCGAAGCTTCTGTATTAGATGTGCTGCGCCCAGTGCAAGACCCGGAGCTGCAAAAAAGCCTGGTCGATCTCAATATGATTCGCAATGTGGCGATCGCAGACAGCACCGTCAGCTTCACCCTAGTGCTGACCACTCCCGCCTGCCCCCTGCGGGAGTTCATCGTTGAAGACTGCCAGAAGGCCGTGCGCACCCTGCCTGGAGTTGAGACGGTCAACGTCGATGTCACCGCCGAAACGCCCCAGCAAAAGGCACTGCCCGATCGCACCGGCATTGGCGGCGTCAAAAACATCATTGCGGTTTCTAGCGGCAAGGGCGGCGTGGGCAAGAGCACCGTGGCCGTGAACCTGGCCGTTTCCCTGGCGCAAATGGGCTCAAAGGTCGGGCTGATCGACGCCGATATCTATGGCCCCAACGCGCCAATCATGATGGGCCTGACCGAAGCCCAGGTGGTGGTCAAGCAGGGGGAAGTGCTAGAGCCCGCTTTCAACCACGGCGTCAAAATGGTGTCGATGGGCTTTTTGATCAATCGCGACCAGCCGGTGATCTGGCGTGGCCCCATGCTCAACGGCATTATTCGCCAGTTTCTCTACCAGGTGGAGTGGGGCGAGCTAGATTACCTGGTGGTAGATTTGCCCCCCGGCACGGGCGACGCTCAGCTCACCCTGGCCCAGGCGGTGCCCATGGCTGGGGCGGTGATTGTCTCGACTCCGCAGTCGGTGGCGATCTCCGACGCTCGCCGGGGGCTGAAGATGTTCCAGCAGCTAAACGTGCCGGTGCTGGGCATTGTCGAAAACATGAGCGTGTTTATTCCCCCCGACGCGCCGGAGAAGCGCTACGACATTTTTGGCTCCGGCGGCGGCGAGCTGCTGTCTAAGGAGCTGGGCCTGCCGGTGCTGGGCTGCATTCCGCTTGAGATGGCGGTGCGCGAGGGCGGCGATGCGGGCATTCCCATTGTGGTGCAGCATCCTGATTCTGAATCGGCCAAGGCGTTGCGGGCGATGGCTCAGCAGGTGGCGGCCAGGGTATCGGTGGCCGCGTTGGCGTCTTAGAGCCCTCACCCTAAATCCCTCTCCCAACTTTGAAGTCTGGTTCCGGCTCCCCTCTCCTTCCTGGGAGAGGGGCTGGGGGAGAGGGCTGCGGGGACTTTGTGATCTACTGAGATTTGGGGTTTAGGGTGCAGGGTATAGGGGTTCAAGGTGTTCCCCTGCACATTTAACCCTATACCTTGCACCGCTTGTTATTGTCATAATCGATCGAGTGAACTGGTAGGCAACGGCGATGTTTTTAACCGACGCGCAAAAACAGTGGCGATCGCTGGCGGCAGGCTGGCAGGGTGTCGATTGGGTGCTGCTGGCGCTGCCCGTGGCGATCACCGCCTTTGGGGCGGTTGTGATTCACAGTATTCAGCGCAACACCGTTGACGGCAACTATGGCTTAAACCATGCCGTGCTGGGGGTGATTGGTCTGGGCATTGCCCTGTGGGTGGCCCGCAGCCGCTACGAACACCTGCGCAGCTGGCAATGGATTATCTACGCCATCATCAATCTGCTGCTGGTGGCGGTGATGTTTATTGGCACCGTGGGCGGGGGTGCCCAGAGCTGGATTGCCGTCGGCAGCTTCTATGTGCAGCCGTCAGAATTTGCCAAGCTAAGCGTCATTATTACCCTGGCGGCGATGCTCAGCTCCCGCGATGCCTCTACCCTCTGGGGGGTCGGCAGTGCGATCGCCGTGATTATTTTGCCGTGGCTGCTGGTCTTTATTCAGCCCGACCTGGGGACTTCGCTGGTGTTTGGGGCGATTACCCTGGCGATGCTCTACTGGGCCAACTGCAACCCCGGCTGGCTGGTACTGTTCATATCGCCCCTGGTGGCGGCGATTATGTTTCACATGCTGCTGCCCGGCTGGCTGGTGTGGAGCTTGGCCATGGGGCTGATTGCCTGGTTTACCCTGCCCTGGCGCTGGTTTAGTACCGTGGTGGCCACGGCGGTCAATCTGGTATCGGGCAAACTGGGGGATGTGGCCTGGGGCCTTTTAGAAGACTACCAAAAGGATCGCCTGGTGCTCTTTCTCGACCCCGATAAAGATCCGCTGGGGGGTGGCTACCATCTAATTCAGTCTCGCATTGCGATTGGGGCGGGCAAGCTCTGGGGCCAGGGGCTGGGCAATGGCACCCAAACCCAGCTCAACTTTATTCCTGAGCAGCACACCGACTTTATTTTTTCGGCGGTGGGCGAAGAGTGGGGCTTTGTGGGGTCAATGGTCGTCATTGCGGCCTACTGGCTGATCTGCTTTCGCCTGGTGATTATTGCCCAAAACGCCAAGGATGACTTTGGCTCGCTGCTGGTGATTGGCGTGCTGGCGATGATCGTGTTTCAGGTGGTGGTCAACATCGGCATGACGATGGGCCTGGCCCCGATTACCGGCATTCCGCTGCCCTGGCTGAGCTACGGGCGATCGGCGCTACTGACAAATTTTATTGCCCTGGGCATGGTGGAGTCGGTGGCAAACTTTCGCCATCGGCTGAAGTTTACGGATTAGGGCGATCGCATGAGTTCTCCATCACTACCCTCATTAGACGAAACCCATCAACGCTTAAACCTAGCGCTAGAGGCGATCGCCCATTTTTGTGAAAAGTAGCAGATGGTGGAGCTGTCTCTGTTTAGTTCTGTAGCTGATGTTTTTGCATCAGGGGTCAGGTGCCTTTGGTGCTGTGACTGATAACGTCATGACTATAGAAGTCACCTGACCCCTTAGAGGCCTCAATCTATCTGTCGATGGCCCTAAAGGGCCGGTCTTTGACCATCGCGCCTCAGCAGACTAAACACCTCGCCTTGCTCTGGGGTAATCAAAATCCCGGACGGCGGGATTGTAATCAACTGGCTCCAGGTGGCCTGGTCGGCGTAGGTCAACACATGCAGCAGGTTGATCGTTGCTCGCACCCCCTCGGGTGAGCCAATTACCAGATGGCGCAATCGCTCGCGCCCTGGCTGGGCTTCTGGGTTCGCCAGCAGCAGCGGATTGGTCGCCTCGCCTCGACGGGCCGACGACACCAAATAGGGTAAACACAACATAATTCAGGGATTCCTTTTCTAACGGTGGGTAAGGAATCCCAAAAACTTGGCCGCCCCAGACATGTGCAGTTCAGGACGGCCAGGTAAAATCAACCTTAGCCTCCGAGACAGCTAGTACCTGTCGACGGGGTTAGCCGCTGGTTGGTGTTGACAGCACCTTCCAGTGGCGTTAGACCAAATTTTTGGGAAGCTCAGACTGCACGCACACAGCCATAGCTCAGTAACGTACCGCATTCAGACTCTCAAATCAAGTCAAAATTGCTACCTACTGAGATGTCTGTCGAGTTTTCCCTAATTCTAGGCACCCGCAGCCCAGTAGATGCGATCGGAGGCTAGCCAGGCAGCATATTGTAGCGATTGCTGAATATCTTCAGGCTCTAGGTAGGGACAGTCTGCGATGATTGCTTCTGGGGTTTGGCTACTAGGTTCAAAACTAATGAGACAGGTATTCGCATGCCGCGAATGCAGGCTTGCCCTGCCATGATTTTGGGGACAAAGGTGATGAGATCAAGGCCCAACATGATTTTACTCCTGTCTGTTTTTAGGTTTTGCTAGCGACGCTGCTCATGAGTTAATTCCTGAGGGTTTGGGAGTGCTGTAGAGGTAGTGATCATGTTCGGCTGACCGATCTACAGGGGTTTCAACGGATTGCCCCCTCAAGGATTGCCCCCTCAAGGTTCACGCTCTCAAGGTTCGCTCCATCAAGATGCGCCCCTGTAAGGTTCGCTCCATCAAGATGCGCCCCTGTAAGGTTCGCCTCCCTCAGGTCCGCCCCCGCAAGGTTCGCCTCCCTTAGGTTCGCCCCCCTCAGGTCCGCCCCCTCAAGGTTTGCCTCCCTTAGGTTCGCCCCCTCAAGGTTTGCCTCCCTTAGGTTCGCCCCCTCAAGGTTTGCCTCCCCTAGATCCGCCCCCTCAAGGTTCGCCTCCCCTAGATCCGCCTCCATAAGGCGCGCTCCCGTAAGATCTGCCTCTATAAGGTTCGCCTCCCTCAGATCCGCCCACACAAGATTAGCCCACACAAAGGTTGCTCCCTCAAGGTTCGCCCTTCCAAGGTTCGCTCCCCCAAGGTTCACTCCCTCAAGGTTCACTCCCTCAAGGTTTGCCTTATCAAAGGTTGCCCCATCAAGGTTCTGATTGCTGAGAACGCAATCATCTAGCGTCAAATGATTTAAGCAATAGAGAGCCACAGACCTTTCATTGCCTTTACGCTGTCCCTGCAGAGTCATCAGCCAAGTGCCAAAGGCTTCGGGTGTAGGCCATGTCACCTTAGAAACTTCTTCCGTTACCCAGGCACAACGGCTGAGGGCAGCTAAGAGGGCCTCTGAAGCATGGCGTGCTTGCTGGGTTTCTTCAATGAATTTGGGCCGGGGAGTTAACTCTTCCATAGGCATCCCCTGGCGCAGCATGTAACCGATAAGTTCGCATAAGGTTTGTTGCCATAGCTTGACCTGTTCTAGGGGCTGTAGCTTCACCTCATCCTGCAAAAAGCTCAGCAGATATTCATCCATCGCTGTTGGGCCACAGAGCATGACCCATCGCTTCAAACATTCTTTTTCATCCCAGCCTACATCTGGGTTATCTCGATGACGAGTTAGCTCATCTTGAATCAGCTTTAGCTCCCGCACTAGGCGGCGAGCCGTGAGGTACTCGCCAAAACTCTTGTGAGTAAATTCAAAGGTGGCTTCGCTGCCGTGGATGCCGCTCTGGCGAAAGTAAAAGGCAGTGAGCAGTCGGGTAACCCCTTCAGCCGCACCACCTTCAAAAATCTCTAGCACTCGTTTTAGGGTGCTGCTGGCGCAGCGATCGGCGATGCGATTGATAGTACTGGTACGCCCATTGCCGTGCCAGCAGGCGACAGCAATTTCTTCTAAGATGCGTACAAAGTCTTTTTTCTCAATGCTGCCTAGGGTAGGGTGCGGGTAGCCTGCCCAGTCGCGCTGGTAGACCTGATCGAGCAAGTCATTGTAGATGGCGTTGAGGTTGCTCTCGGCAGCAAAGTCGATGCCTCCCTCGGCTTTGCTGCGGTCAAAGCTGAGGGCCACCAGGTAGTTGAGCAGGGGTTGGGCCGTAATTTCTACTAGCTTGCCCTGGTTAAGTTGTGTGGGTAGTCCGTCGTAGGGTTTACCTTTGAGCGTGCCGTAAGTTTGCCACCAGGCTTGGCGTTGGTCTTGGCTCAGCAAGGTTTGCTCACCAGCATATGCATGCTTATTAAGCTCTTCTTGAGTTTGAAAATAGGGCAAGACATGAAGAATCTGACCCTCTTTGCGAAACTCAGTTTTGCTAGCTTGCACCGTTAAGTCTCGGCCACTCAAAAGGGCAAACACACGGGCTTCGCGTTGGTTGAAGGCCAGCAGCTTTTTTTGCACCTCGTGCACAAAGTCTTGGGCTACCTGGGCCGCTACTTTGCCCTGCTTTTCTAGTTCATCTAGCCCATCAAAAATCAGCAGCACGCGGGGTTCAGCGCTGCCTTTCTCTAGAGGATTAGGGGGTAAAATACCATCCAGATCGGTACGCAAAAACTCGTTGAGCGAGTCCAGTAAATCACCGGACGGATCGAACTGATGCAGTGGCACAAACAGCACCGGCAACGTCTGCGTTTCTGCCAAATGCGCTGCTATCATATGACCAAAAGATGACTTGCCGCAGCCAGGGCCACCGCAGATGACACGAATAGTATCGGTGCGGTCATTCTCCGCTAGCCAAGCGAGAATAGCGGTTTGCAAATCGACCACATACCTGAGCGCTTTTGGGCTTTTACCAGGTAAAGCCCGCTCAAAATCATCTGTCTTCTGAGATTTGACCTCAACTTCGTAGTAGGCCCGCAGGGGATGGTAAAGCTGTCGCAGACCAAATGCTTCAGCAAACATAGGTTTATCTACCTCCCGCTGGAGCCAAGCGCCGTAGACCTTCCAAGCAAATTCGCGCTCGGTAGCAGCCCTAAAGGGATTATCTAGTAGAGATTCTTGTAGAAGAGCATACGTGGTAGGAGAAGATAGCCACTCGTTGTACAGAGCAAACACAAAATACTTAGGCAGTCGCTCTTTCAAAGATGCTGCTTGCTCTGTCGATAGTCCGTTACTACACAGCCAGAGCCGATAAGGCTCTTTGACATGTTCTAAGACTGGCAACTGTTTGGGTCGATCAAAAAAGTCGGGAGTAAGGGAAAGGTCGCTAGTCTGTAATGTGTGGTCAAGCTGGTCGCACAGCAGCTTGAGATCTGGATTGAGGGTGTTAAGCGAGGTTTTGCATTCACGGGAGAGTTCTACCATTGCTTGTAGTAGCGCTCTCTGTACTAGTAGCCATGCGATCGCCTCTACCTCATTGCCCTGAATGCCCAAGGAACTCAGCATATCGACCCCACTGCTGGCCAAATCTGACCATTGCATAAATACTCCGGCGGCAGTTCCTTTAGCTAGAGCAGCCGCTAGAGCATCGAAATTTACTTTAAGGGGTCGACTCCAAAGAGATAGAGGCTTTTGAGGAGAAATTCCGCTCATAGGGCGCTGGGGAGGTATATGCCCATAATGATACGTTCGCTCTTGTGAGGAAGACCACAAGGATTATCAGACCATGGGATGACCCGATTGCACCAACTCCCGCACCACCATCTCGCAATCAGGAAACGCCAGGCTTAACCTAACTGTCGGTAGTTCAGCAAGTAGCCAAACATCTCCCCCTGCTCTGGCGCGATCGCCTATTGCAGCACCCCACCACTTTATTGTCAGGGCTACGTCCTCTAGTGTGAGGCCGCAACGCTTTAGTGCGACAGCCCAACATTCGATTGTCAGGCCGCAATACTTTAGTGCGATCGCGCAACATTCGATTGTCAGGCGGCAACATCTTAAGTTGCGGCGCGACAATGCTGCTGCGATCGCGCAATCCTTCAAGTAGTCAATGCACAATGCTTCTGTCATAGAGCAACTTCGAATAGTCGCCCGCTGCACTCTTACCTGTTCTATTCACAATGCTGCTGTCATTGATGTAAGTCGACTATTCAAGCTTTGCTTCAACGTTGCTCTTCCAAAACCCTTTACGACGCGATCTAGCATTCATTCAGGCTTCATCAAAACCTTTGGTGTCTAGGCACAATCTTTCAAATTGGGGCGGCGATCGCCCCTTTGCACCGGGCAATCTTGGCAATAGACGAGACAACGCTGCGCCCCACCCGTCGTCTCCCATCGCCTGCCCTGAAACCTTTCGTCGCTGCCCCAAACCTCCGTCACCATTCCTGAACTTTCTTCAGGCAGGCTATTTGATCGCGCCCGTATATAAACCATTACCCAAGGTGTATCACCATGCCCGTTGTCAACATCGCCCGCCGTCTGCCCAGGGCAAACGCATACTCGGCGAGTAGGGATACTAATGGATAAGTTTGATCTCAAGGCTATCCATGTCCCCTTCAGTGCCACCGACCGCTTCACTGCTAAGCCACTTTGAGGAACTAGAGGATCC
>JAHHIH010000041.1 GCA_019358835.1 Tildeniella torsiva UHER 1998/13D
TCCCCGCTGGCCAGGTTGGGAGCCGCGCCGCCCTTGCTTGCAGCGCTGGCCCAGAAATAACCGCCCTTTGGATTGCGCAGCTGCATCCCTGCAATCTGCCGCAGGTGGTTGGGCACTGCGATCGCCCAAGTGTAGAGGCTAGGGTATAGCCGCCCGTCGAGGGTGCCAGGGATGCCCTTGGCTGATGGCTTAGCAGGATCGCCGCCCTGCCAGGTGAATAGGTGCCCAGCGCTAACCAGTGCGTCTATTTCGGGCTGGGTGACGTAGGGCCGCTTTGCAATATCTGCCCGGTGCACACGCGCCAGACCGCAGGATGCGATCGCCCGGTATCCTGCATCTCGCTGGGGCACTGGCACCGCTGCCACGGGGGCAAATTGCTGCGCCGGTGCGACGGGTCGAGGGGCTGTCTCGCCATCGCCCCAGGCCCACATAGGGCAGCCGTTGCTATCTTCCCCGATGTATCGCCACTGGCCGCCTGGGTTGGCGGTGGTATCACGGCAAAAGACAAACCCGGTACTGAGTGATTCGCGGCAATCGTGCCGGTGGTAGTTGCCCTTGCAGATGGGGCAATCGCGGCCTAGTTTCTTGAATCCGGTGGTGCTCATTCTGCACCCCCTTCGCGGCCAATGAAGAAAGCGCCGTGGACGCCCTCGCCAACCACAAAGCCCTCAGCCAGCGCTCGATTCAGTACTGGCTTAACGTCGCGGCAATACCGGAGAGATGCCACGTTGATCGCCTGAACCAAGTCACAAACTCGGTGGTCGATGCTGTATTTCGGCACCGCCACCCGCCAAATTCCGCAGGTTACGTCTAAGGGGATTTTTTGAACAACCCGCTCCAGCTGAAGACTGGTGATTCCGTCGTGGGTGCGCCTGCTCATGCTGCACCTCCCCTAGCCATGAAGCCATCGGAGTCGGCGTGGCGATCGCCTGGTGCCGCCTGCTGGCCTGACTGGGATCCGAGCGCTACCGCTGGGGGTGTTGCGGTTTGGCCTGGAGTTGGTACACTATTGGAGAAGCCCGCCGCCCAGCGAGCATTTATCAAACGGTTGTTCATCGCCTGTCCTGGCTAGTTGTACAACCCTCCGGAAAACCCGTTTCACATCCTTCGGTCGCCAAACTTTAGGGAATGTGAGCGGGTTTTCTGCTGGAGGGGCGGGTTATATCCCTCCACGGGGGAGCGCCTTCGGTCGCCAAACTTGGGAACGCCCTTAAATCAAGGATATTGAGCTTTTCTGGTACAAACAAACACTGTTTTCTATCACCCTACAACCCTTTCTGTATAAGGGTTGTAGCCAAAACAGGTAATAATACCTATCCGGGCTTTTCTGGCTTGACGTAGACTTCTTCTCTCGACATGGGGGAATGCGGTCGCCACTTCACGACTGTTTGTGTCCCGTCTGGGTAATGCTTCGTCAGTGTTAGGTGTGGAGTGCTTAGCCATGCGGGCTGAGGGATCTTAACCGGGAGCTCTGATTTTCCTTTCCTCTGCACTAGGGCAGCGTCCCACCCTTCGCCCCTGACCCCTACGACTACTGAGTTAATAGGCGCGGGCTGGTAAACGTTTCTTCGGATCTGTTCGACCAGCGGCTGGTAGTACTGGGCGGCAAAGCTTTTTCGGTTGCGAGCAGACTTGTTAGATCTGGAATGCTTCAGGCTGATAGCCGTTTTGATAAGCCGGTCAGTGTGTGGTGATTCAGTATGGGTGAGGATGGCAGGGGGCTTATCTGCGAAAGGATCTGCACCTGCAAGCTCCATAAGCAGCCTTGAGCCGTTCTGCTTTCTCTCGCTCAATGGGGCATTAGGCATCCCCCCCATGATGGCCTCGGCCTCATTCTGCTTGAATTCCCTCATGCATAGCCCCCAGACAGACAGAGGGGTATAGCCGCGATAGAACTTTCTGTACTCTGGCGAGTTATCCCAGCATCCTTCACAGAGATGCAGCCAGTACCAGAGTTCGTATCCCTCCTCTTTCACAACCTGGAATAGCCGACCTAGGTAGGGAGAGCGATAAACGTCGATGGCGGGAAACATCTTGTAAGCCACCCAGAACAATGCTGCATACCAGTTCTCCTCTAGTTGGGAGAGAGCATGGGCATGTCCTGGGCCTTTTCCCCTCATATCAGGCAAATGGAAGTAGGCTGCAATGCCATCCAGCTCTTTGTAGATGGACGGGGGGAGAAATTCCCTTATCTGCATCAGGATGCTTTTAGATTTGGGCCTAGCCATCACTCCACCTCCGGCAATTGCCACGGTTCAATCCCAGCATCCCGCAGCTGCTGCTCTAGCCTGGCCACACGCTCAACATTGATGTCGGGCTCGGCCAGGGCGTCAACTGCTGCATCTCGTTCAACCTGTAGCCGCTGGGTCAGCAGAGCATTGCGATCGCTCTCGCTACGCTCCACACCAAAGGCATCATCAAAGCGGCGCTCTAGGGTTTCCTCTAACAGGGCATCTACCAGGGCAAAGGCTTGCTTGTTCCCTCGGTAGGATTGCCAAAGCCAGTACTTGCTAACGATGTTGAGGGGGATGGCCTGGATGCGAGTTTGCCCTCTGGCTTGATCGGGATCAGATTCTACTTCCACCTCAGAAACCGAATCCGTATAAACCTCGCCTAGCAAGCGTTCTGCCGCCTTCGAGCGCAAAAAATCGAAAGCGTTTCTAGCTGTCAAGCTTACTGACTCAGCCGTACCGGTGATACTCATTCGATAGGAGCCATCGGGCATCTGGAACCCATCGACCGACAGCGGGCCGATCGCCACGGTGGCGCGTTTGGCCTTGTCTCCGGTGGTGCTCATTTCCACAACCCCATCGCGCCTTCGATGATCCCTTGCTTGTCGAGACTGTCCATGATGGGGTCACGCGCAGGGGGAATCATCGCACGGTGTTCGGTGGCCTTAGCCGCATCTTCCCTTGACTGGGCCTTTATCCATTCGCCAGTGGCTTTCAGGGTGTCTTGGGTGCTGGCTTCTCGCTGCTTTGCCCAATCGGCGTTGCTGGTGACCTGCTTGGGCATTGACTCCCCCGTTAGCTTGCGGTGCAGCTTTGCCAAGATCTCTTTGCAAACGTCAGGGTCGAGTCCTTCAAGGTGAGAGGCAATCTCGGCCACAGCAGCATCTATCAGTTCAGTCCGCGCCGCCTGTAGCTCTTCGTATCGTTGTTTTTGAGCGGTGATATCCATAGCTACTTGCCTGCCTTCTCAATCTTTGCCAAATAGGCGGCCAGCGCCTCTTCTGCCAGCTCTGACATAGTGCGGTTCTGTTTGGCCGCTGCCACCTTGAGCCGGGTCTTGATGTCCTCGGAAACGTCAACCTGGAGCCGCATTGTGTCGCCTTCGGGAATTGTTGCCACTAATGCTACCTCAACTAAGAATAATGATCTTCGCCTCTTAATAGTAGCACTACTACTAAAAGTATGTTACTACTATTATAGCGACGAAACGGCATAGGCACAGGGCTGGCCCTACTTGGCCCACTGTTTGCCGTGCCAGCCCGCGCCAAACCCGTACCCGCAACGGACTAAAGGACTTTCTACCCATGACCGAACCCGTAAGCCTTCACGCTTTTTGCCGAGACCACGGCAACCTGCCTAAGACCAGCGTGCGCCGCTGGCTGAATGACAACGGATACAGCACCAGCGACGGCCTCAGCGCCCTTGCTGTAGAGGCCGCGATCGCGCAGTTCTGCCCTGAGCTAGCACCAGAGCCTGAGCCCCCCACCGCGCCTGCTGCTGCCGACATCACCATCCACACCGGCAACCACTGCACGACCATTGACCTACCCAATTACCAAGGGCTGACCGTTGACCTGGGGCAGTTCCGCGATAGCAATGCCCTGGTGATTGACGACCCGCTGGCCGTGGCTGAGCAATTTTTGCAGACCGCCGACCTGATTCAGGGTGCGCTGGCCGATGACATTGCCGCCCGCGAGCAGAGGTTGCGGGCCACTAAGCAGGCCCAGGGGACGATCGCCGCCAAGGCCCAGGAGCTTGCCCTAGAGCAACGCCTCTACCGCTTACAAACGGCACAGATTGACCAGGCGCAGAGCGATGAGACTACCGCCCTGGCCGATGCCCTGGCGCAACTGCAAAGCCTGGGAAAGCCCAGCGCCGCCCCTGCCGATGCCGCTGGCTGATTCTGCTGACCCTGGCCCTCGCTGGGGCTGCGATCGCCGTTGTCCTATCCCTGAGTTGAAACCATGTCTCACCCACTAGACCCACTACGCAAACTACTTGCCTCGCTACCCCCGCCCACCCCAGAGCAGGTTGAGCAAGTCAAGACATATTTTTTGGCTAAGAGCGCCAAGCAAATCAGCTATGCCGAGGCTCTGGCTGCTTGTAGCCAAGGGGATACCCGCGCAGCTGACCAGATAGCCGCCTTTGAGCGATGGTGCCTTGCGCAGTCTGATGAGGGAATGCCCTTCAACGCTCAATCCTGGGCCGCCTGGAGCGAAGCCGAGGGAAGCTCACGCCCTCGCCGCTAATCAAAAACGTCATGGGTGCATCTTGCCTTGAAGTCCTAAATCCATTTCCTAAAACCCATGACTAACCAAACCACCGAATCCATCACCAACGCCCAACTCGTGGCCAACCTGGCCGATTCCATAGCCCGCGCCCATGCCGAGATGGCCGTGATCAAATTAGCGAGCAATGCTGCCGACACCCTGCCCGATCGTGATGCTCCACTGGGCATGGCCTGCGCCGTAGCTTCCAACTTACTCCGGGCTATCGAATCGCTCAACGGCGGTCGCTGCGGCTTCAACGAGCACGTTGAGTCCGCGCTGAGCGACTAAACCCGCCCACTAAAAACCCCCAGCGCTGGCCGCAAAACCTGCTGGGGGCATCGCCCAAAACCATTACGTAAAGGACTAACGACATTATGAGCCATGACCCCTGGCCCACATCAAAAATCCTGGATTGCGCCGCCACCATTGCCGCCCGTGCCGAGCGCAAAGGGCAGCCGATGACCCCCACCGATGCGGTCGATCGTGCGATCGCCGCTGAGGTGCAGCTACGCCAACTTGCAGCCCTGCGCGACCTCGATTGGGCCGATACCGTGCCGCTGCCGCCGCTGCCCGCTGGGGTGAGCATTGGCTCACTCTTGGCCCTACCGTTGGCCCTTCTGCTGGCAGCGCCCTCATGGGGGCAGGCCCCAGAGCAGCGCCTGGGCCGCTACACCTACGCCGACACCAACGGCCAAACCTGGACTGTCAGAGAAGGCCAAAACAAATCACCCGCTGGCTTCCCTGACATCGCCTTCCGCCCCAGCTGCGAACAAGTGATTCCCGTCGGTCAAGTCGATGGCAACACCGCCTGGACGCTGACCATGCCAGATGGCAACACCAAGCTGTTGGCGACCTACCCCAACATGGACGGGTTCGAGGCCCGCCGCTACCTCTCCGACGATGGCCTATGCGTCTGGGGCGGCGACGTGGTGCCCGTGGTTTACACCTCGATGCTGCCTCAGCAGCAGCAGGTTCAGCCCGAGATAGCTACCGCTGGCACGGGCGACATTCAGAAGATGGGAGCTAACGTCGTGCTCCTCGGCCTGGGTGGGCTGCTGCTGACAGGCGCGGCGGGCATTGGTTTCATGCTGGTTCGCAAAGGCAGTAAGACCGGAGCCCAAGCAGGTAGCAGTCCTAGCCCGCTGAGCAAGTTTGAAGAGGTGCTGTTTCAGAGCATGGAGGATGACAAGAAATGAAGTTCATCGCTCAAAACATAGGACAAATTAGCGCCGCCGCCCTGCTCACCGTCGCCGGAATTGGCTGCATCGTCGCTGGCCTCGACACCGAGACCCGAGGCCGCCAGCAGGTTCAGAAAGTGATTGAGGCCAACAAGCTTGACCTGTGGCAGCAAGAGCAGCTGGTCTCCACCAGCCAAAGCAAAGCTGTCCAGCGCTACACCGACGGGTGCATCGTCTCCAAGACTCAGCTCCAAGAAGGCCAAGTCATTCCGGGGTTGCCCGACCGGCAGCCCGTCTGCGATCGCTATGGCGTCACCGGGCTTGTGATTGGTGGCGTAGTTCAAGACATCGCCATCACCAACGACCAAACGCTCATCTTCAATGGGACAAGCGGAATATGACCAGCAACACCCAAAACCCTAAGTATCAGAAAGCTCACCAGTACGCTAAGCAAGCCGCCACCGCTGCCACCAATGCGGCCAGGCAACTCAACGACCCACAGAAGATCGACAACGGCATGCTCCGCCTGGTGGTCTATGCCCTGCTGATTCCCATCGGCATTGTCTTCGCCCGTAACATCCGCCCCTATTCGACCTTCATGGCCTCACTCATGGGGGTTCAGGGCGTGCCTATAATCGCCACCCTAGCGGGGCTCTGCTGTTTTGCAGCAGTGCAATACCTCGAAGTGTTCACACAGTTTCTACCTGAGAACGCGCCCAGCTCAAAGCGGGCCGCTCGCATGTGGTTGAGCATCCCCGCCTACATCGTGGACATCATCGCCTGCTGGAGCTTCTGGCCCTTACTCAAGCCAGGCAGCCCCGAAGGCATCATGCTGGTGCGCTTCATCGACCTGGGCGGCCTAACGATGACCGTCATCACGATTTTTGGTCTAGAGATCTGGTTCTGGATTCGCAAACGCGCACGGAGGGCAGCTTGATGACCCGTGAAGACGCACAGGCAATTTACTTGCAGGCCAAAACATCCCTTCAGCAGGAAGCCCTAGACAGCTGCTGGGAGCGCTACGATTTGCTCCCCAAAATGGTGGGCGGTACGCTGGCGATCGGCGGAGCCCTGGTTCTCAGTGCGTGGCTGCCAGGTGTGGGCACTTGGTTGGCCTGGTCAATGGCGGGTGCGATCGCCGCTGGTGGCACCTACCTCGCTGGCAAAGAAGGGGCCAGCATTGAGCGCGGCGACAATGAGGCCATCAGCCGCTACATCGATGACGAGCGCATGGAAAAACTGCTACAGCCCTTCATTGAGCAAATCCAAGAGGGCATGGCAAAAAAGCCGCTGGGGGCAGCAGCACCGACCAACAACCAGTCTGGGAGTGGAATGAATCCACCAAGATCTGGGAACGAATCGGCTGATGCTGCCCCTGTGCCCTTTGCCCCCATCAAACTCGACCCAGACTGCCCCCACTTCCTGCTGCTGGCGGGCACCCGCGAGGGCAAGACCAACGCCCTCCGCTGCCTGCTCGATGGCCACGCCCGCGTCAACTACGTGAGCACCAAGGCCACCGACCAAGTACCCGCCCACTGGGATGGCTACGTTATCTGGGGCACCCCTGAGGAGAAGGGTAAGCAGCTGCAATGGTTGCTTAGCCATTGGGGTGCCAAGCTGGCCGCCCATGCTGATGGCACCGATACGGAGCCGGAATGGTTTGTCTTCGACGAGGCGATCCAAATCCAGACCTGCGCTAAGCGCAGCAAGGTCAAGGGCCTGGCCGATGCGATCGCCGGGCTACAGGTTGAGATTGCGACTCAGGGAGCGGCGATCGCGGCCTATGGCGTGCTGCTGGCCCAGACCAAAAATGCGGGGCCGTTGGGCATTGACCTTGACTTGCTACAGCAAAATTTCAGGATGGTTCTGCCCCTGAAAAGCAAGCGCCGGTTGGCCCTATCGGTGATTGAAAAGATGGGCGGGCTACGGCTCACCCTTGAGCAACGAGAGGACATTCTCAGCAACCCTAACCGCTACTTACAACTGTGGCTAGGTGAGGATGAGGACATCTACTACGATGTTCTGCCCGAGTTCAAGGGCGAGACTAAGCCCCTAGTTAAATGCCCCGTCGAGGAGGGCACCAGCCCACCGCAGCAGGCCCAAGAAACGACCGAACCCAAACCCCTAGGGGTGAGGATTTTGGATTATCTGAAGGGGCACGGCGAGGCCAAGACGGCAAGGGAGATTCGCAACTCCTGCACCCGTCCAACTGATAACCCACGGGCATCGACAGACGAAGTTAAAGACTTGCTCTGCCTGATGATTTCTGAAGGGCAAATTCAACGATGGGATGAAGGCAGCACCGAACGCTACCAGGTAACCGGCACAGTGTAGGTGTAGGCGTAGGTGAGCCACAAAAAGGCCTGTAGGTGCCCTCACCTACGCCACCTACACCCACCTACACCGCCTACGCCTACACCCCAGCACCTACGCCACCTACACTCCAACTGTCACACACCTCGCCGAGCTATTTAGGAATAGCAAATATGACCTGGCAATGCCCTTACACCCCGCTCGAACTGCACCAGCTCAACCCCCACGGTTTTGACTACGGCGATCGCGTTGTGCTGCCCGATGGCCGCACTGGAATGGTGAGCAAGGTGGGCTACAAATATGGCCACGTCGATGCTGATACCGGGGCCGATTGGAAAGGCCTGCTGGCAGAACTGAGGCCCGCTACACCTGTCGAGGTGGGGCAGCCCAGGTATCAGCAATTGAGTCTGATTTAGCGCGATCGCACCTAGCCACTTCGGCCAAAGTGTCACCGTTCTTTCGGTGCTCCTTAAACCAGTAGACCCATTGAAAACAAAGAGTTTATTAGCATCGATTAGCATGGCTCAAGAACCATCATGACCGACCCTACCCTGATCTAAATACTTGCCCGCCTAGAGGTTATTGAAGCTCAGCAGGGTGAGATTCTCCGGCTACTTCGCCAAGGTGTAACCCCACCAGAATGGGTCAGCGGTGAGGCCTTGGCCATGTCTCTGGGAATCAAGCCTCGTGCGGTCGAGTTCTACCGCTACGACCTGGGGGTCATCCCCGTAGATGGTCAGGTGTGCCGCAAGGTAGGCCGCCGCTATGAATACCGCATTGAAGGGTGCAAACGTTTGGTGGAGGAGCATAAGGCGCTGTCACCGGAGACCCGGCGGGCGCTGCGGGAAGTTTGGCAGGACTCTAAGCCGAAGTGAGCTTGGCCCAGGGTGCAGTAGCGCGATCGCCGCAGCCCACAGCGCAGAGAGGGCCTGAAAACGTCACTCCAAAGGAGCAACTATGCCTGATCCAATCCCAACTACACCTGACCTGGTTTTTTACATCAATCCCGAGATTCCCGACACTGCTTACACCGAGAACCCTGTCCCCCAGCCAGCAGGCCCAGGCGACCCGGTTGGCTTTTACGAGACACGGGGCAGCAACCCAATACCAATGGTGCAGCCCACCGAAGCCAGCCGCCCCATAATAAGCGACATTAATGGAGAGCCAGCGTTGCTATTTGATGGTGTTGACGACTTCGAGTTGATTGGTGAACCCGGCGATTTCAACATCCTTCACAACACCAGCGGCTTTACCGTGGCCCTCGCAATTGAGAAGGCCCAGGCCGACCCCGGCAATGTGGCCATGGAGTTTATCGATACGTGCGGCCGCAATAGCCTGAATGTCGGCTTGAGCATCTACTACGACAACCGCACCGTTATCCCCGCCGTCGATCGCCTGGGGGTCTACATCGGTCGGGGGGTTAGCGGGGAAGCGTTTAGGAACCTGCAAAGCGCCGATGGTGCGCTGGCTGGCACTGGGCCGTTCTGCATTGTGGTGTCCTTCGACGGTACCAGCACCGTAACCGCCAGGGTGAACGGCATCGACGTGCCACTGCCCAACGTCTTCGGGGCATTCGGCACACCTAGCACCGCCGACCATACCTTCCCACTGACACAGTGCAAAAACGCTGCGGGCAGCACCGCATACTTCCACGGCAAAAAGATGGGTGTGGCCATCTTTTCGGCAGCGCAGCCGACGGGAAACATCGAGGCAATCGAAGCTGAGATGATGGGCGACCTCGGGATTCTGTAGCGCGATCGCCCTTTTTTATAGTGCGCCAAAACAAAACCCCCACCGGCCAGCGGTGCCGGTGGGGGTTTTCGGGTTTTTGCATCTAACACAGATATGGTTCTCGCCGCTGTGGGCCTATGGTGCCCTGGTCGGTGGGGGTGGTAGCAGGGCCATAATTAGCTTCAAATGCTTTTATCAACTTAGCAATGGGAACAATTGATACTGCACACCCGATAAGTGGATCGGTCTAATTAAGGCAGTATGGATCCTGAAGACTAAGCCCTCGAAAAGAGAGGGTTTAGATTTTTATGCTTTCTTACACTCTCCGTCTTTTCTAGGGCTTTCTGCCTATTAAATTAGTTGAAATCCTGGATTGAAGTCATGCGCTATCTTGCAATGATTGGGCCAAAGCAGATGTGGGGAAAGCAATCCTTAACCCTATACTGCAAAGAAGTCGATAAGTTTACCTGGGTACCCGTAAATGGAGAAAGTTCGATTGATCTTGAGCACAAGTTTTCACCTGGAACCCTAGTAGTTGCTCACATTACAGTCGCGAGTAATCACCTTCAGCGCATTGAAGAAGCCACTCATCAGATCGTTAACACTCTACAAGGATTCTCAGCCATCAGTCGTCGCTACAAAGAGTTGACGCATGACATTGGGGCGTGGAAAGAATCTATGAATTTTCAATTAGAAGAACTGCGTCGTCGAGAAGAAGAGCTGCTAAACCGCGCTGAGGAGTTGCATTTGGATTTAGTTTGTACAATTGCTGAGCATAGCGAACCGACTATTCCTCAATCTCTTGAAAGAAACCATGATGTCAATTTAGAGAGTATGGCCTTTTTATAGGGTAAAAGCGCTGTCGAGACCCTGGAGGACTACCAGGCACAATAGCCCCAATGAAATTTCCCCACACCCTGGCTCAGCGCCGGGGTTTTTTATTGCCTACGCCCGCTGCCTCAGATACACCGCCACCAGCACGGCAATGCCTACCAGCCAGAGCAGGTCTGCCCCCAGGCCGTTATTGCCGACATACATTGCCCAATCAGCAGGCCATTCTCCAGAGTCCATAGCTGCACCCATAGCAACCAGGATATGGTGCCCAAACTTAAGTCCTATGCCAGCGAATTTTAGTAGCAGGACATTTCACTTATGCTTGCACTGTCAACGCTTTCGTCAAACGTGTTGAAGATAAGCCGTGCTTTCTGGCCTGCGCTAACTTTCCCCGTGGTGTCATTGGTCATGCCAATATTGACGTCACTCTCGTCCTCAAGTGCAAGCTCAACGTAGAGCGCGTTGTCGCAACCTTCAACTGCAACCACCTCCATCCCAAAGCAAGTGCCATAGTCGCATTCAAGCTCAGCACCTTTGAGCCAACGCCACTCTATTTCGGTGGTTCCTGTTAATCCAGACTGCGCTGTGTAGGTTCTGTAGTTTTTTGCTGGTTCCTGAGGTGGAGCAGCAGCAGCCTTGGCCTGGTAGGCTGCATCGCGCTGATAGGCCACGCCCTGATTGGTGGTGTACTCCGCAATTTTGGCCTGGGCCGTGGCGTAGTCAGGATGGTCGGCGGGCACTAGGCCCAGAGATGCGATCGCATATCCCCACTTTGTTGCAACGCCTGCCCACCCTGCCTCTCCAGCGCCTTGGGCCGCTACTGCCGCCTCGTAACCCTGCTGCTTGCCCTGGGCTAAATAGTCTGTTTCGGGCGGTGCTTCAGCTACTGCTGCGGCCTCGGCGGGTTGCTCTGCGGTAGGGGTGGTTAGGTTGCCACAGCCCGCTATTAGCAGGCAGGCGGCGAGGGCAAAGGGGCGGAGCATGGGGGCGGATTCCTAAGACTGTGTGCCTAGAGTGCCCTGCGGCAACGGCCACCACCCCTAGTTCTGTCGTAGTTTATAGAGAATTCATGAGTTTTGAGGCGAAACGGCGGCCTAAAACAAAACCCCCACGGGCCAGCGGTACCAGTGGGGGTTGGTGCATCAGGCGTATCTAGTTGATATAGCTCTCGTCCGCTGCTGGGCCTATGGTGCCCTGAATAATTGGTGCGATCGCAGGGGCAGGGTGCGATCGGCCAGGTGGCTTAGTCGGTGCGGCTCTCCGTTTTAAGCCTGGCTTCAATCTGTAAAACCAGGTTCGACATTGCATTAATCAGGTCTTGATCTTGCAGTCGGAGAGCCAGTCCCGATGCCTGACCTAGGACTTTGTACACCGCTTGCAGTTGTGCACGGTCGTTCCCTTCTACCTCGGGAGGGTAAACAGCAATTGCCCCACGTCCCAGGCGCTCGACCAGTTCTGACGCAGACAGATCCATGCTCGCGGCCAGGGCCTTAAAGCCATCCCACCCGGTAGCGGTGGCCATGATTTCCCGCCGTTTCTTTGCCTCCCCATACATCGTCTCGCGGGGCTGTAGATTGCCCTGGCTGTGCGGGTGCTCACCAGGCGCGTAATCAGATTTCTTTCTAGGCACAGTCAGCAGCATAACGACTCCTTCAATTTATCCCGGTTGATGCGATAAGCCTAGCACACATCTTTTTACCCCGGAGGTATTGACATTCCAATTTACCCCGGATATATTGATAAGTAAGCAAGGGGCAGCGCCACCCCACCCAAACGGCCTCCCGGCGGAATGGGCACCGCGACTGAGGACAAGGCCCAACACATTCGCCGGACGGTGTAGGCAGGGTTCGATTCCCCGCCCCGGCATTGCCCCACCTCTTCACGGGGCCTGTAGTTTTTGGGATTTTCGCCATGTTTGGAATTTTCTTGTTCGCCGTTCTGTTCGTTGCACTCTGCCTCTTCACCGCAGAGCCCGCGAACCAGGTGGCCACCCCGATCACATCGCCGCCGGTGGTCGATGACCTGCCCACGCTGGAGGAGCTGATGGCCGAGGCGTTGATCGCCCGCCCGTTGCCAGCGGTGGCCGCTACTGTCGCCGCACCGGTTGCGATCGCACGGGTTCATGTTGCCGCCACCGACTGGCAGGCCATGACCAGCGCCCAGCTTCGGAAGGAGTGCAGCAAGGCTACGCCCCGAATTGCCTGGCGCAATGCCCACGGCAAGGGGCGGCACCTGCGCAAGGAGGAAATGTTGAGAGCCCTGTCGTAGGGCTGCCCTGGGAATTCCCAGGGCAGATACACAAACCCCTACCGGGCTTTCTCAGGGCTACCGGTAGGGGCTGTAAACCAAACAACGATGGAGTTTGACTATGACCGCAATTCTAGTACATACCGACCGCCCTGCTGCCGTCGCTACCCGCTGGTTTCATGTGGTGACCATCCACACCGAGATGCTTTACACCGCTGCCGGTGAGCCCATGGGAGAGCGCAAGCTAATCGAGGGCATCAACATTGAGGTTGAGTCTGGCGGCTGGTTCGGCTGGGGAGAGCAGGCCGCGATCGAGTCCTATGTGGCCGAGCACCACCCAGGCCATGAGGTGGTAGATACCTGGCCCATCGCCCGACCGATCGCCGCATAGACCACCCTGGGGCTGGCCCTCGCTGGCCCCACAAATGCCGTGGTGGCAAACTACTCCCGATTAGGAGTTAAGCCAGAGGTCGCACCATCTGGCGGATCTTCCCAATTCGCTTTAGAGCATTAGACATGTGCTTTCTGCCAGTGGCTGAGTCAGGGAATAAGCTTGCTGAAAACGTGTCGATGTACTTCTCTAGGTCATCAACGGTGCAGCTTACCCCATTACCTCCAATCCACTGATGGAAATCCTTGTGTAGGCTATCTTGAATGACGATTAAGTTAAATGGATGATCTGCTAACTGGGGATAATTCTTGCGGTCATAGACATGATGAACCGCCAAAGGGAAGGGGTTGGCTGGCCCACACCTCTCACCAGTTATCTGACAAGTTTTGTTGGCAGCAGTTTTAGCCTTAGCCATAGCTCGCGTGACCCGAATCTCGTGAGATTCGTGCTCGTCTACTACCTCTTGTATCGCCGCAACAGCACGCTGGGAGACTAACTCACACCATGCACGTCGATGATGATTGGTCAGAGTTGTGCCCAGGTTCGCTGATACCCGCGCAATACCCATACCGCTCAAGCAGACAGCTTCCCCATCTGTTATGAAGTGCTTTTCAAGCTGAAGGGGTTCACTGCCAGTGGTCTTCACCTCAGCTTGGAAAGCCCTCTTCAAAACATCTTGACGGTTGCCTAGGCCTAATAATTGACGGGTGTAACGAGGCCGCATGTAAGCACGATTATGAACAAATATCAGTGCGTCTTTACTGTCAACAACCTCAATAAACTTTTTCTCTACTAAGAGCTGCTTTAATTTTCCATCTCGACCGCTCAGCCACCGACGAAATCGGCGGAGCAGTTGTCGCCCCTCGTTTTCATTAATGTACTTGCATATCTCATAAGCTCCTTCAGGGCTAAATCGTCTTTGACCCAAAGAACGATTTGCCCAAGAGAAGTGTTCTCCCTCAATCAGTTCCCACTGATCATCGGGGACTTTATCGAAAAGCTCGCAGATGTCGTAGATTCGCTGTAGCGACACCTCCAGAGCTTGAGAGAGTTCATTGTCTCGAATAGTGCATTTCTCAGCCATTTTCTTTCTAGGAGTATGCCGCCAGTAAACTGTCTCTCATAAGCTTCAGTCGGTTAAACACCTTCCCGTCACCCCCCTGGTCAGGATGGTGTTGGAGGGATAACTGCCGAAAAGCTCCTTTGATGTCATCTGCCGTAGCCTTATTGGGGTCTAGCTGAAATACTTCCCAAGGGCGGAAGTTGCGGAATATATCAATACCGTTGATGCAGTCCTCACCAATGGCATCACGCTCAGACTCTGGTAGTTCAACCCATTCCCGGTAAATCTGCTGCCATGCTGCTTTGTTGTTGAGCTTCAGCTTGGCATCAGCGACATAAAGCTTGAAGGTCGCATTTTTCTTAAGCTCGTCGTAGCTTTTGCACCCCAAGGCTTGAGTGACTCCGGCTTTCAGCTCCGGCAGAGTAAGCTCAGCCTGCTTGAATGGCCCGCCGTTGACGAACTCGGCCAACCCGAGGAGCACCTGCTCGTCGTAACTGTGTGCTGATGCCAACTCCCGAACCTTGCCCCTAACTGCGTTGAAGTTGGGCCGCTTTATCCTGGTAGATTTAGTTTTAGCCATGCTGAGGGATCCTCTAAGCCAAGGGCTATTGCCCGCTACTCACTACATTTCCAAAGTGCCCGCGCTTTAGTCCGTAAAGTACGTGGGCTTGACACAAGATTTAAATACGCCTTCATTTGAATAGTTGCGTGGAAGGGCAACTACTCCGAGCTAGTCAAAACCTACACCGCCCCATCGTCGTTATCAGTGCCCTGACTTTTGACCGCTGGGTGGCAAGCCGCTTACCGGACATTAGGCCACAAATTTTTCAGGGGTTTTGACTCGTAGTCCAAACGCTAGTCAAAATCTCGACCGTGCAGAAAGTCAGGGGGTTTGGGGGTGCCTTGAGGCACTGCTCAAGATGCCAGCGAGTCACCCTAGCCACGTAGATTTGGCGACGGTGCCAGCTCGGATATTTTAGCGGCTGCCATTGTGGCATGTGAAAGGATCCACTTGAGTACGTGCTCACTTGAGCAAAGGTTAACATATTCACTTGAACACGTATCCACTTGAGCACGTGAAAAGCCCCAGGCGTTAACCCAGGGCTTAGACTTCACTTGAGCACGTGAATCAGTACCCATGATAATTACCATCGCCTCACTGAAGGGGGGCAGCGGCAAAACATCGCTGTCGGTGCATCTTGCCCATGCGATCGCCCTCGCTGGCCGTCGCGTGCTGCTGGTAGATGCAGATCCCCAGGCTTCAGCAAGCACGTGGGCAAGTGCCCGTGATGACAAGCCACCATTCTCGGTTGTGGGCATGGCCAGAGATACCTTGCACCGTGAGCTACCTGACCTGGTTGCCAACTACGACCACGCGCTGATTGATACCCCGCCGCGCACCAGCAAGTTAACCGGCTCTGCCATCGTGAGCAGCGACCTGGTGCTGATTCCGGTGCAACCATCGAGCTATGACGTTTGGGCCGCAGCTGAAACCGTGGCCATGGTCGAGCAGGTGCAGGGCATCAAGCCAGACCTGATGGCCGCCTTCATCGTTAACCGGGCCATCGGTCGCACCGTCATCGCCCGTGACATCCTCGACGCTCTGGAGGATTACCCTTTCCCGGTGCTGCCTACTACCATTGCCCAACGGGTTGCGATCGCAGAGTCCAGCGGGGGGCATACCGTATTTGAGGTTGATCCCAGCGGCGCAGCTGCACGTGACTTTAGGGCACTGGCTAAGGACGTTCTGAAACTGACGGGGGTAGAGCAGTGGTAGAGAAGCGATCGCGCATTACCCGCAAGCCAGCACCGAAGCCCGAGGCTGTCGAGGGATTTCTAGATCAGCTGTCCACCGATGGCGATACCTCACCCGCCGCACCGCCGACGGTGGCCGCACAGGATGACGGGGGCAAGGGCAAGGCATTCCCACACAGGCTTAGCGCTGACTTCACCACAGAGCAGTACAAGCGCTTGAAGCGGGCCGGGTTCGAGACTGACCAGCCCATGACCACGATTGTTAGAGAGGCCGTCGAGGATTGGCTTAAAACACGTGGATACTGATCCACTTAGGCACGTGCTTACTTGGGCAAGTGTTTTACTCAATAGCGATTGACCACTTTTGCGAAAGGCAGAAATGCGAGGGTTGGAGGGTAATTTCAATTATTGCTTTATGAAATTTATCCCTCTCGTTCAACTGGTCATTCTCTTTCTGGCAGCCATCCCAAACTGGTACAACATGCTCAAAGACATCTACCAAGGCATTCAGCGCGATCGCCGTCGCCGTGACCGCCAGCGCCCGGGCCGCAACCCTTTGTTTAAACCGTGAAGCATCCAGACGGCGGGGAGCCTGAGGCGTAGGGAGGGTTAGAGCACTTTCGCCTAAGCCCCAATGATTAAGCCTATCCTCCCCGCCGCTGCCCTGATTGGGGCAAGCCTGCTACTGCCTACTGCTACTAGCGCTAACGACTACTCAGGCATTGACCATTACTGCTACATGGTTAATGGGGCTGGTGAGGTTATGGATCTCAACCACTTTTGTATCAGGAGCAATCCTGAATCGACTGAAGTGGCTAGCGTTGAAGCTGCAATCCCCATGGCTGGGTTGGTCTGCGACGACTTCGCTACACAGGGAGAATCGCAGTATCACTTCCTTTCAGGCACTGCCCCTAAAAGCTTGGATGGGGATAACGACGGAGTCGCCTGTGAGGTCTTAACGGATGAACCGCGAGAAGATGGGAACCGCATCTTCTCAAACCAAAGCACCCGTGGAGATGGTGTTATTGACACTGAAGTTTGGCGGGTTAGCGCAACAGATTATTACCTCAACGTCGGCACAGGTGGATACTCATTCACCACCCGTTCATTCCCGTCGGGGGACGCGGCTAGAGACCACATAGATATTTACTACGGCGACCTCGTGCAATAAACCACTTGCCGCCTTATGTCATAGAGGTTTCCGAGTAGGTCACTGACGCGATCGCCGCCCTCGCGCGACCCCCTCCAGAAACTCCGATTTGTCTGATTGGCCCTAGGTTCTGAGGGGTACAAACGCGCCGCTGCGGGACGGGCAGAACCTTACTCCGCCAGCATTGCCGCATTTATACCACTGCGACAAAACGCGCCATTACGCAGCAGCAGCAGATAGATATGCGGTGGATGCGTGATGGATCTACGGTGGCCTACTGGCGACCTATCAACGACCTAAGGCACGCCTCAGCAGCGATCGCCAATCTGGGTATTTGTTGGGTGACACTACAGCCCCTGTAATAAGGCGCTTAAATCCCTAATCGCAGCGTTAAACTGCTGCCGATGCTCAATAGCCGCCCGCGATCGCAGTCCGTGTTTGACGGCATTCTGCGAGACTATCGCCTTACCGTCTTCCGTTCTGGGGCCGGTCGATTTCTCCCACAGTTTCGACCTCAGGGCAACCTGCCGTTGCAATTCCCGTCGCTCGGGCGTCCACGGGCTGGCCATACTCTGAAGCCTCCAGGCGTTGTTTCAGGTGCTCGACTTCGGCAACCAGCATGTTCTGCTGGCTCTCAATATTCTGGGTTTTGATAAAGGTTGTCTTTTTTGGGGCCTTCAGGTCTGCGATCGCCGTCGCCAGCTGTCGGGATGCCTTGGAGCACTTCACCGCCATATCAACGATTTGCGGGGATAGCTTGGCATTGTTGCCGCTCAGGTTTCCCGACGCCATGCCGTAGTGAGTCGCCATCGCATTGAACATAAAGAACTGCTCAGCCAGCGCCCGCTCAATGCCGGATAGGTCACCAGCCTCCACCTCCTTAGCCAACTGCCGAGCCTTGGCCCTGGCTACCTTTGTGCCCTGCTCCTGTAGGCCGAGGTGGGCACCAGCTGCTACACCAGCACCCGCGCCCTGGTCAAACAGCGATCGCGCGATTTCCTCATCTTTCTCTGGCGATCGCTGCGGCGGGGGCTCAATGGCCGCCAGCATTTTTTCGATCTGTTCTAGTGGGTGCATGGGGATTTCCAAAAGTTTGTTTGCTCAGTTTTTGCGGAAAACAAAAAATTAGAGAGGGCTATTGGATGCGATCGCCCGTCCTGGTATCTACCCGATACCTCAGCACCTCACTCGTGGGCATCGGTTCTCCATCAGCGCCTGGGGCCACAATGCGCCGGTTCACTATGACGACGTTGGGCCAGTCTGGGGCCACTGGTAGCCCTGGGATGGGGCGTAGCTGTGGAATGGATACTTTAGGCTTCATAGGGGCGAAGGCTCCATCCTGTAGAGTTTTCGGGGTCTTCGACCAGGGCCAAACCATAACGCTTTAGGGTAGCCCTGGCCTGGTTAAAGTCATCGTTGAGGCCGAAGTAGTTGGCCAACATGCCTAGGGCCTGCATTTTGCTGTGCATCTTCACAGTGCGCCGACGACCGCTATCGCCCACCTGGTCGGTGATACTCTCCACCGCCCGCAGCACCTCAGCCGGTAGGGTATCGCTGGGTTTAACATCAACGCCACCTGGCCCCCAGCTCATCACGTCGCTGATATTGGAGAATGCGATCGCGCCGATCTCTTCGAGGGTGCGCTCTAGGGTAATGCTGGCCCTCTGGCTGGTTTCGGTGCGCAGTTGGGCCAGGTATCTCTGGGTGTCAGCCTTTGTCAGCAGCCGCGAAGCATTGCGTCGGGCTGCCTCTCCACTGGCCGTGTAGCCCGCCCGCTGGTAGGCCGCCGTCGCATTGCCATCGAGTAGATACTCCCGGCAGAATGCTGCCTGCTTGTCTGTCAGCCCGTGGGCGGGGTCGATAGCCATGGCTACACCCCGCTATCCGATCGCCGTGTCTCAAGCGTTTCAGCCACACTGGCGAATGCCCCGAGGCCATCTACAAGTGAGTCGTTGCGATACTTGGGCAGGTGCGGCACCATTACCCCATCACGCCCAAACCTCAACCCATGCAGAGGGCAAGTCCTACGGCCTAAGGCATCGGCGGGCACATCGGCCAGGCTGCCGCCATGGTGGGGGCATTTGCCGCACTCATCAAGGCGGCTGCCGACATAGCTCTCTTCGAAGGCGGCATAGTTAGGCAGATAGCCCAGGGTGCCATTGGGCTGGGGGTCTAATCCTGGGGTAAGGCATTCGGGCATTTCGCGCAGCTTTGGCATAGGCAACCAGCCATAGCGCCAAACCCACTCCATTTTGAAGGCGATCCGGCAAAGGAAGCGCGGGTCACCTTTAATCTCACAGGCTCTTTCGTATTGCTCCTGAGGCACTCTCGACCAATCAGCGTGATAGTGCCAGAAGTCGGCTTTGAAAATGGGGTCTTTGTGTCCTTTCCCGAGCAAAGGTATAGGCAATTCAAGGCCATTGTCTTCGATTTCAATGCCGGGCTTGAGCTCCACAATGCAGAAAGTAAGGTCTTCCGTCATGGCTACAGCTTCGCCTCAGAGCGCCGCATCAACCGCGCCACATCACCGCGCCGCAGGATGCAGGGAGCCAAATCGATCATTGCCCGCGCGCTTCGATTCTGGCTGTCAAATCGCAGCCAGCCCAACTTGCCCAGCCGTTGCCGTTCCTCGCTCAAGGCCTCGTATTCTGCGATCGCGCTGGCTAGCCCGTCGCTGTGGGCGTTGATGGCAGAGATCAACTGCTCAACCTTAGCCAGGTCGCGTTGGCCTTGGGCCTCGGCCTCGGCACGGGCTGCCGCTGCGACCTCTGCCCTGGCCTTGGCTGATTGGCGCTCTGCCTCGGTCGTTGCCTGCTGCTCTAACCCTTGAATTTTGGTGGTGAGCTGCTGTAGCTGGCCTTTCAGGTCGGCGGCTTTGTGGGCCGCAACGGTAAATTCCTCGCTGCCCGGTTCGATGCGGGTCAGCCGGGTTTGCAGTTCAGAGAATTGCTGGGCTAATTTTGCGTGCTGTTGCTGGGCATCGACCAACAACGTATGGGCTTCGCGACGATTCAGGGTTGTGGTGCTCATGGTGGGTTAGTTCCTACGTTGGATTAGGGCGTTGATAGCGGCTACGTCGTCGAGGCCTGCATCTTGGCGATCGGTGCCGGGCTGCGCACCTGGCGGTGTGAACTCAAACAGTTTGTTGATCTCGTCATCGTCGGGTAGGTGCTCAGCCATGCCGGGGGTGGCCCTGGCTAGTTTCTCGGCAACGCGAGCGATTATGGGTTCATACTCGGCGGGAATTTTAGACATTGGATCCTCAGGAATCACATCGATTCTATCTAGTACTGCCGATCGTGCTTCAGACGTGTTACACGATGCGATCGCCCTAGGGTGGCCGGGTTTGATGCCGCTTCGCCAGCGCCGCACATTTGCCTGTGGGGTGGGTCATGCCGCCACCTCCAAGCAGTTGAGGGAGACCAGTGAGGGGGACGGGTCGCCAAACCACTGAACAAACGCCTGAGCTACTCCCTCGACTGAGGTAACAAGCCCAGCCCAGCCCAAAAATCCAGACTTCCGAACCAGTTGGCCGGGGGAGATGGGAGGGCTACACAGAACTTCAGTGGTAGAGATCTCATCGCTGAAGTTCTGTGCAAGGTAGGTCGCAAGGTTTGCCCAGTCGATTGAGCTGGCCTCGGTGGCCGCCATCACCGCTGCTTGGGCTGCCTCGACTACCGCTGCCTGATGTTGTGCCCGGTAAAGCTGGCGCTGCTGGCTGGCATCGTTGCGACCCTTCTCTTGAGCCCGTGCGATCGCCTGCTGAATGTCGCCGACTGTTTGCCGCCGGTAATGGTGCACCCGGCTAACCTGCCCGGCATGGGCAGAGACAGCCCCTGCCATTGCCAGTAGCTTGTCGAAGGCTGCCACCCGGTAAGTCTTGGGGGTGAACTGGTAGCCGTGAATCCGTTGGTGGTTTGCTGTCATGGCGGCCAGTGCCTGGTTATGGGCAATCGCCCAACGGTGGGCCGCTATCACCTCGGGGGTGTCTTTGCTCCATTCCTGCAAGCTGCCATCGAGCACTTGTTTAATGCCGGGGCATTTGGCTAGCAGTTCCACCTTGGCCATCAGTCGAGGGGTGATAGGCAGTTGAGGGATACTAGGCATCCCTTCGGGGGCTTCAGGCAGGTTAAGGGCGATCGCTCGCATTGCCGCCCATTGCCGCCATTCCTGCCATTGGTCGGGCTTTGTCCAGCACAGCCTGAGTAACCCTTGCAGCTGGGCCGCCTGGGTATGGTTGCCGTGCTCCAGGTGGAAGGCTGCCCACCATTCAGGAGTGTTTAAAAACTCAGCTTCGCCTAACTTGCCCTCCATATCCCAGCGAGTGAATCGGGCCGCCTCGATGGGGCCGATGGGCTCACCCTTGCCCTGATAACTGGCCAGCGCCTGGGGGGCACGGCTGGCCGCAGTGGTGAGGCTGGGGGCCTTGGCCAGGGTGCGTGACCTGACCCCTAGGATTTCTTCTGAGATTGCAATCAGTTCGTCTTGGTAAGCTTTCGACTCGCTTACCGCGCCGGGTATCACCTTCCAGCCGTTTGCTGCCCATTCATCGGTCAGGCACTCCAGCTTGTAATGAATCTCGCGGGCCTGAATGGCGAGCACGTCGGCCAGCTCTGGGTACTCAGTTATGGGGGGCACGTTGCCCGATTCAATCTGCTCTGCAATGGCACCTAGGCCGAGGGGTTCTAGGGTGCCTCGCAGGTTGCCCGCCTGAGCCGCAGCTGCACGGGTCAGCAGGTCGCGCCAGTAGGCCGGGGTCAGCACCTCGTGGGGCACCTCATCGGGCAGCCCGCGCCGCTGCAGGAATACATGCCGCGCATTGATTAAGCCGCCGCCGATCGCAGCTCTCACCCGCTCCCCTCGCTGGCTGGCCGCTGTGGCTGTTTCGCCTGGGCTGCTGTACTCGAATTGATGGGTGAAGTAGGGACGCTCGATGCTCACCCCGCTATTAAAGACAGGGGTAAAAATCAGCCAGTCTGGTTGGTGCTCTGAGATCCACTGGTCGGGGCCGCTGGCAAACTCAGAGCGCAGCTTACCGAAACTATCGCGCCCGTCGATGCAGCAGCCACGCTTGCCAGGGAATAGCCGCTTCAGCAACCGGTGAATCTTGCGGGCCATGCCACGGCTACCGCATGGGATAGCCACCTTGCCGCCGCAGCGCACGGCCTCGACCGCTTGCTCTAACCAACCATGAAAGCCGCCCTGGTCTGATGAGTGCAGGTGCACGGCCATGTTTGAGGGTGGCCGCCGTCGCTCGATGATTTGTACCTGGTCGGGGGTGAAACTGCCGATCCGCATCGCTGCCGATAGCACGGAACGGTATAAGCCATCCTGGGCCAGCACTACCACTTGGGCCGCCTGCATTTGGGCCGCCAGCGCCGCCCGTGCTTTGGCTGGTTGCTGGCCAAGGTTGCCCTGCCAGCTACGGGGGAGTACTTCGTTAGCCTCGTCGAGGGTCAGCACCTGAATGTCTTCGGGTGCCTTATGGGCTGACTCGGGGCAGGTGCTCAGTTGCTTTGCGTTGGCTGCTTTGCGTTCGTCGAGGTGGCAAGTAGTGCCCAGCTTGACGGCTTTATCGCGGGATAGGAACCGGGTCGGGTTGTAGTCGGTCAGGGGCTCTCCAGTGCGCACCAACCCTGCGATCGCCTGGCTGGTTTTGCCGGTGGCCTTCTGCCCATTGAGCACGATTAAGCGCCGTTGCCCATTGGGTGGCATCTGTAGCGATTCAAACTCACCCACGAGTGCCTCAGTTAGGCTCATCACCTGCTGGGCTGCTAGCTTTGCGTTGATGGCTTGCCGGTAGGCATCGCCTGCCGTCGCCTCAAATTCTGCCCAACTGATGAACTTGGCCGCTTGGAATTTCAGCGGGTGAATTTCGTCACAGTCGCCGTCTTTCTTAGTGGATTGCCCCCACCAACGTACAGATAGAGGGATGCCCCAGGACTCGAGCAGCGCCGCCAGCTCACCATAGGAGCGCATGACGTTGGGGTTGGCGATCGCGCCGCCATCGGCATTGAGCACTACTACCTGGCAGCCCATAGCATCGAGCGCCGCCCGCAGCTGCTGGGGTGCCTTAGCCCACTGGCCGCCCGCCATGCCCACCCACGCGCCACCATGGCGCTGCGCAGATAGCGCGGGCTTAAAGTAGCCCTCAGCCGCATTCACTACGCCGTCGGGGGCCGCAGCACCGTAGACACCTAGGGGAAGTTCCCCGCTGGCCAGGTTGGGAGCCGCGCCGCCCTTGCTTGCAGCGCTGGCCCAGAAATAACCGCCCTTTGGATTGCGCAGCTGCATCCCTGCAATCTGCCGCAGGTGGTTGGGCACTGCGATCGCCC
>JAHHIH010000042.1 GCA_019358835.1 Tildeniella torsiva UHER 1998/13D
GTGTCTTTCAACAACACCTTGAGGCTATCGGTTAACGCTAGAGGGGCAACATCCATCATCGAAGCTCGACAACAACACAGCTCTCTCCTAATCTAATGGATAGTTATTTGCTTGGGATACTCTAAGGAAGTCTTACAGAGCGTCACAGATCAACTACAGGTAGATCAGCCTAAACCTCCCCCATCGGCTCAAGGCAGCCAACAACGGCGCGAGCAGAGTGACAAAATCGTCTCAAAACGCCAGATGAAAAACCGACTCTTTCAGCTGTACGATGAATCCCCCCCTCTGATAATCCGCTGTGTCGTTGTTCATCTGCTCAAGAATGGCTGTGCAGTATCAGAAAAGCTAGAGAAACCGGAACGCTATCAGCAAATGCACCAGAGCAAGCAAGAAGATGCTAAGCGCTTAGAAGAGCAGCTGACGAGCAGACTGCCCAAGGGCCGAGACCTGACCGACGAGACCTTTTTGAAAGCCCTGGAGTTGCTTACTTACCAAATTCCCGGCAGCGCAGAAGAGCTAGCTCAGTGGAAAGCCCAGCTGCTAAGAGAACCCAGTCCCCTGCCCTATCCCATCTTGTATGGCAGCAATGATGACTTAACCTGGTTTGTTGAAGAAAGATCCCGAGGTAAATCCAAACCGCCCAAGCAGCAAATCTGCGTCAAGTTCAACGGGCTGAGCAAGCATGTGTTTAGGGTGCAGTGCGATCGCAGACAGCACCACCACTTCCAACGGTTTGTACAAGATTGGGAGGTCTACAAACATGGCAAAGGCCCCATCTCCGGCAGTCTCCTTCTCCTCCGCACCGCCAGCCTGCTTTGGAAACCAGCCCACCAGTCATCCCATCAGTACACAGGGAACCCTTGGGAGGATAACTACCTTTACCTCCACTGTCAGATTGATACCCAGCTTCTAACCCAAGAGGGCATTGAACAGAAGCGGCAGAAAAAACTTAAGAGCACTCAAAATCCTGGCCTTTCACCCCCTGACGCTGCCAGCCAAGTCGCGAAACAACGCCAGGGGAGTGTGAATCGTCTCCAGCCTATCGAGCAGTATCCTATTCCCCTGCCCAGTCGGAAGCCCTACGAAGGGCAACCCCACTTGATATTAGGCGTCAGCTTAGCCTTGCAGCCCCCCATCACCCTAGCCGTGGTTGATCTACAAAGTAAACAAGCCCTCTACTATCGATCTACCCGGCAACTGCTCAAAACCACCGATGCCAAAACCGATCAGTCTCATCTCCTCCGACGGCGAAAGATCCAGCAGCAGCGCCATAGCCATGAACGCCATAAAGCTCTTAAACGGGATCACTATGCGCCTTACCAAGAAGCCAATTTGGGCACCTACCTCAATCAAGTATTGGCTAAACGGGTTGTAGATACCGCTTATCGAGCCCAGGTGTCTGCTATCGTGCTGCCAGAGACCAAAGGGTTAAGGGACAAGCTAGAAGCCCAGCTCCGAGCCCGAGCAGCCATCAAGATTGTCGGTTCGGTAGCTGCCCAAAAGCGTTATGCCCGCGCCGCTAGCCTGCGCTTGCACCATTGGAGCTATAACCAGCTCACGGAGCAAATCAAAAGCAAAGCTGCCAAGCTGGGCATTCCAGTTGAGTTTGTTCCAACACTGGTTGCAGACAGTCCCCAAGAGACTGCCCGCGATTTGGCCCTATTCGCCTACTACCGCCGTTAGGCAGCAGTAAAACCAAGCTAACCAGTACCCTTGTACCTTGAAAATAGAATATGATTGCTCTAGCGCCGCAGTTCATGCTTTCTAAAGCCGCTGAACTGTGAAAAATGAGGGTCAGTTTGGCTGTTGAATAACAGCTTTTCTTTCCGGCCCTGGTAGCTGTCCGCTTCCAATGAGCGTGTTCTGCGACCCAGTCAAAGAATGTACTCTGAAGCCGCCGCCTACCTCAGTTATCTGAGAATGGGTGGTTTGTTAGATTAGTTGAGTGCTCTCTTCTAATGTAGCTTAGGTGCGCACCCGGCAAAGGAAGTAAAGCCTTCACCTCGTGAGGGTACAGAAAACCCCTACATCCTTAGTTATGTAGGGCGGCTGGAGTGGTGGCTACCGAATCGCCTCCGATCAAGGAGGAACCCTCCCCAACATTTTGTGGCAAACCTAAGCAAGGGTAAAATCCCCAGGGGGTTTGCCAAGGTCCTGAAAGGCTTGTCTGAGCTGTCTTTGAGAGATTACTAGCGAGATCTAGCACTCTCTAACCCCGTCAAAGCAAAGCCACAGTGAGTAGGTTCGCTAAACTAAGGGCTAAAACCTTCTCGCACCAAGGATCTTACGCTGCGGAGTCGCATCAGCCCTCCCAGCAATGGGCGGGTTGAACTATTTTCATAAGACCCGAAATGCAATGATTTCGGCAATTGCATCAGTTGGAGGGTTGAAAGGAGCACTCGATTCGTAACTTTGGACACAAAATGACAGATTCCAGAGGGTTTGCGACATGTAATTCGCGAAGAGCACCTTTACTCTTCGCAAGCCGCGATTCCGGTTAGAACGACACTAATCTGTGAAAAACGACACTAATCTGCGAATCGCGACATTTAGCGTGCGAACGTACATCAGGTATTTGAGAGGGAAGCCGATGGCGGGATTTGAACCCGCGACCGCTCGATTACGAATCGGGCGGTCATATTTTTGAAAGCTTTATAAAAAAACAGTTTTGACACTTATGCAAATTTATAAATCAGTTTTTATCTCAATCTTTATCTCAATAATGTGCTAAAACCCCAGCTTTTAGGCATGTTTGGGCATTGTTACACATCTTTGGAGCGGTAGACGGTTCGTCCTCAAGTCGAGCTATCGATCGCATATTTTCTGTCTCATTCTGGTGATCCGAGGCCTAGGTGATCGCAACCTCTAGCAGCGATAACTAACGGTGTCTCCCAAGCCCTGGACGTTGCGCTGCTCCTTTTGGGCAAAGCGGTAATAGTGGCGCACGTAGTCGCTCACCTGGCGGTAGGGGTCGGCTTCGCGGGTGGGTTCTAGGGTAATGGCGTTGTCGCGCACTTCGCGGCGGGGGACGTCTTTTTCTAGCAAACCGAGGCGGTAGTACTCGCGCAGGGTGTCCCGCGTATGGCGGAACATTAGGGCCACTTCTAACCCTTCGCGCTATACCTTGCGGTGTTGATAAGCAGGATGAGTTTCCTCCCCATTGAGGTAGACACTAGCTAACCACCATAAGGCTTTCTTTGCCATAGCGGCGTTCACATAAGCCTGCGGCACGCTACGCGAACGGTGAACCAAACGCAGATTCAGCGCAGCGGACACGACGCTTGTCGGGGTGCGCAACCGGGCCATAAGGGTGTTGATCCGCTCGTTATATCGTTTGCCGCAATCTCGACATAAATAGCGTTTGAACATCTTTCCTTTTGAACCAGAAAGCCTTTAAGGAGTTGACGCTATCGTTTGCACAGGTGCTGGCAAACGCAGCAGTACTGCGCCGGAGTCCCTTGCCCCGTCAACGGCGAGGGGTGCAGGATGAAAACCTCACCGGCTACCACACTGCCGTTTGAGACACCCACGCCAACGTATAACTTTGGTGACAACGTCAATATTCCAATGCCAGACAACATTTTTGCCGAATAGCCGCAAAGATGTGCTAAGGGGAGGCGGTAGGGACTGATCATGCCGTGGCAATCACATCCTCACCATTTTGATGCCCCCCTTCAGGCCTTGCGGAGCGCGGTTGCCGGTCTATGCGCTGTTCGCCGCCGCCTGCTTCCCTAGGGCCAGGCAGAACATTGTGTTTTTGCTGTACGTGGTGAGCAAGGATTGCATTCGCAGCTTGCATATTCCGGCCAAGTTTACTGACTTCACCTGCTGCGATCTGACTAGCTTGGAAGGCTAAATACAATCCTTGTTTTTCAAGGTTTTTGGCAATTGCCTGTCAACTCTACACCCGGTTTACACCCAAAATATCTGATTTATAATTTCTTTGGGTTTGGCGATCGCTTGTTTGGTGACCAGCCTAGTACTGGTGAAAAGCTGAATGCCGAGAACGGAGACTTAATTCTTATAATCCAGGTATGTCTCATGTTAGCTCTCCATACTCGGTCTGGTTCATCGGTTTCTGGGGCATCTGAACATTGTCCTTCGTGGGCGACCCTCGGGAGTGTCAACTTTTTTTAGGTCAGGTCTTAACCGCTTAGGGGGAACCGGAGATGGTTTTGGCTGGATGAGTCGGCTCAGCTGCTTTTTTCCCATCGGAATATCGATAGGGGCCATCAAAGTTGCCGACAAAAACCGTATGGGAAACCAAATTTCCATTTCCCCACAGGTGGAGCTGATAGGCCGGGGGTTCCATGACAAACTGGCTGGCTGCATCAGGCTGTAGATTTAGGAAGCCTTGATGGACCAGACTGGGCTGGGTGCTAGCGATAGTGCCAGCCCAGCGACAATACATCACCCGATGTAGGTGGCCACAGCTAACCCGCTCGACCTGCCTATGCTGTGCAATCAAAGCAGCTAAAGCATCGCGGCCCTCTAGCCTGCGTCGATCCATCCAGGGAATGCCGGTTGTAAACGGGGGGTGATGCATAAACACCAGGGTGGGGGTCGCAGGGGCTCTCACCAGTTGGGCCTCTAGCCACGCTAGCCGCTGAGCATCCAGTTTGCCTGACTTTTCCCCTAGCAGCGTGTTGTCTAGCATAATTAGGCGGATTGGATAATCCTCTACGACATAGCTCAGATGATCGGTAGAGCTAGCCAGGTAGTGATGATCGGCAAATGCCTGGCGCAGGTTTGCCCCCTGGTCATGGTTGCCAGGCATCAGATAAATTGGAGCGCGTAGGTTCGTCAGCAGCTCTCTCAACTGTTGATAGTCGGCCAGGGTGCCCTGCTGGACTAAATCACCCGTGGCCACGACTAAATCAGGTTGGGGGTTCAGCTGGTTTAGATGGGCGATTGCAGCCTCCACCAACGAATTAGTATCCACAACGCCGTAGGCCAATGCGCCTGTCGACTGCACATGCAGATCGCTAATTTGAGCAATCAGGGTCATCGCAAATCCACCGATTGGCAGGCTTGCTGTAGGCAAGGTAGAAAATGCTCTAAGTCTGGGGTGTCTTGGTTAGGCACTTTCGCCAAATCATCCCAGCGGCGCAGTTGCACCGCCTGTTCTGCATAGGGTTGCTGGATAAAGGCAATGGCGGCAGCTGGTGAAAAAGCACCACCCTGAAGTTCTAGGCTGCGTTTGGAAGTCGCCGATAAAGAGTCCCAGTAAGCGTCATCTACGGCACAGAGGTAGCGTTTGGCGGCCACATGGAGCTGAATCGGCAGGGTTACCGCCGCTGGAAATAGCTGTTCTAAAACAGGGATCGCTCGCTGTTCATGGCGATCGTCAAGGCCGCGCAGGGCGGGGTCGTCGCCCAGGTGATGAACCAGGTGTCCTACGTCGTGGAACAGACAGGCGGCGATCATCTCAGCAGATTGCCCAGCTTGTTCAGCCAAAGCGGCACATTGGAGGGCGTGTTCGAACTGGCTGACGGCTTCGCCGCCGTATTGGGCCTGACCCCGTTGGCGATAGAGATCGAGCAGAGTCGCGAGATTGTGGGGCATAGGGTTGAAAAACTATAGGGATTGTTTAACCGGCAGGCCATTGATGTAGACCGCCCGAATGGCGCTGGGTAAAGCGCGATCGGGAGTCAGCAAGAGAAAATCGGCATCGTAGCCAGGGGCAATTTTGCCTTTGTGATCGCCAATTTTGGCGGCTTTGGCCGGATATTCGGAAACACACTTCCACGCCTGCTCAAAGGGCATTAGCCCTTGTTCGGCCAGTAGAAAGGGGGCGTGGAACAACGAGGGGTAGTGATAGTCAGAACAGAGGCAGTCTAAAACCTGAGACTGGGCCGCTGCGGCAACACTCATATAGCCAACGTGGGAACCGCCCCGCACCAGATTCGGGGCTCCCATCAAGACGGCGGCTCCGTAGGCACGGGATGCTTCTGCCAGCGGGATAGAGGCGGGGAATTCTGCGATCGCAACTCCTCGCTCTCGGCTTTTAGCCACATCGGCGGCTGTTTCATCATCGTGGGAGGCCACCGGAATGCCCAAATCATGACAGCGCCGCACCAGATCTTCGAACTGAGCCAGGCCCTCCTCCTGGCGGAGACAGGCCGCTTGCACCAGGGCCAGGATGTCTGCCTCAGACAGCTTTAGCCGTTGACGTAGCCCCTGCGTATATCGGTGTATCGTTTCCTCATCGATCGCAGGGGGGAGGTGGTTATTGAGGGAAAGCAGCGTGACTTTGCGAGCGTCTAGCCAGTGACACAGTTCGTCATAGTCGGCGGTGTTGGCCTGCTCGTGGCGAATGTGAATGCGACTATCGACCCGCAGCCCATTGTCAGGTAGCGAAATTTGGTTAATCAGCTGCCGCGCCATCTCTCGGCTGCGCAGCCCCGGTTCAAAGGAGTCGGTAATGGAGTAGAAAAAGGTCGTAATTCCGGCTCCCAGCAGCGCCAGATCATTTTCCACCAGGGCCATATCCAACGGCAGGTTGACCCCAGGCCGAGGGCAAATCATGCGCTCAAACGCATCGCCGTGGATATCAACAATGCCAGGCAGGAGGTGCAGACCGGTGACATCGATCGCAACATAGCCACTGGGCTTGGCCGTTTGATCGACGGCGACAAATTTTCCTTCTTCAATCAGCACCGTTGCTGAGTCTAGCCATCCGGTTGGCGTCAGCACCGTTGCGCCCTGTAGAGCCAGTTTGGGTGTCGAGAGGGGATGTTTCATAGCAGCAGGGGGAGGGAAGATTAAGCGGATATTGCTAGGCGATGCGCTGGCCCTGGCGGCAAACAGAGGTAAAGCGGGGCACAACGCCATCGTGGTGAATGGTGACAAAGTCAGCGCGTTTGCCGACTTCGAGGCTGCCGCGATCGCCATCTAGGCCGATGGCTTTGGCGGGGTTTAAGGTGAATAGCTGCATAGCTTTGTATAACGGCTGCTGCTGGGCGATCAAGAACATGGCCTGCAGCAAACTCTGAGGGACATAGTCCGACGAAATAATATCGACTAAGTCTCGCTCGATCAGCTCTATGGCGGAAACGTTGCCAGAGTGAGACTTGCCCAAGATCAGATTTGGCGCGCCCATCAACACCTGGAGGCCGTGGAGGTGAGCTTCTTTAGCGGCATCGAGGGTGGTGGGGAACTCGGCAATTTCGGCTCCGTCCTGTAAAGCCTCCTGCACATGCTCAGGGGTAGCATCGTCATGGCTGGCGAGGCAGATCTGATGCTTTTGGGTGAGGTCTACGAGCCTGCGGCGGTTCTCATCGGCATGGCGCTGCTGGGCTTCTATGCGGGCTTGAATGAAGCATTCCATTTCATCAGCACCGACGCCGTGTTTGCCCTGGTAATACTCTTTGTACTTCTCGACCTGGGAAAACTGCCGCTGACCAGGGGTGTGATCCATCAGCGAGATTAGCGACAGTAGCGGGTGGTCGGCGTAGGTGGCAGCCACCTCATGCACATGCTCGTAGCCCAGTTCACAGCGCAGGTGAAGGTGATGGTCTACCGCAAAGCGCCTGTCAATTTGGCCCTGGTGAATTGTGTTGATCATCGGGCCAAACTGGGTCATGCGCATGGATGTCGGCGTAATGTCACCCACTGCGATCGCATCACAAACCGTGGTAATTCCAGCCGCCGCTAAATCTCGATCGTGGTATACCGCAGCAACGTCCATCGGCCAACGCACCTTTGGCCGAGGCGACAGCCGCTGCTCAAAGTTATCGGTGTGCAGTTCTACCAATCCAGGCAGCAAATAATCGCCGTCGCCGTTGTACCCCTGGGAAACAACGCCGGGCTGCACCTCGGCAATCATGCCATCCCGCACGACTAGGGTACCGAGCACCTCTTCATCGGGTAGTTGCAGGCGGTAGTTGGTGAAAATAGTTTCGGTCATGGGATACGCAGTAGGGGCAGATTGAGGTCAGATACATATAGACATCTATACTCATATCGAACCAAGATTAACTGGGCGTTATCGCAGTCCTAAGGTCTTTAGAACTGGAGGACGCGATCGCAGACCCGCTCTCGGACTTCGTCATCGTGAAAAATGCCGACCATGGCACAGCCCTGGGCTTTGCGGGCTTCGATTAGCTGCATCACGACGTCGCGATTGGCAGCATCTAAGGCAGAGGTCGGCTCATCCAACAGCAAAATTGGGTAGTTGACAGAAAAGGCCCGCGCTATATTCACTCGCTGCTTCTCGCCCCCTGAAAACGTGGTGGGAGACAGCTGCCACAGTCGCTCCGGCAGGTTCAGTTGCGTGAAGAGCAGCCGAATTTTGTCGTAGGCGATTTCGGGAGCTATGCCCAAATCCATCAGAGGTTCTGCGGCTACTTCCAGCGCCGGTACCCGAGGAATTACTCTGAGAAATTGGCTGACGTAGCCCACGGTGTGCTGCCGCACCTCTAGCATCTGGTGGGGGGGAAGCTGGGGCAAATCAACCCAATCGCCCTGATGGTTCACCCAGATCGAGCCCCTGTCGATGCGGTAGTTGGCGTACAGCGATCGCATCAACGTCGATTTGCCTGAGCCCGATGGCCCCTGGAGCGCCACACACTCCCCCGCCTGCACCGTGAGAGAAACTCCCTCCAAAACCGGAATACAAGCGCCCCCTTGATGGTGCAGAACGAAACTTTTGTAGAGCCCCTCGGCCCGGAGCATAGCCCCGGTGGGCGGCGAAACTGGCGCGGGGGAATGATTTGACAACAGCGATTGGGTCATGGTTTGAGGGTGTCAATAACAGTAGAACGGCAGGCAGCACAGCGCTTAGGGCATGAGGGTGGCACTCACCAACTGCTGCGTGTAGGGATGGTGGGGGTCATCGAGCACCTGGTCCGTCAGCCCGGTTTCGACCACCTGACCGTTTTGCATCACCATCAGCCGATGGGCTAGAAGCCTGACCACACCAATATCGTGGGTCACCAAAATGACGCTGAGATGGAGCGTGCGGACCAGCGATCGCATCAAGTCCAGCAGTTTGGCCTGCACTGAAACGTCTAACCCGCCCGTGGGCTCATCCATCAGCACGAGCCTCGGCTGCGTCACCAGAATGCGGGCGAGCTGAAGCCGCTGCTGCATGCCGCCAGAAAAGGTACTCGGCAGGTCATCCATGCGGCTGTGGGGAATTTCCACCTGGCTCAGCCACTCGATGGCCTCGGAGCGAATATTGCCGTAGTGGCGTTCGCCCACGTCGAGCAAACGCTCACCAATATTGGCTCCGGCGGTGACGGTCATACGCAGACCATCGCGGGGATTTTGCTGCACAAACCCCCACTCGGTTTTCATCAGCTTGCGGTGGTGAACTTCCGGCAGAGTACGCAGGTTGATGGGCTGACCGCTGCGATCGCAGTAAACAATCTCCCCCGCATCTACTGGAATGTGACCGGCAATAGCATTTAATAACGTACTTTTTCCCGATCCAGATTCGCCAATGATACCTAGGACTTGGCCAGGGTAGAGATCAAAGGAGATGCGATCGCAGGCATAAATTGAGTTGTAGGTTTTGCTGAGATTGTCGATGGTTAATAGTGGCTGCATGGTGCTGCGTTAATTTTCAACTTAATGTGGGGGTTAGCAAATGATTGTTTTGCTGGCGCTGGTTACAGTAGTCCGTATCAGAGCAAATCCATAAGCGGCTGCCCTGGTCATCGGTGACCACCTCATCGAGATAGGTGTCTGTCGCTCCGCAAAATTCGCAGGGTTGATCCCAGGTTTCAACGGTGAAGGGGTGATCCTCAAAATCAAGGCTTTTGACTTTGGTGTAGGGGGGAAGGGCATAGATCCGCTTTTCTCGCCCCGCCCCAAATAGCTGTAGTGCAGGGTTCATGTGCAGTTTGGGATTATCAAACCGGGGAATCGGGCTGGGCTTCATCAAGTAGCGATCGTTCACCATCACCGGATAGTCGTAAGCCATGGCAATGTGGCCAAAGCGGGTGATGTCTTCGTACAGCCGCACATACACTGGGCCATATTCTTCCAGCGCGTGCATTTTATTGGCTTCGGTGCGAGAGGGCTCGATAAAGTACAGCGGCTCTGGCATGGGCACCTGGTAGACCATGATTTGCCCCTCCCGCAGCGGAGTTTCAGGAATCCGATGGCGAGTTTGAATCAGCGTAGCTTCCTCGGTTCGTTCGGTGGTGTTGATACCGCAAACCTTACGAAAGAACCGACGAATGTTCACGGCGTTGGTGGTATCGTCAGCGCCCTGATCAATCACCTTCAGGGTGTCCATTTGGCCAATTACTGAGGCAGTTACCTGAACCCCCCCAGTTCCCCAGCCGTAGGACATGGGCATCTCACGGGAGCTAAAGGGAATCTGATGCCCCGGAATAGCCACCGCCTTGAGGGCGGCGCGGCGGATTGATCGCTTGGTCTGTTCGTCTAGGTAGGCGAAGTTAAAGCCAGGTTCGGGGAGAGCTGGGGAGCTGGGCAACTGGGGCGAAAGGGTCATGGGTCAACGGCTGGTAGTTGTTGAGAAAGTGACGAAAAGAAGATTCATGCCGGCACCTCCGATGGGGAGTGGGGCTCAGGAGATAAATGATCAAGGTTGGGAACCTGGGTTGAGTCCCCGTTGTGGGGAGATGGGGCATGGCCCAAGCTGGATGCCGAGGAATCTGAAGCTGGCGGTGACGTTTGCTCAACGCCATTTTGCTCTGCCTGGGCCTGGTCGTAATTGCGTCGCAGTTGACGGATCAGGTTTAGCTCGGCCTGAAAGTCTATGTAGTGGGGCAGCTTGAGGTGCTGGACAAATCCCTGGGCCTCGATGTTATCGGAATGAAATAGGACAAACTCTTCATTCTGGGCTGGCCCGTCGATCGCCTCGCCTAAATCCTTAGCCTGCAAGGCTCGGTCTACTAAGGCCATGGCCATGGCCTTGCGTTCGTTGTAGCCAAAGGTGAGGCCATAGCCCTGGGTAAACTGGGGTGGAATCTGCTTGCTGCCTTTGAACTGGTTCACCATTTGGACTTCGGTCACAGAAATGTCTGCGATCGCAACATCAAAGCCCAGTTCTTCTGGGCAGATCACGACCTCCACCTCACCAACCCGAATCTCCCCCGCAAAGGGATGGTTTTTACCATAGCCCCGCTGGGTAGAGTACGCCATTGATAGCAGGAAACCTTCGTCGGCGCGAGCCAGGTTTTGCAGGCGAGCGTCGCGACTGGTGGGGGTACTGAGGGATTGGCGGGTAATGTCGAAGGGAGGCGAGATATCAGCAGGATCGTCTGATTTTGTTGCGCCGATTAACCCTTCATGGACCAAGGTGTTGAGAACTCGGGGCGTGGCTTCGGTCGCATCTACTATTTCGGTGGTTGGGACAGAAAATTGGTTATTTTCGGCGGCCAGTTTGAAGTCCAGCAGCCGATGAACGTAATCAAATGTGGGACCCAGCTTTTGGCCACCAGGGGCGTCTTTAAAAATCGCCGAAATGCGCCGCTGAATGTGCATGCGGTCTGTCTCGACGGGTTCGCTGTAGTAAAGCCGGGGTAGGGTTGTCCGATAGGCGCGGAGTAAGAAGGCGGCCTCAACTAAATCACCCCAAGATTGCTTGATGGCTAAGGCGGCCAAATCTGGGTCATATAGGCTTCCCTCAGCCATGACCCGATTAACGGCAAGCTGCATTTGCTGCTTGATTTGCTCTAGAGATAACTCTGGCACAGCCAGTTCGCCACGCCGTTTGGCCTTGAGCAAGGCTTCGGCGTTTTGGATGGCCTGTTCTCCACCTTTGACGGCAACATAGGGCATAAAACTCTCCGCAATTTAACCTATCGCTCGATCTACAACTCGACTAAAAAACTGTAGCCATGATTCTGAAACCCCAAGGATTCATAGAAGGCGTGGGCTTCCTTCCGCTTTAGATTGGTGGATAAACTCAGCTTGTAGCAACCGGCCTTTCGACATTGGACAAAGGCGAACTGCATCATTTGCTGGCCGATTCCCTGGCCTTGAAACTCTGGATCAACCGCAACCCCTTCCACAATCCCGGAGGGACTACCGTGATGCACCAGGTTATCCATCACTAGCAGCGTGAACGTGCCAACCCGTCTATGGTCTAGCTCTTTTAGGGTGGCGACCCACAACCTGTAGTTGGGGTATTGCTGTATGCGCTGAAACCACTGTTCGGCCTCGGCCAAGCTTAAGCTGCAACCCTCATCTAAACCAGATTGGCGATATAACCCCATAACGTCTGGCAAATCCTCAGGGGTGGCTAAGCGAATCGACACATTCATCACTGCCCCTCCTGTCTGCCAGCGAGCTGGGCTGTGCGCGGTAAGCCCAAAACCTGGCGATCGGCAAAGCACCAGGCGTCAAGTCCGAGAGGATAATTTTCTGTCATCGCCTGCCACTGCTGCCAAAAGGGAGTGCGCAGAGGCGTTTGAAGGGCGATGGTGTCTAAAATCCCTGGTCCTTGTAGAACGGCAGAGCCCGTTCCTTCTAGGGCTGGCAGCTGAATCAGCAGTGATGTCGATGCCTCTGGATATGCCGCTGTGCCCCAATTAAATTCATCCAGCCTGGGCATTATTTCAATCTGATCAATCACGGCAAAATCAGCAGTTTGAGAGTCAGCCGTGAACCGGCAACCGGTATGAAACAGCAGCCAAGACCGCGCAGATCCTGAAATACTCGGCTGCAGCCATACCGTCGTCTCTAAATCGAGCAGAGTCAAGCAAGCCGCAGCACAGCTGGGTTTTAGCCCCTCTGGCGGTGTCAGAGATGCGGTTGTTTGTTGGATACCCGGTCGCGCCAAGGCATCCAGCAACGCTCGAAAGGTCTTCTGAGCATCGTGGACAGGATCTTTAAATCCGGGGAGTTGGGTAGTGAGCATAGAGCAGGGAATGGGGAGGAACTTTTGGGATTTGGATCTAGTAGCGTCGGATGCTGTTCCGCTTCAAGCTTCTCCTCGCAGCAGGGTAAAGAAATTGACGCGGGTAGATTCCACCTCAGCTGTTTCAGCCGCTCGCTTTTTATGGGCAGCACCCTGCAGCGGCTCAATTACCTGCGCTTGAACCTTGGTTTGCCAGTCAGAATGTTGCAGCAGCGCGTCACAAACGGCAGCGAGTTCAGCATGGCGCTGCGATCGCCCAGCCACATAGCCAAAGCCCGAGATAGATTCGTCTCCAGTCGCCAGCGACAGCTGAACAACGCAGCGGGTTAGGGTCATTTCGCCCAGGTTGAAGGGCTGACCTGCGCCTTCCGTGCGTCCACGCACCATGGCCAAACCAATTTCGGGCGATCGCAAAAAGCGATACTCAGGCAGCACTCCTAGGGTGGCGACCCGTTCTTCTAGAAGCGCCAGGGGTGCCTTAGCCAGGGCCGACAGCCAGCGCGATCTTGAATGGGCTTGGGCGGTGTCTACCATCACTTAACCAAGAATTAACGGCAGCTTAAATTTGTATAGATGTCTAGATGAATTATGGGGCATGACTTAGCAGAACGCAAGCCCTGTTCCGTCGAGTTGGAGTTTCGGGCTAGGTCTGCTAGGAGTTACTCGCTTTAAAGTAAGCCTACGGCTGCCTGACATTGAGCCGCTTTTCGGCCAGCCTTGTTCTATCCCAATCGCTGCACCAGATGCAGAGGTTCTGGTTCCCCAGCACTAGTCAGTTTTAGAGCACTTCTGGGCAATACCCGCAGTACTTCCTCTACGGTTGTGACGCCGGCCATGACTTTTTCGATGGCCGATGTTCGAAATGAGATGGAGTCGCTCTTGCTCAGGTGGCGGCGCAGCTGAGTCATCGTGCCGTCGTAGATTAACTCGCGAATGCGATCGTCCACCTCCAGCATCTCGACCACCGCCTCCCGACCCGAATAGCCGGATTGGAAGCAGGATGGGCATCCCCGCCCCCGTCGCCAGTTGCCCTTTTTGATCTGGGCGGCGTCCAGTTGGAGTATGGCCAGGAGTTCTGGGTTGGGCTGAGTAGGTTCAGCGCAGTGGGGGCAGATGCGCCGCACCAGGCGTTGAGCGACCACCCCTAACAGAGCATCGCTAATCAACCCTGGATCTGGCCCAATATCTTTAATCCGAGGAATCGCCCCAGCCGCGTCATTGGTGTGCAGAGTGGTGAACACCAGGTGGCCGGTGAGAGCTGCCCGAATAGCGGTTTCTGCGGTTTCGTGGTCCCGCACTTCCCCCACCATGATGATGTCCGGGTCCTGTCGCAGGATGGATCGCAGCCCCGCTGCAAAGGACATGCCCGCCGCTTCGTTTACTTGGGTCTGGGTGATACAGGGCAGCACATACTCCACCGGGTCTTCCACTGTAACCACGTTGACATGCTCAGTGGCAATGGCCTGCAAACTGGTGTAGAGAGTACTGGTTTTACCGGAGCCAGTAGGCCCGGTGAAAACAATGATGCCCTGGGGCTGTTCTAGCCAGGTTTTGTAAATCTTCAGCGCTTTGGGCGAAAACCCTAGCTTATCAATGGTGGTGAAGGGGTTTTCGCGGGGCAGCAGACGCACGACGGCCTTTTCGCCACAGACGCAGGGCAAGGTGCTAACTCGCATGTCCATACTCTGGTCGGCTTCGTTATCGACCTGGTATTTTTCCCCAATCCGGCCATCCTGGGGACGGCGGCTGTCGGCAATATCCATGTTGGCCATTACCTTTAGGGCTACGATCACCCGGCGGCTAATCTCCATCGGCAGCAGGGTAATATTGCGCAGCACCCCATCAATCCGGTACCGCACCCGCAGCCCTTCTAGGGTCGGTTCTAGGTGAATGTCGCTGGCCTGGTGCTGTAAGGCGCTAGAAATAATGGCTTTAATCCGCTCAATTTGCCCTTCTGCCTTAGACAGAAATAGCTCAGTGGTCTCGCCAATATCATCGGTCGATTGCTGGCCAGTAATTGGGTCCAGCAGTCGGCTAGAGGTAATGCGGCTCAGGTCAGCGGTGCGAGTATGGTACCAGGTCCGATAGCTCTTGGCTGAAATGGGTAGGACTTTAACGGTCGTCAAGGTGCGATCGCCAATCGTCTCCAAAACCTCGGCGGGGACGTCAACCGGGCTGCCTAGGTAGAAGCAGCTTTGCCACAGCAGCAGCGGCACCACAGGCGGCAGTTTTTGCCCCTGACAATACTGAAAGAAGCGACTACAAACCTCTTCATCCAGCAGGTCTAGGTTGAGGATGCCCTCGTCATTACGCACCAGGCTAAGCGCTGCTTCACAGGAAATTTTTCCCTGTTTGAGTTGTTTCCAAGCAGAAACTGGCCAAGGTACGGTTTGCATAGCATCGGGCTCCTAAATATTAAGCGTAATGAAAAACTGATCCAGCCCCACCAACTGCCGGAACAGAAACAGCTTCTCATTCTTGTTGCGAGTGACGGCGGAAGGAATAACCAAAGGGTAAAGGAACCAGCCAGCTTGGGCAAAAACCAACAGCTGGCTGGTAGGAGTTACGTCAGAACTGGGGTGACTGCCTCAGCACCAGTTATGTAGTTGCACCATTTAGGGCGATCGAGCGATTATCCGTCCGCCAGATGCAGTAGGTAATGCCAGATCCCTGGGAGTTGACGTACATGTACTTGCCATTCTGAGAGAAACAGGCACCGGCAAACTCGGCGGTGCTGCCGGGAATGATGTTGCGACAGAATTCAAACAAACCACCGCTAGCATCTACCCCAACCACCCGCTGGCTGAAGTTAGGCGCGCCCGGCTGACCGCCGCTGCCATCTTCACAAAGGTAAAGGGTGCCATCTCGAGCCACCGTGATGTTGTCGGGGCCATCTAGGAGGTTTTCACTCGTCGACTCAACTACCAGGGTGACCGTTTCAGTGCGGGGTTCATAACACCATACCTGCCCCTCGCCGGCATCCCCAGCATCACTACAAACCCAGTAATGCTTGCCCTGCTCATACCAGGCACCTTCGCCCCGATACCACACGGTGGCTCCTTTAGCCTGCGCTTCGTACCGCAGGGTATCTCCCGCTGGGTCAACATCATCTAGCTTCACCCACTCTACGCTGAGAGGCTGCCCCAGGAAAGGTAGCAGGCTGCCGGTACCTCTCCGGCGTAGGCCACGGGTATCAACCCCGCTAAAGCTTTGGCTCCGGTCATTCGTTCCGCCGGTGGGAATTAAGGCTCCGGTACAGTCAGAACGATGCCCCGGCTTAATTACCATGGCATAGAGGTCGCCCCCTTGCTGCAGATCGCCAAAGCCATTGGGTTTCCGCACCTTAGGAACGAACTTGTAGTAGACGCTATCGCCCCGATCTTCGGTTTCAAAGATATATCCACTCTGAGGATCAACCGAAACCGCTTCATGGTTCATGCGGCCCATAGCTACCAGGGGGATAGCGTCAACCGCTTCACCCAACTGGGAAGGAACCTCAAAGTTATAGCCATGCTTTTTGGTCACCCGCGCGTCGGTAGTCGGAGTGTCTGTGTTTTCTTCACAGGAGATCCAGGACCCCCAAGGGGTAAGGCCACCAGCACAGGGACGGATGGTACCCGCCGAGGAGACATAGTCCCGGACTACTAGACCATTGCGATCCACTTCAACCGTGGTGGTACCGCCGCCTTTATTGCCGCCTGTGAAAGAGTCATACTCTTTGCCATTAGGCGCAATGGTGCCACCGCTCCCAACGCTCCGCTCATGGTTGCGTACCAGAATGTAGTTGCCACTGCGCCCCTGAAAAGCGGCCATGCCATCGTGGTTGCCAGGAACAATTGCACCATCGGACATGACATCGCCACGAATGGAGATAGCGGTGTACTGAAACTTGTCAGGCAGGGTAATCAAAGGAGTGTTAGCCAGGCTCCCCAAACTCTGGGTGTTGTTGGGCAACTTAGGCGTGGGGGTGCCGAAACCCGGCACCGTAAAGCTGGCGGTATTACAGGTTCCCTGGGCCATGGCCCGACGAACATTTAGTAAGCCCATGGGGGCCACTGCTGTACCTGCCGCCGCCGCAGACATCAGCATGACAAACTGACGCCGTGAGAAATTAGACATCGTACTCCTTCTCCTCTTTAAAGCATTAAAACTTACGTACCCTTGCAAGCTAAAAGCAATCAAACCTGTTCTAGAGTCACCCCTAAAAGCTGACCAAAAAGCTTCTCTTAGCAAAGGCTATTCCATCTCTTTTTGTGGATGAGATAAATCCAAACGTAACAAGACAACCACTCCAAGTTAATGGTTATCTTGGGCAAGCTCTTCCGTCAGCAATACTGACTCAATAGAGTATTAATTGCAACCAAATCGAAGTTAAAGTTCGATTAATTCAAAAAATTTTGAATTAACTATCCGGGCTTACGCCAACAAAGTTTTTCCCCTTAGAAGCCCAATCGAAATTTAATGGGCTTTTAAAGCTACTCTGAATTTGGGGATTATCGAAATCAGAAATCTGTCACTCCTCGTTTTGCAGGAGCAATGTTTAAGGACTGCTGATTACACTTAGAGTCGCTGTGAATCGAAGCCCTATCTAATAATGTATGGGCTTGCCTGTAGCGTATCTTAGGCCAGTGAACTGTAGCACTTTAGTCGAGGGCATCTACTAACTGATCGTATTCCTCGGGGCTTAAACGACCTTGACGAAACGCCTCGCCCACTTGAACAGACGGATCCAGGCTCACCAGGGGCGCTGCTGATGCCTGGGCTAGGGTTGTTGGGGTCTGGCCTCCATCAGTTGAGTCTAACCCTAGTAAACCGTAGGCAGAATAGTAATATTGAGCCGTTTGAAGCGCAATCTGGCGATTGCTTGACCACTGTTCTCGAGAAACACTAAGACTAAAAATTGGCACCACCCGTCCATTGATATGTCCTAAAACATCGATTTCAACTGAGCTTAACTGCGAATTTTGAGCAAAGACTCTTGTAATCTCATCGACTGCTGCCGATTGAGCCTGTCCATCCAAAACACTCCGCGGAGGGGTGCCATAAATTTCTATAGTTACCGTTATTGGATCCGAATTTGCATGAACGGCCTGGCCTATTAAAACTACTTCAACAACGGAGGCAAGAACTGCTGCAACCAGTAGTTTCTCTACCACTTTTTGGGGATTTGAAAACGTTAAAAAATTCAGCATAAACTGCTTTTGCCAATCACCAAGAACCAAATTTCTCAACGAAGGTATTTTTCCACTAAACAGGGATGCTTCAGGTAAAAAAGAAGTTAAATCAACCCTATATTTTGTTAACCTACGGGTTTTTATTTTTAGTAGATTACGTGTAATTACTGATTCGATATTTAGTAGCGTATGGAACAGCTGGCTTTTTGTCGGCTTTGGATCCCGAATGCGGAGTAGTACAACCGGTGCGACAACCCAGTTTTAGGCAGTGTCATGCCAACTGCACCCTGGAGGCCGCACAAAGATGTGTCAGGCAATCAGTCCTGCGGGCTCCTGCCGTTGGGAGACGACTATACTTATTTACGGCTTCTGTCTGAGCTCTATCTAATCAACATGCATCAAGAAGCTCTGCCACTGTATTTGCAAATTGCCAGTCAGCTGCGTCGCAATATTCAAGAATCTGTGTTTAAAGTCGGCGATCGCTTACCGACCGAAACCGAACTCAGCGAGCGGTTTGGGGTAAACCGCCACACCCTGCGCCGGGCGATGGAGGTTTTGCGGCAAGAGGGAATTGTTGGCGTAGAGCGGGGTCGAGGCACTTTCGTGATGGCTGACCCGATCGCCGTGCCGATCGGCAAGCGGGTGCGATTCAATGAATCCCTCAAAGCTCAATCGCTACAACCCGTGTGGCAGGTGCTGCGCATTGTCGAGATCAATGCCGATGCCAGGCTGTCGAAACGGCTGGAGATTGACGTCGGAGCGTCAGTCATACTATTTGAGCGCCTGAGTTCTATTGACGATATACCCATCAGCATTTCAAGCAGCTACTTTCCAGGCCAGCATTTTCCAGGATTAATTGACCACTGCGAAACCTATCGCTCCATTTCGAAGATGTTGCAGACGGAGTATGGCCGTGACCACATTCGCCGCAGCACGCGCCTCTCGGCCCGTTTAGCCCAGGCTAACGATGCGCGGCTGCTCAAGATGCCCGCTAATGGGCCAATTTTGCTGTCTGAGTCGATTAACGTCGACCAAACAGGTGTGGTGATTGAGTACGGGGTCACCCGGTTTCGGGGAGAACGGATGGAACTGGTGCTGGAAAATGAGACTTAGAACCTAGCCGAAGACCCCGTTCCTCAAGCCGCAGTCCAAGAGTTACAGGGCAGTTTCGAATGGGTTCTCACGGTTACCGGCTCTCCCTTAAACTCTCCTAGGCTAGGGGACTTTAGCTTCTGACTGCCCAGAATTGGGGCTAGGGGTCAAAGCGTACTGGTGTTGGCCATGCTACAAAAAACCTTAAACGGTTTTCTACGCAAGCTTAATCAACCTTGGGAAGGATCTTAAACTGTCTGCCGGATCATGGTTGTGGCTCGCTATGGCTCGCTTTTGTCTAGACATCTACATAAATTGTTTGGCCATAGTATCCATCTATTCCGGGTCATGATCTTCAATTGGGCCAATTTAAAGCCATGCGATCAGCTATGGAGAGTGCGTTGGAGGCTTCCTTTGCCGCCCCCGCTGTTAGGGTTCAGCAATTATCCAAGTCTTTTAGAGGGCAACCTGCGCTCCAAGCGGTGAATTTACAGGTTGATATGGGGGAGATGGTGGCGCTGGTGGGAGCTTCTGGTTCCGGAAAGTCTACCCTGTTGCGCAACCTGAATGCCCTACAGCTCGCTGAACAGGGCACCGTAGAGATCTTCGGTAGTCCGCTGCAAGTTGACGGTAAGCTGCATTCTAAGGCGCGCCAGCTGCGCAGCCAGATTGGGTTTATTTTTCAGCAGTTCAACCTGGTCAATCGTCTAACGGTGCTGGAAAACGTTCTCGTCGGCAATCTGTCCCAGGTTTCGATGATGCGATCGCTCGTTCGGGGCTTTAGCAAGCAGGAAAAACTGCGCGCGCTGAGTGCTCTAGAGCGAGTCGGCATCCTAAATCAGGCCTACAAGCGGGCGTCATCTCTATCGGGCGGCCAGCAGCAGCGAGTAGCGATCGCCCGTTGTCTGATGCAGGGCGCCAAAATCATTTTGGCCGATGAACCGATCGCTTCCCTCGACCCAGAGTCGGCCCGCAAGGTGATGGAGCTATTGACCCATTTGAACAAAGAGCAGGGTATTACCATCATCACCTCACTGCACCAGGTGCAGGTGGTGCGCTGCTATTACAAACGTGCGATCGCACTGTGGGGCGGCACCATTCGGTTTGACGGTCATATCCAAAGCTTAGATGACCAACAGCTCAATACCATTTACGGAGCCGCCGCCGAAGAGCTGGTTTTGAGCGGTCATGCCGAAGTCTTCTCAGCTTTTTAGCAAGAGCCGATCAAGGGGTCTACCGTAACCCCTTCGCGAGAGCTAAATTCTCAAGCCCGTAGCTAATTCATTCCCGCAGTTCTAATTTGTACCCTTAAGGATTTGCCACCATGACATCTGCTTTAACCCAGTGGTCTGCTCGATTTTTTATGGTCTTAGCCAGTACCGCCCTAATTGCAAGTTGCAGCACAAGTGGGCAAGACAATGCTGATACTGCCGGTGAGGCTGCTGATGCCGCCGGTGCAACCTGTGCGCCAGAGTTAGCCGAAATTGACTTTGGCATCATCTCCACTGAGTCTCAAGACAACCTTAAAACCCAGTGGGAGCCTTTCTTGACCGCTATGGAAGCAGAGATTGGTCGCCCCATCAATGGTTTCTACGCCACTGACTATGCTGGCGTCATTGAGGCCATGGGTGCGGGTAAGATTCAGCTGGCCTGGTATGGCGGTAAGTCTTACATTGAAGCGGCGGCTCGTTCTGATGCCGAAGCTTTTGCCCAAACAGTTAACTCAGACGGCACCAAGGGCTACTACTCCCACCTAATTACCAACAAGGAAAACCCCATCCTTGAAAACATCGATGTTGAAGCGGGCGATGGCGATCAGTACGTTATTAAAAACGCATCCGATCTAACTTTTGCCTTTAATGACCCCAACTCGACCTCGGGTTTTGTGGTTCCCAGCTACTATGTGTTTGCCAAAAACGACATCAACCCAAATCAAGCCTTTGAAGAACTGGTGTTTGCGGGCAGCCATGAAGCAACGGCCCAGGCAGTCGCCAACAATCAGGTTGACGTAGCGACCAATAACAGCGAAAACATGCTGAAACTTGAGCAGGGTGATCCAGAAGCCTTCGAGAATATTCAGATTATCTGGACATCTCCCGTCATCCCCAGCGACCCGGTCGCCTATCGCAATGACTTACCCGACTGTTTGAAAGAGCAGTTTAAGGAATTTTTCTACAGCTACAAAGATGCTGCTGTTCTAGAGCCCTTGGGCTGGCAGGGCTTTGATCAAGCCACTGATGCCGATTGGGATACGATTCGTGAGCTAGATCTCGGCCAAAAAATGATGGAAGTGCAGAACGACGCCAACCTGAGCCCTGAAGCGAAGCAGTCTCAGCTCGATGAACTGAACAAGCAGCTCGAAGCCCTGTAGAAAGCATGGGCTGGATGGGCTAGGCCCACCAACGCTATTAAGGTCGGCGGTGAACTCGCTCTCCTCTAGAAGTAGGCGCATTACGAGACTCTCGTCTGGCAATGCGGGGAAATCTGGAGTGAGAGCGACGACACCACCAACGCCTAGTAGCGTTACCAGCGGGTTGAATACTGCTCTAGCCGATCTACAGAAGCGCCTGAAAACTGGCCTTAGATTTGCCCGCAGGTTTTAAGTTGCGATCGCACCCTGACCTATTTTCCCTATGACTGAATCTCCGGCTTCTATTCATTCTGATCAACTCGTTCCCTCTCCTGCGGCTCGCGACCTTTTGGCTAAAGAGCGCCCCCGAGTTACCCCAATTCGCATTGGATACTTAGTTTTAGCGATCGCCGTATTGATCTACGCAGGCCGACTGAGTGACCTAAGCTTTGTCGAGCTATTCCAGGGCAGCGGCACGATGGCGGAATACGTAACTCGGTATTTTCCGCCTAACTTTTCTAACTGGCGATCCTACCTGCAAGATACCCTCGAAACCGTAGCAATGGGCATTTGGGGCACGCTGCTGTCGGCCATCCTGGCGGTTCCCCTGTCAATTTTGGCATCCAGCAACATTTGTCCCGCCTGGATTGTCTTTCCGGTGCGACGAGTTTTAGATACGATGCGGGCAATTAATGAGGTTGTTTTTGCACTCATTTTCGTTGTTGCGGTTGGTCTGGGGCCATTTGCCGGGGTATTAGCGCTATTTGTTCATACGGCCGGTATTTTGGCAAAGCTCTTTTCAGAGGCGATCGAAGCGATCGAGGTTGGCCCCGTAGAAGGTATCCGCGCCACGGGGGCAAGCAAGATACAAGAAATTGCCTTTGGCGTGATTCCTCAAGTCGTGCCGCTGTGGACTTCGTTCACGCTTTATCGATTTGAATCGAACGTGCGTTCAGCGGCAGTATTGGGAATTGTTGGTGCTGGCGGAATTGGTGTTTCCCTTTACCAAAGCTTTCGCGCCTTTGAATATCAAGACGTTTGCGCCATCATGATCATTCTGATCGTAACTGTTGGTCTAATTGATACGATCTCAGCCAAGTTAAGGCAGAGCTTGGTTTAATTAACCTTGAGCTCTTCTCGACATATTCTTCAAGGAATGGCCTAGCGTTCTTGGCTAATCAGGAGTATTAGGAACCTGTACTTGTCTTCAGCAGAGCTATGCGATATTCGGGCAGCAATTTTAATCTGATCTAGATTCGTTTAATCTGAGAGCTACAACCATTGAATCAACGACTTTGGACGGCGGTAGACAAGTATTTTGCCAGGGCTTTTCTGCCGCCAGACGCCACTTTAGATGATGCGCTGCAAGCGAGCCAGTCGGGTGCATCCCAGTCTTGCAAGACTCACCTTGAGAAATAGCCATTGAGATACGCGCACCGATGATGCAGCACTTGTTGCACGTTGACTTCGTCCCACTGAGCGCCCGAAATCTTCAGGCGAC
>JAHHIH010000043.1 GCA_019358835.1 Tildeniella torsiva UHER 1998/13D
TGAAGGCGCAGGGAAACAGCAAGATGCCCGACCAGCCGATAAACACAAAGCGATCGCGCTTGAGCCAGTCGTCGAGAACGTCGAACCATCCTCTCTCGGCTTGCGCGCGTCCCATTGCTATGGTCATGTCAAATCCTCTTTATATGACATCCAATCCATAAGGTCACAGCTCTGGTGGATCCAAGCTAGGCCTGGCAGAGCATAACCTCAAAGCAGGGGTTAGTAACTACTAAGTATTCCAGATATTAGAGCCAGGGAGAATAATATTCCTGCTCCAATCACCAATACCCCCCGTTTGAGTCGCACCAGCGGCCCTAGAAGACAAGCCTCTAGAGGCCAGGTTTCTATTTATGATAAGGAGTGTTCTATTTTTTTACAATCTGACACGTAAATTCTCAGGCTGGCGGTGCCTGGGTCTGGGCTCTGGTGAAGCGGATATTAGGCAGCCTGCTTGGCCTGGGTTAGACCTAACGGAGTTCAGACTGGGCTAATTCAGTGTTTATATAGTGTAAGAGCAGGCGATGCGCTCACTTCGCTGGTTCTACTTTTGCGCAGAGCGGTGGCCTTGGGTTCGCCCGTACCAGACCTGCTGCTAGGTTTTCGTCACCCTTCTCTATAACTATTGCTTGTTAAGATCTATGACTGCCTCCCTGTCGTCTACTCAATCTCAAACCCTGAAGCGCACCGTGCTGGGGGCTCGCCGCCTGAGCAATATTTTTTGGGCTGTGGTGCTGACCTTTGGCGGGCTCGGGTTTGCCCTGGCTGGGGCCTCCAGCTATCTCAAAAAGAACCTGCTGCCCTTTGCTGACCCGACTCAGCTGGTGTTTATTCCCCAGGGTATTGCCATGGGCTTTTATGGGGTGGTTGCCCTGGGGTTAGCCACGTTTCTCTGGGTTGTGATCAGCTTGAACGTGGGCGGTGGGTACAACAGTTTTGACAAGACCAGCAACCGCCTCCAAATTGTGCGCAGCGGGTTTTGGGGCGAAAACCGCCGCATTGAGATTGAGCACCCCCTCGAAGAGGTAACGGCGGTGCGGGTAGCTATTAAAGAAGGCCTCAACCCTAAACGCGCCCTTTACCTCCGCATTAAGGGCCGCCCCGATATTCCGCTGACCCGCGTGGGGCAGCCCATTCCTCTGGCTGAGCTAGAAAACCAGGGAGCAGAACTGGCGCGGTTTTTGCAGGTGCCCCTGGAAGGACTGTAGACCGTTGCCCAGGCCTGTTCTGGGCGACAGTCTCCCCCGACGTTGAGCCCGTGCGATACCATGGGGGGCTGGTTGAACTATTAGGAATCGACGCATTGATGGCTTTCTCTATACGCCCCTTCACCCTGGCCCTAGCCGCTCTACTGACCCTGTGGCTGGGGGCCTGCACCAGTTCTCCACCCTTAGACTCGACGGGCGAGGCCCCCGCAGACCCCGGTGTAACCGAGGCAGTCGCGGCGGCCCCGACCGGGTTGCCCGTGCTGGAGGGGACGGCGACCGTGGAGATGATCGTGAACGGCAGCCCCATTGTGATGGAGCTAGACGGCACGAACGCCCCGATTACGGCGGGTAACTTTGTGGATTTGGTAAATCGTGGCGTGTACGACGACCTGGTGTTTCACCGGGTGGTGCGTGACCCCCAGCCCTTTGTGGCCCAGGGCGGCGACCCCCAGAGCAAAGACCCCAACGTGCCGGCCCAGCAGCTGGGAACGGGTAGCTTTATCGACCCTGACACCCAGGCTCCCCGCTACGTTCCTTTAGAAATTAAGCCCGCTGGGGCGGCAGAGCCCATCTATAGCCAAACCTTTGAAGAAGCCCGCATTAGCGATGCCCCAGAACTGACCCACACGCGCGGCGCGGTGGCCATGGCGCGATCGCAGGCGGTAGATTCGGCCTCGGCCCAGTTTTATATCACTCTGGCGGAGCTGCCCTTTTTGGACGGTAGCTATGCGGTGTTTGGCTACGTCACCAGCGGCATGGAGGTGGTGGATGCCATTCAGCAGGGCGATCGCATTGAGTCGGCGCGGGTCACCGCCGGACTGGAGAATCTGAAGACTGAATAGGCGGAATTCTAGCGGCCAGGCCGTTGTTGTCACTGGGGTGGGGCTGGTCACAGCCCTGGGAACCACGGCAGCCGCGACCTGGGAAAAGCTCCTGGCTGGGAAATCGGGCATCCGTATGGCCCAGCCGTTTGTGGAACTGCCGCCTCGGCCCCTGGCCCTGGTGGGCGATATGCCTGCTGACATTGAGGATTTGCTGGGGTTGGTGGTGGCGGGCGCGATCGCCGATGCCCAACTCACCCCGCCCCTGCCTGCCTGCGGCGTGGTGATTGGCTCTAGCCGCAGCTTTCAGGGTCGCTGGGAACGCATGGCCCGTCAGGCCGACTGGGCCGAAAATCCCTGGCTGGAGGCGTTGCCCCATATGGCGGCGATCGCCGCTGCCCGCCAGATCCAATCCCAAGGCCCGGTGCTGGCACCGATGGCGGCCTGCGCCACAGGGCTGGCGGCGATCTTTCAGGGCTATGAGCTGGTGAGGCGAGGGCAGTGCGATCGCGTCCTTGTCGGGGCTGCCGATGCGCCGATTACTCCTCTCACCCTGGCAGGCTTCGAGCAGTTGGGTGCCCTTGCCACCACCGGCTGTTATCCCTTTGACCTCAGCCGAGAAGGCTTGGCCCTGGGAGAAGGGACGGCGGTGCTGATGCTGGAGTCGGAGGCGGCTTGGCGGTTGCGATCGGGGCCAAAACCCTACGGCTGCATTCTCGGAGCCGGGTTTAGCGCCGATGCTTACCACCGCACGGCTCCAGATCCCGATCTGAGGGGTAGCCGTTTAGCCTTAAAAAATTGTCTTTACTACAGCGGTTTGAAGCCGGATCAAGTGGGCTATGTTCATGCTCATGGAACAGGAACGCGGCTCAACGATGATCACGAAGTACGGCTCATCCAGTCAGGATTCTCGGAGCTGCCCTGGATGAGTTCAACCAAGGGAGCGACGGGGCATACGCTGGGAGCCTCGGGGGCGATCGGGGCGGCTTTCTGCCTGCTGGCCCTGCGGCATGGGATGCTGCCGCCGAATGTGGGATTTCAGGGCAAGAGCATTTACCCCAAGCTAGTAACTGAGCCTACACCTACCGCGCTAGAAGCGGCTCTGTGCTTTAGCTTTGGCTTTGGGGGGCAGAACGGGGTGCTGGCTTTGGGGGGCGATCGCTAGCAATGGGCGGGGGCATAGCCCACTGCATCAGAGCTTTTATTAGAAGCCTTCCAAACGTTTTTCAAGCTGAGGTCTATTACATTCGTTGGTAAACCAATAGCCTTCAATTTGAGCAAAGATTTTAAGGCGCTCCGCCAGACAGGCAGCGTACTCAGCCGCCTGATCTTTTACCTTCTTGCGTTTATGGGTGCGTCGAGTTTTTGCTGTTTTCCCAGAGTTGTCTAGATCTAACCACTTGACTTCAACCACCGCAAATCGACCTTCGCCATCCGCAAACAGTAAGTCACCTTTGCCCTCTTGATTACGGTTGGGTTCTGCTTCCCATTCATCATCAATCAGTAAGGGATAACTGGGTAATAACTCTTGGCTATGACGGACTAGCTCACGTTTAAGGGCATATTCGTTGTTGTCGTCCCAGTCGCGCCCGGCGAAGTAGGCCCGGAGCACTTGATCGCGTCGTACCATGTCAGCTTTGTTCATAGGATGTTGCTTTTGCTGTTGAGATACCGTTGACTCCAACGGCTGTAGAGATGTCTTCAGCAGCTATAGAAAGCTTTCCAAAAGGATCAATAGAGTAGTTTTACAACCTGTAGAGGTTGGTTATCCACCATGGAATGCTGGTAGTCGTCTTGTAGGGTGCGTTGTCCCCTTTAGGGTGAATTAATTAGCAAGGCAATGCACCACCCAGAGTTTTCACTGAGTGGTGGCGTTTACAGGATGCTTTATAGAAGCTTGCCTACAAGGGCTATGGGCAACGAAAAAGCAAAGATCCCACGTTAGGAGACAGGTACACAGGCTCTACAACTAAAATCTGGAACTTTTCTACCCCAAACTGTTGAAGAACTTCATCGCCATCTGGGGCAGGTGGCTGACTTCAAACCAAAGCTGCTTGGGGGTGATGCCAAACAGGTATTGCAGGGCCACGAAGATCACCGCCAGGCCAATGAGGGGAACCAGGCCGACGCTCAGAATTCTAAAAAATAGCTGGGAGACTAGAACCAAGACAGCGATCGCTGCGATCAGCAGCACCAGTTGAGAATCAACCGAACCAAACACAGCATCCATGGGGGCAAGCAACAGTTAAGGAATAGACCAACAAAAAACTCAGGCCATCCTAACCCAGATGCTCAGAGCAATTGTGTCGTGACAGTTACGCTGGGTTCACCGCTCCCCAGCATTGCCCTAGGCGATTTCGTTGAAGAAATAGACCATCGCTACCATGGCGAGCACGGTGACAACGGTACCCACCACCTCGGTTTGCAAGGGAGAACGGCGGTGGGCGGGCCGCAGCCAAAAATTGAGCCACCGCACGATGCGCGGCATTACCACCAGGGTAAACACGCAGGTGGTGATCAAATTGTTGGCCAGCATAGCGCTGGCAGGATCCCACGATTCAAACAGGCCCAGGCGCTCCAGAATGAAGCCCTGCACCATGATGATGGGGTATAGCCCCAGCACCACCGCCAGAATCTCTTTCCAGGCCGGGGGGCCAAGGCCGGTCAGCTCTTCCCCAGACGCATCGCTAAACCAGCCCTGCATGCCGGTTTCGAAAGAGGTGAATTTGTAGGATTTAAAAATATCGCGCCCTGCTTTCAGTAGGGCTTCGCGATCGCTCGACTGCAACCACTGCTTGAGCTGGTGAGGCTGCTCAAAGTGCAGCACGGTGTGCCACTTGAGACAGCTCTCTTGCACGGCTAGGGGGCGATAGCGATCGGCCCGTAAAAATCCTTCCGATCGCTGGGCGGTTTTGACCATGCGGCGGTGCCAGCTGCGAAAGGCCCAGCTCTGGGTGCTAGGCACAATGTACTCAATGATGACACTGGGGCTGGGTAGATCGGGGTTCGCTTCTCTACCCAACAGCGCCCCAAACCCGTCGGATACCGCCAGCCGCTGGCTGAGCCGCTCCCTCAGACGAGTAATAGTTGCCGTCACCGATTCCGGTAGAGCCATGGTGCCCAATTGTCCTCTAAGAGCGCATCACCAAAGCTGTATTCAGTATACAGACAGGTATATAGGGATTTTGTCAAATGTTGAGTCTTCAAGCATAGGTCTATCAATCAAAGAATAAGCCTATCTAAAGACAGACTGTTAGCGCTTTTGGATTAAAACCCTGAATTTTTCGGGTGCGTCGCCGCCGGTAATATAGCCGCCCTGTTGTTTGATGGCGGTGAGATGGGCGATCGCCCCTTCGACAATCACTTCCCCAGCCACAATGGCAGGAATTCCAGGGGGGTAGGCCGAAATCGTATCAGCACTAATGCGACCAAGGGCAGCCTCAGCCCCGACAGTTTCTGTAGCGGCAAAGAACGCCTCGCGAGGGGATATCTGCGGCAGGGTAAATGAGGGATTTGCGCTGTCCAGAACGCCTGACTGAGCGATGGTAGCGACAGTGGAATGCTGCTCGGCGCATCGCTTGGACAGCGATTGCGGGGCGCAACGCTTGGACAGCGAACGCAACCCAGCGATACACCGCTGCCCATCCGCCACGGTATTGCCCAGGCTAATAATCAGGGTCAGCTGCCGCAGCTCCGGCAGCTCAACGGTGACGCCCAGTTCTTCGTGGAGAATTTCGTCGGCCTCTAATCCCGTGATTCCCAGGCCCAAGACATCCACCGTCAGCCGAGTTAGATCCAGATCGCTAACGCTGGAGAATGCCGTTACCGCCGGTTTGTCGATCATCCGCAGACCCGGAATCGTAGCCAGCTCCGTGCGCATTTGCTGCGCCAGAGCGAGAGTATTCGCTAACAGCGCCTTGCCATCAGTGGCCATCTGATGGCGGGCGGCATCCAACGACGCCAGCAATAGAGAATTGGGGCTGGTCGATTGGGTGAGCTGGAGGGCCGCTTGTAGGCGATCGCGATCGATGCGGGTTCCTCGCGTGTGCAGCATCGCCGCCTGGCTCAGCGCCCCCAGCACCTTGTGGGTTGACTGCACTACCAGATCGGCTCCCAGGGCCAAGGCCGGGGTTGGCAGGTCGGAATGGAAAGCGAAGTGTGGCCCGTGGGCTTCGTCAATTAATAGTGGAATGCTGTGGTGGTGGGCTAGAGAGGCGATCGCCCCCACATCGGAACAAATGCCGTGGTATGTGGGCGACACCAGCAACACCGCACGACTGTCAGGATGGTGGGCGAGGGCCACAGCAACGTCCTCCGCCTTCACCCCCAGCGCCAGGCCCACCTCTGGGCTGTACTCGGGGGCCACAAAAATTGGCATCGCCCCCGACAGCACTAGCCCCGCAATTACCGATCGATGGGCATTGCGCGGCACGATAATCTTTTCCCCAGGGCCACAGGTAGCGAGAATAGCCGCCTCAAGGCCGCAGGTCGAACCATTGGCGAGAAAGTAGGTGTGGTCAGCTCCAAACGCCTCGGCAGCGAGTGCTTGGGCTTCACGAATAACCCCCTCTGGGGCAAACAAATTGTCCAGCTCCGGCAGTTCTGGCAGATCTGCCGCCAGCGCCGCCGCCCCCAGCAGTTCCCGCAGCCGAGGCGATGCCCCCTGCCCCCGCTTGTGCCCCGGCGAGTAGAAGGCCGCGTGGGGACGGCGACTGCTACTCTGCAACGTCGAGAGAATAGGGGTTTGAGACTGATCGAGCATGGCTGCGCAAAAAACGATGAGTCGAATGCTGTAGCGTTTCTCGATTTTGGTGGGATGCTTTCTGGCGAGACCTGATCCCCCCAGTTTCTCGCTGTTAAAGACCCATCACGTACCCCCCTTAAACAGGAGGGCAGGGGGGATCTCCGTCCGCGTCACCCCTTACCGAATTCGCTATAGTCTGAAGAGAAAATTTGGAGAGTATCCCATGGCTAAAGTTACCTGGAACGGCGTTGTGCTAGCCGAAAGCGACGCCTGCGAGGTTGTCGAAGGCAACCAGTACTTCCCCCCCGACTCGCTAAATATGGACTACTTCAAGCCGATCAGCAAAACCACCGGCTGCCCCTGGAAAGGCACCGCCAGCTACTACGACATTGTGGTCGATGGCGATGTGAATTCTGGTGCCGCTTGGTATTACGCTGAACCCAAGCCCGCCGCGAGCAACATCAAGGGCTACGTGGCGTTTTACAGCAATAAGGTGAAGGTGGAAGCATAGGAGTAGGGAGTAGGGGGTGAGGGGTTGCAGATTCCTATGCCCTACTCCCCACCCCCTACCCATCACACCCCTACGCTTTCTTCAGCCAGCTAAACATCGCCCGCAGATCCTTACCCACTTCTTCGATGGGGTGCTCGGCTTCGCGGCGGCGCATGGCGGTAAACCCGGCGTTGCCCGACTGGCTTTCGAGCACAAACTCGCGGGCAAACTGGCCGGTCTGAATTTCCTTTAGCACCTTGCGCATTTCGGCACGGGTCTCGTCGGTGATGATACGGGGGCCACGGGTGTAGTCGCCATATTCAGCGGTGTTGGAGATGCTGTCGCGCATTTTGGCGAGGCCGCCTTCGACCACCAGATCGACAATCAGCTTCACTTCGTGGAGGCACTCAAAGTAGGCCAGTTCGGGCTGGTAGCCCGCATTCACCAGGGTTTCAAACCCGGCTTTGATCAACTCGCTGAGGCCACCGCAGAGCACCACTTGCTCGCCAAACAGGTCGGTCTCGGTCTCTTCACGGAAGGTGGTTTCGAGCACGCCAGCGCGGGTGCCGCCGATGCCCTTAGCGTAGGCCATGGCGCGATCGCGGGCCTGGCCGGTAGCATCTTGGTACACCGCAAACAGGCAGGGCACCCCTTGGCCCTCTTGATAGGTGCGGCGCACCAGGTGGCCGGGGCCTTTGGGAGCGACCATCACCACATCCACATCGGCGGGGGGCACGATTTGGCCAAAGTTGATGTTAAAGCCGTGGGCAAACAGCAGCACGTTACCCGCTTCCAGGTTGGGCTCAATGGCTTCTTTATAAATGGTGCGCTGCACTTCGTCGGGCAGCAAAATCATGATCCAGTCGGCCAGCTTGACCGCATCGGCAACGGGCTTAACGGTGATACCTTCGGCTTCAGCCTTGGCGGCAGACTTGCTGCCTTCGTAGAGACCCACAATGACGTTGACGCCGCTATCTTTGAGGTTGAGGGCGTGGGCGTGGCCCTGGGAGCCGTAGCCGATGATGGCCACGGTCTTGCCGTTGAGCAAATCTAAGTTGGCGTCACTGTCGTAGTACATGCGGGCCATAGGGTTCTCCTTGAGATTGACGGGCTGCGGTGTTTTGTTAGCAAGCTCTTGATTCTACCAAACTAAGGGTGGCAAGCCAAAACAGGCCTCTAGCGTTTTTGGATTGTCGCCAAGTCCTCACCTCTCGGCAGGCCCAAGCCCCAAACCTCCTTTAGATGCCTTTAGAATTGGGAAGCTTAAGCGGTCAACACCGATCGCATCATCTCGTCAGCAACCGCCCCTCAACGCCGCATTTGGAACGTTAGACCTTGCTTCTCACCCACAATTCCCCCGCTACGCTCGATCTCAACTTTGTCCGCCAGCAGTTCCCCGCTTTAGCGGGCGATTGGGTGTTTTTTGACAACGCGGGCGGCTCGCAGATTCTCAAGCCTGTAGTCGATCGCATCACCGAATTCCTTTACGAGTCGAATGCGCAGTTGGGGGCTAGCTACGCGGTGTCGCAGCTAGCGACGGAGCGGGTGGCGGCGGGGGCCAAGGCTATGGCCACGCTGATCAACGCCGCCGACCCGGCGGAGGTGGTGCTCGGCCCCAGCACCTCGGCGCTGTTGCGCATGCTGGCCCAGTGCTTTCGCCCGACCCTCGAACCGGGAGATGAAATTATCGTCACCAACGCCGACCATGAGGCCAACATTAGCCCCTGGGTGGAGCTAGAGCGCGAGGGCATTGTGGTCAAATTCTGGCAGGTGAACCCCACCACCTTTGAGCTGGATCTGGCGGATTTGGAAGCCTTGCTAACGCCCCAAACTCGCCTAGTCGCCGTCACCCACACGTCGAATGTGTTGGGCAGCATTCATCCGGTGCGGGCGATCGCCGATCTCGTCCACGCCCACGGGGCGCTGCTCTGCGTCGATGGGGTCGCCTTTGCCCCCCACCGCCGCGTCGATGTGCAGGCGTTGGATGTCGATTTCTACACCTTTAGCCTCTATAAGGTGTATGGCCCCCACATGGCGCTGCTCTACGGCAAAAAAGAGCTGCTGCTGGCCCTACCCGGCTACAACCACTACTTTATTAATGATGCGGCAATACCCTACAAGTTTCAGCCGGGGGGCAGCAGCTACGAGCTGAGCTACAGCCTGACGGCAGTCACCGAATACTTCGAGGCTTTAGCTCAGCACCACGGAGAATCCAGTGAAGCCGACTCCGCCGACCCCATCGATCGGGCCTTTGGTCTAATTCAAAAGCAAGAAGGCATGCTCAACGAACGGCTGCTCTCGTTTTTGCACAGTCGGCCTGGCGTGCGCATTATCGGTCGAGACACCGCCGACCCGACGGAGCGCGTTTCAACCATTTCCTTTGTGACGGAGGGGGTGAGCAGTGACCAAATTCCGCCTCAGCTCGATGCCCACAACATTGGCATTCGCTACGGCCATTTCTACGCCCTGCGGCTGATCGAAGATTTGGGGTTATTGCCCCAGCAGGGGGTGGTACGGGTCAGCATGGTGCACTACAACACGCTGGAAGAATGCGATCGCCTGATTGAGCACCTAGCCCACTGTCTGTAGAAATCCCCAGCCCCCGCGCCTGCTTAGGAATTTGTACTTAGTTAATGGAGCTAAGTTGCAACAAAGCTTATTGCAACTTAGCCTGTCTTATTCCTGGGTTGGGTGGGGTTCACCTAGCGTGATGGCAGCCAATAATGAAACTCGCCAGAAAGCCCAATGGGTACGGGGTAGGAGGTATCAACCTTTGTTTGAAGACAGGGACGCAGCGGCCATATTTAATTTGGCGCTGGCAGAATTTTGGCAGCCAAAAACCGGCTGATTTATGCCTAGCCCACCGTTTCGCGGGGGCAGGCAAAAAACCAGTTCAAAAAGTGTCCCAGTTCTGAAATCTGGGATAAGCTAATTGGCGACGTTCGCTGCTCCTCCGATCGCGATTTACACCATGAATTGGCGACTCTGCAATCTCCCCAGACTGACTTCTGCTGCTCAATTCAAACCCGGCGTGGTTAAGACTTTGGTTCGTAGGTTGGCGAGCGGTTGGAGGCAGAGACCTCGCCGCAAAGCCTTGCTCGGGCTGGGGTTGGCTACAGCATTCTTAGTCTCAGTAGCGGTGCCCCGCTCGTTATCGGTGGCCAATGCTCAAGACCTGACCGCCGCGCTTTGGACTCGGGCCTCGTTTCCGGTCGAAAATTTTCAAACCTATACCTCCCCCTTTGGCTACCGCAGTGACCCCTACAACGGCGGCTCTCGGTTTCACTACGGCCTCGACCTAGCGGCCCCCAACGGCAGCTATATTCGCAACTGGTGGGCGGGCGAAGTGCTGTGGGTCGAGGGCGACGGTGCCTGCGGCACCTCCATGGCAATTAAATCTGGAGAATGGACCCACATTTACTGCCACATGCAGGGCCATGTGGAGGGCAGTGGCCAGAACAAAGTCATGGTCGATCGCGACGGCGGCATTCAGCTGCGGGCGGGCCAGCCAATCCCGGCGGGGGCACGCATTGGCCGGGTGGGCATGACGGGCCGCACCACCGGGCCGCACCTGCACTGGGGGCTTAAGTACCAAGACAACTGGGTTGACCCGGCCCTGGTGCTGCGGGCCATGTACGTTGGCCAACAGGCGGCACTGTAGGTCTCGGTGCCTTGCCATTGGCGGCGGTGCATAGCCTGGTTGGGAATGTTGATCTTGGTGGTGGGGGTGGCGATCGCCCACCCGCTTCCTGCCCTGGCCGCTGACAGCCATCCCCCCCTGACGTTAGACCTGCTGCGCCAGCTGCTCGCGGCCCCAGTGCAGCGGGAGGGCAGGCCCGCCGTTGATCTGCGCTACTACACCATCGACCTGCGGGCCGACAGCCCCCTGACCGATAGTTTTTACCGGCTGCTGAGCAGCGGGCTGCAAAGACCGGCGACGACCCCGACCCTCGACCTCAGCTACGCCGTGGTGCAGGGCGACCTCGACTTGCAGCGCCTGGGCCAGCGCGAACCCCTCTATGGCGACAACCTCTCCCCGCTGCTGAGCGACGCTGGGCGGGCACAGCTGAGGCGCGATCGCCAGCGTTTGCTCCAGCTCAGTCGGCTCTCTCAGTCGCTGCTGATTCAGGGCCAGGGCAGCAGCCAGCAGATTTATCTATTTAAAGCGCCGCTGGTGGCGGTGCAGACTCGCTTCACCGGCCAGGTGCTCGGGGGCGATACCTTCTTTTTGGGCCGGGTGCTGGCCAGCGGGGCGGTGTTTGAGCAGGGGCTCTCGGTGGGCGGAGCGCGGTTTAATCGGGCGGTGAATGTTTCGGGGGCCGACTTTCGCCAGGGGGTGCAGGCTAAGAGTAGTTTGTTCTTTGAGCCCGCCCGATTTGACCAGAGCCAGTTTCGCAGCGGCGCGACGTTTCAGGGGGCCGAGTTTAAGGCCGATGCCAACTTTAGCCGGGCGGTGCTGGCGGGCGATCTGAATTTTAGCCGGGTGCAGTGGCGGGGGGTGGCCGACTTTGCCCGCACGGTGTGGCAGGGCAGCGCTTTCTTTGTGCGCAGCTACTTTGCCAAGGCGCTGTTTTTTACCGAGGCCCGCTTTGACGCGCCCCTGGTGCTGCGCCAAACCCGCTTTGGCGAACCGGTCAACCTGCGCAACGCCATGGTCGGCGGCGAGGTCGATCTGGGGGATGCGATATTTCTGCCAGGGGCCTATCTAAATGTGGCGGGCCTGGAGTTTAGTCTGGAGCAAACCCAAATTTTGGGCACCCCCAGCAAAATTGGTCGGGTGTTTTCGGTGCCGCAGCTGGCGGGCAACGAGACCCTGCTGCGCAACCTAGAGCGCAACTTTCGCAATCAGGAGCAGATTAGCGACGCCAACTCGATTGCCTATACCGCCGAGCGCCTGCGGCTGAAAAGCTGGCAGCAGCGGCTGCTGGGCACCAATATCAACACCGCCGCGGTGGCGGCCCTGGTGCGGGCGGGCTTTACCGAGGTCCAGGCGGCGGCGGTGGTCAACCAGCGCCAAACCCAGACATTTATCGGTACTGAGGGGGTGCTGAGCGTGCCGGGAGTTGACCTGGCAGCGTATCTAAAGGTGCGCGATCGCATCTTTGCCCGCGACACCTTCCCCATCACCCGCCGATTTACCCTGGCCTTGCAGTGGCTGTGGCTGGGGGGCTTAGTGGTGCTGAGCCGCTACGGCACCAGCTTTGGCCTCACCTTTGGCCTGGGGCTGGTGGCGATTCCCACCTTTGCGCTGATGTTTTGGCTGGTCGATCGCTACCGCCGCCGCCGGGCTACCCCCATTCTTCCACCCCTTGCAGAAGGAATGTGGCTGGGTGGGGGCTGTAGCCTGCTGCTGGGCCTGGGGCTCAATGCCCTGCTGCGCTCCGCCGACTATCCGCTACTGACCCTGGGCTTTTTGTTTATGCTGCTGGTGCCGGTGCCCGCCGTGCTAATTGGCCTGTTGATTAAGCGGGGCCGTTACCACGACCTTATGGATGAGAGCTACTTTGTCGAGGACGGCAGCCTGCGCCAGCTCAGGCTCTTGATCGCTCGCTTGCCGGTGATCCCCAAGTTTCCGTTTTTTCGCGATCGCTACACCTACCTGCTCCTCGATCGCCGCTGGAACTGGCTAAATTATCTGGATTTCAGTCTCAACAACTGGCTAAAGTTTGGCTTTAATGACATCCGATTACGAGATCAGCACGTACCGGGATTGATTACCGCTCTGGTGTGGTATCAATGGGGGTTGGGTCTGCTCTACACAGCGCTGCTCCTGTGGACGCTCTCGCGCACCATTCCGGGGCTGAACCTGCTGATTTATTTCTAGCGCCGCTGTTGGCTATCCATCGACCGTTTTCTGCCCCCCGTGACCCAACCCTCTGCTTCAGATCTCAACCATCAGGTTAAATCCGATCTGCGCCGTCGCCTGATCAGCGCCCGCCAGAGCATTCCCCCCCAGCTGTGGAAGCAAAAGAGCGATCGCATCTGCGCCCACCTGCTCAACTGGAGCTACTTTCGCCAGTGCCGCATTATCTTGGCCTACACCAGCTTTCGCCAAGAGCCCGACCTTAGCCCCCTGACGGCCCACCATCCCCACTGGGGGCTGCCTCGCTGCGTTGATAAAAACCAGCTGACCTGGCACTACTGGTCGGCCAACAGCCGCTGGCCCCTCCGCAAAGGCTCCTACGGCATTATTGAACCCCACCCCAAGTCGCCCCAGGTAGACCTCTCCCTGGTGGATCTCATCCTCGTGCCCGCCGTAGCCTGCGACGTGCGCGGCTACCGCCTCGGCTACGGCGGCGGCTACTACGATCGCCTGCTCAGTCAGCCCCCTTGGCACAGCATCCCTACTGTGGGCATTGTGTTCGAATACGCCCGCCTGCCTACCCTGCCCAAAGACGTGTGGGATAAACCCCTCGCCGGCGTTTGCTCCGAAAGCGGCCTCTTCCTCGGCGAAAAGTAACCTCCCCATCTCCCTCACCCTCCCATCTTCCCCATTTCCCTGCCATGCACGGCCCCCACCCCACCACCCGCTACCCCATCCCCGGCATCACCCGCACGGCCTTTCTCAACACCCTCATCACTAACCCCAACATCGTTGTCGGCGACTACACCTACTACGACGATTTTGAGAATCCTGAAAACTTTGAGCGCAACGTGCTCTACCACTTCGACTTCATCGGCGACAAGCTGATCATCGGCAAATTCTGCTCCATCGCCTCTGATGTCAAATTCATCATGAACGGCGGCAATCACCGCACCGACTGGTTTACCAACTACCCCTTCCCTATCTTTGGCCAAGGATGGGAGTCGGGCATGCCCAGCGAATGGCCAAATAAAGGCGATACCGTCATCGGCAATGACGTGTGGATTGGCTACGGCGCGACGCTCATGCCCGGCGTGCAGGTGGGGGATGGAGCGATTATCGCGGCCCAGTCGGTGGTGACTAAAACCGTGCCCCCCTACGCCGTTGTCGGGGGCAACCCCGCCCAGGTGATTCGCTACCGCTTCGACGAGGGCACCATTGAGGCTCTGCTAGAACTGCAATGGTGGCACTGGGATATTGAAAAAATCACCCGCCACCTACCAGCCCTCTGCGGGGGTGACCTCCAGGCTTTGCAAAATGCCATCCGAAGCGTTTGAGACTTTCACCTGCTGATCGGGTGCTCATAAATTGAATGGAACCGATTGGCTTTAGCCATATTCCTATGCCACCCTGCGTCTTCCGTGTCTTGGTCTGAGGGAAAGTGAACAGGTTCAGATTTGAACCTGCTCGCTATGGAATCGCGTTATTTTTCTTTTTCTAATTCAGCCCGTAGACGATCTTCCTGGTCTCGCAGTTCTGGAGTCAAGGCTTCGCCAAAGTCATCTGCTTCAAAGATAGGCCGAATCTCAATTTCGTCATCCTGAAAGGGGCTGCGTTTAACCCAGTCAACGGCCTCTGAGATCGACTGCACCTGCCAGATCCAAAATCCGGCGACAAGCTCTTTAGTTTCAGTAAATGGCCCGTCGGTGACGGTGCGAGCGTTACCTTTACAGGCTACCCGCACCCCTTTCGAGCTGGGATGCAGCCCTTCGCCCGCCAGCATCACGCCCGCGTTAACCAATTCTTCGTTGAACTGCCCCATCTCAGTCAATTGTTCTTCGGTGGGAATTACACCTGCTTCGGAGTCGGAGGTAGCTTTGACTAAAACAATAACTCTCATTGCAAATCTCCTAATTAGTCACTGTCCGGTTCTGACACTTTCAAAAAAACCAAGTCAATGCCCACATCGGGCCAAGCTTAGGCGTTGGTGCAATCGGCGCTGTTGCTGTGCGCAAAGGGCACCGAGACATGCTCGTGGATAATCTGCCATTGCTCTCCCTGCCGCTGGCAGCCAGATGTGATTCGCAGCCACATCTGCGCTGCTGGATGGTTGGGCTCAAGCCCGGCAAAGCGAGCCACCCAGTGGGCTAAGGCTAGGTCGTTGCTAATGGTGATACTAACCGACTGGGTTTCCATGCCGGAGATGGTAGGCATGTAGGGCAAACTGGTTGCCCACATAGTGTGGCAGTCGTCTATGCCCCTAAGCGCCAGGGGTGGTTTCATATCAAAGATGACGATCTCTGGGGCGTAGTGGGCCATGATTTGGTCAAGATTTTTGGCACAGATGGCGCTGATATGATCGTCGATCAGGTGACGAATTTGAGCCTCTGCTTGGGTTTGTGAAATGGTTTCTAGCGCGGTTGTAGTCATGGTTGTCAGTCTCCATGGATGGTTTGTCAGCGGGCTGGGGATTAACCCTTAACCCTGTCTGTGTGAATTAGTCGAACCGAGAGCCAGTAGATCGACAGACTGGTCATATTTTTTTCCAAGATCTGCGGAATGGCTTGACCGTCTTACTCCAGGACAAGGCTGAACACCCCTTGAGAGCAGTGGTGAGGCGTTTGGAACGAGCCAGACTCAGTTCTCGATCGCCTCAACACCCAGGCGCTTGAGTCGCTCAATGTTGTCCTTTATGGTTTTGGGCTCTTGGGGCGAGTGCCCCTGTCAATCTGTGACCTCGCCTGTGACTCGAAGTAGATCCCAAGAGCAGTATGACTTCGTCGGATTGCCGGGGTACTTCTTGTCCGTCAGATTTTAGTCATCGAGTTTGAGCAAAGACACTGACGAGACCAGCAAAACGAGTTTTACCCTCGTCATCCACCGCGATAGGTGAGTGCAGCCATCGAGCATAGGCATTGCTCAGGGCGGTAAAGTCAGGCCCAATATGCGAAGGATTCATTGCTACACCAAGACTAGGGGGTGTCTTGCAGCCTAAATTTTTATCCCATCACATTGAATTAGCCCTGAGCATTCAGGGTAATTGGCGGATCCCCTATGGGGCAGGCCTGTCGTCAAATTAGTGCGTTCACCTGCTCAACGGCCTGCTTCCAGGTACGGACGTTGACCCCCAAGGCATTTTGCAAGTCTGCCAGGGTTTTGTATTCTTCCTTCAAACCGGCCTCTGTCCAAACTTTTTTATCGCCCGCCGTGGGTGGTGTAGACGACGACGGCTTGCCAGCAAAAATGGTCAATTCTTGCTGGGCTTTTAGCAGTCTTACCTGCCGCTCTAGCCGGGCAACAGCTAACTCATCAAGCCATTGCAGCTTCTCTTCGACCTCGACGTAAGCCTCGTAATCTTGATGGTTTAAGGCTTCTTGGCGCTGGGCCAGCAACGTCTCTAGCATGGGGGTCAAGTCGGCTTCTGGTTCTGTCTCCCCAGCCGCTAACTGATTGATGCCGGTGCCTTCGTAGGCTTCTGAGAGGGCTTCTAATGTGGTCATAAACATGTTTTCTTGGGCCTGGGCGGCCTTTACCGTGGCTACTCCGGCGGTAAATAAGTTCTGTTTGATGGCCTCAAAATCTTGCTGCCGCTCTGAGCGTGGCTTCATGACTCAACCCCCGTGTACTCCTGCTCTAGCTGCTCTAGCAGGGTGCGGAGCTGTTCTGGTAAAGTCGCTCGCTGCTCTAGGCTGACAGCCTGGTACGCCTGGGCCAGCTCCGTCATATCCTGGTCGTATTCGGTCTGCAACGCACCGACCTGCTGGTAAACCTCTCCCAGCTTATCGGTGGTCAGTTTGAGCTGCTCCATCACTTCTCGGTTTTGACCGGTTAGCTTTTCTACCTGGCGAATGGCTCGGTTGCGCTGCATTGTCATATTGCCTAGCCGCCCCCGCATAGAATTGCGCGACTTGATGGCGTTCATCAACCGCTGCAGCAGGTTCTCATTCTCCTGTTTGTGCTTGATGGCTTTTGCAGAAGCCTTTTCAGCGGCTTGCTTCTGGTTGACCAACTCAGCATCGGCGGCTTCGAGCTTGTTCCACAGGTCGTCTACTTGTTTGCGGCGACTTTCTAGTTCCTCCATCCGCTGGGCCAGGTTGTGCTGGTGGGCTAAAGAGGCTGGTACCCTGTGCTGGGTGCGATTGAGGTTTTTCATCGGGTGTTTTAATCCTTTCCAGTCCCAGGGGCGCGCTGCTTTTTCTGTAGGGTTCCCCGGTTGTGTGCAGCAGCCCCATCTACCTTACTAAGTTGTCTTTGCTAATCAGAATTCAAAATTGGCGATGATTCATTAAGACTTTATGGCTGAGCTTTCTCTACATTGGGATATCAAATCGCTCCTAATTGAGGGCAAAAGGCCGTTTCGGCGTTCTCAACCCAAAAATCTGCGTTATTCTTTGGGCACATCCCTCCTGGTGGCTGAGAGCATGAAACGGCGCGGTAGACTCTACGGTCTGGTTTTAGCGATCGCGGCCACTGTGCTGCTGGTATGGCCCCTGGGGTTACAGGCCCCCGCCCAGCAAAGCACTGGGTCTGCTCCGCCCCTTGGTAGCCGGGTGCGGGAGTACGAGATGATCAACATGCCCACCGCTACCGCCTACTCGGTTTATACCGCCAATGCCATGACCCCTCACCAGGTGTGGTACCGCGTCTACGGCGGCGATGCCCTGTTTCGTCAGCGCATGCGGGTCTACCAAGAAAATGCTGGCCCTCGCCCCATTAACCAACTGCCGCCCGAGTCTGAGTTAAAGGAAGAAATTACCAACAATAACGCCACCCGCTGGTATCGATTTGTGCCGGAGGCGGGCGTGTTTACCTACTATTTTGATGGGGACAATCGGTTGACCGCCAGCAGTCCCTGGCGCGACGCCTTTGGGGTTAAGGTCAAGCGCACTCGCTACACCAACGGCAACCGCTATGAAGTCGCTTTCGAAGATCAAGACTCCCTCGACGACTTTGATGATCTCAAGCTTGAGGTGGTGATTCTTCAGCCGGTTTAGCGGTGCTGGCCAAAACCAGGCTCAAAATCCAGGCAAGAAACGGCTTTGCCTGCGTCTCTAGGGGAGATCTGCGCGATGATAGACCATAAGTATGGGTGAGGAAAGCTATGAATCGCTTTATGATCGGCGGCATTCTGGCGGCTTTGGTGTTGATGCTGACGGGCGGTCTCAACCGACTTCTTGGCGATCGCTCTCAAAACGCTCCGCTCGCTAGCCAGCAAAATTCTACGGCTCAGGATGTCAATGACCTGGGCACGCTACCCCTCGAACAGGCCGGTCGCTTAGTGCAGCGCCAGAGTGAGGTAGGTAGCAACAACGGCATTTCGGCCACGGGAAACAGTACCTTTCCTGACCAGGGCAGCGGGCGGGCGACCATCTCTCCCTCTAATACGGGCGCGGGCACCGACGGTTTTACCGCCGCCCCCGGCAACGTGATTCCGCGCACCGGGGCGGCGACTACGTATCCAACCACGGGCGGCGACATTGCCCCCATTCAGCCGGGTCTGGTGCAGCCCGGTGTGGTGGAGCAGCGTCCGGCCCCTGACCCCGACTTAGACTCGATTCCCGCCCTGTGGTAGAGGGGCTTCCCCCACAGCAGAGGCGCGGCATTGCCCCTGCTGTGGCCGACTGGTGGCCTAAAATAAAGGCTGAGCACTTGAGTTAAACGGCATGGCAAATCAGGGAAGCGACGTCCTGGTGGTGGGCGGCGGGGTTATTGGCTTGGCGATCGCCCTAGAGCTGCGGCAGCAGGGGGCCACTGTTACCGTGCTCAGTCGCGACTTTCAGCAGGCGGCCAGCCATGCCGCTGCGGGTATGCTGGCTCCCTGCGCCGAAGGGCTGCCGCCGGGGCCAATGCTGGATCTCGCCCTCGCCAGCCTGGCACTGTATCCCAGCTGGGTGAGCAAACTGGAATCGCTCACCGGGCAGTCGGTGGGCTACTGGCCCTGCGGCATTTTGGCCCCGCGCCGCACGGTGCCAGAGCATTCCACCGGCTGGCTAGATGCGGCGACCCTGGCCTACTACCAGCCTGGCCTGGGGCATGATGTGCAGGGGGCGTTTTGGCACCCTGACGAGGGCCAGGTGGACAATCGTTTACTTGTACAGGCGCTGCGATCGGCGGTAATTGACCTGGGGGTGACCCTGCACGAGGGGACTGGGGCGATCGCCCTGCGCCATTACCAGGGGCGCATTGAGCGGGTCTGCACCTCCCAGTCGGGGGATTTCATGGCCGGTCAGGTCGTGCTTGCCACCGGAGCCTGGGCCCACGAGCTGCTGCCCCTGCCGGTGTTTCCTAAAAAGGGCGAAATGGCGAGCCTGCGAGTGCCCGTCGGCTACGGCACCCTCCAGCCCTTGCAGCGGGTGCTGTTTGGCGAAGACACCTACATTGTGCCTCGTCGGGATGGGCGTATTGTGCTGGGGGCCACCAGCCAGGAGGTGGGCTTTGCGCCCCACAACACGGCGGGCGGGGTGCACCAGCTGGTAGGCAATGCGATCGCCCTGCTGCCCATGCTAGCCGACTTCACCCTCGAAGAAACCTGGTGGGGGTACCGCCCCGCCACCCCCGACGAGTGGCCTATCCTCGGCCCTGGTCCCGCTGCCAACCTCACCCTGGCCACTGGCCACTACCGCAACGGCATTTTGCTCACCCCCATTACCGCCCAGCTAGTGGCCCAGGCGGTGCTGGGAAAACCCGACCCGCACTTAGATGCGTTCTCCTGGCAGCGCTTCCACACCGCCCCACCCCCGTTGCCCAACCTTCCCGCTGTTTCTCCTACCCCTCAGGCTATGACCTTTACCGATGCTGTCCCTGCCACCGCTACGACCCTAGCTCCCAATCTGTCTGTTGCAAATGACTTGACCGATTCATCCTTGACCATCGCTGGGCGTACGTTCACGTCTCGACTGATGACCGGCACCGGCAAGTACGACGACTTTGAGGTGATGCGCCAGAGCATTGCCGCCAGCGGCTGCGAAATTGTCACCGTGGCGGTGCGGCGCGTGCAGACCAACGCCCCCGGCCACCAGGGGCTAGCCGAAGCCCTCGACTGGTCAAAAATTTGGATGCTGCCCAACACGGCGGGCTGCAAAACCGCTGAAGAAGCCATCCGCGTGGCTCGCCTGGGCCGCGAAATGGCCAAACTGCTGGGCCAGGAAGACAACAACTTCGTCAAGCTCGAAGTCATTCCCGACGCCAAGTACCTGCTGCCCGACCCGATTGGCACCCTAGAAGCCGCCGAACAGCTTGTAAAAGAAGGCTTTGCGGTGCTGCCCTACATCAACGCCGACCCACTGCTGGCCAAGCGATTAGAAGAGGCGGGCTGCGCCACCGTCATGCCCCTGGGGTCGCCGATTGGCTCGGGCCAGGGGATTCGCAACGCCGCCAACATTCAAATCATTATCGAAACGGCCAACATTCCAGTGGTGGTGGATGCCGGGATTGGCACCCCCAGCGAAGCCGCCGAAGCCATGGAAATGGGAGCCGATGCGCTGCTGATCAACACCGCGATCGCCAAAGCCGCTAACCCCATCGCCATGGGCCGCGCCATGGGGCTAGCCACCCTGGCCGGTCGCCTCGCCTACCGCGCCGGGCGGATTCCGGTGAAGGGGGTAGCGAGTGCCAGTTCGCCGCTCACGGGGAGGGTGACGGAGTAGGTGGGTGAGTGGAGTAGGTGGGTAGGTGAAGTAGGTGAAAGATTTGCCTCTATATTCATCCACCTACCCACCCACCCACTCCCCTATCAGTCCAAAATCTTCACCCGCCCAAGCTGAATCGCATCGAACAGGCGATTGACCTGCTTGCGCTCGCTCTCATCAACAGTGCCATCGGCTAATACTAGGGTCGTTAGTTCCTGGTACTGGGTCTGGGTGATGGCGCGGGCCTGAATAAACTGGCTGACGAGATCGGCGATGGGGCAGCCAGGCTGAGATGGTGACGACATAGGACAGACCCTTGGCAAACACGATGGACAGCCATAGTTACCTGGATCAGGACATCCAGAAACCTTAGAAACGTTTGAACGTTCGAACTTTTAAACGTTTCTAGGGGAAAAGTCTTAAACCAAACTGGCTACAGCTATACCAGTTGTAACCGCTCTAAACCCCTGGTGGCCAATGCTATAGATTCCAGTGCAGCAGGGCGGCAATCTGCTGGGGCAGGGTGAGGGGGTTAAAGGGTTTGGTAATTAGGCCTGCCACCTGGAGGGCAGTGAAGTGGGCGCGATCCCGCGCCAGCACCTTAGACGTGAGCACAATCACAGGAACAGCCTGGGTGGCGGGGTGGCTTTGCAGCTTGTCGTAGATCTCAAAGCCATCCATATCGGGCAGAGAAATATCGAGCAAAATGGCATCAATGGTCGTCCCTTGGGCCAGCTTTAACCCTTCGATCCCAGAGGTTGCCCCGAGGGTTTGCCAGCCCGCCAGCTCCTCCAGAGCCGCCTGCACAATGGCGCGAATGTCGTCTTCGTCGTCGATCAGCAGCACTCGCTTAGTCATGGCTGGGCTCCAACCTCAGCGGCAGCTGCACAAAAAAGGTGCTGCCCTGCCCTAGCTGGCTCTCGGCCCAAATGCGGCCCTGGTGCTGCTGCACAATCCGCTTGCAGATTGCCAGGCCCAGCCCCGTGCCGCCCCGCTGCCGCGAGTCCGAGGCATCCACCTGTTGAAACTGGTCGAATATTACCTCCAGTTTTTCGGCGGGAATACCGCGTCCGTGGTCGCGGACGGTGAGGAGGAGGTGAGGAGTGGGGGGTGAGGGGGTGAGGGGTAGGGGGGTAGGGGGTGAGGGTGTCACTTGCCCTACCTCCCTTACCTCCCTTATGTCCGCACTCCCCCCCCCCCCC